>NZ_JAGGPQ010000016.1 GCF_018613675.1 Arthrobacter sp. ISL-85 | reverse complement strand
AAAAACGTCCTGGACCGTCAGCCGTGGCTCAGCAGACAGGACCTCCGGCTGGCCATCACAACCTGGATCGAGAGGACCTACCACCGCCGGCGACGGCAAAGACGGCTGGGAAAACTCACGCCCATCGAATATGAAACAATCAACCGGATCGCGCTCACAGCGGCCTAAGACCCCGAGTCAACAAAAGCCGGGGCAGTCCCGCCCGTCTCCTTTGAGGAGGCGGGCCGCTTTTCTTGCTTCTAGTTTGAGGCCAGTTCGAGCGCTAGTTCGGTCCGGACAACGTGGGCCAGGTGTTCGGCGATGGACTGGGCGGTCTCTTCGTCTGCGGTCAAACGCCCTTGATGTTCTGAATATCTGCGGGAGCTTGGTCAGAACCGCTGGCAATTTATGGCAAGTTACACCCAATAATTCCCCGAGTCCTATTAGGCTCATTGCAACTGCCACCTCAACGGGGAGGCCGCGGAACTGTGACTGCAGATGTTGGGTCTGCAACTCTCTGGAAGGCTTTTTCGATGAAATTTCGCCAGCAGTTAAGGTCAATTGACATTGAACGGGTGATTCTGGTCCCGGTCATGGCGCTCTTGTTATTGTGGGCGGTCTCCGCACTATTCTCGGGTGTGAATGGCGATTCGGCTTCTGTGCCTGCCACCGCACTGCGCCTCACCTACCAAGTGTTGCTGACCGTTTTTTATATCCTGACTGTCTTCTTCCTTCTCACCAGGAAGCCTGCAAGTGCCCGGAGTGGAAGGATTGCTCCGACGGCCGCTGCCTACGTCGGGACCTTTCTGCCCTTCCTGTTCGCGTTTGCCGGTGGGTCGGAAGTATCTGAAGGATTTGCTTTGTTTGCGGTGGGGCTCATGGCCCTGGGAATGGTCTTCACTGTCTGGTCCCTGATGACGCTCGGTAAGAGTTTCGGCGTAGAGCCCCAGGTAAGAACGCTCGTGCAGCACGGCCCCTATCGGCTGATCCGCAATCCTCTCTACGTGGGAGAGATGGTGACTCTGACCGGCGCAGTGTGCTTCAGTCCCACATTGTTGAAGACGGCAATTCTTGTGGTGCTCGCCCTTCTTCAGGCCTACCGGGCCATGCAGGAGGAGCTGCTACTGGAGGAGAACTTGCCCGAATATGCCGCATACAAGCTACGAACTAAGCGATTTGTGCCCGGCCTGTTCTGACTATGCTGCTTGTGTTGCAGGCACCGCCTGCGGGGTGGGAGCTGACCGAAATCCGCGATTCCTAAGGGATTACGTGATGTACATCTACCAATCCAAAGTGGCCCGTCTCCCTTGGGAGGCGGGCCACTTTTCTTGCTGCGCCTAGTTTGAGGCCAGTTCGAGGGCAAGTTCCGTGCGGACCACCTGCGCGAGGTGTTCAGCGATGGACTGTGCGGTTTCTTCGTCAGCCGCCTCCACCATCACACGGACTACGGGCTCGGTGCCCGAGGGGCGGAGCAGGACGCGGCCGGTGTCACCCAGTGCGGCTTCCGCAGCTGCCACGGCCTGGGCCAGGACGTCGCTGCTGCCCACACGGCTCCGGTCAACGCCCTTGACATTAATGAGCACCTGCGGGAGCTTGGTCATCACCGTGGCGAGGTCCTTGAGCGGCTTTCCGGTCAGGGCCACCTGCGCGGCGAGCTGCAGTCCGGTGAGGAGGCCGTCGCCCGTGGTTGCATGGTCCGAAAAGATGACGTGGCCGGACTGTTCGCCACCAAGGTTGTAGCCGCCGTCGCGCATGGCTTCCAGGACGTACCGGTCCCCTACGGCGGTTTCCAGGATGGTGATGCCTGTTTCGCGGAGGGCGATCTTGAGGCCCAGGTTGCTCATGACGGTGGCCACAAGGACGTCGTCCTTGAGCTTGCCGGACTTCTTCAGCGCTACGGCGAGGATGGCCATGATCTGGTCGCCGTCCACCTCGTTGCCCTCGTGGTCAACGGCCAGGCAGCGGTCGGCGTCGCCGTCATGGGCGATGCCGAGGTTCGCACCGTACTTGATCACGGCCTCCTTGAGCGGGCCAAGGTGGGTGGAGCCCACGCCGTCGTTGATGTTCAGGCCGTCGGGATCGGCGCCGATGACTATGACGTCGGCGCCCGCGTCCTTGAAGAGCTGGGGCGAGCAGCCGCTGGCGGCACCGTTGGCGCAGTCCAGCACCACAGTGAGGCCGTCCAGTCGGTGTGGGAGGGTGCGGAGCAGGTGGACGATGTAGCGGTCCTCTGCGTCGGAGAAACGCTGGATGCGCCCGACGTCGGGGCCGGTGGGGCGGACGGCCTCCTTGCTCATCTGGGCCTCGATGGCATCCTCCACCTCGTCGGGCAGCTTCTGGCCGCCGCGGGCAAAGAACTTGATGCCGTTGTCCGGCGCCGGGTTGTGGGAGGCGGAGATCATGACGCCGAAATCGGCGTCCAGGTCTGCCACAAGGTAGGCGGCGGCGGGGGTGGGCAGAACGCCTGCGTCATACACGTCGATGCCTGAGCTGGAGAGGCCGGCTTCAACGGCAGCGGCGATGAATTCGCCGCTCGCACGCGGGTCGCGGGCCAGCACGGCGCGGGGCCGGGAGCCGTTGGAGTTGCGGTCGTGGCCAAGCACGACGGCGGCCGCCTGGGCCAGCTGCAGGGCCAGTTCTGCTGTCAGCAGGCCGTTGGCCAGCCCCCGGACACCATCAGTTCCAAATAATCTAGACACCGGTCAAGTGTAGAGGATGTGGTCGCCGCGGCTTTAAACGGCTGGCCAACGGCCTGTTCCATGCGCCTCTATGGGCGTCCAGCGAGAACACGAGGGTATACAGAAGTGAGCGGCGGTTCGCCTTAACGGCAGAAGCCCGCCCCACCAAACGGGGGGACGGGCTTCTACTTAAGCGGATTTAGCGCTTGGAGTACTGCTGAGCCTTACGGGCCTTCTTGAGACCGGCCTTCTTACGCTCGATGACGCGGGCGTCGCGGGACAGGTATCCGGCCTTCTTTAAGGTAGCGCGGTTGTTCTCGACGTCGATCTCGTTCAGGGAACGGGCGATGCCGAGGCGCAGGGCACCGGCCTGGCCGGAGATGCCGCCGCCATGGATGCGGGCGATAACGTCGTAGGCGCCTTCGAGATCAAGGATCTTGAAGGGCTCGTTGACGTCCTGCTGGTGCAGCTTATTCGGGAAGTAGTTGTCCAGCGCGCGGCCGTTAATTGTCCACTTGCCGGAGCCGGGCACAACGCGGACGCGTGCAACGGCTTCCTTGCGGCGGCCAACAGCCGCGCCGGCAACGGTCAGTGCCGGGCGCTCCTTCTTGGGAGCTGCAGCATCTGCTGCGGAGCTCTCAGAGGTGTAGCTGGTCAGGTTTTCCTCGGCCTCGACGACCTCGGTGGTCTCTTCGTTCTGAGCCACGATTCTCCTTGTATAGATAAGTTGTTTGGTGGCCAGGACTACTGGGCGACCTGGGTGATTTCGAAAGTCTTGGGCTGCTGGGCGGCGTGGGGGTGCTCAGCACCGCGGTACACCTTCAGCTTGCCGAGCTGCTGAGCAGCAAGGGAGTTCTTGGGGAGCATGCCCTTGATAGCCTTCTCAACGGCGCGGACCGGGTTGGATTCCAGCAGTTCCGCGTAGTTGACGGAGGTCAGGCCGCCCGGGTAGCCGGAGTGGCGGTATGCGCGCTTCTGCTCCAGCTTGGCGCCGGTCAGGGCTACCTTTTCAGCGTTGATGATGATGACAAAGTCGCCCATGTCCATGTGGGATGCGAAAGTGGCCTTGTGCTTGCCGCGCAGCAGGATTGCGGTCTGGCTTGCAAGACGACCAAGGACAACGTCGGTGGCGTCAATGACGTGCCACTGGCGGTTGATATCGCCGGGCTTCGGGGTGTACGTACGCACGGTGTTTGCCTCGTTCTTGTTCTGGCGTTCTTGTTTAGGTGTCGCTAGCTCGCGCACCTACTGTCTGCGCGCTACCGGAACAGAGGTGAGGGCTCCATGTAACCAGTCATCCTGAAGTTCCGAATGTGCACGTTGAGTAGTTATCCTGCAACCGGATTCTCAATCGGGCACGCACCATCGGAATAGGACACGCACAACGACTACCAAGATTAGCGCGTCAGGTGGTTCGGGGTCAAAATGAGGTAGCCGGAGGCGGTCTCAGCGCCTGCCGGCCTTACGGACGCAGGGGGTCGCGGTGGTTGCTGTGGGTAATGAGGGTTCTGCAGGGTGGCTTCTTGTCATTGGCGCGGGTCTCTTGGGTTTGACACTCTCCCCCATCGCGGAGCTCCTCATCGTCAAGCGGTTGACCAGACTAGGTGGGCGGTGCACCCTTCCCGTCCGGATAACGACCGCGACGCTCACCGGCGTCGCCTGCGCGGCCTTTGCGCTTCGGTTCGGAGCTACTTTGGGACTGCCGGCATTCCTATTCCTGGCAGTACTCGGCGTGCAGCTCGCCAGAATTGATATCTCGTTGCATCTCCTTCCAAATTCCCTGGTATTAATACTGCTCCTGGGTGGGTTTTTCTTGTTTTTGATGCCAGGGCTATTCAGTAAGCAGGCTGATGATACGCTCCGTGCGCTGCTCGGTGCCGTCATTTTGTTTGTTGGCTACCTAATTTTGGCATTGATTTCCCCCGGAAGCATCGGGATGGGCGACGTGAAGCTCGCAGCACCCGTAGGCCTTTACCTGGGGTACCTAGGTTGGAGCCAGCTGCTCTATGGGGGACTCCTCGGGTTCGTCCTGAACGGGGTAGTCACGGTGCTGATCCTTAGCCGAAAAGGGCGGGATAAAGCTTCAGAAGTAGCCCACGGGCCTTCGATGCTTGGCGCGGTCGTCGCCGCAGGCTTCTTCATTTTGTAGCTGCTTTCGGTGGCACTGCCGGTTCCTCTTCGGGCTCAAATGCGCCTCATAACCAAGTAGTAAAGCCTGGTACTCGCTTCTCTCTCCGAGTACTGCCGCAGTCTTTCGAGTACGTACTTTCTGTAGTCCCCAAAAAAGTCGAGTACCACTACGCATTGTTGCCCGGTACCCCCAAATGACAATCTCTTCTTAGCGAAGTCCAGCCGCTAAGGATTTATGGGGGCAGCTGGAAATTCGTTGAAATCAAACAAACCCATTTCACCGAATTAAGGAAATTACAATGACTTCTCTCATGGTCTCAATGACTGCTTTCATCGCCGGCATCAAGGATCGTCTCGCACCCGAAAAGGGCGCCACGATGGTGGAGTACGGCATCATGGTCGCTCTTATCGCTGTCGTCGTTCTTGCTGCCGTAGGTCCCCTTGGCACCACGATTCAGGGCTTGTTCAACGGAGTCACCACCTCGCTCGGTGGTACGCCCGCCCCGTAGGCGCCGTCGGCTGGCTTTGGGTACTCAAAGAGCACCCAAAGCCAGCCAATTTTCTCTTAGAAGAAAACTATAGGTTTATTTTGCGATGTAGGGCCGGGAGCGCGTTGTGAAACCGAAACGGAAAGAGCGCGGCGCGGTAGCCGTGGAGATGGCAATGATACTGCCGCTACTACTCCTAATAGTCATGGGAACTATCGAGTTTGGCCGTGTTTTCAATGTTCAGGTTTCAATGACTCAAGCTGCACGTGAGGGCGCACGTTATGCCGCGATCCACTACAAGGACGCTGGCCTGAATGTGACTGGCACCACCTTGGCGGCCGCTCCTTCGCTCTCCGGCCTTCCAGTAAGTGTCACGAACAATGCGAGCAGTTGCGGTGCTGGCAAAAACGTCACCGTTACCACGAGGGTCTCACTGACATCGCTTTCCGGATTCCTGGATGCCGGCTTTTTCGGGTCACCTGGGATCTTCCCAATGACCCTCACCGGAGTAGGAGTGATGAGATGCGGGGGTTGAAAAGCCTCAGAAGAAGGCAGGACCAAAGCTCTGATGACATGTCCGAGCATGGGGCAGCGAGTGTTCTTGTCGCGATCGTGTTGGTGGTTCTCTTGGGTTTCGCCGCACTCGCGGTTGACGTGGGTGCAATGTATGCCGAGAAAGCGCAGCTTCAAAACGGCGCAGATTCAGCCGCCCTGGCAATCGCCAACCAATGCGCAAATGGTCCGTGCGGCAACACGACAGATACCGGAAACCTTTTCGCGAACAGCAACGCTAACGACGGTACAAGCGGGGCCACGGTGACGTTTCCAAACTCAACCACCGTGCGCATCGTCACCAAAGCTCGCGCGGCTGGTTCCACGACTGACGGTTTTCCGCTGTTCTTCGCACGCGTGATGGGCATTAACAGCACAGAGATTGGTGCTACGGCGGAAGCTTCCTGGGGCGCCGTATCAGGGGCCACGTCCCTCCCCTGGACGATCAGTGACTGCGTGTTCAAAAGTTACCTAAGCGCATCTCAGCTGAGCGATTTCAATTCCACGGGTACGTTTACCGGCAGTCCAACGCCCACGCACATTCTTCTCCGTTATGACACTAATGCTCCCACCTACCCTGGTTGCGCGGCCCAGAACGGCTATGCACCAGGAGGTTTCGGCTGGCTCGACGCCGGCACCAACTGCTCAGCGACCGTAAATGCGGCAACATCCGTGGTCGGCGCCAAGCCAGGAATTTCCGTGCCAAGCGTCTGCTCGTCTCTGCCGTCGACTATCAAGGGCACGACTGTTTTGGTTCCAGTCTTTTCGTCGGCCGTATCACTCAACAACGGCAACAACACAAAGTACACGATCGTCGGCTTTCTAGCCTTTCACGTAACAGGCTATGCGTTCAGCGGCAACGTCACGGACCTGGATCCGGCTGCACCTTCGTGCACCGGCAACTGTCGCGGCATACAGGGCTATTTCACCCGCTTTGCGTCCCTTGCTGAAGGGCTGTCTACGAGTAGCGGGGTCAAGAACTACGGCGGTTCAGAGGTGTTCCTCAAGAACTAGAACCCGCCGCACCCGGCTAAATCGACGCAAACCCATTCAAAGGAGTACCACAGTGAAATCTCGCCTACTGGGAGGCATTGCAGCATTGGTGCTGGCAATCATTGGAACTGCCCTGTTGGTCGTCTATGTCCAAGGCGCCGACGCTAGAGCTGCACAGGGACTAAACCCCGTAAAAGTTCTCGTCATTAAGGATGCCGTCCCTGCCGGCACCAAGGTTGAAGACTTGGCCGGCAAGGTGAAGGTAGAAGAGCTTCCGCAGTCTGCCGTGCCGGCAGCCGCTCTGGAAAGCCTGGATGGCCAGACGGGACGCGTTACCGCATCCGCTCTGCAACCCGGCGAACAATTGCTTGCAGCAAAACTGGTGGATCCGAAAGAACTTGTTCCGGGGACCGTGCCGGTACCGGACGGAATGCAAGAAGTTACCTTTCTGTTGGCGCCTGAACGTATCCTCGGTGGCCGGCTCGAGGCTGGCGACGTGGTGACCGTCTTCAGCTCGTTCAAGACTGACGACAATATTCCCGCCGAGGCCAACGTGCCTGCTGAGATCAAAGGCTGGAAGCAATCGACTGGGCTGCTTTTTCACGACGTGCTTGTTACGGCCGTCCAACAGGCTGCACCAAATGACAGCAAGAACTCGCCCAACCCCTCGAGCGATTCCACAGTGGCGATGCCGAACGGTTCTGCCTTTGTAACGGTGGCCAGGAGCGACGCGGACGCCGCAAAGATGGTTTTCGGGGCCGAATACGGCACGCTCTGGCTCTCGAAGCAGACCGACAAGAGCACCAAGACGCAGCCGCCCGTGACGACCTTTGGTGGGCTGTACCGGTGAGTCGCTTCGTTGCCATAACAGGAGTACGCGACTTCGAGTCCCGGGTCCGTGAGTCCGTATCGACCGCTCTTCACGGCGACCTGGAAACACTCAGCCCTGCAATTCTGTCCGGCGGCCCGGAAGACGTATTCCGGCAGCTAACAGGAGCACCGCCTGAAGTTCTTATTCTTGGGCCAGGCGTCGGCGAAGAGGATGCGCTAAAACTCGCGACCGTCTTTGACCTCCAGTATCCGGAAATCAGCCTGCTCCTTGTTGCAGAGCCTTCACCAGAGTTGGTGCTCCGTGCAATGCACGCAGGCATTCGAGATGTATTGAAACCCGACATCGAGGTAAACGACTTACGCGTTTTACTAGAACGTGCGTGCCTGGCATCCGCCAGTCGTCGGCGTGGGATGTCGTTGCCCACAGACCCAGGGCAGGAACGCGGCAGGGTTATCGCCGTTATGTCGCCAAAGGGAGGAGTTGGCAAGACCACAGTCGCCACTAATCTCGCCGTTGGGTTGGGCAAAGTGGCGCCGATGAGCGTCGTCCTTGTCGATCTGGACCTGCAGTTCGGGGATGTTGCCTCAGGTTTGTTACTCGAGCCCGAGCACTCCATCACAGATGCCGTCCACGGAATTGCATCCCAAGACTCGATGGTCCTCAAGGCGTTTCTTACTGTCCATCCGGCCGGAATATACGCTCTTTGCGCCCCACGGACTCCCGCGGAAGCCGATTACATCACTGGCGAGCACGTGAGCCGGCTCCTCGAGCAATTGGCCAGCGAATTCAAATATGTTGTGGTGGATACCGCTCCAGGCCTGGGCGAGCATGTACTCGCAACTCTGGAGCAGGCAACCGACGGGGTTTGGGTATGTGGCATGGACGTTCCAAGTGTCCGTGGTTTACGGAAATGCTTTGGAGTGCTCAAAGAACTGCAGCTCATGCCGCAAGGAAGGCACACGATCCTCAACTTCGCCGACCGCAAAAGCGGACTTTCAGTCCAGGACGTGGAAGCTACCGTTGGCGTCCCTGTCGACACTGTCATCCCTCGCTCGCGGACCCTTCCATTTTCCACAAACCGCGGCATACCCGTCCTTCAGGGCTCAACAAGGGATTCCGCGGCCAAAGGGCTAAAGAAGCTCGTAGATCGGTTTGATCCGGAGTGGGTATCTTCTCCACGCACCAAGTTGCATCGAAGGGTGGTTGTGTCATGAAACTCTCAGATAGGCTCGCAGGCTCCCAAGGAAATTCCCGCAAACCAACTGCCAATACGCCCAACGTTCGAACTCTGTCTGAAATTTCGAGGACAGGCGCCGAGCCCGAAAGCACACCTTTTCCTGCAGTTGGTGGCCCTAGTTCTCCTGGTTCATCACTTGGCGGCAGTGTGGTGTCCCCGCCAGTTGATGCTCTTGCCGGACTAAAACAAAGAGCTGCCCTGGCACTATTCGACCGTCTGGGGACGCGTTTCGGCGACACATCTTCGTCCGACGAGGAGCTGCGAACCATAGCCGTCGATGAACTGTCGGCAGTCATCGACGACGAACAAGTGCCTCTTTCGCCCGAAGAACGTCGCAGGCTTATTCGCGAAATCGCAGACGAAGTGATGGGATACGGTCCCCTTCAGAAACTGCTCGAAGACCCGTCGGTGACGGAAATAATGGTCAACAAGTACGACCAGATATACATTGAGCGCAACGGCCAATTGAGCCTAACCGGATCACAATTCAGCTCGGACGACCATCTACGAAGAGTGATCGACCGAATCGTTTCGAGGGTGGGCCGGCGAATTGATGAATCCTCGCCGTTGGTGGATGCTCGGCTTGAGGACGGTTCGCGCGTCAATGCGATCATCCCTCCCCTGGCTGTCAACGGACCTTCTTTGACCATCAGGAAGTTCAGCCACGTACCTCTCACAGTCCGAAACCTCATCGAGTGGGGATCTCTGACACCGGAAATGGCCGAACTACTAAGCGCATGCGTACGCGCCCGCTTGAACGTCATCGTTTCGGGCGGAACGGGTACAGGCAAAACGACGCTCCTAAACGTACTTTCGTCGTTCATCCCCGAAGACGACCGCATCGTCACCATCGAGGACGCAGTGGAACTTCAGTTGCAGCAGGAGCACGTTGTCCGGCTGGAAAGCCGCCCTCCGAATATTGAAGGTAAAGGTGCTGTCGGGATCCGCGATCTTGTCCGTAACTCTCTTCGCATGCGCCCTGACCGAATCATCGTAGGTGAGGTCCGTGGCGGCGAGTCGCTGGACATGCTGCAGGCAATGAACACTGGCCACGACGGGTCCCTCTCCACGGTCCATGCAAACTCTCCACGAGATGCTATTGCTCGCTTGGAGACTCTGGTGCTCATGGCAGGTATGGATCTTCCGCTGAGAGCTATCCGCGAACAGGTTGCTTCGGCAGTTGACCTCATTATCCAGGTCACTCGCCTGCGTGATGGCAGCCGCAGAGTAACGCATGTCACTGAGGTTCAAGGTATGGAAGGTGAGATTGTTACCCTCCAGGACGCGTTTCTGTTCGACTACTCAGCGGGCGTTGACCAGCACGGCAGATTCCTAGGCAAACCGATCCCTACGGGCATCCGTCCCCGGTTCCTTGACCGGTTCTCTGAACTTGGTATAACTGTTTCCCCGTCCGTATTCGGGGCGGCAGTTGCGACCGGTAGGAGGTAGGTCGATGGACTCGCCATTGGTATTCATTGGCGCCATTAGCCTATGCTTCGGTGCGCTTTTTATCCTGGTGCTGGTTGTCCTCAGGCCACGCTATGCGGCTATTCCAATCGAACGCCGCAGGCCTGACGGACAGCCAGATCCGTCTACACTGTCAAGATTTTCCGAATCGGCGGCGAACGCGATGGGCGGTTTGATCGGTAAGTCCGGAGGGCCTTACAGCCGCGACTTGCTCTACAACGCAGGTGTCAAGATGACGCCCGCAGAGTTCAGCGCATTCGTGGCCGCAATGGCCATAGCTGTCGGGCTCCTGTCCAGCCTTCTCAGTAACCTCGCATTCGGAATATTGCTAGCGCTTGCGACCCCATTCGTGGCGCGGCTTGTACTAACAGTTCGAAGGGACAGGCGCCGGAGCAAATTCGACGCGCAACTGATAGGCACCATTCAAATGCTGATCGGCGGGTTGCGGGTTGGCCACAGCGTAATGCGGACAATTGAGGCTGCAGCAAACGAATCCGAAGCACCCACATCTGAGGAACTGTCCAGAATCGTTAACGAGACAAGAATCGGCAAAGATGCCAGGGAAGCCATCGACGACTCCGCCAGTCGTATGGACAGCGAAGACTTCCGATGGATTGGTCAGGCAATCCAAATCAATCGTGAGGTCGGGGGAGACCTTGCGGAAGTCCTGGAGCAGGTAGCCGGCACAATACGTGAGCGAAGCGAAATAAAGGGCCAGGTACGAGCACTAAGTGGGGAAGGAAAGATGTCCGCGTACATCCTTATGGCCTTGCCAGTCGGGGTCGCGTTCTTCGTCGGAATGATCAACCCGGGCTACTTGGATGTCCTTGTCCAGAAACCAATCGGCTGGTTCATGCTGGGCCTCAGCGCGCTGATGTTCATCATCGGCGGTTTCTGGATGAGCCGCATCGTCAAGATCAAGTTCTAAGGATCCAACATGACTCCAATTGTTTGGGTGATAATCGCCACGGTTATCCTTCCTCTCACCTATTTCGTGTGGTCCTGGGCCACGCTGGACCGAAAAGGGGCCCTCGCCGTCCGAGGAAACCTTGCTCGCGGCTTCAACACTGGAGGCCGCGACGCGGGACAGCAGGCTCCAATGCTCCTGGGAATATCAAAAAGACTTACGCCGGGCAGCTACGAATCCAAACTCGACCACTGGCTCTCGTTGGCAGGGCGGCCTGCCTCTATGCCTCTTGAGAAACTGATTGTCGCCAAACCCTTGCTCGCCCTTGCCGGTGCAGTCGTCGGAATACTACTCATCTCAAATAGCCCAACTTCGACCAACATTGCGGCCGGGCTATTTGCGACCGCCTTCCTATACTTTGTCCCGGATTTATTGGTCTACAACACGGCAGTCAAGAGACAGGAAGCAATAGAGCGTGAATTGCCCAACACTCTCGATCAGATGCTTATTTCTGTTGAAGCTGGGTTGGGTTTCGAATCGGCCATGGCCCGAGTGGCTTCTTACGGTGGCGGCCCATTGGCCCAGGAACTCACGAGGACCTTGCAGGATATCCAGGTAGGGCGACCCCGGCAGGAGGCCTATGAAGCCCTCGCAGCAAGATCGTCAGTTCAGGACCTCAAAGGTTTCGTTCGGGCTGTAGTACAAGCCGACAAGTATGGCATTGGTATAGCCAAGGTTCTACGCGCCCAGGCCAAAGACGCACGAGTTAAGCGCCGCCAGCGCGCCGAAGAAAAAGCCATGAAACTACCGGTCAAGGTCTTGTTCCCGCTGATCTTCTTCATCTTCCCTGTCCTGTTCATCGTTCTCCTCGGACCAGCAGCTATCAAAATCATCGAAGCCTTCAGTCACACCTGAGAGAACCACAAGCGCACCAATCGGTGCCACATAGACCGGACCCCCTCGGCACCCAGAACCGAGGGGGTCCTTTTTGTATGCATGAAGTTTCCGCAAAAGCCCAGCTTCAGCGCAGCAAAAACCAAGCAAAAGCGCAGGAAAAGCGCATGCTGTAAAGCGTTTGCACAGGATGTTGCAAGAACCGATCAAGCTGGCTAATTCCGTTGCTAGCTTCGTATCAGTGCTGGTGCTGGGCCAGCCAATCCGTCTCGCACAGGAGTCAAAATGCTTTCTCTCATCGCAACCCTTCAGACCCTCGGTTTCAACCTCAAGAACCGCCTCGCTGGCGAAAAGGGAGCAACCGCCGTTGAATACGGCATCATGGTTGGCCTCATTGCCGTAGCCATCATCGTTGCCGTCAGCACCTTGGGTGGCACACTCAACGACTTCTTCACGTCGATCAATGGGACGTTGGCCCCGAAGGTGCCAACTGCCGGCTAAGCACACCAAGGTCACATCCGGTTCCGAACCCCGTATCGGAATCGAACAACACAGTGCTCGGTAAAAGAGCGATGCAAGAGGAGGTGCAGCGGGTGAAAGGTGAATCGGAACGCGGCGCAGCCGCCGTCGAATTTGCCATTCTGCTGCCCCTCCTCTT
Source organism: Arthrobacter sp. ISL-85 (assembly GCF_018613675.1). Lineage (GTDB taxonomy): Bacteria > Actinomycetota > Actinomycetes > Actinomycetales > Micrococcaceae > Arthrobacter. The sequence goes on along the minus strand of NZ_JAGGPQ010000016.1, from coordinate 301,448 downwards.
GATGCTGGTGCTGGGAGTCATCGAGTTTGGCAGGGCGTACAACACTCAACTCACTCTCACGAATGCAGCGCGCGATGGCGTGCGTGTAATGGCGATTGGCAACAATCCAACGGCCGCCGCAACTGCAGTCCAAACCGCTGCCGCTTCCATAAGCACCACCATCCCCGCATCCGCCGTTACCGTCAGCCCCACAGTGTGCAGCACGGGCGTTCAAGTTACAGTTACCGTCAATTACACGCTTTCCAGCATTACCGGAATTGCCGGTCCGTTCGCCATGACGGGCAAGGGAGTCATGCTTTGCGGCGGCTGAAGACCATAACGCCAACAGGAAAATCCGCGGATGAGCGTGGCGCCATTTCGGTGATCATTGCGATTCTCCTGGTGGTTCTGCTTGGGTTTGCGGCAATCGCCATCGACGTTGGGGTGTTGTACTCAGAGCATTCGCAGCTTCAAAATGGTGCCGACGCAGCCGCTATCGGGATGGCCCAGAAGTGCGCCCGCAACGCCACAGATACGTTATGCACCACACCGACTTTGGCCGCAACGCTCGCGAACCAAAATGCTCTGGACGGCAGCAGCAACGTACGTTCCGTTGCGCTGGACACGCTTGGTCGCAAGGTAACGGTGTTTACAACGGCAGCGGAAAAGGGCGCACCCCCCGATTCTGTCTCTCTCTTTTTCGCCGACGTGCTGGGAATTCCGACGGCGAAGGTCGGAGCAAGCGCGTCCGCTCTCTGGGGTAGTCCCAACAAAGGGCCTACAGCGTTTCCGCTGGCTTTCTCCGTATGCCAGGTCCAGAACATGGTGGACCAAGGCCTGCAGGTACTTCAGAATAAGGACAGCAAATCCGCGAACCCTGGCTGCACCCTTCCTTCCGGAGGGACTGTTCCGGGAGGCTTCGGCTGGCTGGCCCAGGATTCCGGCAAGTGCGGAGCCAGTATCGATTTGAGCGTCGACAAAGGCGGCAGCGACCCGACAAGCACCAAAACGGGCAACAGTGCCCCCAGCAACTGCGAGGGCACACTCAACGGCTGGGCCGCCGACATCACAGCTGGACGCAAAGCTGTCGTGCTCCTACCGGTTTTCGACAGAGTCACCGGCACTGGCGCTGGCGCCGTCTATCACTTAACAGCCTTCGCCGCCTTCAACATTGTCGGCTGGAAGTTCAGCGGACAGGACAACACCACTCCCTACTCGTTCAACAACACCGCGCCGAAGGCTTCGGGCTCCACTGCTACAGCCTCATGCACAGGCGATTGCCGCGGCATCATCGGACAATTCGTGACGTACGTTTCGCTAGCCGATGGCTACATCCTGGGCCCCGTTAGTCCTTACGGGGCCACAATAGTCCGTCCGTCGCTCTGATCCAGCCAACAACACTACGGAGTCCAACGTGAAGTCTCGCCTGCTCGCCGGAACGGCCGCCGTCGCCTTGGCGCTTGTGGGAGCTCTCCTCATCATCGTCTACGCCAGCGGAGCAGACCAGCGGGCAGTAGCCAGCATCGAGCCCAAGGATGTGCTCGTAGTGTCAAAGGCAGTTCCCGCCGGCACCCCCGTCAGCGAAATGGCTGCTTCCTTGGTGACCAAAAAAGTCCCAGCATCCGCCGTTTCGACTAGCGCACTCAGCAGCTTGGACGGCAAGGCAGGCACAGTGTCCGCGATAGACCTCGTTCCCGGCGAGCAGCTTCTGGCCGAACGCCTTATAACGCCGGCGGATGCTACCGACAATGGCACCGTCAAAGTGCCAGCTGGGTTCCAGGAGGTTTCCTTCCAGCTGGATCCTCAACGAGTGGTCGGCGGCAGAATTGCTGTTGGTGACCACGTAGGAATTGCCCTCAATTTCAAAGACGGCACCGACAAGGCCAAGCCTGATGCACCAACTACCCAGATGACGCTCCGCAAGGTCCTGGTTACTAACGTGCAAGGGGCGCCTCAGGGTACGCCAAAGAACTCCGACACTAAGACACAGGACTCCACCACCCCAACAGGGGCAATTATCGTCACCGTCGGCGTCAACGATTTGGACGCCAACAAGATCATCTTCACCTCTATTAACGGCGAGCTCTGGCTCACCAAGGAACCCCTCGACGCCCAGGACAACGGACCCGCAATCGCCAGGAAGGACAACGTGTACAAGTGAGCCGCTTCGTCCTCCTCTCCCCCAGCGCCGAGTTCGACCACAAGCTGCGCGCCGCCGTCGCCAACGGCCTGCGCGGCAGCGTCCAAACCATCGCAAGTGACATCCTCCCAGCGGGCCCCGCGGAACTGTTCGCCCTCCTCAACCAGGAGCAGCCCGAGGTCCTGATCATCGGCCCGGACGTCCCTTATGAGGAAGCGCTCAGGTTCGCCAAGGTCTTCGACGTCCAGCTCCCCGGCCTCAGCCTGGTCCTGGTCAGTGACGTGGAGCCCGCCGCATTGCTGCACGCCATGCGCGCCGGCATCCGCGACATCCTCAGCCCGCAGGCTGACGCCGCGGAAATCAGGGTGCTGCTTGAACGCGCCTGCCAATCCTTCGCCACCCGCCACCGGAGCCCGGAAACACAAGCTGAACCAAACAGCAAGGGCCTGGTCATCGGCGTGTTCTCCCCCAAGGGCGGAGTGGGGAAGACCACCCTGGCGACCAACATCGCCATCGGCCTGGGCCAGATCGCGCCCATGAGCGTGGTCATCGTGGACCTTGACCTGCAGTTCGGCGACGTCGCCTCCGGCCTCTACCTCAACCCGGAACACACGGTCACGGACGCCGTCACCCCCGCCGCCGCGCAGGACTCCCTGGTCCTCAAGGCCTTCCTCACCGTGCACCCGGCGGGCATCTACGCCCTGTGCGCCCCACCCAACCCCGTGGACGCGGACCACATCACCCCGGACCAGGTCAGCCACCTCCTGGAACAGCTGGCCCAGGAGTTCCAGTACGTGGTCATCGACACCGCCCCGGGTATGCCGGAAATCGGTCTCGCCGCCATGGAACAATGCACCGACGTTGTCTGGGTCAGCGCCATGGACATCCCCAGCCTGCGGGGCCTGCGCTCCGGCCTGGAGGTCCTCCGCCAACTCGAGATCATGCCCGAATCCCGCCACGTGGTCCTCAACATGGCCGACTCCAAGGCAGGACTGAACGTCCAGGACGTCGAATCGACCATCGGCGCGCCGGTGGACGTCAGCGTCCCGCGGTCCCGCGCCGTGGCACTGTCGACCAACCGCGGCATCCCCGTCCTCCAGGAACCAAAAAAGGACCCCGCTGTCAAAAGCCTCCGCCAGCTCGTGGAGCGCTTCAACCCGGCATGGCGCACACAAACCCAGCGGAAACTTCACCGAAGGGTCGTCATCTGATGAAACTCTCCGAACGCATCAACGCGGTCCAGGGCCGCAACCAGGCATCCGGCACCGCGCTGCTTGAGGCACCCCGTCCGGCACCCGCGCCTTCACCGTCCCCGGCGGAAAGCACGGATAGGCGCCTTCCCGTCCAAGCCGCCGTCGTGCACTCAACGCACGACGCCGGCGCCCCCTCGGTGCCGACGGCACCGAAAGTGGACGTCTTCGCAGCCATGAAGCACAGGGCGGCCACAGCGCTTTTCGAGCGGATGGGGACGCGCTTCAACGACGGTGCCGTCACCGAACAGGAACTGCGGAGCACCGCCAAGGAGGAACTTACCCGCATCGTCGACGCCGAGCAGGTCCCGCTGACCCCCGAGGAACGCACCCGTCTGGTCCAGGACGTCGCCGACGATGTGCTGGGCTACGGCCCCCTCCAGCGCCTGCTGGACGATCCCGCCGTCACCGAAATCATGGTCAACCGCATGGACCAAATCTATGTGGAACGCAAGGGCAAGCTGACGCTCACCGAGTCGCGGTTCAGCTCTGAGGAACACCTGCGCAAAGTCATCGAACGCATCGTCTCCAAGGTGGGCCGGCGCATCGACGAGTCCTCCCCGCTGGTGGACGCGCGCCTGGAGGACGGCTCCCGCGTCAACGCGGTCATCCCGCCGCTGGCCGTGGGCGGCTCCTCGCTGACCATCCGTAAATTCAGCAAGACCCCCCTGACGGTCCGCAACCTCATTGACTTCGGCACACTCACGCCGGAGATGGCCGAACTTCTCAACGCCTGCGTCAAGGCCAAGCTCAACATCATCGTCTCCGGCGGTACCGGCACGGGCAAGACCACGCTGCTCAACGTGCTGTCCTCCTTCCTTCCCTCGGACGAACGGATCGTCACCATCGAGGACGCCGTGGAACTGCAGATCCAGCAGCAGCACGTGGTCCGGCTTGAGAGCCGCCCGCCGAACACCGAAGGCAAGGGCGAGGTCACCATCCGCGAACTCCTCCGCAACTCCCTCCGTATGCGGCCCGACCGAATCGTGGTGGGCGAGGTCCGCGGTGGTGAATCGCTGGACATGCTGCAGGCCATGAATACCGGCCACGACGGCTCCCTTTCCACCGTGCACTCCAACTCTCCCCGCGACGCCGTGGCCCGCCTGGAAACCCTGGTGCTCATGGCAGGCATGGACCTTCCGCTTCGCGCCATCCGCGAGCAGATCGCCTCCGCCGTGAACCTGATCGTCCAGATCTCCAGGCTGCGCGACGGCTCCCGCCGCATCACCCACGTCACCGAAGTGCAGGGCATGGAAGGCGACATCGTCACCCTCCAGGACGCCTTCGTCTTCGACTACTCGGCAGGGGTGGACGCACAGGGCCGGTTCATGGGAAGGCCTGTTGCCACCGGCATCCGCCCCCGGTTCATCGACCGGTTCGAGGACCTGGGCATCCACGTATCGCCTGCAGTGTTCGCCGGACCGCTGTCACCCGGCGCGAAGTAGGGACGCTGCCATGATCATCGCCATCGGAAGCGTCATCCTCCTCGCAGCCACCTGCCTGCTAGGCGTCGCCGTGCTCCTGCCGAGCGCCCCCTCGGTGCCGCTGGACCGCCGTCGTCCGTTTGAACCCGAGCCGCCCTCCTCGCTGTCCCGCCTGGCTCTCTCCGGCGTCAGGTCTTTCGAACGCCTCCTCTCCGGCCGGAACGTCAAGCTCTTCTCCCGCCCCGAACTGGAGAACGCGGGCCTGCGGCTCACCCAGGCCGAATTCTTCCTGCTGGTGGGGATCGGCGCCTGCGTGGGGATGCTGGTGGGTCTGGTGACCGTGGGCCCCCTCGTGGGACTTTTGCTCGCCCTGATGTCACCGTTCGTGGGCAAACTGGTCCTCGGGTTCCTCGCTGGCAAGCGACGCACCGCCTTCGACAGCCAGCTTGGCGACACGCTGCAGCTGCTCTCCGGCGGCCTGCGGGCCGGTCACAGCATCCTGCGGGCCATTGAAGCCGCGGCAACCGAGTCACAGAAGCCAACGTCCGAGGAGATGCGGCAGGTGATCACGGAAACCAGCCTGGGTCGTGACCTGCTCGCGGCCCTCAATGACACCGCGGACAGGATGAAGAACGAGGACTTCGTCTGGATCTCGCAGGCCATCCAGATAAACCGCGAAGTGGGCGGCAACCTGGCCGAAGTGCTGGACCAGGTGAACGAGACCATCCGCGAGCGCGCGGAGATCAAGGGCCACATCAAGGCCCTGGCAGCCGAAGGCAAGTTCTCTGCCTACATCCTCATCGCCATGCCGTTCGGCATCGTGGCCATGCTGCTGGCCGTGAGCCCAAGCTACATGAATGCGATGTTCACCCATCCCCTGGGCTGGGTGATGATCGGTGCCTCCTTTGTCCTCATGACCATCGGCGCGCTGTGGATGCGCAAGATCATCGACCTGAAGTTCTGAGACTGCCATGAACCTGATAGTCCTCCTCTCCGTCCTGCTGGTCTGCCTCCCCCTGGCGGGCCTGGCCTGGTCCGTCCTCACCGTGGACAAGCAGGGGCGCGTCGCCGTCACCGACCTGCTGTCCCGCGGCGCCCCGGCCATAGCTGCCGCGCCGGCATCCAAGCCGGGCCTGCTGGAAGGCATCGGCCGGCGCCTCACTCCGCCGGCGTATGTGGCATTCCTGGACCGGCTGCTTTCCCTCGCCGGCCGGCCCGCCTCCATGCCGCTGGGCAAGGTCCTGGGCTCAAAGCTCGGTCTCGGCCTGGTTGGCGTCGCCCTGGGCGGCTACCTGGCCTCCGTGGGCAGCAGCCCGATCATGAAACTCGCCGGGCTCTTCGTCCTGGTCCTTGGCTACTTCATCCCGGACCTGCTCCTGTACAGCAAGGGGCAGGAGCGGCAGAAGGCCATGCAGCTGGAACTGGCCAACACGCTGGACCAGATGCTGATTTCAGTCGAGGCCGGGCTTGGTTTCGAAGGCGCCATGGCCCGGGCGGGCGAAAACGGCAAGGGCCCGCTTGCTGAGGAACTGGTCCGCACCCTGCAGGACATGCAGGTGGGCCGCAGCCGGCGGGAGTCCTATATCGCGCTGGCGGAACGGACCAATATTCCGGAGCTGCGCAGCTTCGTGCAGGCGGTTGTCCAGGCCGACACGTACGGGATCGCCATCAGCCGGGTCCTGCGCGTCCAGGCCAAGGTCATGCGCGTCAAGCGGCGTCAGCGGGCCGAGGAAAAGGCCATGAAGCTGCCCGTCATGATCCTATTCCCGCTGCTGTTCTTCATCTTTCCGGTCCTGTTCATCGCCATCCTTGGACCGGCCGTGATCAACGCCATTGCGACGTTCAGCGGGCAATAAAGGGATACTCAGGGCGGCGGCAAGGTTGCCTCAAGGTTTACACAGAATGACCAGAAATTGGACGCCGACGGATTTCCAGGAAGTAGCCTTGAACAATGCAGAGTCAAGATCCCGGTCCCAGCGGAAAGAGCCCCGCTGTGGACTCCCCGCTGACCTGGGTCACGTTGCCTGCCGCCCCCGTTCCGGCCGCAGCCGCCGCCCACACACTGGAAGGGGTTGCCCTCTTGCCGCTCATTGATTCAGCAGTGCTGGACGAACTTGAGGATGAACTGGCCGGTTCCGGACTGGCACAGCGCTTCGCCCGTGACTACGCCGCCATGTGGGACCTGCGCCTGGCCCGGTTGGGAACAGCTGTGGACAGCGAGGACGAGGCCTCGGCCCTGGATGCCGTCATCAGCCTGAAGATCAGTTCCGCCATGGTAGGCGGCGTCCGCCTGGCACGGCTCGCCGAACTCCTCGAAGACCTGATCCGGCAGGGCGACTTTGTCCAGGGCCAGGCCATGATGGCCGGCGTGGCCCAGGACGGGGCACGGACGGTGTCCGAGCTGCAGTCAACCTACATCCTGGAAAAGGGCTGACGCTCAGGCATCGTCGGGCCGCCGCGGCGCCAGCCGGTACCCCACCCCGCGGACCGTCTGCAGCCAGCGCGGCGCCAGCTGGTCCTCCTTGAGCTTGCGCCGCAGGTTGCCCACATGGACTTCCACCGCCCGCTCGTCAGCCTCGCTGATGTACGTGTCCCGGTCATAAAAGTCGCCCCGTACGGCCCGCACCAGGTCAGCCCTGGTGCACACGGCACCGCCGCCCTTCAGCAGCACGTGCAGCAGGTCGAATTCACTGCGGGTCAGTCCCAGCGGTTCACCCTTGATTTCCACCGTGCGTGTCCGGTGGTTCAGCAGGAGCCCGTTGTGCTGCAGCACGCCGGGTTCCGGCTGCCGGGCCACAGGAGCCGGAGCCTGTCCCCAGTGGGCCGGAGACGGCCCTTGCCCCGTCACTTCGTGGCGCGGCCTGCGCATCATCGCAGCCACCCGGGCCCGCAGTTCCCTCGGCCGGAAGGGTTTGGCGATGTAGTCGTCCGCGCCCGCGTTAAGTGCTGACAGCAGGTCCGGTTCATCCGTACGCCCCGTCAGCATCACCACGTAGGCATTACTGAAATTCCGGATGCGCCGTAAAACTTCGAACCCGTCTATATCCGGCAGGCCGATATCGAGTGTCACAACGTTGGCCTGCTTGCTGCGGACCATCTCAACCCCGGCCCGCCCATCAACAGCTGTATGCACGTCGAAGCCCGCCTGGGTCAGTACGCCTTCAAGGAGGTTGCGTACATCCGCGTCATCTTCGATTACTACAGCTATACCAAGATCGTCCATTGCTATCCCTGTGCCAGGCGGAGATGGCCCCCCATCAGCCCAGCGCCAATGCCATTCCCGCTCCAACCATTTATACGCTACTAGTAAGCCTTGCTGATGACATCCGTATTTGCCCTAAAAATTGAAAAGTCAATTATTATGACAAGACGTGTGCAGTATGGGCGGGAAAGGGTAGTGCCGGGGTAAGAAAACCTAATGAGTGGCCCTGGGAACCCGCAATCCAATGTGAAGGGGTACGAGTCAGAAACATGGCTGAGGCATTGTTCCACCGTGGGCCCGGCCGCATCTTCCGCCGGCTGGGACCCCGTGCCCAAGTGGCGCTCTGCCAGCTCCCCCTCACCGTCCTTGTGGCTGTCATGGCAGCGATCACCCCGTCGGCCTGGCCCTCGCTCATGCATAGTCCGCTGTATGCGGCCGGCCTTGCCCTTCACGGGGTACTGTTCCTTGCCTGCTTCCTGGTCCCCTGGGAACGCTTGGCGCACCGCCTTTACCTGCTGATTCCGGTGCTGGACTTCGCGGCAATCGGGTTCCTGCGCAATGGAGCGGCACCGCTCCTGCCGGGTCTGGCGGTCCTGGTGGTCTTCCCGGTTATCTGGCTCTCCGCCTCCGGCATGCTGGCGCGCAGCAGCCTGGTGCTCAGCTTCCTGGGGCCGTTCTTCATCATGGTCCCCTCGGCAGCCGGGGACTTCCCTGCCCTAACCGCCTCGGACCTCACCACGGTGGTCCTCTTCCCCGTCATGATGCTCGCCGTTTCACTGGCAATCCGTTTCGCGAGCGTGAGCCTGCGGCTGCAGCAGCGCGAACTGGCGGAGAAGGACCGCGAGCTCCGGGAGCTGCTGGCGGCCAGCCGGGAACGTGAAAAGCTGCTCGAAACCGTCCTGGACGCCACAGACGTCGGCATTGCCGCCGTCGACCGCTCCGGCCACTTCCTGGTGTCCAACAGCCGCCAGCGGAATTTCCGCCGTGCCACGGGCGCTGACGAGGACGTCCCCGGCCAGGGGCACCAGCTCATCTTCGGCCAGGACCGGCGCACCCTGCTTCCCGTGGACCGCCGGCCCATCAGCCGGGCCATGGCGGGGGAATCCTTCGCCGACTACTTGGTGTGGGCGGGCGAGGGGCCGGAGCAGCGGGCCGTGTCCACAGCAGCGCGTCCGCTGGTCAGCGAGGAAGGCCGACTCACCGGGGCGGTGGTGGTTTACACCGACGTCACCGGCTGGGTGGAGTCCCTGGCCGCAAACCAGGAACTGATTTCCAATGTCTCGCACGAGTTCAAGAACCCGCTGAACTCCATCATTGGCAACGTGGACCTGGTGCTGGACGAGGCCGGCGGCCTCCCCCCGAACCTCGCCCAGCGCCTCCTGGTGGTCCAGCGCAACGCGGAGCGGCTGCTGGACCTGGTGGCCGACCTGACCGCATCCGCCTCCACCGCCCTCAACGTCCACCCCAAGCGCACCGACCTGGCCAGCCTGGTGGAGACCAGCCTCAGTTCCGCCCAGGCCTCCGCCCAGCGGTCCCACGTGGAGTTCGCCGCCGACGTCCCCTCTCCCCTGTGGGCGTACGCGGACCCGCTGCGGATCGGCCAGGTGCTGGACAACCTGGTGTCCAACGCCATCAAATATTCACCTGGCGGCGGCAGGGTCAGCATCAGCGCGGAAGCGGACATGCAGTGGGTGCGGCTGAGCGTCACAGACACGGGGATGGGCATGTCCCATGAAGATGTGGCAAACGTCTTCAACCGTTTCTTCCGGACTGAGTCGGCGCAAAAGGCAGCCATTCCTGGGGTGGGGCTGGGCCTCTCCATCACGCGGATGATCGTGGAGCGGCACGGCGGCAGCATCAGGTGCGAGAGCGGCGAGGGCCAGGGCAGCACGTTTACGGTGACCCTCCCCGCGGAGGGTCCCCCTCCGTCGTTCTAATCGCGGGTGGGGACTAGTACTCGCGGACAGCCCTGGTCTGCTCGGCGCGGGCCAGCAGTTCGCTGTCTGAGGGATAAGCCACTTCCTCCAGCACCAGGGGGTGTGGGGCCGCGAGGACAGACTTGGCATCCCTCTTCTGCAGCAGCAGCCTCTCGTGCAGCCAGCCCGGCTCAACAACGCCCTCACCCACGTAGAGCGCGGAGCCGATCAGCGCGCGGACCATGTTGTGGCAGAACGCGTCGGCCTGGACGGTGGCCACGATGACGCCGTCCTCGCCGCGTCGAAACTCAAAGCGCTGCAGTTCCCGGATGGTGGTGGCTCCTTCGCGCGGCTTGCAGAAGGACAGGAAGTTCTGCAAGCCCAGCAGTTGCGAAGCGCCTTGGTTGAGCAGTGAAACGTCCAGCGGGTTCTTGTGCCACAGCGTGAAGTACCGCTCCAGTGGATCCCAGAGGGCAGGCCCGTCAGCGATCCGGTAGCTGTAGCGCCGCCACAGCGCCGAAAAGCGTGCGTCGAAACCGGCAGGTGCCAGTGCGATGTCATCAACCTCTACTGCGCCGGTCAGGTCCCCCAGGACGCGGCTCAGGGCTCCCCGGAGGCGGCGCAACATGGCGACGGCGGGATCCAGCTCGTGCCCGCGCGGCAGTCCCAGCCATTCGGCTTCCGTGAGGTCCAGGTGGACCACCTGGCCGCGGGCATGCACGCCGGCGTCGGTCCTGCCTGCAACAGTGACCCGGATCTGGCGCCGGACCAAAAGCTCGATTGCTTCCTCCAGGACGCCCTGGACGGTGCGCCGGCCGGGCTGCAGGGCCCAGCCGCTGAAGGGGCCGCCGTCGTACGAAAGATCAAGCCGGATACGCAAAAACCCGCCGCCCCCTGTAACGGGGGCCGCGGGTTTCTGGTGGTTCACAGACCTAAGTCTATGCGAAGAGAATCAGCGAATTACTTCGCGTCCTTCTCCTCGGCAGCCGGAGCTTCGGCAGCTTCCTCAGCGGCCGGAGCCTCTTCGGTTGCAGCTTCTTCAGCGGCGACCGTCTCGGGAGCCAGGGCTTCCTCGGCGGCCGGAGCCTCTTCGGCGGGAGCTTCCTCGGCGGCAGGAGCGGCCGGAGCAGCCTTCGCAGCAGCCTGGGTAGCCTCGGCTACCACGGCCTGCTTGGCGGAAACCGGCTCGAGGACCAGTTCGATAACAGCCATGGGAGCGTTGTCGCCCTTGCGGTTGCCGATCTTGGTGATTCGGGTGTAGCCGCCGTCGCGGTTCTCCACAGCCTGCGCGATGTCGGTGAACAGCTCGTGGACGACGCCCTTGTTGCTGATCAGGCCGAGCACGCGGCGGCGGGAAGCGAGGTCGCCGCGCTTGGCGAAGGTCACCAGGCGCTCTGCGTACGGCTTAAGGCGCTTGGCCTTGGTCACCGTGGTGGTGATCCGCTTGTGCTCGAACAGTGCTGCTGCCAGGTTCGCGAGCATGAGGCGCTCGTGAGCCGGGCCGCCGCCGAGGCGCGGACCCTTAGTGGGGGTAGGCATAATTGTTTCTCCTCATGTGGAAGCCGTGGGCGGCACCCCGTGGTGCTGCCCGCCGGCCAAGGTCTGGTTTAGAGTTCGTCGTCGCCGAAGGCGGCGTCGTCCTCTTCGATTGCTGCGGCGCGTGCTGCGAGGTCAAAACCGGGAGGCGAGTCCTTGAGGGACAGGCCCAGTTCAACCAGCTTTGCCTTGACCTCGTCAATGGACTTGGCACCGAAGTTGCGGATGTCCATCAGGTCAGCCTCGGAACGTGCAACGAGTTCACCCACGGTGTGGATGCCCTCACGCTTGAGGCAGTTGTAGGAACGGACGGTGAGGTCCAGATCCTCGATCGGCAGTGCCATGTCGGCTGCCAGGGCAGCGTCGGTGGGCGACGGGCCGATCTCGATACCTTCAGCTGCGGTGTTCAGCTCACGGGCCAGACCGAACAGTTCCACCAGGGTGGTGCCTGCGGAAGCAACGGCATCGCGCGGGGCGATGGCCTGCTTGGTCTCGACGTCGACAATCAGCTTGTCGAAGTCGGTGCGCTGCTCAACACGGGTTGCTTCCACGCGGAAAGTAACCTTCAGCACCGGCGAGTAGATGGAGTCGACCGGGATACGGCCGATCTCTGCGTCGCCGGACTTGTTCTGAGCTGCCGAAACGTAGCCGCGGCCGCGCTCGATGGTCAGTTCGAGTTCGAACTTGCCCTTCGAGTTCAGCGTGGCAATGTGCAGATCCGGGTTGTGGAATTCGACGCCGGCCGGCGGAGCGATGTCCGCGGCGGTGACGACTCCGGGGCCCTGCTTGCGCAGGTAAGCCACGACGGGCTCGTCGTGCTCGGAGGAAACCGACAGGCTCTTGATGTTAAGGATGATCTCGGTGACATCTTCCTTGACACCCGGAACCGTGGTGAACTCGTGCAGCACACCATCGATCCGGATGCTGGTTACGGCAGCACCGGGGATGGAGGAGAGCAGGGTACGGCGGAGGGAGTTTCCGAGGGTGTAGCCGAAGCCCGGTTCCAGCGGTTCAATGATGAAACGCGAACGGTTTTCGGAGACTACCTCTTCGGAGAGGGTGGGGCGCTGTGCAATGAGCACTTAGGTTTCCTTTCGGCGAGCATCCGCTATATGACGCAACACAGGTGGTGGAAATTCGGTCTGAAGACTTAACGCGCTGGGCTTGCCCGGACCATCGCTGGCCCGGGCAAGCTCCTGCTGCGGAAAAGAATTAGACGCGGCGGCGCTTCGGCGGGCGGCAGCCGTTGTGCGCTGCGGGGGTGACGTCCTGGATGGAGCCAACCTCGAGCCCTGCGGCCTGCAGCGAACGGATTGCGGTCTCGCGTCCGGAACCCGGTCCCTTGACGAAAACGTCTACCTTGCGCATGCCGTGCTCCTGCGCACGCTTGGCAGCGGCTTCGGCAGCCATCTGGGCAGCGAACGGGGTGGACTTGCGCGAGCCCTTGAAGCCAACCTCACCGGAGGAAGCCCAGGAAATAACAGCGCCGCTCGGATCCGTGATGGAAACGATGGTGTTGTTAAAGGTGCTCTTGATGTGCGCCTGGCCAAGCGCGATATTCTTCTTGTCCTTCTTACGCGGCTTGCGAACCGCGCCACGAGTCTTCGGGGGCATTTTTTCTCCTACAGAAAGTTATTGGGGAAAGTTCCGTAAATCCCGGCCGGGATTTTAACGGGCCTTCTTCTTGCCTGCGACCGTGCGCTTCGGACCCTTGCGGGTACGGGCGTTGGTCTTGGTACGCTGCCCGCGGACCGGGAGGCCCTTACGGTGGCGAATACCTTCGTAGCTGCCGATTTCAACCTTGCGGCGGATATCAGCTGCTACTTCGCGGCGAAGGTCACCCTCAACCTTGTAGTTGCCTTCGATGTAGTCACGCAGCTCAACCAACTGGGCGTCAGTCAGGTCCTTGACGCGGACGTCAGCGCTGATGCCAGTGGCAGCCAGGGTTTCGTGTGCACGGGTCTTGCCCACGCCGTAGATGTAAGTAAGCGCAATTTCCAGCCGCTTTTCGCGGGGAATGTCTACGCCAGCGAGACGAGCCATAGTGGCAGAACTCCTTGATAAACCGGAGGTCGTAGGCAGTACACCCGCACGTAGCGTGCGGCCCCAGCCTCCGACCGGGGGTTAGCTGTCCGGACTCTTTCGAGCTCAATGTTCCAGATCAGCTTGTGCTGCCTTTATTTACTTGCGTGGGTTAGCAACCCAGGATTTCCTTCAGGGAAGGAAATTAGCCCTGGCGCTGCTTGTGGCGCGGGTTCTCGCAGATCACCATGACCCGGCCATTACGGCGGATCACTTTGCACTTTTCGCAGATCTGCTTGACGCTCGGCTTGACCTTCATGGCATTCCCTTTGCGTGTAGCAGTTGGTCAACTGGAACAGCAGTCAGCTTGCGCTGCCGCCGCCCAGCAATTTACTTGTAGCGGTAGACGATACGACCACGGGTGAGGTCGTACGGGCTCAGCTCCACCACTACGCGGTCCTCAGGGAGGATTCGGATGTAGTGCTGACGCATCTTTCCAGAGATGTGTGCCAGAACGATGTGCTTGTTGGTGAGCTCAACGCGAAACATCGCGTTAGGCAGCGCCTCGGTCACAACGCCTTCGATCTCAATGACCCCGTCCTTCTTGGCCATACCCTCCGCTAACTGTTGTTGCCGCAGCCCCGCCGGATAGCACCGGGCATGACCACGAACGTTTTTGTTGGATCGATTGCCAGCTCCAGGCCCAAAAGGGCGTGGCAGTCCAGACAACCAACAAGCAACACTACCCTGTTGGCGGGTAAAAGTTAAATCGGCCATAGTAGCCTACGCGGTGCCGTACGCACCATATTCAGCAGCCGGAGTGCTCACTGCAACAGCCGCGGCCACACCGTCAAGGATGGCCAAACGGACGACGTCGGCTGCCGCACTTTGCAGCGTAATAAGGCTGAGCTGCCGGGCAGCGTCGTCCGAGCGGTCGAGCGCACCGGCCTGGGTAGACAAACAAAAGACAGTGTCCCCGTCAGCCAGGGTATGGCTCGGATTCAAAGCACGGGCAATCCCGGCATGGGAAGCAGAGGCAGTCCGCCTGCACTCGGCGACATCCAGAACGGCGTTTGTAGCGACAACGACAAGAGTGGTGTTAAAGGGAACGTCTAAGGTGGGCCCACGCGAGCCGGGTTCCCTGGCCGAGCTTGCGAGGTTAGGGGGCTCGTGGGGCGGAACGACCGAGCGCGCGGAGGGTTCGTGATTCCCCGGCAGGGACACTGGCAGACCGAGGGCATTCACGACTGCGATTGCTCCGACGACAACCCCATTCTCCAGCGTGACCGAGGCCGTCCCTACTCCGCCTTTGTACGTCCGGCCGATGACTGCGCCGGTGCCGGCACCCACGTTGCCGCGTCCGACGTCATGCCCTTCCTTTTGTGCGGCCGCGGCCGCCGTTGCCGCGTAGCCCATGTCCGGCGTCGGCCGTGCGGAAAAGTCGCCTCCCCTGCCCAGATCAAAGATCGCGGCGGCGGGGACGATGGGCACCACTCCCCCGGGCACGGCGAAGCCGCGGCCGTTCTCCTCGCACCAGCGCTGGGCGCCGGCAGCGGAGGCCAGGCCGTAGGCGCTGCCGCCCGTGAGGACCACTGCGTCCACAGTGCTGACCAGTGTGGTGGGATCAAGGGCGTCTGTTTCATGCGTGGCCGGCCCGCCGCCCTGCACATCCACCGAGCCCACCGTGCCCGTCGGCGGCAGGACAACGGTGACGCCTGTCAGCCAGCCGTCAGTGTCCTTCTGGACGTGGCCCACGCGGATACCCGCGACGTCGGTAATGGTTCCCATGCCCCTATTGTCCCCTCTGCTGGCGCGCCCCTGCCGGAACGGCGAACTTTATGCGAGACTGCATTCAACACAGCGTTAACGGGCGACGAAGCCTTGGATAACAGTTCCCTGGCAAGGGCATATGCGGGTTTCAGCCCCCTGACGGTCTGGTGTAGTAGTCCCTAGATCAAGCCAGGGCCCGCCACGAGCAGGCTCCCAACCCGGGAGAGACACGCATGACCCGTCAACTCGCCCCACACCCCAACGCCAAACCCAAAAGGCCTCCGGGACACCCAGCGAAAGTTCCACGACGGCGGTGGACCGCACGGAGCCGCCGCGATTTCCTGGTTTTCCTTGCCATGGCGTTGCCCAACCTGGTGCTGATCGCCGTCTTCACCTACCGCCCGCTGTTCAGCAACATGTACTACTCCACGCTGGACTGGACCCTGGGTTCGCCCACCGCCACCGTGGTTGGATTCTCCAACTACGTCACCTTCTTCACCAGCAACGATGCGCCGAAAGTCCTGGGGACTACGGCAGTGTTCACCGTGGTCACGGTGGGCGGCTCAATGGTGCTGGGACTCCTGGTGGCGCTGGCCCTGAACGCGAAGGTCCGCGGCACCACCTTCGCCCGCTCCGCCGTCTTTGCCCCCTACGTCCTCTCCGGCGTGGGTGTGGGCCTGGTGTGGTTGTTCATCTTCGACCCCGGCTATGGCGTCCTGGCCTGGCTGCTCAGGGGCTTGGGACAGCAGAGCCCGCAATGGATCAACGATCCCCAACTGTCCCTGGTCATGGTGATCCTGGTCTACGTCTGGAAGAACCTGGGCTACTGCGCCGTGGTGTACCTCGCCGGGCTCCAGTCCCTTCCGCAGGACGTCATGGAGGCGGCGTCCCTTGACGGTGCCAACGGGTTCCGGCGCTTCGTCAGCATCTCGCTGCCGCTGCTCTCCCCCACCACGTTCTTCCTGCTGATCACCACCATGCTCAGCTCGCTGCAGGCCTTCGACCTCATCCGGATCATGACACCACTGGGCACCGGCACCAGCACGTTGATTTACGAGGCATACCTCCAGGCCTTCGGCGCCTACAACAGGGCCGGCTACTCTGCAGCCATTTCCGTGGTCCTGTTCGCCATCCTCCTGGTGATCACCGTGCTCCAGCTGCGGTTCGTGGAACGAAAGGTGCATTACTCGTGACCTCCCTATCACCGGTGAGCCCGGACCCCGCCGCCCCGGCTGTCGCCCCACCGGACCCAGGCCTTCGCCGTGACCAGCCGTTTTCGCGCCGGAACCTCATCCAGACCGTGGTGGGCGGCTACCTGCCGCTGCTCGTGGCCACGCTGGTGGTGTTCCTTCCCCTGCTCTGGATGGTGCTCAGCTCCTTCAAGCAGTCGGGGGAAATCGTCACCACTGACCTGAAGATCCTGCCGGAAAGCCTGAACCTGGAGAACTACGGGACCGCCATGACCACGGTCCCGTTTGGGCAGTTCTTCCTGAACAGCACCATCGTCACGTTGGCCGGAGCCACCATCAAGGTGCTGCTGGCCATCCTGACGGCCTACGCCCTCGTCTTTGTCCGCTTCCCGTTCCGGAACTTCATTTTCCTGCTGATCCTGGTGGCCCTCATGGTGCCGCCGCAGGTATCCATCCTGCCCAACTTCATCCTGATCGCAGGGATCGGCGGAAAGAACACCCTGTGGGGCATCATCCTCCCCGGCCTCGGCACCGCGTTCGGCACGTTCCTGCTGCGCCAGCACTTCCGGACCCTGCCCGCCTCCATCCTGGAATCGGCCGAGATGGACGGCGCCGGACACTGGCGCCGGCTGTGGCAGATCGTGGTCCCCGTATCCGTCCCCTCCATCGCCACTGTGGCCCTGGTAACCATCGTGACCGAATGGAACGACTACATCTGGCCACTGATCATCACGGACCGGCCGGAAACCATGACCCTTCCCGTGGGGCTGACGCTGCTGCAGAACAATGAGAGCAACGCCGCCGGCTGGGGCGTCCTCATGGCAGGGGCAGTCCTGGTCATCGTTCCCATCCTGATCATCTTCGCGGCCCTGCAGCGCTACATCGTGGCGGGGCTCACCCAAGGCAGCGTGACCGGCTGACCTGCCGGCCGCCGTCGTACTTCCCACCCCCCCGTACTTCTACCTTCCACCGGCAACAACCGAAAGGAACTGTCATGACACTTCACCTGGACCGGAGGCACTTCCTGGGCCTTGCAGGGGCCACCGCCGCTGCCGCCGCACTCGCCGCATGCGGCGGGCCCTCCACAAGTGGCGGCGGGCAGGCCACGTCCCAGGCCGCCGATATCGACTTCAGCGGCGTGAAGCCCGCGGCCAAGATCGACTTCTGGTCCAGCCACCCCGGCCAGTCGCAGGACGTGGAAAAGAGCCTGATCGAGAAATTCCAGGCCAAGAACCCGGGCATCGCCGTCAACCTGGTCACCGCCGGCGCAAACTACGAGGAAATCGCCCAGAAGTTCCAGACCGCCCAGGCAGCCAAGTCCGGCCTCCCCGGTGTTGTTGTCCTCTCCGACGTGTGGTGGTTCCGCTACTACACCAACGGCAGCATCATCCCCGTGGACAGCCTGACCAAGCAGCTGAACATGAAGATGGACGACTTCCAGCAGTCGCTGGTCAATGACTACAAGTACGACGGCAAGCAGTGGGCGCTGCCCTACGGCAGGTCAACACCGCTCTTCTACTACAACAAGGACCACTTCGCGGCAGCAGGCATCCCGGACCGTGCTCCGAAGACCTGGCAGGAATTCGGCGAATGGGCGCCCAAGCTGAAGGCAAGCTCCGGCGCCCAGTACGCGTACATCTACCCTGCGCTGGCCGGCTACGCTGGCTGGACGCTGCAAAACATGCTGTGGGGCTGGGGCGGTGGATGGTCCAACCAATGGGACATCACCTGCGACTCCGCCGAATCCGTCGCGGCGCTGCAGTGGGCCCAGGACTCGATCTACAAGGACAAGTGGGCGGGCGTCTCGTCCAAGGAGGCGGCGGACGACTTCTCCGCAGGCCTGACCTCCACCACCATCTCCTCCACCGGTTCCCTGCTGGGGATCCTGAAATCGGCCAAGTTCAACGTGGGGGTGGGTTTCCTGCCGGGCGGACCCAAGGCGCAGTCCAATGTGTGCCCCACCGGCGGCGCGGGGCTCGGCATCCCCAGCGGCATCACCAAGGAGGAACAGCTCGCCGCCGGGATGTTCCTGGACTTCGTCACGCAACCGGAAAGCACCGCTGAGTTCTCCGCCGCTACCGGTTACATGCCCATCCGCAAGTCCGCGGACATGACGGCAGTCCTGGCCAAGACCCCGCAGATCAAGACGGCCATGGACCAGCTCGCGGTCACCAAGGTCCAGGACAACGCCCGCGTGTTCCTGCCGGGCGCCGACCAGGAGATGGCCAAGGCCGCCGCGAAAATCCTGACCCAGCAGGGCGACGTCAAGTCCACCATGACGGACCTGAAGAGCACGCTGCAGGGCATTTACGACCGGGACGTGAAGCCGAAGCTGAAGTCCTAGCCGCTTTCGATGCGCAAAAGCCCTGGCGGGCCCCGGATTCGGGTCCCGCCAGGGCTTCGTCGTTTCATGCAGGAAGATGCGCGTCGAAAAGGGGGAAGCGTGTCCCCTAGGGGATCGGCACGGGGGTGACGCCGAGGGGCACCAGCTGCTCCGCACCGCCGTCGGGCGCTGAAAGCACCCAGATGCCCTTCTCGTGCACGGCCACCGAGTGCTCCCATTGGCAGGAGCGCTTGCCGTCGGTAGTCACCACGGTCCAGTCGTCCTCCAGGACCGCAGTGTCGATGCTGCCCCGGACCAGCATGGGTTCGATGGCAAGGCACAGGCCCGGCTTGATCTTGGGGCCGCGGTGGTTGGTGCGGTAGTTCAGGACGTCGGGAGCCATGTGCATCTCGGAGCCGATCCCGTGGCCCACGTAGTCCTCCAGGATGCCCAGCGGCTTGCCGGGGACTGAGGAGACGTAGTCGTCAATGGCAGCGCCGATGTCACCTACGTGCGTGCCGTTGGCCAGCGCAGCAATCCCCCGCCACATTGCAGCCTGGGTGACGTCGGAGAGCCGCTGGTCCTCGGGATCCGCTGCGCCAACGATCACTGTGCGCGCGGAATCCGAGTGCCAGCCGTCCACAATCGCCCCGCCGTCGATGGAGATGATGTCGCCGTCCTTCAGGACGCGGCTGCCCGGGATGCCGTGCACCACCTCCTCGTTGACGGACGTGCAGATGGTGGCCGGGAAGCCGTGGTAGCCCAGGAAGTTGGACTTGGCGCCTGCCTCATTAAGCACGGCAGCGAAGACGTCGTCCAGGTGCTTGGTGGTGACTCCCGGCACCGCGGCGGCAACGGCGGCATCCAGTGCACGGCTAAGCACCAGGCCTGCCTCGTGCATGGTGCGCATCTGGGCGTTGTTCTTGAATTCGATGCGGGGCTGGCCGAAGGCCATGATGTGTCCTTTCAAATGGCTGAGGCTCCTCCCGGATGCCGGGAGGAGCCTCGATAAAACCGGGCGCCTTGGTCAGGCTGCCTGTGCGGCCTTGATGGCCTGCATCACGCGGTCGGTTACTTCGTCGATGGGACCGATCCCGTCAACCTTGGTGAGGATGCCGCGTTCGGCGTACTTCGCCACCACAGCTTCGGTCTGCTCGTGGTACAGGTCAAGGCGGTGGCGGATGACGGCTTCGTTGTCGTCGCTCCGGCCCGTTTCCTTGGCGCGGCCAAGGAGCCGGTGAACCAGCTCCTCGTCGTCGGCAGTCAGCTGCAGGACCACGTCGAGCTTCTCGTCGCCGTCGGCGAGGATCTCGTCAAGGTAGTCCACCTGCGCGGTGGTGCGCGGGTAGCCGTCCAGCAGGAAGCCGTTTTCGACGTCGGACTCGTTCAGGCGGTCGCGGACCATCTTGTTGGTCACGCTGTCCGGGACGAAGTCACCGTTGTCCATGAACTTCTTGGCCTCGAGGCCAAGCGGGGTTTCACCCTTCACGTTGGCGCGGAAAATATCGCCGGTGGAGATGGCCACAACGCCGAGGCGTTCTGAAATCCGCTCCGCCTGCGTTCCTTTTCCGGAACCCGGAGGTCCAATAATCAGCATTCTCGTCATCGCAAAAGCCCTTCGTAGTGACGTTGTTGTAGCTGCGCATCAATCTGCTTTACGGTCTCCAACCCAACGCCCACCATGATCAGGATCGAGGTGCCACCGAACGGGAAGTTCTGGTTTGCGTTGATCAGCACAAGTGCCACCAGCGGAATCAGTGCCACGAAGCCCAGGTAAAGGGCGCCGGGCAGGGTGATCCGTGAGAGCACGTACTGAAGGTAGTCCGCGGTCGGCCGGCCGGCGCGGATACCTGGAATGAAGCCGCCGTACTTCTTCATGTTGTCTGAGACTTCTTCAGGGTTGAAGGTAATCGCGACGTAGAAGTAGGTGAAGAACACGATCAGGAGGAAGTAAACAACCATGTAGATCGGGTGGTCACCGCGGGTCAGGTTGTTGTTGATCCATTCAACCCACGGTTGCATTGGCTCGCCGTTCCGGGGCTGGTTGAACTGTGCGATCAGCCCGGGAATGTAGAGCATGGAGGAAGCGAAGATCACCGGAATGACACCGGCCATGTTCACCTTGATAGGGATGTAAGTGCTGGTGCCGCCCACAGTGCGCCGGCCGATCATCCGCTTGGCGTACTGCACCGGGACGCGGCGCTGTGACTGCTCGACGAAGACCACCAGGGCGACGGTCAGGAGGCCCACCACCAGGACGAGGAAGAAGGTTCCCGGTCCCTGCGCGGTCCAGATGGCACCCAGCGAGGTGGGGAACTGGGCGGCGATGGAAGTGAAGATGAGCAGCGACATGCCGTTGCCCACACCCTTTTCCGTGACGAGCTCGCCCATCCACATGATCAGGCCGGTGCCGGCCGTGAGAGTGATGATGATCAGGATGGTGGTGATGATGCTGGTGTCGGGGATCACCTGCAGCTGGCAGCCGGGAAGCAACTGCCCGGAGCGGGCCAGCGAAACCAGGGTGGTGGCGTTGAGCAGGCCCAGCGCGATGGTGAGGTAACGGGTGTACTGGGTCAGCTTGGACTGGCCCGACGCGCCTTCGTCGTAAAGCTCCTGGAACCGGGGAATGACCACCCGGAGCAGCTGGACGATGATGCTGGCCGTAATGTAGGGCATGATGCCCAGGGCGAAGATTGACACCTGGAGCAGCGCGCCGCCGCTGAAGAGGTTGACGAGCTGGTACAGCCCGCCGGCGGTCTGACCGTTGTGCAAGCATTGCTGGACATTCTGGTAGTTCACACCTGGCGAGGGAATGAAAGCACCCAAGCGGAAGATGGTGATGATTGCCAGCGTGAACAACAACTTGCGTCGCAGATCAGGCGTGCGAAAGGCCCGGCCAAATGCGCTAAGCAAGCGTCCTCCTGTGTGGTGTCAATAAGAGTGGGGTGAGGGGAATCGATAGATCCCGACATCCGAGTCTAACGGGTCCATGCGCCGAGCGAACAATCCTATCGGGCGGGGATGCGCCGGATGGCAGGAATTGTTCGCCCGGCGGATATGGAAAACTCCCGGCATCCGGGGCCAAAGCCCACGGATACCGGGAGTTCAACAGCTGGCGCCGTCCCTTACAGGGCGGTGGTGCTTCCGCCGGCTGCGGCAATCTTTTCAGCGGCGCTGGCCGAGAATGCGTGGGCGGTGACGTCAACTTTGACGGTGATGTCGCCGGTGCCCAGCACCTTGACGGGCTGGTTCTTGCGAACGGCACCCTTTTCGACCAGGTTCTCCACGGTGACTGCGCCACCTTCCGGGAACAGCTCGTTGAGCTTGTCCAGGTTTACAACCTGGAACTCAACCCGGAACGGGTTCTTGAAGCCACGCAGCTTGGGCAGGCGCATGTGCAGCGGCAGCTGGCCGCCGGCAAAGCCAGCCTTGATCTGGTAGCGGGCAGCAGTACCCTTGGTACCGCGACCGGCGGTCTTACCCTTGGATGCCTCACCACGACCCACACGGGTCTTGGCGGTCTTGGCACCCGGAGCGGGACGCAGGTGGTGAACCTTCAGGGCGTTCTGCTTCTCAGCAGCCTGTGCCTTATCAGCAGTGTTCTCTGCCATTTACTTCGCCTCCTCTACCTTTACCAGGTGCGGAACCGTGTTGAGCATTCCAACGGTCACGGCGTCGGCGGTGCGGACAACGGTGTGTCCGATCCGCTTCAGGCCGAGGGACCGCAGGGTGTCGCGCTGGTTCTGCTTGCCGCCAATGGCGGACTTGATCTGTGTGATCTCCAACTGAGCGTCGGAGGGGATCAGGTTCTTAGCCATGACTAGACACCTGCCTTCGGGGCGAGGAGGGCCTTCACCAGTGCTGCCGGGGCAACCTCGTCCAGCGGCAGGCCGCGGCGTGCTGCCACGGCTGCCGGCTCTTCGAGGCGCTTCAGGGCATCAACGGTCGCGTGAACGATGTTGATGGCGTTGGAGGAACCGAGCGACTTGGAGAGGATGTCGTGGATGCCCACGCACTCCAGTACTGCACGGACCGGACCACCGGCGATAACACCGGTACCGGCGGAAGCCGGACGCAGCATTACGACGCCGGCAGCGGCTTCACCCTGAACGCGGTGCGGGATGGTGTTGCCAACGCGGGGAACGCGGAAGAAGGACTTCTTGGCCTCTTCAACGCCCTTGGCGATAGCAGCGGGAACTTCCTTGGCCTTGCCGTAGCCCACGCCGACCATGCCGTTGCCGTCACCAACGACCACCAGTGCGGTGAAGCTAAAGCGACGACCACCCTTGACGACCTTGGAAACGCGGTTGATGGTGACAACGCGCTCTACGAACTGGTTCTTTTCGGCTTCACGGCCACCGTCGCGGCCGCCACGGCCACCACGGTCTCCGCGGCCCTGGCCACGGTCGCCACGCTCGCCACGACGGGCGCCACCACGGCGGTCCTCGGCAGCGGGGGCAGTGGTCTCAGCAGCTGCGGCTTCGGGCGCCTTCTGATCTGCAGACACAGTGTCCTTTTCGTTGTTTGCTTCGGTCACAGTGACAGCCCACCTTCGCGTGCACCGTCAGCGACGGCGGCAATCCGGCCGTGGTACTTGTTACCACCACGGTCGAAGACAACAGCCTCGACGCCGGCAGCCTTGGCACGTTCGGCAACGAGCTCGCCGACGCGCTTGGCCTTGGCAGTCTTGTCACCGTCGAATGCACGAAGGTCAGCTTCCAGGGTGGACGCGCTTGCTACGGTCTGGCCGATGGTGTCGTCGACAACCTGGACAAATACGTGGCGTGCGGAACGGTTAACCACCAGGCGGGGGCGGACAGCCGTACCGGAAATGCGCTTGCGGATACGAAGCTGGCGGCGGCTGCGACCAGCAGCCTTGCTCTTGTTCGTACGCTTCTTGTTAATGGAGATGGCCATGGTTACTTACCAGCCTTTCCGACCTTGCGGCGGATGACTTCGCCTGCGTAACGGATGCCCTTGCCCTTGTACGGGTCAGGCTTCCGCAGCTTGCGAATGTTGGCAGCAACTTCGCCGACCTGCTGCTTGTTGATACCTGAGACAGAGAGCTTGGTCGGTCCCTCTACTGCAAAGGTGATGCCGGCCGGAGCCGAAACGTTGACCGGGTGGCTGTAGCCAAGAGCGAACTCAAGGTCAGATCCCTTGGCCTGAACGCGGTAACCGGTACCAACGATTTCAAGCTTCTTCTCGTAGCCTGCCGTGACGCCCTGGATCATGTTGGCGATCAGGGTGCGGGTCAGGCCGTGGAGTGAACGGGAGGCGCGCTCGTCGTTCGGGCGGCTGACGGTCAGGGTGCTGTCATCCAGGGCAACCTCGATGGGGCTGGCCACAGTGTGGGTCAGCTCCCCCTTGGAACCCTTGACGCTGACGACAGAGCCGTCAACCTTGACCTCAACGCCGGCAGGAACGGTGATGGGGAGACGTCCAATACGTGACATTATTCTCTTCCTTTCCCGTTACCAGACGTACGCGAGGACTTCGCCGCCCACGCCCTTCTTGCCGGCCTGCTTGTCAGTCAAGAGGCCGGAAGAGGTGGACAGGATTGCGATACCCAGGCCACCGAGGACGTGGGGCAGGTTGGTGGACTTCGCGTAAACGCGGAGGCCCGGCTTGGAGATGCGGCGTACACCGGCGATGGAACGCTCGCGGTTCGGACCGAACTTGAGGTCGAGGGTCAGCTTCTTGCCAACCTCAGCGTCCTCTTCCTTCCAGCCGGCGATGAAACCTTCGGCCTTGAGGATGTCGGCAACGCGTGCCTTGAGCTTGCTGTAAGGCATAGACACGGAGTCGTGGTATGCCGAGTTTGCGTTACGCAGGCGCGTAAGCATATCTGCGACAGGATCTGTCATTGTCATGTGGGCTCATGCCCTTCCTCATAACGGTTTCCGCCGTTCCGTCCTTCAGGGAGCGGAGCGGCCGGACCTTTTATGTAGTTAATTAAGCTTCGGTTTTGAACGGGAAACCAAGCGCCTTGAGCAGCGCGCGGCCTTCGTCGTCAGTCTTGGCAGTGGTCACAACCGTGATGTCCATACCGCGGACGCGGTCGATCTTGTCCTGGTCGATTTCGTGGAACATAACCTGCTCGGTCAGACCGAAGGTGTAGTTGCCGTTGCCATCGAACTGCTTGCCGCTGAGGCCGCGGAAGTCGCGGATACGGGGCAGTGCCAGGGTGACCAGGCGGTCCACGAATTCCCACATGCGGTCGCCACGCAGGGTTGCGTGCGCACCGATGGGCATGCCTTCGCGCAGCTTAAACTGTGCGATCGACTTGCGGGCTTTGGTAACCTGCGGCTTCTGGCCGGTGATCTGGGTGAGGTCGCGGACAGCGCCGTCGATCAGCTTGGAGTCCTTGGCGGCATCTCCAACACCCATGTTCACAACAACCTTCACCAGGCGGGGTACCTGGTTCACGTTCTCGTACTTGAATTCATCCTGGAGCGTTGCCTTGATGGATTCGGCGTACTTGGTCTTCAGACGAGGAACGATCTTCGTTGCCGGAGTCTCGAGAGTCTCAGTCATTAGATGTCCTTCCCGGAGCTCTTGGACACGCGGATGCGGACGGTCTTCTTGACGCCGTTCTTCTCCACGGTGTCGAGGCGGAAGCCCACGCGGGTCGGCTTCTTGGTCGACGGGTCAACCAGGGCCACGTTGGAAATGTGGATCGGGGCCTCTACAACCTCGATGCCGCCGGTCTTGGTGCCGCGCTGCGACTGTCCAACACGGGTGTGCTTGGTAACGCGGTTGATACCCTCAACCAGCACGCGGTTGGTGTCGGTGAACACGCGCAGAACCTTGCCCTGCTTGCCGCGGTCGCCGCCGCGCTCAGCCTTGGCGCCAGTGATGACCTGAACCAGGTCACCCTTCTTGATCTTTGCAGCCATGGACTAGAGCACCTCCGGAGCCAGAGAAACGATCTTCATGAACTTCTTGTCACGCAGTTCACGACCAACCGGTCCGAAGATACGGGTACCGCGGGGGTCACCGTCGTTCTTCAGGATCACAGCTGCGTTCTCGTCAAACTTGATGTAGGAACCATCCGCACGGCGGCGTTCCTTCTTGGTACGGACGATGACGGCCTTGACCACATCGCCCTTCTTTACGTTGCCGCCCGGGATTGCATCCTTGACGGTGGCGACAATGACGTCACCGATGCCTGCGTAGCGACGGCCGGATCCACCGAGAACGCGAATGGTAAGGATTTCCTTAGCACCCGTGTTGTCGGCGACCTTGAGTCGCGACTCCTGCTGAATCACTATTTACTCCTTGCGTCGCGCCGGTTCTCAGACCGAAAATCTTCCTACGGAATGAGCCTTGCGGAACGGTTGATCGGGGTGTCTCTTGACCTGCCTGGATTTTGCCAGACCAGGCCTAAACTCCCGTGCCAGAAGCAGTTGCTCCCACCCTGTCCGGGACGGATCCCGGGCGCACAGGGGCACTATGCTGTGGCACGCTTGTTTACGAGGTTGATGACGGCGCGCGAAAGGCGCCATACAAACTCAATATCCTAGCACGTTTTCCGCCGGTCCCCATATCACCACCGTCCCCAGCCCCGCAAGACGGAGGCGCCCCTCCCCCGCGGGACGGACGACGGCGTCACGCAGGGCAGCCCTTCGGCCCACCCGGGGCGCCCCTCCCACGCCAGCCCGGGCGCCGCCGTCGTCCGCTGCCCGGAAAGGCTGCCTGGCGTGACGTGTGCCTTAAACGAGGAAGCCCCCGCTCCCGGAACGAAGCAGGGGCTTCCAGCGAAGCAGCAGGTGCTACTTGGCCTTTTCGAGGATTTCCACGAGCCGCCAGTTCTTGGTGGCGGACAGCGGACGGGTCTCGGCGATGACAACGAGGTCGCCGATGCCCGCGGTGTTCCCTTCGTCATGTGCCTTGACCTTGGAGGTACGGCGGATAACCTTGCCGTACAGGGCGTGCTTTACGCGGTCCTCAACCTCGACAACGATGGTCTTTTCCATCTTGTCGGAGACCACGTAGCCGCGACGCGTCTTGCGGTAACCGCGCTCCCCAGCCTTGGCGGCGGTAGCAGTTTCCGTCACGTTCTCGTCCTTTTCACTCACTTGGCATCCTCCTCGGTCTCAACCGTTTCAGCCTTTTCGGCCTTCTTGGTTGCAGCCTTCTTGGACTTCTTCTCTTCCTTGGCTTCCACAACCGGTGCGGCCACCTCGGCACGAATGCCCAGCTCGCGTTCGCGGAGAACGGTGTAGATGCGTGCAATGTCCTTCTTTACTGCACGCAGGCGGCCGTGGTTCTCCAGCTGTCCGGTGGCGGACTGGAAACGCAGGTTGAACAGCTCTTCCTTGGCCTTGCGGAGTTCTTCAACGAGACGCTCGTTGTCAAAACCGTCCAGTTGTGCGGGAGCCAGATCCTTGGATCCTACTGCCATTTCTACTCACCACCTTCGCGACGCACAATGCGTGCCTTCAACGGCAGCTTGTGGATTGCCAGGCGCAGGGCCTCGCGAGCTACCTCTTCATTGACACCGGAGAGTTCGAAGAGAACCCGGCCCGGCTTGACGTTGGCGACCCACCATTCCGGTGAACCCTTACCGGAACCCATGCGGGTTTCGGCCGGCTTCTTGGTCAGCGGACGGTCCGGGTAGATGTTGATCCAGACCTTACCGCCACGCTTGATGTGGCGGGTCATGGCGATACGCGCGGACTCGATCTGGCGGTTGGTGACGTATGCCGGGCTCAGAGCCTGGATACCCCACTCACCGAACGAAACCTCGGTGCCGCCCGTAGCAGCGCCGGAACGACCCGGGTGGTGCTGCTTACGGTGCTTTACTCGACGTGGGATAAGCATTTAAGCCTGTCCTCCTTCTACAGCGGCCGGAGCCGCCTCAGCTGCCGGAGCTTCGGCAGCAGGAGCTGCGTCAGCGGCCGGGCGGTCGGTGCGACGACGGCGGTCACCACGGTCAGCGCCACCCGGGCGTCCGCCACGATCGGAACGGGGTCCGCGGGACGGTGCTGCGGCTGCCTGTGCTGCCAGTTCCTTGGCAGTGACATCGCCCTTGTAGATCCAGACCTTCACGCCGATGCGGCCGAAGGTGGTCTTGGCTTCGTAGAAGCCGTAGTCGATGTTCGCGCGGAGGGTGTGCAGCGGCACACGGCCTTCGCGGTAGAACTCCGAGCGGGACATTTCAGCGCCACCCAGGCGGCCCGAGCAGGCGATACGGATGCCCTTGGCACCTGCACGCTGTGCGGACTGCATGGCCTTCTTCATCGCACGGCGGAATGCCACGCGGGAAGTCAGCTGCTCTGCAACGCCCTGGGCCACAAGCTGGGCTTCCATCTCGGGGTTCTTGACCTCGAGGATGTTCAGCTGAACCTGCTTGCCGGTGAGCTTTTCGAGCTCGCCGCGGATGCGGTCTGCTTCTGCTCCACGGCGGCCGATGACAATGCCGGGACGGGCCGTGTGGATGTCCACGCGGACACGGTCACGGGTGCGCTCGATCTCGACCTTGGCGATGCCGGCGCGCTCCATGCCCGTGGACATGAGCTGGCGGATGCGGATGTCTTCGCGAACGAAGTCCTTGTACCGCTGTCCGGCCTTGGTGCTGTCAGCGAACCAGTGCGATACGTGATCGGTGGTGATGCCGAGTCGGAACCCGTGCGGGTTTACTTTCTGTCCCACTTAGCGAGCCTCCTCTTTCTCCGGGGTAGCGACTACCACGGTGATGTGGCTGGTGCGCTTCTTGATCTGAAATGCACGACCCTGGGCACGCGGCTGGAACCGCTTCATGGTCGGGCCTTCATCAACAAACGCTTCGCTGATGATGAGGTCGCCTTCGTCAAACGCCACGCCGTCGCGGTCCGCGAGGACCCGGGCGTTGGAGATTGCCGACTGAACTACCTTGAATACCGGCTCCGAAGCTGCCTGCGGGGCAAACTTCAGAATTGCCAGAGCCTCATTCGCTTGCAATCCACGAACAAGGTTGACGACGCGCCGGGCCTTCATAGGCGTTACGCGGATGTGGCGCGCAATTGCCTTGGCTTCCATTGCTTTCCTTCTCTCGTCTTTGACGTAAACGCAGGCGCCTAGCGGCGCTTGCCCTTACGGTCGTCCTTGACATGGCCGCGGAATGTCCGCGTGGGAGCGAATTCGCCGAGCTTGTGCCCGACCATCGACTCAGTGACAAACACCGGGATGTGCTTGCGTCCGTCGTGTACGGCGATCGTGTGTCCGAGCATGTCGGGGATGATCATCGAACGGCGGGACCAGGTCTTGATGACGTTCTTGGTGCCCTTTTCGTTTTCCCTGGCTACCTTCACAAAGAGGTGCTGGTCAACGAAAGGACCTTTTTTCAGGCTGCGTGGCATGTGTCCAGGCTCCTATCGCTTGTTCTTGCCAGTACGACGGCGACGCACAATAAGCTTGTCGCTCTCTTTGTTGGGGCGGCGGGTGCGGCCTTCACGCTTACCGTTCGGGTTGACGGGGTTACGTCCACCGGACGTCTTACCCTCACCACCACCGTGCGGGTGGTCAACCGGGTTCATGGCGACACCACGGACGGTCGGGCGGACGCCCTTCCACCGCATACGGCCGGCCTTGCCCCAGTTGATGTTGGACTGCTCGGCGTTGCCAACCTCGCCGACGGTTGCGCGGCAGCGCACGTCAACGTTGCGGATTTCGCCGGAAGGCAGGCGCAGCTGGGCGAAGCGGCCTTCCTTGGCAACAAGCTGGATGGATGCGCCGGCGGAGCGGCCCATCTTGGCGCCGCCACCCGGACGCAGCTCAACTGCGTGGATAACAGTACCCACCGGGATGTTGAGCAGCGGCAGGTTGTTACCGGGCTTGATGTCAGCACCGGCACCTGCCTCAACAACATCGCCCTGGGAGAGCTTGTTGGGAGCGATGATGTAACGCTTGGTGCCATCAACGTAGTGCAGGAGGGCGATGCGAGCTGTGCGGTTCGGATCGTACTCGATTTCGGCAACGCGGGCGTTGACGCCGTCCTTGTCGTGGCGACGGAAGTCGATCAGACGGTACTGGCGCTTGTGCCCACCACCCTTGTGGCGGGTGGTGATCTTACCGGTGTTGTTACGGCCGCCCTTTTTGGGCAGCGGACGTACCAACGACTTTTCCGGCGTCGACCGCGTAATTTCGATGAAGTCCGCTACGCTCGAGCCACGACGGCCCGGGGTAGTCGGCTTGTACTTACGGATTCCCATAATTTATTTCCTCGTTAAAGTGGTCTCCGCTACGCGAGCGGACCGCCGAAGATGTCGATGGTGCCTTCTTTGAGGGTGACAATCGCACGCTTGGTGTTCTTGCGGGTACCCCATCCGAATTTGGTGCGCTTGCGCTTACCGGCACGGTTGATGGTGTTGATCGATTCGACCTTGACGGAGAAAATCTTCTCCACGGCCAGCTTGATCTCGGTCTTGTTCGAACGGGGGTCCACCAGGAAGGTGTACTTGCCCTCGTCGATCAGGCCGTAGCTCTTTTCCGACACGACGGGTGCAAGCACGACGTCGCGGGGATCCTTGATGGTGGCTGCACTCACTTGGCATCCTCCTCGTTCTTAGCTGCCTTAGCGGCAACGAATGCGTCGTAGGCAGCCTTGGTGAAGACAACGTCATCAGAGACGAGAACGTCGTAGGTGTTCAGCTGGTCTGCGTACAGAACGTGAACGCCACTGAGGTTGCGCACGGACAGTGCCGCAACGTCGTTATCGCGCTCGATGACGACCAGCAGGTTCTTGCGGTCGGAAACACCGCGGAGCGTTGCGAGAGCGTTCTTGGCGGAGGGCTTGGTGCCTTCAACCAGTTCCGCGACAATGTGGATGCGGCCGTTGCGGGCCCGGTCAGACAGTGCGCCGCGCAGTGCAGCAGCAATCATCTTCTTGGGGGTGCGCTGGCTGTAGTCACGCGGGGTGGGACCGTGGACAACGCCACCGCCGGTCATGTGGGGAGCACGGATGGAACCCTGACGGGCGCGGCCGGTGCCCTTCTGCTTGAACGGCTTGCGTCCTGCACCGGAAACTTCAGCGCGGGTCTTGGTCTTGTGGGTTCCCTGGCGGGCAGCAGCGAGCTGGGCAACGACGACCTGGTGCAGCAGCGGCACGTTGGTCTGAACGTCGAAGATCTCTGCAGGCAGGTCAACCTGGACAGTGTTAGCCATTGAACTAGGCTCCCTTCACGGCGGTGCGTACGAAGACGACCTGGCCGCGGGCGCCGGGAACGGCACCCTTGATAAGGAGCAGCGACTTCTCGACGTCAACCGCGTGGACCGTGAGGTTCAGCGTGGTGTGACGAACGGCGCCCATGCGGCCGGCCATTTTCATGCCCTTGAAGACGCGGCTCGGGGTGGATGCGCCACCGATTGAACCGGGCTTACGGTGGTTCTTGTGTGCACCGTGGGAAGCTCCAACGCCGTGGAAGCCGTGACGCTTCATAACACCGGCGAAGCCCTTACCCTTGGTGGTGCCGACGACGTCGATCTTCTGGCCGGCTTCGAAGAGCTCTACGGAGAGCTCCTGGCCCAGCTCGTACTCGGCAGCATCTGCTGTACGAAGTTCAACGACGTGGCGGCGAGGCGTGACGCCTGCCTTTTCAAAGTGACCAGCCAGCGGCTTGGTGACCTTGCGGGGATCGATCTGGCCGTAGCCGATCTGAACGGCGACGTAGCCATCAACTTCTGCGTTGCGCAGCTGGGTGATGACGTTCGAGTCTGCCTGGACCACAGTGACGGGGATGAGCTTGTTGTTCTCGTCCCAGACCTGGGTCATGCCGAGCTTCGTGCCCAGCAGGCCCTTTACTTTACGGGTTGCGGTCATAGTCTCTCAGCACCTCCCTACAGCTTGATTTCGATGTTCACGTCAGCCGGCAGGTCGAGACGCATGAGCGAGTCAACAGCCTTCGGCGTGGGATCGATGATGTCGATAAGACGCTTGTGCGTGCGCATTTCAAAGTGCTCGCGGCTGTCCTTGTACTTGTGCGGAGAGCGGATAACGCAGTACACGTTCTTCTCCGTAGGCAGCGGCACGGGGCCAACTACCGTTGCGCCTGCGCGCGTGACCGTCTCAACGATCTTCCGTGCTGAAACGTCAATGACCTCGTGGTCGTATGACTTCAGCCGGATGCGGATTTTTTGTCCCGCCATGTCGCCTGACTCTCTTTCAGTCTGTGCTTCCCCGGTTTAGGGCTGCCCTGTTCACTTACTCGTTGTATGGCTGCCGAAGCATTTGAGGTCGTAACCACCATCCGCCGCACAAACTGAATCCGGATGGATCCGGGTTCCTCACCTTGCCGGCGCAACCGACCCCCGCGGTCGGGCGTGTCGCGCTGAACACGCATACAAATCCGCAAATCCATTGGGGTGGGTTATGTTTGGTCTCCTACTTGGACCCTGCATCCGGCATTATCCGGATCGGGACGCGAAGAAGCGCTTGAACAACTCATCTAGTATGCCGGAAAAGCTGGTCAGATGCGAATTGGCCCCGAATAGTTCCCCTCCTGCCCCGTTGCAGTGGAAGGAAAGCGGCTGGATGATAGGGGCATGACCCTGGAAGACACGGAAACGGTGACGGAACTGGCCGGGCGCGTGCCGCCGTCGTTCACCCTTGGCGTCGCTGCCGCGGCGTTCCAGATCGAAGGCGCGCTGAAAGCAGGGGGCCGCGGGCCCTCCGGGTGGGACGCCTTCGCGGAGAAGCCCGGCGCCATCATGGACGGCCACTCCCCTGCGGTGGCGTGCGACCACTACAACAGGCTGCCGGAGGATGTTGCGCTGCTCAAGGAGCTGGGCGTTGACTCCTACCGGTTCTCTCTTTCCTGGCCCCGCATCCAGCCCGACGGCCGGGGCAGTTTCAATGCTGAAGGCCTGGACTTTTACGACCGCCTGATCGACCAGCTCCTCGACGCCGGCATCTCCCCCATGGCCACTCTGTACCACTGGGACACCCCCTTGCCCCTGGAGCACCGCGGCGGCTGGCTGAACCGGGACACTGCCCAGCGGTTCGGCGAATACGCCCGGGCAGCCGGCGAGCGGTTCGGCGACCGGGTGGATCAGTGGGTCACACTCAATGAACCCGTCTCGGTCACCCTCAACGGATACGCCCTGGGGGTCCACGCGCCCGGCCGCCGGTTGATGTTCGATGCCCTTCCCGCCATCCACCACCAGCTCCTGGCACACGGGCTCGGCGTGCAGGCGCTGCGGGCGGCCGGAGTGGCGGGCGGCGTTGGTTTGACCAACCTGCACTCCCCCGTTAGGCCCGCCACCCGGAAGGTCGGGGACCGGCTGGTCGCACACCTGTACGACCTTTTGATGAACAGGCTCTACGCAGACCCCGTCCTGCTGGGCCGGTACCCCTCGCTGCCCCTGTACGCCAGGCCCTGGCTGCGCTCGATCGGCAGGATATCCGATGCCGACCTCAAGACCATCCACCAGCCCCTGGACTTCTATGGGCTCAACTATTACTTCCCGGTGAAAGTGGCCCTGGGCCCGGGCATCACCCCGATGCCTGCGGACATGCACAAGGAAATGGCCAAGCTGCCGTTCCACGAGGTGGGGTACCCCGAGTACGGCAGCACCGGCTTCGGGTGGCCCGTGGCGCCGGAGCATCTGGGCGTCGTGCTGCGGGAGATGCGGGACCGGTACGGGGAGGCCCTCCCGCCGCTTTACATCACCGAGGGCGGGGCGAGTTTTCCTGAACCTGACAGCGTCTCGGAGACGCTGGAAGATACGGACCGGGTTGAGTACCTGGCGGCGCATCTGGGGACGGCACTTGAGGCCACTGCTCCGGGCGGCATTGCGGAGGGCGTGGACCTGCGCGGCTACTACGTATGGACGCTGATGGACAACTTCGAGTGGGCTGCCGGATACTCACAGCGTTTTGGCCTGGTACATGTGGACTTCGATTCGCTGGAACGGACTCCCAAGCGGTCCTTCTACTGGTACCAGGCGCTATCCCGGGCCCGGAGCCACCGGCAGGACTAGCCGGCGCGTTTCTGGCAGATCACTGCCGCCCCAGCACTGTCAGGAAGATCAGCACACAGTTCAGCCCCACGATCAGTGTGGCGCTGGTCCAACCGGCGATCCTGAGCGGTTTGGAGTCGGCATGGATGCCCATCACCTTGCGGCTGCCGGTGAGACGGATCAGCGGGATGAGTGCGAACGGGATGCCGAAGCTCAGGAGGACCTGGCTAAGCACCAGCGCCAGTGTAGGTTCAATTCCTGCGCCCAAGACCAGCAGCGCCGGAATGAGCGTGACAGTGCGGCGGACCAGCAGGGGAATCCTTACCTTCAGCAGGCCGCCCATGATCGTGGCCCCTGCATAGCACCCCACCGAGGTGGATGCCAGTCCCGAAGCCAGGAGGCCCACAGCGAATACGACGCCGATAACCGGCCCCAGCGCCGATGTCACGGCAGCGTGCGCACCGGCGATGGTATCGGTTCCCTCCACGCCGCGGAGGCTGGTGGCAGCCACCAGCAGCATGGCGATGTTCACGATTCCGGCAAGCAGCAGGGCCCCGGCGACATCCACGCGGGTGGCCCGGATCAACCGCGTCCTGATCGCCGGATCTTCCGAGAAGCCATGACGGTCCCGGGCCAGCGCTGAGTGCAGGTAGATCGCATGCGGCATGACGGTTGCCCCCAGCATGCTGGCTGCGAGCAGGACGGTGTCAGTTCCCTCGAAGCGCGGCACCAGGCCTGCAAGGGCGCCGCCCGCATCCGGCGGCGCAACGAACAGGCCTGAGACAAACCCGACGGCGATGACGCCGAGCAGGGTCAGGATGGCAAGCTCGAAGGACTTCTGGCTCCGGTGCGACTGCAGAGCCAGCAGCAGCATGGACGCCAGACCGATGACGACTCCACCCGTCAGCAGGGGCAGTCCGAACAACAGGTTGAGCGCGACGGCACCGCCGATAACTTCGGCCATGTCCGTGGCCCCGGCAACGATCTCGGCCTGCACCCAGTAAGCACGGCGCCGCCCGTTCCCCAGGCTCTTGCCGAGGATCTCCGGCAGGCTCATTCCGGTAGCGAGCCCCAGCTTGGCTGACTGGTACTGGATCAGTACGGCCATGGCATTGGCAGCAACCAAAACCCAGACGAGCAGATACCCGAAGCTCGCCCCGGCCGTCAGGTTTGCTGCGACATTGCCCGGGTCCACGTAGGCGATCGCCGCCACGAAAGCCGGCCCGAGCAGCAGGAGGCGGGACCAGCCTTTCGTGGTGGCGGATGCCGCCGTCGTGGTTGAAACAGCCATGAGGTGTCCTCGTCGGTGCGGGCGTCAATACAACGAGGATACCGCTAGTTTAGGCATACCGAAAAGTAGGAATAAGGGCAGCCAACATACCTAGCAGCCCTTCACTATTGGTTCTTGTTTGCCCTGTTGATCCGCTTTGCCCGGTCTATCTCGCGCCGAAAATTCCTTCTGACCCAGAACACCCCGGCCACAACGGCAACCGCGATGACCAGGAAGATAAGCCATCCCATGATGATCTCCTTTCAGTGCTGCAACAGTATCAGGGGCCCGTTGCGGCAGCGCCGGCAGGAACCGGCTGAAAAAGGGCAAAGGAAAGCCCCGCTGCTTGGAGCAGCGGGGCTTTCCCGTGGATTCAGCGTGGGCCTGTGCCCGGCAGATCCTTGATCAGCAAGTACTACTTGATGATCTTGGTAACGCGTCCCGAACCAACGGTGCGGCCGCCTTCGCGGATAGCGAAGCCGAGGCCCTCTTCCATAGCGATGGGCTGGATGAGCGCAACGGTCATCTCAGTGTTGTCGCCAGGCATAACCATTTCCGTGCCCTCGGGCAGGGTGATAACGCCGGTTACGTCCGTGGTGCGGAAGTAGAACTGCGGGCGGTAGTTGGAGTAGAACGGGTTGTGACGTCCGCCTTCGTCCTTGGAGAGGATGTAGACGTTGGCCTCGAAGTCGGTGTGCGGGGTGATGGAACCCGGCTTGACGACAACCTGGCCACGCTCGACATCGTCGCGCTTCAGACCGCGGAGCAGCAGGCCACAGTTCTCGCCGGCCCATGCTTCGTCGAGCTGCTTGTGGAACATCTCGATACCGGTAACCGTGGTCTTCTGGACCGGGCGGATGCCGACGATCTCGACCTCGGAGTTGATGGCGAGGGTTCCACGCTCGGCGCGGCCCGTAACAACGGTGCCACGACCGGTGATGGTGAAGACGTCCTCAATCGGCATCAGGAACGGCTTGTCGCGGTCACGTACGGGGTCCGGAACGGACTCGTCGACAGCAGCCA
The DNA here is from genome assembly GCF_018613675.1 of Arthrobacter sp. ISL-85. Classification (GTDB taxonomy): domain Bacteria; phylum Actinomycetota; class Actinomycetes; order Actinomycetales; family Micrococcaceae; genus Arthrobacter. Next base: position 265,463 of record NZ_JAGGPQ010000016.1, on the reverse strand, counting down.
TCAGGTCCTCAACGGACTTGACCCACTCGGGGTCGCCTTCCAGTGCCTTCAGGCCTGAAACGCGGACAACCGGTGCTTCGTCGCCATCGAAGCCCTGCGAGCTGAGGAGCTCACGAACTTCCATTTCGACGAGGTCGAGGAGTTCCTCGTCATCGACCATGTCAGCCTTGTTCAGCGCGACCAGCAGGTAGGGAACACCAACCTGGCGGGCCAGCAGAACGTGCTCGCGGGTCTGAGCCATCGGGCCGTCGGTCGCAGCAACCACGAGGATTGCGCCGTCCATCTGGGCAGCACCGGTGATCATGTTCTTGATGTAGTCAGCGTGGCCGGGGGCGTCAACGTGTGCGTAGTGACGCTTCTCGGTCTGGTACTCCACGTGGGAGATGTTGATGGTAATACCGCGCTGACGCTCTTCAGGTGCAGAGTCGATCGACGCGAAGTCACGCTTCTCGTTGAGAGTCGGGTACTTGTCGTACAGCACCTTGGAAATGGCGGCCGTCAGCGTCGTCTTACCGTGGTCAACGTGACCAATGGTGCCGATGTTGACGTGCGGCTTAGTCCGCTCGAACTTTGCCTTTGCCACAGGTTCCTCCTAGAACGTTTTCAAATGACATACCCTTCCACCGCTCTTGTCGCGGCAGAAACTCAGGTAAGTCTACTTGGGGGGCTTTGGATTGGTGAAATCGCAGATTCAGGAACTAATACTAGTCCCTAGAGCCTGTTCGTGCAGATGGCCGGCAATCGGCGTGAACCGTGACCGGCCACCTGCACCGGCTGTGCTTTCCGTCGCCGGCAAGCGCACCCGAGTTTGTCGCTTTGAGAAGTCCGGGGACTATTCGCCGCGGGTCTTCTGGATGATCTCGTCGGCAACTGCCTTCGGGACCTCCGCGTAGCTGTTGAACGTCATGGAGTACACAGCACGTCCCTGGGTCTTCGAACGCAGGTCACCGATGTAGCCGAACATGCCGGACAGCGGAACGTGCGCGCGGATAACCTTGACGCCCTGTGCATCTTCCATGGACTGCATCTGGCCACGGCGGGAGTTGAGGTCACCGATAACTTCACCCATGTATTCCTCAGGGGTGCGGACCTCGACATCCATCAGCGGTTCGAGCAGAACCGGGTTCGCCTTGCGTGCAGCTTCCTTGAAAGCCATACGGCCGGCAATCTTGAACGCCATTTCCGAAGAGTCAACATCGTGGTACGCGCCGTCAATCAGCGTGGCCTTGATGCCGACAACCGGGTAACCGGCCAGGACGCCGTCGTTCAGCGCGTCCTGGATGCCCGCGTCAACAGACGGGATGTACTCGCGGGGAACGCGGCCACCGGTGACCTTGTTCTCGAACTCGTACAGCTCGCCTTCGGCGGTGTCCAGCGGCTCGATGGCAATCTGGATCTTTGCGAACTGGCCCGAACCACCGGTCTGCTTCTTGTGCGTGTAGTCGTGGCGTTCGACGGCGCGCTTGATCGTTTCGCGGTAGGCAACCTGGGGCTTGCCCACGTTTGCCTCGACCTTGAATTCGCGGCGCATGCGGTCCACCAGGATGTCCAGGTGAAGCTCGCCCATTCCGGCGATGATGGTCTGGCCGGTGTCTTCGTTGAGGGACACCTGGAAGGTGGGGTCCTCAGCGGAGAGCTTCTGGATAGCCGTGGAGAGCTTCTCCTGGTCACCCTTGGTGTTCGGCTCGATGGCAACCGAGATCACGGGCTCCGGGAAGCTCATGGACTCGAGCACGATCTGGTTGGCGGAGTCGCACAGGGTGTCGCCCGTGGTGGTGTCCTTCAAGCCGATCGCGGCGTAGATGTGGCCGGCGGTAGCGCCCTCAACGGGCATTTCCTTGTTGGCGTGCATCTGGAAGAGCTTGCCGATGCGCTCCTTCTTGCCCTTTGTGGAGTTGACCACCTGGGCACCTGCTTCCACGTGACCGGAGTACACGCGGATGAACGTCAGCTGGCCGAAGAAGGGGTGCGCAGCAATCTTGAACGCCAAGGCCGAGAACGGCTCGTCAGCAGAAGGCGCGCGGGTCAGTTCCTTCTCTTCGTCGCGAGGATCGTGGCCGACCATCGGGGGGACGTCGAGCGGGTTCGGCAGGTAGTCCACAACTGCATCGAGCATGGGCTGAACGCCGCGGTTCTTGAAGGCGGAACCGCAGAAGATCGGGTAGAGCTCGGAGTTGATGGTCATCTTGCGGATGCCGGCCTTGAGCTCATCGATGGAGATCTCTTCACCCTCGAGGTACTTCTCCATGAGTTCCTCGGAAGACTCAGCGACAGTCTCGACGAGGTTCGCGCGGTATTCCTCTGCCTTCTCCTGGAGGTCAGCCGGGATCTCGCGGATCTCGTACTTGGCACCCATGGTGACGTCACCCTTGGCATCGCCGGGCCACACCAGGGCACGCATGTAGAGCAGGTCGACGACGCCGATGAAGTCGTTCTCAGCGCCGATGGGCAGCTGCATGACCAGCGGCTTGGCACCGAGGCGGCTGATGATGGTATCTACCGTGAAGTAGAAGTCAGCACCGAGCTTGTCCATCTTGTTGACGAAGCAGATACGCGGAACGTTGTACTTGTCAGCCTGGCGCCACACGGTCTCGGACTGCGGCTCAACGCCTTCCTTGCCATCGAAGACGGCAACCGCGCCGTCGAGGACGCGCAGGGAGCGCTCAACCTCAACGGTGAAGTCCACGTGGCCGGGGGTGTCGATGATGTTGATCTGGTTGTTCTCCCAGAAGCAGGTCACGGCGGCAGACGTGATGGTGATGCCGCGTTCCTTTTCCTGTTCCATCCAGTCAGTGGTCGAAGCGCCGTCGTGCGTTTCGCCGATCTTGTGGTTCACACCCGTGTAGAACAGGATGCGCTCGGTTGTAGTGGTCTTGCCGGCATCGATGTGGGCCATGATGCCGATGTTGCGGACCTTGCTAAGGTCGGTAAGCACGTCCTGTGCCACGGGGTCTCCTTTTGGGATGGACTACGCGTCCGCCGCCGGCTCGGTTGAGCCGGCGGCGTCCGGGGAGTATTACCAGCGGTAGTGTGCGAAGGCCTTGTTGGACTCGGCCATCTTGTGGGTGTCTTCGCGACGCTTCACAGCGGCACCGAGACCGTTGGACGCATCCAGGATTTCGTTCTGGAGGCGTTCGGTCATCGTCTTTTCACGGCGGGCCTTGGAGTAGCCCACCAGCCACCGCAGGGCGAGTGCAGTGGAGCGGCCCGGCTTGACCTCAACCGGAACCTGGTAGGTGGCGCCACCGACGCGGCGGGAGCGGACCTCGAGCGAAGGCTTGACGTTGTCCATGGCCTTCTTCAGGGCTGCAACGGGGTCGCCGCCGGACTTGGCGCGTGCGCCTTCGAGTGCACCGTAGACAATGCGCTCTGCCGTGGACTTCTTGCCGTCAACAAGCACCTTGTTGATGAGCTGGGTTACCAGCGGGGAACCGTAAACCGGATCCGAAACGAGCGGCCGCTTGGGGGCCGGACCCTTGCGAGGCATATTACTTCTTCTCCATCTTTGCGCCGTAACGGCTGCGGGCCTGCTTACGGTTCTTCACACCCTGGGTATCGAGGGCGCCACGGACGATCTTGTAGCGGACACCGGGAAGGTCCTTCACACGACCACCGCGAACGAGCACAATGGAGTGCTCCTGCAGGTTGTGGCCGACACCGGGGATGTAGGCGGTAACTTCGATGCCGCCGTTGAGGCGCACACGGGCGACCTTACGCAGAGCCGAGTTCGGCTTCTTCGGGGTCGTGGTGTAGACGCGGGTGCAAACACCGCGGCGCATCGGGCTGCCGTTAAGCGCGGGAGCCTTGGTCTTCTTGACCTTAGGCGTGCGGCCCTTGCGGACCAGCTGGTTAATCGTAGGCACTCTCGTGTTCTCCGTTGGATTGATCTCTACCGGCGCATCCAGGCGTCAACCGTCGATGCACCGATTTTGGCGTTGTTTCTGCAGTCTGCACATTTGGAATCGTACTTAGGCGTGCAAAAGCGTGGCATTCGTTGCGCACCTAGCCCGCAACCCGGAAACAAGCTCACACCCGGCATCATGAGAACAAAACCAAAATGATGCTGCGGCGGCCTTCATCCACTGCCACACAAACAATTACCTACAGTCTAGCACGGCTTGATCCCGGGGCTTAATTGGGTGTATACGAAAGGCCCCGCCCCTCCCCGGCAAACTGCCGAAGAGAAACGGGGCCTTCGCCGGGCTGGTTACCGGAAGTCGTTGCCTAGGTCGTAGTCATCCAGCGGGATGGCGTGGAACTCAGGAGCTCCGTCACCGCCCAGGGTGTCGTACGAGAAGTCACTGAACGCGCTGGGGCCGGTGAACAGGTTGGCCTTTGCTTCCTCAGTGGGCTCCACGGTGACCTCGGTGTAGCGCGGGAGGCCCGTGCCGGCCGGGATCAGCTTACCGATGATGACGTTCTCCTTGAGGCCCAGCAGCGGATCGCTCTTGCCTTCCATGGCCGCCTGCGTCAGGACGCGGGTGGTCTCCTGGAAGGAAGCTGCAGACAGCCAGGACTCGGTGGCCAGCGACGCCTTGGTGATGCCCATGAGCTCAGGACGCCCGGAAGCCGGCGTCTTGCCCTCGGACACAACGCGGCGGTTGGCGTCCTCGAAGCGGCTGCGCTCGGCGAGCTCGCCGGGCAGCAGGTCCGATTCGCCGGACTCGATGACCGTGACGCGGCGCAGCATCTGGCGGACGATAACCTCGACGTGCTTGTCGTGGATACCGATGCCCTGGCTGCGGTACACGCCCTGGACCTCGTCCACCAGGAACTTCTGTGCCGCACGGGGACCCATGATGCGCAGGACCTGCTTGGGGTCCACCGGACCGTTGATCAGCTTCTGGCCAACGGAGACGTGGTCACCGTCTTCGATCAGCAGGCGTGAACGGCGGAGAACCGGGTAGGCGATCTCTTCCGTTCCGTCATCGGGAGTGATGACCAGGCGCATCTGTCGCTCGGACTCTTCGATGGTGATGCGGCCGGCTGCTTCAGCAATCGGTGCGACACCCTTCGGAGTACGGGCTTCGAAGAGCTCCTGGATACGGGGCAGACCCTGGGTGATGTCGTCGCCACCGCTGGCGGAAACTGCACCACCGGTGTGGAACGTACGCATGGTCAGCTGGGTACCGGGCTCACCGATGGACTGTGCGGCGATGATGCCCACGGCCTCGCCGATGTCCACGGTCTTGCCTGTGGCCAGCGAACGGCCGTAGCACAGGGCGCAGGTGCCGACGCTGGACTCACAGGTGAGCACGGAGCGGACCTTGACCTCGGTGATGCCGGCCTTGAAGAGCTCCGCGATGACGACGTCACCGCAGTCAGTGCCGGCGGCTGCGAGGACCTTGCCCTCGGAGTCCACGACGTCGACGGCCAGCGTACGTGCGTAGGCGCTGTTCTCGACGTTCTCGTCAAGAACCAGCTCACCGTTGGAATCGGCGACGGCGATGGGCGTGACCAGGCCACGCTCCGTGCCGCAGTCCTCTTCACGGACGATGACGTCCTGCGAGACGTCCACCAGGCGACGGGTCAGGTAACCCGAGTTGGCGGTACGCAGCGCGGTATCGGCCAGGCCCTTACGGGCGCCGTGCGTGGCGATGAAGTATTCCAGCACCGACAGGCCCTCACGGTAGGAGGACTTGATGGGACGGGGAATAATTTCACCCTTCGGGTTGGCCACCAGGCCACGGATACCTGCGATCTGGCGGACCTGCATCCAGTTACCACGTGCACCGGAGGACACCATGCGGTTAATGGTGTTCATCGGCGACAGGCTGTCACGCATAGCTTGGGCGATCTCGTTGGTTGCCTTGTTCCAGATTTCGATAAGTTCCTGGCGGCGCTCGTCGTCGTCGATCAGGCCCTTGTCGTACTGGCCCTGGATCTTGGCAGCCCGCTCCTCGTAACCGGCAAGGATCTGCGGCTTGGCAGCCGGAACCTCGATGTCGGAGATGGCAACGGTGACGCCTGAACGGGTGGCCCAGTAGAAGCCGGCATCCTTCAGGTTGTCCAGCGTTGCTGCGGTGACAACCTTCGGGTAGCGCTCGGCAAGGTCGTTGACGATCCGGGACAGTTCGCCCTTGTCGGCAACGGCTTCAACCCACGGGTAGTCCTCGGGCAGGGTCTGGTTGAACACAACCTGGCCCAGGGAGGTCTGGACCAGCGCCGGCTGACCGGGCTCCCAGCCTTCCGGAGCCTCCCAGCCCGCGTAGGGAACGAACCCTTCGAGCCGGATCTTGACCTGCGAGTTCAGGTGCAGCTCGCGTGCATCGAAGGCCATGATGGCTTCCGATACGGAGGAGAAGATCCTGCCTTCGCCGGCTGAACCCTTGCGCTTGGTGGTCAGGTGGTAAAGGCCGATGATCATATCCTGCGAAGGCAGGGTGACCGGGCGTCCGTCGGAGGGCTTCAGGATGTTGTTCGAGGACAGCATCAGGATGCGGGCCTCAGCCTGCGCCTCCGGGCTCAGCGGCAGGTGGACTGCCATCTGGTCGCCGTCGAAGTCGGCATTGAAGGCACCACAAACCAGCGGGTGAAGCTGGATTGCCTTGCCTTCAACAAGCTGCGGCTCGAAGGCCTGGATGCCCAGGCGGTGCAGGGTAGGTGCACGGTTGAGCAGCACCGGGTGTTCGGTGATGATCTCTTCGAGCACGTCCCAGACCTGCGGGCGGTAGCGCTCCACCATCCGCTTGGCCGACTTGATGTTCTGGGCGTGGTTGAGGTCAACCAGGCGCTTCATCACGAACGGCTTGAAGAGCTCCAGGGCCATCTGCTTGGGCAGGCCGCACTGGTGCAGCTTCAGCTGCGGGCCGACGACGATGACCGAACGGCCGGAGTAGTCGACGCGCTTGCCGAGGAGGTTCTGGCGGAAACGGCCCTGCTTGCCCTTGAGCATGTCGCTCAGGGACTTCAGCGGACGGTTGCCCGGTCCGGTGACCGGACGGCCGCGGCGGCCGTTGTCGAAGAGGCTGTCAACGGCTTCCTGAAGCATGCGCTTCTCGTTGTTGACGATGATCTCCGGAGCACCCAGGTCAAGCAGGCGCTTGAGGCGGTTGTTGCGGTTGATCACGCGGCGGTACAGGTCGTTGAGGTCGGAGGTCGCGAAGCGGCCACCGTCCAGCTGGACCATGGGGCGCAGTTCCGGCGGGATCACCGGGACGGCGTCGAGGACCATGCCGAGCGGGCTGTTGTTGGTGGTCAGGAACGCGTTGACCACCTTCAGGCGCTTGAGGGCACGGGTCTTGCGCTGGCCCTTGCCGTTGGCAATGATGTCGCGCAGCAGGTCGGACTCGGCCTGCATGTCGAAGTTCTCAAGACGCTTCTTGATGGCCTCGGCACCCATGGAGCCTTCGAAGTACATGCCGTAGCGGTCGCGCAGTTCGCGGTACAGGCCTTCGTCACCTTCGAGGTCGGCGACCTTAAGGTTCTTGAAGCGGTCCCAGACCTGCTCGAGTCGCTCGATGTCGGCGTCGGCACGCTTGCGCACGTTGGCCATCTGGCGGTCGGCGGAGTCGCGGGCCTTCTTCTTGTCCGCAGCCTTGGCGCCTTCGCCCTCGAGGCGTGCAATTTCGCCTTCGAGGTCGCGGGCGATGGCGGCGATGTCGCCGTCGCGGTTGTCGATCAGCTGCTTCTTCTCGATGTCGTGCTCAACCTGCAGGTTGGGCAGTTCCTCGTGGCGGGCAGCCTCATCGACGCTGGTGATCATGTAGGCAGCGAAGTAGATGACCTTTTCGAGGTCCTTCGGTGCCAGGTCAAGGAGGTAGCCCAGGCGGGACGGAACACCCTTGAAGTACCAGATGTGCGTGACGGGGGCGGCCAGTTCGATGTGGCCCATGCGCTCACGGCGGACCTTGGCGCGGGTGACTTCAACGCCACAGCGCTCACAGATGATGCCCTTGAAGCGCACGCGCTTGTACTTGCCGCAGTAGCATTCCCAGTCCCGGGACGGGCCGAAGATCTTCTCGCAGAAGAGGCCGTCCTTCTCGGGCTTGAGCGTGCGGTAGTTGATGGTTTCCGGCTTCTTAACCTCGCCGTACGACCAGCCGCGGATGTCTTCCGCGGTGGCGAGGCCGATCTGCATGAGGCCGAAGGAGGATTCGCTGGACATATGGTCCCTGTTCTCTCTTGTTCTCTAAATTCTGAAGTCTTGACGAATGAGGGAGGTCAGGCCCGACGGCGGGTGGGCACCCGCCGTCGGACCGGACCTGCTAGACCTCTTCTACGGAGCTGGGCTCTGCGCGAGACAGATCGATGCCCAGTTCTTCCGCAGCCGTGAAGACTGCGTCATCAGAGTCACGCATTTCAATTGTGGTTCCGTCCGTGGAAAGAACTTCCACGTTCAGGCACAGCGACTGCATTTCCTTGATCAAGACCTTGAAGGATTCGGGAACGCCCGGCTCGGGGATGTTCTCGCCCTTGACGATCGCTTCGTAGACCTTCACACGACCGTGGATGTCATCGGACTTGATCGTGAGGAGTTCCTGGAGCGTGTAGGCGGCGCCATAAGCTTCGAGCGCCCACACTTCCATTTCACCGAAGCGCTGGCCACCGAACTGTGCCTTACCACCCAGCGGCTGCTGCGTGATCATGGAGTACGGGCCGGTGGAGCGCGCGTGGATCTTGTCGTCCACCAGGTGGTGGAGCTTCAGGATGTACATGTAGCCGACCGAGATCGGATCCGGGAACGGCTCGCCGGAGCGGCCGTCAAACAGGCGGGTCTTGCCCGAGGAGTTGATCAGGCGGTCACCGTCGCGGGTCACGTTGGTGGAATCGAGCAGGCCCGTGATTTCCTCTTCGCGGGCGCCGTCGAACACCGGCGTTGCAACAGTGGTGGGACCACTCTCGCGCGGCAGGTTGGGCAACTGCTTGACCCACTCGGGCTCGCCTTCGATCTTCCAACCGGTCTTGGCAACCCAGCCGAGGTGCGTTTCGAGCACCTGGCCCACGTTCATGCGGCCCGGAACACCCAGCGGGTTCAGGACGATGTCGACGGGGGTGCCGTCGGCAAGGAAGGGCATGTCCTCGATCGGGAGGATCTTGGAGATAACACCCTTGTTGCCGTGGCGGCCGGCGAGCTTGTCGCCGTCGGTGATCTTGCGCTTGGCGGCCACGTAGACGCGGACCAGCTGGTTCACGCCCGGGGGCAGTTCGTCGTCGTTGTCGCGGTCGAAGACGCGTACGCCGATGACGGTGCCGGACTCGCCGTGGGGAACCTTCAGTGAGGTATCGCGGACTTCGCGCGACTTCTCACCGAAGATGGCGCGCAGCAGGCGCTCTTCCGGGGTCAGTTCGGTTTCACCCTTCGGGGTGACCTTTCCAACCAGGATGTCCCCTGCTTCAACCTCGGCACCGATGTGGATGATGCCGCGCTCGTCCAGGCCGGCCAGCACTTCCTCGGACACGTTGGGGATGTCACGGGTGATTTCCTCGGCACCAAGCTTGGTGTCGCGGGCATCGATCTCGTGCTCCTCGATGTGGATGGAGGAAAGGACGTCCTCGGCAACGATGCGCTGCGAGAGGATGATGGCGTCCTCGAAGTTGTGGCCTTCCCATGACATGAATGCCACGAGCAGGTTCTTGCCCAGTGCGAGTTCGCCCTGGTCCGTTGCCGGGCCGTCGGCGATGATGCCGCCAACTTCCAGGCGCTGGCCTTCGTTGACCAGGACGCGGTGGTTGTAGCAGTTGCCCTGGTTGGAACGGGCGAACTTGTTGATGCGGTAGTTGGTTTCGGTGCCGTCGTCGTTGAGCATGATGACGAGCTCGGCGGAAACCTCGGTGACCACACCGGCCTTCTTGGCGATGACGACGTCACCGGCGTCGACGGCGGCGGCGCGCTCCATGCCGGTGCCCACGAAGGGGGCCTCGGAACGGACCAGCGGCACAGCCTGGCGCTGCATGTTGGCACCCATGAGTGCGCGGTTGGCGTCGTCGTGCTCCAGGAACGGAATCAGGGCCGTAGCCACGGACACCATCTGGCGCGGGGAGACGTCCATGAACTCGACGTCGGCGGCGGGAACCAGGACCGGCTCGCCTCCACCACCGCGGGCACGGACCAGGACGGTCTCTTCGGCGAACTTCTTGTTCTCGTCGAGCGGGGCGTTGGCCTGGGCGATCAGCACCTCGGCCTCGTCGTCGGCCGTCAGATATTGGACGTCGTCGGACACGACGCCGTCCTTGACCAGCCGGTACGGGGTCTCGATGAAGCCGAACGGGTTGATGCGTCCGTAGGAAGCCAGCGAACCGATGAGCCCAATGTTCGGGCCTTCAGGGGTTTCGATGGGGCACATGCGTCCGTAGTGGGACGGGTGCACGTCACGGACTTCCATGCCGGCGCGGTCACGGGACAAACCACCGGGGCCAAGGGCCGACAGGCGGCGCTTGTGGGTCAGGCCCGAGAGCGGGTTGTTCTGGTCCATGAACTGCGACAGCTGGGACGTTCCGAAGAACTCCTTGATGGCTGCAACCACGGGGCGGATGTTGATCAGGGTCTGCGGCGTGATGGCCTCGACGTCCTGGGTGGTCATCCGCTCGCGGACAACGCGCTCCATCCGGGACAGGCCGGTGCGGACCTGGTTCTCGATGAGCTCGCCAACGGCGCGGATGCGGCGGTTGCCGAAGTGGTCAATGTCGTCGATCTCGACGCGCAGGTCCACTTCCTGGCCATCGCGGGTGCCCTTGATGGTCTTCTCGCCGGCGTGCAGCGCGACGAGGAACTTGATCATGGCGACGATGTCTTCAACGTGCAGGACAGAGGCTTCCTTGTCGCCAAGGGAGCGGTCGATGCCCAGCTTGCGGTTGATCTTGTAGCGGCCAACCTTGGCCAGATCGTACCGCTTGGAGTTGAAGTACAGGTTGTCCAGCAGGGACTGGGCCGCCTCGACGGTGGGCGGCTCGCCCGGACGCAGCTTGCGGTAGATGTCCAGCAGGGCGTCTTCGCGGGTTTCGGTGGCGTCCTTCTCCAGGGTTGCCCGCATGGAGTCGTACTGGCCGAACTCTTCGAGGATCTGCCCCTCGGTCCAGCCCAGGGCCTTCAGCAGGACGGTGACGGACTGCTTGCGCTTGCGGTCCAGCCGGACACCGACCTGGTCGCGCTTGTCGATCTCGAGCTCAAACCAGGCACCGCGGGACGGAATGATCTTGGCGGTGAAGATGTCCTTGTCGCTGGTCTTGTCAGCGGTGCGCTCGAAGTAGGCGCCCGGCGAACGGACCAGCTGGGAGACGACGACACGCTCGGTGCCGTTGACGACGAAGGTGCCCTTCTCGGTCATCAGCGGGAAGTCGCCCATGAACACGGTCTGCTGCTTGATTTCGCCCGTGTTGTTGTTCATGAACTCGGCCTTGACGTACAGCGGAGCCGAGTACGTTGCATCCCGGTCCTTGCACTCAGCCATCGTGTACTTGGGGTCAGCGAACTCCGGATCGGAGAAGCTCAGGGACATTGTGCCCTGGAAGTCCTCGATCGGGGAGATCTCTTCGAAGATGTCCGACAGGCCGGACGTGGTGGCGACGCTGAGATCGTTTTCTTCGACAGCCTTTGCCACGCGTGCCTGCCAGCGCTCATTGCCGACCAGCCAGTCAAAGCTGTCCGTCTGCAGGGCAAGCAGATTCGGAACGTCAAGAGGTTCGTGAATCTTTGCGAATGAGAGCCGGCGAGTGGCACCATCAGTGCTGTCGGCAGTGTTAGCGGTTTCGTTATTAGAGGTGCTCGAGGCGACCAAGAGGGATCCTTCCACAGACCTTCAGGCGTTTTCAGATCTCCCCCGCTGTGCACCCTGCGAAGTGACTCCGCAGCGCTACCATCCGGTTCCGCTATATGACCCGGGGCCTGGACCGACTATGCTGTGACCGTTGTTGGGCACGTTGGTAGTCAGCTGCCAGGCAAAGCCCACCGCTATATGAAGGCTGAAGGTAAACAGGGAAGACGCAAATATCTACGATACGGCAAAACAACCTACGTGTCTACCCCACATCCCGCCGGATTGCAAGCACCTTGTTTTCAGTCTTGGCATTGCGCCTCGCGGGCCAGCCTAGAGGCGCAGCGTGACGCCCGCGGCCGTGCAGGTTCCCGCATTGGCAAACACTGCGTCCCGTACGGCGTCCTGCGATTCCTGCGACGCCTTGCCCCCGGAGTCCGCCGCCGACGAGCGGTTGATGGCCAGCAGGCCCAGCGAGGTGAAGAGCCCCCGCAGGTCCCCGGAAACGGTGTCCTTGGCATCCTGGGCCTTCGAGTAGACGTCTTCGTAGCCCTTGGAATCGGTGGGGGGAACGGCAGCGTAGTCCGCCACCAGTTCGTTGAAGAGTTCGCAGGCTTCCCTGGTTCCACCCGACCGGGCCGCCGCACTGTGGCTTCCGGGACCAGTGGAAGCGGCGGAGCTGCTGCGTTGAGTGCCGGGGTCCGAGGGCGACGGCACTGCCGAGGACTGGCTGGATTCCGCCGGCGCCGGTGTGGACACCGAGCAAGCGGCCAGTGCACTGCCCGTCAACGCAGCCATGACCGCGGTTGCCGCCGCTGTACTTGTCTTCTTCACGATGTGGCTCCGTCCGTCCCGGCCCCGGACCTGGTGTCCCCCTGCAAAGCGCGCCCCCTGCAAAGCCTCGCCGTCCACCCTACGCAACCGGCCGCCGTCGTGCATCATCCGCCAATGGGGACTCTTCCCCTGCGCCTGCAGCCAGACGGGCAGGTCGATGATGCGGCAGGAATGCACATAGCGCTTCCAGCGTTTGAATAGATGGGGTGACCAGGCTCACGATAGCCTTGGTGGCCTACACCGAAACCGGATTGAAAGTGGTAACCATGGGCAACTTTTCCGACAGCAGCGACGTTGTCATCCTCGGGGCGGCGCGGACTCCGCAGGGCCGGATCAACGGCCAACTGTCCAGTCTCACGGCAGTGGATCTGGGTGCCCACGCCATCAGGGCCGCGCTGGAATCCAGCGGCGTTGATGCAGCGGATGTGGAGGCCGTCATCATGGGCCAGGTCCTTCAGGCAGGCGCCGGGCAGAACCCTGCGCGGCAGAGCGCCATCGGTGCCGGCATCGGGTGGAACGTCCCTGCGGTGACGGTCAACAAAGTGTGCCTTTCCGGCCTCACCGCAGTCATCGACGCCGCACGGATGATCCGCGCAGGCGAGGCGGCCGTCGTGGTGGCGGGAGGCCAGGAGTCGATGAGCCGGGCACCGCACCTGCTTCCCGGGTCACGCCAGGGGTGGACGTACGGTTCCATCCAGGCGCTGGACGCTGCCGCCCATGACGGGCTGACCGATGCCTTCGATGGGGCCTCGATGGGCCTGTCCACCGACACGCGGAACCTGGCGCTGGGCATTGACCGCACCTCCCAGGACAACGTTGCCGCCCAATCGCACCAGCGCGCGGCGCTTGCGGCAAAGAATGGAACGTTCGACGGCGAGATCGCACCTGTGAGCGTCAAGCAGCGGAAAGGCGAGCCCCTGGTGGTGGACACCGATGAAGGGGTCCGTCCCAATACCTCGGTTGAATCGCTGGCCGGCCTGCGGGCAGCTTTCGTCACCGACGGCACCATCACGGCGGGCAACTCCTCTCCCCTGTCCGACGGCGCCGCCGCCCTGGTCCTCGCATCCCGTACTTACGCCGAGGAGCACGGACTGGAATACCTGGCCGTGGTCGGGAAGCCGGGACAGGTGGCCGGCCCTGACAACTCCCTGCATTCCCAGCCTTCGAACGCCATCATGAACGCCCTCGGCAAAGCGGGCTGGAGCACTGCCGACCTTGACTTCATCGAAATCAATGAAGCATTCGGTTCGGTTGCGGTGCAGTCCCTCAAGGACCTGGACTACCCGCTGGAGAAGTGCAACATCCACGGCGGCGCCATCGCCCTGGGGCATCCGATCGGTGCCTCGGGTGCCCGGCTGGCCGCCCACGCCGCCCATGAGCTGAAGCGGCGCGGGAACGGCAAGGCTGCAGTATCCCTTTGCGGCGGGGGCGGGCAGGGCGAGGCCCTCCTGCTGTACCGCGACTGATGGCGGCCCCAGCCGGAAACGGTGCGGACGGCGTCGGACGGGAACGTTTCCTGGCCGACGCCGCCGCACGTGGCCTGGAAGTGGACGTGGTGGAAAGGCCGGCAGCGAAGAGCCTTGAAGAGGCTGCGGCCATCCTGGGGATCAGCCCGGCGGACATCGTGAAGTCCCTGGTGGTCAAGCACAAGGACGGAACGTTCCTGTTCGCGCTGATCCCGGGTGACCGGCAGATTTCCTGGCCCAAGCTCCGTGCCCTGGTGGGGGTGAACAAGCTGTCCCTTCCACCCGCGGGCACCGCCCTGGAGGCCACCGGCTACGAGCGGGGCACCATCACGCCGCTGGGCAGCACCACCGCGTGGCCCGTCTATGCCGACAGCACGATCATTGGACGGCGCATCTCCATGGGCGCCGGCGCGCACGGCTACAGCGCGTTCGTGGAGGCCGATGCGCTGACCGCTGCCCTGGGCGCCGTTGTGGCTGACATCAGCGATCCCGCTTAAGCCGGGACGCCGGTCGAGGGCCCGCGTTAAAGCAGGAAACCCCGTCCACCGGAGTGGACGGGGTTTCCGAAGGAAAAAGGCGTTGTTACTTGAGGGTAACGGTGGCGCCTGCAGCCTCGAGCTGCTCCTTGGCCTTCTCGGCAGCTTCCTTGGTTGCGCCTTCGAGGACAGCCTTGGGTGCGCTGTCAACCAGGTCCTTGGCTTCCTTGAGGCCGAGGGAGGTGATGGCGCGAACTTCCTTGATGACCGCGATCTTCTTGTCGCCGGCAGCTTCGAGGATGACGTCGAAGTCAGTCTTCTCTTCAACCTCTTCAGCAGCGCCGCCGCCGTCGGGGCCGGCAACAGCTACAGCAGCAGCGGTAACTTCGAAGGTCTCTTCGAAGAGCTTGACGAACTCGGAGAGCTCGATGATGGTCAGTTCCTTGAAAGCTTCAATGAGCTCTTCGTTGCTGAGCTTCGCCATGGTTGGCGTCCTTCCTGTTGTGGTGTCCGAACGGCGTGGAGCCGGGCATACACCGGAGTCTGGTGGGGTAAAGAGAACTAGTTCTCTTCGGCAGCGGGAGCTTCGGCGGCAGCTTCAGCTTCAGCGGCAGGGGCTTCTTCAGCGGCGGGCGCTTCGGCAGCTGCCGGTGCACCGTTCTCTTCTTCAAGCTTGAGGCGCAGTGCGTCGATGATGCGTGCAGCTGCGGCGGCGGGTGCCTTGAGGACGCCTGCAACCTTGGCGAGCTGCAGCTCGCGGGACTCGAGGGCAGCCAGTGCGGCGACCTCGGTGGCGTCCAGTGACTTGCCCTCGAAGTAACCAGTCTTGATGACCAGCTGCTTGTTGGCCTTGGCAAAATCCGTCAGGCTCTTGGCAGCGGCAACTGCGTCACCCTTGATGAACGCGATTGCAGTGGGGCCGGCAAGCTGGCCGTCGAATGCTTCGACACCGGCTTCCTTGGCTGCAATGGCGGTCAGGGTGTTCTTGACGACCGCGAACTTGGTGTCCTGGCCGAGAGAAACACGCAGCTGCTTGAGCTGTGCAACGGTGAGCCCGCGGTATTCGGTCAGGACAGCGGCGTTCGATTCCTTGAAATCGTTAGTGATCTCAGCTACTGCTGAAACCTTGGTAGGCGTTGCCATAACCCTCCTTCCGGGGATAGTGCCGGTATTCGACGGTCCCCGCTCAAGAGAGCTAAAACTAAAAACGCCCCGCGCAGATGCACGGGGCTTGGCTCAACACGGTCATGCCGTGGAGCTTTGCTTCGTTCACCTGCGCCGGCCGCCCTGCGTTGAGGGTCCTTCGTCTGGAAAGCCACTGTGGTCCCCTGCGCACAACTGCAGAGTTGAGCCATGTTCAGGAGAGTGGATTTCCAACAACCGACGGTCTTTGGTGCTCCCAGCTTACGCGAGGCTTTGCCGGTCCGCCAAATCGGCCGCTCAACTGGTGCTGGTGTGCAGCGTGGGGAGCTCCTTCTGCCAGATTCCGGTCACCCCGGCCGTCTGGAATCCGAGCTGCTTGTTGACCGTCAGAAGGTACCGGTTCTCTGGCGCATTCCAGGTATAGATGATGCGCGCGTCCGGGAACTGCTCGCTGAGCCGTTCCATGTTGGCTACCTTGATCAGCAGCCCGAGTTTGTTGCCCCGGTGTTCCTGCAGGACCAGGGTGTCGTCCTGGAACACGACGTCAGCCCGGTGCGCCAGGACGGTGATGGTTGTCAGGCCCACCAGTGTTCCGGTGGCGATGTGCTCGACGGCGGTGACCACCGTTCTCCTGCCCTGCGCGATGGCGACCTCCTCCGCCTCGCGCAGGATGCCGCCGTCGAACACCAGGTCCTGTTCAACGGGCACGTCGAGTGAGGGGTCCATGTCGGCGCCGGCCTGGTTTTCCAGGGCGGCCACGGCCTCCAGCCAGAGGTCGGGGCAGCGGTCCGTCCAATGGTGCAGCCGGTACCTGCCGTTGTTTGCCTCCCCGGCTTCTGCCTGGAGGTCGGCCACCAGCTTGGTATCCAGCGGCAGCAGGCAGGAGCTGAACTGCTCGATGTGCTGCAGGGTGTATCCGGTCTTCTGCGCGAACTCCACTTCGCGGCTCTCCAGGGGCACAAACCCCTGCCCGGAGCCGGGAACCAGCTGGGCCCGTTCAAACTCGTGCAGTGAGGCGCCCGGGTGGTTGGTGTCAACCAGGATCATGGTGCGGCCTTCGCCCCTGGCCAGCTGTTCGGCGGCCTCGAGCAGACGGCGGCCCACACCCTGCCGCTGGAACTCGGGCAGGATGTCCAGGGTGAGCTCAGCAAGGTCCAGGTGATCTGTCAGGGGCAGCGCGATATCAACTGTGCCCACGATGGCGCCGTCCACTTTGGCAACGAGGATAAGCTGGCGCTCATACGGGTCTGCGAACTCAAGCAGCTTTTCCTGGGGACCGTAAGCAAGATCGTCACTGCCCCAGGTCTGCATCCGCACCTTGCGGCCAACCTCCACGGCGGCGAGGAAGTCCGCTGCATCCGGGGTGTCCAGTGAGTCGGGAATCCATAGCTGCTCGATCTTCACGTCTATTGCCATTCGGGCATCATCCCAGCCGTTTCTGCCACTCACCTTCAGAGCCAGCGGACCTGAATCCAAGTGCGGTATTTATCGCCAGCATATGCTGGATTTCACTGGCATTCCATGTGTCTACCGAGCGCGCCGGGTGCCTTTTGTTCCACGGGGGGCGCAGGTTGGCCGCCTTGCAGCCACGGGCCGGTCCGCAAAAAAGAAGACCGTCCCGGCGCACAAGCGGCGGGACGGTCTTCGGTTGCTCCCGAATCAATCCGGGAGCAGGAGCGTCAGTGAGGGATTACGCCTCGGTGAGCACCTTGGTGACGTTGGGGTCGACAGAGATGCCGGGGCCGAACGTGGTGGCAACGGTTGCCTTCTGGATGTAGCGGCCCTTCGCAGCGGACGGCTTGAGGCGAAGCACCTCTTCCAGTGCTGCCGCGTAGTTCTCGGCCAGCTTGATGGCGTCGAAGGAAACCTTGCCGATGATGAAGTGCAGGTTGGAGTGCTTGTCGACGCGGAAGTCGATCTTTCCACCCTTGATGTCGTTGACGGCCTTGGTGACGTCCGGGGTCACGGTGCCCGTCTTCGGGTTCGGCATCAGGTTGCGCGGGCCCAGGACCTTACCGAGGCGGCCAACCTTGCCCATGAGGTCAGGGGTGGCAACGGCGGCGTCAAAGTCGGTCCAGCCGCCGGCGATCCTTTCGATCAGGTCGTCGGAACCAACGAAGTCGGCGCCGGCTGCGATTGCGGCCTCAGCCTTGTCACCCGTTGCGAAGACCAGGACGCGGGCAGTCTTACCGGTGCCGTGGGGCAGGTTGACGGTGCCGCGGATCATCTGGTCCGCCTTGCGGGGGTCCACGCCGAGGCGGAAAGCGACCTCAACGGTGGCGTCGAACTTGGACGGGTTGGTGTCCTTGGCCAGCGTTACTGCCTCGAACGGTGCGTAGTGCTTCTCCGCATCGATCTTGGCGGCTGCTGCCTCATATGCTTTGCTGCGCTTTGCCATGCTGCTTATTTCTCCTTGTGCAGTTGTGGTCTGCGGACCGCGCTGGGCCCTGCCACAGTCAGCGCTCCGGTTCGTTATCCGGCCCGGATGGCCAACATTTCAATTGTGTGGGTGCCGGTTTCCCGGCGGTGCCGCCCGTCGTCGTCAATTACCCGACGCTGGACAGCGATAGAGGGTATTAGCCCTCGACGGTGATGCCCATGGAGCGGGCGGTACCGGCGATGATCTTCGCTGCGCCTTCGAGGCTGGTGGCGTTGAGGTCCTCCATCTTGGTGGAGGCGATCTCGTTGACCTGGGCCTGGGTAAGCTTGGCAACCTTGACGGTGTGCGGGGTGGATGAACCCTTGGCAACGCCTGCAGCCTTCTTGATGAGCTCTGCGGCCGGCGGGGTCTTGGTGATGAACGTGAAGGAACGGTCTTCGTAGACCGTGATTTCCACGGGGATGACGTTTCCGCGCTGGGCTTCCGTGGCAGCGTTGTACGCCTTGCAGAATTCCATGATGTTGACACCGTGCTGGCCAAGCGCAGGACCGATCGGCGGGGCCGGGTTGGCGGCACCTGCCTGGATCTGCAGCTTGATGAGGCCGGTGACCTTCTTCTTGGGAGCCAATGTAGGGTCCTTCTCTCAATAACGTCCTGGGGCACAGGAGCGTGCCTCAGGTTTTTGGCCGCCATGGCAAGGCGGCCGGCCGTTCCGGTGCCACTAAGCGGGCGGCACCGGGACGAATTCTAGGATGCTCAGATCTTGGTGACCTGGTTGAACGCCAGGGTGACCGGCGTTTCGCGCTCGAAGATGGAGACCAGCACTACGAGGGTCTGGGACTCGGGCTTGATTTCCGAGATCGTGGCGGGGAGGGTCTCGAACGGACCTTCCTTGACGATGACGGACTCGCCGACCTCGAAGTCGACTGCAACAGGAGCCTGGTGCTGCTTGTTGACCGGCTTGCCCTTCTCGGCCTGCTCTTCCTCGAAGACAGGGGCGAGCATGGAGAAAACCTCGTCAAGGCGCAGCGGGACCGGGTTGTGGGCGTTGCCCACGAAGCCGGTGACACCGGGGGTGTGGCGGACGGCGCCCCAGGAGGCATCGGTGAGGTCCATGCGGACCAGGACGTAGCCGGGAATGCGGACGCGGTTGATCACCTTGCGCTGGGCGTTCTTGATCTCCACGACTTCTTCCATGGGCACCTGGATTTCGAAGATGTAATCTTCCATGTCCAGGGTCTGGATACGGGTTTCAAGGTTGGCCTTCACGCGGTTTTCGTAACCGGCGTAGGAGTGGATGACGTACCAGTCACCCTCCTGGCGGCGCAACTTGGCCTTGAACTCCTCGGCGGGATCCACCTCGGCCTTGGCGGCGGCTGCGGCGAGGGCGTCGGCGGACTCGTCTTCAGCATCTGAAGCGTCGGCCCCGGCAGCGTCAGCAACTGCTGCGTCGGAAGCGGCGTCGTCGTCGGATTCGGGCACGGAGGACTCAACCTCGGACTCTTCACCGGCTTCTGCCGTGACGTCCTGGGACTCTTCCATCCCAGTCTCGGTTACCTCGAGCTCCTGCTCAGACACTTGGTCTCCTGCTTCCTCATTGCCTAACATGCCTATTTAAATGGCTCAATTCCGCACGCCGGCGGTTCCTTCCGGTCTCCCGGGTGAATCACGCGGCCTGCGGACTGTGCAGCCTTAGCTGTCCTTGGAGCCGGTACCGCCGAAGATCCAGCTGACAGCGGTTCCAAAACCAATGTCCAGCAGGCTGACGATGACCATCATGATGGCCACGAACACCAGCACCACGAGCGTGTAGTTGATCAGTTCCTTGCGGGTGGGAGCAACAACCTTCTTCAGTTCGCCGATGATCTGGCGGACGAAGAGTGCAATGCGGGCGAAGAAGTTTGCCTTGGCTTCCTTCTTAGCTGGGCGGCCCTTGGAGCTGCTGGCAGCTGTTTCGGTCACCTGGTCCTCGCTCATCTTTGCAATGGTGGATTACCCGGCCCTGATCAGAACCATGGTTGCTGCGCCTGCCCCGGGCTTTCGCCCGGAGCAGCTTGCGCAGGGCAGACAGGACTCGAACCTGCAACCTGCGGTTTTGGAGACCGCTGCGCTACCAATTGCGCCACTACCCTATGGAGTGAAGTGCACTCTTTGATGACTAAACACCAGCTTGAACTGGGGCGCACGCCATCATCCGTGTTTCAACACCGGTGAACCAGTCTACGCAAGAACTTCGCCCAGGTAAAACCAGCCCGCCCCGGTCCATCCGAAGTCCGGCCTGAAACGTGCTGCGCGGGGCAGTCATAAATCAAAACCGGCACCCCGGAGGGCCCGGTGAACAGCATAGAGTAGAACTCGTCGAATCCCACATTCCAGCCTCCGGGCTGCAAGCGAAGAACGGACCTGCCAATGTCTGCCGCCCGCGTTTCCCAACGCATTTCCGCAATTGCCGAATCCGCGACCCTGGCCGTTGATGCCAAGGCCAAGGCGCTGAAGGCAGCTGGCAGGCCGGTTATTGGCTTCGGTGCAGGCGAACCCGACTTCCCCACCCCGGACTACATTGTCCAGGCGGCCATCGAGGCAGCGGGCCAGCCCAGGTTCCACCGCTACTCCCCCGCCGGCGGCCTGCCCGAGTTGAAGAAGGCCATCGCCGGGAAGACCCTGCGCGACTCCGGCTACCAGGTTGACCCCTCGCAGGTGCTGGTGACCAACGGCGGCAAGCAGGCCGTATACAACACCTTCGCCACCTTGGTGGATCCGGGCGACGAAATCATCGTGCCCACCCCGTTCTGGACCACGTACCCGGAGGCCATCCGGCTGGCAGGCGGCGTCCCCGTGGAGGTTTTCGCCGGGCCGGAACAGGACTACCTGGTGACCGTCGAGCAGCTCGAAGCAGCCGTGACGGACCGCACCAAGATCCTGCTGTTTGTCTCGCCGTCGAACCCCACCGGCGCTGTCTACTCCCCCGAGCAGGTGGCGGAGATCGGCAAGTGGGCCGCGGCCAAGGGCCTCTGGGTGGTCACGGATGAGATCTATGAGCACCTGACCTACGACGGCGTCCCCTTCACCTCCATCGCCACCGCCGCACCGGAACTGGGCGACAAGGTGGTCATCCTCAACGGCGTTGCCAAGACATATGCCATGACCGGTTGGCGTGTGGGCTGGATGATCGGTCCCGCCGACGTCATCAAGGCGGCCACCAACCTGCAGTCGCACGCCACGTCGAACGTCTCCAACATCATGCAGATCGCTGCCCTGGCTGCCGTGTCCGGCCCGCTGACGGCCGTCGACGAAATGAAGGTGGCGTTCGACCGCCGCCGCAAGGCCATCGTCGCCGGCCTGAATGCCATTGAAGGCGTGGAATGCCCGACGCCGAAGGGCGCCTTCTACGTGTACGCGGACGTCCGCGCGCTGCTGGGCAAGGAATTCCCGACGACGTCCGGCACCGCCACCCCACAGACCTCCGCCGAGCTGGCCGCACTGATCCTGGACGAGGTTGAGGTGGCAGTGGTTCCGGGCGAGGCCTTTGGCCCCTCAGGTTTCCTCCGCCTCTCCTATGCCTTGGGCGACGACGACCTCGCCACGGGCGTCCAGCGCCTGCAGGACTTCCTCGGCAAGGCCCAGTAGACGCCCGCTCACTTTCCGCAGGTAAACCCCAAACGCCCGCTCACTCCCTTAGGGGGAGTGAGCGGGCGTTTTGGTTTAAGAGGCGAAAGGTGAGCGGGCGTTTTGGTTTAAGGGGCGAAAGGTGAGCGGGCGTTTAGAGGAGGCGGCGCTCCGCGGCCCACTTGGTGAGTTCGTGCCGGCTGGAGAGCTGGAGCTTCCGGAGCACCGCCGACACATGGGTCTCTACGGTTTTGATGCTGATGAAGAGTTCCTTGGCCACTTCCTTGTAGCTGTAGCCCCGTGCGATGAGCCGCATGACCTCCAGTTCCCGCGCTGAGAGCTTGTCCAGTTCGTCATCGGCAATGTCCGCGGGGGCAGTACCAAAGGCGTCCAGGACAAAACCGGCAAGGCGGGGCGAAAAGACCGCATCGCCACCGGCCACCCGGAACACGGCATCCGTGATCTCGGCGCCGGAGATGGTCTTGGTGACATAGCCGCGGGCGCCGGCGCGAATGACGGCAACCACGTCCTCCGCCGCGTCGGAGACGCTCAGGGCCAGGAACCGGGTAGTGGCCAGGAGTGCGGCGGAGCCTGCGATGACTTCCCGGCCGCCGCCGCCCAATCCGCCGGGCAGGTGCACATCCAGCAGGACGACGTCGGGCCGCTGCCGGGCAATCACGGCGATGGCCTCCTCAACGGTGGCGGCCTCCCCCACCACCTCGATACTGGCGTCCAGGTCCGCCTTCAGTCCGGACCGGAAGATGGCGTGGTCGTCCACGATGACCACCCGCGCAGACCTGACCGGCCGGGCACCACCGGCGCCTGTTCCCTGGGCTGTGTTCATGACTTTCCTTCCGCGTGTTCTGCTGCAGCGGGCAGCCTGAGACGGACCTCGGTGCCGTCGCCGGTACTGAGGATGGCCGCAGAGCCGCCGTGCCGTTTCATCCTGCCGATGATTGATTCGCGGACGCCCAGCCGGTCCGCCGGAACGTCCCCCAGTTCAAAGCCGGGCCCCCTGTCCTTGATGAAGATTTCGGCCTGCCCGTCAGACGCCTCAAGGTAGACCGAGACCGTCCCGCCACCATGCCGTGAGGCATTGAGCATGGCCTCCCGGCTGGCCTGGACAAGGGCCTCGTGTGCCTCGGTCATGGCGGCATCACCAACGGTGACCACCTCCACGGCGTTGCCGAGCAGGTCCTCCACCTCGCCTGCGACGGCCTTGATCCGGTCTGAAAGCTGTCCGCTTTCGCGGCCGGGATCCTGGAACAGCCAGCCACGCAGCTCGCGTTCCTGCGCACGGGCCAGGCGGACGACGTCGTGCTCGCTGCCTGCACGACGCTGGATCAAGGCGAGGGTCTGCAGCACGGAATCGTGGAGGTGGGCGGCGATCTCGGCACGTTCCGTCTCCCGGATCCGGCCGGCGCGCTCCGCTTCCAGGTCCCGCCAGAACTTCAGGGCCCAGGGCAGCAGGACCAGCACCACCCCGCCGAGGACGGCCACCGAAGCGAGCAACGCGAGCCAGGTCTGCTCCCATGAACCCGATCCGGACACCATCACCAGGACACCGGCCACCACCAGCGCAAGTCCGGCAGCAAGCCTGCCCCAGCCGCCGGCCTGGTCGGCTTTGGTCTTGTCCACCAGGCCGGCGCGCCGGGTCTCGTCCAGCTGCATCCACGCGATCGACGCACCACCCAGGACGGCGGCAGCGGGAATCAGCGTCCCGAGGGACACATCCACGCCCAGCAGCTGGGCGATCATGATGCCCGCCACCAGCAGGAGGCCGCAGCCCAGCAGGATTTCCTTGCCGTAACGCATTCCGCGCGCCCGGAACCAGGGTGGACCGGCAGTCCCACCCGAGCCGCCCGGAACGGGACCTGCCGCACCTGCGGGTGTTCCGCCGTCGTGCGCCGTTCCGTCGTGCGCCGTTCCATGGGGCGGCTGGCTCACCGTCGGGGCAATGGGCGACGCCGGGCGGCGGGCGTTGCGGCGGGCGGCCTCGTCCGCGGTGGGCACCATGATCCAGAGCCATGCATAGAAGACCAGGCCTGCCCCTCCTGCGAACGACGCAAGAACCATGCCCAGGCGGACGTTCTTCACCGGCCAGCCCAGGTGGGCGGCCAGGCCGGAGCACACCCCGGCAATGACACGGTCGCTGCTCCGTGCCAGGGGCGGCCGCACCGGGAGGGTTGTCATGCGTCAATCCAAGCATGGATCAGGGTTGCCCGGACCGCATTCGGCCGCTTCCCGGGGACAGCTCAGGGACGGTTCAGGGTTTCCCCCAATAGAGCGCCAACCGGCCTGGACGGGAGGATCGAGGTATGAACTCGCAGACCCCTTCCCCTGACGACGAACACCCTGCCGAGCCCCTCCCCGACGGGCAGCCCGGCCCGGGCGCAGAGCGGCCCACCGAGCCGCTTCCCTCCGCTGCCTCCACCCCTCCGGACCCCTCGACGGGTGCCCCGGCGGACTCTTCCCCGGGCTACTCCTACCAGGGCAGCCCCACCCCGGCTCCTTCCACCGATTTCTTCGGCTGGATCCGCAGCAACGGTATCTACCGGGGCAACGACCGGTGGATCAGCGGCGTGTGCAGCGGCATCGCCCACCGGCTGGGCGTTGACCCCATCATCATCCGCGGCGTCTTTATTGTCTTGACCCTCCTGGCGGGCATCGGAGTCCTGCTGTACGGCCTGGCCTGGGCCTTCCTTCCGGAACCTGACGGCAGGATCCACATCCAGGAAGCCGGCGCCGGCCGCTGGTCCAGCGGCATGACTGGTTCCCTCATCGCCACAGTCCTGGGCCTCACGGGCCTGGGCGGAGGCTTCTGGGGCTGGAGCCACAACGGCCTGAGCGGACTGCTGTGGACCCTCTTCTGGGTGGGCGGCGCCATCTACCTGATCTACTACCTCTCCCAGCGCAACAAGGCCCACCCCACCATGGCCGGCCACGGCACCGCCGCTCCAGGCGGGACCTATCCGATGGCAAGCCCCGCGGGTCACACCTCGACATTCTCCGCAGGCACCGCCTCCGGGCCCGCTGCCGCACCCCCATTCGGCAGCAGTTCCGCCGGAGCAACGGGCACCGGTCCCTACGGCCAAGGCAGCTACAGCCCTTCCGGAAGCAGCTACCCCGCCCCCTGGGTTCCGCCGCGGCCGCCGAAGCCCCGGCCATCCGGCCCCGGCGCCCCGGCAGTGGCCATCGCAACGGGATCTGCCCTGCTGGTGGGCGGCGGGCTCAAGGCGCTCGACGCCGCGAACATCATCAACCTGGGCGGCTCCGCCAACGCCATCGTCTGGGCCAGCGCGGCGGCAGTCCTGGGCCTGGGCATCCTGGTGGCGGGCTTCCGCGGCCGGACAGCCGGCATCCTGAGCCTCTTTGCCGTGATCGCCCTGGTCACCGGCGGCATCTACAACACGCTGGGCGACGGCCGGGCGCGTTTCCAGCAGGTGGACTGGAGCCCTGCCAGCATTGAGGAGGCACGCGGCGGCATTGACATCACCGCCGGCCGGGGAACCGTGGACCTCACGGGCCTCTCCCCCACCGCCCCCCTGACGGCCGACGTCGTGGTTCCCCTGGACATCACCGCCAGCAATGTGACCGTGGTGATTCCGCAGAACGTGCCCGTGGACGTCAAAGCGGACATGACGATGGGGAACCTGAACGAGGCAAGCGGGCAGCGCGGCGGCACCACCACCCGTGAAAGCAGCTACAACACGGACAGGCCCGGCAACCACCTGGTGGTGCGGATCGACGGAACCTTCAGCAACGTCACAATCCAGGAAGGCAACTGACATGGACAACAGCAGTACCCCGACGACGGCGGGCCAGGACATTGCCGGACCGGCACCTGCCAGGGTGGGAACGGTGGTGTGGGGACTGATCGTCCTGGCCCTGGCCGCGCTGATCATCGTGGCCCAACTGGGCATCGTCACCCTCAACGGAACCTACGTCCTGATCGGCCTCATGATCGGCGCGGGCGTAGCCCTGGTGGCAGGTGGCCTCCTTTCCGCCCGCAGACGTGACAACGAACCAACTACAGGGAAGTCTTGAACCATGGATAAGTTCTTCAGCATTGTCAGGGGCTTCGGCCTGAAGCGCGGCCCGCAGCGCTGGGTCGGTGGAGTCCTGGGAGGCATCGCCGCTCAGCTGAACGTGGATGTGGCGTATGTCCGCATCGCTTTCCTGCTGTTCTGCCTGCTCCCCGGGCCAGCCGTGATCTTCTACCTCCTGGCCTGGATCATCATTCCGGACCAGCGCAATGAGATCCTGCTGCAGACGTTCCTGGACCGGCGGTCGCTCAACCGGCCCTGACCGCCAGAACGCCGGCCCCTGCCCTCGTGGATCTTTTACCGGGGCAGGGGCCTTTCCGTGTCCGCGGCAGCGATGGCCCCCGTGTAACCGGTTTGTGTCGTACCCCACACCCCCCACTACACTTCTAGGTGAGCTCAGCGTGGCGCTCTGCCTGTAAACCTTCTCCCCAGGATTTGAGCCGAACATGAAAATTGGAATCCTCACCAGCGGTGGCGACTGCCCCGGATTGAACGCCGTGATCCGAGGTGCGGTGCTTAAAGGCATCGCGGTCCACGGCCAGGAATTCGTCGGATTCCGGGATGGCTGGCGGGGCGTGGTGGAGGGGGACATCATCGACATCCCCCGAACCCTGGTCCGCGGCATCGCCAAGCAGGGCGGCACCATCCTTGGCACCTCCCGCACCAACCCGTTCGAAAACGGCGGCGGCCCGGAAGCCATCAAAGCCCACATGGACCGGCTGGGCATCGACGCCATCATCGCCATCGGCGGTGAGGGCACCTTGGCGGCAGCCAAGCGCCTGACTGATGCCGGGCTCAAGATCGTGGGCGTACCCAAGACCGTGGACAACGACCTTGACGCCACCGATTACACCTTCGGGTTCGATACCGCCGTCCAGATCGCCACCGAGGCGATCGACCGCCTCCGCACCACGGGCGAGTCCCACCACCGCTGCATGATCGCTGAGGTAATGGGCCGGCACGTGGGCTGGATTGCGCTGCACGCAGGCATGGCCGCCGGTGCCCACGCGATCCTCATCCCGGAGCAGAAGGTCAGCATCGAGCAAATCACCGAATGGGTGAAGGAAGCCCAGCACCGTGGCCGCGCGCCCCTGGTGGTGGTGGCCGAAGGCTTCGTGCCGGAACACATGGAAAGCCCGCACTCCGAGCGCGGCCTGGACACCTTTGGCCGTCCCCGCCTGGGCGGCATCGCCGACCAGTTGGCCCCCGAGCTCGAAGCCCGCACCGGCATTGAAACCCGCGCCACCATCCTGGGCCACATCCAGCGCGGCGGCGTCCCCTCCGCCTTCGACCGGGTCCTGGCCACCCGGCTGGGCATGGCCGCCATCGACTCCGTGGTGGAAGGCTACTGGGGCACCATGGTGGCACTGAAAGGCACCGACATCCGGCACGTCGCCTTCGAAGAGGCCCTGGGCCAGCTCAAGACCGTCCCGCAAAACCGGTACGACGAAGCCGCGGTCCTGTTCGGCTAGGCCTTCGGGCCGCCCTAGGCTGGGACCATGACACTTGATCCCGGCTCCGCGGCCATCATCCAGCTGGCGTGGGCGCGCCGGCTGGGCCTTGACGACGACGCCTTCGGGGACGCACTGGCATCCGGCGAGAGGATTGTCCGCGCCGACGAATCGGCCAGGGCCGTCGAGTTTGTGCGGTTGTTCGGAAGCTCCGCGCTGGTGGGACCACAGAGCGTCATCGACGCCGCGACGGACATCCCTGACGAGGAGATGGCGCACCATGTGACGCTCCTGAAACTGACCCGGGAACAGGGCGGCCACGGGCTCGGAGCCGCCGCCCTGTTCTTCGCCGACGACCTGCCGCTCCAGCAGCCGTCCGAGGAGCTGACGGTCTCACACGGGAATCCGGAGGCAATCGAGTTGGAGGGCAGATGCCCGCCGGACGACGTCAACGAGGTGGGCCTGTCCGACCTCGAGAACCGCTACACCATCGTGCACGAACTGGACGGCAGGCGGGTGCCCCTGGCCTGCGGAGCCTACGGGGAGTGGGAGGGCCTGCTGGCCAACATGGGCGTGCTGGTGGACCCCGAGTGGCGGCGCCGCGGCCTGGGCTCGTTGGCGGGTTCCATTGCCGCCCACGAGGCCCTTGCCGCCGGCCTGACGCTGCAATGGTGTGCGGACGTCAGCAACACCGGATGCCTGGCGCTGGCGCGGAAGCTGGGCCTCTCAGCCGGCGGAATCCAGACCAGCGTCCACCTTCGCTGACGCCTGTCCCTGCTGCTGCCCCTGCCCGCCCCAGCCCTGGACCGGTTGCGGCTTGGCGAAGAACAACGCCACCGCCGCGCCGACCAGGATCACTCCGGCCGGCAGCAGGATGGACTGGCCCATCGCCGTCGAGAATCCAGCATGCAGGAACTCCGGCAGTGAACCGCCCATTGCCAGTCCTTCGCCGGCGGACCCGCCCGGCCCCCTCGACGGAAGCTCTGCGGCCAGCCGGGACTGGATCAGCACGGCAATGGCGGCGCTGCCCAGGACCGCGCCGATCTGGCGGGTGGTGTTGTAGACACCCGACCCTGCCCCGGCCTGTCGCGGCGGCAGGTTCCTGGTGGCGGTGGTGCTCAAGGGAGCCCAAATACCGGCGTTGGCGAAGCCCAGGACCGCGCTGGGAAGGAGGAACATCAGGATGGGCGTGTCCGGCTGCATCAGCGCCGAGTTCCACAGCAGCGCTACTGCCATGAGGACCAGTCCGGTGGCGGTGATGTATTTGGGGTTCACCCGGTCCACCAGTTTCCCCACCACGGGAGCCAGGCCGCCGGAGATCAGTGCCATGGGCACCATCATCAGGGCGGACTGCGTGGGGGTGAGGCCCCTGACCAGCTGGTAGTAGAAGATCAGCGGCAGGCTGAAGGCCGTCACGGTGAAGCCCACAGTGGTGATGCCGATGTTCGCCAGAGAGAAGTTCCGGTCCCGGAAAAGCGCCAGCGGCAGCAGCGGTTCGCCCTTGTTGAACCGCTGCCACAGGACAAAGGCGGCGAGCACGACGATGCCGGCGATGATCAGGCCCCACACGCTGATGGGTCCGGTAATGGTGCCCCAGTTGTAGGTCTCCCCCTCCTGGATCCCAAAGACCAGCAGGAACAGCCCGACGGCGCTCAGCAGGACGCCGGGGATATCGAACCGGTGCGGGTGGGTGGTGAGGGCCGGAACGTTGCGCATTGCCAGGATGAAGCCCACGACGCCGATGGGCACGTTGATGAAGAAGATCCACTCCCAGCCAAGGCCGTCCACCAGGACGCCGCCGAGGATGGGCCCCACGAGGGTTGCCATTCCGGCGGTAGCCCCCCAGACGGCCATCGCTGAACCGCGGCGGTCCGGCGGGAAGATCCGGGTGATCACGGCCATGGTCTGCGGTGTCATCATGGCCGCGCCAAGGCCCTGGAGGACGCGGGCAAGTATCAGGATCCGGACGTCGCCGGCGAAGCCGCACCACAGGGAGGCGAGGGTGAACACCACCAGGCCGGAGAGGTAAAGCTTCTTGGGCCCGAACCTGTCACCGAGCCGGCCGGTGATGAGCAGGGGGACGGCGTACGCCAGCAGGTAGGCGCTGGTCACCCAGATCACCGAGTTGATGTCGGCGTTCAGGCCCTCCATGATCCGGGGGTTGGCAACGGACACGATGGTGGTGTCGATCAGGATCATGAAGAACCCGATCACCAGGGACCACAGGGCCGGCCAGGGCTTTGCTACGTTTTCCACTCGGTCATCCTTTGGGAAGTTTTGGTTGGTGCCGGGCGGAAACCCGGAAAGATCAGCCCAGCAGGTCCAGGATCTCCGTGCGGGCAAACATTTGCGCCGCGGCCCGGGCCGACGGCGTACCGGCGTCCGGATCCGCTCCGGCGTCCAGCAGGACCCGGGCCACATCCGTGTAGCCCTTGAATGCCGCCCCGGCGAGGGGGGTCTGGCCCCGGTCGTTGGCGGTGTTGGCGTCGGCGCCGTGCTGCAGGAGAAGCTGCGCGGTCCCGGCATGGCCATGGTACGCGGCCAGCATGAGCAGGGAGTCGCCGGCGGAGTTGGTCATGGTGGCGGGAACACCGGCGTCCAGGTAGGCACCCAGCAGCGTATCGCTTCCTTCACGGGCAGCCTGGAAGAGCGTATGCGCCAGGGCCAGCGCGTCGTCGTCGTGCCCTGCCGCTGCCTCTGTCCCCGCGCCCGCGGGTGTGGTCCCGGTGTTCTCGGTCATCAGTGTGGCCCCCTCAGGAATCCGGTCTGGCGCCCCACTACCTGGCCGGCGTCAGGGGCGACAATGAGTTCCTGGGCGGCAGGGTACGGCTCATCGCCGTCCAGGACCGTCAGTATTTCATCCGGGGCCACGGAGCGCTTTATGACTGCCAGGGCGACCGGGCCCATTTCGTAGTGCTGCACCACGGAAGTCACTGTTCCCACTTTCCGCTCCCCGGCCAGGATGGGGCTGCCGGCCGCGGGCAGGGTGTGCTGCGAACCGTCCAGCTGCAGGAAGACCAGCCGGCGGGGCGGGTGGCCGAGGTTGTGGACGCGGGCGATGGTTTCCTGCCCCTTGTAGCAGCCCTTGGCCAGGTGCACGGCGGTGCGCAGCAGGTCCAGTTCGTGCGGAATGGTCTTGTCATCCGTCTCGGCACCGATCCGGGGGCGCCACGCGGCGACCCGGAGGGCCTCGGCGGCGAGCACACCGGCCAGCGCGCGCCCGGCGACGGCGTCCTCAAGCCCGGCGGCGGGGATGAGGTACTCGAACCAGGGACGTTCATGTCCGGGATGGTTCTCCTCCGGGACGGTGGCGTAGGAGTATCCCCCTGCGGAAACGTGCGGCCAGGGGTCCTGCCAGGCGAGCCGGCCGGACCATTCGGGGACGGCCCGGGTGCTGCCCACTACGGCCCAGTCCGCCGAGGCGTCGGCAATCTCCACGCGCAGCATGAACTTCATCCGGTTGAGGTACTCGGCAAGCGGCGCGGCCTCGGCGGCCTCAACGATCAGCCAGGTGGTCTCCCCGTCGTCGATGACGCGGGCGTCGAAGTCAATGCGGCCCTGGACGCTCAGCAGCAGCAGTTCGCTGGACTCGCCTGGTTTCAGGGCCGCCACCTGCTGCGAGGACAGGGTATTGAGCCAGCTGAGCCGGTCCGGCCCGGTAACGGTGACCACGCCGCGGTTCGAAAGGTCGACGACGGCGGTTCCGGCGGCGAGTGCGCGCTGCTCGCGCAGCGGCTCGCCATAGTGGGCGGCGACTCCGGCGTCGGGGCCGGTGGCCTCGACGGCGCCGGGGCGCGACAACAAAGGGCTGGGCGTAGTCATATGAAGTAGAAGTCCTTGGAGGTCAGCGGTATTCCGGGTTTTCGAAACCGAAATGGGTGCCGGCGTTCCACTCATTCGGCAGGTTGCCGTAAGCGGGGTAGCCCCCGGCGTCCTTGAGGATCCTCGCCAGGTGCAGGAGGTTCCAGGTCATGAAGGTGGTGTTCCGGTTGGTGAAGTCCGTCTCCGGGCCGCCCGAGCCTTCGTCGAGGTAACTTGGTCCCGGACCCACGGGCCCGATCCATCCGGCGTCGGCCTGCGGAGGAATGCTGAACCCGATGTGCTGCAGGCTGTAAAGGACGTTCATGGCGCAGTGCTTAATGCCGTCCTCGTTTCCGGTGATCAGGCAGCCGCCCACTTTCGGGTAGAACGCCCATTGGCCTTTGCTGTTGAGCTCACCGGAATGGGCGTAAAGGCGTTCGATCAGCTTCTTGGTCTGGGAGGAGTTGTCCCCCAGCCAGATGGGGCCAGCCACCACGACAATGTCCGCTTCCCGGACCGCGGGATACAGCTCCGGCCACTCGTCGGTGGCCCATCCGTGCCCGGTCATGTCCGGGTAGACGCCGCTGGCGATGTCGTGGTCCACCGTGCGGATCACCGTGGTGCTGACGCCCTGCTTTTCCATGATCAGGCGGCTGATGCGGATCAGTCCGTCCGTGTTGGAAGTCTGGGGCGACTTTTTCAGCGTGCCATTGAAGAAGACGGCCTTGAGGTCGCTGTAACCAACCGGCGCTCCTGCTGCTTCTTCGGTGCTTTCGTCCACGGTGCCGCTCCCCTCTTATGGTTCAGGAAACCTCTCCCGGTCAGGAAACCTTGTGCAGGAACGCGGAGGCGTGCGCCTCCAGCCCCTTTCCTGCTTCGCCGCCCGCGGCAACGTCCCACCGCCACAACAGGTTCCCGTCCACCAGGCCGAAGATCCGGGTTGCTGCACTGTAGTCCTTCGAGTGGCTGCCGCGCATCACCATGTCTGTGGTCAGCTGGATCTGCGGGCCCTTGATCTGGCCGTAGTACAGCTCCGAAATTCCGCCGGGGTGCGAGATGGACACCGAGATATCGAAGCCGCCGTCCTTGTTGCGCAGTGCTTCAACCTCGTCGGCGCTCTTCAACACCGGCACGATGTCTGCAGGCACCAGCCCGGGACCGCCGTCGGCATCCAGCTGCTTGCGCTCCAGTGCCCAGAAGCCCGTCTCGACGGTGAGCGGCCGCAGGCGCGTGCCGTCGTCGTCGGTCAGCCAGCTTTCGGCCCGGTACTGGAGGTACGGCAGGCCGTTGTGGGTGAAGGAAACGTGCTGCAGGAAGTGCTCGGAATCCTCGTCGCCGCTGCCCAGCCGGCCGCGGCCCTCCCACTCACCGATGAGCCAGGAAAGGGGGACGAGTTCGGGGGTCAGGTCTGTAGGAATCTCAATGGGCATTGGTCTTACCTCCAGATGTGGCTCGTCCTGGGTAAGGGGTGGCTACTGCTGGCCCTTGAAGAGACGGTAGACCACGAAGCCGGCGAACCAGGCCATGGACAGGCTCGCGATGCCGAGCAGGACAAGGAAGAAGATTTCAAAAGCAAGTACGGACATGGTGCCATCCTAACCGTTAGTAGATGAGTAGTTTGTCTATGAAGTACGCCAGGGACCCGACGGCCGAGACGGGGGCAAGGCCCATGCCCAGCGCGGCCGGGATGTTCAGCGGTGCGCCGCGGAGCGTGGCCAGCCGGCGGAAGCTCGCCAGGACCGCGCCGACAACCACACCGAAGACGGCGGCCGGGAGGACGGCAATATCTGACAGGACCAGCCCGGCGAGCGGGCCGGCCAGTCCGGCAAGCACGACTCCAAGAGGAGCAACGATGCTGTCCGGCCAACGGATGAGTCC
Organism: Arthrobacter sp. ISL-85; assembly: GCF_018613675.1. Lineage (GTDB taxonomy): Bacteria > Actinomycetota > Actinomycetes > Actinomycetales > Micrococcaceae > Arthrobacter. Next base: position 232,689 of record NZ_JAGGPQ010000016.1, on the reverse strand, counting down.
CGCCATCAAGGCCACTGCCGCGCTGATCGCCGCCACCAGAAGCATCTCGCGGACGCCGTTGAAGCGGGAGCCGGCAATCCAGCCGGCGCCGAGGCAGGAAAGCAGGACGCCGGCGCAGCATCCCAGGGTGGACTCCAGCCTCTGCGCCTGCCCGGTGCCGCGGATCAACTGCACCACGAAGACTGCCATCATCCCAAGCGCCACAAAAGCCGGCGTCCAGTCCAGGTAACCCGGCGCCGGCGTTAGGGCGGCCGCCACTGCGGCACCTGCACCCGGCAGGGCGATGACCGCGGCGAGGGTCTTCTTGGCTGGGATGCGGAGGAAGTGCGGCCAGCCGATGCCCACCGCGGCGGCGATCAGGACGCCCACTACGACGAGTGCCTCCGGCGAGGCGTAGACCCCCGCGATGATGGCAACGAGGCCGGCGATACCGACGACCCCGACGGTCCAGGACCCAAGCGAACGCACGGGTGCCTGCAGTTCCGCCGTCATGCGGGGCCCGGCCTGTGCTTCGTCGGTGCACTCACTGCGCTGTTTTCCCATCCTGGCGGTCGGCCGGAAGGCTGGTCAGCCCCCTCATGGCAGGGCTGGTCCGCCCTGGTCCAATCCTGCCCTATATGAACTGGATATGTCGCAAAACGTGCCTGTCCACGTTCTGAATCTGTGGCCTGGAAGGGGCTGCCGGGTATACTCAAAGCTCAGCTACGCTCCCTGCTGAGGTGGCTGGCCGGCGGCGCGCTGACGGACCAAAACCTCCCGCAGGAAGCCAGTACCGGCCGGTGAGAATCCGGTTCAGTCGCCCAATGATGCGCGGACGGCCCTTGGAGGAACAATGTCGCACATCCTGTTACTGACCAACAGCACTGGTTCTTCGGTGGACATTCTGCCTGCCCTCGAGTTGCTGAACCACAGGGTGCATATCCTCCCCGCCGAGCCCACGGCACTCCTGGAAACAGACCCCTGCGACATTGTCCTGCTGGACGCCCGCAAGGACCTGGTGGGCGCCCGCTCCCTCACCCAGCTCCTGAAAGCCACGGGCCTCAGCGCCCCGCTCGTGCTGATCCTGACCGAAGGCGGCATGGCAGCGGTGTCCTCGGCCTGGGCTGTGGACGACATCGTCCTCGATTCCGCCGGCCCGGCTGAGGTGGAAGCCCGCATCCGGCTGTCCGTTGCCCGGGCGGTGCCCGAGCAGGAGGACGCCCCGAGCGAAATCCGTGCCGCCGGCGTCGTCATCGATGAGGCAAGCTACACCGCCCGGGTCAATGGGGCGCCGCTGAACCTGACCTTCAAGGAGTTCGAACTCCTGAAGTACCTGGCCCAGCACCCCGGCCGCGTCTTCACCCGCCAACAACTGCTGACCGAGGTCTGGGGCTACGACTACTACGGCGGCACGCGCACCGTGGATGTCCACGTCCGGCGGCTTCGGGCCAAGCTCGGGGCGGACCACGAAAACCTGATCAGCACGGTCAGGAACGTCGGCTACCGCCTCACCCTGGTCCGGCAGCAGGAAGACGAACTGACCGAGGCCTGAGCCCCCGGCCGCCGTCGGCGTATAGCCTTGGCTCATGACTCCAGCGCATCCGCAGAAGTGGCCCGTCCATGTCGTCCGGGGCGGAGTTGACCAGCAACTGCTGAAAGACTGCCGCGACCTGTTGGCCGCTGCTGAGGAATCGGACGGCAATCCTTCCATTTCCGAACAGACCCTGGTGACCATGCGTGCCGGGGATTCGGCGGAGCACACGCTGCTGACGCTGGCCCTCTACGCGCCGGACGAGGACTCTGATCCGGTGACCGGCCAGGACCTGGCGGGCTTCGCCGTCGTGGTTGACGAACCGGACGCCCACGGCATCCTGGAGATCGCCGTCCATCCCTCGTACCGGAACCAGGGCGTAGCGGACCGGCTGGTGGGCGCGCTGAAGGAGGTCAGGGGCTTTGACGGGCTCAAGGCCTGGTCCCACGGCAACCACGAGGCCGCGGCAGACCTTGCCGCCCGCTACGGGTACGCGCCGGTGCGCGAGCTCTGGAAGATGCGGATGACCACCACGGGCGCGGACCTGCCCGACGCCGGCCTCCCGGACGGCATAGCCATCCGCACCTTCGTCCCCGGCAAGGATGAGGAGTCCTGGCTGGCTGCCAACCGGGCAGCGTTCGCCCACCACCCCGAACAGGGCAACCTCACCAGGGCCGATCTCGAGGCGCGCATGGCGGAGGAATGGTTTGATCCGTCCGGGTTCTTCCTGGCGGAGGACCGGGACGGCCGCCTCCTGGGTTACCACTGGACCAAGGTCCACCCCCGGCATGGGTCGCACCCGGCAATCGGCGAGGTCTATGTGGTGGGCGTGACACCCGGGGCGCAGGGCATGGGCCTGGGAAAGGCACTCACTATTGCCGGCATCAAACACCTCCGCGACTCAGGGTTGAACGGGGTCATGCTCTATGTGGATGCGGACAATGCCGCGGCCGTTGCCCTGTACCGGCGGCTTGGCTTCACCCGCTGGGACATGGACGTCATGTACGGCCCCGCCCGCGGTTAGGCAGGGCGGCTGGAACAATCCCTGGCGCGGCGTAAATCAAAGGCCGTGGTGACCGTTAATGCTTGTAAGGTTGAAATGGAGCCGCGCGGGGCGGAAGCGCCGGCACCGGAGCGCCAGCCGAAGGAGAAGCCATGAACCCGGAACCGTCCGGAACAGCCACGTCCCAGGATGTTGCGGTGCCCGTCCGGGCCCGCTTCGGCTCCTCCGAGGTACCGGCGGCCAGGGCCACCCAGGACCGCATCGACATTCCTGAATTCGCACCGAACCTCCAGCCGGAAGGCGACATCCGGCCTGACCGCTTCCTGGACCGGGAACTGAGCTGGCTCGCCTTCAACTCCCGGGTGCTGGAGCTGGCCGAGGATCCCACCTTGCACCTGCTGGAACGGGTCAGCTTCCTTTCCATCTTCGCCTCCAACCTGGACGAGTTCTTCATGGTCCGCGTGGCCGGCCTCAAGCGCCGCATCGCCACCGGACTCGCCGTCCCCTCCCCCGCCGGCCTGAGCCCCGTTGAGGTGCTGGAGCGGATCAGTGAAGAAGCCCACCGGCTCCAGCAGCGGCACGCGCAGGTTTTCGCTGAGCAGATCCGCCCGGCCCTTGCCTACGAGCACATCCACGTCATGCAGTGGGAGGAACTGGACGACGCCGCCCAGCAGCAGCTCAGCGTCATGTTCGCGGAAAAAGTCTTCCCCATCCTCACGCCCCTTGCCGTGGATCCGGCGCACCCTTTCCCCTACATCTCAGGGCTGTCGCTGAACCTTGCCGTCGTGGTGCGGAACCCCGTCAGCGACAAGGAGCTCTTCGCCCGCGTGAAGGTCCCCGACCAGTTGCCGCGGCTGATCTCCATCGACGGCCCCCGCGCGGGTGCAGTGCCGGGCCGGGTGGCACGGTTCATTGCACTCGAGGAAGTCATCGCCGTCCACCTGGACAAGCTGTTCCCCGGCATGGAGGTCCTGGAGCACCACACCTTCCGCGTCACGCGCAACGAAGACGTGGAGGTGGAGGAGGACGACGCCGAGAATCTCCTGCAGGCACTGGAGAAGGAACTCCTCCGCCGCCGGTTCGGCCCGCCCGTCAGGCTGGAAGTCACCAATGACATCAACCCCAACATCCGGGCGCTGCTGATCCGTGAGCTGGGCGTCGAGGAGTCCGAGGTGTATTCGGTGCCGGCGCCGCTGGACATGCGGGGCTTGTCCGTCATTGCCGGCATCGACCGGGCGGACCTGCACTACCCCAAGCACGTCCCGCACACCTCGCGGTACCTGAACGAATCCGAAACCTCCAAGGCCGCCAACGTCTTCGCTGCAATGCGCCGCCGGGACATCCTGCTGCACCACCCGTACGATTCGTTCTCCACCTCGGTGCAGGCGTTCCTGGAACAGGCCGCAGCGGATCCGAAAGTGCAGGCCATCAAGCAGACCCTGTACCGCACCTCCGGTGACTCACCCATTGTGGACGCCCTGATCGACGCCGCTGAGGCCGGCAAGCAGGTCCTGGCCCTGGTGGAAATCAAGGCGAGGTTTGATGAGCAGGCCAACATCTCCTGGGCCCGCAAACTGGAACAGGCCGGCGTGCATGTGGTGTACGGGATCGTGGGCCTGAAAACGCACTGCAAGCTTTCGCTGGTGGTCCGGCAGGAAGTGGACGGGCTGCGCCGCTACTGCCACATCGGCACCGGCAACTACCATCCGCGCACCGCACGGTACTACGAGGACCTGGGCCTGCTGACTGCCAATGACCAGGTAGGCCAGGATCTTTCCAAGCTGTTCAACCAGCTTTCCGGCTACGCCCCCAAGTCAACCTTCAAGCGCCTCCTGGTGGCCCCCCGCTCCGTGCGCTCCGGACTCATCGACCGGATCGAGACAGAGATCCGCAACGCCCGGGCAGGTGTGCCGGGCCATGTTCAGATCAAGGTGAACTCGATGGTGGACGAGGCCATCATCGATTCCCTGTACCGTGCGTCCCAGGCGGGCGTGAAGGTGGACGTGGTGGTCCGCGGCATCTGCTCGCTGCGCCCCGGCGTTCCTGGCCTGAGCGACAACATCACCGTCCGTTCCATCCTGGGCCGGTTCCTGGAGCACTCGCGGGTGTTCGCCTTTGCCAACGGCGGGGACCCCGTGGTGTACATCGGTTCCGCGGACATGATGCACCGCAACCTGGACCGCAGGGTGGAGGCACTGGTGCAGCTGGAGAGTCCTGATGACATCACGTACGTCCTTGACCTCCTGGGGCGCTACATGGATCCGGACACTTCCAGCTGGCATCTTGACAACGAGGGCCGCTGGATACGGCACCACCTGTCCGAGGACGGGAAGCCGCTCGAAGACGTCCAGTCCTGGCTGCTGGCGTCCCGGCCGCGGCAACGCAGCCTGAGCCGGCGATAAGGGCCGCCGCGTTGTCGAGCGATGCACTCATAGCCGACCAGACTGACCACCCGGGGGAACCCGTAGCCGTCACTGCAGCGGGCGCCATTCCCTGGCGCGCCGGCAAGGACGGACTCGAGGTCCTGCTGATCCACCGGCCCCGCTATGACGACTGGTCGTGGCCCAAGGGAAAGATCGACGCCGGCGAGACAGTCCCCGAATGCGCCGTCCGTGAGGTGTGGGAGGAGATTGGCCTCAGGGCACCACTGGGTATACCGCTGCCGCCCATTCATTACCACGTGGCGTCCGGCCTCAAGGTAGTCCACTACTGGGCGGTCAAGGTCAACGGCGACAGCCTGGTGCCGGACGGCAAAGAGGTGGACAGCGTCATGTGGTGTGCCCCCGACAAGGCCGCCCGCCTCCTGTCCAACCCGTCCGACGTCGCCCCGCTTGAATCCCTGCGCGACGCGCACGAACGCGGGGAGCTGGACACGTGGCCCCTGCTGGTGCTCCGCCATGCGAAGGCCAAGCCGCGCTCATCCTGGAGCAAGGCTGAAGGTGAGCGTCCGCTGGCGGCCACCGGCTCCCGGCAGGCCCAGGCGGTGGGCCGGCTCCTGCAGGCATGGAAACCGATGCGGATAGTCTCCAGCCCATGGTTGCGCTGCGTTGCCACCGTTGCCCCGTACGCGCGGGCCACGGGCGCGAAGGTGAAGCTGGCGGAGGGCCTCACCGAGCACAAGCACCAGCGCACTCCCAAGAAGACCGCGGCCGTCATCGAATCCCTGGTCGACAAGCAACGGCCCGTGGTGGTGTGCACCCACCGGCCCGCCCTGCCAACGGTGTTGAAGCAACTGGCCACCCATATGCCCTCACACCTCGTGCAGTTGCTGCCGGCACACGAGCCTTTCCTGTCGCCCGGCGAACTGGTGGTGTGCCACCTGGCCAACAGCGGGAAGAAACGGGTCGTGGCGGTAGAGCAGTTCAAGCCCTTCGATGATTAGGCGAACGCTTCAGTAGACTTGGGGCGTGAGCATCCCAACGCCCTATGAAGACCTCCTGCGCGATGTCCTGGCCACCGGCACCCATAAATCGGACCGCACGGGCACCGGAACCACCAGCGTTTTCGGCCGCCAGATCCGCTTTGACCTCTCCAAGAGCTTCCCGCTGATCACCACCAAGCGGGTCCACTTCAAGTCCGTCGCGGTGGAACTCCTGTGGTTCCTGCGCGGCGAAACGAACATCAAGTGGATGACGGACCAGGGCGTCACCATCTGGAACGAGTGGGCGGATGAGGACGGCGACCTGGGCCCCGTGTATGGCGTGCAGTGGCGCAGCTGGCCCACCCCGGACGGCGGCCACATCGACCAGATCGCCGAACTCATCGAGAACCTGAAGTCGAATCCGGACTCCCGCCGGCACATCGTGTCCGCGTGGAATGTCTCCGAACTCAACGACATGGCCCTGCCGCCATGCCACGCGTTCTTCCAGTTCTACGTGGCCGACGGCAAGCTCTCCTGCCAGCTCTACCAGCGCTCCGCTGACATGTTCCTGGGCGTCCCGTTCAACATCGCCTCGTACGCGCTGCTCACTTGCATGGTCGCCCAGCAGGTGGGCCTCGAACCCGGCGAATTCGTGTGGACGGGCGGGGACGTGCACATCTACGAGAACCACATGGACCAGGTCCTCAAGCAGCTGGAACGCGAGCCGTACGAGTACCCGCAGCTGAAGATCACCCGCAAGCCGGCGTCGATCTTCGATTACACCCTGGAAGACTTCGAAGTGCTGGGCTACAGGCACCACCCCACCATCAAGGCACCGATTGCCGTATGAGCACCGAAAACTTCACCGATCCGCAGTCCTTCAGTGAGGAACTGGCCGCATCGATCACCGGCGTCGGCCTGGTCTGGGCCCAGACGTCCGACGGCGTCATCGGCAAGGACGGGGACATGCCCTGGCACCTGCCCGAGGACCTCAAGCACTTCACCCGGCTCACCACCGGGCACCCGGTGATCATGGGCCGCAAGACCTGGCTGTCGTTTCCGGATAAGTACCGTCCTCTGCCCGGGCGCACCAACATCGTTATCACCCGGCAGAAAAGCTGGGCCCAGACGCCTGAGGCGGCGGGCGCCGTCGTGGTTCCTTCTTTGGATGACGCGCTCCTTGAGTCGCAGTTTGTCGACGGCGGCGAAACAGTCTGGATCCTGGGCGGCGGTGACGTCTTCCGCCAGTCCACCGAGCTTGCCAACGTCGCGGTGGTCACCACCATCGACGTGAAGGCCGACGGCGACACGTTCGCTCCGGAGCTTGGTACCAGTTGGGAGGCCACCGCCTCCGTCCCGCCGGACGGCTGGCTGACCGCCGCCAACGGCACACGCTACCGATTCACCAAGTGGTCACGGACCGAGGGCTAGGAACATGCTGAAGAAACCGGAAACCCTGTTCGTCCTGGGATATATGCTGCTGCCCCTGCTGGCGTTGCTGTCAGCGATCGTGGGGCTCACCATGATCCTGGGCGGCAACAAGATCGCCGGGGCCATCGTGCTGGTGGTGGTCACGCAGGTGTTCACCTTCGGGGCGTTCTTCGCGCTGCGTGCGCGGAAGGCAGCTGTGTTGGAGGAGTCGGACCGGGGCTAGCGGCAGCCGCTGAATGGTTGCATGGGGAGGCTTCCCCATCGCGGCAGCATTGATCCTGCCCTAGGCTGGGGCACACAGCACTCTGGGATGCTGATGAATATGGGGGGAATCCTGGTGGCAGGAACTTTGTGGGGCGCCGACGTCCAACAACTGCGGACCCTCGCGCAGCAGTTCAGCAAGACGGCGGATCTGCTGCAGCAGCAGTCAACACAGCTGAGCAGCCAGATCAACAACAACCCGGCTTGGAAGGGCGCAGACGCCCAACGGTTCCGCTCTGACTGGAACAGCAGCCACCGGACGCTTCTTCAGCAGACCGTCTCGCGGCTGCAGCAGGAATCGAAAGTACTGCTCAAGAACGCTGACGAGCAGGAGAAGGCGAGCACCGACGGCTCGGGCTCCGGCAGTCATCCGATTCCTGGGGTCCCCGGCTTCGGCGGGCCTGGTTCCGGATCTCCAGCGAATCCTTCCGGCCCGGATTGGCTGGCCAAGGGTTCGCCGTTCCGGGACGGGTGGGGTCTCCGCAGCCAGGTCAAGGAGGGCTTGGATCTGCCGAAAAGTGTTTTTGGTTTAGCCACGATGGCCTCCCAAGGGCTGGAGAACTTCACTGACGCCGCCCGCTGGGGCAAGCTGCAGGCCAATAGTGTCACCTACAACCTGTTGGATACAGGAACAGATTTCCTCGGGCTCAAGAATCTTTACAAATACTTCCCGGCGCTCAATCAGTTCGGCGGCGTGTTCAAAGAAAACACATGGCTGTTCAAAGGCCACGGCCCAGTGCTTGAGGGCCTCGGCAAGGGCGGCCTAGGTGTATTGTCCTCGGACGTTAGGAACGTGCGGCGTGGATAGGTGACAAAAAGAAGACCTCCGAGTGGAGTGGGGCTTGTCTAAGAGTCCGATCCACAAGGAGGTCTTCAATGTCCCATGCTAACGCGCTCCTCACGCCCAAGGGCAGGCTCCGGCTTGCCCGGTGCATTGTCGAGGACGGGTGGTCCCTGCGCCGGGCGGCGGAACGGTTCCAAGTGTCGGTGACAACCGCGGCCCGTTGGGCCGCCCGCTACCGGGCCCATGGTGAAGCCGGGATGAACGACCGTTCCAGTCGACCTGTCAGGTCCCCGGGACGCACGTCCGTGCGGCGGGAACGGCGGATCATCGCGGTGAGGGTCAACCGCCGGTGGGGCCCTGCCAGGATTGGTTTTCTGCTGGGCATCCACCCCTCCACGGTGCACCGGGTCCTGTCCAGGTTCGGGCTGGCGCGGTTGTCCTGGCTGGACCGTGCGACGGGCCGGGTGATCCGGCGCTACGAGCACCACAGCCCCGGGGAGCTGGTCCACGTGGACATCAAGAAGCTCGGGCGGATCCCGGACGGAGGCGGCCATCGTGTCACAGGCCGGGCCAAGGGCAATAGGAACAAGACCGGCACCGCCGTGAACCGGTGGCCGGGCTACGCGTTCCTGCATAACGCCGTTGATGACCATTCCCGGCTCGCCTACACCGAGATCCTGTGCGATGAGAAAAAGGACACCGCCGCCGGGTTTTGGGAACGCGCCAACGCCTTCTTCGAGTCCCACGGGGTTACCGTAAAACGGGTACTGACGGATAACGGCTCCTGCTACCGCTCTCATGCTTTCAAGGACGCGCTGGGGCCGGCGATCAAACACAAGCGCACCCGCCCGTACAGGCCCCAGACCAATGGCAAAGTCGAGCGTTACAACCGCACGATGCTCGATGGGGCCTACGCCCGTCCTTACCGCTCAGAGGCCGAGCGTGTTGCCGCCTTCGCCGATTGGCTCCATCACTACAATCATCATCGAGGCCACACCTCCCTCAAAGGTCAGCCACCAGCCAGCCGCGTCACCAACCTCACAGGTCAATACACCTAGGCCGGGCGGTGGGGTGGCTGGGCATCGGCCTGAACGGCATGGACACCGCGAACTACCTATCGGAAGGTAAAACGGGAGACGCGATTTGGTCCGGGGTGAAAACTGGACTGGGTATAGCTTGTTTCCTCCCGCCTCCCGCAGGAACGGTCTGTCAGGTAGCCAGCGCAGGCATCGCGATTTACGAAATGCCGGCGGTTAAGAACTTCGTGAACGGTGCGGTAAAAGACACAGGTGAAATCGTCGCCAAAAAAGCTGTTGAAGGCGCATCGTTTGTCGCCGAAACCGGAAAGAACTTGGCGGGCCTGGGCCAGAGCGCAGCTAAGTTCCTCGGAATCGGTTAGCGCAAAATCAAAGGAGCATAACGGATGACCCCCACGCTGCAAGAGGAAACGGCCCCGGATTCAGCCGTTGGTTTCGGCTTTGCCGAGGTCGCGTTCATGCTCAAGATGTTCGGGACGGCGTCGGCCACGAAGTCGGCTGAAGTGCTTCGACTGGAGGCGGAAGTAGATACTGATCGCCTATGCGTCGCTGGCGCGTCCTCGCTGCTCGGCCGGGGATTCGCCACCATCGGCGAAGACTTGGAACTTGAAGGGCCCGCTGTTGCAGTCGCTTACGCGCTGGCAAGAGCGCAACGCTGGACGGAAATCAGCCTCATAACCCCCGAATTCACTGACACGGTGGTCCACGTTGAGTCAGACAATGTCTCGGTGCTGCTCCAGCCGCGAACTCTCGAATCCTGGTTTGTGTTCGCTCAAGACCCGGCTTTCCCTGGCGCCGAGGCCGAGCTAGCCATTATCAAGGAACACGTCAGCAACCATCCTGGCGGCACGGCCTTCATTCGCGTGCGAACACTGGCCGGCGACGAGCATCTGCTCATCAGGCCTGACGCCGACGGCTGGGCCACCGGCAAAATCCTGGATCCTTCCCAGGACGTTGTTGAGACCACCGGATTGGACAATTTGGGTCTTTTGGGCCGGGTCCTTGCTGCACGGGGTGAAGCCGCATGAGCCACCGGAAAAACCAATCAGAACGTGGTCGCAGAAAAGGCTACTACGCCCGGCAAGTGGAGGCCGAGGCAGCACGCCAAGGCCTAACGGTGGAGGAATACGGGGTCTACAAGGGCGACGTCGGGAGCGCCATTAAGCCGGTGAATTCGGCTGGTGGACTGCTGTTCCTGAGCATCCTGATCACGCTGGTCATGACGGTTGTGGCCGTGCTTGTCGTCAAATTATTTATGGACGGGACCGAAGAACCCAATTGGGGCCAAATTGTGTTCGCCATTGCGTTTGGGCTTTGGATCGTCCCAACGACATGGGCCTATTACTTCAAGGAACGCAGGGCTGTACGTCTCCGGAAAGCATCAGGCAAGACACTTCAGCCCCCCACCCGTCGCTCAAGCCAAGCGGACTGGTAGCCGGCTGAAAGGCTTGCCCAAGACGCGTTTCGCCCTCACCGACGACCAGTCACGCGCTTGGTTCGAAGCCAATCCTTCAAACATCGTCATTTCCCCGAAAACCTCCCGGAGGGCACGCGCCCGTTTCCCGAGGAGGCTTCGCCGAACGCCCCCGCCAACAATAAGGATGTAGCCTGCCTTGATTTACAGCTCAGACCAGGAGCGGCGCAACGATGCAGTCTTCGCCGAGCACAAGGCCGCGCTTGCACGGGGTGAAAAGCGCGTGCTGCGAACGACCAAGACGGGTGAATTACACAGTTACCCCGCCGACGAAATTGGGTTTTCTCCGGGCCGTGGACACGTGCAGGTCCAGACCTGGTGGGGCATGGGAATTCTTGGCGCATTCCTCGGTCTCCTGTTCCTCGGATCTTCGGTTATGTTCGTTTCTACGTTCGGGCGCGCCGAGGGCCCGGAGTGGGGCGCACTTTTCGCTATCGGTTTAGGGGGATTCGGTGTCTGGTATGCCTTCGGCCTGGCGAGGGACGAATACCGGGCCAAGAAGTTGCGCAAGGAACGGCACGCACCGGAACCAGGAGCAGGACATGTCAACGAATGAACCGCACGGCAAGCATGAGGCAGCCGGAGAAAACGAGAAGCGGATCCTTTACCGCACCGTTACGAGGGAACTGCACAGCTATTCGCGGGAAGAGCTTGGCATAGTCGCCGCGAGTTCACATCCGCAGGTACGGGCCGCCGTCGGCTTCCTGGTGATGGCTGTCTTCCTAGCCGCTGTGGCCGTGTTTTCAATTCTTCTGGTAGCCGGGCCCACCAGCAGGGGCGAAGACCCGATGTGGAGCGCGCTGGTCCTCACCGCTGCGGGAGTGGCTGGTTGCCTGTATGCCCTCAGAATGGCGAAGGTGGCTTCGATGGCCAAACGGCTGCGCAGCCAACGGGGAATCCCCGAGCCCAGCGCCCGCCAGTTGTACTGGTAACAAGTGCCCGGAGAAGCGCTCCGGCGTGACGTAACCGACTGCGTCCTTCCGGATGCGAAGTCTAAACTGGACCAATGACTACAGCAGCTACCCCTTCCGTCGGCCTGGTCGGATGGCGCGGCATGGTCGGTTCCGTCCTCATGCAGCGCATGCAGGACGAGGGCGACTTCGCCAACATCAACCCGGTGTTCTTCTCCACCTCCAACGCCGGAGGTGCCGCGCCGTCCTTCGCTGACGGCGCCGGCAAGCTCGAGAACGCGTTCGACCTCGACACCCTGGCGAAGCTGCCCATTATCGTGACCGCCCAGGGCGGCGACTACACCAAGCAGGTCCACGGCGAACTCCGCAGCCGAGGCTGGGACGGCCTCTGGATCGACGCCGCCTCCACCCTGCGCATGAACGACGATTCGATCATCGTGCTGGACCCGATCAACCGCGATGTCATCGATAAGGGCGTGGTCAACGGCACCAAGGACTTCATCGGCGGCAACTGCACCGTGTCCTGCATGCTCATGGGCCTGGGCGGCCTGTTCAAGAACGGCCTGGTCGAGTGGGGCACGTCCATGACCTACCAGGCGGCCTCCGGCGGCGGCGCGAGGCACATGCGTGAGCTCCTCAGCCAGTTCGGCACGCTCAACGCCGAGGTCAGCACGGAACTGGACGACCCGGCGTCGGCCATCCTGGATATTGACCGCAAGGTCCTGGCCCACCAGCGCACCGACATCGACGCCACCCAGTTCGGCGTCCCCCTGGCCGGCTCCCTGATCCCCTGGATCGACGCCGACCTGGGCAACGGGCAGTCCAAGGAAGAGTGGAAGGCCGGGGTGGAGACCAACAAGATCCTTGGAACTTCCGAGGAAAACCATGTGATCATGGACGGCCTCTGCGTCCGTATCGGCGCCATGCGCTCCCACTCTCAGGCCCTGACCCTCAAGCTCCGCGAGGACCTGTCCGTCGCCGAAATTGAGAAGCTGCTGGACGACGACAACCAGTGGGCCAAGGTGGTTCCGAACACCAAGGAAGCCTCCATGGCCGAGCTGACCCCGGTGGCCGCCTCCGGCACTCTGGACATTCCGGTGGGCCGAATCCGCAAGATGGAGATGGGCCCGCAGTACATCAGCGCCTTCACCGTGGGCGACCAGCTCCTCTGGGGCGCCGCCGAGCCGCTGCGCCGCATGCTCAACATCGCAACCGGCAACCTGTAATCCCAAAGCTGCCTTCGAGTTGGCCTTGCCCTGCTGATGCGGGCAGGGCCAACTGCATTTAAGTGCCATACAACGCTCTCGCACTTTTGACCGAAAATCCCCGGACGCCGGCTCACCCCGGCACCAAAAGTGAGCGGGCGTTACCTCAAAAGATGTCGAAAGTGAGCGGGCGTCAGGTGGCCAGGAACGTCGTGTAGCGTTGCGCGGCCTTGGCCAGGGCTGCCTGGGCGGCGGGGCCCAGCGGCGCCGTCCCGTCGAAGAGGTCAGGTACGACGGCGGCGTCCGGTCCCGAACCCGGCAGCGACCAGGTGCCCACCACCTCGCCAGCCGCGACGACTGTCTTCTTGAAGACGCCGTTCCCGCCAGGCACGATCCGGTCAAAATGCTCGGGCGCCAGGACGGCTGACCTGTCCGTGTAGCCAAGGACGAATTCATCGAATCCCGGCAGCAGACACACGGAGCGCCCGCCCGGCACGCCGGAGTCCAGAAGGGCCGCTACCTCGGGGGAAAGCCAGTAGCTGGTGCCTTCGAACTCCAGCTCCACCAGCTCATGCCTGATGTTCTCAAACGCCGCGCGCACCTCGGTCAACGGCAGCTGTGTCCACCAGGCGAAGTCCCGCAGCGTGGCCGGTCCATGGCTCCGGAAATAACGAAGCACGAACTCGGCAATCGCCTCTTCCCGCTCCAGGATCCGCGACGCCGGAATCCACTCGTCGAAGGCCGCGACCAGCTGCTGGTTGCCAACAAGGGGCCCCAGCACCAGCCACCCGTGCCGGCACAGTGAACCCAGGAGATGGATCCCCCGCTGGCCCTGCGTCGGCTGGCCTCCGGCGTCGAACACCTCGAACAGCCCGGAACGGCTGATGGGACCGTCAGCCAGGATGCGGTCCAGGGCCAGGTCGCGGGCCTTCTCCACATCCGACCATGCAATGTCCAGCTGCCGGTGGCGGCCCGCGATGCTTCTGGTAAGCCGCTCGGCAGTAAGGTCCAGCATCCAGCGCAAATCCTCCGGCGCCACGAGGTGCAGAGTTCCCCGCATGGGCCAGGACCGTACCACGGTCCCGGCATCGATGGCAGCCCGCACATCCGTGATTCCCGCCCCGCGGACCCGGACTCCCACCGCCCAGAGCGCAGCGGGCAGGTCCTGCGCCTGCATGGCAGTCATCCACCGGACCAGCTCCGGCACTGACGCAGCGCCGCCGCCGCCGAGCTGCTGGGAAGCCAGTCGGAGCCGGCCGATCATCCTGCGGCCGCGCAGGCCACCTTTTGCCGCCATGGCCCCATCCTAGGCCGGTGCGGCCCTGGGGGGACGCCTACAGTTCGAGGCCAATCAGAAGGGGTTCCGGGTGCAGCGAAATGCCAAAGCGGCGTTCGACGCCGGCACGCACCTCCCGTGCCACCGCCACCATGTCAGCGGCACTGGCGGAGCCGCGGTTGCTGACAGCGAGGGTGTGCTTGGTGGAAAGCGACGCGCGGCCGCCGGCCACGCCGTCCGGTTCCAGGCCGAAGCCCTTGCCGAAGCCTGCCTGGTCGATCAGCCACGCTGCTGAAAGTTTCACGAGTCCATCCTGGCCCGCCGGGTAGCGGGGAGCCGACTCCGGCAGTTTGTCCGCAACGTCCGCAGCGACAATGGGATTGGTGAAGAAGGAGCCGGTGGAGTAGGTATCCCGGTCGGCGGCGTCCCACACCATGCCCTTGGAGGCACGCAGGCGCAACACTTCGCGGCGGACGTCATTCGCGTAGGCGCGCTGGCCGGCTTCCACGCCGAGGGACCGGGCCAGTTCGGCATACCGGACGGGGGCGCTCATCCGCCCGAGCGGCAGCTGGAATTCCACGGTGAGGACCACATACCGGGGCGAGCCATTGACGGTGGTCTGCTTGAGGATGGAGTCCCGGTAACCGAACTTTAACTCGGAGTTGGTGAAGGTCTGCACGGCGTTCCGCTCCCGGTCCCAGGTGCGGACGGCCGCGATGGTCTGGGAAACATCGGCACCGTAGGCACCCACGTTCTGGACCGGCGTGGCGCCGGTTGAGCCGGGGATGCCGGACAACGCCTCGATTCCGGACCAGGCGTGGCGTACGGCATGCTCCACCAGGTTGTCCCAGTTGTGGCCGGCCTGCACCACCACGGCCACTCCCCCGCATGAGTCCTCGGCGTTGACCGCGAACCCCTGGGAGGCGATCCGGATGACGGTCCCGGGGAACCCGTCGTCGGATACCAGGAGGTTGGAGCCTCCGCCGACGATCAGGACCTGTTCCCCGGCGGCATCCGCGGACCGGACCGCGTCGATGATCTCGGCTTCGGTGCCGGCCTCGACGAACTTGCCGGCAGGGCCTCCGACAGCGGAGGTGGTCAGGGAGGAAAGCAGGGTGGGAGTCACCCATCAACAATACTAGGGAAACCTAGCCAGCCTTCCGGGCCACCGGGGACAGCACGAAACTCACCGCGAGCATCACCATGACGGCAAGCAGCGAATGCAGGATGCCAACGTGCTCGGCCAGGAGCCCCAGCAGCGGCGGACCGCACAGAAAGGCGGCATAGCCGATGGTGGACACCACGGACACCCGGGCGGCAGCCATGGCGGGGTTGTCGGCAGCGGCCGACATGCCCACGGGGAATCCCAGCGAGGCGCCCAGGCCCCACAGCGCGAGCCCCGCATATGCAAGCCACGGAACCGGTGCAAAGACGAAGACGCCCAGTCCCAGCACAGCCATGGCAGCGCACCAGCGCATCACCGGAACCCTGCCGTACTTGTCCAGCAGCACCGTTCCGGCAAAGCGCCCGATGGTCATGAACGTGACGAACAGGCCGTACCCGGCGGCGCCTGCGGCGTCGGTTTGCCCATGGCCATCTGCCAGTGCGAGGGCCACCCAGTCCCCCGCCGCGCCTTCGGCCAGGGCCAGGCCGAGCACCAGGACACCCAGCAGCAGGGTCCGCCGGTCCCGCCACGCCCGGGCGATCTTGCGCTTGTTGTCCAGCGGGACACCACCGGATGTGGTTCCGGCAGCAATAACTGGAAGGGGCCCGGTACCGGGGTCCTCGAAGTTATCCGGGGAGTAGCTTCGCTCAGGCGCCACCGGGGTGGCGTCGGCACGGAACCAGGACGCCGCCGTCGCGACCGAAACCGCCACCACGGTCCCGGCCGCCGCAAGGTGCCAAAACACCGGCAGGGATACCGCTGCGGCAGCGGCACCGAGCCCTGCGCCGGCCACGGTCCCCAGGCTGAACGCACCATGGAGCCTGGGCATGATGTGCCGGCCCAGTGCACGTTCCACCGCGGCGCCTTCAACGTTGGACGCAGTGTTCCAGCTCCCGGTGCCCAACCCGATGATGGCCAGGCCAATGGCAGTTGCCGCAGGGCTTGCCAGCACGGTTGTGCCAAAACCGGCGGCCAGCAGGCCCGCACCCACCATGATGCTGCCGGTACGGATGGTCCGTTTGGACCCCAGGCGCAGCACGATCAGTCCCGAAGCGGAGACGGAGGCGAATGACCCCAGCGTCATGCACAGCAGGATAACGCCGATGTTGCCAGGGGTAAGGTCCAGCGCGTCCCGGATGGCCGGCAACCGGGACACCCAGGAGGCAAAGGCGAGGCCGCTGGCACCGTAGGCCACCACGACGGCGTTGCGCCAGGCGGTCACTTGGGCGGCGGTTGCGGTGGTTCCTGCAGGAGTGGTCAAAAGGGTACGGCTCAAGACAGCTTGACCAGGGCCTGGGCCTTCATCAGGACCTTTTGCCCGGCGGAGACCACGGTGAGGTCGATGCGCGCCGTGTTGGCTTCGGCGTCGAGCTTTCCGATGAGGCCGCTGACTTCGATGGTGGCGCCGGGCTCTTCAGTCCCGGTGGTGTCGGTGACCAGGACGGGCTTGGTAAAGCGGGTCTGGAAGTCGACGACGGCGGCGGGGTCCCCTGCCCAGTCAGACACCAGCTGGACGGCCGAGCCCATGGTGAACATGCCGTGCGCGATGACGCCGGGCAGTTCCACTCCGGTGGCGAAGGCTTCGTTCCAATGGATGGGGTTAAAGTCGCCCGAGGCGCCGGCGTACTTGACCAGGTCCGTGCGGGTGACCTCGATGCTGCGGCTGCCGATGTCCTGGCCGGGGCTGAGTTCGTGGATGTTGGGGCTCATGGTTACTGTCCCTCTCCGCGGACCAGGATGGATGACGTGGTGGTGGTGACGGGTTCCCGGGAATCACCGGAACCAAGAGCGAAGATCTCGGACCTCGTGGTGATCATGGCGCCGCCGCCCATGGCCCGGACGCCGTCGACATGCAGTTCCGCAACGAGCCGGTCGCCGGCGACGATGGGCCGGTGGTGGGTAAAGCGCTGGTCGGCGTGGACCACGCGGGAAAAGTCGATGCCCGCCTCCGGATCCTCGACCAGCTGGGCGTCGGCCCGCTGGGCGATGATGATGGCGAAGGTGGGCGGTGCCACCAGATCGCGGTGGCCCAGGGCCTTGGCTGCATCCACGTCAAAGTGCGCAGGGTGGGTGGCCTTCACGGCGCGGGCGAACTCACGGATCTTCTCGCGGCCGACGTCGTACACCTCTGCGGCAGGGTAGCTGCGGCCCTGCAGGTCCGGATTGATAGTCATGGTTTCCAGCCTATCGTTGCCCTGCCCTTCAAAAGGCGCCGATCCCCATCGGTATGATGGATGCATCATTCCATCAAGCCGCCGCCCCCGATTTTTCCCCGCTGTCCGTCGCGTACAGGAGCACCACCTCCCATGCTGTCTTCCACCCAAGCCCCGCTCTACGAGATCAAAGCCAACCTTTTCAAAGGCCTCGCCCACCCCGCGAGGATACGGATCCTTGAGCTGCTGGCCGCGGCGCCGCAGGAGTCAGCGGCAGTCAGCTACCTCCTGGCAGAGACCGGGCTGGAGGCCTCCCACCTCTCCCAGCACCTGGCCACCCTGCGGAAGCACAGGGTGGTGACCTCGGTGCGCAGCGCCAATGCGGTGACGTACCAACTCGCACATCCCGGCGTGTCACAGCTGCTTGCCATCGCCCGGACCTTCCTCCTGGACAGCCTCGCCGACTCCAACGAGCAGCTCCGGCTGGCCCAGCAGCTGCCGGCGGAACACCTGGCCCGCGGGTCACACTCGTGACCGCGGACCAGGTCACAGCCTCCGGCGGCGGCACTGGCACGGCCGCCAGGAGAATCACCCGGCTCCTCCCATCTCCCCAGGATTACGCCGGCCTTGGCGTCACGTGGCGCCCCGACCTGCTGGCCGGGATCACCGTGGGCATTGTCGCACTGCCGCTTGCCCTCGCCTTTGGCGTCAGCTCCGGGGTGGGCGCCCCAGCAGGCCTCATTACAGCGATCGTGGCCGGGCTGGTGGCAGCCGTTATGGGCGGCTCCCCCGTACAGGTTTCCGGGCCTACCGGCGCCATGGTGGTGGTACTGGCGCCCGTGGTAGCGGTCCACGGCGTCGGCAGCGTTGCCCTCTTGTCCCTGATGGCGGGGTTGCTGGTCTGTGCCCTCGGCTTCAGCGGCCTGGGCCGGGCCGTGGCCTTCATACCTTGGCCCGTGGTGGAAGGCTTCACGCTGGGAATTGCCGCCATCATCTTCCTGCAGCAGGTTCCGCTGGGCACCGGCACATCCGGCACCCCGGGGCACAACACCCTCCTGGCGGCTGTGGAGGCGGCAGCGGGCGCCGCCGCCCCGACGGTCCTGCTGACGCTCGCGCTCGTGGCGGCGGTCGCCGTCGTGATGGTCCTGGTGCAAAAGCTGTTCCGCGCAATTCCAGCCAGCCTCCTGGCGGTACTCCTGGCCACGGCCGCTGCCGAAATCCTGCAGCTGGACGTCCCACGGATTGGTCCGCTGCCACATTCACTCCCGGCACCGTCCTTCCCCACCTTCGACCTCGCCTCCCTTGGCGGGCTGGCAATGCCGGCCGTGGCTGTCGCCTTCCTGGCTGCCATCGAGTCACTGCTCTCGGCGCGGGTGGCCGCCGGGATGGCCGGTCCGGACGGCAGGCCCACCGGACCCTACAGCCCCGACCGTGAGCTGACGGGACAGGGCCTGGCGTCCATCGCGGCCGGCCTGTTCGGCGGCATGCCCGCCACCGGTGCCATTGCGCGGACTGCGGTCAACGTGCGTTCCGGAGCCCGGACCCGCCTTGCCGCAGCCGTGCACGCCGCGGTGCTGCTGGGCATCACCTACCTGCCGTCCGGAATGGTCAGCCGCGTCCCGCTGGCAGCACTGGGCGGGGTCCTGATGGTCACGGCAGTACGGATGGTTTCGCGGCGTACCATCACCGCCATCCTGCGCTCCACGCGGGCAGATGCCGCAGTCTTCGTGCTCACAGCCATCATCACGGTGACCTTCGACCTCATCGTCGCCATCCAGATCGGGCTTGCCGCGGCAGCCCTCTTCGCACTGCGGAAATTTGCCTCGCTAAGCGGCGTCCAGCGCGAGGAGATTCCGGGTCCCCCGGCCGAAGGGGACGGGCACATCGCCGTCTTCCGGCTGGATGGGGCGATGTTCTTTGGAGCCGCCGAACGCATCCTCCAGGAGATCAGCCAGGTAAAGGACGTCCAGGTGGCCATCGTCAGGTTGTCCCAGCTGCGGATGCTCGACGCCACGGGCGCCCACGCACTGGTGGAGGTCATTTCCGCCCTGGAACTGCGCGGCATTACGGTCCTGCTCAAGGGCGTCCGGCCGGACCACCTGGCCCTGGTGACCAACGTGGGCGTCATCCGTTCCCTGCGGCACCATAAGCATCTGTTCGAACGCCTTGACGATGCCGTGGAACACGCCCGCAGCCACGTCCTGCGGAACGCGGCAGCTAGCGCCTGAGGTGCTTGCGGACTGCCTGGCCACGGACCACGATGCCCACCACGTGCAGAACCAGTCCCAGCCCGATCAGCGGCAGGGAAGCGATGGCCAGCGCCTGGTTGCCGCTGGTATTACCCACCAGGTTGAGGATGATGCCGACGCCGATCAGCCCCATCGCGCTGAATACCAGGACTTTGTAGCGGGTTGGCGCGGTGGCCCAGAATTCGTTCAGCACCGTCCAAGTCTACCGAGTCCACCGGGAGCAGGCGGGGCCAGGGCGCCTGCAGTCAGAACAGCGACTCCTGCACTGCCGGCACCGCCGAGGCGTACTCCCCCAGTACGACGGTCCGGGCGGCCAGTTGGGACAGGTTGACCACGAACTGGGCGTCCGAGCCGTCCAGCCCGGCCAGCGCGTTCGCCCCACTGAGGGCGGCAATGCTGAAGCCGTGGTGCCCCTGGTCCAGTGGGTGCGGGTATGCGTGGCGGGATCCGGTCCCATAAAGGGCGTGGGCATGCTGTGGCCGCGCCCATTCCTCCTCCACGGCCTGGAAGCCGTCGACGGCGGTGCCCGCCAGCAGTGCCAGGACATCGCCGGTGGCGCGGGCGTTGATGGCATCCAGTGCTGCGGCCGGGAGCGGCTGCAGCAGGGCCTCCGCCTTGGCTGCGGAGCGCACCTGTTGCGTCAGGCCGACGCCGGCCGTCACCAGGTCCTCAAGGATGCGCACCACCCGGCCATCCTGCGCCCGGGCAACATACCGGGCGACCGCGGCGCCCTGCTCCGCCAGCCGGTTCCACTTCCGCGGGCCGGAGGCGGTTCCCACTTTGGTGGCACCGCCGGCGAAGGTGGCCACGTAGAGCCAGTGTTCCTGCATCAGGTAGTCGCGCAAGCCAGGGGTCACCCTGCCGCCGCGGTGGAAGTCGTGCATCAGCCGGGACTCGTCCAGCACGAAACACCGCTCGCACTGCTTGCCCCTCAGGGCCGGGGCAGCGGAGCCGCAAACGATGTGGCGGCGCGAGCTTGCTGACTGGACCTGGACGTGTCCAAGGCAGTACCTGCCTGGCTCCACCACCCTGAAGCCGAGCCGTTTGCCTGCCCTGAGGCCGAACTCCCGGAAGTCCCCCTCAGGTGACTGGAGGCGCAGGACCGGTCCGCCGGCGTCGTCCGCTGCATCGGAAGGGCCCTCTGCTTTGGACGCAGTAGGACCATCCCAAAAGACCCCGTGGACCAGATAGCGGGTATCGGTCACGGGCTCTCCTGAAGTGGTGGCCAGGTGCTACAGCGCGGGCTGCACCCCAAAGGCTACCGCGAGCTTCATGATCTTCTCGGCGCGGCCCAGGCGGGGCAGGTCGGACCCGTCTCGGATGACGCGGCCGTTGGCTTCGAAGTCGTTCATGAAGTCGGTGGCCCAGGCAACGTCGGACGGCGTGGGGCTGATGACCTCGTTGATGACGGGAGTCTGGTCGATGGCCAGGCAGAGCTTGCCGGTCATGCCCATCATCACCGTGATGCCGGTCTGTTCGCGCAGGATGGGGTGGTTGGTGCCCACGGTGGGGCCGTCGATGGGGCCCGGCAGGTTGCCGACGCGGCTGGCGACCACGAGCTTGGCGCGCGGGTAGGCCATGGCCTCGGGGGTGGCGGCCATGCCGGTGTCGCGGCGGAAGTCACCGGAACCAAAAGCCAGGCGGAACGCGCCCTGGGCCTTGGCGATGTGGTTGGCTTCCTCGATGCCGAGGGCGGATTCCACCAGCGGGATGACGGGCGTCTTGCCGTCCATGCGGTGGAAGCTTTCGGTCACCTGGTCCGCGGATTCGGTCTTGGCGAGCATCACGCCCAGCAACCCCGGGGTGCCGCGTAGGCCGGCGAGGTCGTCAGCCCAGAACGGGCTGGTGGCGTCGTTGATCCGGACCCAGGCCTTGCCGCCGGCCGTCAGCCACTCGATGACGTTGTCCCGGGCCTGGTCCTTCTGCGACGGGTCCACGGCGTCTTCAATATCCAGGATGATCGAGTCAGCCCGGGACACGGCCGACTGGTCGAAGAGCTCCGGCTTCATGGCATTGACCAGCAGCCAGGAGCGGGCGATCTCAGCAGGGATATTGCGTTCCGGCCTAACGGTTTCGGCGGCGATGGTAGACGTCATGCTTTCTACAGTATCCGCCCCGCAAGCGGCACGACGAAGAAAACGGCCCGCTTGTGAGGATCAATACGAACTAAACGGGTTGTGACCGATGCCGCGAATGAATGCAGGCAGCGCCAAGTGCCATGTTGAGGTTGAAAACGACACTTGGCGCTGCCTGGCTGGGAGGGGTCAGGGGATGTTGCTGCCGCGCGCGGTGATCCAGAGTTTGTACCAGTCGGCGCGGGTCAGGTCCCGGGCCACCCGTGCCGCGTCTGCGCATGCCCTGATCCGGTCCGGGTTGACCGTCCCGATCACCGGCGCGATCCCGGCAGGATGCTTCATCAGCCACCCCAGCAGGACGGCTTCACCCGAGGTGCTGTACTGGCCCGCAAGCTCCGACACCAGCTCGGCTGTGGCCGCCTCGGCTGTCGTGGGGCTCTCCGGTTCAGCGCCGGTGTAGACACCGCGGGCCAGGGAGCCGTAGGCCTGCAGGGTGACGTTGTTGCGGGTGCAGTACTCCAGTGTGCCCTGCGGAAAGCTGTAGTCCAGGTGTTCCGGGTGGTTGACTAGGACCTGGCTTTCCAGCCACGCCCGCTTGAGCAGGCTCATTTCCAGCTGGTTGGCCACCACGGGTGTCTCCAGCCGGTCCTGCAGCACCTCGATTTGCGCCGCGGACATGTTGGACACGCCCAGTTGCCGGACCTTCCCTTCGGCCATGAGCTGGCCGACGGCGGCTGCCACCTCAACCGGGTCCGCCAGGGGGTCCGGGCGGTGCAGCAGGAGGATGTCCACATACTCTGTCCGGAGCCGTTTGAGGCTGCCGTCGACCCGTTCCAGGATGGCTTCCCGGCTCAGGTCGTAGTGGGTTTGCAGGCCGCGCTCGTTCAGCCGGATGCCGCACTTGGTCTGCAGCCGGATCCGTTCCCGCAGGCCGGGCGTGGTGGCCAGCACCTCGCCGAACACCGCCTCCGACTTGCCGCTGCGGTAAATGTCCGCGTGATCGAAGAGGGTGATGCCGGCGTCCAGGGCGGTCTGGACGGCAGCCGCGGCCTGGTCCACATGGTGCGCGCCATGCGGTTCCTCAGACCAGCTGCCGCCCAGCCCCATGCATCCGTAAATGACTTCCTGCATCAGGCCCGCAGCCATGCGGTGGTGTTGGCCGGCAGCTTGCCGTCCTCAAGAGGGCCGCTGCTGACCAGCACCGTACCGGCGGGAAGGTCCACAGGGGTGTTCCCAAAGTTGGTCACGGACTGCCAGCCGTTGGAGCGCCTGAAGTGCAGGACGTCCGGGTGGCCGTTCTCCACCCATTCGAGGTCCTCGTCCGTCAGCAGTTCCCCGCGGAGTTTCAGGGCCTTGCGGTAGAGCTCCAGGGTGGAACCCTCAGTCCCGTCCTGGGCCTCAACTGCGTATTTGCTGAACCAGTCCGGCTGCGGGAGGTGGGACCCGCCGTCGCCGAACCCGAAGGAGGTACCTTCCACCTTCCAGGGCAGCGGGACACGGCAGCCGTCGCGGCCGACCTCCACGCCCTTGTTGCGGAAGAAGGAGGGGTCCTGCCGTTCTGATTCGGGAATTTCCGCCACTTCCTGCAGGCCCAGTTCCTCACCCTGGTACAGGTACGCCGAGCCGGGCACTGCCAGCATCAGCAGCGTGGCGGCACGGGCCCGCCGCTCACCCAGTCCAACGTCCAGCTGGTCCTTGGGGCCGCCGGCGAGGAGCCAGTCCTTGCCGTCCTGGCCCTTGGCACCGGCCTTCGCTTTGGCCACCTGTGGCAGGCCATAACGGGTGGCGTGCCGCACCACGTCATGGTTTGAGAACACCCAGGTGGAGGAGGCGCCGGTGGCCGCGGCCTCGGCGAGGTTGCGGGTGATGATCTCTTTGTATTCTGCGGCATCGAAGTCGGCCTGCAGCAGGTCGAAGTTGAAAGCCTGGCCCAGGCCCTGGGGGCTGGCGTAGCGGGCCCGGCGGGTGGCGTGCACCCAGGCTTCGGCGACGGCAGTGCGCGGCGGGTTGTACTCGTTGAACACCTCGCGCCACTCGGCGTAGATCTCGTGGACTTCGTCGCGGTCCCAGAACGGGTGCGTGCCGTCGTCGAATCCGTCTACGCCGGTGTTGGCGGCGCTCAGTTCCAGCTTGGACAGCAGCGGCTCGGTGAGGTCCTTGGTGAGGGCGTGCGCCACGTCCACGCGGAATCCGTCCACGCCCCGGTCCGACCAGAAGCGCAAAGTCTTGAGGAAGTCATCCCGGATTTCCCGGTTGGACCAGTTCAGGTCCGGCTGCTCCTTGGCGAAGATGTGCATGTACCACTGGCCGGGGGTGCCGTCCGGTTCGGTGATGCGCTCCCACGCCGGTCCGCCGAAGACGGAGTCCCAGTCCGACGGCGGGAACTCCCCGTTGGGGCCCTTGCCGTCCCGGAAGATGTAGCGGTCCCGGGCAGCGGAGCCTTTCGGCGAGGCCGATGCTTCCTGGAACCACTGGTGCCGGTCGGAGGAGTGGTTGGGGACGATGTCCGCAATCAGCTTGATGCCGGCGTCGTGCAGGGCCTTGGCCATCTCGTCGAAGTCAGCCAGCGTGCCCAGCTTGGGGTCCACGTCGCGGTAGTCGTCCACGTCATAGCCGCCGTCCGCCAGGGCGGAGGGGTAGAACGGGCTCAGCCACACCGCGTCAATCCCCAGCGACTTCAGGTACGGGACCTTGGCGGTGATGCCTTTGAGGTCACCAATGCCGTCGCCGTTGGAGTCAGCGAAGCTGCGCGGATAGATCTGGTAGACGGAGGCCTGGCGCCACCAGTTGGGGTCGGCCAGACGGTCGGAGTCGGACGGGGTTGCCAGCGTGGCAGTGGTGGACAAAGGGGTGGTCCTTTTCTTCAAGCCGGGTATATTTATTTTGAGTCTAAATTTACTTCCACACCCATTATTGGTGCCTGGCAGAGGAAGGTCAACAGCATGCCCGAACTCGTTCCGGCCACTCCCCAGTTGCTGCGGAGGGTCAGCGCCGGCGCAGTCCTGGACTTCATGCGCGCGTCGGCTGCCGTGACCGTCACGGACGTCATGGCAGCCACCGGCCTCACCCGCGCCACCACCATCGCCGTCTGCGAGGACCTGGTCCGGCGCGGCTGGCTCCGGGAGTTGGAGAACCAGCGGGAGTTTGGCGGCTACCAGAAGGGCCGGCCGGCCCGCCGGTTCGAGCTCAACGGGCGGGCGGGCGTGGTCCTGGGCATGGACATCGGCTATTCCAAGGTCACCGCGGTCGTTTCAGATCTCCGGGGCAGGACCCTTGGCCGGTCCAGCCGCCCGTTCCAGGCCGGCGACGTTGGGTCGCGTGAACGGATCGCTTTCATTGACGCCGTTGCCATGGCCGCGCTGAGCTCCGCCGGCACGGATCCACAGCAGGTGCTGGCTGTTTGCGCCGGTGTGGCCGCGCCCGTGGACCGGCACGGGGAGGTGGTGGCCACGCAGGAGTTCTGGGGCCTGTTCGACCTGGGACTGCGGCCTGCCCTCAAGGCGGCCCGGGGATGGACGGTGCTGCTCGAAAACGACGCCAACCTTGCAGCCCTGGGTGACCGGTGGCAGGGGGCTGCGGCCGGCATAGATGACGTGGTGGTGATCCTGGCCAGTGAGCGGCTGGGCTCCGGCATTGTGGAGGGCGGCCGCTTGGTGCATGGAACCCGGGGCAGCGCCGGGGAGCTCGCCTACCTGAACCTGGTGGAAGGCGTAGGTGATACGTACGGCATCGCCCATCTGGCCCGCACGTGGGCCGCGGAAGCGCTGGCCACCACCGCGCCGACTGCCCTCCGCGAGTTCCAGCATGGGCGGGTGGAGGCCGAGCAGGTCTTTGCCGCCGCGGCGCAAGGGGATGCCGTGGCACTGGGCATCCTGGAGCGGCTGGCGGACAGGATGGCGCGGGTGGTGGGCACCGTGGCCACCATGCTCAACCCGGAACTGGTGGTGATCGGAGGCGGCGTGGCAGATTCCGCGGGCGTACTCCTCGCCCCCATCAGCGAGCGCCTGGCTGGGTTCACCGCCACCCCCGCACGGGTGGCAGTGTCCCCGTTGGGTGATTCGATCGTGACGGTGGGAGCGGTGCGCTGCGCCCTGGACTACGTGGAGCGGAATTCCCTGGACCTGGTGCTGGCCACACCCGTTGTAACGGAATGATCCCCGTTACTCCGGCATAACCATCGTGCGCAGGTCCAGCTGCCGGAGCACCCGGTCCGCCACTTCGGGGTCCATGTCCGGCTCGCTCCGCGCGGCCACCACTTCCTGCCGGGCGGCGTCCAGCGCGATGGTCTGGACGGCGATGGCCAGCTCGCGTCCGCGCTGGCGCTTTTCGGCCAGCGGTTCGTTCCGCAGGCTGCCGTCGGTCAGTTCCGCGTGCAGGCGCCGCATCCGGTCCCGGACAAGCGTCACCTTTTCCGGGGGCAGGTCCCTCATCAGATCGTGCTGCTTCAAGGCTGCGACGGCGGCCGCCTGGGCGCGTGCGGCCAGCAGCCGGACAGCATCCCGTTCCGCCGTTCCATCCTCGGAGGCCTTGAGGACACGCATCAGCCACGGCAGTGTCAGGCCGGGAAGGACCAGGGTGGCAAGCAGCACTGCGCAGGCAATCACCAGCAGGTAGTCCCGCCCGGGGAACGGCGCGCCGTCCGCCAGGGTCAGCGGCAGGGCCAGGGCCAATGCCAGGGTGGCCAGCCCGCGCATGCCGCACCAAGTCAGGATGAGGACTTCCTTCAGGGACGTGGGCTGCAGGAGGTTCCGGCGCTTCCGTGCACCTAAGGTCAGGACGCCGAGCCACAGGAACCGGACGGCGAAGACCAGGACGCAGACCACAACCGCCACCCCGATCATGCCGAGGATCTCCGCCCCCTCCTCCCTGACGACATGGCGGATTTCCAGCCCCACCAGGCCGAAGGCCAGCCCGGTGACCAGCAGTTCCACCACATCCCAGAAAGCGGTCCGCGTGACCCTTTCAGCCGCGTCCTGCGGGCGCGTGTGGCGCTGCATTTCAAGGGCGGTGACCACCACGGCGATGACACCGGAGGCGTGCACCTCCTCGGCGAGGATGTAGGCCGCGAACGGCACCACCAGGGTCACCGCGCTCCGGGCCACCATGGATGTGACCAGCCGGGTGACCAGCGCGATCAGCCAGCCCATGGCGATGCCCACCAGGACGGCAAGCGCCGCACCCATCAGGAACTTCGGGACGACGTCGGCCTGCACCCTGGTGCCGCCCACGGCGGCCGCCACGGCTGCCTGGAAGATGACGATGGCCGCGGCGTCGTTGAACAGCCCCTCACTTTGGAGCACGGTAATGAGGCGGCGCGGCATGTGCACCCGGCCCGCCACGGATTCCACGGCCACGGGATCCGGCGGCGCCACCATGGCACCGAGGGCGATGGCCGCGGGGACCCCGATGCCGGGAATCATCAGCCATGCGGCACCGGCAACGACGGCCGTGCTGATCACCACCAGCGCCACGGCCAGCATGATCAGCGTCCGCCACCGGACACGGAACACCGCCCACGAACTCCGCTGGGCGGTGGCGAACAGCAGCGGCGGCAGGAAGATGGGCAGGATCAGCTCGGGTTCAATCTCCAGGTCGGGGAAACCCGGAATGAACGTCAGGGCCGCCGCCAGGAGGAGCATGAGGACCGGGTACGGCAGCCGCAGCCTGTCCCCCAGGCCCACAGCCACCACCGTGGCGAGCAGCAGTCCGATGATGAGTGCAAGCTGGTCCATAAGCCTCTTCCCCGCCGGCGGCTACGCGCGCGGTTCCAGGGCGGCTGCCACGGGCAGGGTGCCGTCGCGGAATTCGATGGTCCGGCCGGCGGTCTGGGGCAGGTCCAGCACAGCGGCTGCCACGATGGCTGTGTTGGCACGGGAGGTGTCCCGGTCCCCTTCCGGCGAGGGGTCGACGTCGATCAGTCCCGTCCCGGGCTTGTCCGTCAGCGCGCCGGGTCCAAGGATGGTCCAGGCCAGCCCGGTGCCGCGCAGGTATTCGTCCGCTGCCGCCTTGGCTTCGGCGTAGGCAAAAAAGCTGTTGCTTTCCGGCACACCGTGGTCCTTGCCCGCACCGAAGTAGGAGACCATGACATACCGGTCCACGCCTGCCTGGGCCGCGGCATCCATGGAGCGGATGGCGGCGTCCCGGTCCACCGCGTAGGTGCGGGCAGGACTTCCCCCGCCCGCGCCGGCTGACCAGACCACGGCGTCATGGCCGGCAAGGGCATCGGCGATGGCCGCCGTCGTGGAGTTCTCCACGTCAAGGATCACCGGGTTGGCGCCGGTGGCAGCGACGTCCTCGGCGTGGTCTTGATTCCGGATGAACGAGGTGACGGAGTGGCCCTCGCCGGTGAGGAGTGCGGACAGGAGGAGGGCCACTTTTCCGTGGCCGCCGATGATGGCGATGCTTGTCATGCACCCATTCTGCCCGCCCGGCGCCCGCCTGCAGAAGCCCATATGGCCCTCAACAGGGGCTTTAGCCCTATAGAGGGTTTCCGGCGCCCATCTATGCCGCGACCGCTGGAGCCACGACAAGGTGGTCCGCTCCACGCACGGGGCTGCTCCTGCTGGTGGTCACGGCCCTGACGGCCCTGGTGTTCACCCTGTTAGTGGTCCAGCCCAAGGCCGGGACGGCAGCCGTTCAGCGGGCGCGGTAACGCAGGTACACCACACCGTTCCCAAAGCGGCGCTCCTCCAGAAGTTCGAGACGTGCCTCCAGGCCGTCAGGCAGGAAGCGCAGTCCACCGCCCACCACCACGGGAGTCACGAACAGCTGGCACTCGTCCACCAGCCCTGCTTTGAGGGCGTGGGCCGCCAGGGTGGGGCCGCCGATGCTGATGTCTTTCCCGCTGGCGGCCTTCAGGTCCTGCACTGCCTCCGGGAGGAATTGCTGCTCCACGCGGGTCCGGGGTGTGGCTGCGGTGTCCAGCGTTGTGGAGTACACCACTTTGTCCGCTGCCTGCCAGATGCGGGCGTAGTCCTGGATCACCGGGTGGTCATCCTGCGTACCCATGGTTTCCCAGACGGACATCACCTCATACATCCGGCGGCCCAGGAGGTAGGTGCCCACATCCCGCTCCAGGTCATTGACGAAGGCATGCACTTCCTCGTCCGGGGCGGACCAGTTGAAGTTGCCGTCCTTGTCTGCCGTGTAGCCGTCGAGGGACATGATTGCGGAGTAGATCAGCTTGGACATGGGCCCATTCTGCCCCGGGAGTCCCTGGCCGAACAGGAATTTTCTCTGCAGGTTCGTGTCCGCCGGTGCATTTCTTCGTCCACTTCACGCAGCAGTGCATTGACTGGCTTTGCATGCAGCCTTAAAGTCCAATCAATACAGGGGACTGTATTGATTGGATGTAGGAGACCGAGCCTCCCCCGAGGCACCAAGGAGCCTTTTTCATGGACACGCCAAACGGCGTGGACCGCCTCCCCGACGGCCCTGTGCGCCGAATGTTTTCCGCAACGCAGCAACGCGATCTCGAAGCCATGGTGGCCGAGTTCGCCGAAGACTACGTCAACATCACCCCCAACCACCCCGCGCGCAGCTTCACCGGAAGCGCGCAGGTGCGGAGGAACTGGTCCGCACTTTTCGCAGGGATCCCTGACCTCACCGTGACAGTGCTGGACTCGGCAACCGGCACCGGCGGCAAGGTATGGGTCGAATGGGGATCGCGTGGCACCCGCCTTGACGGCAGCGCCGTCGAGCAGGCCGGCGTGGCAATCTTCAGCGTCCGGGACGACCGGATCGCGGCCGTCAGGTTCTACCTGGAGCCGGTGGACAAGGACACGGGAGACGTGAACGCCGCCGTCCAAGCAGTGGCCGGTGCCGGCCAGGAAGGAGCACCGGCATGATCCTCCTGGTCGGGGCAACGGGTGACCTGGGCGGACGGGTGGCCCGGTTACTGCGTGAATCCGGGCAGGATGTCCGCTGCCTGGTCCGGCCCGCCACTGACGATTCGCCGCTCCGGGCGATCGGCGCCGGGATTGTCCGCGGGGACCTCACCGAACCTGCCACGCTGCGGCCCGCGTGCAAGGGCGTCGAAACGGTGATTGCCACGGCAACAGTGATCACCCGCCGGTTCGCGGGAACCAGTTCCGCTACCATTCGGGACGTTGACGAAGTGGGCATGGGCCATCTTGTCGATGCCGCGGAGGCCGCCGGCGTCCAGCGCTTTGTCTACCTGTCCTTCCCGATCGGCAGCGCCAGCCTCCGGACCCCGCTGGAACAGGCCAAGCTCGCCATTGAGGAGCGCCTGGCGAACTCCCCCATGCGGGCCGTGGTGGTCCTCTCCGACGGCTTGCAGGAAGTCCAGCTCAGCCGCGCCGCACGGTTCGACCTCGCGGCCGGGAAGGCAGCCGTCATCGGCAAGGGCGACACCCCCCGCCGGCTGGTGTCCACCGGGGATATTGCCGCCCTCCTCGCCGCGGTGGCGCTGGAGCCCGATCCGCCGGCAAGGATCGAGGTGGGCGGACCCGAGCCGCTGACCAAGAAGGAGATCATTGGGATCGCAGGGGAACTGGCCCACCGCCCCCTGAAAGTGCAGCGCATGCCGCGCCTCGTGGCACGGCTGGCAACGCTTGTGTTGAAACGCAGGAACGACGCCATGGCTTCGGCCCTGGGTGTCGGCTTGTCCTCGGATATCGAGGAGGCTACCTGGGATGACAAGGCCCTCCGCCAGCGTGGGATCAACCCGAAGTCCGTCACCGAATTCCTGAAGGAGCAGGCGCAGGGATTGGCCAGCCACTGAACCCGCGCTCACGGCCGGCGCGACACCAGGAACTGCTGGCCCAGCGTCCACAGATTGGAGACCGTCCAGTAGACCAGGACGCCGATGGGGAAAAAGATCCCGCCTGCACCGAAGATCAACGGCAGCAGGTAGAGGAGTACCCGCTGCTGGCGCATCAACGGACTGTCAGTGTCCTGGCCGGCCATGGTCCGTGCCGCCACGAGTTTCTGGGTGAGGAACTGGCAGGCAATCATCACCAGGATCATGACGACGGCGAGCACGGCCACCGCGGTGGGGTCCCCGCCGCCGTGCAGCAGGGAGGCGGACAGCGGCGCCCCGAAGAGGCTGGACGAATCGAACTGAACCACTTGGTCGTGACTCATCGCTCCAATTCCTTCGCTCTTCAGCGCTGCGCCGGAGATTCCGGACAGCACCTGGAAAAGAGCCAGGAAGAACGGCGCCTGGATCAGCAGTGGCAGGCAGGCAGAGAACGGGTTGGTGCCATGCTTTTTATAAAGTGCCATCTGTTCCTGGGCCATGGCCTGCCGTGATGTTTGGTCCGTCCTGCCCTTGTACCTGTCCTGGAGCTCCTTCAGGTCCGGCTGCAGGAGCCGCATCCGGACCTGGGCCCGGACCTGTGCCAGGAACACCGGGATTAGCGCGGCACGGATGACCAGCACCAGCCCGATGATGGACAGCGCCCAAGTCAAGCCGGCCACCGGCGGCATGCCGGCGGCGCTCAACCCGTCATGGAAAACCACCATAATGACGGAGACGAGCCACCGGAACGGCTCCATCACCGCCGCGAAAAAGTCCACCGAGTCCCCATCCGCCAATTGCTGCCAAGCTACTGCGCCTTCGAGTGTCTTGTCACGACCCGCGGATTTCTTTTCGCATCCCACGTTCCACGAGGACACCCAAATAAGGGCCGCGCAGGTGAATATCCGTGGCGATTGTGGATCACCGCGTCGATAGATCCCGAAACGGGGAGGCTTCGATCCAGGAGACAGAAAAGCCCCCGGAATCTCGGGATTCCGGGGGCTTCATCTGTAGCGGTGGGGAGGCTCGATCTCCCGACCTCACGATTATGAGTCGTGCGGTGAATCCTTGCGAATGCTGGAAAGCGTGCGATTCAGTAGCCGTTTTATCGCCACATGTATTCCAGAAGGCAATAACTTTCGCTACGCGCCTCCTCCGGTCAGCAGGGCATCCACAGCCCTAGCGGACGCTTGAGCATCGTGGGCGAAGAGCTGGGCGTACACGTCGAGCGTGGTAACGGCGGAGCTATGCCCCGCAATCTGCTGAACCAGCTTTACATTTGCACCGGCGCTGACCGCCAGCGTAACCGCAGTGCGTCGCAGGTCGTGAAAAACGACCTCAGGAAAAGTTGGGTCGATTTCACCACATCGCTTGACGGCCGGGTGGAAAACCCGGCGCGAGAAGTTTGATGACCGCATCTCGGTGCCGGACGGGGACGTGAATACCAATGCACCCGGAACCAACCCCTCGACGTGAACCTCAAGCTCCCTAGCAACCGAGGCGGGAATCGGCACTGTGCGGGGTTTGCGCCCTTTGGTTGTCTCCCGGAACTCCAGACGGCCATCCACAGGCACAAGGGTGGACCGGACGATAACGCGGGGGTCGTCGCCGAAGGTAAGTGCACCAGCCTTGAGGCCGGAGACTTCCGACCACCTCAGCCCAGTCGTTCCGGCAAATAGGATCAGGAGCCTATAGGCCTCATGAGACTGGCCCGCGTAGCGGCCACCCCCTGCCGCCTGCTCCGCCAACGCCATCAGTTGTCCTGCAGTAAGAGCAGCAGGTTCCCGAATGGGACTGGGAGTTGGCACATTATTGATAGTCGCGTTGCGTGCCGGATTCGCAGCTAAGTAGCCGCTATCTACTGCATACTGCAGCATCCGGCCCAGCTGGCGGTAGGCCCGGCGTCGGGCATCGTCGGTAGCGAAGGTCGTCAGCCACTCATTGATGACTGTAAGCGTCACGCCCGCCAGGGTGCGGTTCACAAAGTGCTTCTCCATATGTCGCTCGTACACGCGCCGGTAACCAGCCACGGTCACTGGTGAAGCGGGCCGTTGGCCGTTTGCGCCGACGCGCTCAATGCGGCCCAGCCACTCCACATACAGCTCGTGAAAGCGAATCTTGCCACCCTTCCGGGCGTCAATCAGCGTGCCGCCAGACTTGGCCGTATTGATCTGCAACTCATGAGCCAACGCCTCAGCTTTGGTCCTGAACTGCTTGTAGCGGCGGACCCCGTCCACACGGTAGTCGTGACGCCACTTCCCATTTTCCAACTTGTTGATGGCCATAACCACAACAGTAGCCACAGAGTCGGATAATCGCGATAGGCAACAACTATTTGGGGTTCCAGGGAGACTCAGGGGTACGAACCATAATTTAACTACAAGCAATTCCCCAGCGGTCCCAGCCCTGACACCGAGAACCCTGCATTCGCCAACACAACAACCCTGAGGAGATAGCCCTGCTCAAAAATAATGAGTCTGCTTCCACTGTCCGTACGGCACAGGGGCTTTCAAACTCCGTGTACATGAACCGCCGCGAAACGGCGGAATTCATGGGCGTAAGTGAGAAATTCCTTGCCACCCACTTGCTGGACGGCCCCAAGCGCCTGAGGGTCGGAACCAAGGTGCTCTACCGCCTTTCGGATGTCGAGGCGTGGATGAAACAGCAGGAAGTATCTCGGTAGGTTAGTGCGCTTTGTCCAGGTGGCAGCGCGCTGGGGCTACCCCGGCCCCGCTCTCGCATAAACAGCTAATTCATTCACGTGGACGCCCAAGGAAGGACTACGACTTTTGCACGACAAGCCGGAAACAGTCAGCCAAGCTATGGAATTTCACAAAACCAAAAATCATTACCTCCGGCTGGACCTCTGTTCAGCATGTGCAGCCCGGGCGGCATGGGGCCACCAAATCGGATTCTCCCGCGTTAACCCTCCCTGCCCGAGCTGCAGGCCCGTGGTCGCAACCTTCCCCACTGTTCAGCCAGGCCCGTGGCGCAGCCTGAGCCGGAGGCACGGCCGCCCGCTCTCCCTGTAAGGGGCAGGGACCGCCCTGCCTGTCGATTTCAGGGTGGAGTGACGACAGGGTGGTCCTGTTGCACCGAACGCGACAGGACCACCCGCAAAACCGCACTGAACCCTTAAACCCGTCTGCCCTTCCACCCTGCCGGAATATTCACTGCGACAGGTCATCTCTTCGGAGATGCCCTTAGTGGCAACCGACCACACCAACCACCGTGACTACGCGACCAACAGTAATGACCCCTAGTTGGCCCGACTGCTTCTGACGTCGGGCAATCCAGCCAGCAGTAGGGGCGGGAAGGGCTTCCCCACTCCAAACCATGTACAAAAACACCTCACTCGTAAAGGAGCTTGTCGCTGCCCCGCACTCAAAACCGACTCTGCAAAGCGACGTCCTGCGCGCGAGCTGCCTATGCTTTTGGCCACTGCAAGAAACATTATGAGCAGGAGCGCCGCCGTCGCACTCCCTGCTCGGAACCTGACTGTCCGACAACTGCCGAGAAGTTGTCCTACTGTCGCCGCCACGAGCGCCGGGCGCTTGAGAAACTCGATTTGGGCAACATCGGAAGTCCTGTCCTCGATTCTGAGTTAGACCGCATTGCACAGGCACTTGGGGTCCACGAAGTTACCGGATGCTGGATTTGGACTGGTCCCCGCAATGGGGCCTATGCCTCCGTTATCGTGGGCGACCGGGAATGGCTGGGCCACAGGTTGATGTACGTGTGGTTCATCGGGGGGCACGCTCCGCGACGAGAGCTTGACCACGTCTGCAACAACACGCTGTGCATACGTCCGAATCACCTCCAGCCAGTTACTCACAGGATTAACGCGGCCCGTCGGACGCGTCGGGCGAGGAACCCTGAGGCCCCCTTTTGGACTGACGACTACTTATGCGTAACCAGTTTTTCCCTGCTCATCTGGGCGGGAAAGTACGGGCTTCCCGCTGCTCCAAGCCACTGGGACTCCCCCTTGCGAAACAAAGACCAGTTCGCTATCGGCGGTCCGCACACCTAACAAGAGAAAGGCTATAAATGGCAATCAAAATGTTGGCAATCTGCCAGGAAATTACCGAGATTTGGCCCGGATTCTGGGAGTACGACCGCAGGGTCTACCACTCACTTGACCAGGCCCGGATGGTTCGGGCTGCAACCAATGGAAACAACAACTATGAGGCGGACAACCACAATGACTGACAACAACTACGATCACTTCGGCATCCGCAAGACTGGCGCTGAGCATCTCGCCGATGCCACAGCCGCCGCCGGAGATACCGCTGCGCCTCACGATCCCGCAACTCTCAACTTCGATCCTGTGGAGGTCAGCCCTGGAATGTGGCAGCTGCCGCACGAAACTAACACCCATCACTTTTTCCGCACGGATGTGGAAGCCCGGCATGCCGGCTTCGCTGCTGAGGCAAAGGCGCAGCGTGAATATGCCAACTACATGAATGCGCTGCCGAGCACGTCACCGTCAGCGGGCCAGGAACAGTTTGTGGCCTATGCGGCCGGACGCGCGCGCGCCATGAGTGAGGGCGTAACTGAGGAAGCTTGGGTAAGCTCCCCAGAAATCAGGAAAGCCTACGTCCCCCGGCAGAAGACCGGGGCCGAACTCATGCAGGAGTACCGGCGGAATAATTAACTAACGATTGTGCAGGCGGGTTCAACTAGCCCGCCTGCACTCGTTGCTTCTGATCCCGTACGGCACCGCGGGCGCTATGACGGCCGGGTCACCGGCATTACGGCATTGGGGCCTACCCCCCAAGGGTCTAACGACAGGGCAGCCCGGGCCAGGACTCGAACTCCACTGTCCGCCGCCTATGTGAGCCCCCGGTGACACCGAGCCAGATATGGCCACGGACCGCCCGCCCGCCCGGGACGGCCGTAGTTGCTACGACGGGTGGGGCATCGTCTTCTCCTGCAGGTTCCTGCGTCTGCGCTTGAGGAGATGGTAGGGAATCATTACGGCCAACGCAGCCCCGACGAACCACATGCCGTTCACGGTGGCCGTGTCATCGGTGAACATCAGCCACACCCAGACCGCCACCACGATCCAATAGAGGACATTGAGTGCTGTGATTGCGTAATCGATCACTGAGCGCGGCATGAATCACCTACCAGCTCTTCACGGCTGACGGCATGACCGCGGACGCCACCTGCCCATTCCTGAATCTGATGTGAATTCTATTCCCTTTCTGGCGAATGGCACCCTGCACCTTGACGTTGTATGTGACCCTCAGGCCCTGCAGGAGGCGCTGTGCTTGGAATTCTTGACAACGCTTCGGCAACACGTGCCGAAGGTGGGGCGTGAACACAGGTGGGTCTTTTCCCGACCGTGGGCAGCGAACGCAGGTTAAAGTGCGCCCACTGGTTGGATGCGTGACGAGCGGCGAGAGAGGTCCAGTGCCCACTGACGGGTGAACGCGAGAGCCGGGGATCCTGGTGCCGGCCGCCCTGCCGGTCAGCTTCACGTTCCTCAACGGCGTAGCGCTGGCCGGCCTGTTATTCCTGACACGCGGCGTGTTCAAGCAGCCGCTTCACAAGTTTGCTCCCTTGGACTGGTTGCATGCTGCGCACTCGATCTGCAGGTTGGCTTCCGTACTAGACCCGCCCCATGAATATGGGATGACGTGGCCGAACTGCAGGTTGGTGGTGCTGCTGCACTCCACGCATTGGCCCCCGTCACGAGTCCAAACCATCTCCTTCACCAGCTGCGGAATGTATGGCCGGGGCAGGATGTCCCTGCGAAGCCTCGGCAGCATGCGCCCTTCGTACACTTCCTCGATGGCCTCGGCCATTCGGCTGCACTGGTCATCATCCGGGAAGGTGGCGCGGATCTCCGGCGTGGTGAGGGCGTCCAGCGCCCCCTCCAGTTCATCCTGCTCGTATGGGTCAGGCTTCCGGGCGATGCGCTTGACCTTGGTGAATGAGAACGCGGGCCGGGGATGACGCTTGAATACGCAGTCCGTGCACGCGAAATCGTTGGCCCTGTTAGACACCGTGAGTTCACCATTGCAGCCCAGGCAGCGCATGGCTATTCCTCGCCCGGGGCGTATTCAAATTGCTCCTGCTTGACCTTCTTGCGGCGCATCTTCACCTTGGCCACGTCCTCCCGGAGCTGCGCCATGAGCAGCGGGAACGCCTTGACCTGAGGGAAGTGCTCCTCGATCAGCACCGCCACCTCGACGGAGAGCGGAGTCCGGCCCTTCACCACCCCGTTGATGTACTTGGTGGAGAGGCCGGTCCCGCGGGCCACGTCGGCCTGGGTGATCTTGTTCTCGTCCAGAATGTCCTGCAGTGCCTGTCCTACGGTATTCACCAAGTCAGTATATGGATATGCAATGGTTTGGTGAGCGGGCCTTACGGATCGCGTTTCCGTCGGCCGAATGGCCGCGGGCGTCTAGTGTCAGGCGACAAAACAGTCGACGCCGAGTGGTGGTTGACGTGATCTGCCGCCTCATCACCCTCGATAGGGAGAACAATGCTGGCAGGCATCCCGGCCGAGGTGTTGGACTACCAGGTCAACGGGAAATCAGCCATCCAGTGGCCCCTGACTGCGGACCCGAAAGACCGGGCCACACTGTACCGCTACCTTGCCAAGAGCTAATTAAGACCTACACAGCGTTGAACGTTACTCGCCTGGAACCAAATGGGCCGTCCTGAAGGAAGAAGCTAGCATACTTCGATTCTGGCAAGCGGCGAATGATTCTTATTATTTGGCGTGAAGTTCTCTTCAAGTTGTCGTAATCCCTCAGAATTACCTGCACGAAGTCAACGTGAGAGGTGGCGGAGAACACGACGAACGAAAAGCTTCTGTTTGGGTGCTCTTGGTCTAGATGCTCGCGCAAGCCCGGCAAAAGTAGGAGCAACTGGACTGCGTCCCTATTCGGGCCTCTCCTGTCTCCCAACTGGACAGTGCACTCTACATGGTGTCTGCTGTTCAAGCGTTCCGCGTTGCGGTCCAGCCAGCTTCTAAAGAACTCACGGACTTGTTTCCACACATGAACCAAAATGTCGGCTGCTAAACCTGTTGCTATCGCCAGGATAATTTCCCCGGCGACGGCCCCCATACCTTTCAGAGGCATGGGGGCTACATTCAGCCCCGCCCTGGAGAGATATTCCAATGCCGACTGCCGAATTTGAGCGGTTGAATCCTCAGAGTTGTAGGCTCCATCTCCAACGGCTACCCCTACCGTGCCCTCCGGGTTCCAAGGGATGGAGAAGCCGGACGTCATTTCGGCACCGCCCTTCCCGCCTCCCTCGCCCTCATCGTTAATCGAGCGCGCCACCGCGAACAACTTCCAGATTGATCTCGGACGTATGGGGCCTATTCATACTTGGCCCGTTGAAGCTCTGCCGTTTCTTCTGGGCTGTTCAAATACGCAACAAGCTCACTCAGGATTACTAGATCGCAGTGCTTAGCCAGCGTGTCTTTGTCGTAAAGGACGTGAGTGACGCCGTGGTACTCGCGTTGGTCTGCGTTCTCATCAATGAGCAATGACTTGATTCCATAACGCTCTGCATAGGTTTTGCCCGACTCCCAAGCAATAGCAAGATCGATCTCGTTCAGGTTCTTGTCGTTGGCATCCAGGTCTTCCATCAGGCCGTCCAATGAGTACTTGTACTCCAGGATGTTCGGACCCAACGTTCTTCCGCCAAGCGCGGTCGCGTTATCTAGCGGAATTCCTAGGGGGTTCGTCTGCGGGTCATACGCGTAAATCTCCGGTGCCAAATCGAAAGCAACCTTGAACAGGCCGTCGTAGGTGAAGTACTCGTTGGTGGACATGATGTGCATGCCACGAATGACACCGCCGGCAATCAGCTGGTGGAACAGCGCAATTACGTCTTGCTCCCGCGTCGGCGTGGATGTGATCGCAATACGTTCAGTTGGCCGGAAGAAGTGCTCGCTGGCGAGCGAGAGGGGCTCAGCTTCCTCGTGCTGGAGCATGTCCTTCTTCC
Organism: Arthrobacter sp. ISL-85; assembly: GCF_018613675.1. Lineage (GTDB taxonomy): Bacteria > Actinomycetota > Actinomycetes > Actinomycetales > Micrococcaceae > Arthrobacter. The sequence continues at coordinate 194,062 of NZ_JAGGPQ010000016.1, read as the reverse complement.
AGTCGTCGATCTTCATCTTGCGTATCAGATCCGGAGAGACGCCTGTATTGGCCTTCAATAGATCGCGCCGCTTGTAGACGAAGTTCTCCATCAAGTGAACTGCAACATTCTTCGCGAAATCAGTCAGTTCTCGGTGGAAACCCTTACGGCCCATGTCCGGAGTGTAGTTATCAAAATGGATGAGGAAGTGGACCTGATTCTGTCGGCCGATGTTTCGGGTCAGCGGTATCAGAATCGTTTCGCCCTGAGGCATGTTGTTGGCGGCGAGTTGAATGCCCGGCGTCAAGATCTTTTGCCCGGAACGTATGTTCAACGACGAGTTGAACTGGTTCCAAAGCTTGGCAGTGTACCCATACTCCATGCTGACGGTGGGAGGGTACTCCTCAAGGACGGCGAGATCTTCCTCGTCAAGATGATCCTTGAGCGCTTCCTCAAGCTCTGCCGGAGTCCACGATTCGTAGATGAAATCCAGATTCCGGTATCGATCAGGAAGATTCCGCTTCGCCCCATGCTTGTCGAAGGTCTCCTGCGCGACCTTGTTCAGTTCGGTCAGGCGCCCTTTCTTGTTCGCCGTCTCGTGCAGCCACAGGTACTTGGTCGAATCCAGCTCATGGGTCGTGCGGTTGCCGCCCTTAGCAACAACTTCGACCGACACCGCAATATCACCGTGTTGGACAACAGAACCAAGACCGGTTTTTACTGACAAAATTTTCGTCCATGTCTCCGCGTCATTCGCCGAGAGCCATTCAAGCTTCTTTGGATGTGTCGCGTCATCGAATCGAACGGTGATGGAAACACCCCTGTCGTTCGTATTGAACGTAGGATCAGCCAGTTCGCTGGTATCGGGTTCGACCCGCGGATTGTTACTTCCGGTCCCCTTGCCTTTGACCCAGTTGCGTGCCCCTCGGATTCGCCCAGAGGCTTCGAATCCAGGCGTACGCGTCGTCACGCGCATGTAATTGAAGCCGTATGCGACGTAGGTGGCACCGACCCCCTTGTGCCCTCTAGTGTTCCCAGTCTTGAAAGAGAAGTTCGGTGCGAGAAACTGCTCGAACTTGTCCTGGTCAAGCCCGATACCGTTGTCGGTAACGGTGAGGGTGTTGCTTTCGATGTCAATCAAGACATGGATGCGGGGCTGATAAGCAGGCCCGGTGCCCGTGCTCTCCAGCTCCCTCCGGGCGTCAACAGCATCCAGTGCGTTCTGGATCAACTCGGCAAAAGGGTCATACCAGCCCACGTAGGAACTCAAGATGTTAGAGATTTCCCGCTTGAGTGCAAGGAAAGCGGCATCGCTTGCCCTAGTACTCTTATGTGCCAGCGGGTCAAAGGCCGCGAAGTCTGTACCTACGGGAGCACTGTAATCGGGAAGCTGCTCAACATCGAGCCCATCCTGCGTACCAACTTCGGTCAAGACATTCCCCCAAACAATAAATTCCAACGCATATCCGGGCCAGCAAGGCCTCTTCCAGGGCCTCGCCCGGCATACCCGAGTATAGAGGCCATGCGGCGGCTTCACGGGGCTCTGAGGGACCGGAGGCGTTTGTGTCGTGACGGGGTCCATGTCCTCGGGACAGGGGACGCCTCATCGATGCCTCATCCGTAGCCATTTTGTAGCCACCAGGTGGAGATTTCGAGGGCAGGAGAGGGGTTTGAAGAGATTGCGGCAAGAAACGTCGAGCCTGCTTCAACAAGAAAGCCCCCGGAATCTCGGAGATTCCGGGGGCTTCATCTGTAGCGGTGGGGAGGCTCGATCTCCCGACCTCACGATTATGAGTCGTGCGCTCTAACCAACTGAGCTACACCGCCACGAATGAGAAAAACCTGTGTCAAGCCGGTCAAACCGCCTTGACACAGGCCCTCATTCAGAGCCCCCCACCGGAATCGATCCGGTGACCTCGTTCTTACCAAGAACGCGCTCTACCACTGAGCTAGGGGGGCAACGAGTAAATACTCTACCGGAAGATTTACGCACCAACAAATCGGCGTCCAGAGTGATCCCGGGACCATCCGGCACGTCCCCTCCTGGAGCGATTACGCCGGTTTTTCCGCGGATTTCCGGGGCTGGAGGGGTACCGGAGAACAGAGTGGACGACGGCGGGCAGCCCGCTCGAGGAGTCCCCCACCACCCCGACGGGCCACGAATGTGTCCAGCCCCACACCCCGCGTATCAGGAGACAGGTTAAATGCCGATGGGCCGGCTCGAAAGCCGGCCCATCGCCGTCGTCAATTCCTCAACGTGCGGAAGTGTTTACCACTTGCCCTTGCGGTTGAAGTCGCGGTGTCCGCTGTCGCCGCCGCTGCGGGGCTTGCGGGAGCCGTCACCGTGTCCGCCGAGGCGGGAGTCGCCTGACTGGCCGCGGTCACTGAAGGAACGCTCGGAGCGGTCGCTGTACGAACGTCCGCCGCGGTCAGCCGAGGACCGCTCGCCGTCGTTCTTCCGGAATTCCTTCTTGAACCCGCCATTGCCCTTGAAGTTGCCGCCACGGTCCCCGCCGCGGTTGCCCTGGTATGCGCCACGGTCGCCCGAAGGCTTGCGGCCGTTGTCCAGCTCGAGGTGGATCAGCTCGCCGCCGATCCGGGTGCGGGACAGGGCGCGCAGCTGCTCGGGGCTCAGGTCCGCGGGCAGCTCCACGAGGGAGTGGTCCGAGCGGATGTCGATGCCGCCGATCTGGGCCGAGGAGATGCCGCCCTCGTTGGCGATGGCGCCCACGATGGAACCCGGCATGACGCGCTGGCGGCGTCCGACGGCGATCCGGTAGGTTGCGTTGCCCTCGGTGAGCGTGCGGGTCGGGCCGCGTGAGCCGAAGCCGTCCTTGGAGCGCTCACGCTTCTGGTACTCGGGAGCCGCGGGCAGTTCCTTGACCAGGAGCGGCTGCCCGCCCTGGGCCATGACGGCCAGCGCCGCAGCGATTTCTGCTGCCGGCACCTTGTGCTCTTCCTCGTAGGAGGCGATCAGGTCGCGGAACATGGAGACATCCTCGGACTCAAGGGTCTCGGTGATGCGCTCGGCAAACTTGCCCAGGCGCAGCGTGTTCACGGTCTCGGCGGTGGGCAGGTGCATCTGCTCCACCGGCTGGCGAGTGGCCTTCTCGATGGAACGCAGCAGGTACTTCTCGCGCGGCGTCATGAACAGGATGGCGTCGCCGGAGCGGCCTGCACGGCCCGTGCGGCCGATGCGGTGCACGTAGGACTCGGTGTCGTGCGGGATGTCGTAGTTGATCACGTGGCTGATGCGCTCAACGTCCAGGCCGCGTGCGGCGACGTCGGTGGCCACCAGGATGTCGATCCGGCCTTCCTTAAGCGCGTCCACGGTGCGTTCGCGCTGCTGCTGGGGGATGTCACCGTTGATGGCTGCGGCCTGGAAGCCCCGGGCCTTGAGCTTGTCAGCCAGGTCCTCGGTAGCCATCTTGGTACGAACGAAGGCGATGACGCCGTCGAACTCTTCCACCTCGAGGATGCGGGTCATGGCGTCCAGCTTGTGCGGGCCCATGACCTGCAGGTACCGCTGGCGGGTGTTGGCGCCGGTGGTGGTCTTGGACTTCACCGAAATCTCGGCGGGATCGTTCAGGTACTGCTTGGACATCCGGCGGATCTGGCTCGGCATGGTGGCGGAAAACAGCGCCACCTGGCGGTCAGAGGGAGTCTGCTGGAAGATCTGCTCCACGTCTTCGGCGAAGCCCATGCGCAGCATCTCATCAGCCTCATCCAGCACCAGGTACTGCAGCTCGGACAGGTCCAGCGAACCCTTGGAGATGTGGTCGATCACGCGGCCGGGGGTACCCACAACCACCTGGGCGCCGCGGCGCAGGCCGGCGAGCTGGGGACCGTAAGCGGAGCCGCCGTAGACGGGCAGCACGGTGAAGTCATCGATGTGCTTGGCGTAGGAGGTGAACGCCTCGGCAACCTGGAGGGCCAGCTCGCGGGTGGGGGCGAGGACCAGGGCCTGGGTCTTGCGGGACGGGCCATTGAGGTCGTGGAGTTCAGCCAGGCGGGACAGCGCCGGCACTGCGAATGCTGCAGTCTTGCCGGTACCGGTCTGCGCCAGGCCAACAACGTCGCGGCCTTCAAGCAGCAACGGGATGGTGGCTGCCTGGATCGGGGACGGCTTCTCGTACCCGACATCCCGCAGGGCGGCCAGGACACGGGCGTCGATGCCAAGGTCGGCGAACTTCACGCCGTCTTCTTCATCGTCTGCGGCCTCGGCCGCGGGAGCGACGTCGGCTGCGGGGGCAGCGGGCTCGGCTTCGGCGGCAACGGGCTCGGCTGCGGGGGCAGCGGGCTCAGTGAATTCGACGGCGGCGGTTTCAGCGGTTACCGCTTCGGTGCTGGCGGCGTCGAAGGTTTCGTTCTGGTTTTCGGGCATAGGGAGTTATTCCTCATCCATAGGGGGCCACGCGGCACTACCCGAGGTGAGCGGAGCCGCAGTACACGTGCCGATGATGCCGGGCAAACGTTGACCGGCCGGTCACAGAAGTCCGGCGCTTTCGCAATCCCGTGGCAGGACTTCGCGCTGCATCTCTTGGCTGCTATCCCAGCAGTCTGTACAGCGTTTTCTTTAGCCGGCTCTCCCTATGAAAATGCCCGCATCGCGTGCGCGGGCCCCAACACTTGCCAGTCCTGCCTCAAAAATTGGGCAGGAATAAGGGATTTCCGGAGTGGGGGATGTTTCAAGTGTAAGGCACGGACGCCGCGGACCGGAAATTGAACGGCCGACGACGGCGGTGAGCTTGCGCACACGGCGCGCCTTTTGGCGCCGGCAGGGGAAGGGGACTACTTCCCCAGCCGCCGCAGCAGTACCTCAAACTTGGTGTGGTACTCGTCCTGGAGCCGGATCTCGCCGTCGGCCTCTGCCCCGCGCAGGGCCTCGATGACCTTCACGTCCGGCTCGCTGAACCACTTGCCGATGGTGACGCCGTGGGCCGGGACGAACGTCCGCTGGATGCTGTCGCCGGCCTGGATGCTGCCGGTGCGGATCACGCGCAGGTACGTCCCCACCCGCCCCTCCTCGGTGAAGCGCTTCACCCACTGGGGTTCCTTCATCCGGCGCTGGAACGTGGCGCACGGGGTCCGTGGGGACGTGACTTCCAGTTCGACGCCGGAGCCCACCGTCCAGCGCTCCCCAATCACTGCGTGGGTGGTCTCGATGCCGGATACCCGCAGGTTTTCCCCGAAGACGCCCGGCGGCAGCTCGCGCCCCAAAACACCGGCCCAGAAGTCGGCGTCGGCCTGGGAATAGGCATAGACGGCCTGGTCCTCCCCGCCGTGGTGCGCCCTGTTGGCCTGGATGTCCCCGCGCAGGCCCAGCTTGTGGACCTTGACGGGACCGTGGGCGGGGCGCTTGTCGATGGCCGTGACGCCCACGTCGCCCTGGTCCCCCACGAGCTGGTGGACGCGGCAGACGGCAAGGACAGAACCAGATTCCATGGCATCAGTCTAGGGTTCCGGGGTACGGCGCCCGCACCCATGCGCAATGGGCAGTTCTCCCCTATTCCGGACAGCGCTCCTTCTCGCAGGCGGCACCGGCAGGGACTACGCTGATTCGAGACTTGCATTTGGGGGTGCAGTGCTGCGCCCAAATCGCGTGACCAACATCGCGTGAACAAACCCAGGGGGACGCCGTGGACTCGAACCAGAAAGACCCAAAAGAGGATCCGGAGGCCGGCCCGGCAAAGGACGGCAGCAGTGGCGCCGGCAGCACCGCCAAGCCACCGCCCTGGCAGGTCCCCAAACCGGACCTGCGTCCCGAACTCCTCAACGAACCGGTCACCCCCGTGGATCCGTTTGCACGCGAGCGGGAGAGGCAGCTCAATCAGGCGGCGGCCCGCAAGAAACGCTCCCAGCGGCGCACCGTGGTGGTGGGCCTGGGCGTGACCGCACTCCTGGCCGGAACCATCACCGCGGTGATTGCCAGCAACGAGGACGACCCTGAATACGCGCAGGTGTGCTTCGACGACGAGACCGGCGAGCGCGTGGCGGACAACAACTGCGACAGTTCCGCCGGCCGCAGCGGCGGCATCTACGCCTGGTACTTCTACTCCCGCGGGGCAACCGTTCCGTCCATCGGCCAGAACAGGTCCACCGCGCCCAACTACACGCGCACCGTCCCCAGCGGCGCAAAGGCCTCCACGGGTTACAGCAGCAAGGGCGGCACGGTCAGCCGCGGCGGTTTCGGGTCAAGCGCCAAGAGCGGCTCCAGCGGCGGCGGCGGCAAGGTCTCGGGAGGCTGAAGGATGAAACGGTTGTTGTCTGAGCCCCGTCCGGGCTGGAAGCAAAAGATCGAAGAGCAGGGCCTGGTCTTCTCCACCACCACGATGGATGACGGGCGCCGCATTGAGTACTGGAACGAGTCCGCGTTCTACGAGTTCACCATAGACGAGGTGGAGACGCTTGAGGCGGTGGCCGAGGAGATGCACCGGATGTGCCTGGAGGCGGCAAAGTTCCTCGCCACCGGTGCCATGGGCAGCATCGGAATAGGGCCGCAGGCCTTGGAACTGGCGGCAGAATCCCTGCAGGCCGGTGATGTTGACGTGTACGGCCGGTTCGACTTCATCTATGACGGCCAGGGCGGGCCCGCCAAGATGCTCGAATACAACGCCGACACCCCCACCGGACTCATCGAAGCCGCCGTCGCCCAATGGTTCTGGCTGCAGGACGTGTTCCCGGAGAAGGACCAGTGGAACGGCATCCACGAGGCCCTGATACGGCAGTGGAAGAAGTTCCAGTACCGCACCGGGATGAGCACGCTCCACGTTGCCCATTCAGAGGTGGAGGAATCCGGCGAGGATTGGATGACCGCCGCCTACATGCGGGATGTGGCCGGCCAGGCCGGATGGACAACCATCGGCATCAACATGTCCGATATCGGGTGGGACCCCAACCTGAACCGCTTCGTGGACCTCGACAACTTTCTGATCAGCACCATCTTCAAGCTCTACCCCTGGGAGCTGATGATGAAGGAGGAGTTCGGCCCGCGGCTGCTGGAGCGGGCCCACAATCCGCGCTGGGTGGAACCGGCCTGGAAGATGCTGCTCTCCAACAAGGCCCTGCTCGCCGCCCTGTGGCACCTCTACCCCAACCACCCCAACCTGCTGCCGGCCTACCTCACGGACCCGGGACCGCTGAAGGAATGGGTGGCCAAGCCCCTGCACGGCCGTGAGGGCGACAACATCCGCATCCAGGCGGACGGCATCAGGGTGGAGCAGCCCGGCGGGTACGGCCGCGAGGGCTGGTGCTACCAGCAGTACCACCCGCTCCCGGACTTTGACGGCAACCATCCGGTCCTGGGGCTGTGGGTGGTGGACGGCGAGTCCGTGGGCTGCGGCATCCGGGAATCGGACGGGCCGGTCACGGACTACTTCTGCCGCTTTGTCCCCAACACCATTGACGCGCCTGCGCCGCTTTCGGCGGGGGCCTCCAACAAGGCAGGAATCATCTTATGAGTACGGACATGACGACGGCGGGAGGCCAGGGTGATGGGGCCGGCACCGCGGTGCCGGCCAAGGGACTGCGGGCCGGGATCCTGGACCTCGGCGACTCGGTCATGCTCGGGCTGGCCTCCACCGCCCCCGTGTACTCGCTCGCGGCCACCCTTGGCCTCATCGTTGCAGTCAACGGCAACTACACGCCCCTGATTCTCCTGCTGGGCTTCATCCCGGTCCTGTTCATCGCTTACGCCTTCCGCGAGCTCAACAGTGCCATTCCGGACTGCGGCACCACCTTCACGTGGTCCCGCCAGGCGTTTGGCCCCTGGGCAGGATGGCTTGGCGGCTGGGGCGTGGCGCTCGCCGGGATCGTAGTGCTGGCCAACCTGGCGCAGGTGGCCGGGCAGTACCTGTGGCTGCTGGTGGGTGACGGGTCGCTGGCGCAGAACAAACCGCTGGTCACCGGAACCGGCCTGCTGTTCATCGTGCTGATGACCCTGGTGAACTACCGCGGGATCCGGCTCGGCGAGCACGTCCAGCGCGTCCTGACCTACGTTCAGTACATTGCGCTGGGCATCTTCGCGCTGGCCATCGTCATGCGGATCGTGGGCGGGGCGCCGGAAGGCCAGGCCTTCGACTTTGAGTGGTTCAACCCGGTGGGAGCCTTCACCGATCCCGGTGCCGTGGTGCACGGAGCCCTCCTGGCCCTGTTCATCTACTGGGGCTGGGACACCTGCCTGGCGGTTAATGAGGAAACCGAGGACCCGTCCAGGACCCCCGGCCGGGGCGCCGTGATTTCGGCCTTCGTCCTGGTGGCGATCTATGTTTCCGTGGCGCTGCTGGTGATGATGTACGCGACGGTGGGCTCGGAGGGCATCGGCCTGGGCAATGAGGCGAACAAGGACGACGTGTTCCTGGCCATGAAGGACGTGGTGCTGGGGCCGTGGGGCTGGCTGATCGTCGTCGCCGTCCTGGCCTCCGTCCTGTCTTCCACGCAGACCACCATCCTGCCCACTGCGCGCGGCACCCTGTCCATGGGTGTCCACGGCGCCCTGCCGGCGAAGTTCGCCGAGGTGCACCCACGCAACCAGACCCCGGGATTTTCCACCCAGGTGATGGGCGGTGCGGCAGCAGCCTATTACGTGGCCATGAGCTTCCTGAGCGAAAACCTGCTGGGGGACTCCATCAGCGCCATCAGCCTGTTCATCGCGTTCTACTATGCCCTGACGGGGTTCGCCTGCTTCTGGTACTTCCGCGGAACGCTCCGGGACTCGGCCCGCAACCTCTGGTTCCGCGGCATCCTCCCCCTCGCCGGTGCGCTGCTGCTGACCGCCGCGTTCTTCATCTCGGCAGTCCAGATGTGGGACCCGGCCTACGGCGACACCCAGATCTTCGGCGTCGGTGGGGCCTTCGTGAGCGGTGTGGTGCTGCTGGCCCTGGGCGTCGTGCTGGCCGCTGTGTGCCGCTTCCTTCCCGCCACCCGCGGCTACTTCCTCGTAAAGAAATAACTGGTGAAGAAATGACAGGAAACGCCATGGCCGCCGGCCTATCGGACGTCCTGGGCCTCGATTCCCTGCTCTCGGCGGAGGAACTGGAGCTCCGGCAAAAGGTCCGGGACTTCACCCGCCAGCGAATCAGGCCGGACATCGCCCGCTGGTATGAGGACGCGGTCTTCCCGCTGGACCTGGCGCCGGAACTGGGCGAGCTCGGCGTCCTGGGGATGCACCTGGAGGGCTACGGCTGCCCCGGCCGGTCCGCGGTCGAGTACGGGCTGGCCGCCATGGAACTGGAGGCCGGGGATTCCGGGATCCGCACCTTCGTGTCGGTCCAGGGTTCGCTGGCCATGACCGCCATCCACACCTGGGGCTCCGAGGAACAGAAGCAGGAGTGGCTGCCCCGGATGGCGGCCGGCGAGGTCATCGGCTGCTTTGCCCTGACCGAGCCCACCGCGGGCTCGGATCCGGCCGCCATGGCCACCTGCGCCACCCGCGACGGCAGCGGGAACGACGCCGGCTGGGTGCTCAACGGTGCCAAGCGCTGGATCGGGCTCGCGTCGGTGGCTGGCGTCATGGTGGTGTGGGCCATGACGGACGACGGCGTGCGCGGCTTCCTGGTGCCGGCCGGAACCCCCGGCGTGACGGCCACGCCCATCCGGCAGAAACTGTCCATGCGCGCCTCCATTCAGTGCGACGTGGTGTTCGACGACGTCCCGCTGGGTCCCGGGGCCCTCCTGCCAGGTGCGCGGGGGCTTCGCGGCCCGTTCACGTGCCTGAACGAGGCCCGGTACGGGATCGCCTGGGGTGCCATGGGAGCCGCCCGTGATTCCTACGAGGCAGCACTGGAGTACTCGCTGGAGCGGCTGCAGTTCGGCAAGCCGCTGGCAGGCTACCAGCTAACGCAGGAGAAGCTGGTGAACATGCTGCTGGAGATCCAGAAAGGCACCCTGCTGGCGCTGCACCTGGGCCGGCTGAAGGACGCCGGGACCATCCGACCCGAGCAGATTTCCCTGGGCAAGCTGAACAATGTCCGCGAGGCCGTAGCCGTGGCACGGGAGGCGCGGTCCATCCTGGGCGGCAACGGCATCACCACGGACTACTCCCCGCTGCGGCACGCCGCGAACCTGGAATCCGTGCGGACCTACGAGGGAACCGACGAGGTCCACACCCTGATCCTCGGCCGGCACATCACCGGCCTGGACGCCTTCCACTGACACAGGATGTCAGGCGGAAAAGCCGCCGTCGGCCTTGATCAGCTGGCCGGACACCCAGCGCCCGGCCGGCGAGAGCAGGAACGCCACGGTCCCGGCAACGTCCGCTGGAGTCCCCAGCCGGCCGGTGGGCTGCAGCGCGGTGAGCTCGTCCCGGACTTCATCGTTCATCCAGCCCGTATCAATGGGCCCGGGGTTGAGGACGTTCGCGGTGATGCCCTGCGGGCCCAGCTCGCGGGCGGCGGCAATCACGATCCGGTCGAGCGCGCCTTTCGAGGCACCATACGGAAGGTTGAACGCTGTGTGGTCGCTGGTCAGCGCAACGATCGCGCCGCCGTCGTCCGTTGCCTGCCGCGCAAAAGCGGCAATCAGCTGCCAGCTGGCCCGGGTATTCACGGCGAAGTGCCGGTCAAAGGACTCAACAGTGGTGTCCAGCACGCCGGAATCCACTGATTCCGCGTGGCTGAGCACCATGCCCCGCAGCGGTCCGGCCAGCTGGGCGGATTCAGCCACGAGCCGGTCAGGGACGCCGGGGTCCTGGAGATCGGCCGACAGGACGTGGACCTTGGCGCCAATGGCTTCCAGCTCCGCGGTGAGGCGGACCACGTCTTCAGGTTCGCTCCCCCATGGCATCCGGGCGTCGTAGCCTGCCCAGTAGGACAGGACCAGGTCCCAGCCGTCTGCGGCGAGCCGGCGGGCGATTCCCGCACCGATGCCGGCCAGCCGGCCCACTCCGGTGACCAGGGCAACAGGACGGGCAGGGGCGGGTGGGGCGGATTCCATCCGACCAGCCTAGCGCCGGCCCCGCTCCCGTTTCAGGCCGCGGCCTGCTCCGCTTCCCCTGCCGTCGCTTCCGATGGACCTCTGTGCCGGCGGATAGTGGCGCTGATGACGGCGGCAATGGTGCACATGGCGGCAGCCCCAAACCAGGCGTAGGTGTAATGGCCGGTGGCGTCCCGGAGTGCACCGGCGGCGGTGGCTGCCGCCGCGGCCCCGAGCTGGTGTGCGGCGAAGACCCACCCGAAGACCACGCTGCCGTCCGCTCCGAACGTTTCACGGCAGATGGCGGCCGTCGGTGGAACGGTGGCCACCCAGTCCAGGCCGTAGATCACCACGAACACGATCATGCTGGGCTGCACCTCAGCGTTGAGCAGCAGCGGAAGCACGAGCAGGCCGATCCCGCGGAACTGGTAGTAGACAGCCAGGAGGACGCGCGGGTTGAAACGGTCGGTCAGCCAGCCTGACGCGATGGTCCCGATGATGTCGAAAATCCCGACGACGGCGAGCAGTCCCGCGGCGGTGGTTTCGGGCATGCCGTGGTCGTGTGCGGAGGGGATGAAGTGGGTGCCGATCAGGCCGTTGGTGGTGGCGCCGCAGATGGCGAACCCCGCCGCGAGCGCCCAGAAGGTCCGGACCTTGCTGGCCCGCCGGAGTACCTGCAGCGCGCGGACGGCGGCATTGGTCGGCGCCCCGTCCTGGGTCTCCGCTGCCTTGGCTTTCGGTTCTGCAGCGTCAACATCCGCCGGCTCCGCGCCGTACGGCAGGACCCCGACGTCGGCGGGCGAGTTCTTGAGGAACTTCAACACCAGCGGGATCACGGCGAGAGCGCCCGCGGCGATCAGCAGCGAGGCCTGCCGCCAGCCCGGGTCCTGGGCCAGCACGGCAATGACAGGCAGGAAGACCAGCTGGCCGGCCGCGCTGCCGGCGGTAAGGATGCCAATGACCAGTCCGCGGCTCCTGGTGAACCACGTGTTGGCGATGGTGGCGGCGAAAACCAGCGCCATGGAACCGGTACCCAGGCCGATCAGCAGCCCCCACGTCAGCAGGATCTGCCAGGACTGGTTCACCAGTACGGTCAGTGCGCTGCCCATGCCGATCAGGACCAGGGCCGTTGCGGTGACGCCACGGACGCCGAAGCGTTCCATCAGGGCGGCGGCGAACGGAGCGGTCAGGCCAAAGAGCACCAGGTTGATACTGACGGCCGCGGACAGGACCGTGGTGGACCAGCCAAACTCCTGCTGGAGCGGGACCATGAGGACGCCCGGAGCCGCCCGGAAACCGGCGGCCCCCACGAGCGCCAGGAATGCGACGGCAGCAACAACCCAGGCGGGGTGCAGGCGGCGGCGCTTTACCGGCGGGGACTGCGGCGCGGAGGCCTCCTGGGCGACTTGGGCCGCGTTCCCGGGCACGGCGTTCACGCGGCCGTTCCCTTCCCGGCTGCGGTGGACAACCGGATAGGCTGCTCCGACCGGGAGCGGCTGTGCCAGCTGGTGTTCGCCGCGGTGAGCCGCTCCCCGCATCCGGTGCAGGTGTCCGCCGAACTGGTGGCCTTGCCGCAGCCGGAATGGATGACGTACAGGTGAGCCTGGTCCGACGGCGCGGGCAGGTGCTTCTCCGCCCAGATGGTGACCGCGTTCAGGACCGGGAGCGCGTCCTCGCCCTTGGCGGTGAGGACGTACTCGTGACGGGTGCGGCCGCCGTCGTCGTAGGCCTTTTTCTCCAGCAACCCGGACTCCACCAGGCCTGCCAGCCGTTTGGTGAGGACCGAGTCCGCCACCTCCAGCCTGCTCTTCATGGCGTCAAAACGACCGTTCCCGAAGAAGACCTCGCGCAGCACCAGGATGCTCCACGGGTCGCCCAGAATGTCCAGGCCGCGGGCCATGCTGCAGGTGCGTTGGGACCAGTCGGATCGAAGAGGCATACGGGAACCCTAGCTGACTTTCTTCAAGAAAGCTAGGGTTCCCGCGGGTCGCTTACGGGATGGCGGAGAACGCCTGGTCCAGGTCCGCGATCAGGTCCTCGGCGTCCTCGATCCCGCAGGAGAGCCGGAGCAAATTCACGGGGACGGCCAGCTCGGTGCCCTTGACGGAGGCGTGGGTCATCTCCGACGGGTAGTTCATGAGCGACTCGATCCCGCCCAGGGATTCCGCCAGGGTGAACACAGAGGTGGACTCGGCCACCTTGCGGGCGGCGGGTTCACCGCCCTTGAACTGGACAGACACCATGCCGCCGAACTTCCGCATCTGCCTTTTGGCGAGCTCGTGGCCCGGGTGGCCCGGCAGGCCCGGGTAGAGGACGGCTTCCACCTCCGGGCGTTCCAGCAGCCATTCGGCCACGGCCTGGCCGTTCTCGCTGTGCCGGTCCATCCGGACACCAAGGGTCTTGAGTCCCCGGGTGGTCAGGAAGGCGTCCATGGGGCCGGACACGGCCCCCACCGCGAACTGGACGAAGCCGATCTTCTCCGCCAGCTCCTCGTCCGTGACCACGACGGCGCCGCCCACCACGTCCGAGTGGCCGCCAATATATTTGGTGGTGGAGTGGACCACCACGTCGGCACCCAGGGCGAGCGGGTTCTGCAGGTAGGGGGACGCGAAGGTGTTGTCGACCACCAGGAGGGCCCCGGCGTCGTGCGCTATGTCGGCAAGCGCCATGATGTCGGTGATCTTCATCAGCGGGTTGGACGGCGTCTCCACCCACACGAACCGGGTCTTGTGCGCGGCCACCGCATGGCGGACCCTGTCCAGGTTGGCCATGTCCACCGGGGTGTTGCCGATCCCCCAGTCCCCCAGCACCCGGCTGATCAGCCGGTAGGTGCCGCCGTACGCGTCGTTGCCCAGCACGATATGGTCCCCCGGGCGGGTCAGCGCACGGATGAGGGCGTCCTCCGCGGCGAGCCCGGAGCTGAAGCTGTAGGCGTGGGTGCCCAGTTCCAGCGCCGCGAGCTGTTCCTGGAGCGCGTCCCGGGTGGGGTTGCCGCCGCGGCCGTATTCGTAGCCGCTGCGCAGGCCTCCGATGCCGTCCTGCGCGTAGGTGGAGCTGAAGTGCAGCGGCGGCACAACGGCTCCGGTGCGTGGCTCAAAAGCCTGTCCGGCGTGGACGGCGCGGGTATTAAAACCTTGGTTTTCAGAGGCAGTCATGGGTGCTCCTTTTGTGTAACGCAGATCAGTTGCTGAGGTAGGCCAGCAGGTCGTGCCGGGTGAGGATGCCCACGGGCGCACCCACGAATGTGACCATCAGGGTGTCCGAGTCCGAGAGCAGTTCCCTGGCCGCGGAGATGGTTTCCAGTGAGCCGATCACGGGCAGCTTGGGGCCCATGTGTTCGGAGATCTTGTCCGTCAGCTTCGCTTCGCCGCGGAACAGTTTGGCGGTCAGTGTGCGCTCGTCCACGGCGCCCAGCACCTCGCCCATGACCACGGGCGGTTCCTGCGAGAGGACCGGGATGTGGCTGACGCCGAACTCGTTCATGATGTTGATGACGTCGCGGACAGACTCGTTGGGGTGGATGTGCACCAGGTCCGGCAGCTCGCCGTTCTTGGATTTGATGACCTCGCCCACCGAGGTTTCCTCTCCGCCGGAGAGGAAGCCGTAGGAACGCATCCACTGGTCGTTGAAGATCTTGGCCAGGTAGCCGCGGCCCGAGTCAGGCAGGATGACCACGACGACGGCACTTTCCGGCAGGTCCTTGGCCGCCTGCAGGGCGGCTACTACGGCCATCCCTGACGAACCGCCCACCAGCAGCCCCTCTTCCCGCGCCAGCCGGCGGGTCATGGCGAAGGAATCGGCGTCGGTCACGGCGATCACTTCGTCCGGGACCGTCTTGTCATAGTTCGCCGGCCACATGTCTTCGCCCACGCCCTCCACAAAGTACGGGCGCCCGGTGCCGCCGGAGTAGACCGAACCCGCCGGATCCGCGCCGATGATGCGGACCAACCCGCCCTCGGACTCCGGCCGGTCAGCCGAAACCTCCTTGAGGTACCGGCCGGTACCGGTGATGGTGCCGCCCGTGCCGGCGCCAATGACGCAGTGGGTGACCTTCCCGTCGGTGTCCCGCCAGATCTCCGGGCCGGTGGTCTTGTAGTGGCTGCCCGGCGCGGCGGGGTTGGAGAACTGGTCCGGCTTGAAGGCGCCCGGGGTCTCGCGGGTGATCCGGTCCGAAACGCCGTAGTAGCTTTGCGGGCTGTCCGGCGGAACGGACGTGGGCGTGACCACAACTTCCGCGCCGTAGGCCTGCAGCACGGCACGCTTGTCCTCGCCCACTTTGTCCGGGACCACGAAGACGCACTTGTAGCCCTTCTGCTGCGCCACCAAGGCCAGGCCCACCCCGGTGTTGCCCGACGTCGGCTCCACGATGGTTCCGCCGGGCTTCAGCTTGCCCTCGCGTTCGGCATCCTCGATCATCTGCGCCGCGATGCGGTCCTTGATGGACCCGCCGGGGTTCAGGTACTCCAGTTTGACCAGGACAGTGGCCTTGATGCCGTCAGTCACGTGGTTGAGTTTGATGAGCGGGGTATTGCCGATGAGGTCCAGGATGGACTGGGCGTACTTCATAGGTACAAAGCTACAGCTTCCTGCGCACCGTTCCCTGCCGCGGATGCGAGGATAGCCCGGTGAAGCAGTTCGCATGGCTGAAAGCCGCCCGCAGCTACCTGCTGCCCGGCGCAACCCTGGCAGCAGGCGTCGCAACCCTGGCACTGGGCGTGCTGCCCCTTCCCGCCTTCGGGGACCTGGCGTCCCGGACCATTCCCATCCTGGGCTTCGTGCTGGCCATGTCCCTCGTCACCGAACTGGTGGACGAGGCAGGGCTGTTCCGGGTAGTGACGGACCGCCTGGCCGCCCTCGGCCGGGGCCGGGTCTTCCTGCTGTGGCTCCTGGTCGTGGCCGTGGCATCGGTGTCCACGGTGTTCCTGTCCCTGGATACCACGGCGGTGCTGGTGACTCCCGTGGTGGTCCTCCTGGCCGTCCACGCCCGGATTCCGCCGCTGCCGTTCGCGCTGACCAGCATCTGGCTGGCCAATACCGCTTCCCTGCTGCTGCCGGTGTCCAACCTGACCAACCTCCTGGCGCAGGACCGGCTGGGCCTGACCCCCTGGCGCTTCGCGGGGCTGGTGTGGGCTCCGGCGCTGGTTGGCCTCGTGGTCCCCCTTGTCCTGCTGTGGCTCGCGTTCCGCCGGGACCTGCGCGGAACGTACAGTCCGCAGCCGGCGCATCCTGTCCGCGACCGCACCCTGCTCAAGGCCGCTGCGATCACCCTGCTGGTCCTGCTGCCCGCGCTGGTGTCCGGGTTGCCGGTCCAGTACCCGGCGCTCGCCGCCGCCGCAGTCCTGATGGCAGTCTTCCGCGGCCGCCGGCCTTCCGTCATGCGGTGGTCCATGATCCCGTGGCGGCCCCTGATGCTGACCGTGGGGCTGTTCATGCTGATGGAAACACTGCACGCGCACGGCCTCACCTCCCTGCTGGCGGGGGTGGCCGGGACCGGGGACAGCCTGCCTGCACTCCTGCAGCTGGCCGGGCTGGGCGCGGGCGCAGCAAACACTGCCAACAACCTCCCCGCCTACCTGGCATTGGAACCGGTGGCGGGATCACCGGTCCGGCTTGCTGCCCTCCTCATCGGCGTAAACCTCGGCCCGCTGGTGACCCCATGGGCATCGCTGGCCACGCTGCTGTGGCATGAGCGGCTCCGCGTGTTGAACGTCCCCATCAGGTGGGGCGGGTTCGCCGCCGCGGGGCTGGTGGCGGTGGCGCTGACCGTGCCGCTTGCCGTCCTGGCCCTGTGGACTGTTTCCGGCATGCCCTGACCCACCAGGAGTCAGCTCCCCGCAGCCTGGCCGCCCTCTCCAGCAGGAAGGTTTTGCCAGAGACCCATGACATTGTTCTCGGGGTCCCTGAAGTACGCGAAGTAGCCCATGCCGGGAATCTCGCTCCGGGGCATGACGACGGACCCGCCCAGTTCCTCCACGGTCTTCAGCGTGGAATCAATATCCGGGACGTCCACTGTGATGACCGGGTTGGTGATTTGTCCTTCCCTGGCCATCATTCCCCCGTTGATGGCGCCCGGCGCTGTCGGCTGGCCGGTGGCTTCGTCCATGGGCGTGGTGACCACCATGTTGTAGTCCATTCCGGGGACCGGCTCTATCCGCCAGCCCAGCGCCTCCTGGTAAAACTTCCGGGCCCGCTCCTGATCGTCCGCGGGGATCTCGAAATGCACTACGCCGCCCATGGTGGCCCTCCTGCTTTATCGGCACTTGCGGCGCAGTGGTTCCGCGCCGCACGCCGCGATTGTAGTCCCGGGCGGATCACTGCTTTAGGGCCTCTTGACTCTATTGTCAGGGGCCCGTGGGACGATGGAAGGCATGACGATCGTAGAGGCCCCTCCCCGGCTGGCTGCCGCGGCGGACGTGTCCCTGCGCTGGCATCCCGAGGCCCCCTACAGCCTTTCCCGGACCCTCGGCCCGCTCCTGCGCGGCAACACTGATACATCCTTCAGTGTCCAGGGCGACGTCATTTGGAACGCGTTTACGACGCCGGACGGTCCGGCCACCGTGCGGCTCGCTCCCGCGGGTGGCGGCGAAGCGGGCGGGCCCTTGGTGGACATCCAGGCGTGGGGGCCCGGTGCCGCAGCGGCCGCGCAGGCAGCACCCAGGCTGTTGGGGGCCGACGACGACTGGCAGGGTTTCGATGAACCCTCCTTCCATGCCACGCTGCCCCGGATGGTCCGGGAGGCCCGGCGGCGCAGCCTGGCGCTCCGGCTGCCGTCGAGCGGGCGCATAGTGGACCAACTCGTGCCGATCATCCTGGAACAGAAGGTGACGGTGATTGAGGCACGGCGCGCCTTCCGCTACCTGGTGCACCGCTACGGGACACCGGCGCCCCGCGCCGGACTGTCCACGCCCGCCGGCCTGGTGGTGGCACCGACGGCCGCCCAATGGCTGCAGGTTCACAGCTGGGAGTGGCACAAGGCCGGGGTGGGGCCGCAGCGGTCAGCCACTGTCATGCGCGCGCTGCGCTCCGCCGTCGCGCTTGAACGCCTCGCCGCCTTGCCGGCGCTGGAAGCAGCGGAGAAGATGCAGGCCATCCCGGGCATCGGGGTCTGGACTGCAGCCGAGGTGGTTCAGCGCACGCACGGCTGCCCGGACTCAATTTCCGTGGGCGACTACCACCTCGCGGCCTACGTGGGGGCGGCGCTGACCGGACGCAGGACGGACGACGCCGGAATGCTGCGGCTGCTGGAACCGTGGCGGGGGCACCGGCAGCGTGTGGTCCGGATGATCCAAAGTACGGGTTTCCGTAAGCCCACCTTCGGGCCACGGATGACCATCCAGGACCACCGCGGGCACTGAGACCCGGGTTCCCGGAAACAAATGCTTGATCTGAACGGCAATGGGTACGGCACCCGTAAGGGCGTCCAGCCACAAGTACGGCTGAACCATGACCGAAGGGATCTCCATGAGCTCCAATCCAGGCAGCAGCAACCGGCCCAACAGGGAGCCGCTGGACACGGATCCAACCGGGCAGGACCCGACCGCCGTGGATCCGATGGAGGATGAGAAGGTGCAGCTCCAGCTGGCCATCTTCGAGGTCACCAGGGACGCCGAGGGCAGGGGCCTGGACGAGATCAGGGAGATGCTGCTGGCTGCCTTCTCGCGCCGCGGGGTTGAGGCACCACCCGGCACGTGGGTGGAATCAGTGGCTTCCTCGGCGTTCTACGGCGAACCTTACATCGTTGACCTTGACGCTGCGGTGACGGCAGACACCATCGTTCCCGCTCCGAATGACGACGTCCGGGAACGGCTCGCCTCCAGGCGTGAACTGCGGCAGGAGCAGCTTCCGCCCGGAATTTTTCCCGCCCCGTCCGAGTGGGAACTTACCCCGGACGAGGTCACCGCCGTAGGTCCTGATAGTCCGCGGCGGGCGACTGCCCGCGCCTTGGTGCCGGCGGCAGGTGTCTCACGCCGCCTCCTGGCCGTCGCGGGGATTGCCGCAGCCCTCCTGGTTGCCCTTGTGGCGGTGCGGGCATCCCGCCGCCCAGGAGCGGCCGGCGGACAGGGCCAACCGGCAATTCTCGTTCTCCCCATCCCGCCCGGGGATTCCCTGCGATAGGCCGGAGGCCCGCCCACCAGCCCGGCCAGTCAGAGCCCCAGCCGGGCCACGGCCTCCTCGCGCATCTGGACCTTGCGGATCTTTCCCGAGACCGTCATGGGGAAGCTCTCCCGGACCTCGACGTAGCGGGGAACTTTGTAGTGCGCCAGACGCCCGCGGCAGAACTCGGCCAGGGACTCGGCGTCCAGCGGACCGGCACCCGGTTTAAGGATGACGCAGGCCATGAGCTCCTCACCGTACCGGCGATCCGGGACGCCGATCACCTGCACGTCCTGGATGTCGGGATGGGTGTAGAGGAATTCCTCGATCTCGCGGGGGTAGATGTTTTCGCCGCCCCGGATCACCATGTCCTTGATCCGGCCTTCCACCACCACGTAGCCGTCGTCGTCCATGCGCGCCAGGTCCCCCGTATGCATCCAGCCGTCTGCGTCGATGGCCTCGGCCGTCTTTTCCGGCTGGTTCCAATATCCGGCCATCACAGCGTAGCCGCGGGTGCAGAGTTCGCCGATCTGGCCGCGTTCCAGGCCCTCCCCGGTGGCAGGGTCCACGATCATGCTTTCCAGCTGCGGCATGGTCCGGCCCACGGTCTCCGTGCGCTGCTGCAGGCTGTCCCCCTTGCGCGTCATGGTGGACACCGGCGACGTCTCGGTCATGCCGTAGCAGATGGCAACGTCCACCATATTCATCTCCGAAATGACCCTGTTCATCACCTCGATGGGGCACAGCGAACCGGCCATCACCCCGGTGCGGAGCGTGGACAGATCGTAGGACCCGAAGTCGGGCAGCGCCAGTTCAGCGATGAACATGGTGGGTACGCCGTACAGGGACGTGGCGCTGAAGTCCTGCACCGCCTCGAGCGCCGCCGCGGGCGAGAACCCGCGCCCGGGAATAATCGTGGCGGCGCCGTGGCTGAACGCGTTCAGGTTGCCGATCACCATCCCGAAGCAGTGGTAGAAGGGCACCGGGATCACCACCCGGTCCTGCTCCGTGTAGCCCAGCAGCTCGCCGATCGCGTAGCCGTTGTTCAGGATGTTGTGGTGCGTCAGCGTGGCGCCCTTGGGGAATCCCGTGGTGCCAGAGGTGTACTGCAGGTTGATGGGATCATGCGGGCTTAGTTCGGCCATGCGCGCCAACAGGTGCGAATGCCCGACGCCGTCTGCCCGGGTGAGCAGTTCAGCGTACGTCAGTTCCGCGTCACTTTGGGGGCTGCCGGCCTTCAGCGCGTCCAGCCCATGGTCCGGCAGGAATACCAGCTCCTGGAGGTCCGGGCAGGTGAGGAGTGCCTGGCGGGCCATGGCGACGTAGTCGCTGTTGGTGTCCGACGGCGCCGTGACCAGCATGCGCATGCCGTTCTGCTTGACCACGAATTCGAGTTCGTGGCTGCGGTACGCCGGGTTGACGTTGACCAGGATGGCGCCGGCTTTGGCGGTGGCGTACTGCAGCAGCGTCCACTCTGCGCAGTTGGGGCTCCAGACGCCCACCCGCTCCCCCTTGGCGACTCCCAAGGCGAGGAGCGCGCGCGCCAGCCGGTCGACGTCGTCGTTCATCTTGGTGTAGCTCCAGCGGCGGGCGTCAGCGCCCGGCACCGGGGCGGCCTCGATGAGGGCGTCGTGGAGGGGAAACTGGGCCGCGACGCGCTCAAAGTTCGCGCCGATGGTTTCCTCCAGGAGCGGGACGTCAGTGTCCCCGGCTGTATAAGCACGCATGATGGCACGCTACCAACAGGATCCCGGCAGGAGAAGCATGCCGGGACCGCAACACTGCCGGTTCGTCCCCCAGCGCCCGGTATTGTGACATCCATGAGTGCACCCATTGACCTGATAGCAACGTTCATCCCCAACGACGGCGAGTTCCACCGCGTCAAGCTTGCCCTGGAAATCGCCATCGACGAGGTGGTGCAGGAGCCAGGCTGCATCCAGTACGAGCTGACCGAAGCCACCGAGGAGAAACTGGTCCTGACCGAGCAGTGGGCGTCCGAGGAGGACCTGGACAAGCACTCCAAGGGCACCGCCGTGCAGGACCTGAATGAATCGCTGAGCGCGCTGCTGGCCGAACCGGTCCAGCTGGAACGCGTCTAGCGCAGCCGTTAAAACGCAGAACGCGGGACCTCCCACCGGAGGTCCCGCGTTCTGCGTTTAACGAGTCTTAGAAGTCGGGGATCTGCGTGCCGTCCTGCGGTCCGGCCTGGCCGGCAGGCTTGCTGGCCGCGGCGGCTGCTTCCTCCTGCTGGCGGGCCACATGGGCGTGGACCTCGTCCATGTCCAGCGCCTTCACGGCGTCCACCACCTGTTCCAGCTGCTGGGCGTTGAGCGCGCCGGGCTGCGAGAACACCAGCACCTTTTCGCGGAAGGCCATCAGCGTGGGGATGGAGGTGATGCCTGCCTCTGCGGCGAGCTGCTGCTCGGCTTCGGTGTCCACCTTGGTGAAGAGGACGTCAGGGTGCTTCTCGGAGACTGACGAGTATGTGGGGCCGAACTGCTTGCAGGGACCGCACCATTCTGCCCAGAAATCAACCAGGACAATATCGTTGCCTTCGATCGTGGATGCGAACTTTTCACCTGTGATGTCAAGGGTAGCCATGTACCCACGGTACGCGCCCGGCCCGGGCCTGTCGCGGTTGTTCGCTTGCCGCGTGATTGGGAATAGCGGCAAGGGACGACGGCGGCGTAAGGCTCAGGTGGTGGCGTCCCAGAGGTGCGGAGCGGGCCTGCGGCTGCCGGGGAGGGCGCTGGAGGCGCGCCACTCGTGGATCCAGTCGGGGAGCACCAGGTCCGCCGGCGGGGTGCCGAACTCCGCGAGGATGTCCTCCTGGCTGACCGGGCCCGCCTTGGTGACCAGCCGGGTGGCGATGTAGGCACGGGCGTAAATCTCGCCGTCGGCCACCATGCGCTGTTCGAAGAAGATCGCTTTGGTGTCCAGCCCGATGATGCGGGTCTCGATGGCGTATTCCTGCCACAGCTGCAGCGACTTGCGGAAGGAAATGGTCTCCGCGGACACCACCGGGCTCCAGCCGCGGCGGCGCATCCGTTTCCAGACGCCGCTGCGCACCATCAGATCGAACCGGCCCAGGTCCATCAGGGACAGGTACATGCCGTTGTTGACGTGCATGGCGATGTCGATGTCCGTGGGCAGGACACGCAGGGGCAGGGCCGACGGGTCCCACACCGACAACGGCGGACGGCGGCGGGAGCGGAACAGCATGAGGAGGGTTCTCAGGACCAGGTGCATGCCTCGATGTTACCCGTCGGTAACATTTTCCGGCAGGCTGGCCGCACGGCATCCGCCGTGGGATTTCCTGTGTGACGCAGCAACGCTACCGGGCCCTGGCGGAGTGGCCCCCGATGGCTACGGCGCTGGTTTTCCTCGGCGCGTACGCCTGGCAGGTGGTCGGCCGGATCGATGGCGCCGGGGCGGACTGGCTCGACGGCGTCATGTGGGTAACGTGGTGCGTCTTCGTCCTGGACTACGCGGCCAACCTGTGGCTGGCGGAGAACCGCCGGCAATGGTTGGGTCCGGAACCTGCACGAGCTGGTGATCGTGGCCTTGCCGTTCTTCCGGCCCTTGCGGTTGCTGTGCCTGGTCCAAAGGGTGGAGGACACCGCTGAGGCCGTGGCGGAACCGGTGCGGGCCGAGGTGGCTGAACTGGTCGAGATCGCGTTGTTGCGGCGGGACATCGCGGAGCTGCGGGAACGCCGGCCGTTGTAACGGCAAGTACTCAACCTCCCGGCGTCGAGTAGCAGTTCAGTTCCGGGCGAGTAGCGGGCCTGCAAAGTCGGGTAACGCCTACTGGTGCCCGGCCCTGCCGGCATTCCTAGACTCGGGGTTCCTAGGACCACAACGCACTGGCGGGTCCCCCGGGTGGCTTCCGGGAGTCCTGCCTTCACGCGGAGCTCCGCATCTTCTGGGTGTGCGGATACCTCCAACCTGCGCCGCCTTCGGCTCCGGTATCCGCCGGGGCCGGCGGCGCAATGACATCTCGATCCGTCCGTCGTCCCGGCGTGCACCGCGCCGCCGAGGCGGGACCGACACCTGATGGGCAACCCATGAACAAGCCTTCCCTCCCCTCCCCCGACGGCGCCAGCAGAAGCTTCGCCACCGACGAGCCCCGGACCGACCTCACCACGGGCCGGCCAGTCATCAGCAACAAGTTATGGGCCGGCATGGCCACCGCCGCGGTGGTCGCGGCAGTGGGCGTCGGCGCACTTGCGGCACCGCCTGCGTCCCTTAGCGGGAGCACGACGGCGGCCCAGGTTACAGAGAACCCCGCAGCGCCGTCCGCTGGCAACGCGGCCCAATCCGCTCCCGCGGCCCGTTCCGGCGCGGTGGAAGCGGTCGCAACACAGGCGGCTGCTCCTGCTGCTCCGGCTGCTCCGGCTGCCGAAGTGCCGGCCCCTCCGGCCGAACCTGCTCCGGCCCCGGCGGCGCCCGAACCGGCACCCGCACCGGCCCCCGAACCCGGCGGCGATCCAAACCTGTACACGGTGGCCCCGGGCGACACCGTGGGTGCAATCGCCGCCGGCCACGGCGTGGACATGAATGCCATGCTCGCAGCCAACGGACTAAGCGCATACAGCATCATCTACCCCGGCCAGGAGCTCCTGCTGACGGGACCACCCATCGCGGTTGCCGCGCCTGCACCTGCTCCGGCGCCCGCGCCTGCCCCCGACGCGGTCCCGGTTGCTGCCCAGGCACCTGCGCCGGCTCCCGCGGTTGTGCCGGCGGCTCCTGCCGTCCGGACCATTTACGTGGCCGGTTCGGGTGGCCAGTCCATGGTGGATGCCTGCATCGGGCCCATCCACTTCACGCCCAATGACGGCTACTCGCTGTTCATCACCGAGCACGATTTCTGCGGCGGGTGGGCCAGGTTCTCGGGAATCGGCGTGGGCGAGGCGGTGAGCATCCCAGGTTACGGGACGTACACGGTGACCGGGCGCGGCACCATCCCAAACCCCGGAACCACCAATGACGTCATTGCGGTCTTCGGCGGCTTCCCCCGGGCGATCCTGCAGACCTGCATTCCGGGAACCAGCACGATGCTCCTGATTGCACTGAACTGAGGCGGCTGAACTGCCGCTCCCAAACTTGTCCGCGGGTCCGAACCCTGATGGGCGGGATCCGCGGACAAGGCCATGATGCACTGCGGCCGCTACATTCCGTGGCGCACCGATATATGTTCCACCAGTTCGCCCACGCGCTGCTCGGAGTAGTTGCGCGCAATGTCGCCCTGGCTGATGATGCCCACCAGCTTGTGGTCGGAGATTACCGGGAGCCGCCGGATCTGGTGCTTCTCCATCATGTCGATGGCTGCATCGACGTTGGCGTCGGCATCAACGCAGTAGGGCTTGCCGGAGGCCAGATCGCGGGCCATCATCTGTCCCGGGTCGCGGCCGGCGGCGACGCACTTGAGCACAATGTCGCGGTCGGTGATCATGCCCTTCAGCTTGCCGTCGTCACCGCAGATGGGGAGCGCGCCGCAGTCGAGGTCCATCATCATGCGGGCGGCGTCCACAAGGGACTCGTTTTCCCTGATACATCGCGCATCAGTGGTCATGAATTCGCGTACAGCACTCATTGAATCCTCCTTCATCGATGGAAATATCGACGCAGGGCATCGGGGCACGTGCGCCGATGCTGCCAGATTACGCCCGCACCAACATGGTGTCGACGGCGGCTGGAGCCTCGCTCCCGCCAACGCCCCATCACCTTTCGCAGTCCCTCCCACAACGCCCCATCACCTGTCGCAGTCCGTCCCACAACGCCCCATCACACCCTGTGAAGTGCGACGCAGGCGCGCCGCGGCCAAGTTCCCGGATTTTGTCGTCTCCGCGGCGCGCGTGATGGCGGGTTCCCGGAATACCTGCAGGAAGTGATGGGGCATTCCCAGGGCAACAAAAAAGCCTCCGGAACCTGGTGGTTCCGGAGGCTTCTCCTTGGGTGGCAGATGAGGGATTCGAACCCCCGTAGGCGTTGCCAGCTGATTTACAGTCAGCCCCCTTTGGCCGCTCGGGTAATCTGCCGAACTTCAAAAGAAGTACCCGCCGATGCAGTGTTCGGAAGGGTCCGTTTCCGGTCCGTTCCGCTTCAGTAACCGCGGGCAAGACAACTTTACAGAACTTCCGGCGAAGAATCGAATCGGGCCCTGCGCTGCCCCAAAACTGTCGAAACGGCGCGGAATTGCCGCGGGTCAGGCCTCCCCCAGGATCCGTCCGGCCAGCTTGGCTTCGAAGCTCAATGCCTGTTCCGCGGTGATCTGGTTCAGCTGGACCGCCCGCTGGAGGTCGGCCCGGACCCCGTCCATCCTGGAGGAGGCGTCCGCCACGGGACTGAAGATGATGGAGGCCGCCACCGCCGCAGCCGCCACCGAGGTGGCCGCCGTAGCCACCGCGCCGGTTGCCGCGGCGGTGGTCCGGGTGACGTAACGGGCGGCTTTGCGGTGCATGGTGTTCCCTTCGGACTGCGGTACAACTGCTCCAACTCTCCCCGCCGGCCCTTCGTTCCCCCGGCATGTCCGCTGAGAGGGAACTGTGAATCAGGCGCCCCCACCAGTCCTGGCATCCGTATTAGGCTGGATGCCAGTGATCCAGGCCCTGTACCCGCACGGGGCTCCCATCAACAAAGGAGAGTCATGGCAGGCGAGTCAACGTTCGACGTCGTAAGCAAAGTGGACAAGCAGGAAGTGGCCAACGCGCTCAACCAGGCCCAGAAGGAACTCACCCAGCGCTACGACTTCAAGGGCGTCGGCGCCGAGGTGGACTTCAGCGGCGAGAAGATCCTCATGAGGGCGAACTCCGAAGAACGGGTCCTGGCTGTCCTGGACGTACTGCAGTCCAAGCTGATCCGCCGCGGCATCTCCCTGAAGTCGCTGGACACCGGCGAGCCCTATGCCTCCGGCAAGGAGTTCCGCCTGGAAGCCTCCATCAAGGAGGGCATTGCGCAGGACCTGGCCAAGAAGATCAACAAGCTGATCCGCGATGAAGGTCCTAAATCGGTCAAGTCCCAGATCCAGGGCGACGAGCTCCGCGTTTCCTCCAAGTCCCGTGACGACCTGCAGGCCACCATGGCCCTGCTGAAGGACTTCGAGGAAGCCGACCTGCAGTTCGTGAACTTCCGCAGCTAGTCCTCCGCCGCCGTCGTTTTCGACGCGGAAAATTTCTGTCGCTACGCAGGAAGGCTGGCGCACCCGAAATATCGGGGGCGCCTGCCTTTTTGCGTAGCGCGGGCGGTTTTGCGCGCGGTGCGCAGGCGGGACGCTCCGGACTCCAGCGCATAAAACCACGCCCGAATGTAATCTCGGGAATTACGGCACGTTTAGTTTGCGTAATCGACGGCGGCGGGTAATCTCTTCCTTAGGCCTGCCTAAGTAAGGGCAGCCTGAGCGAAAGAAACTCCATGACTGCCAACTTCCTGATCGGCCTGCGCGAAGGACTCGAAGCCACCTTGGTGGTAGTCCTCCTCATGGCCTACTTGGCCAAAACCGACCGCCGCCACCTCATCCCCCGGCTCTGGGCGGGCGTGGCAGCAGCGGTTACGGTGTCCGTTGCCTTCGGCGCCCTGTTGACCTTCGGCCCCCAGGGCCTCACCTTTGAAGCGCAGGAGGCAATCGGCGGCACCTTGTCCATTGTCGCCGTCGGCCTGGTGACGTGGATGGTCTTCTGGATGGCACGCACCGCTCGGACTCTGGGAAGCGACCTGAAATCCCGAGTTGACAAGTCAGCGGGCGGAGCCGGTTGGGGCCTGGCCGTAATTGCCGCTGTCGCGGTGGGACGCGAGGGCTTGGAAACAGCCCTCTTCCTCTGGGCAGCGGCCAAGGCCACGGGCGAATCCACCCAGCCGCTCATCGGCGCTCTCCTGGGTCTGGCTGCCGCGGCCGGCTTCGGCTTCCTGCTGCACAGGGGCGTCCTGAAAGTAAACCTCTCGCGCTTTTTCACCTGGACCGGGGCAGCCCTGATCATCATCGCCGGCGGTGTCCTGTCCTACGGCATCCATGACCTGCAGGAGGCCGGGCTGCTTCCGGGCCTGCACTCCCTGGCTTTTGACATCAGCGGCGCCGTCCCGCCGTCGTCCTGGTACGGCACCCTGCTCAAGGGCACCGTGAATTTCTCCCCCGCCACCACCTGGCTGGAAGCCGGAGCCTGGCTGCTCTATGTGCTTCCGGTGCTGTTCCTGTACCTCCGCATCAACCGGAAAGCACCACCCAGCCCCGCCGGCTCCCGGGACGACACTGCCGTCCAGGCCGTGGCCGCCGCTTAAATCCCCCTTACCGCACCAAAGGAATCCCCCATGCCTGGCTTCTCCCTGCCTAAAAACAACCTGCCCAAAAACGCCCCCTGTGCCTTCCGCAGCAATCGCGCCGTCCTGACTGCCGCCGTCGTCGCCGTGCCGTTGATCCTCACGGGCTGCACGGACAACACCAAGGCGTCGGACACCTCCGGAGGTGCCATCGACGTCGTCAGCTCGAACAGCGAATGCAAGGTTTCTGCCACCAGCGTGCCCAGCGGCAACTTAACCTTCTCGGTCAAGAATGAAGGCACCGAGGTCACGGAGTTCTACCTGCTGGCAGCGGACGGGCTGCGCATTCTTGGCGAGGTGGAGAACATCGGCCCGGGCCTGAGCCGCAACCTGGTGGTCACGGCTCCCGCCGGCACCTACACCACCGCCTGCAAGCCGGGCATGGAAGGCCACGGGATCAGGGCTGCGCTGGAGGTCACCCAGTCCGGCAACCAGCAGCCGGCGGACGCGGATTTCCAGCACCTCCTCGATACCGCCACCACGCAGTACGCGTCGTACGTCAAGGACCAGAGCGAACAGCTCCTCACCGGGACCGAGCAGTTCGCTGCGGCTTTTGCAGCCGGTGACCCGGCGAAGGCGCGCGAGCTGTACGCCGCGACGCGCCAGCACTGGGAACGGATTGAACCGGTCGCCGAGTCTTTCGGCGACCTGGACCCGCAAATTGATGCACGTGAAGCGGACCTGGAACCTGGCCAGGAGTGGACCGGCTGGCACCGCGCAGAGAAGGACCTGTACCCGCCGGCCGGCTACACGGCCTTGACTGCCGCAGAACGCTCGGCCGTCGGCGACCGCATGGTGGCCGACACCAGGCACCTCGTGGAACGCACCCGCACGCTCGAGATCTCCGCGGACATGCTGGGCAATGGAGCCAAGGAACTCCTGGACGAAGTCGCCACCGGAAAGGTGACCGGTGAAGAGGAAATCTGGTCGCACACGGACCTCTGGGACTTCCAGGCGAATGTTGACGGTGCCCGCATAGCCTTCGAAAACCTGAAGCCGGCCCTGCTCCAGAAGGACGCCGCCCTGGCCACGTCGCTGGATGAGAAGTTCACCGCGCTGCAGGCCGAACTCGCCACCCATGCCCTGGGCCCAGGCTTCACGTCCTACGACAAGCTGACGCCGGAGCAGGTCCAGCGGCTGGCCTCCCTGGTGGATGCCCTTGGGGAGCCGCTGTCCCGGCTGACAGCGGCGGTGGTCCTGTGACCGGCTGCCCGTTTGCCGGCAGGCCGCCGGAGGCTTCCGGGCAGGAGGAGCCCGCAGTTTCGCCAGAGCCGCCGCAGGATGCGGGGGGCACGGAACAGCCGACGGCGGGAGCGCGCCTGAGCAGGCGCGGCCTGTTTGGCATCGCGGGACTGGGCGGGGCTGCGGCGGGACTTGCGGCCGGCTTCCTGGGCCACGACGCGGTGGCAGCCTCTGCCGCGCCGCCCGCCGCCGACAGTCCGGTGGTTCCTTTCCACGGGGACCACCAGGCCGGAATCACCACCCCCGCCCAGGACCGACTGCACATGGCCGCGTTCGACGTCACCACCACCAAGCGCGAAGAACTCATCCAGCTGCTCAAGGACTGGACACGTGCGGCCGAAGCCCTGACCGAAGGCCGCCCGGCCGGGGCGACCGGAGCCGTGGACGGCCCCTACGGCGCTCCGCCCGAGGACACGGGCGAGGCGCTGGACCTCAACGCGGGAAAGCTGACCCTGACCTTCGGTTTCGGCGCCAGCCTGTTCGAAAAGGACGGCACTGCCCGCTTCGGGCTGGAAGGGCGCCGGCCCGAGGCCCTGGCCGACCTGCCGCACTTTCCCGGCGACGACCTGGACCCCGCCCGCAGCGGCAGCGACCTGGTGGTCCAGGCCTGCGCGGACGACCCCCAGGTGGCAGTGCACGCCATCCGGAACCTGGCACGGATCGGTTTCGGCAAGGTCCGGGTGCGGTGGTCCCAGCTGGGCTTCGGCCGGACCTCCTCCACGTCCCGCGCCCAGCAGACCCCGCGGAACCTTTTCGGCTTCAAGGACGGCACCAACAACCTCAAGGTGGAGGACCAACAGCTGCTGGACCAGCACGTGTGGGCCGTCGCCGGCCGGCCTGAGGATGCGTGGCTGGCGGGCGGCAGCTACCTGGTGGCGCGGCGCATCCGGATGCACATCGAGACCTGGGACCGGACCTCACTGGGCGGGCAGGAGGGCCTGATCGGCAGGACCAAGCGGACGGGCGCGCCCCTGTCCGGCGGCGAGGAGTTCACCGAGCCCGACTTCACCCGGCAAGGCAAAGGCGGCAAACCTCTCATCCCGCTCGATTCGCACATGCGAATGGCCCACCCCAGCCAGAACAGTGGCGTCCGGATGCTGCGCCGGGGCTACAACTACACGGACGGTTCCGACGGCGTGGGCCACCTCGACGCCGGCTTGTTCTTCATTGCCTTCGTCACCGATCCCCGCACGCACTACGTTCCCATGCAGATGGCGATGGCCAAGGGCGACAGCCTGGCTGCGGAGTACCTGAAACACACAGGCTCCGGACTGTTCGCCGTTCCCGGCGGGGTGAAGCCCGGCGGATTCATCGGGGACGGTCTGTTCGCCTAGGAAAAACCGCTCCAGCCGGCCGCCCGCCGTCGTTTTCGACGCGCAAAAAGTTTCGCGCTACGCAGGAAGGCTGGCGCGCCCCGAATATTCGGGGCGCCACTGTGTATGCGCGTCGAAAGTGAGATTGCGCCATGAAGGGGAATAAGCGCGTCGAAAATGAGTTTGCGCCACGCACCGGAATCTGCGTGTCGCCGGGCAGGCGGCCGACGGCGGGTCCCGGCTACTGCTGCTGGCCCGCCATCCGCTCCAGCCGGGCGATCCGGTCCCGCATGGGCGGGTGGGTGGCGAACAGCTTGGTCATGGCGCCGCCGCGGAACGGGTTGGCGATCATCAGGTGCGAGGTGTTGACCAGGCGCTGGTCCTGCGGCAGCGGCGCGATGCTGACGCCGCGCTCAATCTTGGCCAGGGCTGAGGCGAGTGCCAGCGGATCGCCGGTGAGCTGCGAACCGTCCTCGTCGGCGTCGTACTCCCTGGTGCGGGAGATGGCCATTTGGATCAGCGACGCCGCAAAGGGAGCCAGCAGCGCCATGGCGATCATGGCCAGCGGGTTGGCGTTGCGCCGGTCGCCGCCGCCGAAGAACAACAGCATCTGCCCCACCGAGGTGATGACGCCGGCGACAGCGGCTGCCACGGATGAGGTGAGGATGTCGCGGTTGTAGACGTGCATGAGCTCGTGGCCCAGGACGCCGCGGAGCTCGCGCGGGTCCAGGAGCTGCAGGATGCCCTCGGTGCAGCAGACCGCAGCGTTCCGGGGGTTGCGGCCGGTGGCGAACGCGTTGGGATTCATGGTGGGCGAGACATAGATGCGCGGCATGGGCTGGTTGGCGCGCATGGAGAGCTCGCGGACAATCTGGTACAGCTGCGGCGCCTGGCCCTCGGTCACCGGGAAGGCCTGCATGGAGCGGATGGCGATCTTGTCGCTGTTCCAGTAGCCGTAGAACGTGGTGCCGACGCCGATCAGGGCCATGATCAGGATGGGCGCCGAGCTGCGCGTGCCCACCCCGATGATCCCGCCCAGGCCCAGCAGCACCGCCCACAGCACCCCGAAAAGCGCCGCGGTCTTCAGTCCGTTGTGATGGTTGTGCACGTTTCCTCCTCGCTTAAGGAACGGCTTGCTAGGGCACCGGGTTCCGCGCATCGTACTGCTGGAATCCCGGCTGCAGTTTCGCCGCCAGCCACGCCCCCGCAATGCACAGCACCCCGCCGAGCAGCAGGACCCAGCCCTCATTCAGAAGCTTAGTGGCACCGCCGGCCAGCAGGTCCCCGATCCGGGGGCCGCCGGCCACCACCACGATGAACACGCCCTGCAGCCGTCCGCGCAGGTGGTCCGGGGCCGCCGCCTGGAGGATGGTGTTGCGGAAGACGCTGCTGATGGAGTCCGCGATGCCGGCCAGGGCGCAGCAGACCGCGGCGGGAATCAGCCACAGGGTCACGGCACCGTGCGGCGCAGGCCCGGCGAGCAGCACCACCAGGCCAAAGGCTCCGATCGATGCGCCCCAGCCCATGACGGAAACCACGACGGCGGTCCCCTGGCGGCGCACGCTGCCCAGCGGCCCGGAAAAGAGTCCCGCCAGGAAAGCCCCGACGGCGGTGCAGGCCAGCAGGATGCCCACGGTCGCCTCCCCGCCACCGATCATGAGGGCAGCGACGGCGGGGAGCAGCGCCCGCGGCTGGGCGAGGACCATGGCCACAAGGTCGATGATGAAGGTCATCCGGAGGTTGGGCCGGGTGCCAAGGAAGCGGAACCCCTCCACGACGGAACGGATCCCTACCTTGCTGTGGCCGCCGGTGGGCGGCATGGGCGGCAGCCTGTAGACGGCCCACAGCACGAACGCGAAGCTGGCGAAGTCAATGGTGTAAGTCCAGCCGAACCCGAGCCACGCCACCAAAACGCCCGCCAGCAGCGGCCCCGCGGTCATGGCCAGGCCCATGGACAGCATGCTGAGGGCGTTGCCCGCCGGCAGGAGTTCCTTCCGGATGAGGGTAGGAATGATGGCGCTGCGGGCCGGCTGGTTGATGGCCTGGGCACCGCTTTGCAGGGCCACCAGCAGGTACAGCACCCACACGTTGCCCAGCTGCATCCAGGCCTGGAGCGCGATCAGGCCAGTGGTCAGCCACAGCACCGCGGAGGCGAGCAGGGCGATGCGGCGGCGGTCGTGCGCGTCGGCGATGGAACCGCCCATCAGCCCGCCAATTACCAGGGGAACCAGCGCGAAGATGCCCAGCAGGCCCACGTAGAAGCTGTCCTGGGTCAGCCGGTACACCTCAAGGCTCACTGCCACCAGGGTCAGTTGGCTGCCGACGGCGGACACCGCGGATCCCAGCCACAGCCGGCGGAATGCGAGGCTTTCCTTCAGCGGCGTGACATCGGCTAGTAATTTCCCCACCCGGTAACACTAGCGGGCGCCATGGGAAAGGTAAGCCGAGCCTTATTGTGAGTTAGTAATAATAAGTGTTTCAATGGAGCCATGATGGAACACTTTGACGGCCAGGAAGCGTGGGCTGCGGCCCTGCGCGCCCACGGCCGCAGGGTGACCAAGCAGCGGCTCGCTGTGCTGGCCGCCGTCGAACGCCACCCCCACTCCCCTGCCGAAAGCATCCTTGCCGCGGCCCGGGCTGAGCTGCCGGAACTGACGGCCCAGTCCGTTTACGTTGTCCTGGGCGACCTGACGGACCTGCACATGCTGCGCCGGTTCGAGCCGCCGCACTCCCCCGCGCTCTACGAAACGCGGGTGGGCGACAACCACCACCACGCCATTTGCGTCAGTTGCGGGCGTGTGGAAGACGTGGACTGCGCCGTCGGCCACGCGCCCTGCCTCACGCCGCACTGGAATCCGGACGCCAAGCCGATGACCATCCAGATCGCCGACGTCATGTACCAGGGCATCTGCCAGGAGTGCCAGCAGGCGCAGCAACTTCCTCCCCATAGTCCCTCGCAAGAAAAAGAGAAATAGGAGAACAATGACTGCCGTTTCCACAACCCAGTCAGGTGCGCCGGTTACGTCCGACGCACACTCGAAGTCAGTTGGTGCCGATGGTGCCATCATCCTGACTGACCACTACCTGGTCGAAAAGCTTGCCCAGTTCAACCGTGAGCGGGTTCCGGAGCGCGTAGTGCACGCCAAGGGCGGCGGTGCATTCGGCACGTTCAAGACCACCGAGGATATCTCCAAGTACACCAGGGCCGCGTTCCTGCAGCCTGGCGTCGAGACTGAGATGCTGATCCGCTTCTCCTCCGTGGCCGGCGAGAACGGTTCCCCGGACACCTGGCGCGACCCCCGCGGTTTCGCCGTAAAGTTCTACACCACTGAGGGCAACTACGACCTCGTTGGCAACAACACCCCCGTCTTCTTCATCCGCGACGGCATCAAGTTCCCGGACTTCATCCACTCCCAGAAGCGCCTGCCGGGCACCCACCTGCGCGACGCCGACATGCAGTGGGACTTCTGGACCCTGTCCCCCGAATCCGCCCACCAGGTCACCTGGTTGATGGGCGACCGCGGCCTGCCCGCCTCCTGGCGCGAGATGCAGGGCTACGGCTCGCACACCTACCAGTGGATCAACGCCGAGGGCGAGCGTTTCTGGGTCAAGTACCACTTCAAGTCCAACCAGGGCGTGAAGAACATGAGCTCCGAGCAGGCCGAGGCCCTCGCCGGTTCCGACGCCGACTTCTACATCCGGGACCTGTCCGAGAACATCGAAGCCGGCAACCTGCCCTCCTGGGACCTGCACGTCCAGGTCATGCCCTACGAGGACGCCAAGACCTACCGGTTCAACCCGTTCGACCTGACCAAGGTCTGGCCGCACAGCGACTACCCGCTGATCAAGGTCGGCACCATGGAGCTGAACCGGAACCCGGAGAACTACTTCGCGCAGATCGAGCAGGCCACCTTCGCGCCGTCGAACTTTGTGCCGGGCATCGCTGCCTCACCGGACAAGATGCTGCAGGCCCGCATCTTCTCCTACGCCGATGCGCACCGCTACCGCGTGGGCACCAACCACGCACAGATCCCGGTGAACCAGCCGAAGAACGAGGTCAACAACTACAGCCAGGACGGCCAGGGCCGCTTCCTGTTCAACGCCCCGTCCGTCCCGGTCTACGCACCGAACACCTTCGGTGGGCCTGCTGCAGTTGAGCCGCAGCACACGGCCGGCGGCTGGGAGAACGACGGCGAACTTACTCTCGCCGCGCACTCCCTCCACGCCGAGGACGGCGACTTCGTCCAGGCCGGCGCGCTGTACCGCGAGGTTTACGACGAGGCCACCAAGGCCCGCTTCCTTGAAACCATCACCGGTGCCGTGGGCGGCGTGAAGCGCTCAGACATCAAGGAACGCGCCATCCAGTACTGGACCAATGTCGACGCCGAGCTGGGCGCCAAACTGCGCGCCAACCTCGGCACGGTGGCTGCACCGTCAGCCCCCGCCTCTGACGCAGAGGCAGCCAACAAGATCGGCTGACCGCCCTCCTGCCGGCCGCACTGAAAGACCACCCCGCCACGGATTCGCCGTGGCGGGGTGGTCTTTTTTCCGTCTGGCATCTGTTTTGCACATAGGGCGCCTGGGGTCTGGCCCGGCAGCGCCCGGCGGCCCTAGGCTCCGTAGATGAATACTTTCGCAGGCATTCCCCCGGAAGCCTTCCGCTTCTACGCCCAGCTGGAGGGCCACAACAACCGTGACTGGTGGCTGGAACATAAAGCGACGTACGACCAATCGGTCAAAGAGCCGCTCAGCCTCCTGCTCTCCGAACTGGAGCCGGAGTTCGGGCCTGCCAAGCTTTTCCGCCCCAACCGGGACGTCCGCTTCTCGCCGGACAAGTCGCCGTACAAGACCGCCCAGGGGGCCTTCGCTGCACGTCAGGAAGGCGTGGGATTCTACGTCCAAATCAATGCGGAGGGGCTGTTGATCGGTGGCGGCTACCATTCCCACACGCCCGCCCAGCTGGCCCGGTTTCGCGCCGCCGCCGACGCTTCCGCCAGCGGCGCCGCCCTCCAGGACATTATGGCTGCCGTGGCCGCAGCTGGTTTTGCCATCGAGGGCGAAAAACTGAAGACCGTCCCCCGGGGTTTCGACAAGGAGCACCCCCGCGCCGAACTGCTCAAGCACAAATCGTTGTCCGCGGGAGTCGAGGTGGGCCAGCCGCAATGGGTCTCGACACCCTCGGCGAGGGAGCAGATCGCGGAAAGGTGGAGGCAGCTGCGTCCGCTCGTTGATTGGGTGGCCCGGTACGCGGCGCCATGAAACGCGGCTGCCCGCCCGGCGCAGGCCGGGCGGGCAGTTCAACAGCGGGTGCGGCAGGCCGTCAGGTCCGGCTCAGCTCGTCCTCGTCGTCACGCTCCACGGCTGTGCCGGGGGTGGAACCGTGCGTGCCGTTGACCGTCGCGCTGGCTTCGGCGAAACGCTCATTGAGCCGCGAGTGGCGCTGGCCGTAGGCGAAGTAGATGGCCAGGCCCAGGACCAGCCAGAAGCCGAAGAAGATCCAGGTCTCCACGGCGAGGTTGGTCATCAGGTACAGGCACAGCACTGCGGAGACGATGGGGAGCACCTTGCCCAACGGGACGCGGAAGGCGGGCTTCAGGTCCGGGCGCTTCCTGCGGAGAACCAGGATGCCCAGGCTGACCACCACAAACGCGGACAGCGTACCGATGTTGATCATTTCCTCGAGCAGGTCCACGTTGGTAAGGCCCGCCACCAGCGCCACCGCGGCACCGCAGATGATCTGGAGGCGAACCGGCGTCGAACGCTTGTCGCTGGTCTTGGACAGCGCCCGGGGCAGCAGTCCGTCGCGGCTCATGGCCAGTACCACGCGGGACAGGCCCATCAGGAGCACCATGATCACGGTGGTCAGGCCTACCAGGGAACCGAAGGCGATCACCTTCGCAGCGGAGGTGTCCCCCACCGCTTCGAAGGCAGTGGTAAGGGTGGGGCTCTTGGCCGCGGCGAGTTGGGTGTAGGACACCATGCCCGTCAGGGCCAGGGACACGAGGATGTAGAGCAGCGTTACCACGGCCAGGCCGCCGAAAATGCCGCGGGGCAGGGTCTTCTGCGGATTCTTCACTTCCTCCGCGGAGGTGGCCACCACGTCGAAGCCGATGAAGGCGAAGAACACCAGGGCAGCACCGGCGAAGATGCCCATGGTGCCGTACTGGGCGGGGGCGGCTCCGGTCAGGAAACCGAAGAACGACTGCTTCAGGACGTCCGCGGCACCGGTGCCGGCCGTGGGCTCCGCTGCCGGAACGAACGGGCTGTAGTTCTCGATCTTCACGTAGGTGAAGCCCACCACGATCACGAACAGCACCACGGCGATCTTGATCAGGGTGAAGATGTTGCCCACGCGGGCGGAGAGCTTGGTGCCCAGCACCAGCAGCACTGTGAAGATGGCCACGATGAGGAAGGCCCCCCAGTAGAGGTCCATGCCGCCAAGGGAGATGGCCGGCGGGACGTCCAGGCCGGTGAGGGCGAACACCTTGCTGAGGTAGATGCCCCAGTATTTGGCGATCACGGCTGCGGCGGTGAACAGTTCCAGGATCAGGTTCCAGCCGATGATCCAGGCCAGGAGCTCGCCCATGGTGGCGTAGGTGAAGACGTAGGCAGATCCCGCCACCGGAATGGCGGTGGCGAACTCGGCGTAGCACATGATGGCCAGCGCGCAGGTGACGGCGGCGATGGCGAAGGAAAGGGTAACGGCGGGACCTGCGAAGTTCGCGGCAGCCTTTGCACCGACCGAGAAGATACCGGCGCCTACAGCAACGGCGACGCCCATGATCATGAGGTCCCAGGTGCTGAGGGAACGCTTAAGCTTGCGTCCGGGCTCATCGGCGTCGGCGATCGACTGCTCAATGGATTTTGTCCGCAGAAGGTTCATAAGGGGGCCACAATCCTGGTTTGTGATGGAAACAGACCTATCAACGATAGTGTCCATCCACTGGACGGCCCCAATCGTCCCGAATAGTGAGACGCCCCTGTGGCCGAATATTGTTCTGCCAACATGCCCGGGGCCCTCCCAACGGAGAGCCCCGGGCTGCTGTTGATCGAACTTCCTAGGAGGGCCAGTTCATCAGCGTCGACCGGATCAGGAAACGCTTACCTTCAGGTGCCTCAACGGAAAACCCACTCCCCCGCCCCGGTACGACGTCGATGGTCAGATGGGTGTGGCTCCAGTAGTTGAACTGCTCCCGGGACATCCAGAATTCAAGCGGCAGGGGCTGCAGTCCCTCGGAGAGGTCGAACAGCCCCAGCAGGACGTCCGCTTCCCCCGTGATGAAGTCCCCGGCCGGATAGCACATGGGTGATGACCCGTCGCAGCAACCGCCGGACTGGTGGAACATGAGCGGGCCATGCCTGTCCCACAGCATCCGCAGCAGCTCCACGGACGCCGGCGTGAGCGCCACCCTGGAAAAATCTTCCCCGGGCAGCGTCACGGCGGCAGCCAGGTTTTCAGCCGGCATCAGAACCTCAGCACCACGCGGCCATCGATCTTGGCATGCTTCATCTCGTCGAGCACCGCGTTGACCTCCGGCAGCTCCCGCACCGACACCGTGGGGTGGATCTTTCCCCGGGCATAGAAATCCAGGGCTTCCTCCAGGTCCTGACGGGTGCCGACGATCGAACCCCGGACCGTCAGTCCCTTGAGCACAATCTCGAAGATCGGCGCCGGGAAATCGCCCGGTGGCAGTCCGTTGAACACGATGGTGCCGCCGCGGCGGGCCATCCCGATCGCCTGTCCGAACGCTGACGGATGCACTGCAGTAACCAGCACTCCATGGCAGCCTCCTGTTTCACGCTGGATCACCTCTGCCGGGTCCTCGTGCAGGGCGTTGACCGTAACTTCCGCGCCGTGGGCCTTGGCGAGGGCCAGCTTGTCGTCGGCGATGTCCACGGCGGCCACCCGAAGCCCCATGGCCACGGCGTACTGGACCGCGATGTGCCCCAGCCCGCCGATCCCGGAAATGGTGACCCATTGGCCCGGCCGGGTTTCGGTCATCTTCAGGCCCTTGTACACGGTGACGCCGGCGCAGAGCACCGGCGCCACCTCGACGGGGTCGGATCCCGCCGGTATGCGGGCCGCGAACCGCGAGTCGACGAGCATGTACTCGCCGAACGAGCCGTCCACGCTGTAGCCGCCGTTCTGCTGCGCCTCGCAAAGGGTCTCCCAGCCGGTGCGGCAGTACTGGCAGTCGCCGCAGGCTGACCACAGCCACGCGTTGCCCACCAGGTCACCGACGGCGAGGTCGGAAACCCCCTCGCCCAAGGCCACTACTTCGCCCACGCCCTCGTGGCCGGGCACAAAGGGTGGTGTGGGCTTGACCGGCCAGTCGCCTTCCGCGGCATGGAGGTCGGTGTGGCAGACGCCGGTGGTCAGGACCTTGACCAGCGCCTGCCCCGGACCCGGCGTGGGGATGGCGATGTCCTTGACGGACAGCTCGGCGCCGAATTGGGTTACTACTGCTGCTTGCATTGTCGTCGTCATTGGCGAAATCCTTGCGTCGTTGTAGTGGTGGGGCTGGGGTTTAGAAGAAGCCCAGCTTGTTTTCGTCGTAGCTGACCAGCAGGTTCTTGGTCTGCTGGTAGTGGTCCAGCATCATGGCGTGGTTCTCGCGCCCGATGCCCGAGGACTTGTAGCCGCCGAAGGCGGCACCTGCCGGGTAGGCATGGTAGTTGTTGACCCAAACGCGACCGGCCTGGATTTCCCGGCCGGCGCGGTAGGCGACGTTTCCGTTGCGGGACCAAACGCCGGCGCCCAGGCCATACAGGGTGTCGTTGGCGATGCCCATGGCGTCGTTGTAGTCGCTGAACCTGGTCACCGCCACCACGGGGCCGAAGATCTCCTCCTGGAAGATCCGCATCCGGTTGTGGCCCTCGAACACAGTGGGCTGGACGTAGAAGCCGCCAGCCAGGTCGCCGGGCAGTTCAGCACGGCCTCCGCCGGTCAGAATCTTGGCGCCTTCCTGTTTTCCGATGTCGATGTAGGACAGGATCTTCTCCAGCTGGTCGTTGGAGGCCTGCGCGCCAACCTGGGTTTCGGTGTCCAGCGGGTTGCCCTGGATCATCTTTTCCACCCGTGCCACGGCGTCCGCCATGAAGGACTCGTAGATGTCCTCCTGCACCAGGGCGCGTGACGGGCAGGTGCAGACTTCGCCCTGGTTGAAGGCAAACAGCGCGAAGCCTTCCTGCGCCTTGTCATAGAAGGCGTCGTTTTCCTGGGCCACATCGTTGAAGAAGATGTTGGGGCTCTTGCCGCCCAGTTCCAGGGTGACCGGGATGAGGTTCTGGGAGGCGTACTGGCTGATGAGCCGGCCGGTGGTGGTCTCACCGGTGAAGGCGATCTTCCGGATCCGGGAACTGGAGGCCAGCGGCTTTCCGGCCTCCACCCCGAAGCCGTTGACCACATTCAGTACGCCGGCGGGCAGCAGGTCCGCAATAAGCTCCATCAGCACCAGGATCGATGACGGCGTCTGCTCGGCGGGCTTGAGGACCACGGTGTTGCCGGCGGCGAGGGCGGGGGCAAGCTTCCAGTCAGCCATCAGGATGGGGAAGTTCCAGGGGATGATCTGGCCCACGACGCCGAGAGGTTCGTGGAAGTGGTACGCGGTGGTGTTCTCATCGAGCTGGGACAGGCTGCCCTCCTGGGCCCTGACCGCGGAGGCGAAGTAGCGGAAGTGGTCCGACGCCAGCGGCAGGTCGGCGTTGAGGGTTTCCCGGATGGGCTTGCCGTTGTCCCAGGTTTCGGCCACGGCGAGCATCTCAAGGTTCTCGTCAATGCGGTCGGCAATCTTGTTCAGGATGGCGGCGCGCTCCGCCACGGAGGTCTTGCCCCAGGAGGGTGCGGCCTTGTGTGCCGCGTCCAGCGCCAGTTCGATGTCCTCAGCGGTGCCGCGGGCCACCTGGCAGAAGGCCTTTCCCGTCACCGGGGTGATGTTCTCGAAGTACTGGCCCTTCACCGGGGCCACCCATTCGCCGCCAATCCAGTTCTCATACCGGTCCTTGAAGGTGACCTTCGA
This sequence comes from Arthrobacter sp. ISL-85, assembly GCF_018613675.1. Lineage (GTDB taxonomy): Bacteria > Actinomycetota > Actinomycetes > Actinomycetales > Micrococcaceae > Arthrobacter. The sequence goes on along the minus strand of NZ_JAGGPQ010000016.1, from coordinate 154,194 downwards.
ACCGTCAGTTCCCGGCTGTGCGTAAACGGTCATGTGCTTAGCTCCTTTGCTGTGCAGGAGGCGGGCCCACCAGGGCGCTCGCCGATGGAGCCAGCGTAGGCGCGGGGAGGTTGCAGCAAGGTTGCAACGGTGAGACCCGGATCACAGAAGGACCGGTGCTGCGTTCAGGCGCGCAGTTCGGCTTCCAGGCGTTCCAGGTCGGCCACGACGGCGGCCCGCTTGGGTGAGCGCGGCGGCAGGAGGCGGAGCGCAGCACGGCGGATGCCGACGTCGTCCCTTGCCTCGGGCAGCGTGGCGTACTTGAGCAGGGACTCGGCGCTGCCGTCCGTGAGCACCGCTTCCCGGAGCAGCGACGAAACCCGGGTCCTCAGCTCGACGATGCCCGGCGCCTCGGACCGCGGGAGCATCTCGCCGCGGTAGATTTCCAGGGCAATCCGGTGCGCGCCGCGCTGCAGGCAGCTGAGCACCTGGCCGGTATCCGGCACCAGGTCCAGCGGGAGCCGGTACGGCCGTGAGCCTGGCACGGCGTCAGGGCTCAGCTGCTGGATGACCTTGCGCAGCCGGACCATCTCAGCACGCAGCGTGATGGTGGACCCCTCCCCCGGGTACAACAACGAACTGAGTTCCTCGGCGCTAAGCCCCTCCGGATGTGCGCTCAGCAGGGCAAGGATCTCGCTGTGCCGCGCGGACAGGGAAACCGTCCGGCCACCCAGGCTGAGCAGGGCCTGGTCGCGCCCCAGCAGCTGAAGGCTGTTCCGGTAGAGGCTGCCTTCCTTGGCACGGCTGCCTTCCCTGGCACCCCGGCCCTGCCCGGCGGCGGCAGCCGGGGACCGCCGTCGTACCGGCTTCCTGGCGAGCTCCGCAGCAAGCTGCAGGCGCTCCACCCGCAGCTGCGCTTGTGCGGCGGCCACCGTGGCCTCCACCAGCGACAACGTGTGCGGTGCCACCGCTGTGGCCGTGCCGGTGATGTCCACGACGCCGAGCACAGCGCCGGAGTCCGGGTCATGGAAGGGGACGGCAGTGCAGCTCCAGGGGTGGACTGCCCGCTGGTAGTGCTCCGCGCCGGCGATCTGGATGCCCCGGCCCAGGGCAAGTGCGGTGCCCGGCGCGCTGGTGCCAACACTGGCTTCGGACCAGTCCGCACCGGGAACGAACATCATGCCTTCCGCCCGGCGCTGGAGCGTGGGGTCGCCATCCACCCACAGCAGCCTGCCCACCTCGTCGCCCACCGCAACGAGGAGCCCGCTGTCGTGGCTGGGCTGGACCAGGAGTTTGTTGATGACGGGCATGATCGCGGCCAGCGGGTGCTGCCGGCGGTAGTCCTCCAGCTGGTCCCAGTCAAACGCGAGCGGCGCTGCCGCGTTGTCCGGGTTGGCCTTGAAGCTTGCCGACCGTTGCCAGGACTCCCTGATGAGCCTGCGCAGTCCGGGGATCTCGGGGGTTCCGTTGACAGCGCCGGACCCCATGCGCTCATGCCCGGCCAGCGCGGCACTCTGGCGCGGTTCAGGGTGGAGCAGGTTCGTCATCGAACTCCCGTCCGGAGTTTTGCCCAGCCGTGCAGTGCTGGAGGGTGGCCAAGTCAGCATAGCTGGACAAGAACCCTGTGTCAGCCGCGGGAGATGCGGATCATCTCCTCCCGCGGCACCACCTTGATCCGTTCGCGCACAACGTGGTCCAGGCCCTCGGGACCGGCCCAGGCCGCACCCAGGCCCGCCTCGTGGGCGTCGAGCTTGTTCCACCCTTCCCAGGTGGTGTATTCGATGCCGCGTTCCTCGAGCAGGTCGATGATGGCCTGCGGGTCCGGGTTCCTGGCCGCCGGGAGGTTGAGCCGGTCCTCCAACAGGAAACCGATGGTCTCCAGCGCATCGCCCTTGGTGTGGCCGATCAGCCCCACGGGGCCGCGCTTGATCCAGCCCGTGGTGTAAATGCCCGGAACGGGGTTGCCTTCGCCGTCCAAAACGCGGCCGCCTTCGTTCGGGATGACGCCCCGTTTGGCGTCGTACTCCAGTTCGTCCAGCGCGGACCCGTGGTAGCCGATGGCCCGGTAGACAGCCTGGACGGGGTACTCAACGTACTCCCCGGTGCCTTTGGCGTTGCCGGTCCCGTCCAGCTGCATGCGCTCGAACTTGATGCCGCCCACCTTGCCCGTGCCGTCGTCGAGCACCTCAACGGGGCTGTGCAGGAAGTGCAGGTGCAGCCGGCGCGAGGAGGGATTCTCCGATTCCGCATGCTCCTCCACAAGCCAGTTGGTGAGGGTGTTCACCATGGTCTTGACCTGGTTGTTGCTGCGGATGGCCTCGTCCGAGGCATCGTCGAACTCAAAATCCTCTGGGTACAGGACAATGTCGACGTCGTCCATGTGGCTCAGTTCCCGCAGCTCCAGCGGGGTGAACTTGACCTGGGCCGGGCCGCGCCGGCCGAAGACGTGGACGTCCGTGACGGGGGACTTCTTCAGGCCGGCATACACGTTGTCGGGGATCTCGGTGGTGAGTAGTTCCTCCGGGTGCTTGACCAGCATGCGGGCCACGTCCAGGGCCACATTGCCATTGCCGATCACTGCGATCTCCCGTGCTTCCAGCGGCCACTCGCGGGGCACATCCGGATGGCCGTCGTACCAGGACACAAAGTCGGCGCCGCCGAAGGAACCGCGCAGGCCAATGCCGGGAATGTCCAGGTCCGCGTCCTTAATGGCGCCGGTGGAGAAGATCACGGCGTCGTAGAACGCCCGGAAATCGTGCAGCGTGAGGTCCCGGCCGTAGGTTACGTTGCCCAGGAACCGGATGTCACCGCGGTCCAGGACCTTGTGCAGGGCATTGACGATGCCTTTGATCCGGGGATGGTCCGGGGCAACGCCGTACCTGATCAGTCCATAAGGCGCCGGGTAGGCCTCGAAGAGGTCGATGCTGACCTGGAAGTCGCCGTCCTTCACCCCGCTGGACTTGGTGAGGATGTCCGCAGCATAGACTCCTGCCGGTCCCGCGCCGACGATAGCAACGCGGAGGGGACGTGTGGCGGCGGTTTCGCTGTGATTGGACACCGGGAACCCTTCTGAACTGGTCCTGCTCATGTTGCATGAGGGTGCGCAGCATGGTGCAGCGCACAGTCCCCTATTCTAGTTGGCGGCGAGGGGCACCACCTTGCCCTCGCGGTACAGGAGCGCCCTGAGCTCAGCTTCCGCCGAGTCCAGCCGTTTCGGATCGATGGTCTCGCCGTCGCGGTAGTGGTCGAGGACGCGCGGATCCACGTAGCTCTTGCGGGCAATGGAGGGGGTGTTCCCCAGCGTCTCGGCGGCGTCATACATAGCGCGGCTGATGGCCCGTTTCCGTTTGGCCGCAGTCCGTTGAACTCCTGTCCGCGCCAGGCTTTCCGCAGCCGCCACCGTTCCGCGCAGGGTCCGGAAATCCTTGGCGGTGAAGTCCGACCCGGTGCGCTCCTTCACGTAGGCGTTGATGTCCGCGCTGGTGACCGGACGCCAGGTCCTGCCCTCCTTGTACGCCAGGAGCCGGGCGTTGGGACCGCGGCGCTTGAGCAGGCGCAGGAGGGCGGCGAGGTCGGCGTCGCGGATTTCCGATTCCCAGTCCTTGCCGCTCTTGGCCGGGAACCGCAGGAGGATCCGGTCCTTGCGCACCTGGACGTGGGCGCACAGCAGGGTGGCCAGGCCGCGGCTGCCGTTCTCGTTGGTGTACCGCTCAGAACCGACCCGCAGGGATCCGCTGTCCAGCATCCGGAACGCCGCCGCCAGGACGCGCTCCCGGCTGAAGCCCTCGCTGCGCAGGTCCATCGTGACCCGCCGGCGGGCCACGGGCAGGGATTCGGCCAGCTGCAGGGACCGGTCGAACTTCACCCGGTCCTTACGCTCGCGCCACTCCGGGTGGTAGATGTACTGGCGGCGGCCCACCCCGTCCACCCCGGTCGCCTGGATGTGGCCGTTGTCGAACGGGGCGATCCACACGTCGGTCCAGGCCGGGGGGATGCCGATGCTTTCCAGCCGCTCCCGGACGGGACCGGGCGGCAGGGTGGAGCCGTCCAGGTCCCGGTAACTGAAGCCCTTGCCGGCGGCCACCCTGCGGTAGCCGCGGCCTGAGGCGTTGCTGCGCCGGAGCCTCATCGGATGGGCTCCGGCAAACGGGCACGTGTCATGAAAGCAAGCCTACTGATTATTTTCCGGATTACCGCCTGCCTGCTGGAATACCTGCCCGGCGGATGCTGTTATTGAGAGCGTGCCTATGCCAGAAGGAACATCCCCCGCCGCCCCTGTTGCCACCGCCGCATCCCCGTCAAAGTCCCCGGCCGGTGCCGCGCCCGCCGGCCCCGGGCCGGCAGCGAAGGAATCGACCGCCGGCATGCTGTTCGGCATCGGCGCGTACGTTTTGTGGGGGCTGCTCCCGCTGTACTTCTTCATCCTGATGCCCGCGGGCGCCGTCGAAATTGTAGCCAACCGCGTGGTGTGGTCGCTGTTGTTCTGCGCCCTCCTGATCACGGTGACCAGGGCGTGGGGAGCGCTGGCGGTGGCGCTGAAGGACCGCCGCGTCTTTGGTTCGCTGGCCGCGGCGGCGTTCCTGATCGCCATCAACTGGCTGACCTACACCTACGGCGTCACCACGGGGCAGGCCGTGGAAACGTCGCTGGGCTATTTCATCAACCCCCTCGTCTCGGTCCTGCTGGGTGTGCTGGTCCTGAAGGAAAGGTTGCGGCCGCTTCAGTGGGCCGCCGTCGGTGTCGGGCTCGTTGCCGTAGGCGTACTCACCTACTCTTACGGGAAGCTGCCGTGGATCGCGCTGACCCTGGCCTTCAGCTTTGGCCTGTACGGCTTCGTCAAGAACCGCGTGGGATCGAAGGTGGACGCCATCACCAGCCTCAGCGTGGAGACCATGGTGCTCGCCCCGCTGGCCGCCGTGGCCATGGTGGTCCTGGCCGCAGGGGGCAGCTCGACGCTGACGTCCCAGGGGCCGGGACACTTCTGGCTGCTGCTGGCCTCGGGCGTGATCACCGCCGTTCCGCTGCTCTTCTTCGGTGCGTCGGCACGACGGCTGCCCATGACCACCATCGGGCTGCTCCAGTATTTCGCTCCCGTCCTGCAGTTCCTGGTGGCGCTGCTGGTGTTCCGGGAGGCCATGACGGTTGAGCGCTGGATCGGTTTCGGGGTGGTGTGGCTGGCACTGTTGCTCCTGACCCTGGACATGCTGCGGACTGCTCGCAGGAACTCGCTGGCCCGCCGGGCAGCCCGCCGCCAGGCTGCCTGAACGGCGGCTTTCCCTCCAGGTCAGCCGCCCAGGGCGTGCTTCACGGCGTCGAACGCGGGCGTAGGCTGGCCGTTGTTAAACAGGTGGTCGTGACCCTGCTGCAGGCTCCCGTCGTCGTCGATCCACCAGTCGTAGCGGTCATCCACCCCCCAGGTGGTGTAGGAGACGCAGGTGCGCGAGCGCAGGCAGGTGGCCAGAACCGTGGCGTATTGCTTTGCCTGGGCGTCCGTCCCCTGTCCGTCCGTGACGTCGTTCTCGGAGATGCGGACGTGCAGTCCGGCGTCCCCGAAGCGGTTGAGCGTACGGGTGAGGTCGTCGGCGGAGATGGCGTCGGTCTTGAGGTCGTAAACGTGGCCCTGGAGCCCCGCACCGTAGACGTGGCCGCCCTGCGCGTTGGTATCGAGGATCAGTTTGAGCAGGGCCTCCTGGCGCTGCCCGGGCACGTCCGCACCGTTCTCGTTGATGTACTGCTTGACATCCGGATCAGCTGCATAGACAGCCTTGGAGACCGCGGCCGGGTAGCCCGCTCCGAAGACGCGGTACCAGATGTTCTGCTGCATGCTGGTTCCCTGGTTGACGTCGAACGGCTCGTTGACCACGTCAAGGGACGCCAGGTGCCCTTTGAAGTGCGCCACCACGGTGCTGATGTAGCCAAGCAGTGCTGCAGCGCTGGCCCGGCGGTCCGTCTCGGAGCCGGTGGGGAGCTCCTGCATCCAGCGGGGCATGGCCTCCGTGAAGGCGATGGTGTGGCCGTGGACCGCCATTCCCTTGCTCTTGGCAATCGCCAGGATCGCATCGGCCTCTTCGAAGGTGTACACACCCGGCTGCGGGGAGAGGGACTGCGGCTTCATGGCGTTCTCCGGCGTGAGGGCGCCGAAGTTGCCGACGAACTCCCGCGCATAGTCCTCGTCGCCGGTCAGGGGGCCAAGAGCCACGGCCGCGCCAACCAGGAAGTCCGGGCGGGTTTTGGCGGCGAGCGCCTGGAGTCCGTCGGTTGTCCGCTGGACGTCGGCGGCCGCGGCGCCCGAGGTATGCAGGCCGGTGGTTCCCGGTGCAACCGCCTTCAGCGAGGTGATGTCGAAGTCCCCGGAATCGCTGGAGAACCCAAGCCACAGTTCCCCTGAGGAGAACACCTTGCCGAGGGGCAGCGAGGAAAGGGTGTCACTGCCGCTGGCGACGGCCAGCGTATCGCCGGAGCGGCGCACGGTGAACGGAGCCCGCGGGTCCTTCACCGTTACGTGCTCGTCATGCACGGGCACTGGCTTGGTTACGTCCTTCTTCTGCGTCCCGTCAAAGACGGCGATCTTCAGGTCGTTGCCCTGGAGGGTAAGCCGCAGGCCCGCCGGCTCCACGCGGAACTCGTCCGCGATGACTGGTGGCCGGTCGTACAGGGCCCAGGACGCGTCCGCTGTCACGTCTGAGAAGGTTGCGCTAAGCGAAAAGTCCCCGCCTACCACCAGGTGGGTGCCGGCGAGGTTGAGCGGAGGGTTGGGCTGGCCCCCCTCCCCGCTCTGCTCTACGATGCGCCGGGCCGTCGGTGTCACCTGCAGTGCACCGTTGCCGGCCCGGAGACCGGGAACATCCTGCCAGTCCACGCGCAGCAGGTCCAGCGTCACGTCGGGCTTGGGCGGGGAGCAGGAGGCGAGGATGACGAGAATGGCGGACACCAGCAGCACCGTCAGTGCCTGCGGGCGCCCGCCCATCGTTTGTCCTCTCCCCCGCTGCTAGGACTTGGTCCAGCGGACGTCGTCGAAGTACGCCTGCAGTCCCGAGTTACCCACGACGATGACTTGCAGGCTCGCCTTGGCCACTGCGGTGCTGCTAGGCGAGTAGGTCAGGTCCACGTTGGTCACGCCGCCGGCCGAGACCCCGAGTTTGTACTGCCCGGAGATCCACTGCCCGGCGGAGTTGTATTCGTCAATGTAGAAGCCCATCTCGCCACTGGTGCGCGCCGTGATGTTGAGGTAGCTGGCGATCTTATAGCTACCGGCTGCCACGGCAACCTGCGGGGAGAACAGGTGCTTGTTGGCAGTGGTGGCTGTCATCTTGACCGAGTTCACCGGGTTTGCTGGGCTCCCGTGGTTTGCTGCGTCGGCCAGGATGGTGCCGGCGGAGTCTGTAGTCCAGCCCGAGCCGATGCCTGCATCAAACGTGCCGTTCGCCACGAGGTTGGGCGACGGCGTGGTGGAGCCGGCCCCAAGCGCCATCATCTGCATGTTGTCCACATAGGCCGTGATGCCGGTGCCGGTCACGTATACCTGAAGGGCGGCCGATGCCACGCTGGTGGAGCTCGGGGTGTAGGTGAAGTTCATCGATTCCACCCAGCGGGTGTTTTCCCGCTTGCGGAACTGCCCGGAGACCCACTGCCCGGCCGCGTTGTACTCGTCGACGTAGAACCCTACTTCGCCGGACGAGATCGAAGCCACGTTGAGGAAGGCCTTGTACAGGTAGTTCGTGGTGGCCGTCACCGGAACCTTCGGCGAGAACAGGTGGCCGGCAGCGGAACCTGACACCAGCTTCACCGATTTGGCGGCGTCCGGGTAGCTGCCGTTGTTCCCGGCGTCCGCGGTGATCGCTGCCGGGGCGTCGGTCCGCCATCCGTCGGCGATGCCGTTATTGAATGTCGGGTTGGGGAGCATATTGGGGCTGCCGTTCACCAGGCCCTTGCTGACATTGACGTTCCTGATCTGGCCGGCCGCCACCTTGGTCTGCACATACGCCGCCAGCTGGTCCAGCTCCGCCGTGCCGTACTGGTAGTCGTCCGGGGTCTTGCTCGGCGAAGGCCTGATGTCGTGGAACGTGAAGATGGCCCAGGTCTTATTCGCGATCGCCTCGTCCACCTTTGCCTTGAGGGTGGCCACCGGGGTGGTCACCTCCTGCGCGGGGGTGTTGTGGAGCAGGAGGTCGCCGAGCGGCCAGATGTTGTTGCCCACGTCGGCGAAGCCGCGCATGGAGCTGTAGTACTTGGCTATCCGGGCGAGCGTCGGCATGTCGTAGTCGCCGTAGGGTGTGGCAAGCGCGGTGGCGTTGAAACCGTGCGCAGCGAGCGCGGCCTTGCTGTTGGCCAGCTCGGCGTCCACCTGCGCGGCGGTCAGCTTGGTGGCCTGGCAGTCGTTGCCCACGCTCACAAGGCACTGGTGGTCAACGGTGTGCGAGCCGATCTCCCAGCCGTAGGTGTTCTGCAGCTGGGTGATTTGGTCCCATGTCATGTATGGAACGTCGGTGTTGGCGCGGCAGGTGTTCGGCACGGCGGTCATCCCCACACAGTTGGTGATGATGTAGCTGGTGCCGGTGAGCCCGTACTTCTTGAGCGTGGGGGCAGCCTGCGTCAAGGCATTCTGCATGCCGTCGTCGAAGGTGAAGGACACGAGCGGAGTTGGCGCGGGGTTGTCCACGGCAGCGTTCGCGGCCGCAGGGGACAGCAGCGCGGCGGCTATGGCCCACACGGCTATCCCGATGGTCAGGAGCCTGGCGCGGCTACGCGCCAGACTCGATCTGGATTGGATCATGACTTTCTCCTTCTTTCGGGTGGCGAAGGCGCCGCGCTGCACCGCATGGTGGGTGGTCACGGGCCCTGCAGTTGTTCGAACGCCTGGGCGACCGGTTTGACCTGGATGCCGCTTTCGTCGATGAGCTGCAGCTGGGTTGCGAGGACATCGCTGGTGATGGTGCTCCTGTCCGACGCAATGGAGTTCTTCTGGGTTCCCGACGAATCGGGGGCAGCGATCTGGTGGTAGACAAGGATGAGCCAGCCGTTGGACCGGGAAGCCTGGGCGAGGGCTTCCTTCAGGGTGTCCGGCGTGGTGGCATCGGTTATGTACAGGACTCTAAGGTCATGGGGGTTGATGTTCTGCCTTGTGTTGATGCCGTCGTCCGTCCCCCGCATGATCTTGAAGTACTTGCTTGCGTACCAGTCCACCTGGGCGTCGGAACGTCCGTATGGCGGTGCGAGGTCATCGGTGGGGAGGCCGGCTGCGGCCAGCGCGTCCTCGCTCTTCCTCAGTTCCTCGTCCAGCCGGTCAACGCCCACGGAGGTGAGGTCGACGTGCTGGTAGGCGTGGGCGGCGACTTCATTTCCCGCCTGGTGGAGCTGCTGGACCTCCGCACCCGTGATGAAGTTGGGCGTTTCGATGGAGCTGGCGTTGACGTACTGGGTGAACCGGAAACCGTGCTTGTCCAGCAGGGGCAGCGCGCGGTCGTACACAGACTGCCAGCCGTCGTCGAACGTGATCGAGACCATGGGCTGGTTCCAGCGCAGGGGCCCGCGCTTGGTGACGTCCGTGAGGGAATAGTCGCGGACGGCGGTGGTGCCGTTCCCATGTGCAACCAGGGTCACCATCGCGTTGGCCGCCCCCTCTGGCACTTGGAATGCCTCGCTGATGGTGGTCCACTCCCCTGCAGGCGGCACGGTCTCCAGGTTCCGGAATGTGCGCCCGCCGCCCGCGAGTTCAAACTCGGCCACCACGTCCACCTGGCGGTCCGACTTGTAGGCCGCGCCGAACCGGAAGTATCGGTCCGGGGTCACCGGGATGGGCTGGTACTGCCATTTCGACTCCCCGCTCTGGTAGTTTCCGATGCGGGTCCAGAGGAAGCTGCCGCGCCCGTCCTCGCCGCGCCCCGACTCCACCGTTGATGTCCCGGAGGAATAGGGGGACCAGAAGGCCGGTTGGTTCGGCTGGGTGCCGGCGAATCCCGGGTTGGGGACCATATTGGGGCCCGTCACTGCGGGTGGCGGAAGCTGGACATCGTCCGCCGGCTCGAGGTAGGCGCCTTCCACCCGCGCGGTGCCCGCAGCTGCGAACCGGAACACGTACTGCACTGCCGTGACCGTGTCTCCGCTGTTGAACGCGTCGCTCACGGTGAAGGCGGAGGTACCTGGCCGTTCAACAGAGTTCCGCAGTTGTTCCAGGGTGGTGCTGCCATCTTTGAGGGACTTCCGGGCCAGCAGCCTGAAATCCTCCTCGGTGGTGGTGAACACCTTGAAGAAGTAGGTCTTGCCGGGGGCCACGTCCACGCGTGGGCTGGTGAGGGTGACATCACCCGAGACGTACTGGGTGATGTCGAGTTTGAGGGCCTGGGCGCCCATCTGGCCGGGCACCAGTTCCAGGGAGGTCGTGGCATCCCCGCTGTGGCCGGCGGTCCAGCTGCCTGCCGGGGCCACCGAGGAACCGGCCGACGGCGACGGGCCGGGTGTCGCCGCTGGTCCGGCAATGGCGGGAAAGAGCGCCGGGAGCAGGTTGGCCCCGGGCCGCGCCTGGGCGAAGCTGCCTATCCTGCCCGTGTACATGAACCATCCGGCGGTGATCAGGAGGACCAAAACCGAGATGACCACGAGCGGATTCAACAGCACGCGGCGCACCCTCCGGCCCTTAGGCGGCACGGGCTATCACCGCCACACTGCCGGCACGTTGCGGGGATTTCCAGGTGTTGATCTCGGGACGCCGGACCAGTCCGCGCGCGCGGGCTATGCAGCGGACCGCTGCTACCAGCTGCACCAGGTCCATGATGTAGAAGAGGAAGTAGGCCGTGGGCGCGTACATGCAGAGCCTGGTGCGTTCACGCGGTGACAGGTTCTCATCCATCAGGACGGTCAGCAGCGTGTAAGCGGTGATGGTGGCGTAGGACCCGATGATCAGGGCCGGCGTGTACGTGGCCAGCGACCAGTAGACGGCGTACGTCCAGGCGAGGGGCGAGACGAGCAGCGTGAATTCACTCAGCACGGCCATGGGCATCCGGTAGTAGGACAAGGTGCGGCTGTAGCGGCGGCTGGGGTTCAGAATCATGCTGCCGTACTTGATGAGGTTCTGGCTGCTTCCGTACTTCCAGCGGTAGCGCTGCTTGGCAAGGGCCCGGAACGTGAGCACGCCCTCGGTCTTCGCCACCACGTCGGCGCCGTAGACCATGCGGAATCGCCGGTTGCCCAGGTGGGTGATCTTTGCGCTCAGGCCGATGTCCTCGGTCACGGTGTCGGTGTCGTAGAAATCGACCTTTCGGAGCACGCGCATCCTGTATGTGGATGCCACTCCGCCCACCACGAATTCGCAGTTCAGCAGCGAATAGAGCTTTTTGGACCGGTAGCCGATCATGTGCTCAAACCGCTGCAGGATGCCCAGCGCCGTAGGCTCGTCCATGATCTGGACGTTCGCAGCAACGCCGGCCACGTACGGATCGTCGAAGTAGGACAGCGCATTGGTGACTGCGTCCGGCTGGAGGACCGAGTCGGCGTCGAGCGTCATCACGAACTGGCCGCGTGCGAACCGGCGGAGCAGGGAGTTGAGCGCCGCCCCCTTGCCCACGTTCCGGTGCATCCGCACGATGCGCAGGTCCATGCCGGGATGGCGCAGTTGGTAGTCGCGGACCAGCCGCCCGGTGAGGTCGCCGGAGGCGTCGTCCGCCACGAGGACTTCGAAGGACGGGTACGTGCTGCGCCGGATGGAGTCCAGCGTCCGGACGATCACTGCTTCCTCGTTGTGGGCGGCAATGACAATGGAGACCAGCCCGGGGACCTCGGGGAGGGCGCGGCGGGTCCAGGTGGCCGTCGCTGCGGACTCCGCTTGGTAAGCGGTGGGAAGCCGGACGCCCCTCATTCCCTTCCGGCGCTGCTGCCAGATGTCATAGAAGTTGGCGCCGGCCAGATAGAGGCCGAAGTGCACAACGTACAGGATGCTGACACCCGCGAAGAGCCAAAAGACCATGAGCGCGATATCCATCGCTCATCCGTCCACGGAGTTGGACGCCAACACGTTCGTGAAGGCTTCGGCCAGCGGGAGGTTGGCCGGCTGGACCAGGTCCATCCCGGCCGCGATCGCGGGCACGACGGCGATGGCCGGCATTGCGATGGCGGCGGCCGGTGCGGCGGCGGGCCCCGCGGGCCCGGGAGTACCGATGCCGGGGGCCTTGATGCCCGCACCTGTGAGGTTTGGAACGGCGGCACTGGCCGCCGCGCCGACTGCCGCGATCCGGGCGAGGGCCCTGCGTGCGGCGCGGCGGTAGAAGCGGATACCGACAAAGCGGATGACCGCGGTGAGAGTGACCACGCTCCACAGCACCAGGCTCATCTGGGCCACAAAACTGAGCAGGCTCTCGAACATGGCGCCGTCACGGCCGAAGGTGGCCGCTGCAGGCACGGCGAAGGATCCCAGGTGCGTCACCACAGGCCCTTCCCGGTTCCCCTTGAAGGGTGCGTCATTGCTGAAGGCTGCGTCATTGCCTTCCCCCTGTCTTGACAAGATGTCCGTCATTGGGCTGTGGGGTGTCGCCGCCTGGGGTGCCCATGCACCAGGCGCTGGTGGAAGTTCCTGTCGTCAGCGCCATGGGAGGGCAGCGTCATTACCTCGTGGCTGACAACAATTGGGAGCGCGAATACAGCTCCGCAGTGTGGGGTGGCAGGCGGCGCCTCAGGCATCCGGCGTCGCGCACTGCCCGCCCTTTTATAGGTCAAAATTACGTATCCCGGCGTAGGCCAAGCACGAGTAACGGGTACTCAATAAAGATTATGGGGGTTACTTACCGCAAGGGTTTTGGGGGGACCGCGGCCTGCCCGCCGGTCATGGCGCAATGTTAGGTAGTTTGTGCAGTCCTGTCCGGGGGCCTAGGTATCCCCGCAAAGGAGGCTTTCCGCGGCAACGGAAAAGGCAGCACCCCATCAGGGTGCTGCCTTTTCCGTTGGACCGGCTTTGCAGCTCTTAGGCGTTGGCCTTGATGGCTGCGGCGAGGACTTCCAGGCCGTCCGCGAGGAGTTCATCGGTGATGACCAGCGGGGGCAGCAGGCGGATGACGTTGCCGTAGGTGCCGCAGGTGAGGATGATGACGCCCTCCTTGAGGCAGGCGGCGGCAACAGCCTTGGTCAGGTCCGGGTTCGGTTCCTTCGAACCTGCCTGGACAAGTTCGACGGCGAGCATGGCACCACGGCCGCGGACGTCGCCGATCACGCCGGTCCCGGCAGCGGCCAGCTCGGACTGCAGTTCCTGCAGGCGTGCCATGGCGATGGACTCGATGTGGCGGGCCCGGCCGTTCAGGTCGTACTCCTCCATGGAGCCGATGGCGGCCAGCGCAGCTGCACACGCTACCGGGTTGCCGCCGTAGGTGCCGCCCAGGCCACCGGGGTGTACGGAGTCCAGGAGGTCGGCACGGCCGGTGATGGCGGACAGCGGCATGCCGCCGGCGATGCCCTTGGCCATGGTCAGGATGTCCGGGATGACACCTTCGTGGTTGACGGCGAACCATTCGCCCGTGCGGCAGAAGCCGGACTGGACTTCGTCGGCGATGAAGACGATGCCCTTGTCCTTGGCCCATGCGGCCAGGGCCGGGAGGAAGCCCTCGGCCGGGACGATGAAGCCGCCTTCACCCTGGATGGGTTCGATGATGATCGCGGCAACCTGGTCGCCGCCGATCTGCTTCTCGATCATGGTGATGGCCCGCCTGGCTGCCTCGGCACCCGTGATGGCGGGGTTTTCCTCGCGGTACGGGTAGCTCATGGGCATCCGGTAGACCTCGGGCGCGAACGGGCCGAAGTTGGTCTTGTACGGCATGGCCTTGGCGGTCAGCGCCATGGTCAGGTTGGTGCGGCCATGGTAAGCATGGTCAAAGGCGACGACGGCGTCCCGGCCGGTTGCCAGGCGGGCCACCTTGACGGCGTTTTCCACGGCCTCGGCACCGGAGTTGAAGAGGACGGTGCGCTTTTCGTGGTCGCCCGGGGTGAGCCGGTTCAGCTGCTCGGCAACGGCCACGTAGCCTTCGTACGGCGTGACCATGAAGCAGGTGTGGGTGAAGTGCTCCACGGCTTCCTTCACGGCACCGACGACGGCGGGATCGGAGGCGCCCACGCTGGTCACGGCGATGCCCGAGCCGAGGTCGATGAAGGAATTGCCGTCGACGTCGTGGATGATGCCGCCGTCGGCGTCGGCAACGTAGACCGGGACGCTGGAGGCGACGCCGGCGGCCACCACGGCCTTGCGGCGTTCGGCCAGTGCCACGGATTTGGGGCCCGGGAAGTCGGCCTGGACGTTGCGCTTCTGCTCCAGGCGGTAGGTGATGTCTGCTGCGGTGGTGGTCATGGAATTTCTTTCTTGGTTGGGGCGCCGGTGGGGACTAGGAGTCGAGGGCGGACATGACGTGCTTGATGCGTGTGTAGTCCTCCACGCCGTACATGGAGAGGTCCTTGCCGTAGCCGGACTGTTTGAAGCCGCCGTGCGGCATTTCGGCGGTGAGCAGGATGTGGGTGTTGATCCAGACGGCGCCGAAGTCGAGGTCGCGGCTGACCCGCATGGCGGTGCCGTGGTTGGTGGTCCAGACGCTGGAGGCCAGGGCGTAGTCCACGTCGTTGGCCAGGGCCACCGCTTCTTCTTCGGTGCTGAACTTCTGGACCGTGATGACGGGGCCGAAGGTTTCCTTCTGGACCACGTCGTCGGTCTGCTTGGCGCCGGTGATGATGGTGGGTTCGAAGAAGTACCCCTTCTCCCCCGCACGGTGGCCGCCGGTCTCGATCCGGCAGTTCGCCGGCAGGTTCTCCACCACGGAGGTGACGGCATTGAAGTGGTTCACGTTGTTCAGCGGGCCGAAGTAGTTGTCTTCGTCGTTCTGCGAGCCGGTGTGCAGGGTCCTGGTGTGCTCCACCATGGCGGCCACGACGTCGTCGTGCACGGATTCCTGCACCAGTACCCGGGTTATGGCGGTGCAGTCCTGGCCGGCGTTGAAGAACGCGAATTCGGCGATGGCCGCGGCGCTCTTCTTGATGTCGGCGTCCGCGAAGACGATGGCGGGAGCCTTGCCGCCCAGCTCCAGGTGGGCACGCTTGAGGCCCTTGGCGGCGCCGGAGGCGACGGCGATGCCGGCCCGGACAGAGCCGGTGATGGACACCAGGCCGGGAACCTTGTGCTCCACCATCATGGCGCCGGTTTCGCCGGTGCCCAGCACCACATTCAGGACGCCGGCAGGCAGGATTTCGCCGGCCAAACGGGCCAGGACCAGGGTGGACTCAGGGGTGGTGTCGGAGGGCTTGAGGACCACCGTGTTTCCGGCCGCGAGCGCGGGACCGATCTTCCAGATGGCCATCAGGAACGGGTAGTTCCACGGGGCAACCTGGGCCACCACGCCGATGGGTTCGCGGCGGACGTAGGAGGTGTGGCCCTCGAAGTACTCACCGGCGGACTTTCCCTCCAGAATGCGCGCGGCCCCGGCAAAGAAGCGCAGCTGGTCGGCGCCGGCGGCAACTTCCTCGGAGGCGATGAGGGAACGGACCTGGCCGGTGTTGCGGTGCTGGGCTTCGACCAGTTCGTCGCTGTTGGCCTCAATAGCGTCGGCGAGCTTGAGCAGCATCAGCTGGCGCTGGCCCGGGGTGACGTGCTTCCAGGTCCGAAAGGCGTCCTTGGCGGCCGCCATGGCAGCGTCCACATCGGCCTGCACCGAAACGGGGGCCTGCGCCACCACTTCTCCGTTGGCGGGGTTGACCACGTCCAGCACGGTACTGCCGGCAGGGGTGACAAACTTCCCGTTGATGAAGTTCTGCAAGGTTTGGACCACGGTGTGCAACCTCTTTCGTAAGGGCCATCGGCGGCCGGACGGAACCCGGGACGGATGGATTTAACTGCTTTGAGCCTATGCCAGCACCCAATCGGGGTGAATAGCCACCTGCACACCCTTCCACAAGGGGTTTAGTGCGGTTGCCCAGCTCACGTTTATCCTTGCTTCATGGCCATTTCCCTTGCTGCCCTGGTGGGCGTTTCCTCCCTCAAGCTGGCCAAGGCTGGGGTGGCGGAAACTACCTGGAACCAGGACATCAATTGGGTCGCCGTCACGGAACTGGAGGATCCGCAGCGGTTCCTCAACGGCGGGGAGCTGGTGCTCACCACCGGGCTGCGCCTGCGTTCCGCTCCTGAGCAGCGCCGCTTTGTGCGGCAGGTGCAGCGGGCAGGCGCGGTGGGCATCGGGTTCGGCGTGGGGCTGTCCCATGAGACGGTCCCGCCGGCCCTCCTGGCTGAGGCCAACCGGTGGGGGCTGCCCGTGGTGGAAGTTCCCTACGAAACACCCTTCATCGCCATCACCAAGCTGGTGGCGGATGCCCAGTCGGCGGACCACTACGCCAAGCTGGAACGGCTGATCGCCGGGCACCAGGTGCTGGCCCGGGCGCTGCTGACCGGCGGCGGCCTGGCGGAGCTGTTGAAGAACCTGGGCGGCATGCTGCGCACGGATGTCGCGCTTACCCAGTTCACGGCACAGCTGTTCAACAGCGGCAGCGCCCACCCGTCGGCCGATACCTGGGCCAGCTATCCCGTGCCCACGGGACGGCGCGACGCCTGCACGCTGTGGGTGCGCCAGCCGTTCGAGGACACGGGAATCATCGGCTACGCGCAGAACCTGATCAGCGTGGAGCTGAACAACATGGTCAAGCAGCGGCAGGCCCAGCGCGCCCTTTGCGGCCAGGTGCTGGAGGACGTGATCCACGGCGCACTGGAGACGAGCGAGGCGCAGCGCCGGTTGGCCGGCGTGGGCGTGAACAGCACCCGCAAGAGTGTGGTGCTGCTGGCTGTTTCGGCTGCGCACGGCAAGGCCCTGGGGAGCACCTCTGTGCCGCACGACCTGGAAAAGGCCGTTGCCGCCGTCGTGGGCAAGGACCTGGTGCTGGTGATTACTGACGACGGCGGGACGGCGCCGGCAGTGGCACGGAAGCTGAGCGACCACCTGGCCGAGGCCGGCATCCATGCCACGATCGGCATCGGCGGGGCCTACACCAAGCCGAACGGCCTTCGCTGGAGCTACTTCGAGGCCCGCGACGCCGCCAGCCATGGGCTGCCCGTCAATGAGCCGGAGCGGCTGAGCCTGACCTCGCTGTTGCTGGCCAGCGAGGACGTCCCGCTGGCGGACATGGCCCAAGAGTCGCTGAATCCCCTGCGTTCCTTCGATGCCGCGCACGGGTCGGAGCTGATGGCCACACTGGAGAGCTACCTGAACAACAACGGCTCGGTGGCCGCGGTGGCGGAGGAACTCACCCTGCACCGCAACACTGTCCGGTACCGGCTGGCCCAAATCACCGAGCTGACCGGTTATGACCCTGCCGTCACCGGGGACCGGGTGCAGCTCTGGCTGGCGCTGGCGGTGGCACGGTTGTCCGCGCGGCAGGGCAAGTAGGCAGGGCAGGTAGCCCCCAGCGGCGCGGAAAGCCTCAGATCACGCCGTGCCCCAACAGGTCGCGCGACTTCTTCCATGCCTTCCGGTGCCTGGCCCGGGCCGCCAGCATCCGCTCTTCCTGCTGCTTGAGCAGCTCCGCATAGATTCCTGCCGTGGCGGGCTCACCGTAATCCGCAGCAACGGCTGCCAGCAGGTCGCGGGCCACCACGGCGTCCTGGAACTGGCCCAGGATCTTCTGCTGCCGGCGGGCGGCCTTGGCCACCTTGCCCGCGCGCTTGCCGTGCACCAGCGCGGCTGACTCAGCCACATGCCGCAGCCGCTTCGCGTCCTTGCGGACGCGGTGGAGGGCGAGTTCCTGTTCCCTGCCACGGCGTGCTCGCTTGGCAGCTTTGCGTGAGCGCTGCAGGCGCTTGGCGGCTTTGTCCACTGCTTTCGCGGACGTCCGCCGTCCCGGCGCCACCGAATCGGCGCGGACGGGCGGGTTGTCACGGAAATCCTCGAGCTTGTCCAAGAGCCGGAAGTAGCGGTTTGATCCCAGGGCTTCCTGCAGGAGGCGGTACGCGGCGTCGTAGTCCCCGCCGGTGCGCTGTTCCACCGTCGCCGTGGCACCGGCAATTCCGTCCGAGGGCTGCAGTCTGCCCAGCTGTTCATGGAGCTGCGCGCGGAGGACCTCGGCGTCCCGCGGCTGGCCGAGCAGCTGGCCCAGCCACTTCAGCTCACTCCGCAGCCTGCGCACCGGAGATGCCCGGTAGAGCTTGGCGTACGCTGCGAGGACGGAGCGGATGCGGCGTACGGCGGAGCGCATGGTGTGCACCGCTTCGGGTTCCTCCCCCCGGACAGCGGCGTCATTGGCAAGGACCTCGTCGATCTGCGCGGCTACGTAGACGGTGACGACGGCGGCGGCCGGGGCGCGCTTTCCGGCCAGGAGGGCGGGGCTCTTTTCGGAGCCGCCAGCATCGGCGGGCTCCTCGCCGGCGGCGGCCCGCTTCCCGGCCTTCGTGTCGGTGCCCAGGGCACGGGCCAGCTTGGAGGCGTGGCCGGCCGGCCGGGCGCCCGCGGCGAAGAGCAGTTCCTCCACGGGAGCGAAGAGGCCCGGCTCCCCGTGCACCAGTTCCAGCTCCCATTCGCGCCATTGCCGCCGGGTGGTTTTGTCCCCGTCCTCGAGCCCTTCGGCGGTTACCTGGTCATCGGCGAGGTCGGCGAGGTGGACGCCCTCGTCACCGTACAAGGGGTACGTGGTGCGCCGGGTGTCCAGGCGCACCACCGGCACAGGGACAGCACCCCGGAGGTAGGCGTAAAGGTGGGTCAGCAGGGCGTCCGGGACGACGTCGGGCCGGCCGAGGGGGGCGTGCAGTTCCGTCCGCTGATGTGGACCGTCCCCCGAATCCCTTGCAGCCTGGGGCGGCAGCTTAAGGTGCCATCCCGCGTCCTTCCCGCCGGTGCGGCGGCGGAGCGTGACGCGGCGTGCGGCCAGGGCATGGCTGGGGGTATCGAAGTACACCGCCTCGAGCAGGTCCGTATGGGGCTTGCCTATCCGGGCCACTCCCGCGGCCTGTTCCAGGGCCGGCACGACGGCGCCGGCGTCGACGTCGTATTTCTTCTCAATCTCGAATCCCCGGGAAGCCTCCACAGCCGTCCTTCCGCACCGCCCGGTCAGCACCGGGCCTTCGACAGTCTGTTGGCAGTCTATTGCAGGCAGCGGCAACACCGAGAGGTTGGCCACAAAAGCGCAGACATCAAACGTCTAACCTTTACGGTGGAAGGTATGCCCGCAATTCCTCCTGCTTCCGCGCCCGCAACTACCCAGGCGCCCTCCACGGTGGCCACTGCCCCGGCAGCTGGCGCGGCCCCCGGCCGGCCACGCTCCGCCGTCGTCTTCGGCGTCATTGCGCTGGTGCTGATCGGGCTGAACCTGCGGGCCGGCATCACCGGTGCGTCCGCGCTGCTGCATGACCTGCAGGCGGTGTTGGGCTACGGGGTGCTGGTGGCGGCGATCATCCCGTCCATCCCCACGCTTTGTTTCGCCGTGGCAGGTGCGGCCACCTCCTGGCTGACCGGCAGGCTCGGCGTGGAGAAAGCCATCCTGCTGTCACTGGCGCTGCTGGCCGGCGGCCTCCTGCTGCGCGGCATTCCCGCCACCGGCATGCTGGTGGCGGGCAGCGTGGTGGGTATGTCCGGGCTGGCCATCTGCAACGTGGCCATGCCCTCCTTCATCCGCGAGTACTTCGCCGCCCGCACATCGCTGATGACCGCCGTCTACACGGTGACCATGACCACCGGCGGAACCCTGACCTCCGTCGCGGTGGTACCGCTGGCACACGCCCTGGGTTCCCCGTCCGCCGCAGTGGGTGCCGTGGGCATAGCGGCCGTCGCTGCGTTCCTGGGCTTCCTGCCCGTGGCCCTGCACGCCCACCGCAACACCCTCCAGACCAGGGCGGGCCACGTGTCGCCCTGGCCGTTGCTGCGGACCCGCAAGGGACAGCTCCTCACTGCGATCTTCACCCTGCAGGCCCTGTTGGCCTACGCCCTCCTGAGCTGGTTCCCCTACATGCTCACCACCATGGGGCTGAGTGCCTCGGACAGCGGGCTGATGTTCGGCCTCATGCAGCTGGTCTCCGTCCCCGCGGGCATGGTGCTGATTGCCATCGGCGCCCGGCCGGGCATGCTGCGTCCCGCGTTCTACCTGGTGAGCATCACCATGGCGGCCGGGATCGCGGCGCTGCTGGTCCTCCCCGTGGGACTGGCAGTCATTCCGGCTGTCCTGCTGGGCTTTGGCCTTGGCATCTTCCCGCTGGTGATGGTGATGATCAGCCGGAGCGGAACCAGCACCGCCGGCACCACCGCCCTGTCCACCCTGGCCCAGTCCTCCGGTTACCTGCTGGCCACCGCGGGCCCGTTCGGCATGGGCCTGCTGCACAGCGCCACCGGCGGCTGGTCACTGCCGCTGGTACTGCTGCTGGCCCTCGCCCTGGTCCAGATCGTGGTGTCCCACCTGGTCACCGGGCCCGCGATGTCCGGAAAAACTGCGGGAGGGAAGTAATCCATGACCCTGAGCGCTTCCGTCCGTCCGCCGCTCGCCGCCGAAGTCACGGGCAAGCTGCGGGAGATGGTCCACTCCGGCGAGTGGCCACTGAACCAGCGCATCCCCTCCGAACCTGAGCTCATGGCGACGCTGGGCGTTTCCCGGGGCACCCTCCGCGAAGCGGTCAAAGCCCTTGCCCACGGCGGGATGCTGGAGGTCCGGCGCGGGGACGGCACCTACGTGCGGGCCACGAGCGAAATGTCCGGCGCCGCGCGCCGCATGTACCAGGACCACACCGAGCAGCACATCCTGGAGGTCCGGCTGGGCCTGGACACGCAGGCCGCCAGGCTGGCCGCGCGCAACGCAACCAAGCCCGACGTCGCCTCCCTGCGCGCCCTCCTCGCCACCCGGGACGCGGCCTGGAACAGGGGGGACGTCGAGGCCTGGGCCGACGCTGACTGGAGCTTCCACGAGGGGATCGCCCGGGCATCCGGCAATCCGCTGCTGCACGAGCTCTACGCCAGCTTTGGGACCGCGTTCCACCAGGACCTGCTCAAGCAACAGCGCCGGCCCGGCTTCAACGGGCTCCCCCGGGACGGCCACGAAACCCTGCTTGACGCCATCGAACGGCGGGACCAGGAGGCCGCGGTGGCCACCGTTAACCGGAACCTGAACTCATGCGCGGAGTGGCTGGCGGAGTAGCCACGCCGGGCTGCTGCGGCCTCCGGCTGCTGACGCCTTCGCTTTTCGACGCGCGGGTTACCGGGCGCACGCGAAATATCGGGTGCGCAGGGGAATGTGCGCCGCGCAGGGGAATGTGCGCCGCGAAAACGGACCTGCGCTTCCCGCCGGAAGATGCGCGGCGCATGGCAGCGGCCCGGTACCTGGGTGCCGGGCCGCCGTCGTCCGCTCTATGAGACCAGTGGTGCTAGTCGCGGCGCAGGCCCGCAAATACGTTCTTGGGGCGCTGCATCTCGCCGTGCTTGGCGCCAAGGATGATCACCAGGGCCGCGAAGCCGGGGATGGCCCACTGCAGGAGCCTGAGCTGCTGCTGGGCTGACTTCAGCTCGTCCGACGCAGCACCGTGCGGCTCGGTTGCACCTTCGGCGCCCTCACCGGCCAGCTTCTCCACCTTCTTGCCCAGGATGCCCGAGTACAGGGTCACCGCGGCGCCCGCTACCGTCACGGCCGTCTTGATGACGGTGTCGCGTGCCACACCCTCCTGCTTGGCGATGCGGCCCTTGTTCTCCCAGGCAATGGCGAGGTCCGCCACCAGGTGGGAGGCGAATGCTGCGGTCTGGAACGGTGCCCACTTCATCCATCCGGCACTGGAAAGCCGGGTGCGCTCGGCCGGGTCCTTAGCCTGGGCCGCCGCCCCATTGAGGCCGATGGCGCCCATCAAGGATCCACCAAACCATGCTGCTGCCGTCAGGTCGTGAACTGAACGGGCAATGAGATTTCCTGCCATGATGTGCATTCCTAACGTTGTGAACTGCTTCCGGGCTGCCGCGGCTGCGGACTTCACGTGCCGTCTTCCATCGAGGTATGGTGCGCCCATGGTAAGCACACTTACTAATAATGCGAAAGCCCGTCCCGGACAGAGCCAACCGCGTAATATCGTCGCCATGGGAAACACAGGGACATTGTTCGGCTGGGCCTTCGGGGACCCCGCCCGTGAAAGTGACGGCGACTATGTGAACGGGCTGCAGCGGGAAGCGCTGGGGAACGCGCGGGAAACGGCCAAGGCCAAGGGCGTTGACGTTGTAGCGGGCTCGGAGGTGTTCACCGTCCTCAGTGCGGACGATTCCCTGGTGGAGCTGGACAACGCTCCCGGCCAGCTGGTGGTCCGCTGCACCGTGCACGTGGAGGGACCGGGTGCAGGGAAGCTCCGGGCCGAAGGGCCCATGAACGGCTGAGCATGTTCGACGGCGAATCCACCCTCAGCCAGGCAGCGGACGCAGTAGAGGAGGCGTCCAACCACAAGGCCCTGGACGTCCTGGCCCGCACGGGGTTTGCCGTCATGGCCTTGCTCCACATCATCATCGGGGCCATCGCCGTTGCCATTGCCTTCGGCCATCCAGGCGACGCCGAACCCACCGGCGCCATCGCGCGGCTGGCGGACAACCCGTGGGGACCAATCGTGATGTGGGGCTGTGTGGCCGCCTGCCTGGGCCTGGCGCTGTGGCAGGCCAGCGAGGCAACATTGCGCGCCAGGAACCTTCCGCGCAAGGATCGGTTGGCCAAGCTGGTCTCTTCAGGATTCCTGGCGGTCGCGTACGGCAGCGTGGGGCTGACCTTCGCCGGCTTCGCGTTAGGGCAACGCAGCGACTCGGGCGAGAATACCCGTGACTTCAGTGCCAGTCTGATGGATAACCCCTTGGGGCCGTGGGTCCTCGTGGCGCTGGGCCTCACCATCCTGGGCGTCGGCATCTACTTCGTGACCAAAGGGCTCCGCCGCGGCTTCAAGGAGGAGCTGTTCCACTTCGAAGGCACGCGGCGCGGCAGGCTCATCGACAGCCTGGGCGTCACCGGCCACGTGGCCAAAGGCATTGCGCTGGACCTCACCGGCCTGCTGTTCATTATCGCCGCCGCCAAGCACCGGCCCGAGGAGTCCACCGGGCTCGATGGCAGCCTGAAGGCCCTGCAGGACCACCCCTTCGGGCCCACCATGCTGGTGGCCATTGGTGCCGGGTTTATCGCCTACGGGGTTTTCGCGCTGATCCGTGCCCGGTTCGGCCGCATGTAGCCCCGGGGTTTATGGGTAGGAAGGAAGTATGACCCAGCAGCTGCGCATTGATTCCGCCGTCACCGGGAGTGCCGGCCGGGCCTTCGCTGCCCTCTTCCGGCTCCTGAAACTTGCCAGGCCTGACCGGCCCATCCATCCGGAGGGGCTGGGCCTGTCCGGGACTCTGGCCAGGACCGGCAACCCGGCCGGGCCCTGCGGCATCGACTGGCTGGACTCGCCCGGGACGGACCAGGTGGTGGCCCGCTTTTCCCGGTCCGTGGGGCTGCCACAGGCGCTGCCGGACATCCTGGGCCTGGCCCTTAGGATTTCACCGTCCGGCGGCGGACCGGCCGACGTGCTGTTCGCCTCCACGGGCTGGGGACTGCCGGGCCGGTTCCTGCTGATGCCGCGGCTGGATGTCGCAGGAGCCACCATGACCACGCTCATGCCCTACCGCGGCCGGCGGGGCCCTGTCCTGCTGGGACTGAGGACGCGGAGCCTCCCACCGGGTTCGCTGAGTTCCGGGGAGTGGGTGCTGGGGCTGCACTGGGCGAAACCCGGCGGCCACTGGCGGGAATGCGGTGAACTGCGGCTCCACTCCGGTGCCAGTGCCACGGATATCCCCCTGCGCTTCGATCCCCTGGAAAACCAGCCGCCGGGGGCTGACGCCTACGGGTGGACCCGGCGCCTGCGGAAACCGTCCTACCAGGCCGCTCGGCGGCCCGCACCTCCCGCCGTCGTCCACCCCGGGCAGCCAGCCCGGCCAAAGAACCCCGCCGAAATACTCCAGCAAAGCACCACCGGAAGGAATTCCATGTCTACCGTCTCGCTGCTGTGCAACTCATCCCCTGCCGACGTCTGGCGGGTCATCTCCGACGGCTGGCTGTACTCCGGCTGGGTGGTGGGAGCGTCCCGGATCAGGGATGTGGACGCCGAATGGCCGCAGCTCGGTGCCCAACTGCACCACTCGGTGGGGACCTGGCCGATGGTCATTGACGACAGCACGCGGGTGACCGCCGTGGAGCCCGGCCGTTCCCTGGAACTTGTTGCGCGCGGCTGGCCCATGGGCGAGGCCAAGGTGGAGATTACGCTGGAGGACCGCGGGAACCAGTGCCGGGTGACGATTGCCGAGGACGCCATCCGCGGGCCGGGCAAGCTGATGCCAAAGTTCCTGAGGGATCCGCTGATTTCTGCCCGCAACCGGGAGACCCTGCGGCGGCTGGAGCTCATGGCCATCGGGGGCGCCGGCAAGTAGCGCACCCGGGTTAACAAGCCTTGACGCGAGGAACCGCGGGACAGCCGTCCCGCGGTTCCTTGCTGCATCCGAGGTACTAGACCTGCGCGGCGACTCCGTCGCGGGAGATGGCGACCATTTCCTCGCGCGCCACAACCTTGACGCGCTCACGCCCGACCTCAACGCCGTGCGAGCCGCCGGCTTCGGTGGCCGCGGCGCCGAGGGCCAGTTCGTGGGCGTCCAGCGCCAGCCAGCCTTCCCAGGACGTGAACTTCACGCCGCGGGAATCGAGGAGTTCGACGACGGCGTCTTCCGCGGGCGCCGGGGCGACCGGCAGGTTTTCGCGGTCTTCGAGCAGGTACGTAACGGTTTCCAGGGCGTCGCCCTTGGTGTGGCCGATCAGGCCAACCGGTCCGCGCTTGATCCAGCCGGTGGCGTAGAGGCCCGGCACGTGGGTGCCGGAAGCGTCCAGGACGCGCCCGCCGTCGTTCGTTACCACGCCCTTCTTGTGGTCGAACTCCACGTCCGGCAGGGCGGAACCGAAGTAGCCGATGGCGCGGTACACGGCCTGTACCGGGTAGTCCACGTATTCGCCGGTGCCGCGGGCATTGCCGGTGCCGTCCAGTTCGGTGCGCTCGAACTTGATGCCCGCCACCTTGCCGGGTGTCTCGGCGTCGTCGTAGATCTCCACCGGGCTGTGCAGGAAGTGCAGGTGCAGGCGGCGGGACGCCTTCAGCTCGGAGAGGTCCTCTGGCTGCTCGGCGATCCAGTTGGTGAGCGTGCCCACCATGGTCTTGGTCTGGTTGTTCGTCTGGATCTGGCGGTCCGATTCCTCGTCGAACTCGAAGTCCTCCGGGTACAGAATGATGTCCACATCCTTGGAGTGGGACAGCTCGCGCAGCTCCAGTGGGGTGAACTTCACCTGGGCCGGGCCGCGGCGGCCGAAGACGTGCACGTCGGTGACGGGCGAAGCCTTCAGGCCGGCGTAGACGTTGTCCGGGATTTCGGTGACCAGCAGGTCATCGGCGTGCTTGGACAGGACGCGGGCCACGTCCAGGGCCACGTTGCCGTTGCCCAGGACGGCGATTTCCTTGGCCTCCAGCGGCCATTCGCGCGGCACATCCGGGTGGCCGTCGTACCAGGACACGAAGTCGGCGCCGCCGAAGGAGCCCTCCAGCTCGATCCCCGGGATGTTCAGGTCCGCGTCCTTGATGGCGCCGGTGGCGAAGATGACGGCGTCATAATGGGCGCGGAGGTCCTCGATGGTGAGGTCCGTGCCGTAGTCCACGTTGCCGAAGAACCGGATGTCGCCGCGGTCCAGCACCTTGCGCAGGGCGTTGACGATGCCCTTGATCCGGGGGTGGTCCGGAGCAACGCCGTAGCGGATCAGGCCGTAGGGTGCCGGGTAGCGGTCAAAGAGGTCGATGCTGACGGTCAGCTCGCCGCTCTTGACGGCTTCGCTCTTGGTAAGGATGTCGGCGGCGTACACGCCGGCCGGGCCGGAGCCCACGACGGCGACGCGAAGCGGACGCGCAGCGGATCCTACGGTAGTGCTGGATGACACGGCTGTGTTCCTTTTCTTCTGCATCGATTGCTGAGTAACTGCCGTTTTGAACGCTCATAACGGCAGTTACTCAGCAATCGATGGGTTTCAGGTGGTGAGGACGGTCTTGCGGGGGCTGTTCGGGGTGGTGGTGCTGTAGTCAGCGGTTTTGAAGTGCGACGGCGCGAAGGGGCTTACGCGCACCACGTCACCGATGACAATCACGGCAGGATTTGCGACGCCGGCCGCCTGGGCCTGGTCGGCGATGGAACCGAGCGTGCCGATGGTGACGCGCTGGTCCGGCAAATAGCCGTTTTCCACGATACCAACAGGGGTGTCCTGCGGCAGGCCGGCTTCGCCCAGCGCGGACGCGGATTCGCGCAGCTGGCCCACGCCCATGAGCAGGACAATGGTGTGGTCTGCGCGGGCCGGAACCTCGGACAGCTCCTCGTGGCCGGTGACCACGCTGAAGCCCTTGGCCAAGCCGCGGTGGGTGACGGGGATGCCGGCGGCCGCGGGTACGGAGATGGCAGACGTGACACCGGAGACCACTTCCACCTCCACGCCGTACTGCCGGCAGTATTCGGCTTCCTCGCCGCCGCGGCCCAGCACGTACGGGTCGCCGCCCTTGAGCCGGACCACGCGGTGGCCGTTAAGTGCTTCCTCGACCAGGATGCGGTTGATCTCCGCCTGCGGCACAGGGTGGTGTCCGGGGGTCTTGCCCACTTCGATGACGCGGACGTCGGGGGCGAGTTCGTTGAGGAGTTCGCGGGGCCCCAGGCGGTCGGCCACGACGACGTCAGCCTGGCCCAGGAGCCGGCGGCCGCGGACCGTGATGAGGCCGGTGTCGCCGGGACCGCCGCCCACCAGCGCCACGCTTCCCTGGTGGGCACGGCGGCGGCGCAGGGGAAGGTCGCCGGTTTCGAGGGCGGTGGCCACGGCGTCGCGGACGGCCATGGCGCGCCGCGGGTCTCCCCCGGCGTTGATGGCGATCTTGACGTCGTCCACCTCTGCGACGGCGGGGGTCCAGGCGGCGGAAGCTTCATGGTTGGAGGCGTTGACGCACCAAACCCGCTGCGCCTCGGCGTCGGCCGAAACCTGGGCGTCCACATCCGGATCGCCCGTGGCGGTCTGGACGAACCAGACGCCGTCGACGTCCCTGGAAAGGTAGGGCCGCGCTTTCCACGTGAGGAGGCCGGCGTCGGCCATCTCCTGAAGGGCGGGCGAGGCAACCGGGGCCACGACGGTGACCACGGCACCGGCGTCGAGCAGCCCCTTGGCACGGCGGGCGGCAACCGGGCCGCCGCCAACCACCAGCACGGGGCGGCCGAGCAGCCGCAGCGCGGTGGGGTAAATGTCCTGAATTGCCATGGATCAACGGTAGGGCGGCGTCACAATGGCCCACAAAGGCTCAGCAACACCAGTTCACGTAAGGTAACGCTGCGTCACAAAGGATCCGGGCCGCCGTCGTGCCCTGTGGTGGGGCACTTTGGGGCGGCTGAAGGCAGCCCGAACCCTTCCCAGCGGCGTGGTCCGTGTCAAAGTGCCCCGGGACAGCCGCGGGAAGCAGGCAGCAAAGCCCAGAGCCCGACGGCGGGAGGTCGTCGTCGGGCTCTGGCAGTGCGTTTGGAAAGGGGTGGGGTCAGCGGGTGCTGCCGGCCAGGAGGCCCCGGCGGCGCAGGAGGCGCTTCTCGATGGGCCCGAAAACCAGCAGCTCAATCAGGATGCCGACGGCGAGGATCAACAGGATTGCCGCCATCACCACCGCCATGTCAGACAGTTGCCGGCCCTGGTCCAGCAGCGAACCCAGGCCGAAGCCGATGGTGCCGCCCACGGCAATGATCTCGGCGGCCATGAGTGAGCGCCACGAGAAGGCCCAGCCTTGCTTGAGGCCACCCAGATAGCCCGGCAGCGCCGCGGGGAGTATCACCTGCAGGGCCATCTGCAGCCGTGAGGCGCCAAGCACAGTCCCCACCCGGCGGTACTGGGGCGGGATCTGGTCCACCCCGGAGATCAGGCCGCTGATGATGGACGGGATTGCGCCCATGAACACTACGAAGTAGACGGTGGCGTCGGTGAGGCCGAACCAGATGATGGCCGCCGGAACCCACGCCACGGACGGCAGGACCTGCAAGCCGGAAATCAGCGGCCCGAATGCTCGGCGCAGCGGTGCAACCTGGGCCAGCAGCAGGCCCACCGGAGTGGCGATGGCCACCGAAATCACGAACCCGATGATGCCGCGCTGCAGCGACGTCCACACGGACTCCTGCACCTTGCCTTCGCCCCAGAGGACCGCCATCTGGTTCAGCACGTCCAAAGGCCCGGGAACCTGGTCGCGGCGCTTGAGGCCCAGCGAGACGTAGAACTGCCAGACGAGCACCAGGACCACCAGCGCGGCCACGGGCAGGAGGATCCGGCTCCAGTCGATCCGGTGCTTGCGCTCGGCGTCGGACTGCAGGGAGTCCAGACCGGATTCGAGCTCCCGCAGGTCCTCATGCCCGGTGGACGTCCGGGTCAACGCGGCATGCACGTGGGCGGCTGGCTTCGTTTCGGCGGGCTCAACCACCGGGTCGGAAAGGAATCTACTTGGCATGGCGGCGAATCTCCTCCCGCAGCCGGGCGGTGATGACCCCGGTCAGCTGGCCGGCGAGCCCGGCGTCGGTTCGGTGTTCCTCCGTGACCGCCCATTCCTGGACCACGCGTCCGGGGCGGGAGGACAGCAGCAGCACGCGCTGGCCCAGCCGGACGGCCTCACGGACATTGTGGGTCACGAAGACGATGGTGCGCCCGGTTTCCTTCCAGATGCGCTCCAGTTCGTCGTGCAGCAGGTCGCGGGTGATGGCGTCCAGTGCGGCGAACGGTTCATCCATGAGCAGCAGCTGACGGTCCTGAGCCAGGGAGCGGGCCAGGGACACGCGCTGCCGCATGCCCCCGGACAGTTCGTGCGGCCGCTTGTCCCCCGCGGAGCCCAGATGAACCAGTTCCAGGAGCTCCTGGGCCTTGGTGCGGCGCTCGGCCTTGCCCACTCCGCGCAGCTTCAGGGCCAGTTCGATGTTCTCCCGGGCAGTGAGCCACGGAAACAGGGCCGCGTCCTGGAACATGAAGGCGGCGCCGTCGCTGGGCACTTCCAGGGCGCCCGACGTCGGCGCTTCCAGTCCGGCGATGATGTTCAGGAGGGTGGATTTGCCGCAGCCGGAGGCACCGAGGAGGGCAACGAACTCGCCCTGCCTGATGTTGGCGTTGACGTCGTCCAGTACCGGGGCGCCGTCGCCGAAGCGCTTGCCCAGGTGTTCCAGTACGACTGGCATAGTGTCGTCCTTAGGTGGTGGTGGTCAGTCCCGGCCGAGGCCGGCTGCTGAGATCTTGTCGGCGCCGGTGACCTGGTTGAGTGCGGTGAGGTCGAAGAGACCGTTGATGTCGGCCTTTTTGGTAGTGCCCGCGTCCACGCCATCCTGCAGCAGCTTGGGGTAGCTGCCGGCCAGCGGGTCGAGCGTAAAAGTGATGTTGGCCAGCGACCGGGTGAGGACGTCGCCCGGCAGAGCGGCCCCGGCGGAGTCCTGGAGTGCGGAGTTGATCAGCGCGGACTTCTCATCGGTGGGTGCCGTGTTGAGCCAGGCCACCGACTCCGCGTTCCCCTTCACCAGGGCCTTCACGGTGCCAGGGTGGTCGGCGGCGAACTTCTGGTTCACGATCAGGATGGTGGTGGGGAATTCCCCAGGCTTGCCGGTGCCTGCTCCGTCCCAAAGGTCCTTTTCGTCCACCAGCACCTTGGCCCCGGCCTGGAGCACCAGGCGGGACGCCCACGGTTCAGGCAACCACGCGCCGTCGAGCTTTCCGTCCTGGAACAGCTTCAGGGTCTGGGCGTTGTCAGTGGGATTGATGGCAACGTCGCCGCTGCCGTCCACGTTGGTCTTGTAGCCCTGCTTGGTGAGCCAGGCGCGGAGTGCCACGTCCTGGGTGCCGCCCAGCTGCGGCGTTGCCAGCGTCTTGCCCTTCAGGTCTGCGGCGGAGTTGATGCCTGACTTAACCACCAACTGCGCGCCGCCTGCCGCGGCCCCCGCAATAACGCGCACGGACTGGCCCTGGCTCTTGGCGAACGAGTTGATGGCAGGATTGGGGCCGATGTAGGCGGCGTCGATGGCCCCGGCATTCAGTGCCTCGATCGCTGCAGGGCCGGCGTTGAAGGTTTCGGTGCTGAGCTTGGTGCTGCCCAGGGCTTCCGCGAGGAATCCCTTTTTGACGCCCACCAGCGCTGCCGCGTGGGTGACGTTGCCGAAGTAGCCCAGCTTCAGCTCCGCGGCGGGGGTGGGCTCGGCGGCCAGGGCCTCGGTGTTGCGCGAGATGTTGGAGGCAACAATGGCCCCGACGGCGATCAGCAGGACCAGCCCGATGGCCAGAGCAGCCTCGACGGCGCGCCTGCGCGGAGGGACCGCGCTTTCGCCGGCCACGATGCGGGTCATCCCGGGCTTGGAACTAGTCATTGCTTCACCATAGGGAGTGGCCCGAAGCCGTTCAATGAAGCGGAAACGGGGGGTCACGCACGTTCATCCAGCGTCATATTCGGCCGCACTGCTGCCCGGATCCGCAGATTCAGTTGCCTTTGACGTTAACCAACTGCCGCAGCTTGTGCCGCACCGTGACCAGGTCCGCGGCGTCCTGCATGACCTGGTCGATCGGCTTGTATGCCGCCGGGATCTCGTCGATGAACGCCTCCGACGCCCGGAACTCGATCCCCCGCATGGCCCGCTTCAGTTCCTCCAGTGTGAAGGTCTTCCGGGCGGCGTTGCGTGAATATTCCCGCCCCGCCCCGTGCGGAGAGGAGTTCAGCGAGGCAGGGTTGCCCCGGCCTTCCACAACATACGACGCCGTCCCCATCGACCCGGGGATCAGTCCGGGATCGCCGTGGCCGGCTTTGATGGCTCCCTTGCGGGAAACCCACACGGGCTTTCCGTAGTGCGTCTCCTGCTCCGTGAAGTTGTGGTGGCAGTTGATCCGCTCCAGCTCGCGGACCCGGCCGCCCACCCAGCGGCTGAACTGGGCCGTGACGCGGTCCATCATCTCCTCGCGGTTCAGCAGCGCGAAGTGCTGGGCCCACCGCAGCTCCGCGATGTACCGCTCGAACTGTGCCGTGCCCTCGTCCAGGTACGCGAGGTCCGGATCCGGCAGGTAGACCTGGTTCTTCCTGCTGACGTGCTGGGCCACTCCGATATGGTGCTGCGCGATCTTGTTGCCGATTCCCCGCGAGCCGGAGTGCAGGAAGAGCCACACGCCGTCATCCTCATCTGCCGAAATTTCGATGAAGTGGTTTCCCGAGCCCAGGGATCCCAGCTGGAGCTCCCACTTGGCGACGTACTGCGCCGGGTTGAAGCCGGCCTTCGCGGCCCGCTGCTTCAGCTCGGCGATCCGCGGCTCCGCGGTGGGAAGCACCTTCTTGTTGTTGTGCCCGGCGGACAAGGGGATGACCCGCTCGATGTCCTCGCGGAGGCTTTTCCGGTCCTTCGGCAGGTCCTTCACGGAGTACTGGGTGCGGACCGCGATCATGCCGCAGCCGATGTCCACCCCTACCGCTGCGGGAATGATGGCGCGGAGGGTGGGGATGACGGAGCCCACGGTGGCGCCCTTGCCCAGATGCGCGTCCGGCATCAGCGCCAGGTGCGGGTAGATGAACGGCAGGCCCGCGGTCATCACGGCCTGCTCGCGGGTCTTGTCATCCAAAATGGACGCCCAGTTCAAGAGTTTAGGACTGATGGTTTCCATGCCTCGCCTCCGGCCGCCGTGCCCAGGACTAACGTAAGTCCTAGGCTAACCCGGGGGCACTTCAGGAGGAGATGATCAATGGTTAACGTCAGGACCGGGATCCACATTGACAGGCCGCGGGCGGAGGTGGCGGCCTTTGCGGCGGACCCGGACAATGCGCCGCGATGGTACGTGAACATCCACCGGTCGCAGCGGCTGACCGACGGTCCCCTGAGGGTGGGCTCGA
Source organism: Arthrobacter sp. ISL-85 (assembly GCF_018613675.1). Lineage (GTDB taxonomy): Bacteria > Actinomycetota > Actinomycetes > Actinomycetales > Micrococcaceae > Arthrobacter. Next base: position 122,318 of record NZ_JAGGPQ010000016.1, on the reverse strand, counting down.
AGGTGGCGTTCACCGCGAAGTTCCTGGGCCGGGAGCTGGACTACACCTACGAGTTCGTTGAGTTCGTCCCCGGCGCAAGGCTGGTGATGCGCACCGCCCAGGGGCCGTTTCCCATGCAGACCACCTATACGTGGACGGACGACGACGGCGGCACCCGGATGACCCTCGGCAACAGCGGGAGCCCCTCGGGTTTCTCCCGGCTGGCGGGGCTGGTCATGGAGCCGATGATCCGCCGGGAAACCCGGAAGGACCTGCAGAAGCTCAAGTCGATCCTCGAGACGGGAACGTAGGCCGTCAACCACGAAATCGCCGGAACGGTGCGAGGCCGCCGCAGCAAGACGGCGATTTCGCAGCGTTCCAGCGATTTCGGTGACGAATCAGATGCTGTAGCGCTCGTCCTCGTGGTCGCCCGGGTGGTCTTTGACCAGGCCTGCGGCCAGCGTGTTGCCGTCCAGCGGGTCGATCACCAGGAAGGCGCCGGTGCGGCGGTGGTGCAGGTAGTTCTCCAGCGGCAGCGGGGCGGCGAGCCGGAGCTGCGCGTGGCCGATGTCGTTGAGTTCCAGGCTGGAGGCACCCTCGAGCTTGAAGGTGGCCAGGTCCAGCTTGCCGGAGACGCTGCGGACCATCGCCTGCACGGTTCGCGTGCCGTGCTTGACCAGGACTTTCTGGCCCTCGCGGAGCGGCTTGGGGGAAAGCCAGCACAGGGCGGCGTACAGGTCGGCGGAGGCTTCACAGACGGTGCCGGCGGCCGCGATGGTGTCACCACGGGCCACGTCGAATTCGTCCGCCAGCCGGATGGCTACCGACTGCGGCGCGGCGGCTTCCTCCAGCGAGGCGCCGGCGAAGTCGATCCCCGCCACGGTGGTGGTCCGCGGCGCCTGGCCCGGCGTCAATACGGAAACCTGCTCCCCCACCTTCACGGAGCCTTCGGTGATCTGGCCGGCATATGCGCGGTAATCGCGGAACGCTTCCACGTCGAGCCCGGCCGCGACAGCATCCGGTGCCAGGGCGCCCTGCGGCCGGATGACCAGCTGCACCGGGAAACGGAAGCTCTCCAGGTGGCTTTCCAGTTCATCAGCGGCGGGCAGGGTCTCGAGGACCTCCAGCAGCGCCGGGCCCGTGTACCAGGGGGTGCGCCCGGAGCGCTCCACAACGTTGTCGCCGTCGAGCGCGGAGACGGGGATCACCAGCAGGTCGCTGATACCGTCCGAGCCCAGGCCCAGTTCGCGGCCCACCTGCTGCACCTCGGCCTCAATGTCACGGAACACGGATTCGCTGAAGTCCACCAGGTCGATCTTGTTCACGGCCACAATCACGTGTGCCACCCGCAGCAGCTGCAGCACGGACAGGTGCCGGCGCGTCTGTTCCAGCACGCCCTTGCGGGCGTCAATGAGGACGACGACGGCATCCGCAGTGGACGCGCCCGTCACCGTGTTCTTGGTGTACTGCACATGTCCGGGGCAGTCGGCCAGGATGAAGCTGCGCTGGTCGGTGGCAAAGTAGCGGTAGGCGACGTCGATGGTGATGCCCTGTTCACGCTCGGCGCGCAGGCCGTCGGTCAGCAGGGCCAGGTCGATCCCGCCCTTGTCGCCGCCAAAGCCCCGGTCGGCCGAGGTGCGGGCAACGGCGTCGAGCTGGTCAGCCAGGATTGCCTTGGAATCGTGGAGGAGGCGGCCCACCAAAGTGGACTTGCCGTCGTCGACCGATCCTGCGGTGGCGAACCGGAAAAGGGTGGTGGGCAGGGCTGTTTCCAGGTCCGCCGGGAGAACTGCTGCGGTGGTCATTAGAAGTACCCGTCCTTCTTGCGGTCTTCCATGGCGGCCTCGGAGATGCGGTCATCTGCACGGGTGGCGCCACGTTCGGTCAGGGTGGAGGCAGCGACTTCAACCACCACGTCGGACACCGTGTAGGCGTTGGATTCGACGGCGCCGGTGCAGGACATGTCGCCCACTGTGCGGTAGCGGACGGTCTTGGTGATGACGTCCTCATCAGGCCGGGGCTGGGAGACTTCGCCCACCGCGCGCCACATGCCGTCGCGGGCGAAGACCTGGCGCTCGTGGGCGTAGTACAGGCCCGGCAGCTCAATGTTCTCCCGTTCGATGTAGCGCCAGATGTCCAGCTCGGTCCAGTTGCTGATGGGGAACGCGCGGACGTGCTGGCCCACCGTGTGGCGGCCGTTGTAAAGGTTCCACAGTTCGGGGCGCTGGTTGCGCGGGTCCCACTGGCCGAACTCGTCGCGGAGGCTCAGGATGCGCTCCTTGGCGCGGGCCTTGTCCTCGTCGCGGCGGCCGCCGCCGAATACGGCGTCGAACTTGTTCCGCTGGATGGCATCCAGCAGCGGGACGGTCTGCAGCGGGTTACGGGTGCCGTCGGCACGCTCGGCCAGCTCGCCGCGGTCGATGAACTCCTGCACGGAGCCCACCACGAGCTTCAGTCCCAGCCGCTCCACGGTACGGTCGCGGAAGTCGAGAACCTCGGGAAAGTTGTGTCCGGTATCAACGTGCAGCACCGGGAACGGGACCTTGCCCGGCCAGAACGCCTTGGTGGCCAGGTGCAGCATCACCACGGAATCCTTGCCGCCGGAGAACAGCAACGCAGGCTTCTCGAACTCGGCCACCACTTCGCGAATGATATGGATGGCCTCGGATTCGAGGGTGTCCAAAGAGGACAGTCGACCGGCCTGCAGAGCCGGAGCAGCAGATGCCGCCCAGGGAGTGGCATCTAAGGCATCGGCCGAGGGACCCGACGCGAGCTTGCGAGCGTTGGGAAGGCCGCTGCCGCTGTCGGAGCCGCGCGCATCGTCCGAAGGACGGATGCCGCGCGGCGAAGGGGCGGGGGCGGCATCTGCTGCGGAGGCGAACTCCGCCGTCGTCGTGCTCAAGTTGCTCATACGTGAAGTCCGCATTCTGTCTTGTCGGAGCCTGCCCAGCGGCCGGCGCGGGGATCCTCGCCGGGCGCCACCTTGCGGGTGCAGGGCTGGCAGCCAATGGAGGGGTAACCCTGGGAAAGCAGCGGGTTGACGGGCAGGAGGTTGTCGTCGGAGTACTCCACCAGCTGGTCGAAGGTCCAGGCGGCCATCGGGTTGACCTTGACCAGGCCGTTCTTGTCATCCCAGGTGACCAGCGGGGTGTTGGTGCGGGTGGGGGCTTCGTCACGGCGGACACCGGTGAACCAGAGTTCGTACCCGGCCAGGGTGCGCTGCAGCGGAGCCACCTTGCGGAGGGCACAGCATTGGGCGGCGTCGCGGGCGAACAGGTCCTTGCCCAGCAGCCGGTCCTGCTGCTCCACGGTGGTCTCGGGAAGCACGTCCACCACGTTGACGCGGAGGTTCGCTGCCACCTCGTCGCGCGTGGCGTAGGTTTCCGGGAAGTGGTAGCCGGTCTCCAGGAAGAGGACGTCGACGCCGGGCATCTGGTCCGCGACCAGCGCCGGCAGGACGGCGTCGGCCATGGAGCAGGCGACGGCGACAGCGGACAGGTCGAAGTTCCGCTCCACCCAGGCGATGACGTCCCGGGTGGGGGCGTCCCAGCCCAGCTCGGCGGCGCCGGACTCGGCCAGGGCCTTGAGCTCTTCCTTGGAACGGAGTGCAGCGGCAGGCGATGCCGTCACCGGATCCACACCAAGCGCGTGCTTACTCACTGCAGTGCCTCCTCGTCTGCTGCGTGGGCCCATTCGGCGAAGGTCTGGCCTTCGGCGCGGTCGGCCACGAACCGGCGGACCACGCGCTCCACGTAGTCGGGCAGGTCGTCGACGTAGACCTTCAGGCCGCGGACGGTGCGTCCCAAGCCCGCTTCCTCGCGGTCGCTCGAAGCCAGCCCGCCGCCCAGGTGGACCTGGAAACCCGGGGAGGGATCGCCGTCGGGCGTTGGAAGCATCATGCCCTTGAGACCGATGTCCGCCGTCTGGATGCGGGCGCAGGAGTTGGGGCAGCCGTTGATGTGCAAGGACAATGCCGCGGGCAGCTGGCCCGAGTCCGCGAGGTCGGCCAGGCGGCGCTCCAGCTCGGCTACGGCGGTGGCGGCCGTCATCTTGGTTTCGACGATGGCCAGCTTGCAGTACTCGATGCCGGTGCAGGCGATGGTGCCGCGCCGGAACACGGACGGGCGGGCGGACAGGCCCAGGGCGTCCAGCTCGGCGACGAGCGGCTCCACCTGCTCCTTTTCGACGTCCAGCACCACGATCTTCTGGTGCGGGGTGGTCCGCAGCCGGAACGAGCCGCGCGCCTCAAGCGTGTCGGCGAGCTTGACCAGGCCGGAGCCGGAGAGCCGGCCGCCCAGCGGGGTGGCGCCGATGAAGAACTTGCCGTCCTTCTGTTCGTGCACGCCCACGTGGTCGCCGGGGGTGGCGGGCTTGGGCGCGGCGGGGCCCTCGGCCAGCTTGTAGCCCAGGTATTCGTCCTCCAGGATCTGGCGGAACTTCTCCGGGCCCCAATCGGCCAGGAGGAACTTCAGGCGGGCCTTGGTGCGCATGCGGCGGTAGCCGTAATCGCGGAAGATGCTGGTGACGCCCAGCCACACATCCGCGGCCTGCTCGGGCTTCACGAACGCGCCCAGGCGCTTGGCCAGCATCGGGTTCGTGGCAAGCGCGCCGCCCACCCACAAGTCGTAGCCGGCACCGAGGTCGGGGTGGACCATGCCTACCAGGCCGAAGTCGTTGATCTCATGGACCACGTCCTGGCTGGGGTGGCCGGTGATGGCGGTCTTGTACTTGCGCGGCAGGTTGGACACGATCGGGTTGCCGATGAACCGTTCGCCCAGCTCCTCGATGAGGGGCGTGGGGTCGATGATTTCGTCCTTGGCAATGCCAGCCACGGGCGAGCCCAGGATCACGCGCGGAACGTCGCCGCAAGCTTCGGTGGTGGACAGGCCAACGGCTTCCAGCCGGCGCCAGATCTCGGGGACGTTCTCCACCTCGATCCAGTGCAGCTGGATGTTCTGGCGGTCCGTGACGTCCGCTGAATCGCGGGCGAAGTCAACGGAGATCTGGCCGATGACGCGCAGCTGCTCGGTGGTGAGCGCGCCGCCGTCGATCCTCACGCGGAGCATGAAGTACTTGTCTTCCAGCTCGTGCGGCTCCAGGGTGGCAGTCTTGCCGCCGTCGATCCCCTGCTTGCGCTGCGTGTACAGGCCCCACCAGCGGAACCGGCCGTGCAGGTCCTGGCTGGGGATGGCGTCGAAGCCTTCCTTGGCATAAATGGACTCGATACGCTCGCGGACGTTCAGGCCGTCGTCTTCCTGCTTCCAGGTTTCGTTGGCGTTCAGCGGCGTCTTGCCGTCCACCTTCCACTGACCGTGCGGCTTCGCGGCGGGCCGGGACGTGCGGGCGGGACGCTTGGCGGCAGCGGCATCCGCGGACGCTCCGGCTAGAGCTGTATCAGTCATGCATCGACTGTAGGGCGCCCCCGAATTGCGTCACAAAGGCCCGGAAACGCTAAGTCACCTAGGGAAATATTTCGTCACGAAACGCCGGATGGCCTTGAACGCGCCACGCTCCTGTGCATCGGCGGGAGCCTGCTTCGCTGCGCCAGTTGGGGCTTCTGCGGGGGCTTTTGCCGGTGCTTCGTTCATGGTTGCGACGGCGGCGTCGTACCTGTCGAGCGCGATCTCCGCGAGAGTCGGGGACGGCAGCAGGGGCCGGGTCACGACGTCGGCACCCGCCTTGGCCAGCTGGTCGTGGAAGAAGCCCGGCGCAAGGAGGTACGAGGCAATCACCACCCGGCCGCCGACGTCGACCGCTCCTGCGGACTCCCCCGCCCCCGCGCCACCGGCGAGCTCCTCCCGGAGCATGGCGACGGCGTCGGGAACGGACGGCTGGGCGGAGGCACCGTAGGCGGCCACCATCCGGTTGGACCGCAGCGCCTGCAGCTGGCCCAGCAGCTCCTCGACGCTGACCGCGGCTTTGGGGTTGGACGAGCCCGCCGCGGCAAGGACGACGACGTCATTGTCCGTGGTGCCGGCCTCGCGCAGCCGCTGGTCCAGCAGGGCGGCGAGGCGGGGGTCTGGGCCGAGCGGCGCAGCGGCTGCACTGCCCGGCCGGCTCTTCACCGCCCGGGCGATGTCTACTTTCACGTGGTAGCCCACGCTCAGCAGCAGCGGAACAACGACGGCGGACTCCCCCTCCGGCAGGCCCGCCACCACATCCACCAGGTCCGGCTGCTGGACGTCCACGTAGGCTTCCCGGACGTCAAGGCCCGGGCGGAGTTCCGCGATGGCGGCGCGCAGGGCGTTGACCTCCGCGGCCCCCTGTGTGTTGGACGTCCCATGGGCACAGGCGATCATGATGGGGCTGTTCATAGGGGCTAGCGTAACGTTGGAGCCGCCCTGTCCGCCCTCTTTGAAATACCGGGACGCCCCATGACATTCGCCTTTGACAACTCTCCGGTATGGCTGGATTTGATGGGCGTTTTCTTCTTCGCGGTCTCGGGTTCGCTGCTGGCGGCGCGGAAGCAGATCGACATTGTGGGGTCCCTGCTGCTGGCCTCCCTGGTGGGCCTCGGCGGCGGCGTCATCCGCGACATCATCCTGGGTGTCGTTCCCGCCGCATTCACCAATCCCGCCTATCTGGCGCCCCCGCTGCTGGCCACGGCGCTGGTGTACTTCCTGTTCTCCAGCGTCCAGCGGTACACCTCGCTGCTGGTCCTGTTCGACGCCGCCGGCCTGGCCCTGTTCTGCATGACCGGCACGCTCAAGGCCCTGGCCACCGGCCTCAACCCGGTGGCGTCGGTCCTGCTGGGGGTGACGACGGCGGTGGGCGGCGGCCTGCTCCGGGACGTCACGGCCAATGAGGTCCCCGAACTGTTCAACCCGAAGTCCATCTACGCGCTGCCGGCATTCCTGGGTTCCTCGCTGACAGCGGTCCTGTGGGTCCTGGGCGTGTTCAACGTCCTGACCGCAGCCGGCATCGCGGCACTGGTTTTCACGTTCCGGGTCCTGGCCTGGCGGCGCTCCTGGCAGGCGCCGCTCGCCGTCCGCGGCTGGCACCGGCGGGCAAGCGATTCAGGGCTGTGACGTTGGTTTCCATGTCATTTTGTGAGCCCGGTGATTAGCTAGGATATGAGCATGACTGACATGTTCCTCGAGAAGTTCCGCGCGCTTGTTCCAAAGTATCTCGAGGATGAATGGCAGGAAGCGGACGGCCTGACCCCCGAGGAACTGGACAAGGCCCTCGCCGAGCACCAATTCGAGATTCCCCTGGTCCTGCGCGAGTTCTACCTTGCCCTTGGCGGCTGCGAGGACCTCATGGAGGCCTACCACTACTTCTGGGACCCCGAGGAGCTCGAAGTCGACGACGAAGGCTTCCTCATGTTCCTCGAGGACGAAGAGGAAGCGTTCACCTGGGGCTTCCGGGTGGGCGACCTCAGCGTGCCGGACCCCATCGTGTACCGCCGCAACAATGCCCGCGGCCAGTGGAAGTCCGAGGAAGGCACCTTCTCCGAGTTCGTCTTCGACATGTTCGAGTGGGCGTTCGAGGAAGAAGAGGAAGAGTAAACCTCCCTGCTTCTTGGGGGTTCGCCCCAAATGCGTCACTTATGGGTAGGCCACAGAACCGTGCCCCCAGGTTTGCAGGGGCGCGCTCGCCTCGACAGCCCAATAATCACGCAATTCCGTTGCTATGCCTGCTGTTCGTTGGCCTCCGCCACACGTGCAGAACCGCCTGGACCTCAGCCACCATGGCCTCCGGGCGGTAGATGACGTCCTCATAGTAGTAGCAGCACCAGGTAGCCCCCAATGGTGCTTTGGTTGTTGCGCCGCTGGTCCCGCTTGATGGATTTCGGCTCGAAGTGGGTTGAGCCATCCGTCTCCACCACCAGGCACTCCTCGATCAGGAAATCCACCTCTCCAACTCCGGCAATGTGGACATGCCGCCGAACCCGCAGCCCGGCCCGCGCGAAATGGACATTTGCGAGTACTTCAAGCAAGGAGTCCGCGCGGGAAATCACCAGATCCAGGACCGATCGCGCGCGGCCATTGCGGCGGCCCGGGCAGCGCCCGTAGAGGAAATCGAGCGAGACGTCTCCGCCGCCAACCGCCGACTGCACCATCACCAGCGCCTCCAGCTCCGGCAAGCAATGGAGCGCATGCAAAAGAACATCCGCCAGCCCCAGCGCCGGTAGCCAGGGGTGCCGCGGATGCTTGGGGCGGCCGTGGTCGATGACGCCAAACGTAACGGTGGGATGGCTCCGGCTTATATGCAGGGCGGCGGGCTCCTTGAGAGTCCAAAGCTGATAGACGGGCGCGGCGGACAAACAGGTGAGCCGCCCACCGGCCGCCAAAGCCCCCGCAACACGCTTGTCGCCGGGCAGAGAATAGACACCCCGCCTGATTCTCATTACGAGGCCCAGCGCCACCGCCTCGCTGACCTTGGTCCGCGTGAACCCCGCTTTTTGCAGCTCCAGGGACCGGGCTGCTCCCCCGTGCCGTGCCAGGTAGTCACAGATGTCCATCCCTCATCGTGTCTATGCCTAGCCCCCGCTTGGAGCAGACGACAGTCTCTATGTGGAAAAAGGCCAACGGCCGTGAGCAACACATCCAGGGAAAGCGATGCTGAAAATTTCTTGACAGTGGCAGTAACAGGGGACTTGCGCATTGTGACAAAGCTGTCATAAGCTATTCACGGATCCGCTAAACGCCTCCGGCGGGTCTGATGCGAACGGAGAGATAGCCCCGGTTCACAGCAGCTTCGGTTGTTGGGAACCGGGGCTATCCCGTTAAGCCAGGGACAACGAAAAAGCCCGGCACCTCACGGCTGGATCAACCAGAGGTACCGGGCTCCTAACTAACTAAAATCAGCTGGCGCGGTCCACCACAGCCAGCGCGAAGTTGGACAGCGACTCCTTGACCACGCCCTCGGGCAGCGGTGACAGGGCTTCGATGGCCTCCTTGGCCCACTGCCGCGCAACCACCCAGGACTCGGCTGTGACAGGGTGCTCGCGCAGTCCTGCAACTGCGGCAGCCAACGCTGCATCGGAGGACAGATCGCCGTCAATCAGTTTCAGGAGGTCGACGGCGGACTGGTCACCATCAGCGGCAGCCTTGCGCAGGAGCAGCACCGGAAGGGTGGGAACCCCTTCGCGCAGGTCGGTTCCCGGGGACTTGCCGGACTTGACCTTGACCCCTGTGACGTCGATGACGTCGTCCGCGAGCTGGAAGGCTACGCCCACCTTCTCGCCGTATTCCACCAGGACGTCTTCGTACGCTTCGTCGGCGCCGGAGAAGATGGCCCCAAACTGGCCGGACGCAGCCACCAGCGAGCCCGTCTTGTCCGCGATTACGGAGAGGTAGTGCTCCACCGGATCCTCGTCCGGCCGCGGTCCGACGGTCTCGTGCAGCTGCCCCAGGCACAGCCGTTCGAAGGTGCGCGCCTGGATGCCCAGCGCGCGGCCGCCCAGCTCTGATACAAGGATGGACGCCCGGGCAAAGATCAGGTCCCCGGTCAGGACGGCTACGGAGTTGCCCCATACCTCGTGCGCAGTGGGGGCGCCGCGGCGGAACGGGGCGGAGTCCATGACGTCATCGTGGTACAGGGTTGCCAGATGCGTCAGTTCCACCACGACGGCGGCCTGCACCACGGCGGGCAGCGACGCGTCACCGAGGTGGGCACAGAGCAGGGTCAGCAGCGGCCGGATGCGCTTCCCGCCGGCTTCCACCAGGTGGCGCGACGTTGCGTCAGCCAGGGGATCCGAGTTGGCGATGGCTTCGCGAAGTTTCTTCTCCACCTTGGCCAGGTTGTTGGTGATGGCCGGGCCCAGCTCGGCGTCCCCCGCGATGGCCGCAAAACCTGCAGGCAGCTGGAGTCCCGTGGCGATGGCGGTGGTGTTGAGGCTGGGTTCGGAGTCCGGCAGGCCGTGCCCGGCGTGCGTCCAGCTTTGGTCTGCGGAGTTGGTCACGGGTTAACCCTAACTTTTTGTTGCGGATACCGCTGATTCGATGCTGGTGAAGTGTTGGATGTGGCGGGGACCAGTGATTCGAGGACCCGGATCATCCGGTCCTCGATGCCCTTGGCGGACGGATCGGTCAGGTTGGCGAGGAGCCGGACCACGAACCGCATCAGCACCGGAACGGGCATGCCGGTGCGCAGTGCGAGCTTCATGGCGGCCGGCTTCCCGATCAGCGCGGCAAATGCCCGCCCCAGCGTGAAGTGCGATCCCCACTGGTCCCGCACATAGTCCGCGTACCGCGAGAGGTGCGCATCGGCGTCGTACGTCCCGCCCGCCGCCAGCGAGCGTGAGGAGGCATCGATGATGAACTCGGCCGCGAACCGCGCAGACTCCATGGCGTAGGAGATGCCCTCGCCGTTGAAGGGCGAGACCATGCCGCCGGCGTCTCCCAGCAGGAGCAGGCCGGGCGAGTAGTGCGGGGTGCGGTTAAAGCCCATGGGCAGGGCGGCGCCGCGGATTTCTCCCACCTGGTTCTCCGGCGTGAAGCCCCAGTCTGCGGGCATGCCGGCGGTCCATTCGCGCAGGACCTGTTTATAGTCGAGCTTGCCGAAGTCCTTGGAAGAGTTCAGGATGCCCAGGCCCACGTTGGACGTGCCGTCGCCCACGCCGAACACCCAGCCGTAGCCGGGCAGCAGCTTGCCGTCGCGACCCGGAAGCTCCAGCCAGCCTTCCATCCAGTCATCGTCGGTGCGCGGCGAGGTGAAGTAGGTGCGGACGGCCACGCCCAGCGGGCGGTCGTCGCGCTTCTGGATCCCGAGGGACACGGACGTGCGTGTGGAGTTTCCGTCAGCGGCGAGGACGACGTCGGCAGGAAAGTCGCGCGTGTCGCCCGTCTTGCGTCCGGACTCGTCAAGGAGCGCGGCGCGCACCCCGGTCACGCGGCCGTCGTCGTTCGTCAGGGCCTCGGTGACGCTGTGTCGCTCGAGGATCGCGGCGCCGGCTGACTCTGCGTGCCGCGCCAGCTCCTCGTCGAAGCCCAGGCGGGTGCGGATCAGCCCGTACTGCGGGAAATCGGACACCTCGGGCCAGGGCAGTTCGATGGTGCGGCCGCCCGCAATGAGGCGCAGGCCCTTGTTCCGGCGCCACCCGTCATTCTCAGGGTGCTGCAGGCCCAGCTTCTGGATCTCGCGGACGGCGCGGGGCGTCAGACCATCACCGCAGACCTTCTCGCGGGGAAACGCCGTCTTTTCCAGGACCGTTACATCGAGGCCTGCCCTGGCGAGGTAGTACGCGGCGGTGGATCCGGCCGGACCCGCGCCGACAATCAGTACCTTCACAGGTCAGCGGACGATGTTGCGGCGCAGCTTGGCCACCGGGCCCTTGTGCGCGGCGATGGCGGCAGCTGCGGCGTCGGGCGCGGAATCGGCGGGTTTGAACGCGCGGTGGACCGCAACGATGCCACCGGTGAGGTTGCGGTAGCTGACTTTCTCCCAGCCGCTCTCCTGCAGCCAGGCGGCCAGGTGGTCCTGGTCCGGCCAGGCGCGGATGGACTCGGCAAGGTACACGTAGGCGTCCGGGTTGGAGGCGACCTTGACGGCGATGGCCGGCAGGGCCCGCATCAGGTATTCGGTGTACATGGTGCGCCACAGCGGAACCACCGGCTGCGAGAACTCGGCGATGACCAGGCGGCCGCCGGGCTTGGTGACGCGCAGCATCTCCTGCAGGGCCTTTTTGGGCTCGTTCACGTTCCGCAGCCCAAAGGAGATGGTGGAAGCGTCGAAGGTGTTGTCGGCGAACGGCAGGTTGGTGGCGTCCCCGGCCACGAAGTTGATGTCCGGGCGGCGGCGCTTGCCCACCTTCAGCATGCCCAGGGAGAAGTCGCAGGCCACCACCTCTATGCCGGCGTCAGCATATGGCTCGCTGGAGGTGCCGGTTCCGGCCGCGAGGTCCAGGACGCGCTGGCCCTTGGAGACCTCCATGGCGTCCACTACGATCTTCCGCCAGCGGCGGGTCTGCCCCATGGAGAGGACATCGTTGACGACGTCGTATTTCGGTGCGACGTCGTCAAACATCGTGGCTACTTCGTCCGGACGCTTATCCAAGGATGCTCGGTTCACCATGACATTGTCTCAAATGTTGGTGACGGTCAGGACCAGCCTTGTTTCACCCCCTCGCCGTGCCGGGCGCAGGGAAGGCGCAGGTCTACGCGGGAGTAGTGTTGTCTCATCATGACGAGCACGTTCCGCACCCTGACAGTCCCCCTGGATGGCAAAGCGTTCCCCGGGGGGCTGCCTTCGTTTCTGGTCCGGGACGACGTCCTTTGCTGGACCCGCCGCGAGGCCGGCCTGGCAGGCTTCGGCGAGATCGCGCGCTTCACCGCCACCGGGCCGGACCGGTTCCTGGAGGCCGACATCTGGTGGCGGCACCTGGTCCTGGAAGCGGACGTTGCCGATGCTGTTCAGCTGCCCGGCACCGGCCCCGTGGCCTTCGGCTCCTTTGCTTTTTCCAAGACGTCGATTTACGAATCCCGGCTGATTGTGCCGGAAATCGTGGTGGGCGTGCGGGACAACCAGGCATGGCTCACCCAGTTGACGTTCGACGACGGCCTGCTCACCGAAGAGACGGCCCTCGCCGCGCTGGGCCGCTGGCTGGGCAGTGCTTCTTCAGGCACCCCTGCTTCGGAAAGCACGACGGCGGCAGCCGACTTCGCCGGGGACGCTTCCCCGGGTGAGGTGCCCGGCGCAGGAGGCAGCGCCGTCGTACGTCCCCTCCCCCTGGCAGCCGGCGCAACGCTGCACACCGGCTCCCTCAGCGAGGAAGCCTGGATGGACGCCGTGGCCGCCGGCGTTGCCGAGATCCGGACGGGCGCGCTGGAAAAGCTGGTGCTGGCGCGCGATGTGGTGGCGACTATTCCTTCCGGCGTACATGCTGCTGACGTGCTGCGCGAGCTTTCCGCGCGGTACCGCGAATGCTGGACCTACGGCGTGGACGGGCTGGTGGGGGCCACGCCCGAGATGCTGATCCAGGTGGAGGGCCGCACCGCCCAGGCCCGCGTACTGGCAGGCACCCTGGACCGGCGCGACGCGCATGGCGAGGACGGCACGCCCATGGAATACGCCACACGCGTGCTGGCAGGGTCCGACAAGCAGCGGCATGAGCATGAGATCGCCATCCAGTCGCTGACCAGGCAGCTGGCACCGTTTTCCCAGGCAATGAATGCCCACGACGAGCCCTTCATCCTGGAGCTGCCCAACGTGTGGCACCTGGCCTCGGATGTCAAGGCTGAACTCAGCGAGGTGGAGGGCCATGTGCCCACGTGCCTGGCCCTGATCAACGCCCTGCACCCCACCGCTGCCGTGTGCGGCACACCCACGCTGGTGGCGGGCGAACTGATCCGCAAGCTGGAGCACCTGGACCGCGGACCATACGCCGGGCCGGTGGGCTGGCTGGATGCGGCCGGAAACGGAGAGTGGGGTATCGCCCTGCGCGGGGCTGTCATTGAATCCCCGGAAACCGTGCGGCTTTATGCCGGCTGCGGCATAGTGGACGGTTCGCAGCCTGAAGCGGAGCTGGCGGAGACGTGGGCTAAATTTCGGCCGATGCTGGAGTCCCTGGGCATCAACAGCTGACGTCCAGTGACAGTGAGTCTGGGATGACAGACGGCTCCTGCTCAGGAAGGCTTGATTTTACCCCCGTTACAGTTATCCAATAGTGAAACTTAGTTGCGTGTGACGTACCTCTCTTGTTGAGCGTTACACTATAAGCCGCGTTAGTACCTCATAGCCCCTGCAACAAAAGGTAAGAAATGCAGACTCCCCGTACCCTCCTGGGCACTTCCAAGCTGACCGCTGCCGCCACCATGATCGCCATCAGCGCCCTGGCCCTCTCAGCATGCACCAACGCCTCGGAAACGGGTCCCTCCAGCGCGGCTACCTCCTCGGGCAGCGCCAGCGCCAGCTTTGATCCCAGCACCGTCAAGAAGGACGACGCCCTGGCCGCCATGGTCCCGGACGCCATCAAGTCCAAGGGCACTATCACGGTGGGCTCCGACACCAGCTACGCCCCAGCCGAATTCCTCGGTCCGGATGGCCAGACGCCCGTCGGCTACGACGTGGACATCGCCAAGGCCATCGGCGCCACCCTCGGCCTCAAGGTGCAGGTCCAGACCGCGGAGTTCACCGGCATCCTCCCGGCCCTCGGCCCCAAGTACGATCTGGGCATCTCCTCGTTCACCATCAACCCGGAGCGCCTGGGCGCCGTGAACATGGTCAGCTACTTCAACGCAGGCACCGCCTGGGCCGTCAAGAAGGGCAACCCCAACAAGTTCTCGCTGGATGACGTGTGCGGCAAGTCCATCGGCGTGCAGACCGGCACCGTCCAGGAGGACCCGGACCTGGCCGACCGCAACAAGAAGTGCGCAGCTGACGGCAAGAAGCCCATCGACATCGTCACGCTGAAGAACCAGACGGATGTCACCACCCGCCTGGTGAACGGCAGCATCGACGCCATGGCAGCAGACTCACCCATCATCGGCTACGCCCTGACCCAGACCAACGGCCAGCTGGAGAAGCTGGGCGACGTCTACGACTCCGCCCCGCAGGGCATCGCGGTGGCCAAGGCGGACACCGCCTGGGCCGACGTCATCCAGAAGACCGTCACCAAGCTGATGGCGGACGGCTCCTACAAGAAGATCCTGGAAGGCTGGGGCAACTCCGAGGGCGCCATCACCAAGTCCGAGGTCAACCCGGCGGTTAAGTCTTGAGTTTTCGCGTTACCGACGACAAGTCAGGCGTGCACATGGAACACGATCAACACCGGGACGAGCCGGTACTGAACAAGTCAGTGCCGGTTCGCCACCCGGGCCGGTGGATCAGCGCCATCATCATCCTCGCCTTCGTGGCGGTCTTCCTGCAGAGCCTGTTCACCAATCCCAACTTCCGTTGGGACATCGTGGGGACCTACATCCTGGACGTGAAAGTCGTCCAGGGTGTGGGCTGGACGCTCCTGCTGACGGTGGCGTCGATGGTTTTGGCTATCGTCCTGGCCATCCTGCTGGCTTTCATGCGCCAGTCTGACAACCCGATATTCCGCTGGTCCAGCTGGGTATGGGTGTGGTTCTTCCGCGGCACCCCCGTGTACACGCAGTTGGTGTTCTGGGGCCTGATCGCGGTTCTGTACCCGAAAATCAGTGCCGGCGTGCCGTTTGGACCCGAACTCTTCAGTCTCGATACTTCCAGCGTCGTCAATGCGACCGTCGCTGCGATCCTCGGACTGGGCCTCAACGAGTCCGCCTACCTGGCGGAAATTTTCCGCGCAGGCCTCAAGTCCGTGGACCGGGGCCAGCAGGAAGCGGCCGAGGCCCTGGGCATGGCCAAGGGCAAGATCATGTGGCGGATCATCCTGCCGCAGGCCATGCGGATCATTGTTCCGCCTACCGGCAACGAGACCATCGGCATGCTGAAGACCACCTCGCTGGTCCTGGCAGTTCCCTTCACCCTGGACCTCACGTTCGCCACCAACGCCCTCGCAAACCGGACCTACCTTCCGGTCCCGTTGCTGATTGTGGCAGCCATCTGGTACCTCGTGATCACCAGCATCCTGATGGTTGGCCAGCACTTCATCGAGGCCTATTACGGCAAGGGCGTGGACAACCTGGCCCCGGCAGCCATCAACCCGGCCGCCGCCAAGGCTGCCGGCGCCGGCGCTGACGCCCAGCGGTCAATGAAGACGGACTTCCCCGAGGAGAGTGCACGATGACGATCACAGCAGAAAAGCCGCTGGTCAAGATCGAGGGGCTCCACAAGTACTACGGGCAGCACCATGTCCTGCGGGGCATCGACATGACCGTAAACCAGGGCGAGGTATCGGTGGTGATTGGGCCTTCGGGGTCCGGCAAGTCCACCATGCTGCGCTGCGTGAACCTCCTGGAGAGCATCAGTGCCGGGCGGATCTCCGTGGGCGGCCAGTTGATCGGCTACCGTGAGGTCAACGGCAGGCTGCACGACCTCAAGACCAAGGAAATCGCAGCCCAGCGCCGTGAAATCGGCATGGTGTTCCAGCGCTTCAACCTCTTTCCGCACAAGACGGCACTCCAGAACGTTATGGAGGCGCCCGTGCATGTGAAGGGCCAATCCAAGGCTGCCGCCCAAAAACGGGCGCTGGAGCTGCTGGACCGGGTGGGCCTCGGCGACCGTGCCGGCCACTACCCGTCCCAGCTCTCCGGCGGCCAGCAGCAGCGCGTGGCCATTGCCCGTGCGCTGGCCATGGAGCCGGAGCTCATGCTCTTCGACGAGCCCACCTCAGCCCTGGACCCGGAGCTGGTGGGCGATGTCCTGAACGTCATGAAGGACCTGGCAAAGTCCGGCATGACCATGATCGTGGTGACCCACGAGATCGGCTTCGCCCGCGAAGTGGGCGACACCCTCACCTTCATGGACGGCGGCGTGGTGGTGGAGTCCGGTGACCCCCGGGAGATCATTGCCAACCCCCAGCATGCGCGAACGAAGGAATTCCTGAGCCGCGTGCTCTGAGAAGCTCTGCTTTCGACGCTCAAATTCCCTGGCGCTGCCGTTATTCCGGTGGCGCCAGGGAATTTGCGTGTCGAGGACCGGCACAGGTGGCGGGGGCGGGCCCCTTACTGCCCGGCCAGCACACCCTCAACGGCTGCGGACACAGCTTCCTTGATCCGGGCATGCAACTGCCGCAGCGATCGGCGGTCCGTGCGGACCTCCACGATGGTGCGCCCCTGCACAGGCTGGGCGAGCGCTTCGGCGAGTCCCGCCGTCGTACTGACGTGGAAATGTCCGACGCCGTACGCTGCGGCGAGTGCCGCGATGTCCACGGAGTGCGGGGTGGCGAAGAGACGTTCGACGGCGTCTCCGTAGCGGCCGCCCTCCTCCACTCCCCCGTGCTCCAGGAGGCCGAAGATAGCGCCCCCTGAATCATTCAGGACCACGATCCGCAGGTCCGGCTGTTCCTCACCGGTGCCGAGCAACAGGCCGCCGGCGTCGTGCAGGAAGGTCACGTCACCCAGCAGGACCGTGGTCTCCTGCCGGCCCCCCAGGGCGATGCCGGTGGCAGTGGAGATGGTGCCGTCGATGCCTGCCAGGCCGCGGTTGGCGTACACGGTGGCAGCTGGATCGGCGGCGGGAAGTCCGGCGAGGTCAACGTCGCGGATGCCGTTGGAGGATCCGAGCAGCAGCTGGCCGCGCGAGTGCCGCCATACCAGGGAGGCTACGGAAGGGCCGGTGGCGGCCGCCTCGGCAGACACCACCTGGTCCAGGGCGTGCTGTGCGGCCGAGCCGGCGAGCAGCCAGGTGTCCAGCCAGGCGGAGCCGCCGCGGCCGGCGAAATCAGCCAGGTCCCCGAGGTTTTCCAGCGGCAGCTCGGTGCGGCGCCCCGGCTCGTACCAAGCAACCGGAACCGGCTGGTACAGGGCCGACTCGACGTCGGCACTGGCCAGGAGCGCGGCCACCGGACGGGACAACGTGGGCCGGCCGAACAACACCACGCGTTCGATAGGTTGCACCGAACCAGCCCTGAAATGCTCCAGCAGCAGCCGGTACGGGCCCACGGCGTTGGGACCGAAGCGGGAGTTGGATGAAGGTTCGGCGAGCAGCGGCAGGTTGTGGGCGCGGGCCAACGCCTCGGCGACCGGGCCGGCGTCGTGCCCTGCCAGCACCACAGTGCGCCGCTCCGGCAGGGTCCCCGGCGCCGGGGGCAGGTTCATGACCAGCGGCTCGGTACCCACCCGGTAGCGCTGCCGCTCCACCAGTTCGGGCAGCCCCTCGTGGGGAGCCGGAACCAGGGGGTCGCGGAACGCGAGGTTGAGCTGGACAGGGCCGGGCGGGAAATCAGGAAACGCACCGGTAGCCGCGGAGAGCCCGGTCTGGATGGCCCGCTCCGGGCTGCTTCCGGCGGGAACGTCGGCAGCGAACCGCACCTGCTCGCCAAAGAGGTCCGGCTGCACGGTGGTCTGGTTGGCACCAGTCCCGCGCAGCTCGTCCGGCCGGTCCGCCGACAGGACGATCAGCGGGACGGCGGCATGGTTGGCCTCCATCACCGCGGGCATCAGATTCCCGACCGCGGTCCCGGAGGTGGTGAGGACGGCGGCGGGCGATCCGGTGGACAGGGCCAGGCCCAGTGCGGTGAAGCCCGCGGCGCGCTCGTCGATCCGGACCAGCAGGTCCACCCGTCCCGCGGCGGAGGCCTCCGCGAGGGCGTACGCCATGGGCGCAGACCGCGAACCGGGCGACACCACCACGTGCTGCACGCCGCCGTCGAGCAGGACATCGACGGCGATCCGCGCGGCAGCCAGCGCGCTCAACTCATCGTCCGGGGCGTCGGGAATGCTCAACTGGGGGCTGTCCGGGGTCGGTTCGTTCAACGAAGTCACCAATCCAGTCTGCCACCCTCCAACGCCCGCTCACCTATGACAGCCAATCCCCACACGCCCGCTCACTTATCGCAGCTGAAGACGAACGCCCGCTCACCTATCCCGCCCGGATGGAAGGGAGGTGAGCGGGCGTTTCAGAAAAACCCGTCAAAGGTGAGCGGGCGTCGGAGAGGTTAGCCGCGGAACACCTGGACCACTGCGGGACGGGGCGCGCGCACCCGGCCGGGGGCCGGCGTCGTACCTGCCGGGACGTAGTCCGGGAAGAACGAGTGCGGCGCCTCGAAGGTGCCTTCCTCGCCCGGGTGCTGCACGGAGACGAACACGGTACGCTCGTCGTCGTGGATGACTGGGCCGCAGGTTTCGGCGTCACGCGGAACGGAGAGGAACTGTTCCACCTTGCCGCGCTCAGCTCCGTCCAGGGTGACCTTGAAGAGGCCATCGTTGTAGCCGATACCGGAGGGGGCGCCGTCGGTGGAGATCCAGAGGTTGCCAACGGAGTCGAAGGCCACGTTGTCCGGGCAGGAAATGGGCGAGACCTTGTCCGCGGGGTAGCCGGAGAAGTAGGTGGCGTCGCCCTGCGCCGGATCGCCGCAGACCATCAGGAGTGTCCAGTTGAACCTGGTGGAGGCCTGGCCGCCGGTTTCGGTGATTTCCACGATGTGGCCGTCCCGGTTCTGCGTGCGCGGGTTGACCTCGGTGGCGCCTTCCTTGGTGCCGGTGCCGCGGTCCGAGTTGTTGGTGCAGACCACGTAAACCTTGCCGGTGTGCAGGCTGGGCTGGACGTCCTCGCAGCGGTCCATCTTGGTGGGGCCCACCTTGTCAGCGGCGAGTCGGGTGTACACCAGGACCTCCTCCACGGACATGCCGGGCACCTTCGAGACGCCGCCCACCACCAGGGGAAGCCATTCGCCGGTGCCGTCGAACGCGCCGTCGGAAGGAAGCGCTCCAGTGCCAGTGATCTCCGCGGCGGGTGAGTTGCCGGTGAACTTGGCCACGTAGAGGTCGCCCTCGGACAGGAGGTCCACGTTGTTGCTGCGGTCGCCCTCAACGTACTTGCCCGCCGAGACGAACTTGTAGAGGTAGTCGAACTTCTCGTCGTCGCCCATGTAGGCCACCACGTGACCGGATTCGGCCACGATCACGTTGGCGCCCTCGTGCTTGAAGCGGCCCATCGCGGAGCGCTTCTTGGGGGTGGAGGTGGGGTCGAACGGGTCCACCTCCACGACCCAGCCGAAGCGGTTTGTCTCGTTCTCGTAGCCGGGGTTGCGGGTGTCGAAGCGGGCATCGTCGAGTTCCCACTGGCGTGCGGTGGGCTTCGCGGTGAGGCCGTAACGCTTGTCGCTGGTGGAGGTGCCGCCTGCGATGAAGTAGCCGTTGAAGTTTTCCTCGCCGGAGAGGATGGTGCCCCAGGGGGTTGTGCCGCCGGAGCAGTTGCCAAACGTGCCCTTGATGGCGCGGCCGGAGGGGTCGGCCACGGTCTTGACCAGGGCGGAGCCGGCAACAGGGCCGGTCAGTTCGTAGGTGGTGTCGGAGAGGTAGCGGCGGTTCAGCGGCGCGCCCTTCACGTAGCTCCACGGCTTGGTGGTGTTTTGGCGCTCCAGTTCCACCACGGCCAGGCCATGGGCGGCGCGTCCGATGGCCCGGGTTTCCGCAGCGTCGTAGCCGGCGGGGACCATGATGTTTTCGTTGGTGTACTCGTGGTTGGTGAACAGCACGGCGCGGCGGCCCTTGCTGCCCGGAATTTCGACGATGTCCGTGTAGTCGTTGTTGTAGCCGAACTGGCGGGCCTGGGCTGCCGCGCTCTGGTTGTTCAGGTCGAACTCGGGGGAATCGCTGAACAGCGGGTCACCCCAGCGGATGAGGGGCTGCCACGTGAAGCCCTCCGGAACCGTGAAAGCGTCGACGGCCTTGTCCACCGGCTTGATGGCGGTGAACTGCAGCTTGGACTTGCCGAAGCCTTCCTTGGCGGCCTTGGACAGCCCTGCGGCGGAGGCAGGTTCGGCGGAGGTCACCTTGGAACCGAGGGCGACGGCGAGGGCCCCGGCGGCGCCCAGGCCCAGGGCGGCGCGGCGGGACAATGTCGTTGAGGCGATGTTGCGGAAGTAGCTGTTGGAGCTGGTGTTGCAGACGTCGCCGGCGCAGGCGTTGTCGCACTTGAGCGCACAGGTGACAGGGCTGCGCTTGCCCTTGGTATGGCCGAGCATGGGCAGCAGCGTGAATTTGCGGGCAGTTTCAGACATGGGGAACCTTCCGAAGGAATGTCTCTGGGGTGCCCGATCACCCTTCCAGCCGCTTCCTACAGGAACCCATCAACTGGATGAAATTGGGGTTAACCGCCTGTGACCTGCAGGAATGTTGGCGCGGACCGGCAGGAGAAACCCGCCAGACGTGAGCGGGCGTCCTGGGAAAACCCGCCAGACGTGAGCGGGCGTCCCGGGAAAACCCGCCAGACGTGAGCGGGCGTGTCAGGCGGTGAGGCGGGCGTGGACGCGGCGGAGCCGGGCCAGCCACCAGTCCCGGCGTTCCGCGGGAGCCGCATACCGCTCCAGCAGCCCGGCGTCGGCGGCCACGTCGCGCAGGCGGATGGCGCCGTCGTCGGCCACCAGGGGGTCCAGGGTGATGTCTGATTCGAACAGGGACACCGTCCCCAGCCCGCAGGCGTAGGGCAGTCCGGGCAGCGCAGCTGCCAGGGCCAGCCCGGCGCGGATGCCCACGGAGGTATCCAGGGCAGAGCTGACGACGGCGGGGAGTCCGGCCTGTGCAACGATGTCCAGGGCGCGCCGCACTCCCCCAAGCGGCGCCACCTTGACCACGATCAGGTCCGCGGCGCCGGCCCGGGCCACGCGGAGGGGGTCGGTTTCCTTGCGGACGCTCTCATCCGCCGCGATGAGCACCGGGGTCCCCGCGTCCCGCAGCCGGGACCGGACCTCGGCCAGGCCCTCAATGGAAGGCACGGGCTGCTCGGCATACTCCAGCCCCACCAGCGCCAGCCGCGTCAGCGCCTGCAGGGCGCCCGGTACGTCCCACCCGCCATTGGCGTCCACGCGGATGGCAGCATCCGGCAAAGCGTCGCGAACGGCGTGAAGCCGGGCAACGTCGTCATTCAATGACTGCCCCTGCTCAGCGACTTTGACCTTCACCGCGTCCACCCTGCCGAACCGGGCCAGCACGTCAGGAACCCGGTCCGCGGGAACGGCGGGCACGGTAGCGTTCACGGCCACAGCTGAACGCAGTGGAGCGGGGAAGCCCTGCCACCCCGCTTCGAGGGCGGCAGCCAGCCACCGCGACGCCTCGGCGTCCCCATACTCCGGGAAGGGGCAGAACTCAGCCCAGCCCGCGGGACCACGCAGCAGCAGGCTTTCGCGCTGCATGATCCCGCGGAACTTCACCCGCATGGGCAGGCTCACCACGTGGGCTGAAGCCAGCAGTTCCTCCAGCGGGGGAACGTGTCCCGGGAAAAGGGCGGGCGGGAGACCGGGGTTGGGCATGCCGTTTACTGTACGCCGCACGGCAGGACGCGCAGATTACTCCTGGACCACCCGGATGGTGCCCAATGACGGGTCGGCGGGATCGGGCAGGACCATGCCGGCCTTCAGCCCCGATTCCAGGTAGTCCACCACAGCCTGGTTGATCCGCTCCCCCGGCAGGATCACCGGGATGCCCGGCGGGTACGGAGTGATCTGCTCTGCGCCGATGCGTCCCACAGCTTCCCGGGCTGGCACATCCTCGCGGGGCCCGAAGAATGCATCCCGTGGAAGCATCACCGTCTCCAGTTCCAGGCCAGACGGCGAGGGCAGGTCAACCTTCGCAGGGGCAGGAAGCGCCGGAGCTGCCTCGATCAGGGCCTGCAACGCGTCCAGGAGCCGCTGGGCGGAAGCGTCGTCGTCGGCCATGGACAGGGTGGCCATGATGCGGCGGTGGTCGCTGAGGCCCATGTCCACCTGGCAGTTTTCGCGCAGCCAGTCCGCCGCCTGGTAACCGCTGATACCCAGCCCTGTGAGGTCCATCAGGATTTGCAGGCGGTCAAGGTCGTGCGAGGATTCGGCGGCCAGCAGCTCGTCCTCAAGGACATGGATGCCTGGGAGCGCGTCGATGTCGCTGCGCAGCCGGCGGGCCAGGTCCATGGCGTTGCCCAGAAGCTCCGCGCCGTGCTGGACCATCTGGCGGCGCCAGCCGTCCATAGCCGAGTACAGGATGACGTTGGGGCTGGTGGTCATCAGCAGGTCAGCGCACTCCGAAAGGTGTGCAGGGTCCACCAGATCGCCCTGGATGTGGTAGACGGAACCCTGCTCAAAACCGGCGCCCATCTTGTGCACCGACACCACGCAGACATCCGCCCCGGCACTCATCGCCCAGGTGGGAAGGCCCTCATGGAAGGGAAGGTGCGCGCCCCACGCCTCATCAACGATCAGGGGCTTCCCCCGGTCGTGGCAAACTTTCGCGATGCCGGCGATATCCGCGCAGGTTCCGTAAGGGGTGGGGCTGACGATCAACGCCCCTGCCGCATCCGGGTACCGTTCCCACATTTCCTCCACGTCCGCTGGCGACGGCGGGTGCGCCAGGTGCAGTTTGGAATCCCAGCGGGCCCGGATCCAACGCGGCTGGATTCCGGAAAACACCAGCCCGGCGGTGATGGATTTGTGGGCGTCCCGGCTCACCAGCAAGTCCCCCTTGCCGGCGGCAACGGCCAGGACCGCTGCCTTGACCGACAGGGAGCTTCCGCAGGTGGAGAAGAAGGCCTGCTCCGCGCCCACGGCATCAGCCATGAGTTGCTCGGCCTTCTTCAGGTATCCGCCCGAGGACGAGCGGTCGTCCAGCCCGGATGACGCCAGGACGTCGGAACGGAATGTGTCGGCGCCCAGGGTCTCCCGGACGCGCGGGTCGGCGCCGCGGCCCTGGCGGTGTGCCGGCGGGGTGAAACCGTAGCGGTCCAGCCGGTGGTAGCGGTCCAGGGCGTCCAGCAGTGGTGCTTCGTTGTGGTCCATTTGTATCTCGCTTTCGTTGGATCGGTCAGTAAGTTTCGTGCAGGATGGCGGCGCGTACGACGGCGGCCGTTCCGTCGGGCGGGCAGGCTAGGCCCCGGTGAGGGTCGTCCAGACACCGATGCTGCCGGCCACCACCATGACTGCCGCCGTGAACCAGCCCAGGGTGGCGGCAAGCCTGCCGTTCCGGTACTGGCCCATGATGGCTTTGTCTCCGGAGATCAGCATGGTGACCACCAGGAACGGGGCGGCCGCTATGCCGTTGACGGTGGCGCTGAAAACCAGGAGCCCGATGGGGTCGGCGGAGACGAAGCTGATGAGTACGCCGGCAACGATTCCCACGCCCAGGAGGGTGTAGAACAACGGGGCGCGCCGCGGACTGAGGTCCAGGCCCCAGTCCCTGCCGAACAAGCCGGCCAGTCCTGCCGCACCGGAGGCTGCGAGTACAGGGACGCCGAGGATGCCCGTGCCGATGAACCCGGCGGCAAACAGGAATGTGGCGGCGGGCCCCACCACGGGTTCAAGCGCTTTGGCGACGTCGGCCGCGGTGGTCACGTCCGTGCCGTCCCTTCCCAGGGTCGCTGCGGTGGCGGCCATGATCGAGAACATCACCAGGACGGAGAAGACCATGCCGATGAACACGTCGGCCCGCGCTTTTTTGAGGGTATGCGCGGCGGCGGCATCCGGGCGGTCCTTCAGTCCCACTGCCTCGTCTCCGCCATGGTCCTCGGCGCGCAGTTCCTGGACCCTGTGTGCGCTCTGCCAAAAGAACAGGTATGGCGAGACGGTGGTGCCAAGCACTGCGACAATCAGGCCAAGGTATTCCGGGGCGAAGCTGAACTTCAGTCCCAGTACGCCTTCCAGGACATCCGGCCAGTCGACGTCGGCCACGAACAGGACCGCGACGTATGCCAGCAGGGTGACGCACAGCCACTTGAACACTTTCGCTATGACTGCGAACGAGCCGCTCATGAGTGCCACGGTGATGCCGATCCCTGCAATCGCGCTCCACAGATGGTCGGGGCCGGCACCGAGCATCTGCATGCCCTGCCCGATGGCCATGAGGTCCGCAGCGGCGTTGAGGACGTTGCCCACCAGCAGGGCAACGATCAGGATGGCAATCACGAGCCGCGGGCGGCGGGAAAACTTGCGCCGGGCCAGCCTGCCGAGGCTTTCGCCGGTGGCAAGTGCCGTGCGGTCGCAGATCTCCTGGACCGCCATCATCATGGGAAGTGCCGCCGGCGCCGTCCACAACATGCCGTTGGAGAAGGTGGCACCGGCCTTTGCGTAAGTGGCAATCCCGGACGGGTCATCGTCAGCGGCACCGGTTACCAGTCCGGGACCGAGCAGCGAACCGAACCTGCGCAGGAGGGACTTCCGTCCTGCGGCGGCTGCCGCGCCCTCGACTTGGGGCCGTCCGGTCGTTTCGGCCTTGCTCATCCAGTTCTCTCCACTCACCATCGACTGCCAAGCCGCCAACTACTAAGCAAGCTTAGGATTAGTAGCCCATGGTAGGGCATGAAACTGTGAGGACCGCATCAGGGACGGTGGCTCAGATCCATTTGTTGTGCTTGAACGCCAGGTAAAGGACAAGGCCCATGGCCACCATCAGGCCCAGCGCATACGGGTAGCCGTAGGTCCACGCCAGCTCCGGCATATTGGTGAAATTCATCCCGTAAATCGACGCCACCAGCGTGGGGGCGAAGAGGATGGCCGCCCATGAGGAGATGCGCTTGACCTGCTCGTTTTGCTCAAAGCTGGACTCGGTCATGCGCTGCATTTCATCGTTTTGCCGCTGGGCCACCAACGCCGCGTTGACGGCGAGCGCGTTCTGGAGCAGGGCGCGGAAGGAGGCCACCCGCTCGTTAAGCCGCAGTACGTGGTCAAGGACATCCCGGTAGTGGTCCCTGAGCTCCGTAGCCTGTTCGCGGTCCGGGGCTCCGGCCATCAGGGCCTGCAGGATCCCAGCGAGCGGGCTCGTGGCACGCTGGAAGGTGATGACCTGGCGGGACAGTTCGTAGATGCGGCGGGACACGTCCGGATCGGCACCGAAGAGGTCGTCCTCAATCTCGTCGATGTCGTTTTCCAGGCCGGCCACAACTGGCTCGTACTCATCCACCACCTGGTCCAGGATCCCGTACAGCACGGCATCCGGGCCAAGGGCCAAAAACTCCGGCATGGATTCCATGCGGTGCCTGACCTTGGCGAGGTCCGGGGACTCCGCGTGCCTGACCGTGACCACGTACTCCTCACCCGCAAAAACATGGATCTCGCCGAAGTCCACCTTCTCCTCGTCGTCGCGGTACCGGGCGGGCCGGAGCACCAGGAACAAGCACTCACCGTAATGCTCCAGCTTGGCACGCTGGTGGCCGGCGAGCGCGTCCTCGATGGCCAGGGGGTTGAGGTCGAATTCCTCGCCCACGGACTGCAGTTCCTCTGCGTCAGGCCGGTAGAGGCCGATCCATGCCATTCCCTCGCGCTGCCGCAGCAGGAAGTATGTCTCGTCAAGGTCCTCCGGGTCCTCGGTGCGCAGCCCGTTGACGTACACCGCATTGTCGATGATGGTCACGGCTCCGCCTCCCGCTCACGCTCCCACTCGTCCAGCAGGGCAGGCAGCCGCGAGTTGAGGAACCGGTAGAACCGGGCCATCTCAGCCACCCGGGCCCGGGCCGCCGATCCTTCCACGAGCGTTTCCGCCGTGGCGTCCGTCAGCGCCGCAAGCTTTTCGTAGACGGGGCTGTTCCGCATGGAGACGACGTACCACTCGTCCTGGTGAAGGGCGTAAAGGTCACGGCGGCTTCCGGGCTGCGCGACGCGGTGCACGAAGCCGACGGTCTGCAGGTATCGTACGGCGCCGGACACGGCCGCGGCACTGGCACCCAGCCGCTCCGAGAGCTCAGCGGCCGTGAGGCTCCCCTGCTCCGAGGACACCAGCGCCAGCAACGTCCGTGCCGGCATTTTGGGAAACCCTGCTGCAGCGAAGGCGGCTGCGGTACGTTCGGCCGCGGCGGCGGTGGCACCCGTGGAACCGCCATCCGCGGCACCGGCGTCCGGCAGCACGTCCCGGGCGGCCGCCACATCGGCCTCGGCCCTCATGGCGAGCCCACCTCCCGCCGCCGCATCAGGCCAACAGCCAGCGCGGCGGCAACGGCGGCAATCAGCAGCATCCACCAGGCTCCGCTCCAGTCCGTGGCATCCCCCTGCGGCACTGGTGTGTGGGCGAACGGCGAGAGGTCGCGCAGGCTTTGATCGATGCCCAGCATGGCCCCGAATATTCCCAGCATCACCCCAAGGGCCAACAACGCCCAGCTGCCGGCGATGGTGGCAGCGGGCCACAGGACGAACACCAGGGCAGGCACGGCCAGGTAGATCAAGGCCGCCGGCAGCTGGGCCAGGGCCGTTTGCCACAGGGCACCGGCCGGCATGGATTCATCGCCGGAGCCGGTAAGGGTGGCCCACGCCCCCACTCCCGTCAGGCCAACCACCAGCACCACCGCGGCCGCTCCCAGCAGCAGGTAGCCGGCAAGCCACCTCACCCGCCCCACTGGAGCCGACAGCAGGAGTTCGGCCGTACCGGCCGCTTCCTCCTGCCGCAGCCTGATCACCGCCTGCAGCGCACATGCCGCAGCCAGGACCCCGGCCATGGAAAAGAGCACGGACACCATGAGCTGGGTGAGCGAGGTTCCCTGCGACTGGAGCATCAGGCGCAGCATCGCCGTGATGCTGGTGTCCGGAGTGTCGATGGCGGCAATCGCGTTTCCGAGCGATCCCGCCAACAGCCCCACGGCCAGGCCGCTGACCCCCCAGCCGGTGATGGATCCCGCCTGCAGCCGCAGGGCCAGGGCCACCGGACTGCGAAGGCCGCGCCGGGCGGCGGCCCGTCCGGGCCGTGTGCCCCAAACGGACGCACCGGCGTCACGGGTGCCCAGGATGAACCAGGCCGCCGCGAGGCAGCCTGCGCCCAGTCCCACCGGCAGCAGCAACGGCCACCCGCGGTTTCCGGAGTAGGCGAAGGTTTGCTGGCCCCAGCCGATGGGGGAAAGCCAACTGGCTGCCCCCTCGGTCATCGTGGTTCCGCCCGCGCCCGGCGTTCCGGTGGCGTCCCCGATCCCGCGCAGGACGTACGCCAGGACCACCAGCGCCGCGGATACGCCGTTCGCGCCCCGGGAGGTCCCCATGAACTGGGCCACCAGCAGTCCTGCGCCAAGGAAAGCGAGGCCGACGGCGCCCGTTGCGGCTCCGGCGATCAGGGAACCTTGCGGTTCCAGGCCCTGCGACAGGAACCCGGCAAAGACGGCGAGAGCCACGAGGACGTTGGCCGTGGCGCCGTGCAGCAAGGTGGCGGCCGTGGGCAGCAGCCGTCCCGCCGGCGTGGCTGCGATGAGTTCCGCCGCGCCGGTTTCCTCCTCCGCCCGCGTATGGCGCACCGCGAGGAAGGTGCTCATCAGGCCGGCCAGCAGGGCCAGAAATGCGTAGATCAGGAAGAACGTAAAGGCGCCCTGGTCTGCGCCGCGGGGCAGGCCGCGGAGCAACAGGATGGCGGGGGTGGCGATGGCCACCTGCAGGATCTCGGTGCGGCTGGCCACGTTGCCGTAGGTTTGCGTGACGGCGGCCGCCGCGAACATGGCGAATGCCCCGATGGCCACTACCCAACTGAGGAGCTGCCAGCGGTCCCGGCGAAGCCGCTGGCCCCAGAGGACCAGGAGGACGCCCATGTCAGCTCCGCCCCCTTGCGCCGAGCAGGTGCCGCCGGGAGCCGTGGTTGCCGTCGGCCGGCGTGTCGGCCCGGGTTTCGGCGCCAAGGGAGGTGTCCCCATAATGCCGGAGGAACAGCTCCTCCAGCGACGGCGGGACGATCGTCAGGCCCTGCACGCCCAGTGTCCCCAGGGCCGGAAGTACCTCTGCGATCCGGTCCGAATCGGCGGTGAACCTCACCCGCCCGGCGTCGAGCGTCAGGTCATGCACGGCACCCAGCCGGGCCAGGGCCTGCGCGTCCAAACCGTCTGCAGCGAACGATACTTCCGACCTGGTGAGGTGCCGCAGGGAGTCGAGCGTGCCGCCGTCGACAATCCTGCCCGCGCGGATGATGCTCACGCGGTGGCACAGCACCTCCACTTCCGAGAGGATGTGGCTGGAAAGGAGCACGGTGGCGCCGCGGCCGACGGCGGCGAGCAACTCCCGGCGGAACACCTCCTCCATGAGCGGGTCAAGGCCGCTGGTGGGCTCGTCCAGCAGGTAGAGCTCAGCCTCGGTGGCGAGGGCTGCGATCAGGGCGACTTTTTGCCGGTTGCCCTTGGAGTACGCACGCCCCTTTTTCGCCGGGTCGAAGTCGAAGACCTGGCACAGGTGGTTCTTCCGGCGGCGGTAGGCCGCACTGTCCGCCGTACCGCCGCGCAGCCGCGAGAGCAGGTCGATGGTTTCGCCGCCGGAGAGGTTGGGCCAGAGCCGGACGTCGCCGGGTACGTAGGCAAGCCGGCCGTGCAGTTCCACGGCCTGGGTCCAGGGCTCGTACCCGAGAACAGTTGCGGAACCGGAGGTGGCCCGGGCGAGGCCCAGGAGGACCCGCAGGGTGGTGGACTTTCCAGCGCCGTTCGGGCCCAGGAACCCGTGGATTTCCCCGCGCTGGACTTCCAGGTCCAACCCGTCGAGGGCCCTGACGTGGCCGAAATGTTTGTGCAGCCCCACTGTTTGGACAACGGTGTTCATGGCCTAAGTCTTCGAAGTTTTCACAAGTTTGTGAAGGTACTAAAGTCCCCATTATGAGCTCCGACGGATCCCTGCCCGGCAGGCAGCCTGCCCGCTCGTCAACGGCACCGCTGTACGCGGCGGGGTTCGTCACGGCGTTCGGCGCCCACAGCATCGCGGCCGGACTGGGCTCGCAGAGCCAAAACATCGGCTTGACCCTGCTGAACCTCGGCATCCTGCTGGCCCTCTACGATGTGGCCGAGGTGTTCCTCAAGCCGGTCTTCGGCGCCCTCAGCGACCGCGTTGGCGCCAAGCCCGTCATCGTCGGCGGACTGCTCGCCTTCGCAGCACTGTCGTTGATCGGCCTCGGCGCTGCCAACCCGCTCATTCTTGCCCTGGCCCGGCTGGGACAGGGGGCCGCAGCCTCGGCCTTCTCGCCGTCGTCGTCCGCCATGGTGGCAAGGATGGCCCGGGGCGGAAAGGCGGGCACCTACTTTGGCCGGTACGGCTCCTGGAAGAGCCTGGGCTACATCGTTGGTCCGCCGCTGGGCGCCGGTTTGATCCTGGCCGGTGGTTTCCCCCTGCTGTTCGGCATGTTGTCAGCGCTGGCGGCGGCCACGGCCGTATGGGTGCTGCTGTCCGTGCCGCGCCTGGCGCCGTTGCCGCGGAAGCGGTACACGCTGCTGGACCTGGCCCGGCAGGTGGGCGAGCGCCGTTTCCTGGTCCCCACGCTGGTGCTCGCCGCGTCCACGGGCGCGCTGGGTGCCGCCGTCGGATTCCTTCCGGCGCTGGCCACCCGCCACGGCCTGGACGCCTTCGCCGGCACTGCCGCGGTCAGCGTGGTGGCCCTCGGCTCGGTGCTCACCCAGCCGTGGATCGGCAGGCTGCGGGACCGGCATGCCGTCACCGACAACAAGGGCACGACGACGGGCCTGCTCCTGATTGCCGCGGGCGTTGGGCTGGTGGCGGCCGCCCCGGGAGTGGTCACCATTTTCGTTGCGGCCGCACTTACCGGGACGGGCATCGGCGTGGCTACCCCGCTTGGCTTCGCGCACCTGGCGGACACCACGCCGCCGGAGCGGATGGGCCGGACCATGGGCTCGGCAGAGCTGGGGCGGGAACTGGGCGATGCCGGCGGACCCCTGCTGGTGGGCGCCATCGCCACGGCCACGGCCCTGCCGTTCGGGCTCGGTGCGCTGGCGCTGCTGGTGGCAACCGCGGCCGTCCCCCGGCTGGACCCGGTCAAACCCGCCGCCTGAGCGGCCTTCCAGCTTTTTGTGTCACCCTTAACCGCGATGACTTCTTCACGGCAACTCTCCACCAGGACTCCCGCACGGCCTGCCCCGGGCTCGGCGTTCCTGTTTGTGCTGTCCACGGTGGGGTGCATCGCGGGACTGGTTGCCACCTACTACTTCTTCGTCCAGACCACCACGGGCCAGTTCATCGACGAGTCCGCGCTGGCGGAAGCAGTGGAGATCCACGGGCCGGCCGGCAAGGCCGCCACCCAGTTCCTCGATTGGCTGCCCACCATTTCACTGGTGATGGCCGCCGTCGTGGTCCTGTTCGTTACCGTGATCCGTCGGCATTGGGCGGAAGCCGGGATTGCCGTGGCGGCGTGCATCGGCGCGAACGTGGCAACGCAGGTGCTGAAGGACCTGCTGCCGCCGCGCCCGGACAAAGGCGTGCTGACCCTGGAGCTGAATTCGCTTCCCTCCGGCCACACCACGCTGGCGGCCTCTGCCGCGGCGGCCGTGTTCCTGATGGCGTCCCCGCGCTGGCGCCCGATGGCCGGCTTCATCGGGGGCTCCTTCGCCATCGCCTCCGGGGTATCCACCCTGATCAACCAGTGGCACCGCCCGGCGGACGTGGTGGCCGCGTTCCTGCTGGTGGGCGCCTTCATGATTCCGGCCGGCTGGCTGATCCTCCGGCGCGGGTCGTGGAACGAGTGGGACGGGTTCGGCGAACACCCCGGCTCGGCACGGATCTGGCTCACGCTTCCGGTGCTGATTGGGCTGGGCTCCGCCGGGGTGGCGGTCTATTCCCTGATCCGGATTGCGCCCAGCCCATGGCAGGAAACCAGCACCACCAACTACTTCTGGGCCGGTATCTCGCTGATTGTGATCGCCGGGTACCTGGCCACCGTGGCCACCACCTCCCTGTTCGCGTTCGCCGCACGACGGCGGGACGCACCGCGCCGCTGACGGGCCACCTTTGGCGGTTAGTCCGCGGCGTTGAGGCGGGCCAGCAGCACAGCCTCGGCCAGGATCGCGTTTTCGAAATCGCCCAGGTGGATGGACTCGTTGGCCCCATGGGCCCGGGAGTCAGGGTCCTCGGCGCCGGTGACCAGGATTTCCGCCTCCGGGAACAGCTTGTTCAGAATGTTCACGGCGGGGATCGAGCCGCCCACGCCCATCGAGACAGCCGGAACACCCCACACGTCACCCATGGCGGCCAGCATCAGCTCCGATGAACGGGAGTGTGCATCCCCGGCAAACCCCTGGGTCCGGCCACCGGGGGTGAACACCACCTCCGCCCCGAAAGGCACATGCGTCTCCACATGCCGGCGGACCGCCTCCATGGCCGCCGCCGTGTCGGATGCCGGCGCCAGGCTGAGGCTGAACCTGGCCCGGGCCGCCGGCTGCAACGTGTCGGAGGACAGTGCCACGGAAGGCGCATCGATCCCGATGATGGCCATCGCCGGTTTGGTCCACAGCCTGGACGTCAAGGATCCCGTGCCGGCAAGGGGCACCCCAGGGCGGACACGCGAATCAGCCCGGAATTCAGCCTCGGACAACGGCGGGCCGGGCTCCTCCACAGCCAGCAGGCCCTCCACCGCCACGCTGCCGTCGTCGTGGTGGAAGGACGCGATGAGGCGGGACAGCGCGGCCACCGCATCCACCAGTGGACCGCCGTACGTCCCGGAGTGCAGGGCGTGCTCCAGCACCCGCACCTCGATGGTTCCCAGGATCAGCCCGCGGAGGCTGGTGGTCAGGGCCGGCACGCCCACCTTCCAGTTCCCCGAGTCGGCCACCACCAGCACATCCGCCCGCAGCAGGTCGGCGTGCTGCTGCAGCAGCTGGGGCAGTGACGGCGAGCCCGCCTCCTCCTCGCCGTCGACGAACACAGTGATCCCCACGCCCAGACGGCCGTCCAGGACCCGGAGCGCATTGCGGACGGCGGCCACGTGCAGCAGCACCCCGGCCTTGTTGTCCGCCACTCCCCTGCCCCACAGCCGGCCGCCGCGCTCCACCGCTTCGAACGGCGGGCTCTCCCAAAGTTCCAGCTGGCCAGCGGGCTGGACGTCATAGTGCGCGTACAGCAGGATGGTGGGTTTGCCCTGTGCTGCGTGCCGGCGTCCCACCACGGCAGGTGCACCGGGGGTGCCCTCCGGCCGCGGCGCCTGCAGGATGTCGACGTCGGCCAGGCCGGCACCGCGGAGCAACTCCGCCACCTGCAGCGCGGCCTGGTCCAGCTGCGAGGGGTCGAAGGAGTCCCAGGCCATGGCGGGGATCCTGACCAGCGCCGAGAGTTGGTCCACGGCGGCAGGAAAGTCGCCGTGGACGGCCTGGCGCAGATCCGCCGGCACGTCCCGGCCTGCGCCGGACGCTACTGCCATGCCCTACCCCACACCGTGGCGCTGCAGCCACATTTCCAGCAGCGCGAACTGCCACAGGACGTTGCTTTTCACCGGTGTGCGCTGGCTGTTGGGATCCTCCAGGAGCCTGTCGATGTAGGACGGGCGGAACAAGCCGCGTTGTTTGGCCTCGGGGGCGTGGAGGGCGTCGGTGACCATGGTGATGAACGGTTCCTCCAGGTGCCGCAGGGCCGGGACGGGGAAATACCCTTTGGGCCTGTCGATCACGGCCGCCGGCAGCAGCTGCCGGCCCAGGTCTTTCAGGATTCCCTTGCCGCCCTGCGTTGCCTTGAGTTCCGGCGGGCACGAGGCCGCCAGTTCCACCAGTTCGTGGTCCAGGAACGGCACCCGGGCCTCAAGCCCCCAGGCCATGCTCATGTTGTCCAGCCGCTTTACCGGATCGTCCACCATGAGCAGGTGGGTGTCGAGGCGGAGGACAGCGTCCAACGCGGTTTCCGCGCCCGGAGCCGCCAAGTGGCTGGCCAGGACCCTGCCGCTGACATCGGAACCGGCGTACCACTCCGGTTCCAGGATCCTCAGGAGTTCCTCGTGGCTGTGGTCAACGAAAGAGGCAGTAAAGGCAGCCAGGGCCTGTTCGCGCGGCACACCGGCCAGGGGCTGGTGGTAGCCGTAGCCGCCGAACACCTCGTCCGCGCCCTGCCCGCACTGCACCACCTTCAGATGCCGGGACACCGTGTCGGAGAGCAGGTGGAAAGCGGTGACGTCGTGGCTGGCCATGGGCTCCGACATGGCCTCGAGCGCGTCCCCGATCGAGGGCGCAAAATCAGCGGTGGAAACGTGCAGCCGTTCGTGCCGGGTACCGAATTCGCGTGCCACCAGGTCCGAGTACTCGAACTCGTTCCCGGCGTCACCGCCGGCACCGTCGTCGAACCCGATGCTGAACGTGGACAGTCCGTGCTGGCCCTCTTCCGCGAGCAGGGCAACCAGGAGGCTGGAATCCAGTCCCCCGGACAAAAGGACACCTACCGGCACATCGGCCACCATCCGGCGTCGTACTGCTGTCCGCAAGGAATCCCGCACGGCGTCCTGCCAGTCGGCAGCGGACCAGCCCGCGTGCTCTGGCTTCCGGGTGTACTCCGGCCGCCAGTACTCGCGGTCATGCCACGTCCCGTCAGCGCGGACGGTGCGGATGGTGGCGGCCGGCAGCTTGCGGACACCGCGCAGGATGGTGTGCGGCGCCGGCACGATCGAGTGCCAGCTCAGGTAGTGGTGCAGAGCCACCTCGTCGATGCCGGTGTCGATCCCGCCGGAGGCAACCAGCGCGGGCAGCGTGGACGCGAAGCGCATCTTCCCGGGCAGGTGCGAAACGTACAGCGGCTTGATGCCCAGCCGGTCGCGGACAAGGAGGACTTCCTCCCGCTGCGGATCGTAGATGGCGATCGCGAACATGCCTGCCAGGTGGTGGACAAAGTCACCACCCCATTTCCGGTAGGCCTTGAGGATCACCTCGGTGTCACTGGTAGACCGGAAGCGGAACTCGGGCTCCAGTTCCCGGCGCAGCTCCTGGTAGTTGTAGATGCAGCCGTTGAAGGCGATGGTGAGGCCACCGTCGTCCTCCATGGGCTGGGACCCTGCGTCGGAGAGGTCGATGATGCTCAGCCGCCGGTGCCCCAACGCAACCCAGCCGCCGCTCCAGCTTCCCCTTCCGTCCGGTCCCCGGGAGGTCATGGCCCCCATGATTTTCAGAACTGCTTCCCCCGACGCCGCCCTGCCATTGAATGCGATTTCGCCGGCTATGCCACACATGTTGTATTCCTTGCTGTTTACTGCGGTTTTCAGGTTCCTACTGCTGTTTGTGGTGTTCTTCGCGGACAACCCGGATGGTCTTCAGGGTCGGGTCGGCAGGATCGGGCAGGACCATGCCCGCCTCCACGCCGCTGCGCAGGTAGTCGATGGCCGCCTGGTTGATCCGTTCGCCGGGCAGCAGCAGCGGCACTCCGGGCGGATAGGGCGTCGCCATCTCGGCGGCAATCCGGCCGGCCGCTTCCTCCACCGGGACCACTTCCACCGGCCCAAAGAAGGCATCACGGGGCAGCATCACCGTTTCCAGGAAGAGGTCCTTCTCATCGGGGATCACGACGGCGGGCGGCCGGGGCAGGGACGGCGCGGCATCAACCAGCGCGCGCAGGCCGTCCAGCAGCAGCTTCGCCGTGTCGTCATCGTCCGACACGGACATTACGGCCTCGACGCGCCGGTGGTCGTTGGTACCAAGGTCGATGCGGCAGTTCCCGCGAAGCCAGTCGGTGGCCTGGTAGCCGCTGATGCCCAGCTGTGAGACGTCAACCAGGACGTGCAGGATGTCCAGGTCATGGGAGGCCTCCGCATGGACCAGCTCATCCTCCAGGACATGGAGGCCGGGAATGGCCTCGATCTCTTTGCGCACGCGGCGCGCCAGGCCCAGGGCCTTGTCGATCATGGCCTTGCCTTCCTGCACCATTTGCCGCCGCCAGCCGTCCATGGCCCCGTAGATCAGGGTGTTGGCGCTGGTGGTGGACAGGACGTCCGCGCACTGGCTGAGGCGGACCGGGTCCACCAGGCCTCCCTGCAGGTGGAAGATGGAGCCTTGTTCAAACCCCAGGCCCATCTTGTGGACGCTGACCACGCAGATATCGGCGCCGGCAGACATGGCCCAGGTGGGGGTGTCCGGGTGGAAGGGCAGTTGCGCGCCCCACGCTTCGTCCACAATCAGCGGCTTGCCCCGCTTGTGGCAGATTTCAACGATGGCTTCCAGGTCCGCGCACGTCCCGTACGGGGTGGGGCTCACGATCAGGGCCGCCGACGCATCCGGGTAGCGCTGCCACATCTCCTCCACTGTCTCGGGCGCGGGCGGGTGGCTCATCTTCAGCTCATTGTCCCAGCGGGGTTTGATCCACCGCGGCTGCAGCCCCGACAACACCAGGCCGGACGTGACCGACTTATGCGCGTCCCGGCTGATGAGGAGTTCCCCTTCGCCCCGGGTCACGGCCAGGATGGCAGCCTTGATGGAGAGTGAACTGCCGCAGGTGGAGAAGAACGCCTGGTCAGCCCCGACAGCGGCCGCCAACAGCTTTTCCGCCTTGGACAGGTAGCCGTTGGAGGACTTCCTGTCGTCCAGGCCCGAGGAGGCAACGACGTCGGCCTTGAAGCTTTGTTCGCCCAGCACCTCCAGCACGCGGGGGTCCACCACCCGGCCCTGCCTGTGCGCGGGCGGGGTAAAACCGTACCGCCCCAGCTTCTGGTGTTCCGCCAGCGCGTCTATTACTGGCGCCTGGTTCTGATCCATTTCATTCTGGTCCACGGGGACCTCCTGCGTCGGTTAGAGGGGCTGGTTGTCCAGGACCGCGGTACCTTGACCGTGGTCCGGCGCCTGGCCGCGGACGGGATCGGGCGGGGCGGGATTGGGGTCGGGAGTTGCTAGGGCGGGATTGGGTTCGGGAGCTTGGTCGTCCTGCCGGTGATGGGCCATGGCGGGCAGGGCAGTGCTGTGGATGGCCTGGGCAATCATGGCGGCCAGGCTGCCGGTGCGGGCGAATACCTCGCGCTGGGCCACGGCCCCCGTCCCCCTGGCCATCACCTGGAACAGCAGCAACTCCACTGTTTCCAGTTCGCCCTGTTCCGCCAGCACGGGGCGGACGTAATCCAGCAGTGCGGAAAGCACGTCGGAGGCCGGCCGCGGCTCGCCCAGTGCGGGATGGATAAGGTCGCTTTCCAGGCCAAACCGGCTGGCTTGCCAGGAGGCGAGGCGCACCTGGGCCGTGGGCACCGGTGCCGGGGACACGCCGTCGCGCCATTGCCTGGCTGCTGTCTCTGCCAACGCCCGCACCAGTGCGGCCACCAGGACCGCGTCGTCCGCAAAGAGGCAGACGTCCGCGATCCGGACTTCAACAGTGGGGTGGCGGTCGCTGAGCCGGGCGTCAAAGTAAAGGCTTGCCTTGTCCAGGGGGACCCCGGAGCCCAGGATTTGCCGGACGTGGGCGTGGTAGGCGGCGGCCGACCCAAAAATCCCGCTGGGCCCGGTGGTGGGCCAACGGTTCCACGCCTGGGAGCGGTAGCCCGCATAGCCCGAATCGTTGCCGTTCCAGAACGGCGAGTTGGAGGCGATGGCCTGCAGTACCGGCAGCCAGATCCGGATGCGGTCCAGGATGGCCGCGCCTTCCTCGTCCGATTCGATCTCCACGTGCACGTGGCAGCCGCAGGTAAGCTGCTCCACCGCGGTCAGCCCATACCGTGCCATGAGCTGGCCGCAGCGTTCACCGGGCGCCACCGTCGAGTCAACGGGCAGCGGAGACGTCGCCAGCGCAACTGCCCTCGCACCGGCCAGCCGGGCCAGGGCGTCGGCGTTCCTGCGGCCCGCCACGATGTCCTGGGAAATTTCCGCGAGGGTCAGCCTGGGAAGCGTACAGGTTTCTATCTGTTCCTGCTTCATTTCGCTGCTGAGGTTGGGGTACTCCGACACCCGCTGCATCACCTGCCCCAACGCCACGGGGTGGCCGTTGGCGCCGTCGACTATGAGGAACTCTTCTTCAACACCCACTCTGCGCGTCATCGCACACTACTCCCAGGCCAGCAATAGTAGGGCTCTTGCTTCACCTCACTTCCATATACTAAGCATGCTTATTTCTTTACCGCAAGGATGGGTGACGCCATAACCCGGCTCTCCCGGCAGCTTTCGCGGAGTTCCAGCAGGTCAGAAGGCTTCCGGGTTCACCGAGATCGCCGGGACTGAAGTTGCCAGGAAAGACGCGGGTGAGTCAGCAACGGACGACGGCGTTGCCGGGCGCAGGCGGGACAGGTACTTCGCCCGGGCTGCTTCGACGAACCCCTGGAAGAGCCCGTAGTCCTCAGACAGTTCCTCGGGGTGCCACTGAATGCCCATGGCGAAAGTGGCCGGGGGATATTCGATGGCCTCCACCACGTGCTCTTCCGTCCACGCCGATGCCACCAGGCCCTCGCCCAGCTTGTCCACAGCCTGGTGGTGGGCCACTGGAACCAGCTGGATATCGGCACCTATCAGCTGCGCGAGCTGGGATTCCGGCCGTACTTCCACCGGGATCCGGTTGTACTGGAAGCCGCCCAGCTGGTGCTCGCCGTGCCCAACCACTTCGGGCAGATGCTGGTGCAGCGTGCCGCCCAGGGTCACGTTCAGCAACTGCTCACCGCGGCAGATGCACAGCAGCGGGACGTCCTGTCGGAGTGCCTCCCGGATCAGGGCCTGTTCCCAGGCGTCCCGTTCGGGCCGCGGCTGGTCAGTGCGCGGGTGTGGTTCCTGTCCGTAGAGGGCCGGGTCCACGTCCCAGCCGCCCGGAATCAGCAGGCCGTCCAGCCGGCTTACCAGGATTTCGATCACGCCCTGCGCCACGGGCTGGGGCGGAAGCAGGGTGGGGATGCCGCCGGCGGCAATAATCGGCGCGAGGTAAGTTTCCGGCAGGAAGGCGGCACTGAGGGCACCACAGCCGGCGGTGTCCGCCTGCTCGAGGTAAGTGCTGAGCCCGATGACGGGCTTCACGACGGTGTCCGTGGTTTCCATGCTCTGATGGGTCCTTCCCTGAAAAGTCCTGCATTTAAGGTTACGGGAGAAGGGGCGCCGGAATGTTTCGGCTGGGTCAACATCACGTGTTATCGGTGTCACCCACGTCCGGCGCATCCCGTCCCATGCTTTCGCCCATGGCTGCTGCAAGCTCAATGTCGTCAAGGTAGCGGGCGGCCGGCCGTCCGGTTGCCTTGGCAAGCCTGTCCAGGGTCGCAAGGTGCTGGCGGGCCAGTTCGATGGCCAGTTCCTCCAGGATGCTGGGTCCATTCCGGACCACGAGGTCGCTGAGGTATGCCTGGAGGCGGTCGGGGGGCAGGCTCCTTGCCTTGGCATCCGCGGCAACGAGCCTTGTGAGGGCGGCCGCGGCGATTGCTGGTTTGTCGCTGAAGAGCTCCATGGTGGTACCTCAGTCGCGATGGGCTGGTGTGGGGAGGCGCCAGCATGAGTAGCTACAATGTAGCGGCCGCGCGCCTGCCCCGTAAGGACCTTTGGCCCAGATTTTAGCGGTTGGTCCTGGCCTCCGCGGCGTCGGCGTAGCGGGCGCCCTGGACGGGAAGCGTGGCCCAGGCCAGCGCGACCTGGCCCGGGGTGCAGCCGTTGCCTTCTGCAATACGGCTTACTGCGCCTACCAAGGGCCGTTGTGGGACATCTCATGACCAGCCAAGCCTGCGTCGATTGCTCCTGCGTACTGTCGGGAAGTCTTGAGGCAACCTTGAGGATTTGGAGTCCCCACCCTTGATTGGTGCAGTGAATAGTTGCAGGTGCCTGGGCGGCGTTTTGAAGTGGGCGCCGCCAGGTACTCACCCTTCACGCGCTTTCAGTTCCTGCCCGGAGGGATAGTGTTTCAGCGATCGAGCCGTTTGCGCAGCAGGCAGAACTCGTTTCCTTCGGGATCCTGCAGGACGTGCCACTGCTCGTCGCCGGTCTGCCCCACGTCGGCCGGCCGGGCACCGAGGGCCAGCAGCCGTTCCAGCTCAGCGTCCTGGTCCCGGTCCACCGGGTTGACGTCGATGTGCAGCGGAAGCCTTCCCACCCTGGGATTGGTGCTTGGGCTGAGGAAAATCGTGGGCTGCAGTCCGACGAACCCGGCGCCCGGTGGACCGATCTCAATCCCGCCCTCCTCCCGGTCCAGCTCGACATAACCAAGGACCTCACTCCAGAACCGCGCAAGCAGTTCGGGGTCGGCGCAGTTCAGGACCAGTTCGCTGATTCGGCAGGACATGGTGCCAGTGTACGGAGCGCCCCGCGCCGCCGGCTGCCCCCCCTACCCGCATATCCTCTTTCGCGGCCCACATTTCAGGAGCGCATGGGACGCTGCGGGTCGGAGAAGAATGTGCGCGTCGCCAGCTCGGCGGGAGACGGTGCCACTGCATGGGGGGATGCAGCGGCACCTTCTTCCGCCGAGCTGACGGCCTGCTGATCTAGACCGGAACGCAGTAGATCTTCTTGTTGCCTGTGCCTATCTCAAGGTTCACCTTCACGTAGGCGGTGGCCTGAACACCGCCCGAGAACGTTGCCACAATCTTCACCGTTGCCGGCGTGGTGGCGACTTGGGTAAAGATCGTGGAGTCGCCGAAGAGCGACAAACTCCCGGAGGTACCGAACGGGCCGGCCATGTCCGCACTTGTCCCGTAGACGCCATTGGTTCCGGCTGCCGAGAAGGTGAACTTTGCCGGAGCTTCGGAGAACCCTGAGTACCCGAGTGAGACGTACTTGTTGGCGCTGTCTACATTGCTGCAAACCGGAGTAGCGAACACTGGCGCGGACCAGGTTCCGGATGCGGTGACCGTCATGGTCGTCGTGGCACTTTGCTGCCAGAGCGCCGACGCCGAGGCGCCGCCAATACCGAGCAGCACCGTGAGCGCGAAGGCCCCGACGGCGAGCGCCGCACCTGGAAGGTTCCGGAACTTCAACATCTACCCCGCCTCGGCAGCCAAGTCATCGCGCTTGCGGCTCTTGCGGACGGACTTGTACACGGTGATGGCTCCGTAGCCGATGAGGGCCACGGCCGCGACGACAGTCCACGTCCCCCGGTCGGAGTTCCCCAGGAAGTTCGCCACGAAACCCACGTACGGGACGGCATAGAACAGTTTTCCCTTGACCTGGATGGCACGAACGGGGCTGGCATCGTTTGCGCCGTTGTTGTCACCCTTGGTGATCAGCGTCTTATCGCCCTGCTGGGTGGATCCGAAACCGACAATCCGGTGCGTTTCCACGTCCGGGCGGCCCGAGTAGATCTGGAAGGTGATCACATCGCCATACTTGAGGTCTTCAAACGGCACGGGTTTCATCACCATGAAGGTGCCCGGCGGATACTTCTGCGCCATGGACTTGGTCAGGATCGTGTAGGTCTGCGAGCCAGTCGCCACTGGTACCACGATCAGGACGAGGGCGGCGAACAGGGCAACCAGCAGGGCGGCCATGCTGGCAAGGCGTCCGACGGCGGCCCAGGCGGCTTTGCGTTTGCCTCGACTTTGCGGGGTGTGCGCCGTAGTCCCGGTCCACCGCTTCGACGGTTCGGCTGCACCGCCGAGAAGGCGTTCGGTCAGATCAGCAGCCACTGGGCACCCCGCAGAGCTGACGTGCGGTGAGTGTAGTTTGGATTGTCACTGCTTGTCCTTTCACTGTTGA
Source organism: Arthrobacter sp. ISL-85 (assembly GCF_018613675.1). Taxonomy (GTDB): domain Bacteria; phylum Actinomycetota; class Actinomycetes; order Actinomycetales; family Micrococcaceae; genus Arthrobacter. The sequence continues at coordinate 81,584 of NZ_JAGGPQ010000016.1, read as the reverse complement.
TGGGGCGCTGGGATCGAGGCTGACCTGGAAGCAGAACACGGTTGACCCTGTTTTGGCTACAGCGGGCGAGATGAGCCCTGGCGCACCGATCGCCGCATAACCGGTGGACGCGCTGCATTCCGTAGGCGAAGCTGCCAACTTCGCGCTGACGGTGATGTACGTGGCAAGCACTCCGCCGTTGAGGTTCGCAACGCCCGGCTGTCCTGCCGTGATAGCGGTGTTGAACTGGCCACCGGCAAAGGTATTGTTGGTGACCACCACTCCGCCATACACCGAAGTGCCCGGACCCAACGTTCCGGCTGGAGACAATGTCAGGGTTGCCGAGGTCTTGCCGTCCGCGAGCGTCATGTTGGTCGACGTGCCGGTGTTGACCGCTTGAAGCGCCATATCGAACGACGCCGAGCTTATGGTTCCGGGTGCGGCAACCGCAGTGGCGTTCCACAACGCATAAGTTCCCTGCACCGTGAACAGACCCAGAACCACTGCTACGGCGATCAACGCCGCCGCCTCAAGTGAGCGCTTGATACGCATGTGGTTCCTCCTGGTCCTGTCTCCTGAAGCTGCCGGCCGGGTGGCCCTGGGGCCACCCGGCATATCAGGCTACGAAAGACCGGGCTGGGTGATCTGGGTCAGCTGGAATGCCACGTTGTTGAAGTTGTAGCTCGCGGTGGTGTCCGCGCGGCCTGTCGTGGTGGACAGGAACTCGAAAGTTACCGTCGCAGTGACGGTCTGCATGGAACCCGTGGGCTTGAGCGGGTTGGAGACAGCCGTACCGCCTACGGTCAGGACAGGTGCGGAGACCGACACATTGGCCGGGGTGAAGCCGTTGGTTGCGGTGCCGGTAGTAGCCACGTTGGCGGCCATCTTGTCGCCGACCAACGTTACATTGAGGGTCTGGGTGAAGGTGAGCTTGTCGCCCGGAACTACCTTGTAGGCTGCGATGTTGACGGGATTGCCGGAACGGTCTGTCCATGTGCCGCTGCCCGTTGTGACGTTCAGGTCGCCGGAAACGATGGTGCCCGGTGCGGCGGTAGCTTCAGCGTTCCAGTTGGCCAGGGTGCCCCCGCCGCCCAGCAGCAATGCGGCGCCAACGGCGATGGCAGCGGTTCCCTTGATCAAAGTGCTGTTCTTCATGATGTGTCCCCTCAGACTTGGTTGGTGCGCTGTGGTCTAACTGAGGACAACTTTGCAGGGCCAACCTCAAAAAGTGAGGGGGTAAAGAGTCAACAAAGGCTCAAGTTATTTGAAAGTTCAACTGGCCCCTGACCTGCACTTCTATCCAACCAGCACCCTTGGCTGCGCACACGGAACCTCCGGCCCGCCTCATGAAATGGTGTAGGAATTCAAAGGCCGCCCGGTATTGCCGTAGGCGAGGTCCAGGACCAGGAGGCCCTTGCGTTCCAGCGTGCTCAGGTAACGCTGGGCAGTCGGCCGGCTGACGCCGAGTTGCTCGGCAATTTCGGCAGCGTTAACCGGCCCGCGGGCTGCACGGACGGCGTCGAACACTTTCTGCATGGTGGGTTGCAGCCGTGGTGCCGGAGCAACCGCCTTGATCCCGGCCAAACGGGCCTTGTAGAGGCTGTCAATGGTTGCCTGGCTGGCTGTCGACGCCGATTCCAACTCTTCCCGCCACTTCCGGTAGGCCTCCAACTGCGTGCGAAGCCGGTCAAACCCAAAGGGCTTAACAAGGTAGTACACGGCTCCGCTGGTCATCGCTGACTTGACGGTCGCCAAGTCCTGGGCTGCCGTAATGACAATGCAATCAACCTGTTTTCCGGCTGCCTGCAGGGACCGCAGGAGGGAAAGCCCATCCTCGTCCGGCAAGTGGATGTCCAGCAGGAGCAGGTCAGGATTCAGCTGCGCAATTGCTTGCCGCGCCGCTGCCGCACTGTACACCTGGCCCACGCACTCGAACCCGTCCACCCGGGCCACCCGTGCGGCGTGGATAGCCGCAACCCGGAAATCGTCGTCCACTACCAGCGTCTTAATCAACGCCCGCGCTCCTGTCTTCAACTGCTGCCGGCGTCTTTGCCGGAAGCCACACCTCAAAATTACCGCCGGGCCCAGGGAACACGTCCAGTGTCCCCCCTGCCCTTCGCACAATCCTGCTCACCAGGGCCAGCCCGATGCCGCGCCGCATCCCCGGCCGCGGGTCCTTCGTGGAGTACCCGTCCACCATGACCTGGTCGATCTTGTCCGCCGGTACGCCGGGGCCGTTGTCGCGGACGGCAATGAATACACCGTCCGCGTCGTCGAACTGTACCGTCACAAGGCGCGGCCGCGGCGTATTGGACAGTGCGTCCACCGCGTTGTCGAGGAGGTTGCCCACGATGGTCACCAAATCTGTGTGGTCAACCTCCGGATGTTCCAGCCGGGAGTCCGCCGTTACCTCCATCTGCACGTCCTGTTCGGCGGCGACCGCCACCTTGGCCAGCAGCAAGGCCGCAAGTTCCGGCGGGGCAATCGTGGCGCGCAGCCGTTCGCCCAGCGATCTGGACATGGTGGAGACCTGTGAGACGTATCGTTTGGCCTGGTCCAGGTTCCCCATCTCCAGCAGGCCGTCCACGATGTGGAGCCGGTTGGCGTACTCGTGTTCGAGCGCCCGCATTGCCTCCATGAGGCCTTGGATGGAATGAAGGTCCCGCACCAGCCCTTCAATCTCGGTGCGGTCCCGAAGCGTGACCACCGAACCGATGGTGCGCCCGGCGGTGGCCACGGGCATCCGGTTGACAACCAGCAGGGCGTCCTCGGTCAGGGCCACTTGGTCTGCGCCGGGCAGCCGCCCGGCAAACAGGGACCGCAGCCGGCCGTGCGGAAGCAGGTCGGTGATGGGCTTCCCCAAGGCTTCCCCCTCGAGGTGCAGGAGCCTCCGGGCCTCCTCGTTGATCACCGTCACTTTGCCGTCGTCGTCCAGCCCGACGACGCCCTCCCGGATTCCGTGCAGCAACGCCTCGCGTTCCTGCAGCAGCGAAGCAATCTCGGCCGGCTCCAAGTCGAAGGTGACACGTTTGATGCGCCGGGAGAGCAGCAGCGAACCGGCGACTCCAAGGGCAAGGACCAGCGCTGAGAAGCCGGTGATAAGCCAGATGTTCTGCATTTGGTTGCTGAGGACCTGGGTGTCCTCTATCCCCACCGACACTTGGCCGATGACCACGCCGTTGGCGCCAAAGACCGGGGCCTTGGCGTTGGCAGACCGGCCAAGGCTTCCGGGGTCGAAACCCACGTGGGTTTGGCCATCGAGGACCGCCACCGGTTCCTCCAGTTTGCGGCCAATCAACGCCGGGTCCGGGTGCGAGAACCGCGTGCCTTCCGCATCGCTGACCACCACGTAGTCGGGCCTGGCAGCGGCCATTACTTCATGGGCGATGCCGTCGATGGCATGGTCCGGATCCCCTGCAGCCAGCGCGGAGCGGATTTCCGGCATCTGTGCGGTGGTGGCCGCAATGCCCAGGGCACGCAACTGGTACTGCTGGTCCAGAGTCTGGTTGCTGATGATCGAGTAAAGAAAGCCGCCCAGGACCACGGTGAAGAGCAGCAGCGACAGCGAGGCCAGGAGGATCTGGGCGGTCAGCGTGGTGAAACGCCGTCCGAGCCGGAGCCGCGGCGCCAGGGACGCCCAACTCAAAGCCGCCCCCTAGGGACTTTCACCGATGAGCAGAAAATGCACAAAACGTGCACTTTTGCGGCTAAAGCACACATCTTACTGAAGTCTTTCTGGCCGGAATGAACACTTCCTAAACTACACACAGTTCCAGTGATCCCCGTCACGAACCTTGAACTCCTTGAACAGAAGACAGCGAGGTCTTGCAATGAACACAGCCCGCACACCCCGGCCGCCCGGCCCTCCAGCCAAAGCGGCGGAGGAGGGCCGGATCGAGGTCACCGGCCTGACCAAGCGCTACCTCACCCCCAAGGGTGAAACCTTCACGGCGATCAGGGATGTGAGCCTCAGCGTCGAAGCCGGCCAGTTCTGCTCCATCGTTGGACCCACAGGCTGCGGCAAATCCACCACCCTGGCCCAGGTCTCGGGACTCGAACAGCCAAGTGCCGGCTCGGTGACGGTCGGCGGCAACCCCGTGGACGGCATCACCAAGGGAGTGAGCTACATGTTCCAGGCAGACGCCCTGTTTCCCTGGAAGAGCGTCCTCAGCAACGTCATGATGGGACCCATCCTGCTCGGGATGCCAAAGCGCCAGGCCACGGACCTCGCCAGGGACTGGCTGCGCCGCGTGGGCCTGGCCGGATTCGAGGACCGCTACCCGCACCAGCTCTCCGGCGGCATGCGCAAGCGCGTCGCCATGGCGGCCGCGCTCATCAACAATCCGCGGATCCTCCTTATGGATGAGCCCTTTGGGGCACTGGACGTGCAGACCAAAGCCATCATGCAAAACGAACTGCTCAAGCTCTGGGAAGAACTGCGCCCTTCCGTCCTGTTTATTACCCATGACCTGGACGAGGCAGTTGCACTCTCTGACCGCGTGGTCATCATGACCAGCAGCCCCGGTTCGGTCAAGGACGTCTTCGACATCGACCTTCCCCGGCCCCGCGGCAACGTCCAGGAGATCCGCCACGAGGAGCGGTTCCTGGAGCTCCAAGGCCGCATCTGGGAGTCCCTCAAAGACGAGGTCACCCGCGCCTATGCCATGACGGCAGGTGCGGCATGACGGCCCTCACCCATAGCGAAACCCGCAAAAGCGAGAAGCCAGTGGAAACAGAGACAGCAGCAAAGATCGCGGGCCGGATCAAAGCCCGCCGCCGCTCCATGTCCATCTGGATTGGCCGCGTGGTCCTGGCAGTCGCCGTTGTGGGCGGCTGGCAGTGGTTCACCACGGAGGGGTGGGTGGATAAGTTCTTCTTCGGCCAGCCCTCGGAAATCTGGAACAGCCTGGTGGTGCTCTTCACCGAAGGTACGGCCTTCGGCACCATCTGGGAAAACCTCGGTGTTACCGCGCAGGAAGCATTCCTCGGCTTCCTGCTGGGAACGGCCGTGGGCGTGGTGCTCGGCATCCTCCTGGGCTCCAACAAGTACCTGTCGGCCGTCGTCGGGCCCTACATCAGGATCGTGAATTCGATCCCGCGTATTGTGCTCGGCTCGATCTTCATCGTGGCGTTCGGCCTGGGGGTCTTCCCGAAGATCCTGCTGGCGGCCGTGCTGGTCTTCTTCGTGGTGTTCTTCAACGCCTTCCAGGGAGTCCGGGAGGTGGACCAGAACCTCGTGGCCAACGTGCGCGTGCTCGGAGCTTCCCCGTACCAGGTGGCGATGCACGTGACCATACCGTCCGCAATGACCTGGATCATCGCCAGCCTCCACACCGCGTTCGGCTTCGCGATCATTGGCGCCCTCGTGGCCGAGGTGCTTGGTGCCCAGAAGGGAATCGGCCTCATCATCAGCCAGGCACAGGGCACGTTCGATCCGAACACGGTGTTCGCGTGCATGGTGATCATCGCCGTCGTCACGCTTTTTGCCGAGTCCCTGATCAACCTGCTTGAACACAGGATCCTCAAGTGGCGGCCGCCGAACCGCTCCGAGGCGCAGGCCATCTGAGCGGCACCAACTTCCCACCCCGCAAAACCACAAACCAACACCAATGTCCCGTTCGGGACGAACATAAGGATGCGTAAAACAATGATGATGAAGCGCCCTATTCTCGCCGCCGCCGCTGCCGGAGCGGTTGCCCTTAGCCTCGCAGCATGCGGCAACAACTCCACCCCAGCGGCCAGTGGCGGTTCTGCGAGCGGCAGCGCAGCCGCCGGCAGCAGTTCGATGCCCACAGTGAAGATGATGGTGGGCGGCATCGACAAGCAGATCTACCTTCCGTACCAGCTTGCGCAGCAGCTGGGCTATTACGAGAAGTACGGGGTCAAAATGGAACTCTCCACCGAGCAGCAGGGCGGCGTAGGTGCTGAGGAAGCCATGGCGTCCGGCCAGGTGGATATGGCCGGCGCATGGTATATCCACACCGTGGACTTCCAGGCCAAGGGCAAGAGCGTCACTAATTTGGTCCAGCTCTCCGGTGCACCCGGCGAGCGCATCATGTGCAGCCCCAAGGCCAACGTCCACTCCGGCGCCGACCTGAAGGGAAAGACCGTGGGTGTGACCGACCTCGGTTCAGGAACCGATGAACTTACCCAGTTCATCGCGTCCAAGGCCGGCCTGGCCAAGGGTGACTACCAGACGATCGCCGTCGGCTCAGGCGCCACCGCCATCGCCGCGATCCAGCGCGGCTCGGCAGACTGTGTGATGACCACCCAGCCAACGGTCGGCGCCCTTGAAAGCAAGAACCTTGCGGTTCCGGCCATCGACCTCGCGACGGCGGACGGTGCCAAGGCTGCCCTCGGCACCTCACTGCCGTCGGCCGGTCTCCTGGCCCAGACGGACTGGGTCAACAGCCACCAGGATGAAGCCCAGAAGGTGGTTGACGCACTCGTGGACACCATGCACTGGATCAGCACCCATTCCGCAGCCGAAATTGCGGACAAGCTGCCCCAGTCCTTCGTCCAGAACAGCACCATCAGCAAGGACGACTACGTGAAGGCCCTCGACCAGGACAAGGGCCAGTTCCTCCCGGATGGCATCATGCCTGCGGGCGGCCCCAAGACGGTCTTCGACGAGGAGAAGACCATCGGGGTGGACACGTCCAAGGTCAACATGGCGGACACGTTCGACCAGAAGTACGCCCAGGCGGCGCTCAAGCTTGAGGGCTACACGGCCACCACCACGCCCGCTGGCGCCGACGGCTGACATCGCGAAGGATCGCTTGAGGCGGTAGTGCCCTCCAAGGCACTACCGCCTCTGCGCGTTCATCCCACCGTCCCTGCTCAGGCCGGCAGGTTCAGTTGCTCCACAATGATGCGGGCGGTCGCGGGATCGCCAAGGATCTTGAAATGCCCCGCCGCCGGCAGCTTGATGTTGGTGGCCCCGGGCAGCACGCTCCCCTCCGGAATATGCGGATCGAAGGGGCCGTAGATGGACGTGATGCGGCTGTTGATGGTCAGCTCGCGGGACATCTGGAGGGTCAGGGCGTTCCGCGGGGAGAAAATCCGGAGGCTCGGCAGCAGCATGTACCGGGCGTAGCGCGAGCCGGAAAACGGCGCGCAAACGGCGATCATCCGGTCGATCCGGTGCTCGGGGTCCAGGGACAGCATGGTGTACTTGCCGATCAGCCCGCCCTTGCTGTGCGCCACCAGGATGGCGTCGCGCAGCCCCGCTTCCTCCAGGTGCTGGGCCACCAGTTTGGCGGCGTCCGGCACCTTCAGTTTGTTGCGCTGGAGCACCGTGACCACATGTACGGGGTGCCCGGCGTCGTGGATGGCCTGGATGACCGGCATCATGAACTGCCAGTTTTCGTACACGCCGGGGATGATCACCACCGGCGGGCGGGTCCCGTTGCGGAAGGACGCCGGCTGCACGCGCGACAGGAAACCGCGGACCTGCCGGCCGGCGGCGTATACATAGTCCTGCGCCCACCACACAGCCTTCTGCAGCGGGCTGAGGCGGGCAACGGCGCCGGGATCACTCATGAGTCGAGAATAACCTCGCCGGACGGCCTACCCACCAACCGGGCCCGAAAACACGGCTCAGTAGTTGCGGCGGTGCTTCAAGCGGGGAATCACGACGGCGAACACGGCCGCCGCCGCGAACCCCAGAATGCCCGTGGCTGAGATCCCCGGGCCAAGGGAGGCGATGGCCGTCACCCCGGAGAGAAGGACAGGGCCGCCGGTGGATCCGGCGTCGGCCATGAACCGCCAGAGGCCCAGGAACTGCCCGCGTCCGCGATCCGGCGAGAAGTCCGCGCCCAGGGTCATCACCAGCCCGGAGCTGATGCCGTTGCCGAATCCGATCAGCAGCGCCGCCAGCAGCAGCCCCATAAAGGACCCGGCCAGCGGGATCAGGAGCAGCGCGGTCCCCATCAGCAGCGTGGAGGGAACCGCCACCCACTGCCGGCCCTTCCGGTCCATCAGCTTTCCAGCGGGATAGAACACCAGCATGTCGATGGCGCCGGACAGCCCGTAGATCAGGGACGCGGAGGTGGCGTCCATGCCCAGGTGGTCGGACCAGAGCGGGATCACCACCTGCCGGGACGACCGCAACGCGCTGAGCAGGAGGATGCCCGTGCCGAGCGAAAGGAACACGCCCGCGTGGGACACCGCAACGCCGCGGAGCGTGGGCTGGGGGCCGGCGCCCGCACCCGGGCGGACCTCCGGCGTCGTGAGGTCCGGGATGGTGAAGGACAGCAGCGCCGCGGCCGCCATCGCCGCCACGCCCACCCAGTAGGCGCCGGCGATGCCGAGGAACTGCATTGCCGCCGCGCCCGCGAACGGGCCGATGAACACGCCGATCCGGTTGACCCCGCCCAGCGTGGACAGTGCGCGGGCGCGGAACGCGACGGGCACGGCTTCGGTGAGGTACTTTTGCCGGGCCAGGCCAAATACCGCCCCGGCCATCCCGACGACGGTCATGGCAACGGCGAGCAGCCAGAGCCCGTTCGGGGCCAGGCCGGAGGTGGCGGCGGCCGCCAGGGCCAGGCCGGCGGCGACGGCGGCGCCCACGATGGACCAGCGTTCACCAAAGCGCAGGGTCACCAGGGAGGCCGGCAGGTTAAAGAACCAGGAACCGAGCCCGATCAGGGTGACCACCAGGGCGGCCACCGCCACCGAGGCGCCCAGGTCGCGGGCTGACAACGCCACCACCGGCAGGATGGCACCCTGCCCAATTCCGAAAAGCAGCGTGGGGCCGAAGGCTGCTACCGCAATACTGCGCAGGCTGAAGGGCTCGGGGTCATCCGGGGAAGTCATCAGATTTATCCTATGGCCGCCGCATCTGGACCCCCTGCATGTCATCACGCACGTCGACTGATGCCCCTACTCCCTGGCCAGGCGTCAGCGCGGCCGCGGCTCGAGTCCGGCCAGGGCGCGGAACAGATTCACCAGCTCAACAATGGCGCCGATGATCGAGCCTACGATGCCAAGCCCCAGGAGCACGCGTATCAGGACGGGCCAGCCGGACCAGCTGGCGCCGAAGTCGAAGGGGAAGACTTCCCAGAGGCGCATCAGGGCCGCCAGCCCGATGCCCACCACCACCAGGTTTCCCAGTGCCAGGAGTGCCCTCAAGTGGATCACCGCGCAGACCACGTTGACGATGATGGCGGCGATCAACGATGCATTGATGAGCTCCAGGACGCGGCCCATGTCCGCGGTCAGGAACGGCAGCACCCGCCACCCGGGCCAGATGTTGATCCCGTACAGCAGCAGGGCGTTGACGATGGCGGAGCCAATGTTGCCGCTCCGGCTGACGGTGGTCCTGGCCGCCATACCACCCTCCTCCAGGTCAACAGGGCCCCATCCATTGCTGAGCACCTGCCGTTTTGGGCCCTGAAAACGGCAGTTACGGAGCAGTGGATGCCGAAACCAGCCCCGGACAGCTGGGACGTGAAACTAGAGTCACCCGGAACACGCATCACGGTAAGTGCCGAAGGTCCCACGGCCCCGGGCCGTCAAGGGCAGCATGACGGGGCAGGCCGGGATCAGTATCCGGCCAGGAGTTCGCCTGCCTTGCCGTTTGCTGCGGCGTTCACCAGCTCTTCTGCCACGATATGCAGCTTGGTGTTGGCATGCTGGCTTCTGCTGGCCAGGACCTGGAAAGCCGCCGGGCCATCCACACCCTGCAACGCCATGACAATGCCTTTGGCCTGTTCGATCAGGGCTCTGTGCCCGTAGGCACCCTCGATGGCTTCCTCGGCCGCGTGCTGGGATTCGATGCGCAGGCTCTGCGTCACGTCCACCATGAAACCGCGGATGTACTCCACCTGTCCCGATGGCTCGGCCACGGCCTGGATTGCAGAAAAAACGCGCCGTTCCTTGCCCCGCACGTCAATGACCCGGTGCAGCAGCGCCCCTTGGCCGCCACCCTTTAGAAGGTCCTCCCAGAGTGCGAGCACGGCTCTCCGGTCCAGCGGATGCTTGTGGGCCATGAACAGTTCGAAGGTGGGCACCACCTCACGCTGCTTCAGTCCGTGGATCCCGAACATGCCCTCGGACCACTCCATCTTTCCCGAGGGGATGTTGAGTTCGAAGGTTCCGGAAGGACACTCCGAAGAAGGCTGCAGCGGGTAGAGATAGGTATCAAGCTTTGCCCACATACATTCCTCCCAAACTCAGCTGCGTCCCCGGCGGGGTAACGGCACCCACCATAACGGAACTGGACCAAATGGACATGGCATATTCGCCGGGCAGTGGCCGAAGAAGTACAGGGGTCACAAAAATACCGGGACGGAGTAGTGTTCGCCTTATGGGGCGCTGGTGATCTGTGCCCACAGCCAAGGGGAGGTCATTTCATGGGTGAAGTATGGATCCGCACGCTGGGCAACGGGCTGGTCCGGGCAGACCGCGTCACCGAGATTACATCCAGCCGGGGGTCCTTGCAGGAGGACCGCGGGTATTCGCTAAAGGTCATTGTGGACGGCAAGAGCCACGTGCTGATCGACGACGGCGCCCTGCGGGGTTCGCTGCCCGAGCGGCTGGAATACGCCAGGCACCTGGAGGACGCCCTGCTGCTGGCCATCGATGAGGCGCGCGAGAACGACGCATCCATGGTGATCTCCTACGAGCCGGAGCGCGGGCGCTGGTCATCGGCACCCGTTTCCGTATTAACGGGAAGGCTCCCCGAAGTCGTCTGACGCGGGGAGCCTTCCGTCGCCCAGGACTCAGCTGTGGATTGGCTCCTCCACCAGGGCGGTGGCGATGCTGGCGGCATCTTCCAAGGCGGCGAGGAAGCGCTCGGCGTCCAGGGCGGCGGCGCAGCCGGTGCCGGCGGCGGTGATGGCCTGGCGGTAGCGGTGGTCCACCGCATCACCGCAGGCAAAGACGCCGGGCAGGTTGGTGACGGTGGTGGGCGCATCCACCTTAATGTAGCCTTCGTCGTCCAGGTCCACCTGGCCGTGCAGCAGTTCGGTCCGCGGCAGGTGCCCGATGGCCACGAAGATGCCGGTGGCGTCCTGGTGCCGGGTCTCACCGGTGCGGGTGTCCGTCAGGGTGACGCCGGTGACCTTGCCGTCGCCATGGATGGCGGTGACGGCGGAGTTCCAGGCAAAGCGGATCTTGGGATTGTCCTTGGCGCGCTGGGCCATGATGCGGGAGGCGCGCAGTTCGTCCTTGCGCACGACGACGGTGACGGACTTTCCGAAGCGGGTCAGGAAGGTTGCCTCCTCCATGGCGGAGTCCCCACCGCCGACGACGATGATGTCCTGGTCGCGGAAGAAGAACCCGTCGCAGGTGGCGCACCATGAGACACCGTGGCCGCTGAACTTCTTCTCCTCCGGCAGGCCGAGTTCCTTGTAGGCGGAGCCGGTAGCCAGGATGACGGCCTGGGCCTCGTAGGTCTCCCCGCCGCCGGTGACCACGCGCTTGACGTGACCCTTGAGGTCAACGGACGTGGCGTCGTCGTACTCAATGCGTGCGCCGAACTTCTCAGCCTGCTGCTGCAGCCCGTCCATCAGCTCGGGGCCCTGGACGCCGCCGGGGAAGCCCGGGAAGTTTTCCACCTCGGTGGTGTTCATCAGCGCGCCGCCGGCGGTGACGGACCCGGCCAGGACCAGGGGATTCAGTCCGGCACGGGCTGCGTAGATGGCGGCGGTGTAGCCGGAGGGGCCGGAGCCGATGATGATCAGCTGTTCTTTGCTCATTGCTTGTCCTTCGGTGGCGGTACTGCTGGGCACGTCTGATTCTTTCACTGCTGCGCAAACTGGGAGGAAACTCCGTTCGGTGTAATAAACGTCACGGTGTTGCGCGCGTCACATTTGTTGCCTAATCTGGTTGAGGCTTAAGCAAACAGGCCATGCAAGAAGCTGCAGCGTCGCAGCCAATGCCGGGGAAGGCTTTACATCTTGAACTCTAAGCTGAACGTCGTGGTCCGGGTGGATCTGGACCACGGCAAGGCCCAGGTGATTGCAACGGGGCATATCACCATCCACAGCGTCAACGCCCTCTATGTGGTGGCAAAGCGTGCCAACTCCCTCAAGGGAGGCCTGGATCTGGAGCTCGACATCTCCAGTGCCCGGGTGGACGCGGAGGCACTGGAGATGCTCCACGCCGCCTCCAAGACACGGCAGCTGCCCGCGAGGATCGATCCGGACCAGGCCCCCTGCACCATCAGCGTGCTGGCCCACCGCCGATATCCACGAACTGCGCCGGCCCGCCGGGCCGCATAAGACTCACGGCCGCTCGCCGCGCCCACGCTTCGGGCCAGAGCAGGCCGGCTACCGCTTCCTTTTCCGCTCCGAACAACCCGAAGTGCAGCTGCATCTGAACACACGGATGGCTGCACTTCGGGGCTGTTAGGAGCAGCCGTTAAGAGCCTGCGGACTCAACCAGTCCCGGGGCTTTGGTCGACGGCGGCGTGCCGCCGTCCAGGAATTCCTGGAGCTCCGCCGCACCCAGGCCCGCGGCCCTGACCAGGGCTTCCTGCCCTGCGCCACGATTCGAGGCGCTCCTGAGCGTGTTCTCAAACTGCTCCTGCGCAGTGTCGAGCTCCCCGTCTGGCGCCGCGTCAGTGCCTGACAGTCCATGTGGTGCGGGTCGTCAAATGAGAATGCCGTGAGTTCATCGGGCACCATGGGCACGCCCGGCTTAGACGGAGTTCCCTGCGCGGACAGGTACCCGCGGAGGGCCGGAAGGAAAAGTAGAGTACCGGCTACTCGTGCCGCTGCCCGGCCGCCCCAATAGATTTCTATGAATCCCGTGGCAGCACGGCCAAGGGGCGTGACGCAGATGGGGGTGCAGGGTGGCGGTTGGCCCGGCAAACAACAAGGGGCCTGAGCGGCAAGGGTTCCTGCTGGACTTAATAACAGGGGCCGACGGCGAGGAAGAGTCCCTGCAGAAGCTCGCCGACGCTGCCGCCCGGTGGATCGGTGCCGCGGCAAGCACGGCACTGGAGTGCGCCGCCGTGCTGCACCGGCAGCGGACCTGTCCCGTCACAGCCGGAAGCACACCGGGCGCCGGCGCCCTCGCGGCCTCGGAGGACGAGCACGGAGACGGGCCAACGGGACTGGGCGCCGCCTTGACCGCCCCAACAGTGGTCAGCCAGGCCGGCCCACGCTGGCAGGGCTATCGGCGGCGGTTGCTGGAGCTCGGTTTCGGCGCAGCCCTTACGCTCCCCCTGGCGCTGCCGGTGGGTTCGTCCGCCTCTCTGGTGTTCCTGGCATCGGGCAACTACGCATTCAACGCCAAAATCGTCGATGAGGCGGCTTGGTTCGGCGAGGTGGCATCACACAGCCTGAAGCTGGCCCTCGACGTCCACGGCGTGATCCGTGCAGGCGACAACCTGAAACAGGTTTTGGAGAGCAGGACCAGCATCGACGTTGCCTGCGGGGTACTCATGGCGCAGAACCGCTGTTCCTACGCGGAGGCCTTCAGCAGGCTGGCCGGCACGTCAAGGAACCGCAACCTCAAGGTCCGCAGCGTGGCGGACAGCATCCTGAAGGCGATGCCCAGCGGTGCGCCTAAAACCCGTTTCGAACCACCGGCGATCGCCTAGATCCTGCCGGGAGGACCTGGTGGCGGGCCCGCGCCCTGATGACGCCTGCCGCAACGAGTCCTGCACACCCGAGTGAAGCCAGCATGCCGCCGAGAGCCACGAAGTAATCGGGGATGGTCATTGTCCTGCGCTCCTTCCGTGCTGCCTGGTGCGCCCACGCTACGCGGCAAAACTCAGGGTTCCCCGAAGAACCGCCAGCAGCTTTGGTCAAGATCGGGTCACGGATTATGCGGGGATCCACATAGTTTGGCCCGAAATCTTTCCTTTATCACAGCGTTCCGTATTATTCATGCATGTGGACTAAACAAAGCCAGAGCTTCTGCCCTACCTGCGGCAGGACCACCAATCACGTCACCCACTTCCAAAAGGACGACGCCGGTTCCCTGGTTGCTGACGTCCGCTGCGCTGAGTGCCGGGAGATTGCCGGGGCGGTGGCCTAGGAAGGTTCGTTCCGCGAAGACTTCGCCTCCGGGCGCACGGCCTGGGGACGGACGACGGCGAAGATCACCATGGCGGCTGCCTGCACTGCCGTGACGGTGAGGGCCAGGGCAGGGATTGAGTATTCGTAAAGCAACCCGATGAGGAAGCTCCCGGCCAGCCAGGCGAGGCCGTAGCACGCGGTGAACATTCCGTAGGCACTCCCCCGCCGGCCCGCCGGGGCCAGGCCCGCCACGCCCGCCCGCATGGTGCTTTCCTGGACGCCCATGGCCGCTCCCCACACCAGCACCCCGGCCACGGCGAGCGCCGTGTTGTTGCTGAAGCCCAGCCATGGCACGGCGGCGGCCAGTACGGGAAGGACCAGCAGGACCTTCAACCCCACCCGGTCAAAAAGCCACCCGGAGATCAGCGCGGCCACCGCATCCACTCCCATGGCCCCGGCGTACAGGACCGGGACCAGCGCCGGCGGGAGGAGTCCGGTGGCCACCAGGTGGAACGAGAGCAGCCCGAAGGTGGCGTAGCCGAACATGGTCAGGCTGCTGAACGCGGCATACATCCAGTACTGCCGCGGCATGGGAGGGGCCTTGCCGGAAACAGGACCAGGGCTACCGGGAACGGGGCCGGCCGCGGCTGGCTGCAGGTCCGGAACCTCATAGACGGCCGGGTCTGGAACCCTTCGCCGCAGCCAGAAGAGGATCATCATGGCGGCGAGTCCCGGGACGGCCAGCAGCATAAAGCCTGCCCCGTAGCTGCCCGAAAGCCCCAGTGCCGCCCCCACCAGGAGCGGCCCCACCAGGGCTCCCACCTGGTCCAGTGCCTCGTGCAGCGCAAACGCCTTGCCCTGGCCCAGCGCGGAACCTGCCTCGGCCAGCATGGTGTCCTTGGCAGGGCTCCGCACGGCTTTGCCCAGCCGCTCAGCCAGGACCAGGAGGCATGCGATCCACAGCGCGTCGGTGATTCCCAGCAAAGGCACGGACACCGCCGTCAAGGCGTAACCACTGAGCGCCAGTGCCCACCGCAGCCCGGGCCTGTCGGCAAGCCGCCCGAACACCAGGCGGAGGACCAGGGCCACGGCCTCCCCGGCACCGGTGACCACGCTGACCAGGAGTGCGGAGGCGCCCAGGGCGCCGAGATACGGCCCGGTGACGCTCCGTGCGCCCTCGTACACCATGTCCATCAGGGAGCTGATAATCCCGAATACCAGGATGAAGCGGATGGCAGTCATGGGCGCCGCTGGACCCGTCCCTGCGGCGTTACGGCTGGTAGGCATGCTCCCGGACCTGCTTCTCCGCCGTGTCCTGTGCCCTGTCCAGCCGGGCCTTGCTCCGGGGCCGGACGCGCTCCGGGACCGACCCCTCGGGACGGGTCACCGCCAGGATCACCCCGATCCCGGCCAGGGAGGAGACCATGGCTGAGCCCCCGTAGGAGATGAACGGCAGCGGGACGCCGATCACCGGGAGCAGCCCGCTGACCATGGCGATGTTGATCACCGCCTGTCCCAGGATCCAGGTGATCACGCTGCAGGCCACGATCCGGGAGAACGTGTCCGTGGTGCGGGCGATGGTCTTGAACACGGCAATGGCCAGGATGGCGAACAGGCCCAGCACCAGCAGCGACCCGGCCAGGCCCAGTTCCTCGCCCAGGATGGAGAAGATGAAGTCGTTGTGGGCTTCCGGGATCCAGTTCCACTTCTGCCGGCTTTGCCCCAGACCCACGCCGAACCAGCTGCCGGAGGCCAGTGCGTAGGCGCCGTGCTGTGCCTGGTAGCCCATCCCCTCAGCGTCCTCGGGGGAGCCCATGCCCAGCCAGGAGGAGATCCGTCCCATCCTGTTGCCGCTGGTGGCCGCCAGCACCAGGGCCACCACAGCACAGATCATCCCCGCCACGGAGAACACCTTCATCCGCACGCCACCGTAGAACATGGTGGCGGCGAGGATCATCATGATGATCATGGTGGTGCCCAGGTCATGGCCCAGCGCCACGATGAGCATGATGAGTCCACCGGCGGGCGCCAGGGGGATTACCGCGTGCTTCCACTGCCCCAGCAGGGCCTGTTTCCGGTCCAGGATGCCGGCGGCCCACACAATCAGCGCGAGCTTGGCGAATTCGGACGGCTGCGCGGTGAAGCCGCCCACGCTGAGCCAGTTCCGGTTGCCGTTCACTGACATGCCCAGCGGGGTGAACACCAGTACCAGGGCAAACAGGGACGCGATCAGGAGCGGCCAGCCGAGCCACCGGATCCGCCGGAGGGACATTCGCGCCAGCACCAGCATGATCACCACGCCGGCCACGGTCCACATGGCTTGCTTAAGGGGAAGATCGTAGGGGTTGTTTCCTGCCGCCACCGATTCCACGGACGACGCCGACGCCACCTCCACGAGGCCGATCGCCGAGAGCGTGAGGACCACCGCCAGGATCAGCGGCCTGAGGCGTCCCGGGGAGTCATCCTCCAGCCACACCGCCAGCTTGCCCAACCCACGCCGGGCAGGACGGCCCGTCCCGCCCTGTTTTTGTCCTGTTTTCATCTGTCCGTTCCTCAGCCTGCACACCCGGGCTTCCCCCAGGGCCGGACCCATTTCCGGGGCGTGTACCGCCGAGAAGAAAGAGTACGCCCCCGCACGCATCGAAGGGCTCCGACAGGGCCGTGGAGACACCGGTTCTAGGGGAATTGCCAGCTTGGGCCTGTAGGGTAGCGGAAACCTGTCCCCTCCCGAAGGTCTTTTTGTCGTGTTCGGTTCCAGAAAATCCCCCGGCCCGGATCAGGTTGGCTCCAGCTCCGCTGCCTACCCCGGCCAAGGCGAGCTGTACGCCTCCAGTTCGCGCCGCCGTCGGCCCTTCCGCCGTGCCCCGCGCTGGGTCAAGGCCCTCACCGCCGTCGTATCCGTCCTGCTCCTGGGCATCCTGGCGTTCGGCGGCTACTGGGCCTGGCGCCTGCAGTCCAACATCAGCACCTCGCAGCTGTCGGCCGGCGGCCAGCGGACCGAAGGTGCCGTCAATGACAGCACCGACCGGCTGCAGATCCTGGTGCTGGGCTCGGACACCCGGAGCGGCAACAACAGCCAATATGGCACCGCGGACCAGTCGACGGGCTATGGGCAGTCCGACGTGATGATGCTGCTGGACATCTCTGCGGACAACAAGCACGTCAACGTCATCAGCTTCCCGCGCGACCTGCTGGTGGACGTCCCGTCCTGCACTGACTCGAAGACCAACCAAACGTATCCCGAGCAGCAGGACGCCATGATCAACAGCGCCATGGCCCAGGGCGGCATCGGCTGCGCGGTTGACACAGTGAACAAGCTCACCGGTCTGGAAGTTGACCACTTCATGATGGCGGACTTCAATGCCGTGAAGGAGCTCTCCAATGCTGTGGGCGGCGTGGAGGTCTGCGTCACCGCTGCCGTCAACGATCCCGATTCCCACCTCACCCTGCCTGCCGGCAAGTCGCAGGTGCAGGGTGACCAGGCGCTGGCGTTCCTGCGCACCCGGCATGGCTTTGCCAACGGCGGGGACCTGGGGCGCATCCAGGCCCAGCAGGGCTTCCTGGCCTCCCTCAGCCGCAAGCTCAAGTCCGAGGGGACCCTGGGCAACCCGCAGAAGGTGCTGAGCATTGCCGACACCATCACCAAGAACTTGACGGTGGATTCCGGGCTGTCCTCGGTCCCGTCGCTGCTTACCATCGCCAACCGGCTGAAGAACATCGATCCGGCCAACATCAACTTCATCACCACGCCTACAGTTCCCTCGCCGCAGGACCCCAACCGCCTGGCCCTTGATGAACCGGCAGCGTCCAACTTCTTCGCTGCCCTGCGCAACAGCCCGGACCTGAGCCAGCCTGCCCCTGCTGCACCCACGGAAACGCCGGCAACACCGGCGGCGCCGGCCTACGACAAGTCGCTGCAGCCTGTCTCGGTCGCCAACGGCACCGGCGTGACGGGCCGGAGCAATGCGATCGCCGGGCTGCTTTCGGACGCCGGGTTCACCAAGGTGACCAAGCTGCAGGCCCAGGCGCAGGGCCGGACCATGGTGTACTACTCCTCCGGGTTCGAGGACGTCGCCGCGGATGTGGCCGCGCTTTTCGGCCTTCCGGCCGGCAGTGTCCAGCAGGTGGCGAACATCCAGGGCGTGCAGCTGTACGCCGGCACGGATTTTGCCACCGGCACCAAACCCGCCGCACCGCCGTCGTCCGCTGACTCCTCCGGAAGCGTGGTGGCGCAGACCGGCAGCGACCAGACCTGCCAGTCAGCCAACCCCACGGGCTACTAAACCAACCCCGCGCAATCCACCTTTGCCTGAATACAGCCAGCGCTGTACTTTGGGTGCATGCAGACCCTCACTCACGGACCCGTCCTGGCCCGATTCGGCTATGCGGTATCGGATCCCACCCGGGCCCGCGTGCTCCTGGCTCTTTCGGGGGGCCCGTCCTATCCCTCGGATCTGGCAGACACCCTGGGGGTGTCCCGGCAAAGCATGTCCAACCACCTGACCTGCCTGCGGGGCTGCGGGCTGGTGGTTGCGGTTCCGGACGGACGGCGGAGCCGCTATGAGCTGGCGGATGCCCGGATTGGGCACGCCATCAAGGACCTGATCAACGTTGTCCTGGCAGTGGACCCCGCGTGCTGCGCCCCAGACGGGGAGTGCGTGGCATGACCGTCGCATTGCACGCACCCAGCGTGGACCGGCGGCCGCTGGGCCTGCGGACCACCAGGAAGGGCTGACCCATGGGCAGCGGACACAACCACAGCCACGACGTCGCCGATCCCCACAGCCAGCGCGGCAAACTGCTGCTGGTTTTCGCCATCACGTTCACGGTGATGGTGGCTGAGATCGTGGGAACTGTCCTTACCGGCAGCCTGGCCCTCCTGGCCGACGCCGGGCACATGTTCACGGACTCCGCGGGCCTGCTGATTGCAGTGATCGCGGCATCGCTGGCTTTGAAGCCGCCAACCTTCATGCGCACGTGGGGCTACAAGCGCGCCGAAATCCTGGCCGCAGCGGGGCAGGCCGCGCTGCTGCTGGGCGTAGGCGGGTTCGTCATTTTCGAGGGCATCCGCCGGCTGTTCCAACCGCCGGAAGTCGGAGGCTCCCTGATGCTGTGGTTTGGCGTCATCGGCCTGGCCGGCAACGCCGTGGGACTGTTGGTGCTCGCCTCCGGCCGCCACCACAGCTTCAACATGAAGGCCGCTTTCCTTGAGGTACTCAACGACGCCCTCGGCTCCATCGCCGTCATCGTGGCCGCACTGGTCATCGCACTGACGGGCTGGACCCAGGCAGACGCCGTCGTATCCCTGCTTATCGGCGTGCTGATCATCCCCCGCACCCTGAAGCTGCTGCGGGACACGGTGAACGTGCTGATGGAAAGCACTCCTCCCGGCCTGGACCTGGCGGAGGTGCGCCGGCACATCCTGGCGCTGCCGCACGTCATTGACGTCCATGACCTGCATGCCTCGCTGGTGGCGTCCGGCGTGCCGGTCCTGTCCGCGCATGTGACCGTGCAGGACGGGTGCATGCGCGACGGCCATTCGGCCACCATCCTTGCGGACCTGCAGCGCTGCGTGGCCCAGGACTTCGACGTCAGCGTGGAGCACTCCACCTTCCAGATCGAACCCGCGGCCCACCGCGACCAGGAAAGCATCGCGCACTGACACGCGGCGCGGGTACGCGCTGTTCAGCCCAGCGACTTAGCCCGCTGACGCCGCCACGGGCGCCTTGGAACGCCCGGCGGTGGAAGGCACGACGGCGGGATCGAGCCTTCTATTCGCCCAGCGCCGCAGCGGCCGCTCAACAAAGCGGAACGACGCGTACGCCAAAAGCACGGTGAAGGCTGCGGTGAGGGCGATACGGAGCGGCAGTGCCGGGATGAGGGGCATCAGCAGCAGGTAGACCGGCAGATGCCAGAGGTACATGGCGTACGACAGGTCGCGGCCGGGCCGGGCCAGCCAGGGGTGGCTGAGCGTGCGTGACAGAAAGCCGGCGGGCTGGAGGACCAGCGAGCCGATCAGTACTGCGGAGAGCAGCGCGAGCGCCACGGGACCAACCGTCCAGAACGTATTGAACCAGGCGCCGGGGGTATCTGGCTCCTTCAGCAGGAACAGCGCGGCCACCAGGGTGACGCCGGCGACGGGCGCGCCCCAGCGGGCAGCCGACGCCAGGGCGTGATGCAGCCGGGATCCCTGGCGCACCGCGGTGAACAGCAGTGCCAGTGCACAGCCGATCAGCAGTTCGTCGGCCCGCGTGTCCGGCCCGTTGTAGATGCGGTCCAGTGGCTGGCCGGCATCGACCAGCAGGAAACGGTTCAGCACGAAGGCGGCGGCCAGTGCCACGGTAGCGAAGGCTGCGGTGCGGACCTTCCAGAACCGGAGCATCACCAGCAGGAGCAGCGGCCAGACCAGGTAGAACTGTTCCTCGACGGCCAGGGTCCAGGTGGGGCCCAGGGTTTCGCCGGCAATGGAGTCGCCGAACATGCCAAAGTGCGCCAGGTTCATGACGTAGCCGGCAGCGGGAAGGACAAACCCGGCCTGCCCGCCCCAGCCCGAGGCAGGGAACAGGAGACCGGCGCCGACGATCACCGCACACAGCGCCAGCAGCGCCGGCCAGAGCCGGGCCAGGCGCTTGGCGTAGAAGATGCCAAGATGGAGCCGCCCGGTTGCGATCCTTTCCTTCATGATCAGCAGCGTGATGACAAACCCGCTGAGCGTGAAGAACACATCCACGCCAATGGAGCCACCCGGCATGGACTCCGTTGCCGTGTGGAAGAAAAACACGCCTGCGACGGCAACAATCCGGAGCCCGTCCAGGGCATGCTTGCGCCCGGCAAGAAGCCCTGTTTCGGCGCCTCCCGGGCCTGTTGATGCTGACAGAATTCCGCTGCTTGACCTCAAAACCACTAGGCAAGCATATATAACGGTTCCATAACTGCGCTGGGTGGAAGCTGGGCGAAGGCTGGCAACAAGGACAAATCAGGCACACCCTTGTGGGGGCTGGCCGCCGCTTCTACATTGAATGGATGGTGGACCAGGACAGGACAGACGACCTCGAAGAGCTTGTGGACCTCATCGCAGGCATGGAAGACATCAAATCCGTCCTCGATGACCTCACCGGGTATGCGGCGGCCACCATGACCAGCACCACGGGAGAACCCATTGAGTGCGCCGTAACGCTGCACCGCCGCAAGCGCACGGCCACCATCGGCGGCAGCAGCGGGAGGGCAGTGGTGCTGGACCGGATCGAACAATCACTGGGCGACGGCCCCTGCATCGAGGCCCTCGAAACCGGCGTTCCCGTCCTGCTCGACGACGTGTCATCGGACCTCCAGTGGCCTGAGTACCGCACGGCCCTGTCGGCCGCGGGCGTCGCCAGCACCCTGGGAATCCCGATGAAACTGCACGACGACGGCGGAGCGGTCCTCGATTTCTTCGCTCCCGTCAGCGGAGTCTTCAACGAGCAGGCCATAGCCGACGGGGTGAGGTTCGGCGAGATGGCGGGCAAGGCGCTCCGGCTGGCCGTGCGTATCGCGTCAGTGGAACAGCGCGCCGAGAACCTGAGGGCGGCGATGGATACCCGGACCGTGATCGATTTGGCCTGCGGGATCATCATGGCGCAAAACAAGTGCGACAAGGACGAAGCATTCGAGCTCCTCCGCAGTGCCTCCAACACCAGGAATCAAAAGCTCAATGAACTTGCCGAAGGACTGGTGAGCCGCTTTGCACGGCCGGAGGACGCGAAGGCGCACTTCGACGACTGAAGACTGAATGATGGCCCGGGGGCCAGCGACGCTGCTGGCCCCCGGAGGGAAAGACGGGATGTGGCCCACCCCCGAAAATTGGATACCCTGGGCCACATCCGCGTCGGCTTAGCGGACGTTTGCGCGCCTTGGGGGTGTTTGCCATCGGCTGGCCCGAGTGGAGGGGTGGCGGTGGAAAAAGATTTCCCTGGGCGGCAACAGAGGGGCCGCCTGCCTGACCCGGTGATCAGCTTAACAAACCCGTGCCTCTTGGCAATAGGGGGCTTTCCCGCATTTTTTGCTCAATTTTTCCCAATTAATGCATCCGTGGCGCCTGGCTGCCCTTGCCGGCCGTCAGGCAATAAAGGAAACACTGGGGTCTACAAAAGGGATAAGGGCGGGGCGACTGATAATATCGCAACGCTCCGAGTAGATGCTGCAGAAAGCCGCGCCCATGTTCCCATCCCGCCCTGCCCCTTTTGTATCCGGGCCGGCACGTCCGCGGCTGCTTCTTCTTGACTGTCTCCGGCTCGCGGCCGCCCTTGGGGTCGTCGCCTACCACTACACGGCAGTCTTCGGAGATCTGTTCTGGGGTGTTCCCTCGCGGGAGGTCTTTCCCAGACTTTCCGGAATTACCGCTTACGGCGCCATGGGTGTCCAGCTCTTCTTTATCATCAGTGGCTTTGTCATCCTGATGTCAGCCCACGGGCGGTCGGTTGGCCAGTTTGCCGCCTCGCGGATCTCGCGGTTGTTTCCCGCCTACTGGACAGCCGTCCTCCTTGCATCTTTTCTCCTGTTGGCCGTAACCCACGGGGACATGAACCACGTCAATTGGACTGACGCTCTGCTGAATTTGACTATGCTGCAGCAGTCCGTGGGCGTCAGTTCGCTGGACGGTGTCTTCTGGACGTTGTGGGTCGAACTGTTGTTCTACGTCACGATTGCCTTCTTCCTGTGGCGCGGAATGACCCATCAACGGCTGCTCGCGTTCGTCTTCCTGTGGCCGCTCCTTGGAATGTTGGCCATCCAGGCAGACTCCAAACTGCTTGAGGCTCTGCTGATCCCCGATTTTTCGCCTCTCTTCGCGGTGGGAATCGGCCTCTACCTGGTCCATTCACAGGGCCACAGCCTGGTCCGCTGGCTGGCCGTTGGTGTCAACACCTTGCTGGGTTGCCATCAGACAGCTGACAGGTTCCTCCCGGCCATGTCCCAAAGCACGGGCCATCCGCTTCCACCAGACACGGCGTGGCTGGTGATCCTCACCTTCGTTGCCGTCGTTTCGCTGGTCACCACCACGCCTCTTCGTCATGCGGGATGGAAGTGGATGAGCATCGCGGGAGCGTTGACGTACCCGCTGTACCTGGTCCACGAAATGTGGGGGTGGTGGATCATCAAGAGCCTGCATGTGGCCCTTGGGCCGTGGCCAACGGTAACCGTCGCATTAGCGTTCAGCCTCATCCTGGCGTGGCTTATCCAGCGGATGGTCGAGCGACGCTTCGCGGGCAGGCTGAAGAAGGCCGTGCTCCGCTCCCTGTCGCCGGAGCAGCCCGCCGCCGCAGCCGCCCAGCCGGGGCCCGCAGCTGTCCACCCATTCCCTGCGACGGCCGACCACCCCGTGGGTCAACTCAGTTCTTCACCGGCCCCCATTGCCGAACCACTTGGCGAGGGCCTCGGCGAGCCCGTTCGCTGAGCCCTCGCCCACCCAGGCCACGTAACCGTCGGGCCGCACCAGGACTGCCATGGGCGGAGCAACCGCACCCAGCACGGGAAGCTGCCACGCGCCGTCGTACGTTGCCCTGACGTGCTGCACGTACCCCGCCGAGGCGCCCACCTCCAATCGGGGGCCGCCGAACTCGAGCAGCAACGGGCGTGCTTGGTGCAGCAACTGGTACACCCGGACCGGGCCAGAAGCCGCCGAGATGTCCAGGTCGGGCATGCGGCGGCCCAGAAGGGGACGGCCGGGGCCCGGATCGTAGGCGACGTCGAGCCCGGTAATGAGCCCCGCAATGGGGGCGCCTGCACCGTCAGCGCGAAGCACTTCGGCGAGCAGGTCGCGAAGCGCCTCCTGCCGGGGGTCGGCCTTCTGGAAGAGGGACTGCGCCATGGTGTACTTCAGCGCCCGTTCCCCTGCCGGGTGGCGCTCAGCGTGATAGGTGTCCAGCAGGTCCCCACCGGAGACGCCCCGCAGCACCTGCCCCAGTTTCCAGCCGAGATTGACGGCGTCGTGCAGTCCCAGGCCGATCCCGAGCCCGCCCGTGGGTGAATGGACATGGGCGGCATCGCCTGCCAGCAGCACCCTGCCCTTCCGGTAGGACTCCGCCTGCCGGGTGGCGTCGGTGAACCGCGACAGCCAGGTGGGACTGTGCACCCCGAAGTCCGTCCCGAACACATCGTTCAGGGCCTGCCGCAGGTCCGTCAGGGTGGGCTCGGTGGCCGGGCCAAGGGAAGCTTCGGTCACCACCACCCGGACGGTGCCGTCACCCATCGGGTACAGCCCGTGGATCCCTCGGGCGTCCACCTTTCCCTGCTGGACGGGCTCCCCCGCCACCTTCACTTCTGCGATCAGGCTGCTCCGGGTGGCGTCCGGGCCGATCATTGGGATGCCCACAGACCGCCGCACCATGCTTCTCCCGCCGTCGGCGCCCACAACGTAGCGGGCCCGCACCGGACTGCCGTCGGCAAGCTGAACGTCCGCGCCGGCGTCGTCCACTGAAACTCCGGTGACCTCCACCCCGCGCCGGATCTGCACGCCAAGCTCCTCCACCCACTCAAGCAGCAGCCGCTCGATGTGGTTTTGGAACAGTGCCAAGGTGTAGGGGTGGCGTGTTGGCATGCCGCCAAGATCCAGCTGGGTGCCGCCGAACGTGGCGGTCTGCAGCGTCTTGCCCGCGGCGAGGAACCGGTCCGCGATGCCTCGTTGGTCCAGCAGTTCGATGGTGCGGGCGTGGATTCCACCACCGCGCGAGCCGGCCAGTTCCTGGGATGTGCGCCGCTCCAGGACAACGGCGTCCACCCCTGCCAGCCGCAGCTCCCCCGCCAGCATCAATCCCGTGGGCCCGCATCCCACAATCACTACGTGATGCATTTGTGACCCCATTCCCGTTTTGTTCGACCGCCAGTATGCGGCCGGATGGGGGCCTTGCGGCAAGGCCCCTGCGGCGGGGTACCTTGGAAATGGAGGGAATACTACGGCTGTTGTCGATTCCGCTTCCCCTGTGCGTCGTATTGGTAGAGGCTCGATGAAGGGCCCTTCATCACGGCAAAGGAGCATGACATGTCCAAGTACCTGATCCTGATCTATCAGGACGAATCGGTGGCACGGCAGGCCGAAGGGGAATCGATCAGCGCGGGCTACCAGGAGTTCCAGCAGCGCCGTGGCCCGTCCCTGCTCGGCGGAGCGGCCCTGCACCCCTCCTCCACGGCGACGTCGGTCCGCCGCGACGGGGCCGGCGGATTCCTGGTCACGGACGGCCCGTTTGCGGAGTCCAAGGAAACCCTGGGCGGCTACTACCTGATCGAGGCAGCCGACCTCGATGAGGCACTTGAGATCGGCAAGGAGGTTCCCGCCGGCGTCGGAGTCGAGGTGTGGCCCGTGCGGGTGGCCAACTGATGCCGCGGGCCGCCAGCGCGGAGGTTGCCGCAGCGGTGGCGGACGCGCACCGCCGCGAGTGGGCCTTCGTGCTGGCGGCCACGGTGCGGGTGGCGGGCGACATCGACACCGCCGAGGAGGCAGTCCAGGACGCCTACGCCAGCGCGCTGTCCAGCTGGGGCGGGAGCGGGATCCCCAGGAATCCGGGGGCTTGGCTCACGGTGGCGGCCCGGCGTCGGGCCCTGGACATGCGCCGCCGCGCGGCTACGGTTCAACGGTCGCTGCCCAGGCTGCTTGAGCCAGAGGAGTACGACGGCGGGCTTCCGGACTTCGATCCCGATGGCATTCCGGACGACCGGCTCCGCCTGATCTTCACCTGCTGCCACCCGGCCCTGGCGTTCGAGGCCCGTGTGGCCCTGACGCTGCGGCTGTTGTGCGGGCTGTCCACGGCCGAGGTGGCGCGGGCGTTCCTCGTGCCGGAATCCACTATGGCCGCCCGCATCACCCGTGCGAAGAAGAAGATCGCGGCGGCGCATATCCCGTACCGGGTGCCGCCCGCGTCGGAGCTGCACGAGCGTGTGGACGGGGTGCTGGCAGTGGTGTACCTGGTGTACACCACGGGGCACACGGCTCCGTCGGGCACGGAGTTGATGCGCCGAGACCTCGCCGAACGCGGGATGGAGTTGGCAAGGATGCTGCGCGTCCTGCTTCCTGCTGATCCCGCTGTCGCCGGGCTCCTGGCACTCGTTTTGCTCACCGAAGCCCGCAGGGATGCGCGGCTCGATGAGCACCATGACGTCGTCCTGCTGGAGCACCAGGACCGGTCCGTCTGGGACCGGCAGGCCATCAGTGAAGGTGCGGCGCTCCTTGGGGAAGCTTTAGCTGCCCGGCCGCCGGGGCGCTTCGCCCTCATGGCGGCCATCGCGGCCGTGCATGATGAGAGCAGGTCCTGGTCCGACACCGACTGGCAGGAGATCCTGGGACTTTATGACCTGCTGATGGAACGGTGGCCCTCCCCCGTGGTTCGGCTCAACCGGGCCATTGCCCTGGGCTTCGCCGCGGGATTTTCCGAAGGCCTCGCGGAACTGGATGCGCTCGGCGCCGAACCACAGCTGGCACGGTACCCGTACCTTGCCGCCGCTCGCGGGGATTTCCTGGTCCGGCTTGGCCGCGCCGAGGAGGCCCGGGTGGCGTTTGAGGAGGCCCTGATCCTCACGGACAACGACGCGGAGCGGCGCTTCCTCCGGGGCCGGCTGGACGAGCCGGCCGGGTGAGCTAAGCATCACTGCTGCCGGTGCAAAGGGGTTCCCAAGCAAAAGTTGGACGGACGACGGCGGCGCGCGGCCGCCGTCGTATGCGCAGCTTCACGGGCGAAGTCCCAGCCCCGGACAGCTGTGTCTTAGCCCAGATAGCTAGGTCTTTGCCCAGATGGAGACCCAGTCAACCAGGACGTGGCCTTTGGTTTGAGGCAGCGGACAAGTTGGTGAGCAGGACTCAGTCTGCAGAATGTAGTGCATAGGCTTGGTCGGTATGAACCTTGTGGAGACGCCAAGCGATTTTCCGTCAAGGAAGAACTCAATGCCATCGGCACGCCACTCGGTGGTGGCGATGTGCCAGTCACCGTATGGTTCGTTGGGTCGGAAAACGTCACTTTGGTGTTCGCCCGCCTCGACGCCATGCACGGCAGCGTAAATGACCTTTGACAGGTCCCCTTCGGGGAAGTCGATCTCTCCGTCCTGCGGCCACTGCTTGCTGTCTGGCCAGAGCAGCCACGCCAATTTGAATCCCGGCAGGACATCGGCTTTGAAGCGCACAGAGTACCGCCCGTACACCAGGCTGTTGAAGGGACGCTGACTGGCACCGCCGAGTTTGGGCGACGGAGCTGCACCCATTGCTACCCCGTCTTCCGAGTGCAGGTACATATCCAAAACGCCGTCATGGACACTTAAAACCTTCGAGGGGTAGTACCCGGAAGTCCGTGCGTCGCTGGGTTGCTGTTGGGCCGCTGTGTCCGGCGTCCCATCAATGTAGTTCTCGCTCCATCTCGGGCTGTAAACCGGGCCCGGAAAGGCGCCGACGCTGACATCTCCGCCGGTGAAGTCCTCCGAAAATACTTGCTTCCAACCAGGCAGGTCGGCGGTCGGCACGGTCTGGGAAGCCGCCGTGGGGTCTGGGGCTCGAGGAGGACCGGAAACTGCAGAGGAGGTGACGTCTCGAGAACGCTCTGGGGCTGCAGAGAGTTCTGACGCTTGGGAAGAATCGCCTGCCGTTGGCTCTGCAGTATCGGGGACCCTGCTTCCCGGATCAGCACCTGATGTGGGCCCTGAACCTGCAGGAGCCCTGAGGTCGCCACATGCGACAGCCGTCAAAGCCAGGACCAAGACAAGGACGATACTGCGGGCAACGTGCACGAATGTCTGCAAAGGCGTGCCTCCGTCCAAAAGAGTTATTGGATTCTACCGCTGGGTCCACCAAGCGGACACGGAAGCCGCGACGGGTGCTTGCATAGCTGTCCTCCCCCTGGATCCGCGGGGATGGGCAACCCTGCGCGGCATCCCCGTCCCCTGTTCGGTCCATCCTACGAGCGGCTCCGTCAACTGGCCATGAGTATCGGGTACTCATGTTTCCGGCCCCTCCCTCGGACCGGCTGCCGGGGGTACCTGTTTTTGCGTCAAACGCCGTTGAGAGGCCAGATGCGTCGTTACAATTGGCGATTGCCCGGGGGCGGGACCGGCTGGCTGACCGGTCAGGTAGTCCGCACACATGCCGGGTCAAAAGGGAAGGCCCCTCCTAGGAGGGGCCTTCAACGTAGTGGTCATTTGTCTTCTGGTTACGGTCAGCGGTGATGCACTCCCCCTTCCCGGACGCCCCCGGCGCCCATCCGGACTATGACGCGTTC
Organism: Arthrobacter sp. ISL-85; assembly: GCF_018613675.1. Taxonomy (GTDB): domain Bacteria; phylum Actinomycetota; class Actinomycetes; order Actinomycetales; family Micrococcaceae; genus Arthrobacter. The sequence continues at coordinate 53,404 of NZ_JAGGPQ010000016.1, read as the reverse complement.
CACTTTAGTTAGCTGCTGCCAGTGCGTAAAGACCCTAATGCGGAAAAGATTTCTAACGCGGGTGCGCTGTCGCTACTGGACCAGGTTGAGGGGCCGCTCAATTAGCCCGGAACCGGCGCCGCCGCAGGGTGACCCGGAGTGCGAGCAGCCCGATCACCGAAACGACGATAAGACCCACCACGTAGAACGTGGAGGACAGGGAGGCCACCTCGGCGTCGGTTCCCGGCCGGAGGAAGCCATACTCCAATGCAGGGATGGCATTCCCCGTTGCCACAAAGGCCAGCAGCGCGGCGATGCCGCCCATGGAATCCCAGAGGCCGTGCAGGATGGACACCCCGACGAAGGCGAACACAACGCCCCTGGTGAACCGGTACCGCCCGGCACCTGCGGCGGCACCGAACAGGACGGCCCCGAGCAGGGCCGTCCAGAGAACGTGGCCCACAGGCGTGAGGACGGAGCGCATTACCTCGGTCTGCAGCAGCGACGCCAGGTCGATGCCGCTGGTGGTCACGGCCGCATTGAAGGCATATCCGGCAGATTCAAACGCAGCAAACCCGGCTCCCACGCAGGCTCCCAGAAGGGCGCCCTGCGGGGCAGACTTGGGAACAACGGAGCGGCCGATCAACAGGAGGATCACTGCCTTGACGAACTCCTCGATGAAGCCAACGCGGAAGTAAATCCATGGGGACGCGTGAAGATCGGATTCCAGGAGTGACGCTCCCAGCACGCCAAAGACGCCGCCGAAGAAGAAGGCCAGGATCAGCTGGATGGGCGCGAAGGTGCCTGCCACGCGTTCGACGGCGAACAGCACCACACAGAACGGAACCAGGAAGCTTCCCAGCAGGATCAGCGTGGGGATCAGGTTCACATTTCCGGTGGCGCCGGTGACCACGATGGTAACCACCCACAGGCCAAAGCCGGCCAGCAGCGTCTTCCACCACCAGCCGTGGCGGTGGCCCCTGACAACGGTGTTAGTCATGCCGTTCTTCCCTTCCCTGCGAAGCTCCTAAGTGTGCCTTCGACCTGCCACCGCATCGTGAACACCCTGAAGGCTGCGGGAGCCGACAAACTAAGCATGCTTATTATTCTATGCGCAGATCGTCCTGGAAACCCGTTTGCATGAAAGATCCTTCCAGCGTGGATGCCCCCTTGGCAGGCAACTCCCTTTGTTCTATAACTAATAGAACAAAGGCGAGGAGCGGGCGTTGATCATCAACGTGGATCTGGCTGCCGAGGTCCCGATCTATCAACAGATCCGGGACCAGGTCGTGGAAGCGATCGCACACGGCACACTGACAGAAGGCAGCACGCTGCCGCCCATCCGCACCCTCGCCGCCGATTTCGGCATCAACTTCCACACCGTCAACAAGGCCTATGACCTCCTTCGCCAGGAGGGGCTGATCCGCCTCAGCCGCAAGACCGGGGCAGTGGTCACCGCGGCTGCCACGGACCAGTACCTCCCCTCGGACTGGACGGCAAAGGCCCGGACACTTCTCGCGGAAGCCGTGGCCAGGGGCATACCGGCTGATGACGTTCTCCATGCCTGCCGGACGCTGCTCGATTCATTTAGTGCCACCCAGCAGGAGGACAAGCCATGATTGTTTCCATCATTTTGGGTTTCGTGCTGCTGGGGCTGGTTCTTTTGCTCGCGCTCGTGCTGCCCTCAGTTACCAGCGGCACAGTTCCCTTCGGGGTCCGGATCCCGGCCCAGTACACGGCGAGTCCCGTGATAGCGGAGCAGGCCCGGGTATATCGGCGGAGGGTGCTGGTCTGCGGCGGCGTCGTTGCCCTGGGCGGAGTGGTCAGCGTCGCGGCGACCGGGCAACCGCTGCTGCTGCCCTTGTCCGTGCTGGTGCTCGTCGGCACCTGGTACGGCTGCTTCTTCCTGGCCCATCAGGAGATCCGGGCGGCGAAGGCGGCCGGCGGCTGGTTCGAGGGCCTGCACCAGGGCATTGCGGTGGACACGGAACTCCGGACCAATCCCCCGAGGTTCCCTTGGCGCTGGTTGGCACCGGCGGTCATCATCACGGCTGGAACGGCAGCCATCGGCGTCCTGATGTACCCGTCCATGCCCGAGAACCTCGCCGTTCACTATGGCGCGAACGGTGTGCCAAACCGGATGGAGGCGAAGGCGGTTGGCTCGGCCTTTTCGCTGGTCTTCCTGCAGCTGGGCCTCACGGCACTGCTGGCGGGCATGACGGCGGCCATCATTCGAAGCCGGCCGGATCTTGACCCGGCCCGCCCGACGGGTTCCGCACGCTGGGCCCGGCACTATGTGTCGGTAGGCGCCAAGGCACTGCTCGGGCTGGTGGCGATGATCGATCTCGGGCTGATGGGATCGTCGCTTTTGATGTGGACCGGAACGGTTACGCGGTGGGCACCGCTGGTTATCGTGGTCCCGGTACTGGCGTCCGTGGTGGCAACCGTCACGGTGCTGGCCAGGAACAACAGGGACCGCGCCGAGAACGGGGAAGAGACGGGCCTGACCCACCGCGACGATGACAGGTACTGGCGCGGCGGCCTGATCTATATCAACCGGGAAGATCCGGCACTTCTGGTTCCCCGCAGGTTCGGCCTTGGGTGGACCTTGAACTTCGGGGATCCCCGGGCGGCGATGCTGCTGGCCGGTGTCGTTGCCCTAATCGGACTGGTGATCACGCTCCGCTTCGATGGCTGAAGACGTGCGACGGCGGCACTCAACGGCTTGGCGGCGTCAGATGCTGGGGGCCAGCCACGCGTAACCTCCACATTCCATACGGACTGGCACCGATGGTGGAGGCGGCAGATCGGTGTGGATCTGCAAAGAGCCTTCGGCCCCCGTTGGCGAGTTAGGGGCTCGAAAGAAAGCCGCTTGCCCCTGAGAAGTGGGAGGGTACGCCGCTGCATCAGGGAGAGCATCGTGGGTGGAGACCGCACTTTGGACGTTGCCGACGCTGGAACGAGACCACGGGCATGCAATTTCCACGATGATTACGTCCTTCCCCTAGCGCTACGAAAGCGTAAGGAGGTTGTTTTGAAGTCCGCTCAGCGATCCCTACAGAACGGATAATATGACAATCCGATCAGGTCGAAATTGATCCCCTGCGATGATTCGATCGAGGGAGGTCCGGAACAGCGCGACGGCCGCGTGCTCGAACCGGGCGTGCTGAGAGGTGCGAGGGATATCCTTCATCGACGGCTCAACGAGTCACGAGGCCGCCCCTTCCTCACCTCAGGTCACCGACCGGGACGAACGTGTAGCCGAGATCCTTGATGCCGGTGACCGTCTGTTTGAGCAAGTCGAGGCTCAGGTAGGGATGGAAGAAGAAGCTGGCCGTGGACTCCCGGACGACCAGGTTCGCTTTGGCCCGGTCGATGATGTACTGCGGATCCCGGATGGCGTGGTTGTTCTGCTCCGTGACGGTGATATTGCCGAGGTTTTCGGGATACACCGTGGTGCCGTAGATGTCGTGGACGGTGTACGGGAACTGCTGGCTGTCGGACCGGGTGGTGATCTTCTTGCCCGAGATCATGCCGGTGTAGTAATCGGACTGTTCGTACCGTGCCTTGTACACCGCGGCGATCGCGGCATAGGCGTTGACGGATGCGGAGTAGTGAGGAGTCTCAAAAATCGTAGGTGCGCCCAGTCCGGCGTCGATCATCACCTGCCGGCCGTGTTCGATCCGGGCGACCTGCTGCTCGACACTGTCCTCCGGAACCGGGCCGATCTTGGTGATGTAGGAGTCGGCCTTGCACTCCCCGAATTTGTAGGGCGGCCGGTCGGTATCCGTGCAGCCGTACCGGTAGAACTCGTAGTCCTCACCCGATCTGCCGCTGTACGGGTTGTTGAACGTTCCGTACTGATGGGTGGTGCCGTGCTGGATGAGTGTTCCACCACGCGCTTGCATGTACTTCAGCGCCTCGACCACCTTCGGTCTGTCGAGCAGGCTCAGTCCGTACCAGCCGTCCTTGCCGGGGATGCGGGCCACCTGGACGGAATAGACAGCCACCTGGAAGGGCACCCCTGCATCGTGCAGGTAATCGGCCACCTTCCGCAGGTCGTTGGGATCGGCTTCGGGGCCTACATCCTCCAGGCGTAGAGCAGCTTGCCGCACGGGTTCCGTCCCCGGCGCGAGTAGGTCGTAGTAAAGATCCGAGAAGATCAGGTAGAGGTCGTTCTCGTCGATGTAATTGAGGGGCATCTCGGCCACATAGGTAAGGTTGCCTGAGCTTACGGCCCAGGCAAGTCCAGTCATCGGTGGTTCGCCGGAGACCTCACACGGAACAGGGTGCTGCGGGTCACCGCACACGATGGTCGCAAGGGTCCGGGCCTTTCCGGGCTCCACAATGCGCGGACTGTAGACGGTGTCGGAGTTAAGCGTGTTGCGGTGCACGGAACGGTCCTTGTACAACACGGATTTCACTTGGTCGTTGCTCACCTGCAGAGGGGCGGTGGGATCCCAGCCATAATGGGATACGAACTCCGCGACCGAGCCCGGCTCGTCTCCGACGAGGTTATCGATGTTCTGCTCCACCCAGAGCACGGGCACGGTGCCCTTCAAGACGTCGGTGAGGAAGGCCGTTGGCGGTGTGGCCTTGGAGTCCGTTCCGAGGTAGACGACGGCATCGAAGTCCTTCATCATGTCCGCGGTGTAGTCGCCCACGGCCGCGACCTTGGCCTCGCCGAAGTGCGTGGCCAGATTCCCAGCCTCAATGCCGTATAGTTCGGCGTCCTCCGAGGCGGTACCGGTGCCGTCGTAGAGCACGAGCGTGCGCTTCCCGTCCGGTCGGCCGAAGCGCGGCGAAAACGTGGCGGTCTTCACCGCCGATGCGTCGGCAACGGAGTTCGTCACCGTGGTGTAACGCTGCGCGAGTGGGGAGTTCTCTCCTTCGACGAGGCTGTCGTCGGTGAGGCCGAAGACCGCGCTCGCGGCGACCAGGGGCAGGGACACCAGGGCGATTATCCACCTCATGCGCCCTCTCTTGGACAACTCGTACTGCTTCTCCATGGATTTCTCCTTGAGGGTGCGGGTGACGGCTCCGCTCGCCGGCGCGGATTCCGCGTGTGGTGACTTTCAGGCGACGGGGACGGCTGTTGCCCAGTCCTGGAACTCCTGCACGGTGTCGTCGTGTCCGTAGTGGCGGGCCAGGGCCTGGACGGTCCGCTCGGCGGCGTGACCGTCGCCGTAGGGATTGAGCGCCCTCGCCATGCGCCGGTAGGTCCGTTCGTCCTTAATGAGGATGGACACCGCGTCCACGATCGTCTCCTCGTCCGTGCCGACCAGTTGCACGGCGCCCACGGCCACGGCCTCCGGCCGTTCGGTCGTATCCCGCATGACCAGCACCGGCTTGCCCAGCGAGGGCCCCTCCTCCTGCACTCCGCCGCTGTCGGTGAGGATGATGGAGGAGCGCTCCAGCAGTGCGCAGAACTGTGCGTAGGGCAGGGGTTCCGTAACCAGGACGTTGGGGCAATGCTGCACAGCAGGCAGGATCGCCTCGCGCACCAAGGGATTGCGGTGCGCCGGGAAGACGAAGTCGTGGTCCGGGTGCGCTGCAGCCAGTCGGGCGATCGCCCGGCCGACCTGACGCAGCGGTTCTCCCCACGATTCACGGCGGTGTGCCGTCACGAGCACCACGGGATGCCCCGTCGCCAGACGCGCGCCCAGTGCGGGGTCCTCGATCCTCGGCCGGGAGGCAACAGTGATGAACAAGGCGTCTATGACCGAGTTGCCCGTCACCACGATCGAGCCGGAAGGGACGTTCTCGTGCAGCAAGTTGTCCCGCGCGGCCCACGTTGGAGCCAGATGGAGGGACGCCATCTGGCCGGTGAGGCGACGGTTGATCTCCTCTGGGTAGGGCGAGTATTTGTTGCCCGTTCGCAGTCCCGCCTCGGTGTGCACCACCGTGACGCCGGCGTAGAAGGCCGCCAGGGACGCGGCGAAGGTGGTTGTCGTGTCGCCCTGCACCAGAACCGCATCCGGTCGGTCGTCGAAGACCTGAGCCAGTCCCTGCAGGGTCCGCGTCGTGATCTCGGTCAGCGTCTGACCGGCGGCATGAATGTTCAGGTCCTGGTCCGGGACGATGCCGAAGGCCTGATTGACCTGGTCCAGCATCTCGCGGTGCTGGCCCGTGACGACCACGCGGACCTCGAAGCGCGGGTCGTCGCGCAGTGCGATCACGAGAGGTGCCATTTTGATCGCCTCGGGCCGTGTGCCGTAGATCGCCATGACGGAGATGGGAGCCTTGGGGAATGAGTGAGACATGGGATTGCTCCTGGTGCGTGGGTGTTCTGGTTGAGAGCCTGAAGGCCCTGGTCAGCCGGAGGCGGCGTGGAGGATGTCCAGGTGGGTGAAGCGGACTCTTGCGTCCTCGGTGTACAGGCCGATGGTTCCGCCGCGGTACGGTCTTTCATCGTCTGTGATGGTCGCGAGCTCCCGCCCGTCGACGCTCACCGTCATGCGGGGCCAGTCGTGCTTCACTCGCACGCGGTAGTCCTGGCCGATAGGGAACTGCGGTTCCGCACCTGTGGTGATGAAGCGCTGGTTGCCGGGGTAGGCAGGGTCCTGCTTGGAGATCTCCCACCCGTTGGGCTTGAGTGCCACGGCGTAGAAGTGCTCGTCGTCGCGGAGGTTCCACAGCACCCAGCCCACTTCCCAGTCGTTCGGCGTGCCGTTTCGCACCTGAGCCTCGGTGTGCACGGTCACCTCGAAAGTGGGGTCCTTGTAGGAGCGGGTGGTGTGCACGAGACCGCCATGCGTGATGTCCGCGGAGGCGGCCGACTTGGGCTGGAGCACGACCTCGTCGTCATTGCCCGAGGCTTCGCCGTGGCCGGTGTACATCACCGTCCATCGTCCGTGGACCTCACCGTCCGACCATGGGCCGGTGTGGCGCTGACTAAGGCCGACTGGGACGGCGATGGCACCTACGAGAAGGATGGCCACGCCCAGAAAGAGTGCCGTCCTCATGCCGGTGCCGCCAGCGGATGGTCCAGCTCCTGCGTGGTCGGGTCCTGGTCGTCCGTGGTCCGGTCCGTCTTTGCCCAAGAGTTGCGGCCGGTGAGGGAGCGGAAAGCAGCTTTCCAACCGGCGACGTACCACAGGACGGCGTAGCCGACGTAGACGTGTAGGACCACGAGGGCCTTCAGCGGACCGAAGCCGTGACCGCGTTCCTGACGCCAGTAGACGGCCCCGAACATCAGTGCAGGTCCGAAGGCCGCGGCGTAAGCCGAGACCCACCACCACGAGAAGTGCAGAGACCCGGCTAACACACCAATGCCAATACTGACGATCCACAGCACGAAGGCGGCGCTGAGGAAGGAGGCGAGCAGGAGGAGGTAAGGGCTCGTCAGGTGATAGAGCAGGTCCACGCGGCGCGCGCCGGTCAGGTCCCGGAGCACCCAAGGGACCAGCGTCCAGGACTGCATGTGCCCCTGGAACCACCTGGTCCGTTGTTTGACCCAGCGCCGGGCGTCCACGAGACCCTGCTGGTGCACGGCCGAGGTGGAGCAGAATTCGATGTTCCACCCTCTGATCAGCAGCCGCACGCCGAGATCGAGGTCCTCGGAGAGGCTCCTGGACCAGGGCTCGGGGCCGAGGCTGTTGAGGGCTGAGAGCCGCACGAACTGCCCGTTGCCACCCAGCCCCACGCTCCCCATGTGCCGCCGACCGCGTTGGAAGACTTGTGTGTAAAGCACGAACTCGATGTCCTGCATGCGGGCCAGCAGGTTCTGGTGGCGGTTGTTGATCCGAACGCCGATCTGGACGGCGCCCAGCCGAGGATCGGCGAAGAGTGGCATCACCTCATTTAGGGACTGCGGCTCCATCCTCCCGTCGGCGTCCACGACGCAGACGACGACGTCCGAGGGGTCGGTGTAGGCGCCGAGCGCCCCGGAGCGGAGGTGTCGGATCGCTGCGTTCAACGCTTCACCCTTGCCCTGACGGGCGGTGGGCAGTCGGCGTTGCAGCAGTCTGACCCGGGGGTCGGGGTGCGCTCGCACGATGGCCGCTGTGCTGTCGTCCGACCCGTCGTCGATCACCAGGATCTGCATCTGTAGGTAGTCCATCTCCACGAGCCGATCGAGGCTTGCTGCGACAACCCGTTCCTCGTTGAGGCAGGGCACCACGAAGATGACGGCTTTCTGGGCCACGGTCGCGGGGAAAGTCATCGCTCGACGTCGCGTGTACGCCGGTTCGAACCGGGACAGCACGAGCATCAGCACGCCGTACAGAACCGACAGGAGCACCAGGCTGACGGCCAAGATCAGTACGAAGTCGACGCGCTGGCCATACAGAATCATCATGGTCTTTGTTCCCTACGCCCGTACTCCATGGCGGTCGCCCGCAGAGTCGATGCGCCGCAACAGTGCTGCGGACTGCGGAGCGCCGGATGCGGCTGGTACGTCGTGCGCGAGACGCTTGCGGACGGAGCGAGCCGTGCTCAGAAGGCCTGACACCACGACGGCACCGAGCATGAGGAGCAAGTAGGAGAGGAACAACGTCATCGAGACCATAAGCAGGATTCGTCCCACTTGATGGAGCGCCGACTGTGCGGCTTCTGCCGAAGTGGAGTCAAGAAACCCAGCCCCGCCCGTCACAAATGCACTCATATCAACCCCTCTGAGTTCGGGAGTGTTGGTCGTATTTTTTGCGAGGCGGTGCCGAGTGAGTCTATGAACACAAGGGCCACTGCTGGCCCAGCCTGCAACCCGATCGCCGGGTAGGGACAAAGGTAGCCGCACTCACCGCCGCGCGGTACTGAGTACTCCTCCGCTGCCACCGCCCCGTATACTCGCTTTTGTAACCTTCTCGTTATACGACTACTTGGTTTTCGCTTGGCATCAAATAGACGTGTTACTCGTGGTACAGATGACGATCAGACGAATTCCTAAAACGGTCATGGGAGATCCAAAACTTAATAGGAATCTGCCGAGATTTTCGAAAGCTCAGGCGAAGCAGACGCGACATATCTGATTAGAAATGTGACCACTGATCGAAAGGGCCGGGCGGGTCGGCATAATTGGCGGCTTTGCAGCACATCTTGAGCGGAGTGGGCTAGGTCCAAACGTCCCGTTTTAATGAGGGAGATCTTGGATTTGTCGCCAAAATGCTTCTCCGGCCACCTCGCCAGCTCACCCTGCTTGTGTTGCACCGTCGATGATGTTTCTTCGACGGGCCGGGCGGCCGAGCGGTTCCAGTTCTCCCTCAGAACTGCTGTAAGGTGGATCGCCGCAATCCACTCAAGGCGTGAATAACGTAGAAGACGTCCCCAGGTGCCACATTGGGGTCTTTGCAGTGCGACATAGTATTAGGGCCTCGGTTGTTTCGTACCACCAAAAGGGCTGGAGCCGGCCACGGTTACTTTGATCCGCCATTTTGCAGAGGACAAGCGCGGGCCCATAACCCATACTCTTCTCGAGAAACTAGGCAGAATTTCTCGAGGAGAGTGGTGCTGGGCCGTCAGCCGGACGGATCCGGCCGACGACAAGGTCAACCCGACATCCACCTACGCCTATAGTGCGGTCGATTACCGCTGCTGCTTACGCGTCCCCAGCACTTCAACTTATTCGAGCCAGCACCCCAGCGTCAGCAGCAGTCGTACACTGCAACGAGGAACGCACCCTTATCTGGGAGGTGAATCGAGAATTTGTCTGCTGTGCTATCCAGCCTTGGCCGTCAAGACAGATCTTAAACTTCACGTCCATCGCCGTGCCCGAAAACCGCACGAGCGTGTAGTCTGCAACGGCAGCCTCTGATATGCGGTACGTTCGGCCAAATCTGACTGCCTGGATTTCGTGATCCCTCATTAGACGGTAAACTGTAGCCTTGGACAAACGCATGGCGGCAGCGACTTCGGCTACGGTCAGGAAATTGACCGGTTCCTCTCATACATAGGTACTCCTCGCTGCGGCGAACCAAGGTCAACGAGTCGCCGAACCGAGCGCCAACCCTGCGAGAATCCCAGGTCAACCGTCTTGTCTGCGAAACTTTTCTGAAACTAATAATCCAGAACTTTCCCCCTAATTCGCCCTTATCGTTCCCAGTATTCGAGCAGGCAAATATTAGGGGGCCCACCTATAAGTTCATTTAGGTACCCACGGCCTGAGGGACTTCGGCCCGGGCATGATATGCATCTTCGCAGCACTTCCAGAGCCCGGTCCCCGCTGCGTACTTCCACACCGCAGAGACTTGCCTCTGACAACCCACACCATTCCCGCCTGTTTTCCGACCGTCACTATGCGGAGTACCTTGGAAGGGCAAAATTGCTCGGGCCGACGTTATGGGTCCTGACCTGCCGGGTCGGGCCCTGACCTGCCAGGGTAGTGAGGTCACCGCAAGCGATGGCAGCGAAAGCGGGGACCACGCATGACACCCCGGGACGGCCCCTGCCGGTAGCGAGGCGATGCCGCTATAATTCCGCCAGCAGTGCGCTCGGGTTCTCGATGGCGTCTGCCACAAAGCGGAGGAAGCCGCCGGCCGTGCCGCCGTCGCAGACCCGGTGGTCGAACGTCAGGGTCAGCTCGGTAACCTTGCGGACAGCCAACTGGCCGTTCACCACCCACGGCTTGTCGATGATCCGGCCAACGCCGAGGATACCCACCTCCGGGTGGTTGATGATCGCGGCCGAACCGTCCACGCCGAACACGCCATAGTTGTTCAGGGTGAACGTCCCGCTACCCAGCTCAGCCGGGGTCGCCTTGCCGTCGCGGGCCACCTGCGTCAGCCGGCGGATCTCCGCATCCAACTCCCTGGCGCTGAGCTTTTCGGCCCCGCGGACGGAGGGCACCACCAGACCGCGGTCCGTCTGGGCCGCGAAGCCGAGGTTGATTCCGTCGAACGCCACGATCTCCTGCGACCCGTCCTCCGCGGTTTCGATCCGCGTGTTCAGCTCCGGGTACTTCTTGAGGCCGGCGGTGACGAACCGGGCAATGAACGCCAAAAGGCCGGGAACCTCGGTGCCGTTCGTCTTAAGTTCCTCGCGCAGCTGCACCAGCGCCGTTGCGTCGACGTCCACCCACACCGTTGCTTCGGGGATCTCGGACCGGCTGCGCGCCATGTTCGCAGCCACCGCTTTGCGGACGCCCCGGACCGGAGTACGGGCGGAGACAGCAAGACCGGTGCGGGCATCGCGGCCCTGGGTTTCGACGGCCTCGGCGACCGAGGGCTTAGCCATTTCTCCAGGCCTGTCTTCGGGCGATGCCGCGGGGGCAGTTGTCCGGACTGCAGCCTCCACGTCCCGGCGCATGATCAGGCCGCTTTCGCCCGAGCCGGAGATGTCCCCGAGGTCGACGCCGTGCTCCCGGGCCATCCGGCGGACCAACGGCGAGATCACGGCCCCGAGCTTACCCGGCACGCGGGTGCGCAGGAGGGCGAGGTCGTCCTCAGTGGGCTTGGTCTCGGCGGGTTCAGCGAGGACGACGGCGGCCTTCCGGGCCCGGGTGCGCCGGGCAACGCCATGCCCGCCAGGAGTGCCATAACCAATCAAGACATTCCCGGAGCCGGCTTTTTCCTCCTCACGGTAGGCCTCGGCCTCCGTGGACACTGGCTTCGGCTCGGCCAACTCCGTCTCGGCTGGCTCAACCACGGGCTGGGCCGGCGAAGGGGCGGGGGCGGCATGATCCGCGGCGGCCACCGGAGCGGCGACAGAAGAAAGAGGCGTCACCGAGATCAGCGGCTTCCCCACATCCAGGGTCTCCCCCGGCTTCCCGTGCAACTCAGCCACGATCCCGGCGTACGGGGACGGCACCTCCACGGCGGACTTGGCGGTTTCAACCTCGGCGATCGGCTGGTCAATGGCTATTTCGTCGCCCACGGCAACATGCCAGGACACCAGTTCGGCTTCGGTGAGGCCTTCGCCCAGGTCCGGCAACAAAAAAACGCGTGGTTCGCTCATGGTCAGTTCTCCCATTGAAGGTCGTCAACGGCGTCAAGAATGCGGTCCACGCCGGGCAGGTAGTACTTCTCGAGTTTGGGTGCCGGGTACGGGACGTCGAACCCGGTCACGCGGCGGATGGGGGCGGCCAGGTAATGGAAGCAGCGCTCCTGCACCCGGGCCACAATCTCGGAGGACACGGATGCGAAGCCGTGCGCCTCCGCGATCACCACGGCCCGGCCTGTCTTCCGCACCGACTCGCACACGGTCGCATCGTCGAAGGGAACAATGGTCCGCACGTCAATGACCTCCAGCGAGCGCCCCTCCAAGGCAGCCGCTTCCGCAGCAGCCAAAGCGGTGGGCACGGACGGACCGTAGGCAATCAGCGTCGCGTCGGTGCCGGGACGCGCGACGGCGGCCCGCCCCTCAGAGCCAAGTCCCGGCGTCGTGCCTTCCTCATGAAGGCGGCGCAGCTCGCCCAGGTCCACCGAGTCCTTGGTCCAGTACATCTTCTTGGGCTCCATGAAGACCACCGGATCGTCGGAGTCGATGGCCTCGCGGAGCATACGGTAGCCGTCCGCCACCGTGGCCGGGGTGTAGACCTTCAGGCCGGCGGTGTGGGCGTAGTAGGCCTCGGAGGAGTCGCAGTGGTGCTCCACTCCCCCGATGCCGCCGCCGTATGGGATGCGGATGACCATGGGCAGCTTGACCATCCCGCGCGTGCGGTTGTGCATCTTGGCCACGTGGCTGACGATCTGTTCGAACGCCGGGTAGGCGAACGCGTCGAACTGCATTTCGATGACGGGGCGCATCCCGTTGATGGCCATGCCCACAGCCATGCCGACGATGCCGGACTCGGCCAGGGGTGTGTCGAAGCAGCGCTGCTCGCCGAAAGTGGCGGTGAGGCCGTCGGTGATTCGGAAGACGCCGCCCAGCATACCCACGTCCTCACCGAACACCAGGACGGTGGAGTCGGCGTGCATGGCGTCGGCGAGCGCGGTGTTGAGGGCCTTGGCCATGGTGACCGGCTGGGGCCCGGCGGCTTCAGCCGACGCGGCAGCAGATGCTGCGGCACGGGCGGTGGCGGCGCTGACGTTGCCGTTGGCCTCGGACGACGTGGTGATGGTGGGGCTCATTTGCCGGCCTCCTTCGAATCAGAGGTAGATGCTGCGTCGCGGGCCAGCTCGTCGGCTAGCATGGCGGACTGTTCCTTCAGCTGCGGCGTTTGCTCAGCGAAGACGTGGCGGAAGAGTTCCTGGGGGTCCACAGGCACATCCTCACTGAGGCCTTCGCGCAGCTGTGCGGCAACCGCCTCGGCGTGCTCACGGATCCTGGCCTCGCCGTCGTCATCCAGCAACCCGCGGTCCGTCAGGTACGTGCGCATCCGGTTGACAGGGTCCTTGGCCCGCCACTCCGCAACCTCGCTGTTCTCACGGTAGCGGGTGTCGTCGTCGGCGTTGGTGTGGGCCTGCATGCGGTAGGTGTTGGCCTCCACCAGCAGCGGGCCGGAGCCTTCGCGGGCCAGCGCAACGGCGCGGTCCAGGACGGCGAGGAGAGCCACGACGTCGTTCCCATCCACGCGTTCCCCCGCCATGCCGTAGCCCACGGCCTTGTGCGCGAGCGACGGCGCCACGGACTGGTGCGCCAGCGGCACCGAGATGGCGTACTTGTTGTTCTGGACGAAGAAAATCACCGGCAGGTGGAAGACGGCGGCAAAGTTGAGGGCCTCGTGAAAGTCCCCTTCGCTGGTGGCGCCGTCGCCGCACATGGCCAGCACCACAGTGTCCTCGCCGCGGAGCTTGGCGGCATGGGCCACGCCCACGGCGTGCAGCAGTTGGGTGGTCAGCGGCGTGCACTGGATGCCCACCTTGTATTTGAGGGGGTCGTACCCGCCGTGCCAATCGCCGCGGAAGATGGTCATCACCTGCACGGGGTCCACGCCGCGGGTCATCACGGCGACGGCGTCCCGGTAGGTGGGGAACATCCAGTCGCCCTCGGACAGGCACAGTGCGGCGGCCACCTGGCAGGCTTCCTGGCCGTGGCTGGAGGGGTACACGGCCATGCGGCCCTGCCGGACCAGGGCGGAGTTCTGGTCGTTGACGCGGCGGCCGACGACGAGGCGTTCGTACGCTTCGAGCAGTTCCTTGTCGCCGGGCACGGGATATTCGTGGCCGGGCTGGGTGCCCTGCTTACCCCCGGGAATGAGCCGGCCGTCCGGGTCCACCATCTGGATCTGGTGCCGGGCGGGGAGCATGTAGTCCTCCACCGTGATGCCGAATTTCTTCACAGCTTCCGTCAGCGCATTGTCTGCTGGCGCTGTGCTGGTGGTATCCGGCGCGGTGTGGTCTGCGGAGATCGTCATTGGTCCGTCCTTCGGTAGCCACTATTCCCTCCCAGTATTGTCCTGTGGCAGGTTTCGTATCCAGTACCTGCGCGAATCGTGGAGAAGCTGCCGATAAGTGCCTACTATGGGAGACAATTTGTAACTGTGATGTGGATTACCGATGGGAGCCGTGGACAAAATGCCGGGCAAGGATGCTGCCGCTGATTCGGCTCCGCTGGACGAGATTGACCGGCGCATTATTGCCGAGCTGACCCGGGACGGCCGAATGTCCGTGACGCAGGTGGCGGAGAACGTGCACATCTCCCGGGCGCACGCCTACTCGCGGATTTCCCGGCTGACTTCTGATGGCGTGCTGACCCGCTTTACCGCATTGGTGGACCCGATCAAGGCGGGGCTGAAGTCCTCCGCGTATGTGACCCTGAAGCTGAAGCAGGATTCCTGGCGCGAACTGCGCGACCAGCTGGGAGCCATCCCCGAAGTGCACCACATCGCGCTGGTGGGCGGGGACTTCGACGTGATCCTGCTGGTCCGGGCCGTGGACAACATCGACCTCCGCCGGGTCATCTTCGACCAGCTGCAAACCATGCCCGGCGTGCTGGACACGCAGACGTTCCTGGTGTTTGAGGACGTGGACACGCGGTAGGAGCAGCTCCACTCGGACGCCGACCGTCAGCGCGCTCTCGACGCGCAGATCAAATTTCGACGCGGAGGCTACTTTTCGAGGCCCAAATGAGGGCTGCGCCAGGGATTCTGCGTAGCGAAAATGCGCTTGCCTAGCGAGGATGTAGTCCGCCCCGGACACACTACTTGTTAGGCCTCCTCCTGCCCTGATTTCTCGGGGATTGGCACATATGCGCTGGTCAGGATCGGCTGGGTCTTGCAAGTAATGGGCCCCGCATCCAAGTGGTGGAAAGTTCAACCCTGTAAAAAGTCGGGTACCGGTACGTGTTGTTGCGCCCTGTTGCCGCCAGCAAATATTGGGTCATCGATCCACCGGAAGGCACCTGGATGGGGCCACCTATGGGGGAACGGGTTCTCACTCACATTCATCAAGGAGTCTTTCCATGCGTCCCATGACCAAGAAGAACAAGATCGCCGCTGTTGCCCTGTCCGCTACGTTGCTGGCAGCCGGCGGCGGTGCAGCGTACGCCTACTGGAGCACCACTGGCTCGGGTGGCGGCGCGGCTGCGGCTTCCGCCGGGACGACCGTGTCCACAATCACGATCGACGCCTCTTTTGAAGCGGGGATCACCCCCGGTGGTTACAAGGACATCGCTTTCACGGGAACGAACCCGAACTCCTCAAGCACCACGGTCACCTTGGATGCAGCTGTTGTCAGCGCCAGCGGCACGTGTGATGCGAAGTGGTTCGCAGCTTCAGTCCCGAACACCGTCACCACGCTTGCCGCTGGTGAAACGAAGAGCTTGGGCAGCGGCAAGCTTACGTTCACAGACGACCCCTCGGTCAACCAGAACGCCTGCAAGGGTGCCACGATCACGATCGCAGTCACCAGCCACTAACCAAACGAGTGGGCCGGGGGCGGTGCGAATCCGCCCCCGGCTTGCCGTCATTTGCACCAAAAATAGAGGGGGCACAGGGTGCACAACCAGGACGGACAGCCGCAGCGCCGCAGGCGGATCGGCATCAAGGCGGCGGTGGCAGCGCTTCTACTGCTGCTGTTGGGCGCCGGATCGCTGGTCGCGGCGGCGAACAATCCGAAGCCGGGCATTACCGTGCAGGTGTCCCCTGCCAGCCAGTCCGTCCAGCAGGGACAGTCGGCCGCCTACACCGTGACCGTCACCTCTACCGGCGGGTTGACCGGCACCGTCATCCTGGCCACCGCGGGACTGCCCGGAGGAGCGAACGGCGCGTTCACGCCGTCGTCCGTCACCCTTAACTCCGGCAGCACGGCAACGGCAACCCTGAACGCCGCCACCAGCGCCACCACGCCAGCCGGCACGAGTGCGGTGACCATCACCGGCACCAGCGGCAAGGTCTCCGGCAGCACTACCGCCAGCCTCACCGTGAACTACAAAATGACCACTGCGTTTTCAGTGGCGGCGACACCGGACTCCGTGACCGTCCCGCCCGGCGCCACCGCCGTGTACACGCTGCAGCTGACCCGCACCAACTTCACCGGCCCGGTCAGCTTCAGCGTCCTGGGCGGCCTGCCGTCCGGTGCCACGGCATCGTTCTCGCCCAGCCCCACCACCGGCAACTCCACCACCCTCCAGGTGGCCACCACGAGCGGCTCCCCCACCGGAATCTCCAGCCTGTACCTGGTGGGCACCGGCAAAGACTCCTCTGGGAAGGCACAGTACGCCTACGCGAACGTCCAACTGGTCCTGGACGCAACCATCAAACAGTTCGGCATCTCCGGGAACGTCCCCGGTACCCTGGCCCCCGGCACCTCGGCCGGACTGAACCTGCAGATCAGCAACCCCATAAACAAGCCGCTGTCGCTGACCAACCTTTCGGTCGCCGTCGCGGGCGTCACCAGGAGCGCGGCCGCGGTGGCAAGCAACCTGCCCTGCACGCCGGCCGACTTCACCGTCACCCAGTACAGCGGCCCCTACCCGCTGGCAGTCCCGGCCACGGGCGGTTCCCTTCAAGGGCTCAACGTCGCTCAAAGCGCCTGGCCGCGAGTGGGGATGCTGGACACGTCCACCAACCAGGATGGCTGCAAAGGCGCCACCCTCCAGCTCAGCTACTCAGGATCAGGACAGGGGAACTGAGATGACAAACACTAGAAGCCGGGGCCTCAAGGCAGCTGCCCTCGCCGGACTCCTCGTGACCGCCGGCGCGGGAACGGCCTACGCCTTTTGGAGCGGCACGGGCGCCGGGAGCGGATCAGCCACGGCGGCCACCATGCAGACCGTCACCGTGGACGCCCTTGTAGCGGGCGACAACCCCAAGACCGCCTTGTTCCCGGGCGGCAGCGCCGACGTCGTCCTCCGCCTGACCAACCCCAATCCGTACCCGGTGCAGGTCTACAGCGTCACAGCGAACGGGCCGGCCATGGCGGACGCAGCGCACTCCGGCTGCACCACCACCGGGGTCAGCTTCCGCGGCCCGGCGGCCCCACTCTCCCCCGCAACCTACGTTGCCGCCAACTCATCAGCACTCGTCACCCTTACCGGAGCGGCCGCCATGGATACCACCTCGCTCGCAGCCTGCCAAGGCGCAACCTTCAGCGTTCCTGTGACGGCGGAGGTCCGGAAATGAGCCTCGCAGTCCGCAACGCGTCCCTCTTCGTCGGCCACCGCCCGTCCCGCAGGCTGGCCTGGATCATCACCGCCGTCCTGCTCCTGCTCGGCTCGGGCACTGCCGCCTACGCGTTCTGGGCCTCCACCACCAGCAGCAACAACGCGGCCGCTGCAGCCGACACGCTCGCTCCCGGCTCCAAGCCCGCCGTCAGCGCCAACGGCGCTGCACTCTCGGTCACTTGGGCCAACGGGACTACCATCAACGGCCGCCCCGCCACCGGCTACACGGTCGCCCGCTACTCAGCCGCCACCGGCGGGACCGCCATCCCGGCCACCGGCGGCTGCGCGGGAACCGTCACCACCCTCACCTGCACGGAGCAGAACGTTCCCGGCGGCACCTGGTACTACACCGTCACCCCGGCCATCGCGCTCTGGACCGGCGCCGAGAGCCCGCGCAGCAACGGCATCAGCAGCGATACGCTCCCGCCCACTGCGTCAGCGTCCGTTTCGCCCACTCCCAACGCCGGCTGGAACAACACCAGCCCCGTCACGGTGACGGTCACGGCCGACGACGGCACGAACGGTTCCGGCGTCGCCTCCATTACATACGCGGTCGACGGCGGCGCGCAGCAGACTGTGCGCGGCGCCAAAGCGACCATCCCGGTCACCGGGGACGGAACGCACAGCGTGTCCTATTTCGCGACAGACAACGCGGGCAATGTCGGCTCCACTCAGAACCAGACCGTGAAGATCGATACCCAGGCGCCTATTGCGCCGGCCTTCGCATCCGTCCCTGGCTACGTAAACTCGGCCACCGTCTCCGGCGTGACCGTCAGCGGCACAGCGGAAGCAGGGGCCACCGTCACGCTCACCGCAACCGATAGCGCGGGGCATGCCGTGCCAGTGTCTGCCACTGCTTCCGGCACTGGCGCCTGGTCCGCAACGCTGAACTTGAGCAGCCTGAACCAGGGCACCGTCACCTACTCGGCCGCCGCAACGGACGCAGCAGGCAACACGGGCACGTCCAACACGGCCACTTCCACGAAAGACACGCTCGCGCCGGCGGCGGCGCAGGGCCTGAGCGTGCCGCAGCCGTACGTGAACAGTGCCGCGGTTGGTGCGGTTCCTGTCTCCGGCACAGCTGAAGCCGGTGCCGGCGTGACCGTTTCAGCAACGAGTGCCGGGTCGGCCACGCCGGTCACAGGAACGGCGACTGCCAGTGGCGGCCCTTGGTCCATGAACCTCGACCTCACCTCCCTCAAAGACGGGACAGTGACCTACTCTGTGACCGTCAAGGATCCCGCCGGCAACACCAGCGCCCCCGCCACTGCGACTGACACCAAGGACACCGTGGCGCCCGCTCCAACCATCACCGCTCCGATGTACGCCAGCAAGAGCAGCGCAGTCACCGGTACCACTGAGGCCGGAACGGTCGTGTCCGTTACTGTCAGGGATTTCGCCCTCAAGCCCGTCACCACCCAGGTCACCCCCATCGGGACGTCGTGGTCGACGACGATGGACATCTCAAGCCTGAGCGACGGCACCCTAACCTACACCGTCACAGCAACTGATGCGGCAGGCAACACCGGCTCTGCGACGGCCGCCGGCACTAAGGACACCTCCGCGCCTGCAGTCACGGGCATCACCATCAGCGGTACAGGTGGGAAGAGAAGCGGAACTCCCGATTCGGGCGACACCATTACGCTCAAATTCTCAAAAAGCATGGATCCTGCCAGGTCCTGCGCAGGATGGACAGGTACGCAGACCCTCAACGGCACCGCAACCCTGACCGATGCCGGTACATCAGCAGACACGATGACCTTCGCCTCAAGTAACTGCCCAGGCATGCTTGGAACGATGTCACTGGGAGCAAACTACATAGCGTCGGGAGCTACCGCCACCTTCGGAGGGAACGGAAACGGCAACGCGACCACCTTCACTTTTGACTCCACTGCCCAGATTTTGACTATCAAGCTCGGAGGCATCCAGAACGGCAGCGGAACACCTCTTTCGGCGGCCGCCGGAATCCCAACTTTGGCGCCCGCCGCTACCCTCACCGATCTGGCGGGCAACACGGCCCTATCTGGAGCGGGCAACTGGGGAACCTCGGGTTTCTGACAGTTCGAGCCGCTGCAATCGCAGTCACCCTGCAGTCCACCGGGCTGCAGGGTGACGTCGCTAACCAGAGTCTGGCCGCAGACCACCGGATACCCGCACCACAGGAACAGGACCGACACTCAAATCCATCCGCGACTTGCAGTTTCATTTCGAGGCGCACATATCCGGCGCGCAGCGGAATCGGCGAATCGAAAATGGGGCTGCGCATCGAAGACGGCCCGCGCGTCCCGAACAACGCTGCAGGTCAATAAGGCATCAATACCCAGGCCATTTAATGAACGGCGTGGTTCAATAGCGAATGTGTCCCACGGCACAGTCAGGACCAACCGAGCACCAGGAGGACAGTATGGCTGGAATCAATGCGAAGTTCGACAAGGAATACCTCGACAAAGGCATCGACGAACTGGCTAAGGCACCGGTTGAAGCGCTGAAGGGACTGTCGGAAAGCGACGCCCAGAAGCTTAAGGAGGCCCTGAACATCAAGACCGTCAAGGACCTCGGGACCAACAAGTTCTTCCTCTGGGCCCAGTCCGTCGCCAAACTGGCGGAATAAGATACCGACGCCGCACAGGCAAGCCCCTGCCCTGCGGGCACCAGGGGCTTGCCTGCGGCTCCAAGCCCGGGGGGAAGGGAAGGCCTCCAGTCCGACGAGCGGTCTTGATGCACTATTTAACCTCTGACGTGGAGGCACCGATGGGCGACTCAAAAAGCAGCACTGACTACGAGTTCCTGACCGTCTGGCGCGTGGCGGGAACCCCCCGCGAGGTCATGGACATTCTGGGCGACGCAGGAACCCTGGCCCGCTGGTGGCCCGCTGTCTATCTCACTGTTGAGCAGCTGGACCCGGGCAATCCGGACGGCACCGGAAAGAGTTTCTTCCTGCATACCAAGGGCTGGCTCCCCTACACACTCAAATGGCGGCTCACCGTCACCGAGCCTGTCATCGAACAGGGATTCGCAATCGCCGCACAGGGGGACCTGAACGGCACCGGACGCTGGACCTTCGAACAGGACGGGCCGGAAACGGTGGTCACCTACGAGTGGAAGGTCAGCGCGTCCAAACCGCTCCTGCGCCGGCTGAGCTGGCTGCTCAAGCCCGCCTTCGCCGCGAACCATCGGTGGGCCATGGCCCGGGGCCAGGAAGCGCTCGCCCTTGAACTCCGCCGGCGGCGCCTGGGCGCGGATCTTTCCAAAATCCCCCAGCCCGCGCCGCCCACCTTCACACTCCGGCGCCGCTTGCCGTGGATTTCCTCATAGCCCTGACAGGAACAACAAACCTGCAACCGGCACAGGATTACCCGGCGCCCCGCAGCCTTCCGTAGAGTGGATACCGGCAACAGCGGATGGAAGGTGGCGGTGGTATGCGTGCTCCGTTCCGCTTTCCCCGCGCCGTAGCCTTTACCGCGGCCATGTTCGTCCTGGCTTCAAGCGCCCACGTGCTTGCCGGTGGTTCCCTGCCACAACCGGCAATCGCGGCCGGAATCCTGGCCCTGGTGCTGGCGCCGGTCATGATGCTCTCGAAAACCAAAATCAATACGCCCGTGATGATCGGGCTCCTGGGTTCCAGCCAGCTCGTCCTCCACTGGGCCTTCGACGCGTTCTCGGTCTCCGCGGCTTTCACTCCCGCTGCCGGCCCCCACGTCCATGACTCATTGCTGGCTTCCCCTGGAGCTGTGGCCCTGATGCCGGAGCATGTAGCGGTGCCGGGCGCCCTGATGCTGGCCTTGCACGCGGCGGCAACACTGGCCACCGCGCTGGTCCTTGCCCGGGGCGAAGCAGCCGTCTGGGCGCTGGCCGCATGGCTGCGCCCGCTGGTCCGGATCCTGGCTGCCATCGCCATCCCGGAGTGGCCGCATGTTCCCGCGCCGGCCGCCGTCGTCGTTCCTTTCCGGTGGCGGAGCCTTCGGCTGCCGGCCCTCCGCGGCCCGCCAGCCTTCCAAGCCGCTGCCTAAGCGGCTGCTGACCTTCCGCGCCGTCCCCTCCTACTGAAGAGCAACGCAACGCTGGGGCGGGCGCGTTATCCCCCTTTTCTGCGCCCCGCACACGCGGTCCAGTTGGCGCACCCCTTTGGAAGGCTTGCTTTGAACACCTCATTCCGCCGTACCCTGAAGACCCTGACCGCCGCTGCTGCGGCCGCGGGAATGGTCGCCGCAGGTGCCACGGCCGCGTCCGCCCACGTCACCGTCAACCCGGACGACACCGGCGCCAACGGCTACTCGCACCTGACGTTCAACGTCCCCAACGAGTCCCCCACCGCGAAGACCAGCAAGCTCGAGGTCACTCTGCCCACCGATACGCCGTTCACCTCGGTTTCGGTCAAGCCCGTGGAGGGCTGGACCGCGCAGGTCATCACCAGTGACCTGCCCAAGCCCGTCACAGTATCCGGCACCACGGTCACCAAGGCCCCGAGCTCGGTGGTCTGGACCGCCGACGAAGCGCACCAGCTGGGCCAGAACCAGTACCAGTCGTTCTCGTTGTCCGTGGGCCGGCTTCCCGCAGAGGGCACCACGGTCACCCTGAAGGCTGCCCAGACCTACACCGACGGCAGCGTGGTGAAATGGGACGAAGCCAGTGCGGCGGGCCAGCCCGAGCCCAAGCATCCGGCCCCCTCCTTTGTCACCACGGCCGACGACGGTGCTGCCGCCGCCACGCCGTCTGCTGCAGCGGCGGCAGCGGCTCAGGCTCCGGCAGGGGAAACGACGCGCGCTTCGCAGAACACCAGCGACGCCGCATCAGTCTGGGGCATCGTCCTGGGTGCTGCCGGCTTTGTCCTCGGAGCAGCCGCGCTGGGGCTTGTCCTCACCGGCCGGCGCACGCGCACTGCGGCCAAGTAGCATGCCGTCCGGTGCTGCGGCGGGACCCGCGTCCCGCCGCAGCAGCGGACGATTCCTGAAAGGACCGGTCCATGAAGACGGAAAACAATGGTCTCCGCGGCTTGCTCGTGCGCGTCCTGCTCACCTTGGCCGGAGCGGCGCTCCTGATGGTGCCCGCCGCTGCGGCGCAGGCGCATGACTCCCTCGAGTCCAGCAATCCGGCCAACGATTCCACGGTCAGCGCGATGCCCGCGAAGATCGAGCTGACCTTCGACCACACCCCCATCGCCATCAACTCGATCGTCCGCGTGGAGGATGCCGCCGGGGCGGACCACGCGGATGGTCCGGTGGAGATTGTGGACAACCAGGTCAGCCAGGCGGTCAAACCAGGAGCCCCGGAGGGAAAGTACACGGTGGTCTGGCGGGTGGTGTCCTCGGACGGCCACCCCATCGAGGGGACGTTCAGCTTCACCGCGGGCGGCCCCAACACCGAGGCTGCGCCCACGGCCGCCGCAGCAGCAACCGCCGATTCCGGGCTTCCGGGGCAGCTGGTTGTGGTGGGGGTGATTGCCGCCGTGCTGGTCATCGCCCTGGTGGTGGCAGGAATCGTGATCAGGAACAGGTTGCGGAACGCGGAGGATGAGAGCTGAGCCCAGGCTCGACGCCGGGCTGGGTAATCAGCGGCAGGGGAACTGGAGTGGTACCGAGTGGGCTGCCTCCGACAGTGCGAGGCGCGGTCAGGCCTCGCATTCGCGGCAATAGAGGTGGCCGTCCTTTTCCCTGGCGATCTGGGAACGGTGCCGGACCAGGAAGCAGGAATAACACGTGAACTCATCCGCAGCTGCGGGCACAACCTCCACGGTCAGTTCCTCGGCCACGATTTCGCCTCCAGGTACGCCCAGCCCTTCGGCATCATCGGGTGCATCCAGCTCCCGCACCACACTGCGCGCGTCCGGGGCATTGGCAGATTTGAGGGCCTCGAGCGAACTCTCCTGTGTCTCCTTGACGTCGGTACGCAGTTCGTCGTAATCAGCAGCCATGACCATCCTCATTTCCCTTGCAGTCCCGTATGCAACGAACCCGCCGCTTCGGTTGTTCCCTCTGACAAGAGGCGGGCAGTTTTCGTAGGGAGACGGGCTTCCAGGGCCGACCGTTCGGCACGCCTCCTGGGCAGGGACGTGCCGAACCTGTTCCTCAATTAGAGGACGGTGGACAGCTGCCAGGGGACGAATTCGTTGTCCCCGTACCCCAGTTGTTCGCTTTTGGTTTCTTCACCAGAGGCAACCCTGAGGATGAGATCGAATATCTGCTGTCCCATCTCCTCGATGGACAGCTCGCCGTCCGCCACCGCCCCGCAGTTCACATCGATGTCGTCCCGCATGCGGTCGTAGAGCGGCGTGTTCGTGGCGAGTTTGATGCTCGGCGTGGGCTTGCAGCCGAAGGCCGAACCGCGGCCGGTGGTGAAGGCAAGGACCTGGGCACCGCCGGCAACCATGCCGGTGGCGTTGACGGGGTCGTATCCCGGGGTGTCCATGAAGACGAGGCCGTGGGCAGTGATGGGTTCGGCGTACTCGACGACGTCCACCAGGTTTGTGGTCCCGCCCTTGGCCACGGCTCCCAGGGACTTTTCGAGGATGGTGGTGAGCCCACCGGCCTTGTTCCCGGGGGATGGGTTGTTGTTGATCGACGATCCGTCCAGGGCGACGTGCTGTTCCCACCAGCGGACGCGTTCCATGAGTTTGTCCGCCGTACGTTGGGACTCAGCACGGGACGTGAGCAGGTGTTCGGCGCCGTAGATTTCCGTGGTTTCACCGAATACCGCGGTGCCGCCGTGCCTGATGAGCAGGTCAGCGGCTGCGCCCAGCGCCGGATTTGCTGTGACGCCGGAAAATGCGTCCGATCCTCCGCACTCCATGGCGAGGACAAGTTCCGATGCGGGAACTGCAGTCCTCTGTGCCTTGTTGATCTCGGGAAGCAGTTCCTCGATGCGCCGTACTCCCTCGGCCACCGTGGCTTTGGTGCCGCCCTGGGCCTGGATGGTCATGCTGGAGATCGACTTGTCAGGACTCAAGGACCATCCGGCGGTGAGGCCGGCAACCTGGTTTACTTCACAGCCAAGGCCCAGCACCAGGATGCTGGCGAAGTTCGGGTGGTTCGCATAGCCGTGGAGGGTCCGCTGCAGCACCTCGAAGCCATAGTTACCTTCTCCGCCGGTGCCGCAGCCGGAGGAATGCGTCAGTGCCACTACCCCGTCGACGTTGGGGTACTGGTCCAGGACACCGCTGTTCTCGATCCGGGAGGCGATGAGTTTTGCCGCCGTCGCGGAACAGTTCACCGACGTCAGGATGCCGATGTAGTTCCGGGTACCGACGGAGCCGTTACTCCGCCGGTAGCCCTGGAACGTTGCCCGCTGGTCCTCGGGCACGAACTCGGTGGCCCGCAGGGCGGTGCCGGCCTCGCCTGCCCGGTCGAACTCGCGGTACGCCACGTTGTGGACGTGCACATGTTCGCCCTGCCGGATCAGGCGCCCCGCGAAGCCGATGATTTGCCCGTACTTCCTGACCGGTTCGTCAGCCTCGATGGTCCGCAATGCCACCTTGTGTCCGCTGGGAATCTCATCCGTGCACAGCAGGTCACCACCGTCAAAAGACACCGGGGTGCCGGCGGGGACCGTCCCCAGGGCCGTACCAACGTTGTCCTCGGGATGCAGGACAAGCAGTCCCATGTCCGCGGCGAGCCGCGGGTTGGCGATCAGTTCAATCGGTGTGTTCATGTTCATGCCTTTACTGTTGGCCGTCCCTGCTGCGCCGGGCACCGGGGTGGCTAGTTGAGGACCTCGGGGTTGACGATGTTGCGGGGCCGGCGGCCCAGGCAGGCGTCCACCACGTTTTCAGCGGTGCGCCGTTTCAGCTCGTCGCTGGATTCCTCCGTGTACCAGGCGGTATGCGGTGTCAGCACCACCCGGTCAAGGTCCAGCAATGCACTGTTCAGGGGAAGGGGCTCTTCCTCAAAGACGTCCAGGCCTGCCGCCTGGAGCTTTCCGTTCTTCAGCGCATCAACAAGGGCCGCGGTGTCAATCACCCCGCCGCGGCAGGTGTTGACGATGGTGGCGCCCGCCTTGAACTGCCCCAGCGTGCGCGCGTTGATCAAGTGGTGGGTGTGCTTGTTCAGCGGCACGTGCAGGGATACGACGTCGGACGCGGCCAGCAGTTCCTCCAAGGTCACCACCTCGATGCCCTCCTTGGTGGTGGTCCCCGGGGTGTGGAGGGGATCGTAGCCCAGGGCGCGGAAGCCCAGCGCCTTGGCCTTGGCTGCCGTGGCCGCCCCGATCAGGCCCAGTCCGATGACGCCGAATGTCTGCGAGGAGAAGCGGCGGAGCGGTTTGACCGTGTCGAGCAGGTTTTGCCCGGACCGGACTCCCCTGTCCAGGTCCGGGATGCCCCGGGCCAGCGTCAGGGCAAGGGCAACGGCGTGGTCGCTGACGTCCTCCACACCGTAATCGGGCACGTTGGACACCACCACGCCGCATTCTGTTGCGGCCTGGACGTCAACGGTGTCCACGCCTACCCCGTACCGGCTGACGGCTTTGAGCCTCGGCAGGTTCTTCAGGACACGTTCGGTGATGGGGGCGTACTGGACGATGAGCCCGTCCACATCGGCCGCAGCCTCCAGGACGTCGTCCTCGGTCCTGCAGTTGGCCCGTACCAGTTCAACACCGTTGGCGTCTGCCACGGCCTGCTCTTGGCTGATCGATTCGAATTCGTAGTCGGTGATGAGTATGCGCGGCATGCCCGTCCTTCCTTTCTCCTGCATTCCCTGATCCTCACGCCCAGCGGAGGATCAGGGGGTCTTTGCGCTTGGCCATCTCCACCAGCTGCGCACGGGTGTGCGGGTTCAGCTCCCCCACCGGATGGCGCGTCCTGTCGCTGGCGATGATGTTGCCCTCCTTCATCAGGACTTTAGTGGCGCGCAAACCGCATTGCCGGTTCTCGAAGTGGATGAACGGAAGCAGGTCTTCCCAGGCATGGATCGCCTTGTCCCGTTCCCCTGCGTGGAAATCCCGCACGATCTGGCCCAGCTGGTCCGGCACCATGCAGCTGCTCATCGTGCCCAGGGCCCCCGCTTCCAGGTCCGGGATGAGCGTGATGGCTTCCTCGCCGTCGAAAAGTCCGGGCAGCGACGGGCCGGCCGCGGCGCCGAGTGCGCGCAGCTTGTCCGCCGCCTGGGGCATCTCGATCTTGGCGTAGTTCACCTGCGGCACTTCCCTGGCGATGCGGGCCAGGAGGTCGACAGACAGTGGTGTGGTGCTCATCGGCGCGTCCTGGATCATGATGTCGATCTCCAGGCCATCAGCCACGCGCTTGAAGTACTCCACCACGGCCTCGTCGTCCACCTTCATGGTGGCCCCGAAGAACGGCGGCATGAGCATGACCATTTCCGCCCCAAGCTCCTGGGCACGGAGGCTGCGTTCCCGGGCGATCCGTGTGCTGAAGTGGCTGGTGGTAACGCAGACCGGCAGCCGTCCGTCCAGGTGCTCCATGGTGGTCCGGAGCACCTGCTCGCGTTCCCCGTCAGTCAGGGAGAACTGTTCCGAGTAGTTGGCCAGGATGCAGACGGCGTCGGACTTGCCGTCCACCAGGTAATCCAGGACCCTGCGCTGGCCGTCGAGGTCCAGTTCCTCGTTGTCGGCGAAAATGGTGGGCGCTACCGGCATTACGCCAGTGATGGCACTCATGGTTGTCCTTCAGGGTTTGTAGGGGTTTGCGGGCACCGGGATCAGCGGTTTGCGCTGACGGCGGCCACTGACGCGTCCTCGTAGTCTTCTGCGTCGATGTCGCGGCCGTGCGGGTCCCACTTGTTGATTAGGATCACCACGATGGCGATGGCGGGCACAACGGCGAGTACCAGCAGCGCCTTGGTGCCCCAGGCTGCCGTGGCCAGGGGCCAGAACACGAGGCCGGCGATCGCTCCGAGGCGGATGCCGATCTGGGTGAAGCCGGTGCCGGCTCCGCGCAGGGAGGTGGGGTAGGACATGGTGGCCATGGTCATTCCCTGGGCCCCGGGGCCGGCTGCGTGGCAGAAGATCAGGAGGCCGATGACCAGGGCGCCGATGAAGGACCAGGCACCTTCGACGTTGCTGAGGCTGCCGGCGATGACCATGCAGGTGAAGGTGCCGCAGAAGCCGAGGAGTGCAAGCTTGCGCGGGCCGATCTTGCCGGAGAGGCGGGCGCCGATGAAGCCGCCGGTAACGCCGAAGGCGAGGTTGAGGATGAGCGAGGAAACGATGTTGGTCATGACGTTCTGGGTGTGCAGCATGGCCAGCACGATCTGCCCGACGAAGAAGCCGACAGCGTAGTACTCCATCGACTGGCTGGCATTGATGACGAGGGCCAGGCCAGTGCGGCCGCGGTACTTCCTGCCGACGAGCTTGCCCCAGGCCTGGGTCAGGGTCATCTGGAACTGCTTGCGCTCAGCTCGGGGGTCGACGGCGTCTTCCGCCACTTCGGCGTCCACGTTGTAGGTCCGCTTGAGGATCTTGGCTGCTTCGTGCAGGCCAAGGTTCTGCGCCGCCCAGGAGGGGGATTCCGCCATGTACTTCTGGCGGAAGACCATAATCAGGATGGCAGGGACGGCACCGAAGCCCACAACGATGCGCCACATCTGGTTTTCGGACCAGTTCATGCTCTGGAAGAGGAAGTACACGGGAACCAGCAGCGCGAAGGTGGATGCCACGGCGGCGTACCACATGGGCTGCCAGAGGGAGACAGTGCCGCCCTTCTTCTTCCGTGAGGCGTATTCGGCCAGGAAGCTGAAGGCGACAGGGAAGTCGACGCCGATGCCCACGCCCATGATGAAGCGGGCGATGATGAGGGTCCAGACGTCCGGGGCGACGGCGCAGGCGATGGCTGCGACAACGAAGAAGACCATGTCCGCCATGAACACCTTGAACCGGCCCAGCTTGTCCACGAAGTAGCCGCCGAAGACTGATCCGACGAGGGCGCCCACCATGATCGAGGCGGACACCACGGACAGCATCTCAGGGCTCAGGTGGAAGTCCTTGGAGATGTAGGGAAGGCCGAACGCCACCGAGGTGAAGTCGTAGGCGTCCAGGAAGATGCCGCCCAGTGCGATGAGGGTAATGGCGAAGGATTTGCCCGTCTTGAGCGCACCGCTGTTGATGAGGTTGGTGACGTCCTGGGCGGAGCGCAGGACGATCCGTCCGCCGCTGGGCTCAGCGGCGTTGGGGACTGCTGACATTGGGGGTCCTTTCGAAAGCCCACTGCTTTGTGGGTCTCATCTTTGCGAGTCTGCTTGGTTCGATATTTCGAACATTGGTCGATGTGGCGATCACGCATTCGCTGGGGTAGGGTGATCGGGAACACAAAGGAGTCTAGGGACGCCACCCCGGACCGTCAAGCGGTGAACCGGAATTTGGACGGGAATACCTGCACCAGAGGCGATGCAGGGCCCTCAGCCACTGGCCCTAGTTCTATCACCGGCCCGGTTCAGTGGGATCTACTTCCCGACCTTTGTACTAAATTTCGAACTTGAAAGGGGTTGCTCCGCATGGAGGACCGTCAACTGCCCAAGTGGTCCGAGATCCGCGAACTTGTCCAGTTCCGGAGCTTCGAGATGCACCCGGTGCAGCGAAGGCTTGCCCGGGCATTTACCATCGCCGACCTTCGCGCCATGGCCCAGAAGACCACCCCGAAGGCTGTGTTCAACTACACGGACGGTGCGGCCGAAGAAGAGATCACCATCGCCAGGTGCCGGCAGGCCTACCGGGACGTGGAGTTCTCGCCGGCAGTCCTCCGCGATGTCTCGGATCCGGATCCTTCCACGAAGCTTTTTGGCCGGACCATCGACTTCCCGCTGGTCCTGGCGCCCACTGGCTACACGCGGATGATGCACAACGACGGCGAAAAGGCAGTTGCGCGCGTGGCGGCCCGGAACAACATCCCGTACACCCTCTCGACGGTGGGCACCACCACGGTGGAGGACCTTGCCAAGGCTGTGCCCGAAGGGAACAACTGGTTCCAGCTCTACATCGCCAAGGACCGGAGCAAGACGGAGGGCCTGCTGGAGCGGGTGCTCACCAGCGGCTACGACGTGCTGATGGTCACCGTGGACACCCAGGTGGGCGGTGCCCGCGTCCGGGAGCTGCGCGACGGCCTGACCATTCCGCCCACGTTGTCACCCAAAACTTTCGCGGACATGGCCCTGCACCCGTCCTGGTGGTTCGACAAGCTCACCACCCCGCCCATCGAGTTCGCCTCCCTCCGCGGCTTTGGCGGGAATTCCGCGGAGGTGGCGGACCAGGTCTTCGATCCCGCCCTCACCTTCGAGGACATCGCCTGGCTGCGGAAAGTGTGGCCGCACAAGCTGCTGGTCAAGGGCATCCAAACGGTCAAGGATGCGGAGCGGGTTGTCGAGCTGGGCTGCGACGGCGTCGTCCTGTCCAACCACGGGGGCCGGCAGCTGGACCGCTCGCCCACCATCTTGAAGATCCTGCCCCAGGTCCGCGAGGCCCTGGGGTCCGATCCAACGGTGCTGATCGACAGCGGCATCATGTCCGGCAGCGACATCCTGGCCGCGGTCGGCCTGGGTGCGGATGCGGCGATGGTGGGACGGGCCTACCTTTACGGCCTGATGGCCGGCGGCGAGCGCGGCGCCGCCCATGCCGTGAAGATCCTGCGCTCCCAGTACGTACGGTCCATGCAACTGCTGGGCGTCAAGTCCACGGCCGGCATTTCGGGCGATCATGTGGCACTGGCCGGCTGACCGCCAAAGGTGGGCCCCGCTCCCCCAGCCGTCAGCGGTAGCCGAGCTCGGCACTCAAGCGGGCAGCGCCGTCGGCCGCCAACGCCGACCACTCCTCCACCGGGCGCTGGTTCCAGCGCATGTCCGGAACGGAGATGCTCAGGGCCGCCACCACTGCGCCGGTGTGGTCCCGGACCGGCGCAGCCACGCAGGAAACGTCCGGCGTGGACTCCCCGGACTCGAAGGCCAGCCCGGAGGCACGGATCTCGTCCAGGACGTTGGCGAGCGCGTGGGGTTCAGTGATGCTTTTGGGGGTCAGTTTGGCAAGGCCCTTTGTGAAGATGCGCTTGCGTTCGGCGTCCGGCAGGTACGCCAGAAGGGCCTTGCCCACGGCGGTGCAGCTCGCCGGAAGCCGGCCGCCCATGCGCGAGACCATGCGCACGGACTGGGTGCTGTCCACCTTGCAGACGTACACCACGTCCGCGCCGTCGAGGATTCCCACATTCACGGTCTCGTCGCACTCCCTGCCCACGGACTGGGCAATGCGCAGCCCGACGGCGTGCAGGTCCAAGCGTTCGGCGAACGCGTTGCCCAGCCGGAAGACGCTCAGCCCCAGATGGTAGGTGGCGGTGGCATCGTCCCGGCGGAGGTATTTGCGCTCTGTCAGGGTGGTGAGCAGTTCGTGGACGGTGGTCCGCGGAAGGCCGGTCCGTTGCACTACTTCGGGTGCGGAGAGCCCATGGCGGGCGTCCATGAAAAGCTCCAGGACGTCAAGGCTCCTGACGACGGCGGGGGTCAAGCGGGGCACTTGGAGTCCTTTCGTTGGGGGCGCCTTTGATTAGCGCGGCTTCCAGTCTACGCGTACCGTTCGAAATATCGCACATTGTTCGACAAAGAGGGAATTTGGAACTCAAGATGATTCCAGGAGGAAACAACATGCACACCACCCCAGAGCAGGTCGAAAACCAGATAGTCGCCGCCCACGCGGCCTATGAAAAAGCCCGGGACGTGGAACCGCACGTCCGCGGGTCCTGGCTGGAGGCCATCGCCTCAGCCCTCGAAGCCAACGCGGATGAACTCGTCGGCCTCGGTGAGAAGGAAACCCACCTCGACGAGGGCCGGCTGCGCTTCGAACTGAAGCGCTCCGTCTTCCAACTGCGCCTCTTCCGCAGCGAAATCCTTGCCGGTGAGCACTTGGGCGCCATCATTGACCATGCCGACCAGGACTGGGGAATGGGCCCCCGGCCCGACCTCCGCAAAGTCAACGTGCCCCTCGGCGTCGTAGGCGTCTTCGGCGCCTCCAACTTCCCCTTTGCCTTCAGCGTGATGGGCGGGGACACTGCCTCCGCCCTGGCCGCGGGCTGCGCCGTGGTGCACAAGATCCATGAAGGACACCTGCAGCTTGCCCTGCGGACCGCGGCCATCGTCGAGGAAGCCCTTGCTGCCACCGGCGCGCCGCAGGGACTTTTTTCCGCGGTGGTGGGCCGGCAGGCAGCGGAGGCGCTCGTGGACCACCCCCTGACCAAGGCGATTGGGTTCACGGGTTCCACTGCCGGGGGCCGGGCACTGTTTGACCGGGCCTACCGCCGCCCCACGCCCATCCCCTTTTACGGGGAGCTGGGCAGCATCAATCCCGTGTTCGTCACGGAGCAGGCCTGGGCCCGCCGGCGGGATGCCATCCTCTCCGGGTACGCCGCCTCATTCACGGCAGGAATGGGCCAGTTCTGCACCAAGCCGGGGCTGCTGTTCGCGCCCGTGGAGGATTCCGACGGCGTGGCGCAGCTTCTTCAGCAGGAGCTTGAATCCAAGAGCCTGGCACCGCTCCTTAGCCCGAAGCTCCGCGAGGGCTTCGACGCTTCCCTGGAAAAGGTACGGTCCGCCGAGGGCGTGGACGTGCTGGTGCGGGGCGACGACTCCGAGGCACCCCGGCCCACCGTGCTGGCAACCACCGCGGAGGCAGTGCTGGCACAGCCGGAGCTGCTGGAGCAGGAAATGTTCGGCCCCGCCACCCTGCTCATCCGGTACCGTCCTGGAACCGACCTCACCACACTGGCAGCCCTGCTGGAAGGCCAGCTGACGGCCACGGTCCAGGGTGAGCCGGAGGAAAAGCTCGATGACCTGCTGACGGTGTTGCGCGAACGGAGCGGGCGGCTGGTGTGGAACGCGTGGCCCACTGGAGTCAGCGTCACCTACGCCCAGCAGCACGGCGGGCCCTACCCTGCCACCACAGCGGCGTCCACCACCTCCGTGGGCACGGCCGCCATCGGACGGTTCATGCGCCCGGTCGCTTACGACTCCTTCGCCCCGGAGCAGCTTCCGCCTGCACTGCGTGAGGACAATCCCTGGAACATCACACGGCGCGTGGACGGAATCCATGAACCTGCCGGAGAGAAAGCAGAAGCACGATGACCACAGTTACCCCAGACCAGATCCTCCCTGTTGACGCGGACAACGCCCTGCTGGTGGGGCGGGTCTGGGACCCGGAGTCCGGTGGGCCGCGGGTGGTCACCGTCAGGGGGCAGGAGGTCTTCGACCACACCGCGGAGGTACGGACCGTCTCGGAGCTCATGGACCTCGACGACCCCGCGGGGTTCATAACCTCCACCCGTGAGTCACCCCGGTGGGACCTTGCCGCACTGATCGATGCCTCCCTGGCGCAGGACCGCGAACGCGCCCACCTCCTGGCCCCGGTGGACCTGCAGGTCATCAAGGCCTGCGGCGTGACGTTCGTTGACAGCATGATCGAGCGCGTCATCGAGGAAAGGTGCGGTGGGGACTTCCAGAAGGCCGCCGCTGTCCGTGAATCCGTGCTCGCCGTTCTTGGGTCAGACATCGCCGGGGTGCGGCCCGGTTCGGAGCAGGCCCGGCAGGTCAAGGAAGTGTTCACGGCCAAGGGGATGTGGTCCCAGTACCTGGAAGTTGGGCTCGGCCCGGACCCCGAAGTGTTCACCAAGGCCCCGGTCCTCTCCAGCGTCGGCTTTGGTGCCCGGATCGGCCTGCCCACGTTCTCGCACTGGAATAACCCGGAACCGGAACTCGTCCTGATCGTGGATTCCACGGGACGGGTACGCGGCGCCACCCTGGGCAATGACGTGAACCTGCGCGACGTGGAAGGCCGAAGCGCCCTCCTCCTGGGGATGGCCAAGGACAACAACGCGTCCAGCTCCATCGGCCCGTTCGTGCGCCTCTTCACCGAGGGGTTCAGCATTGAGTCGCTGCGGAGCGAGGACATCACGCTGACCGTGGAGGGGACCGACGGCTACCGGCTTGAAGGGCAGAACAGCCTGTCCCGGATCAGCAGGCCATTCGAGGAGTTGGTGGGCGCCGCCTACGGCAAGCACCACCAGTACCCGGACGGATTCGCCCTGTTCACCGGCACCCTCTTCGCGCCCAGCCAGGACCGGGACGAACCGGGCCTGGGCTTCACCCACAAGGACGCGGACCAGGTCACCATTTACAGCGCCCAGCTGGGATCACTGATCAACACTACGGGCACAACGGAGGAGCTCCCGCCGTGGAGCTTCGGAATCCGCGACCTCATGGAATACCTCTCCCGGAGTGTCCCGGTCCCGGCCCACCACGGCTAGGACCACAACAGCGAAGGCAGGGTCCGGCATTCCGGACCCTGCCTTCGTGCGTTATTGGCCAAGCACTGCCGGGCCTGACCTCAGCCGGCGCTTGACGTGGGAACCGGCGCGAGGGTCGCCCCCGTGCCGGAGCCGGCAGTGGGTGCGGGCGTCCCGTAGTCAACGGACGACGTCGGCTGCCCGCCTCCCCCGTACTGGTCCGCCGGGGCCGTGGCCACCCCAGTCGCGGCGGGGGCGGGAGCGAAGGTTTCGGCAGGTGCGCCGGCGGGTGCCGTGGGCACGGCGTCAGTGAGCGAGGACGTCGGCCCAGGGCTCGCACCGCCGCTCGGCCCGGCCGTCGCCGGCGCCGTCGCGGAAGGACCGGCAGCACCCGCCGAAGCGGACCCCTTGACGATGGCCGTGATCTGCTCCTTGTACCCGTTGAGCGTGGCCTGGATGTCGGAGAGCGGCACGTCCTGGATGTGGCAGCCGTACTCGGCGATCTGGGCCCACAATGCCTCGAGCTGCTGCTTGCTGTCCCCCGTCAGCGGCCCGTCGAGCGTCAGGACCAGCTGGCTGGCCAGGGCGTAGGCAAGGCAGTCCAGGCAGTTGTAGTTGGCCGCCGCGGAGAGGTTCTGCGGCACGATCACGTCGGTCTGGCCCACCACCAGGACCACCTGGAATGCCACGGCCACCGCCGCGCAGCCACTGCAGTTGGCAAACGCGTAGGCCTCGTTGGTGGTGGTGACGGGGTCCCCGTCCTCGGCCCACACCAGGGCGAACGCCACGCTGTACTGGACGGACCCGTCGGTGGTGTTGACGGCGAGCGCCTGGTTTCCGTCGCCCTCGGGGGCGGCGGGCCGGTCGAACGGGAACACCCAGGACGGCGCCGCAGGAGCCGCAGCAGAAGCAGCACCGCCGGCTGGCGGCGCCTTGGAAGGAGACGCCACAGCCGGCACCAGCACCATGCTCAGCTGCGGGTTGTCCCGCGTGGGCTTCGCGGCGCCGGCAGGCCACAACGCTACGGTCCTTCCGGCCGCGCCCTGGCGCAACGTCCCGCCGTCGCGGACGGGAAGGATTGCCCTGGTGGCGTCACCCAGCGTCCCGCGTTCGTACGCCTGGACGGGCCGGTACGTCCCGCCGTCGGGCCACCATGCCCAGGCGAGCCCGCCAAGTAATGCCGCCACGGCCGCCATGGCGACGGTCCGCTGCACCGTCTTGCCTCGGGTTTTCTGCCAGAGGCCGGTGACCAGCTGCCGCAGCAGCCGCACCACGATGTACAGCACGCCCAGCACGGGGACGGCCACCACAACAATGGCCAGCGCCCGCACCGCGACGCCCAGGACGTCCCCGGCGGACAGGCTCGCCGCGAGCAGCTCCTGCTGCTTGCCCACACTGGCCCAGCCGGTGGCCAGCAGCCGCGGCAGGGACAGCACCATCATCACCATGCTGAACAGCAGCACCGGCACGGTCACCAGGACCCAGACGGTGACCACGGCCCGCGCCCACGGCTTCAGCACCTTGCTTTCCGGGTTTCCCCACCGCCAGGGAAGGATCCCCAGGAGGGTGGGCTTGATCCGCTGGAACAGGTCCGGCACACCGGTGGCGTCGGCCAGGATGTGGTAGCCGTCGTACTTCACCAGCGGAATCAGCTGGCGGACCATCTGCAGGATCTGCGTGACCACCACCAGCAGGAGCGCGTCAAAGCCGGTGGCCCACCACAGCCCCATGATGGCCACGGCCACGATGGCGTTGAAGTACAGCCCGCCCAGGTCCGTGCGGATCCTGCCGCCGCGGCCCAGCCGGTAGGAGTCGGTGACGTCCGTGAAGAACGCCGGCCACAGCAGGTACAGCCCGGCGCCCATGGCCCCCGGCGTTGCCCCGCCCTTGCGGGTGGCGGCGGCGTGGCCGAATTCGTGGAAGCCGGCCGAGAGGATGGTGACGGCGAGGATCAGCAGCAGGAGCGCGGGCTGTTCGAAGGCCTCATGCGTGGCCGAGCCCAGGCCCTTGACCATGAGCAGCCACCAGCACGCCGCCAGGAACGCGGCCGTCACGGCCACCACGATCAGCGGGTTGAACAGCACCGCGAACGGCGCGGTGATCCTGCGGGTGCGTTCGGGGTCCGAGACGATGTAGCGGAAACGCAGGCCCAGCAGCGGGTTGGCCTTTTTAACCTCGGGCTGGGTGCCGTCGGCCAGCCGGAGCAGGCCCATGGGCAGCAGTTGCGAGTCCATCAGGGTGCGGACGTTGTCCGCGCTCACCAGCCGCCCGGAGCCCGCCGAAACATGCCGGGCAATGCCTTCCAGGTCCTGCGTCCCGTCCGCGGCCTCCAGCACCAGGTACAGGAGGCGGGTCAGCTGGAGGGTCTGGCCGTCGGCGCGGCGCACCAGGGCGGGCGGTTCTCGGTAGCCGGACCCCTCGGCGGTGCCGAGCAGCTGGACGCCGTCGGCCAGGGCGGGAAGGTGCGCGTCCGTCGTCGTTGTGTGGCCCTGCGGATCCCGTGCAGGAGTAACGCGTGACGACGGCGGGTCCGCCTGGGGAGGCGGCCCGCCGTGGGTTGGGGTCATCTTTGCTTACTGCTGCAGGTCGGACTGCTGGCCCGCGGTGGCGTTGGCGGCGCCGTCGATGTGCTGCGAAATCGTGGCGCTCTGGTCCGAGATGGCGTACGCCTGGCTGTCGATGGAGCCGATGTTCGCGGCGACTCCAGCGTCGATGGGTGCGGCCACGTTGGCGTTGGCGGCCACGGCACCGTTGATGGGGGCGGCGATGGCGGCATTGGCGTCCAGGTTCACGTCGACGTTCAGGAGGTTGCCGTTCAGCGCTCCCGCAGCATCGGTCAGCCCGCCGGTGCCGGTGGGCGCCGTGACGGCACCCGCGGTTCCGGCCGTGGTTCCGGCGTCGGTGGTGCCCGCGTCGGTGGTGCCGGGGTCAGCGGTGCCACCGCCTTGGCCAATCACGCTGTCCTGGGCGGAGTTGGCGTTGGCGTCGGCCACGATGCCCTGGTCGATTGCGGCGTCCTGATGGGCAAGTGCCTGCGCGTCGGAGCCGAAGGAGAGGATGTTGGCCGACGCGGCGGCGTCGATGGGTGCGGCCACGTTGGCGTTGGCGGCGACGGCCAGGTCGATAGGTGCTGCGGTGTTGATGCCCAGGTCCAGGTCCGCGTTCAGGTCCAGGACGGATGCCACTTCCTTGTCCGGCAGGGCGGTGGCCTGCTCGGACATCAGTTCTTCAGCAGTGAGGGGACGCATTTCGTTGTCCATGGTTGAGACCTCCGGTGCTGCGCAGGTGCTCTGCCCCCAGCGGACAGCCCGCGCCACACAATAGTAAGCATGGTTAGCAGTTTTGCGAAGGTCCGGAGTTCTCCTGCTGCAAGGGGTATCCCGCCAGCAGGACCGCCGGCATTCCTCGGTTTTTGCAGGGCGGAGCGCTAGGGTAGGCCTTGCTTCCTCGTGTGCTGCGGGTGTAAGCAGGTCCGTCTCGCAGCGGCGGGAACGTTTCGGTCCACATTCTCAAGCCCTAGGAGCATCAATGCCAAAGCCCCAAATCGCCCTGGGTGATCCTTGCTGGATCGACCTCATGACCTCGGACCCTGACCGGTCCCGAGAGTTTTACACCCGCCTGTTCGGGTGGACCTATGAAGAGGGTGACCAGGAGAAATACGGGGGTTATGTCACGGCGTTCGCCAACGGCTCGCCTGTGGCGGGAATGATGAAGAACGACGGCGAGTCCGGGTATCCCGACGTGTGGACGACATACCTGCGGGTGGAGGACATCAACGCGACGGCGGACGCGGCCGTGGCCGCGGGCGGTCAGATATTCATGCCACCCATGGAGGTTCCCGAGCAGGGACACATGGCGATGTTCGGAGACGTGGGCGGAGCTGCCGTTGGCGCCTGGCAGTTCGGTGGCCACACGGGATTCCAGGCAAAGGGCGAACCCGGGACCCCCTACTGGCATGAACTCCACACCCGCGACTACGCAGCGTCCGTGAAGTTCTACCAGGACGTCTTCGGGTGGGACACCGAGGTCATGAGCGACACCGAGGACTTCCGCTACACCACTCTTGGATCCGGTAACGACGCACGGGCCGGCATCATGGACGCCTCCTTCTACCTGCCGGAGGGCGTGCCGTCCAACTGGCAAACCTACTTCGCGATTGACAATACCGATGCGGGAGTGGACATCGCCACCACAATGGGAGCCCACGTGGTTCATCCCGCCGAGGACACACCGTTTGGGCGAATCGCAGTCCTGACCGACGCCACCGGCGCGTTGTTCAGAATCGCCCAGCGCTAGGTCCGCGTTTCCCCCCGGTTCCGCATGGGTAAGGTCTGATGATGATCCAGGCCGCGGCCGTGTCCGCATTGACGTCCTACCACTGGCTGGGGATTCCGATCGCCGCAGCCGGCGCCGTCCTGCTCGCTTTGGGAACCCTGTTCCAGCACCGGGCCATTGAAGACCAGCCAGCAGCCTCCGGGCGTGCGTCCGGCAGCATGGGTGGGGGACGCCTCCAGGCCCTGGTCCGGAAACCCCTGTGGCTGGGCGGGACGGCGATGCTGGGCGCTGCGATCCTCCTCCAGCTGACCAGCCTCCGGTTCTCGCCCCTGATCGTGGTGCAGCCCATTGGCGCGGTGGCCCTGGTGGTCACCACGCTTGCCACCGCCCGGATGACACGCAGGTCCCCCGGCCGCCGCGCGCTCACCGCCGTCGCGCTCTGTGTCGGCGGGGTGGGTGTGTTCGTCGCCGTGGCCGCGTTGTCCGCGGAGGACGTGGAAATCAGCGACCGGCAGCTGGTCACGATCCTGATCGTGCTCGCCGTCGTCCTGGCCGGCGTGGCCGCCGCCTATGCCCTGTGGCGGCACCGCTCGGGCGCGGTGGTGTTCACCGCAGGTGCCGGGATCCTGTTCGGGTTCGTCGCGGCCCTGGCCAAGACCGTCATTGCGCGGCTGTTCCAGGGCGACTTCGAGTGGCTGTCCCTGACGTGCCTGGCAGGGCTGGTGATTGCCGCCCTTGCCGGCAGCTTCCTGGTGCAGAACGCCCACACCCGGGGAACACCAGAGCTCGTGGTGGCGGGCCTGACGGTGATCGATCCGCTCGTCGCCGTGGCCATCGGCATCGCCATCCTGGGCGAGGCCGAGGCAGCACCCCCGCTGGCAATCGTCCTGTTCGTCCTGGCCGGAGCCACCGCCGTCGCCGGCGTCTTCCTGCTCGCCACCGTCAAGAAGCCGGTTGAGCCAGCCTTCAAACGGTGACCGTCCATCCAGGCGTTATTCGTGCTCCTGGACGTACTCCTCGGGGTCGACGTCACGGGCCTGGATTCCTGCGGCGTGTTGGGATTCGAAGATGGCGAATGACAGACCCAGGCGGTGGCGGAGCTCAAGGGAAGCGTGCTGCCTAAAGTCGGTCAGGCCCTCGCGTTCTTCCTCTGCCATGTGATCGCCGTTGACTTCATTGAGCTTGGTCATCCCTGCCCACCACTCGGTGGTACCTGCCGGGTGCTGCGAAACGTCAGCGACGGCGTCCCGGATTTCGTTGTGGTCGTGGATGGCGTCAAGGGTTTCATCGCCGGCGGAATCCTTTCCGCCGGCCCCCGTCCCCAGTTCCAGCAGCGCCGGATAGAAGAGCTCCTCTTCCGCTTTGGCATGGACTTCCAGCAGGATGCGGAGTTGCTTCCATACGGCGTCCAGGTCTGAAGGCCCGCACTTGTGCATCTCGTCCAGCAGGGCGAACCGGCGCCGCTGTTCGTGGTGGTCACTCAAAATCACTTCAACGATGTCCATGATGGTCCTTTCGGCGGGATGGCTACCCATCAACACTGCCTCTCAAAGCCCCGTCCGTCACCCCCGGCGCGCAGGGGGCCGCGATTCCCAGCCTATTCCCAGCGTGCACTCACGATTGCAGGGCCGTTCCTGGGTACGCCTTCCTTGGAACGGTGAGGCAAAACCACGGGAAGGAAGAGGCATGGATGCACTGCCCCTGGCAGTTCTGCTCCTGATTTTCGCCGGTGCAGCGGCGGTGATCTGGGTGGCAGGGACTCAACTGTCGAAACAAACCGATGTCCTTGATGACCGGCTGCATCTGGGGTCGGCGCTGGGCGGGCTGATCCTTCTTGCCCTTGCCACCAACCTGCCGGAGATCGCCATCACGGTCAC
Organism: Arthrobacter sp. ISL-85; assembly: GCF_018613675.1. Lineage (GTDB taxonomy): Bacteria > Actinomycetota > Actinomycetes > Actinomycetales > Micrococcaceae > Arthrobacter. The sequence continues at coordinate 13,597 of NZ_JAGGPQ010000016.1, read as the reverse complement.
TGCGGCCGCCTCCAACAACATCGAGGTGGCGGTTGGAAACATCCTGGGTGGCATCGCCATCCAGACGGTTGTGCTGGTCATCCTCGATCTGTTTGGAACCAGGGGCACCGATCCTCTCAGTTACAAAGCGGCGTCCCTGACGCTGGTTATCGAAGCCGTCACCGTCATCGCCGTCCTGGGGGTGGTGATTGCCGGCAGCCAAATGCCGGACTCGCTGGTGGCCTTCCGCCTGACCCCTGCCGCGGTGCTGATCGCCGTGATCTGGATCCTCGGACTCATCCTGGTCCAGCGCTCCCAAAAGGGACTGCCGTGGCACCAGCAGGGCGATGCCCCGGGCGGGCAGGACGAACCCCAAGGCCATTCCAAGAAGAAATCCGGCGAGAAGAACCGGCACATCAGCACGGCCAAGTCAGCCCTGATCTTCACCCTGGCGGCGCTGGCCACCCTGGCCTCCGGCGTCGTCCTGGAACGCAGCGGCGATGCGATCGCCGGGCACATCGGCCTCTCCGGGGTCCTGTTCGGTGCCACCTTCCTGGCCCTGGCCACCTCCCTGCCCGAGATTTCCACCGGCCTGGCCTCCGTGAAGCAGGGCGACTACAAGCTGGCCTTCAGCGACATCTTCGGTGGGAACGCCTTCCTTCCGGTCCTGTTCCTGGTGGCAGTCCTCATCACCGGCAAGCCGGTCCTGCCCCAGGCCCACGCCACTGACATCTACCTCACCGCCCTTGCGATCCTGCTGACCCTGGCGTATGTGCTGGGCCTCCTCTTCCGGCCTAAAAAGAAGCGCCTCGGCATGGGGGCCGACTCGCTGGTGGTCCTGGTCCTCTACCTCATTGGATTGGCCGGACTGTTCGCCGTGGCCACAACGTCCTGACCGCAACGGGGCCAAAGGCTACCGAGCCTCGCTGGCTTCCTCCTCACCGGAAAAGCCTGCGAGAAGCCGAATTCTGACGATCCGGGCCACCACTCCTGCCAGGACCAGGGCCACTCCCAGGCCCATGAGGATCCACACCGGTACTGAATCGGAATCGATGTCCCGGTAGCAGGTGACCGCCGCCCCGATCCCGCCCTGCTGCCGGTCAAGCAGTTCTGCTGCCCGGCTGTCAGGGAGCAACGGGCTGCCGCAGAGCGGACCGGACGGCTGTAATCCGATGACGAAGCCAAGGATGTACACGTCCAGTCCCGCAGCAACAATCCACATCCACGTCCGCTGCTGCCAAAGCCCCAGGGCGCCGCCGGCAACAGGCTTCGCCGGAAAATCATGCATGGCCATTGTCCGAGCATAATCTGCGTTGCGCCCGCCGGAGCCGGTACTCCCGCCACGTAATCCACACGATGAAGATGTCGAACGCGGTAAGGAGGACCATGCCCCACGAGAAGGCCACCGAAATCCTGTAGGACTGGTAGGCGATGAAGACGAGCAGGAACGCAATCATCCACGGGTACGCCCACAGCTTTTCCTTCAGGACAGCCCAGACCAGGACGATCTTCACCACACCGTGCAGAAGTAGGTAGACGGCGCCGAACAGCGACGCCGACCCGGAGAGGTTGGAGGTCAGGTGCAGCAGGCTGTTGGCCACGAAGTCCCGCGGATCCTGGGCAAGTTCGTGCTGGGTGAGGAAACGGGCCAGATCGCCGATCTGCGCCGGGGTTACCAGCAAAAGAAGGAGGCCGCCGATGATTTCCAGGACTCCGTCCAGCCCCTTGAGAATGAGGGAGACCCGGAATGTCCTGTCCAGCGCGCTGGTTTCCGGTCGCGTTATGTCCATTCTCATTCCCCTGAGACAATCCGTGCAGTCTATTCCTCGCCCGTCGCCACAAGCAGAATTATCAGAGCATTCCCAGTATTTTCAGGACCAACGCTCAGGCTCACTCCAGATGGTTTGGCGGTGCGGCGGAGCGGCTACATAACAAAGGCTCTGCTTCCTTTCAAGGACGCGGCGGCAACAGCCGCCCGCGTTTCTTCCCTGGACCTCGGAATACGACGGGCCTGAGCTATGGGACCTGGCCGGGGCCGCGGATGTCAAGCTGGGGATCTTCGGGCCGGGCTTCTGTGGCCACCCGGTTTGCCGGCCGCTTCGGCGGGATTTGGGGTGTAGCCAACCGCCGCGGACCGCTCCACAGGGCCGGAGGCGCATCGATGGCGTACGCGAGTCGATAGGCCACCGTCTCGTAGTTGAGGCGCCATCCGCGGAAGTGCGGCCACGCCTGTTCCGCGGTATGTTCCACCGGGTAACCCACGGACTTGAGCATCTCAACGGCCGTCTTGAATTCGGCGAACGTCAGCGCTGTCTCCCCGTCTGGATCCACATCCTCAACCACGGGGAGGGAGAGGGCGTGACCGATCTGGTTCAGGCAGGAAAATCCCATCCTGAGCAGCAGCCGCGCGCGCAGGGTGGGTGCCGTGCCGGGGCTGAGTGAAAGTTGCAGGGCCGCACTGTCCATCACGCTGAGCAGCGCGGTGAGCCAGTTCGACTCCGGCAACGGCGACCGTAAGGTGCACAGCGTCAGGTACGTGCTGTGGGACTCGGCAACTTCCGCAGCCCACTGTTCCCACGTGGCGTAGAGGGTGCCCAGTTCCGCAGTGCTGTCCACGGTGGAGAGGCCGAACCTGGTCCGCATAAGTAGCTCGGGTCCCCACGCCGGCGCGCCGGCCCTCGACACGAGCAGCGTTACTTCAGATTCGCGGCGGTTGAAAGCGGCGTATAACGTGGGCAGATAACCGATTTGGAGCGCTATGACCACCAAACCGGTAAAGGCTGCCGTGTAAACAAGCAACGTGTTTCCCAGCTCATCCGGAGGGGCGTAGCCAAGGGTGAACAGTGCCGAACCGGCCTCGCTGAACGCCCGGTGTGGATCGCCCTCGACAAACGGCAGGAGCATGAGGGCGAAGGACAGGTAGAACAGAATCATCCACATTCCCAGCCTGATGAACAGGGACATGGGTGCCTGCCATGCAAGGAGCCTGTCCAACCGCCGATAGGTCTTGATGGGACGGCGCGCCACAGCAAAGATCCCCTTGGCCACCAAAGCGGCGGAAGCGGAAAGCCTGTCCTTGTGCTGACGCGGCACAATGAGCGTGCCGATCACGCTTGTCCACGTCCAGAAGAGCAGGAATACACCCGCCGAAAAACCTACCCAGCCAGCAACTCCAGCCATGACGCACCCACCGATCCCGAACACTTTCCATACCGGCCCTGCGGGCGGCGGCATTACTACAAGCCCCCTCCCACCTTATGGACTGCCACGGGCATGCGGAACTTCCAGTCTCGGGCAGGGACCGGCTTTCAGCATTTCCCCAGCCAGTGCTCCTACAGTGATCCTTGCCGGTCCATACGTCGAGGCCTGGACGCATGCGCTAATTCGGAAGGACACACCGTGGTGAAGCCATCAATCCCGTCAATGAAGACCCGCATCGGAGTCGGAGCGGCAGCCCTCCTGGCCGCCGGCGCCATGGCCGCCGCGGGAGTCGGCGCAGCGTCCGCATCACCCACGGCAACACCCACATCTACAGCCTCCCCCGCCCCCAGCAGCGGGGCCAAGGCAGCCAGGGGCGCCGGCGGACTGGAGGCCTTCCTGCGCCTGAAGGCGGACAGCCCGCAGGCCGCCGGGGACCGCGCCGCAAAAGCCGCCACCGCGCTGGTCAACCACCCGCAGCTGTTCGCCAAGCTCCCCGCTGGCCTCCAGGCGGACGTGACCACCCTCAAGGACGCCGCCGCAGCAGACCGGGTGAAGGACGCCTACAAGATCAAGACCACTGCCCTCTCCGGCGGCTACGGCGCCGACATCCAGAAGCGTGCCGAGTCGCTGGAGAAGGCCGCTACCGGCCTGGCCGGCATGCGCCAGGAGCTGCGCACCGCGTTCAGCTCGGGCAACCCCGGCGCCGGGCTGCAGAAGGTGGCCGGCCAGCTCATCGGCCACCCGAAGTTGTTCGCCAAGCTCCCGGCGAATCTTCAGACGGACCTGACGGCGCTCAAGAACGCCGCCCCGGCTGACCTGGATGCCCAGGCCAACAAGATCAAGGACACCGCGGTAAATGGCGGCTACGGTGCCAAGGTGCAGAAGATGGCAGAGGCGCTGGCAAAGAAGGCTGCAACGCCCAGCACGTAAGGCAACAGCCAGGCGTCAGGACGTTTGCGACGCCGCCGCGGACGGTTCCAGGTCGGCGAGCGTGAGCAGGTGGGCGGGTTGGTCCGGGAAGGGAACGGTGCAGGTCACCGCCAGGTCCGGACCAACGTGCACCAGCTCCCCCGGTGCCAGAGGGCGCCAGCCCGGGTTGTGGTTCATTGGTTCGGTGGCAAAGAGCACCGAACGGGACTCCGAGAGTTCGGTGCTTCGCGAATGGATCCGGTGGCTCCGGGCGTCCAAAGGTGCCGCCGGGGAGGGCTCTGCTGAGGGGTCCCTGTCCAGGATGTACAGCGGGTGCGTGGCCGGGTAGCGGAGCGCCCAGAGGTCCGTCGCCGTCGTGACAATGATGTTCAGGGCCAGGACGGGAAGTTCGACGGCGATCCAGCCCACCGCGCGGGCGATCCCTTCCGCCACGTCCCCGCCGGCCCTGCGGCCCTCCGCCGTGATGAGGGCGAAGAGGCGTTCACTGTCGGTCTGGCCGTGCACCAGGCCTGCCACGCCAAGCTCACGAAGGCGTTCGTCCAGCCGGTCCAGGCCGTGAAAGGCGCCGTTGTGGGCGAACAGCCGGCCGTCCTGTTCAAACGGGTGGGTGTTCACCAGGGTGTGGGCGCCCGTGCTGGCGTACCGGACGTGGGCCAGGAAGGTGGTGCTGGTCAGCTGCCGTGCCTCCCGGGCAAAGGCGTGGTCCTCCCATGCGGCGAGCGGCCGTTTGCTGACCCGCGCGGCGCCGTCGGGATCGAAGCTCCCGATCCCCGCGCCGTCGGGCTCCCGCCTGCTCTGCGCGGACAGGCTGTCCGGGGCGTCCAGGAGCCAGAAGGTGGCGCGGACGGGCCGGGACCCTGCGTGCAGCCCGAACAACCGGCACATGTGACGCTCCTAGGAATGCAACGTTCCCCCAAAATCGAGGCAATGTCATGCGGCTATTGGCCCTGGTGGGGCGTGTCCTCCAGGGCGTGATAGCGGTCGTAGCAGTCCCGGGAGCAGAAGATCGCAGTGGGGGTTTGCGGCAGCGCCGAGCCGCAAAACCTGCATTTTGGCTTAGGTCGAAAACTTCGAAGCACTGTGTTCAGCATGGATGCAGGGTAGGCGGCTGCCCGGCGAATTGGACCAGTAGAAAATACCTGAATCTGCCCGCAGGGATACCTGCCCGGCGACGCTGCACGGAAGCGCATCATTGGACGCCGTGGAGGCGCTGGCAAACACTATTTGATGACCGTCTCCAGCTGGCTGGTGGTGCGTTGGCCGGTATTTACTAGCCTGCGAAGATACTTGGCAGCAAGTCCCGGCAGCACGGCGGCCGGGTCCGATCCTGTGGCCGCCCCGCGAATTGCCTGTTCCAGTTCCAGGGCAATTGCGGCCAGCTGCAGGGCTCCCACCATTTGCGCCGATGTCCGGAGGCTGAGTACGGCGGTCAGCGCGCTTTTGGCGTCGCCGCTTGTCAGTGTGCTGCGCAGCTTCTCGATCCTCGGGGGCATCTGCTCGATGAAGTTCTGCACGAAAACTTTCCAGATCCCGTCGTCATCGTCAGTTTCAGCGCGCAGCCGTGCCAGCACCGAGTCATCCAGCAGGGGCAGGCTGTGGCCGTCCTCCTGGTTCACGGCTGCCCCAGTGCCTTCGGCGCACACGGTTTCCTGCCCATACCTATGCTCCCCCTTGCACGTCAGTCCATTTCCGAACCAACTCCGACGTTATGCGGCGGGCGCAGGCGGGCACACGAGTAGTGGGTACTCGAATTGCGGCTGCAGGACCGGCTAGTGGTGGAAGGCTTCCTTCTGTTTCTCCGCGGGCATGGGCGTTTCCAGGGCGTCCAGGTAGGCCACTTCCTTCTTAAGGTCGTCCAGGAAACTGGCTGCCAGGTCCCGGGTGAAGCCGTTGCGGACCACGATCCGTTGCACGGTGATTTCGCTGAGGCCGTCGGGCAACGGGTAGGCGGGGACCAGCCAGCCGTTCATGCGCAGGCGCTCGGAGAGGTGGTGCAGGTTCCAGTTTTGGGTGTGGCCGTCGGTGAGCTGCCACGCGAAGACCGGGATGTCGGACCCGTCGCTCCACAAGGTGAAGGCGTCCATGGCGCCGATCTCGTGCGAAAGGTAGAGGGCAACGTCGCGCGAGCTTGCCTGCACGGACCTGTAGCCGGCAAAGCCCAGCCGGAGGAACAGGTAGTACTGCAGCAGCACCTGGGCGCCCGGCCGGGAGAAGTTCAGGGCGAAGGTGGGCATGTCCCCGCCCAGGTAGCTGACGTGGAACACCAGGTCGTCAGGGAGGGACTGCTGGTCCCGCCACACGATCCAGCCCAGGCCGGGGTACACCAGCCCGTACTTGTGGCCGGAGGTGTTGATGGAGGCCACCCTGGGGAGCCGGAAGTCCCACACCAGTTCCGGCTGCAGGAAGGGCGCCACCATGGCCCCGGAGGCGCCGTCCACGTGGATGGGGATGTCCAGGCCGGTGCTGGCCTGGATCCTGTCCAGGGCGGCGGAGATCTGCTCCACGGGTTCGTAGGCGCCGGTGTAGGTGACGCCCATGATGGCCACAACGCCGATGGTGTTCTCATCCACGTAGGTGTCCAGGTCATGGCCGTCCAGGGTGGGGTGTTCCGCGGACACCGGCACGTAGCGGGCCTCCACCTCCCAGTAGTTGCAGAACTTCTCCCAGCACACCTGCACGGCGGAGCTGAGGATAATGTTCGGCGCGTCCGTGGGCTTTTTAGCCGCACGACGGCGGTGTTGCCACCGGCGCTTGAGGGCCAGGCCCGCGAGCATGCACGCCTCGGAGGATCCAACAGTTGAGGTGCCGACGGTCACCGCCGGGTCCGGGGCGTTCCAGAGATCGGCGAGCATCCGCCAGCACCGGGTCTCGATCAGCGCGGTCTGCGGGTACTCGTCCTTGTCGATCATGTTCTTGTCGAACGTTTCCGCATAGAGCTGGGAGGCTTCCCGTTCCATCCAGGTCCCCACGAACGTGGCCAGGTTCAGGCGGGAGTTGCCGTCCAGCATCACCTCGTCGTGGACCACCTGGTACGCGGTGCCCGGCAGGGACTCCCCGTCCGGGATGGTGAACCGCGGAAAGATGGTGGACTCCCCCGGCCGGCTGAACAACGGGTTCAGCTCAACGCTCGTTTCGGGCTCGTGCCGTACGCTCCGGTGTGACCTCGTCATGTCCAGTTCCTCCGCCCGCCGTCGCCGCAGGCGGACGCCTGCCGCTGCGTATCCATTGTTCCCAGCACTCCGTATTATTCACGCACCCGGAGGAAGCCTTAGGACGCGGCGAGCCTCAGGATTTCTGCGGCGACGCCGGCCGCCCCGCCGTGCTGGACCAGGTGCGGCTTGCCGGGAATCTCCAGGAAGCGTCCGTGAGGCGCCGTGGCAGCCAGCTTCTCGCACCAGTCCCGCGGCGCAATGGGGTCCCGGGAGCCGCGGATCACGGTGACGGGCTGGCTCACCAGGGCCAGCCGCGCGTCGAGGTCGTAGCCCATCATGACGGGCACCTCGGTGAGGTACCAGCGCATCCCGGAACGGGCGTAGTCGGTGAAGACCACGGCATTCGCCAGCGGGCTCTCCTTCAGGCAGTCCACCCCCAAGGACAGGGACTGCTGAAGAACGGTGCGGCGGGACGGGTCCACCACCGGGCCCAGCAGCGCCACGTGGGAAACCAGGTCCGGCCGCTGGACGGCGAGCTCGGTGGCGAACTGCGTCCCCATGGACTGCCCCACCACTACAACGCGCCGGGCCCCCATCTTCTCCAGGACAGCAGCCGCATGCGCCGCATAGTCGGCCACGGACAGCTGGCGGTCCGGAGTGGGTGTGCCGCCGAAGCCGGGGAGGTCGATGGCTAACGTATCGCCGTGGCGGGCCAGCAGAAGCTGCAGGCGCCGGTAGTAGCGGTGGGACATTCCGATGCCGTGCAGCAGCACAAAGACCTGGCGGGTGGAAGCCGCCGGACCGGCCAGGAAATGGACGTGGGAGGTGAGTCCGCCGGTGGTGACGATCCTGGGGGTGGGGCGGGGACCCGTTCCGGGCAGCCGCAGGCGAGAGCGCCCCGGTTCAGCGTCGGGTGTTTGATGGGTTGCGCCGTGCACCGTGGTCCCTTTCGATTCAAAATACTGCGAGCGATTCACTACCCTAAAGTGGCCAGCGCGGCAGGTGCGCTATGGACGGTGACCAGCGTGTCGGCGTCGAGCGACCTCACCTCCCCGTCGATCTGGTACGGCATGGGCTTAAGCGTGGTAAACCCGTAGCTGCTGACGCTGGGCTGGTCCCCCAGCCCCTTGGTGGCCGCCCGCAGCGCGGTCAGCAGGACCCGCAGCTTGGACCTGTGCGGGAAGAGCACCACCTCGAACTTGCCGTCCGCCAGCTTGTCGTCGGCCTCGCTCAGGGTGGCGTACTTGGCCATCTGGGCGATGTTGGCCAGCACCAGGCTGTCGAACTTTTGCCGTTTGCCGCCGGTGGGCACGATTTCGAAAGGCTTGAACTTGGAGAACGTGCGGACCACGGAGAATGTCTCCTTTAGTGCGCCCTTGCTGCCCTTCTCCAGGCCGATGGCCATGACGGGGGTCAGGCCGAAGCCGATGTAGGAGTGGGCGTACTCCTCAGGAGCGTCACCCGGCTCACCCGTGGTAATCCGCAGGAGGTCCATTCGCCGGACATCGCCTGCGGCAATGGCCTGTTCCAGGGGTACCGTGCGGGTGGTGCGCCGGTGGTCGTTGGCGTTGCCGGCGGCCATGACGGCGCAGACTGCGTCCGGGTTTCCGGCCTGCATGACGCCGTTCACCACCTCGTTGTACCCGCCGTCCCCACTGACCGAGACCACCAGCACGTCACCGCCGCCGGCAGCAGCCTCGCGGGCCAGCTGCACGGCATGCCCGGCGTGGTTGGTGGGCTGGAGCCCGATGTCCGGCGCGTAGGGAAGCAGACCGTTGAGGCTGTCCCTCAGCTGCCCGGCGAGCGCGGGGGCGTCGCCGGTGCTGTTGGGGTTGAAGATGATCGCTATGGACCGGAAGGTCCGCGGGGTGTTCATTGGTGTTTCCTAGCTGTTGCCGGTGTGGACCAGGCTGTCGAGGTCCTGCTGCTGGGCCGGGGCGTCAGAGAGGCCGGCGGGCGTGAGGTCGTAGTGTTCCACGGCGGTGCGGGGTTGGTGGGCGGCAGCGGAAGTGGGCTGGGTGCAGGCGTTGTTCGTCATCTGTGGGGTACTCCTTGGGGTTTCACGGGGACCGAGGTCCTGGGAGGGAAGGGCTGCCACGTACTCTGCCGTGGTCTCCAGCACCCTGGACCGGGAGCACTGCGAACAGTGGACGGCAACGGCGATGGTGGAGGCGCGGGGGTTCTGGACGGCCGGCGAGTCAACCACCAGGTGGAAGTCGGTGTCGCACTGTGCGCACCAGGGGTGTTTTCCGTGTGGCTGGAGGGTGTGCCTGGGGACGTAGCTGTACGAGGCAGGGGTGACGGGAAAGCTCACACCACGGCCCGGTAGCTGCACAGGATGTAGTCGGCCGCGGCCGGCCCCATCATGCGCAGGCATTGGCCGGGGCGGAGGCTCTGGCTCATCGCTTCAAAGAAGATGTGCTCGTCCTGGGGCTGCTGCTGGGACAGCTGGCACCAGCTGGTGTACAAGCCGTACAGGGTGTCGTTGTCAAGGGTTCGTCCGGACTCGTGGTCCGGGCAGGTGGCTTCTTGGAGGAACTGGTCAATCTGCGAGTGCGCCATGATGGCTCTTTTCAAGCAAGGTGCAGAGGTCCGCCGTTCGGCTACAGCGGGTTCAAGCCCAAGGCCTTGCACAGGGTCCCGGGGCGGTTGCCGGCACCTTGAGGAGAAGCCGGCGGGGTGATTCAAAGATGGGCGGTTGAGAAGCGCCGCATACGTGGACATGTAGTTTTTCTTGTAGGGGCGAGCGGCCGTTGCGGCTCTGCAAACGCTGATCCCTTTACTAAAATCATGTCGACAACTTCTCTACACTGTAGACGTTACCCGTAGACGCAACAGTAAGCAAGCTTTGGAATGGCGCGGGATGCGCCTTAGGCGGCAGAGGCTGGGAGACTCAGTTGCCCAGGCGGGCTATGTTACGCAGTGCGTACGACGGCGGGTGGTCACCACAGCCGGTGAACTGGCGGGGGTGCGGGGCCTGTCTCCTTCGTCCGCAATGCACATCGCACTCAGGTTCCTGCCGGGTCCGCAGGGGACAATCTCGGCATGACCGAACCTCCCCAGCAGAACATCCCGCAGGACCGCAGCACGCCAGCGGCCCACGACCCCGGCAGCACCACAACGATGACGGGCACACGAACGGGCGCCCCGGTGCGCACAGCCCTGGCCAAGGTCCCGGAAATCACCGCGTGGTTCTGGGTGGCCAAAGTGCTCACCACCGGGATGGGCGAGACCGCCTCCGACTTCCTGGTCCACCAGCTGGACCCGGCCGTGGCGCTGGCCCTCGGGGGCATGGGCCTCGCCGGAGCGCTGATCCTGCAGTTCGCCGTTCGCCGCTATGTTGCCTGGGTGTACTGGCTGGCGGTGGTGATGGTCAGCGTGTTCGGCACCATGGCGGCGGACGCGGTGCATGTGGTGTTGGGTGTGCCGTACGTGGCGTCGGCAGTGTTCTTCCTGGCCGTGCTGTCCGCCGTCTTCGTCATCTGGTACCGGACCGAGGGGACGCTGTCCATCCACAGTGTGGATACCAAGCGCCGCGAAATGTTCTACTGGGCAGCCGTGCTGACAACGTTCGCCCTGGGCACCGCCACCGGCGACATGACCGCGTACAGCCTGGACCTTGGCTACTTCGCGTCGGGACTCGTTTTCGCGGCGGTAATCGCCGTGGCCGCACTGGCTTACTGGCGCGGATGGGTCGCTGCCATCCCCGCCTTCTGGTTCGCGTATATCCTCACCCGCCCGTTGGGCGCGTCCTTCGCCGACTGGACCGCCGTGTCCGCCGACCGCGGCGGCCTGGGCTGGGGAACGGGAATTGTCACCATGGGACTTGCGGTGTGCATCGCGGCCATGGTAGCCCGGGAGTCTGTTGTGGGCCGGAGGGCCTGACCGGCCCGGCACAACCGGTCTCGCCGAAGAATAAAACGTGCCGCCGCCTCATTATTGGGGGGTATGAGGCGGCGACACTGCATCCAAGGTACCCGTCTGGCACGTCGGAACAGCCGGCATTTGCTCTTCACGCCGAAACCTTGACGTTTTCTTTACGCCGGGGTTCAGGACCCTTGGCAAAGCGAACCAGGCAACAGGCGCGGGCACGCCAGAAGTACGACGGCGCCACGCACTAACCAGCCGAGTGCTAGTTGATGAGGTAAGAGTCCTCAGGCTCCGGCGGGCGCACCAGGTTCTTCCTGAACGGCAGGGCTCCAGCCAAGGCCTTGAGCCCTATGGCGGGAAGCAATACCGCGGCGGCAGTTACCGACAGTGCAGTGAAGCCCACCAGCTCCAGGGTTTCCCGCTTCGGTGAGCGGCGACGGCGGCGCCCACCGTCCATTAGTTCCATCATGGTGAAAGGCTAGGAGGCCGCAGTCCGGAACACCCCCGTACCGGCTACCTGTCTTTAGACCGGGTCACTACTGGGTTTAGCGATGCTAAAAATTCGGGGATCTTCTCTGCAGGCAGGCCCGGAGTGCAGCGGTTCCGGGCATGTTGGGGGGTGATCTCTCCCTGTGCGCCGGCCGGGTCCCGGGCTGCAGGACATCGAGAGTCCCTAGGTCGCCGTCGACAAGGCCTCGTCAGACAGAACGGCGATAAGCCCCCGCTAGCGCCAAGGCCTGAAGGCATCCGCCAGCACCGGGTCTCGATCAGCGCGGTCTGCGGGTACTCGTCCTTGTCGATCATGTTCTTGTCGAACGTTTCCGCGTACAGCTGGGAGGCTTCCCGTTCCATCCAGGTCCCCACGAACGTGGCCAAATTCAAGCGGGAGTTGCCGTCCAGCATCACCTCGTCATGGACCACCTGGTACGCGGTGCCCGGCAGGGACTCCCCGTCCGGGATGGTGAACCGCGGAAAAATGGTGGACTCCCCCGGCCGGCTGAACAAAGGGTTCAGCTCAACACTCGTTTCGGGCTCGTGCCGTACGCTCCGGTGTGACCTCGTCATGTCCAGTTCCTCCGCCGCCGTCGCCGCAGGCAGATGCCTGCCGCTGCATGTCCATTGTTCCCAGCACTCCGTATTATTCACGCCTCAGGAAAGGGCAGCAGGACCGGCGGGTTTGGGCGCAGCAGAAGTACGACGGCGGCACGCACGGTATCAGGCGAGCGCTAGTTGACGAGGTAAGAGTCTTCGGGCTACAGCCAGGTCACCGTGTTCTTCACAAAGGCCTAGGCATGTTCAACTTCTCCGGGCGCTCGCGCCGAAAGCCAGCGCTGATTTTCTACCGCAGCAAATTGCCGCCCTAGGTGCCTCCCATACCGGCGCCCGTTGTTCGACCAAGTGTTGAAATCCACCCCGATCATTGGGCTAATCCTCCCGTTGAGACGTTGCACGTTCACCGTCCCGCCGCCTAACAGGGGCACCTTGGCGATGACCTTGGGCTCACCGCCGTAGACGAATCTGCGGGCGGTCCTTGGGACGATATCCGGCCGCTGGCCGGCGTGCTCATTCTCCGCGCCCTCGAGTACGAACTTCGTCTGATCCTCGAAGAGTGCTACGGAACCACTAACCACCAAGAAGGCCCCGTACCACTCGGGGGGGGAATGCGTGCGGGGCCTGCGTTCAGCCGTTCGGCTCCTTGGGGGAAAGCTCCGAACGGTCCGTCTAACTTACTGGCGGGTAGGGGTGTCGAAAAATCCTGTTGGACGACAGCAAGGGCGGAGCCGCGAAAGTTGTCGGCGTCCTTCGCTCCACGGAAACCCAAACCATTGACTTAGAAGCAGCCTGACGCGAGGAAGGCCGCCCAGCTCTCGGCACAGATCCCGGACGGGTGGCAGCTGCACGTCAGGAACGAGAAGTGACGGGAACCGAGAAGCGCCGGTTCTTGACCATTGAGCAGGTAGCTGAGGAATTGAACGTCGGGTTGCCCCTGGTGCGGAGCCTTGTGAAGTGCGGCGAGCTGCGCGGGATTCAGATTGGACGGGGTTTGTGGCGGATTAGCGTTGGAGACCTCAAAGACTATGCGGAGCGAACTTACGCTGAGACCGCTGGTCCGGTCACGAGAGGTGAACTGGCTCTAGAACACGATGACAGCGCAGGGGGAGATTGATGGTCGAGGCAATAGGAAACTTTTTTTTAGCAACTTTCAGGCCATGGACTGGGTGACTTTCTTACTGGCCGTCGCGGCGGCACTTATCTCGCTTACTGGATTCGTCCGGAATCAGATTGACCAGGACCAGATGCTGCTGAAGGATCAGGCTCGTTTCCACCTCACTTGGTATGTTCCCGACACGTTGGCAACTGGTCCGTACTCTTCGTGAAGAACGTTGGGCGGCGAACGCCTACGACGACACGATACGACTAAACGTTGACCCGGAACGACTCTTGGGACTGTGAGCGGCAACTTT
>NZ_JAGGPQ010000015.1 GCF_018613675.1 Arthrobacter sp. ISL-85 | reverse complement strand
CACCACGAACCGTGAAGAGCCGCTATGACGGGTATGGCTCGGACCCCCGCTCACTTCTGACGGGTGCAGCACCAACCTTCGCTCGCCCCATCGAACCCCATCAGGAACACCTGACCGGGAGCGGGCGTCCGGAGAAAGTCTGCCGAATGTGAGCGGGCGTCGGGTGGGAACAGGCAGGACGTGAGCGTGCGTCGGGTGGGAACAGGCAGGACGTGAGCGGACGGCGTTGTGAGGATCGCCACGAACAGCGACGCCTGGGCTTCGGCTGTGCCGGGGGTTTTGTGGGCTCCACTAGAATTGATGAAGATGTACGGACTTCGAAGCGCTTGATTTCGGGTTGCGTAGGAAACGAAACGAGCGGCTGCAGTTGCGCCAGTGGTCGGCTCACAACAGGAGGAATCCATATGGCCGAGCACAACGGCGGCAACCGCGGCAACGACCGCGGCGCGTTCCGCGGCAATAACAATTCCGGCGGGGATCCCCGCGGCTTCCGGTCACGCTCCGACCGCGAAGGCAACAACTTTTCCCGTGGCGACTCCACTGGCGGCGGTGATCGCAAGCCATTTGGTGACCGCGATCGTAAGCCGTTTGGTGATCGTCCGCGTCGTGATGGCGAGGGTGACCGTCGCGGTTTTGGTGGCGGCGCCGGTGACCGCGACCGTAAGCCGTTCGGTGACCGCGACCGTAAGCCGTTTGGTGATCGTCCGCGTCGTGACGGTGAGGGTGAGCGCCGGCCCTTTGGTGACCGTCCGCGTCGTGACGGTGAGGGTGAGCGCCGGCCCTTTGGTGACCGTGACCGTAAGCCGTTTGGTGATCGTCCGCGTCGTGATGGCGAGGGTGACCGTCGCGGTTTCGGTGCCGGCGAGAACCGCAAGCCCTTCGGCGACCGGCCGGACCGGGCACCCCGCAGCTTTGATCGCGGTGACTCCCGCGCCGACTCCGGCCGTGGCGGTGCCGGTCCCCGTGGCTTTGGCCGCGATCGCCAGGAGGACCGTCCTGTACGCGTCCCGAACGCCGCCGACCTCCGGAGCGCCAACCGGCCGGACCGGGAACGTTCGCCCGAGATCGATGAGGACGTCACGGGCAAGGAACTGGACCGCGCCACGCAGCACCAGATCAAGACCCTCGAACCCAAGAGCGCAGAGTGGGTGGCCCGTCACCTGGTGATGGCCGGCCGGCTCATCGACGACGAGCCGGAGCTTGCCTTCCAACACGCTCTTGCTGCCAGCCGTCGCGGCGGACGCCTCGCCTCTGTCCGTGAAGCCGTCGGCCTGACTGCCTACGCTGCCGGCCACTACGGTGAGGCACTGCGGGAGTTCCGCACTTTCCGCCGGATCAGCGGTTCCAATGTCCACCTCCCCGTCATGGCGGACTGCGAGCGTGGCCTGGGGCGCCCCGACCGCGCCCTGGATGTGGCACGCTCGGAGGAAGCCCAGGACCTTGACGCTCCCGGCAAGGTTGAACTGGCAATGGTAGCGGCTGGTGCACGGACGGATCTCGGCCAGCTGGACGCGGCAGTAGCCGAACTTGAAATCTCCCAGCTGGACATGAACCGGGCGTTCTCCTACAGCCCGCGGCTCTTCCGTGCCTACGCCGACGCTTTGGCTGCGGTGGGACGCGAAGACGAGTCACAGAAGTGGAGCAGGCAGGCGGTAGTGGCTGAAAACGCCCTGGGTCTTGGCGAGGACCAGGAACCCGAAATCATCGACCTCGGGTGGGACGAGGAGGAGGAAGCCCGGGAAGAGGCGGAACGCCGCAGGATGCTGGAGCGCGCCTCCACGGCCTCCGACGCCGGAACGCCCGCAGCAGGTTCCACGGAGGCGGCGGCGGAGAGCGGCCGCGCCAGCGAAGCGAAGTCCCCGCAGGACAGCAGCATCGACGACCAGGACGCCGACTACTTCGTCTCCGACGACGCCGAATCGGACCAGGACTCAGTGGAACACGACGAGCTCAGTTCCGAGCCTGGTGACAACGCCGGTGTCGATGACGCCGGCGCTGAGGACCATGCGGACGTCGAGCGCCATGAAGACCGCCGGGAAGACTAAACACACATGAGCGACGTCTCCCTGGTTTCCCACTTCGATGCACTCCTCGCCGACCTGGACGGCGTGGTTTACGCCGGGCCAGATGCCATTCCCGGAGCTGTCGAGTCGTTAAAGAAGCTCTCCGGGTTGGGCATCGGCCTGGGCTATGTGACCAACAACGCCTCCCGCTCACCGGCGGAGGTGGCAGCACACCTCCGTGATCTTGGTGCGCCCGCAGCGGACAACCAGGTGGTCAGTTCCTCCCAGGCGGCGGCCGAGCTGCTCGCGTCGATGCTGGCACCCGGGTCTAAGGTCCTCATCACCGGCAGCCCGGCACTCGCCCGGGAAATTGAGCTGGCAGGCCTGGTGCCGGTGGGCGGCCAGGACGAGGACCCGGTCGCCGTGGTCCAGGGGTTCAGCCCCGCCATTGGCTGGAAGGACCTGGCCGAAGCCACCTATGTGGTGAACGCCGGTGCCTTCTGGGTGGCCACCAACACCGACATGTCCATTCCCCAGGCGCGTGGCATCGCGCCGGGCAACGGCACCCTGGTTGCCGCCGTCGCCGCAGCCACTGGCCAGCAGCCAAGAGTCGCGGGAAAACCGGAGGCGCCGCTGTTCCACTCGGCTGCCAAGCGGCTTGGGGCCGAGCGTCCGCTGGTGGTGGGCGACCGGCTGGACACGGACATCCTGGGCGGCAACAATGCCGGCTTCGCCACGGTGGCTGTCCTGACCGGCGTCGACACGCGCGAGACCATCCTGGCGGCGCGGGCTGCCGAACGTCCCAGGTACATCATCGAAGACCTCGAGGGCCTGCACCGGCCATACCCGGAAGTAACGCACGACGACGGCACCTACACCTGCGGCCAGTCAACAGCGCGCCTGGCCAACGGAGCCGTGGGCATCATCGGCAGCCAGGACGACCTCAACTCCTGGCGCGCGGCGTGTGCGGCGTGGTGGGCCGGTACGCCGGACGCCGCAACCCCACAGGCGCCCAAGCTGGTGTGGCTGGATCACTAGACTGGTTCAATGACCGAGCTGACCGAACCGCACGACGCGACAGCCCAGCCGGCCCCGGAGTGGCCCGATGCCGCCGGGCAGGACATCACAGATCCGCAGGTGGCGCAGGCCACGGCGAGGCTTCTCGACCTGCCCGGGCTCCCGGCAGCAGAGCACGAAGCCGTCTACAACAAGCTGCACGATGAACTGTTGGCCGCCCTCAACAACGATCCGACTGCCAGCGATCCCACTGACAGCGATCCCGCAGGCACTGACCGAGCCGGCGGGACAGCCTGATGCCGGTACGGCTCGACCAGGCGTTGGTGGCCCGCGGACTGGCGAGGTCGCGAACGCATGCTGCCTCCCTTATCGCCGAAGGCAAAGTCAGCTCCGGGGGCCAAGTCCTCGCCAAGGCCTCCCTGCAGGTTGAGGAGAGCCGGGAACTGGCCGTCGAACACGATGACCAGGACACCTACGCCAGCCGCGCCGGCCACAAGCTGGCCGGGGCCCTGGACGCCTTCCCCGAAGTTTCGGTCCAGGGCAAAAGGTGCCTTGACGCTGGTGCCTCCACCGGCGGCTTCACCGATGTCCTCCTGCGGCGCGGGGCAGCGCACGTGGTAGCGGTCGACGTCGGGCACGGCCAGTTGGTGCCGCACCTCCGCAGCGACCCACGCGTGGACGTCCACGAAGGAATGAACGTCAGGTACATGGCGCCGCCGGACATCGGCGGTCCGGCCGCGTTGACCGTCGCCGACCTGTCCTTCATCTCCCTCACCCTCGTGGTGCATCCGTTGGCGGACTGCACCGAGCCTGGCGGCGACCTGGTGCTGATGGTCAAGCCGCAGTTCGAGATCGGCAAGGACCGCCTGGGCCGGACAGGCGTTGTCACCTCGGACCGTGAACGTCGGATGGCCGTGGAGAAGGTAGCCAGGGCAGCGCTCGACGCCGGCCTGGACCTTTGCGGCCTGGCGGCAAGCCCGCTGCCCGGACAGGACGGAAACGTCGAATACTTCCTGTGGATAAAACGCAGGATCACCAAAGACTTGCCTAAGATCGAAGAGCGAGAGGCAGCAGCCGCTGCCTTGCTCGGACGAATCTGGCAGAACCACTAGAGAGCGGAACCTGATGAGCAGGCGTGTACTGGTCCTTGCCCACACCGGCCGCGAGGAGTCACTGAAAGCCGCCTGGGAAGCCTGTGCCCTGCTGCATGCTTCGGGCATGGTCCCCGTGATGCAGGACTCCGAACTGGGGGACATGGAACGGTTCTTCGGACACCTGGCCCAGCCGGTGGAGGTGCTCCACGACCATGTCCAGCTGCCCGACGTCGAACTGGTGATGGTCCTCGGCGGTGACGGAACCATCCTGCGCGCCGCCGAACTGGTCCGCGAGGTGGATGTGCCCCTCCTGGGCGTCAACCTGGGCCATGTGGGCTTCCTGGCTGAAAGTGAACGGGCGGACCTTGCCCAGACGGTGGAATGGATCGCCAGCCGCGACTACACCGTTGAAGAGCGGATGACCATCGATGTCAAGGTCTGGGTCCGCGGGCAGAAGATTTGGCACACCTGGGCTTTAAACGAGGCCGCCATCGAAAAAGCCAACCGCGAAAGGATGCTCGAAGTGGTGACCGAGGTGGACGAGCGCCCGCTGACATCCTTCGGCTCCGACGGAATCGTGGTGGCCACCCCTACGGGGTCTACGGCCTACGCGTTTTCCGCCGGGGGACCGGTGGTATGGCCGGAAGTGGAGGCGCTGGTGATCGTGCCGATCAGTGCCCACGCGCTCTTCGCCAAGCCCCTCGTGGTGTCGCCCAGGTCCAAGCTGGCCGTTGAGGTGCTGGGCCGGACCGACGCCCAGGGGGTGCTCTGGTGCGATGGCCGGCGTTCGGTTGACCTGCCGCCCGGCGCCCGCGTGGAAGTGACCAAATCGGCCACCCCGGTCCGGCTGGCCCGCACGCACCAGACCCCGTTCTCGGCACGCCTGGTCCGCAAATTCCAGCTGCCCATCCACGGCTGGCGCGGGCCGGTGCCCAAGTCCGACGCCGTGCACACCGGCCCCATCCCCGTGGTGCGGACACCCCGGCCCGTGCCGCCGCTGCCCGTACCGCATGTTGAAAGCCCCGACAGCGATCCCGATCCGTCGACTGCGAAGTGAATCCATGCTTGAAGAACTGAGAATCCGCGACCTGGGCGTCATCACCGACGCAACGCTCCCGCTCGGCCCGGGATTGAGTGTGGTGACCGGCGAAACCGGCGCGGGCAAGACCATGGTGGTCACCGCCGTCGGACTGCTGCTGGGCGCCCGTTCCGACGCCGGAGCCGTCCGGAGCGGTGCGAAAAGCGCCACCGCGGAAGCGGTACTCAAGCTCGACGCCGGACATCCGGCCATTGCCCGTGCCCTCGACGCCGGTGCCGAAGCCGAGGAGTTCGACGGCGGGGCTGAGCTCATCCTGGCCCGTCGCCTGGGCGCGGACGGACGCAGCCGCGCGTTCCTGGGCGGCCGGGCTGCCCCGGTGGGCGTCCTGGCCGAAATCGGCGAATCCCTTGTGGTGGTGCACGGCCAGTCCGACCAGATCCGGCTTAAAAGTGCCACGGCGCAGCGGGAAGCGTTGGACAAGTTCGCCGGGGACACCCTGGCCGGCCCGCTGGCCGCGTACCAGGAGCTGTACAGCCGGTGGAAGTCCAGCCAGGCGGAACTGGACAGCCTGCGGAGCGCCGCGCGGGACAGGCTCCGCGAAGCCGAATCCCTGGAGGCAGCCCTCGCCGAAATAGACGATGTCGATCCGCAGCCGGGGGAGGACGAGCTCCTGAAGGCCGAGGCCGTCAAGCTGGCCAACGTGGAGGAACTGCGGATCGCCGCCAGCACGGCACACCAGGCCCTGATCGCCGAAGATTTTGGTGAGACCGGTGACGCCACCACATTGGTCGATTCGGCCAAACGCACGCTGGAGCATGTTGCCGAGCACGACGCTGAACTTGGTTCCGCGGCCGCGCGGCTGGCGGAAGTGGGTTTCCTGCTCAATGACATCGCCACCGAACTTGCCAGCTACCAGGCCGGCCTGGATTCCGAGGGCCCGGAGCGGCTCGCCGAAATCGAGGACCGGAGGGCAGCCCTGGCCAAGTTGGTCCGTAAATACGCCCCTACCATCGACGAAGTCCTGGAGTGGGCGGAAAAGGCCCGCGTCCGGTACGACGAGCTCCAGGACGATTCCTCCCGCATCGAGGCCCTGGACGCGGAGGTGGTCCGCGCAGAAGCGGAGCTGACCAAGCAGTCGGCGGCCATCAGCAAGATCCGGGCCAAGGCCGCGAAGGACCTCTCGGCCCGGGTAAGTGCAGAGCTGAAGGCCCTGGCCATGGCTGATGCCACGCTGGTGATCAACCTCGAGCCGGGCGGACAGCTGGGTCCGCACGGCGCGGACGAGATCAGCTTCCTGCTGCGGCCGCACTCCGGTGCTCCCGCCAGGCCGCTGGGCAAGGGCGCCTCCGGCGGTGAGTTGTCCCGCGTGATGCTCGCCATCGAAGTGGTGCTCGCCGCCGTCGATCCCGTCCCCACCTTTGTGTTCGACGAGGTGGACGCCGGCGTGGGTGGACGCGCCGCCGTCGAGATCGGCCGGCGGCTGGCCATGCTGGCCCGCCACGTCCAGGTCCTGGTGGTCACGCACCTTCCACAGGTGGCCGCCTTCGCCGACCAGCACATCACCGTGACCAAAACGTCCGTCAGGGGAGCCGACGGCGGAACCGCCACCGGGTTTACCTCAAGTGACGTCCGCCTCCTTGACGGGCCCGAGCGGGTGCGTGAACTGGCTCGGATGCTGGCCGGCCAGGAGGACTCCGAATCCGCGCAGGCGCACGCGCAGGAGCTGCTGGATGATGCCAAGCTCCTGCCGCAGCGGGCCTGACGCCCACGGGCACGGGAAGGCGCAATTGATGATAGGCTCGAATTCCGTGGTGCAGCGATCAAATTCCCGTGTAAATTCCCGGTTCCCGGGCTCCTCCAAGATGACCAAGCACATCTTTGTCACCGGCGGTGTGGCGTCCTCGCTCGGTAAGGGACTGACGGCCTCCAGCCTCGGTCACCTGCTCCGGGCCCGCGGCCTGTCCGTCACGATGCAGAAGCTCGATCCCTACCTGAACGTGGATCCGGGCACGATGAACCCCTTCCAGCACGGTGAGGTCTTCGTTACCGACGACGGCGCCGAGACGGACCTGGATATCGGGCACTACGAACGCTTCCTCGACGAGAACCTTGAAGGTTCCGCGAATGTGACCACGGGGCAGGTGTACTCCACGGTGATCGCCAAGGAACGGCGTGGCGAATACCTCGGCGACACGGTCCAGGTCATCCCGCACATCACGGACGAGATCAAACGCCGCATGCGCCTGCCTGCTGAAGGCAAGAACGCCCCCGACGTCATCATCACCGAAATCGGCGGCACCGTTGGCGATATTGAATCCCAGCCGTTCCTCGAATCGGCCCGCCAGGTCCGCCAGGACGTGGGCCGCGGCAACGTCTTCTTCGTCCACGTCTCACTGGTCCCGTACATCGGCCCGTCGCAGGAACTGAAGACCAAGCCCACCCAGCACTCGGTAGCAGCCCTGCGCTCCATCGGTATCCAGCCCGAAGCCATCGTCATCCGGTCCGACCGCGAAATCCCCGAGGCCATGCGCGCCAAGATCGGCCGCATGTGCGACGTCGACCTCGAGGCTGTCATCGGCTGCCCTGACGCCCCCAGCATTTACGACATCCCCAAGACCTTGCACAGGCAGGGCCTGGACTCCTACATTGTCCGTGCCTTGGACCTGCCGTTCAAGGATGTGGACTGGACCAGCTGGGATCATCTCCTGGAGGCCGTCCACAACCCCAAGCACGAAGTCGAAATTGCCCTGGTGGGCAAGTACATCGACCTTCCGGACGCCTATCTCTCGGTAACCGAAGCCCTGCGTGCCGGCGGCTTCGCCAACGAGGCGAAGGTCAAAATCCGGTGGGTCCCCTCGGATGAGTGTGAGACCCGTGAGGGTGCCATCAAGGCGCTCGACGGCGTGGACGCCATCTGCGTGCCGGGTGGATTCGGCATCCGTGGCCTTGAAGGCAAGCTGGGCGCCCTTAAGTTCGCCCGCGAAACCAAGCTGCCCGTGCTGGGCCTGTGCCTTGGCCTGCAGTGCATGGTCATTGAGTACGCCCGCAACGTGGTGGGCCTGGAGGGTGCTTCCTCCAGCGAGTTCGAGCCGGACTCCAAGTACCCGGTTATCGCCACCATGGAGGAGCAGCTGGAGTTCGTTGAAGGCCGTGGCGACCTGGGCGGCACCATGCGCCTTGGCCTCTACGAAGCCAAGCTGGACGAGGGCTCGGTCATTGCCGGTACCTACGGCAAGACCACGGTCAGCGAACGCCACCGGCACCGCTACGAGGTCAACAACAAGTACCGCCAACAAATCGCGGACAAGGGCTTGGTCTTCTCCGGAATGTCCCCCGACGGCAAGCTGGTGGAATTCGTTGAGCTGCCTGCCGACGTCCACCCCTACTACGTGGCCACGCAGGCGCACCCTGAGCTGAGCTCGCGGCCCACCCGCCCGCACCCGTTGTTCGCCGGCCTGATCAAAGCCGCCCTGGACCACCAGAGCGCCGGCCGGGAGGGCGTTGCCGACACGGCTGCGCCCGCGGTGGAGGAGCCTGCAGCTTCGGGTACCGTTACCGCTAAGTAGTCAATAGAACAAAAGGACGGCGCGATGCCTGGTACACCTGAAGCCACCCCTGCCAAACAGGTTTCGGATGCACCAAGCCCGCGCCGTCTTTTGTCCTCCGAGAAGGTCTACCAGGGCCGGATCTGGGACGTCGTCAGCGACACCTTCCAGCTCTCCGAGACCGGGGATGCCCTCACCCGTGACTACATCGACCACCCGGGCGCCGTGGCGGTCCTGCCTATGAATGACCAAGGCCAGATCCTGCTTTTGAAGCAGTACCGGCACCCCGTCGGGATGGACCTGTGGGAAGTCCCGGCGGGCCTGCTGGACGTCGAGGGCGAAGACTTTGTAGTGGGGGCGGCACGCGAACTCGCCGAGGAAGCTGACCTGGCGGCCGGGAGCTGGAACGTCCTGGCCGATGTCTTCAATTCCCCGGGATCCTCCAGCGAGGCCATTCGGATCTACTTGGCCCGCGACCTCACCGAGGTGCCGCATCACGAGCGGCACGAGCGGACGGATGAGGAAGCCGAGATCGAGTTCCACTGGATCAGCCTGGACGATGCCGTGGCCTCCGTGCTGGCCGGGCGCCTGCACAACCCGTCCGCCGTCGTCGGGATCCTTGCCGCCGCGGCAGCCCGGGCGGGCGGTTACGAGGGGCTCCGCCCCGCCGACGCCCCTTGGCCCGCACACCCCAGCCAGCGCTGATGGCACCGGGTCCTTCGGCTGAAGCAGTCCCGGTGGCTGAAGCGGCCCCGGTGGCTGGAGCGGCCCCGGTGGTCGAACCGGTTCCGAACGCTGCAGCGGACGGTACAGCCCCGGCGCAAATTCCGGCCGCGATCGACCGCGGAATCACTGATTACCTCCAGCACGTGCGCGTGGAACGGGGGCTGGCAGCGAACACCCTTGCCGCCTACCGGCGGGACCTGGCCCGGTACGCCCGCTACCTCGCCGCCGCCGGCTGCACGCGTCCCCGGGACGTCACCCGGCACCACGTAACAGGGTACGTCCGCGCCCTGTCCGACGGGTCCGACGGAGGCTCCACCCTGGGCGTGCGCTCCGCGGCGCGGACGGTGGTGGCCGTTCGGGGGCTGCACAAATTCTGGGCGCTGGAGGGGTTCACGCCGGCGGATCCGGCCCGCGAAGTGCACCCGCCGATGGCCGGCAAGCGGCTGCCCAAGGCCATCAGCGTTGACGAGGTCACCCGCATCCTGGAAGCGGCCGGAACCGACACCGCCACGGGGCTGCGCGACCGCGCACTGCTCGAATTCCTCTATTCCACCGGCGCCAGGATCAGCGAAGCGGTGGGCCTGGATGTTGACGATATCTCCCTCGCCGAGCCGGAAGCCGGGCCAGCCATTGTCCGCCTGTTCGGCAAGGGATCCAAAGAACGACTGGTGCCGTTGGGCTCCTACGGGGCCCGGGCACTCGATGCCTACCTGGTCCGTGGGCGCCCGCTGCTTGCCGCCAAAGGAAAGGGCACGCCCGCGCTGTTCCTCAATGCCCGCGGCGGCAGGATCAGCCGGCAGAGTGCCTGGACCATCCTGAAAGCGGCGGCGGAGAAGGCCAACATCACCCGCGACGTGTCGCCGCACACGCTGCGGCATTCGTTCGCCACCCACCTGCTTGAAGGCGGTGCCGACGTCCGGGTGGTGCAGGAACTGCTGGGCCACGCCTCCGTGACCACCACGCAGGTGTACACGCTGGTCACCGCGGATACCCTCCGTGAAATCTACGCCGCAGCACATCCCCGGGCGTTGGGCTAGGGGCTGCGTTGATGGTGTTGGAATGAGCGCGGCGGCGGTGGTCCTTTGTTTCCTCCTCCGCGATGGAGCCGGGGGCGCCGAGGTATTGCTGGGATTGAAGCAGACCGGTTTCGGCAAGGGCAAGATCGTCGGCATCGGCGGGCACGTGGAACCGGGGGAGTCTCACGCGCAGGCGGTGATCCGTGAGGTGCTTGAAGAAACCTCCATAGTGCTCCGCCACGAGGATCTGGCCGACGCCGGAACCGTCCGGTTTGTCTTCCCTGCGCGGCCGGACTGGAACATGGACACCTGGCTCTTTACCGCCCGCACCTGGGAGGGCGAGCCGGTGCCCAGCGACGAGATCCTGCCTGAATGGTTCAGCGTGCAGGCCCTGCCGGTGGACCGCATGTGGCAGGACGCCGACCACTGGCTGCCCGTGGTGCTGGAAGGCGGCCGGGTCAACGTGGTGGTCACCATGCACACCGACAACGAGTCTGTCGCGTCCTCCGAAAGCCTCCTGGGCCAAGGCGGCCGTTAAAGGCCGACGGCGGGCCCGGCACCCAAAGTGCCCTCCCGCCGTCGGACGTTCCTGCCAACGCTAGGCCAGGTGCCGTTCCTCCACGCCGTTGTACTCGCTCAGCGGCCGGATCAGCGAGTTGGCGTCCAGTTGCTCCATGATGTGCGCGGTCCAGCCCGTAATCCGGCTGGCCACGAACAGGGGAGTGAAGGTGGGTGTATCGAAGCCCATCAGGTGGTACGTGGGCCCGGCGGGGTAGTCCAGGTTCGGCTTGATGGCCTTGGCCTCGTCCATCGCCGTTTCCAGGCCGTTGTACAGCCCCAGCAGTTCAGGGCGGCCGTAATGGGCGATCATCTTGTCCAGGGCGGCCTTCATGGTGGGCACCCGGGAATCGCCGTGCTTGTAGACGCGGTGGCCGAAGCCCATGACCTTTTTCTTCTGCGCCAAGGCGTCCTCCATCCAGGCCTTAGCCCGTGCCGCAGCCTCCTCGAGGGACTCCTCCTGCCGGATGCCGATCTCGTCGAAGGTGTGCATCACGGCTTCGTTCGCCCCACCGTGAAGCGGACCCTTCAGTGCCCCGATGGCTCCGGTCACCGCTGAGTGCAGGTCCGACAGCGTTGAGGTGATGACGCGCGCGGTGAACGTTGACGCGTTGAAGGAGTGCTCGGCGTAGAGGATCATCGAGACGTTGAAGGCGTCAACAACTTCGGGCACCTGTTCCTCACCGAAGGCCATCCACAGGAAGTTCGCCGAGTAGCCAAGGTCATCGCGCGGCTCCACGAGTTCCTGGCCGTGGCGGCGGCGCTGGTCATACGCCACGACGGCCGGCATAGCGGCGAACAGGTCAACGGCCTTGGCCATGTTGGCCTCCCGCGAGGAGTCCCCGGCCAGCGGGTGCCGGGCGCCCATCACAGACGCCGCGGTCCGGCAGACATCCATCGGGTGCGAGGTCACCGGCAAGGCGTCGATGACCTGCTTGACCACCGGGTCAAGGGCGCGTCCGGCGCGCTCCCTCGCGGTGAACTCCGCCAGCTGTTCCTTGGTGGGCAGTTCGCCGTTCCAGAGCAGGTAGGCCA
This sequence comes from Arthrobacter sp. ISL-85, assembly GCF_018613675.1. GTDB lineage: Bacteria > Actinomycetota > Actinomycetes > Actinomycetales > Micrococcaceae > Arthrobacter. Next base: position 131,065 of record NZ_JAGGPQ010000015.1, on the reverse strand, counting down.
CTTCCTCGAAGCTGCACCTGGCGGCCAGTTCCTGGACGGGGTAGCCGCGGTAGAGCAGTGAGTTGGTGTCAGGGTTGACCTTGGAGACGGCGGTGTAATCCACCACGACGCCGGCGAGGCCCTTTTTGATCTCATTTTCAGCCATTGCTGAAACTCCTTTGTTCCTAAAGCCTGGTGGCCGGCAGCTGCCGGCATTCCGGTGTGGTGTCAGGGGCGGGATGTCAGGTGCCGGGGATCCGGAAATTGAACACCCCGGTGTCAAAGTGGTTGTAGGCCTCATAGTCAACGAGGTCGTAGAGCCGGGCACGGGTCAGCATGCTTGGGACCTGTGCCTCCTGGGTGCCGTCGGATTTTATAGATTCCAGAGTACGCTCAGCAGCCCCCATGGCACTACGGAGCAGCGTTACCGGGTAGATGACCATGTTGACGCCCACGCCCGCCAGTTCATCCACGGTAAAAAGGTCACTCTTGCCGAATTCGGTCATGTTGGCCAGGATCGGCACGTCCACCGCGTCCCGGATGGCCTTGAACTCGCTGAGGTCCTTCATGGCTTCGGGGAAGATCGCGTCCGCGCCGGCTTCAACCAGGGCCTTGGCACGCTGCTGCGCAGCCTCCAGTCCGTCGGTGGCGCGGATGTCGGTGCGGGCCATGATGAGGAAGTTCGGGTCCCGGCGGGCGTCGGCGGCGGCGCGGATGCGTTTGGTGGCGGTGTCCAGGTCCACCACGTTCTTGCCGTCCAGGTGGCCGCAGCGCTTGGGGTTGAACTGGTCCTCGATGTGGCAGCCGGCCAGGCCGGCGTTCTCCAGTTCCTGGATAGTGCGGGCCACGTTCATGGGTTCGCCGAAGCCGGTGTCGGCGTCCACGATCGAGGGCAGGTCCGTCATCCGGGCAATCTGCCCGGCGCGGGTGGCCACCTCGGTCAGCGTGGTCAGTCCGATGTCCGGCAGGCCCAGGTCGTTGGCCAGGACGGCGCCGGAGATGTAGACGCCGGCGAAGCCTTTTTCCTCGATCAGCCGGGCGGAGAGCGGGTTGAACGCACCGGGGAACTGCTGGATGGTTCCGGAGGCCAGCAGTTCCCGGAACCGGATCCGCTTCTGCTCCGGAGTGGTCTTCGAATACAGCATCAGAAGAGTCCCTTCGGTGCCGCCGCGAGGTCGATGACGCCGGGGGCAGCGGTGATGTTGAGCTGGTCCAGCTCACCGGCGGCGAGCTGGGGGAGGCGTTCGACGGCGGCGAGGAACCGTTCGACCTCGGCTTCCTCCACCAGGCCTGCGGCGAGGGTGCGGAACTTGTTGATGTACTGCCCGCGGGCGAACGGCCGGGCGCCGAGTGGGTGGGCGTCGGCGACGGCGATCTGGTCGGTGATGACGGTGCCGTCCTTGAGGGTGATCTCCACTGAGCCGCCAAAGGCTTTCTCGGCGATGTCCAGGGAGTGGTAGCGGCGGGTCCATTCCGGATCCTCCACCGTCGTCACCTTGTGCCACAGCTCCACGGTGTCCTGGCGTGCGGCGCGCTCGGGGGAGTAGGAGTCCACGTGGTGCCAGGCGCCGTCCTGGAGGGCGACGGTGAAGATGTAGGGGATGGAGTGGTCCAGGGTTTCCCGGCTCGCGGTGGGGCTGTATTTCTGGGGGTCGTTGGCGCCGGAGCCGATCACGTAGTGGGTGTGGTGGCTGGTTTTGATCAGCACGGACTTCACGTTGGCGGAGTCGGTGACCTCGGGGTGTTCCCGGTGCAGCTTGCGGGCCAGGTCGATCCAGGCCTGCGCCTGGTATTCAGCCGAGTGTTCCTTGGTGTAGGTGTCCAGGATGGCGCGCTTGGCTTCGCCGGGGGTGGGGAGCGGGACCATGTAGGAGGCGTCCGGGCCGTCGAGCATCCAGGCGATGACGCCGTCCTCGCCTTCGTAGATGGGCACAGGTGAGGTTTGGCCGCGCATGGCGCGGTCCGCGGACTCGATGGCCATCTTGCCGGCAAACGCTGGAGCGTGCGCCTTCCAGGTGGAGATCTCGCCCTTGCGTGACTGCCGGGTCGCCGTGGTGGTGTGCAGTGCCTGGCCCACGGACTGGAAGATAGTTTCGACGTCGAGGCCCAGCAGGGTGCCGATCCCGGCGGCAGCGGAGGGGCCCAGGTGGGCCACGTGGTCGATCTTGTGCTTGTGCAGGCAGATGGCCTTGACCAGGTTGACCTGGATCTCGTAGCCGGTGGCGATGCCGCGGATCAGGTCGTAGCCGCTGGAGCCTACGTGCTGGGCGACGGCGAGGATCGGGGGGATGTTGTCGCCGGGGTGGGAGTACTCGGCGGCCAGGAACGTGTCGTGGTAGTCCAGTTCCCGGACGGCCACCCCGTTTGCCCAGGCAGCCCATTCCGGTGCAACCCGTTCCTCGATGCCGAAGACCCTGGAACCCTTGCCGCCGGTGCTGGGGCCATGGGTGAGCGCCTGGGCCCGGGCTGCGATGATCGGGGCGCGGTTCAGGGAAGCGATGGCCACCGAGGCGTTGTCGATGACGCGGTTGATCACCATGTCGGTCACATCGTCGGAGACGCCGACGGGATCCGCCGCGACTTGGGCGATCTTGTAGGCGAGTTGGTCCTCGCGGGGCAGGTTCTCTTCGCTCTTGTAGACGCGGACGTGGTGTTCCTTAACCATGGTGCTCCTTCGGGTGGGATGCGTGGGCTGCTTTGACGTGGGAGAGGCTTCGGTGCAGATGGATGACGGTAGCGGCCTCGGCGAGCTTTGGGTTGCCGGCCGCGATGGCCTCCGCGATGGCGGCGTGCTCGGCGGCTGCGGCGGTGAGGCGGCAGGCGTCGTCGGCGGCAAGCCGGCGGATCCGGACCAGGTGCACGCGCAGGCTTCGCATGGCCTGGGCCAGGTAGGAGTTGGAGATGGCTGCGTCGATGGCTGCGTCCAGCCGGCCCACCAGTTCGTAGTAGTCATGCAGGGCGGGCTTCCCGCCGGCGATGAGGCCGGGTGCATCGAGCAGTTCGCGCTGCAGGCGCTCGAACGTGGCCGCATCGCCTCGCCGGGCGGCCAGCGCCGCGGCCTTGCCTTCCAGCGTTTCGCGCAGTTCGAACAGTTCGTCGATGTCCTCAAGGGAGATGTCTGTAACCACGACGCCGCGGCCGCCCGCCGTCGTCAGCCCTTCCGCCGTAAGGCGGCCCAGTGCTTCCCGGAGTGGGGTTCGGGAGACGCCCAGGCGCTCGGACTGTTCCACCTCGGCCAGGACCGTGCCAGGCGCCAGGCGCCATTCGACGATGTCCTCGCGCAGGGCCGCATAAGCCTTATCACTGGCGCGCATGGTAGCCTCCTTCCCCGGTGACAGCATCAGTGTATACACAGCTGTCCATGAAATGCAGCCGAAACCGGAAAAATAGGGAGGAATGCCAAATTCTGTATACACATCTCTTGTGGCCGGAACCCGCCGCCCGCTACCATGAGCTGCATCACAACGTCGTGGACGGGATACCTCATGGTCACCAACAGCTACCGGGACATTTACCAGCGGAGCATCGAACAACCCGAAGATTTCTGGCTGGAGGCAGCGGAGAAGATCTCCTGGATCTCGCCACCGGTCCGGGCCTTGGACTCCAGCCGGGCGCCGCTTTACAACTGGTTCCCTGACGGTACCCTCAACACGTGCTACAACGCGCTGGACCGGCACGTCGCCGAGGGCCGCGGAGGGCAGGATGCGCTGATCCATGACTCCGCCATGCTGGGAACACGGCAGCGGTACACCTACGCCGAACTGACGGATCTCGTGGCCCGCTTTGCCGGCGTACTGAAGGGGCACGGCGTAGGCAAGGGCGACCGCGTGGTGATCTACATGCCCATGATCCCGGAAGCCGCCATCGCCATGCTGGCCACTGCCAGGCTGGGCGCGGTCCACTCGGTGGTCTTTGGCGGCTTCGCGCCCAAGGAGCTCGCTGCGCGGATCCGCGATGCCGGCCCCGCCGCCGTGGTCACCGCCTCGGGCGGGATTGAACCAGCCCGGCGCATCGAGTACCTGCCGGCGGTCGCGGAGGCCCTCGAGTTGGCGGGCGCGCCTGATATTCCGGTACTGGTCAAAGCCCGCGACGGCTTTGCATCAACTGCAGCGGAGCACGCGGGCTGGCTGGACTGGGACACCCTCATGGCTTCGGCGGAGCCTGTTGCCCCCGTCGCCGTACGGGCCACGGATCCGCTCTACATCCTTTACACTTCCGGGACCACCGGCGCACCCAAGGGGGTGGTGCGGGACAACGGCGGGCACGCCGTCGCGCTGCACTGGACCCTGGAGAACATCTACGGCATCGGTCCGGGTGATGTGATGTGGACTGCTTCTGACGTGGGCTGGGTGGTGGGGCACTCATACATCGTCTACGGGCCGCTGCTGGCCGGCGCCACCACGGTGATGTACGAGGGCAAGCCGGTGGGCACGCCCGACGCCGGTGCGTTCTGGCGCGTGGTCCAGGACCATGGGGTCAACGTCCTGTTTACCGCTCCCACGGCGCTGCGGGCCATCCGCAAAGCCGATCCGGAGGCATCGCTACTGGGAAATTACGACGTCTCAAGCCTTCGTACGCTTTTCGCCGCGGGCGAGCGGCTGGACACGGACACGTTCCACTGGGCATCGCGGGTCCTCGGCGTGCCAGTGGTGGACCACTGGTGGCAGACCGAGACCGGTTGGGCCATTTGCGCAAATCCGCGGGGACTGGAGCCGCTGCCCATCAAGGCCGGCTCCCCGAGCGTTCCCATGCCCGGGTTCCGGTTGCGGATCCTCGACGGCGCGGGCGCGGAAGTGGAGCCCGGAACTGAAGGCAACATCGTGCTGGAGCTGCCGCTGCCGCCCGGCACCCTCACCACGCTGTGGGGAAACGATGAACGCTTCATCTCTTCCTACCTGCAGGTCTTCGAGGGCTGCTACGCCACAGGGGACTCCGGCTACCGCGATGAGGACGGCTACCTGTTCGTCATGGGCCGCACCGACGACATTATCAATGTTGCCGGCCACCGGCTGTCCACCGGCGCCTTGGAGCAGGTGATCGGACAGCATCCGGCCGTTGCCGAGTGCGCCGTGATCGGGCTCGCCGACCCGCTCAAGGGGCAGCGTCCCAGCGGCTACGTGGTGCTCAAATCCGGGGTTGACATCCCTGAAGACGTTCTGGCCATGGACCTGGTGGCACTGGTCCGGCGGGACATCGGCGCGGTTGCGGACTTCAAGAACGTGAAAGTGGTGGACGCCCTGCCCAAGACCCGTTCCGGGAAGATCCTCCGCAAGACCGTGCGCCAGATCGCAGACGGCGAGGAGTATACGGTGCCCTCCACCATCGAAGATCCGGGGGTTATCGACCAGCTGATCGGCTCCCTCCGGGCGGACGCGGCAAAAGCGCGCTGACTAACGGCTGGGGCGTCAAGCCGCGAAGCGTGTCAGCGGCCGTTCCAGCGGTACTCGTTTTCCGGCCTGCCCGGGGTTCCGTACCGGGCAGTCCGGGAAACCGTGCCGGCGTCGGCAAGGTACTCGAGGTAGCGCCGCGCCGTCACCCTGGACATGCCCAGGGCATCCATGACCTCGGTGGCGGACACTGCTTCGGGCCGTTGGCGAAGGAACTCCTGGACGGAGCCGAGCGTCGAAGTGGAGAGACCCTTGGGAAGCGGGAGTTCGGACGGCGCCCTAAGGCTGGCGAAGGCCCGGTCAACTTCACTCTGGGAGGTGCCCCCCTTGCCGGGACCAATGCTGGAACCGGCCAGCTGCTGGCGGAACTGGCGGTAGTTTTCCAGCTTGTCGGAGAACGTGGCGAACGTGAAGGGCTTAATCAGGTACTGGACCACGCCGATGGCAACGGCGCTGCGGACAATCGCCAGCTCGCGTACGGCGGTGATGGCGATGATGTCCGCGAGGATTCCCGCCGAGCGCATCCGCCGGGCAATGTCCAGGCCGTGCAGGTCAGGCAGGTTCATGTCCAGCAGGACCAGTTCCACCGGCTCACCCGCCGCTTCGAATTCGTTGAGCAGCCGCAGGGCGGACTGACCGTCGGGCGCAGTCCCCGCAAGCTCAAACCCGTCCAGCCGCCCCACGTACGCGGCGTGGGCCGCCGAAGCGATGGCCTCGTCTTCGACGACGAGGACCCGGATGTTGCTCACTGTCTGTGCTCCTTTTCCGCGGACACAGCCGCCGCGGGCAGGAATACTTCGAACTTGGCGCCGCGCCGTCCGTTAGTGGCCAGCGTACCGCCCAAGCGCCGCACCGCCTGCCGGACCAGTGCCAGGCCAATGCCCCGGCCCCCTGACCCTGCAGGCTTCGTGCTGTATCCGTGCCGGAAAATCTTCTCCGAATCCGCGGGGTCGATAGGCGCTCCGGAATCGTTGACGGCGATGTCCAGCCCTTCCTCGTCCGCCTCCAGCGTCAGCGCAACCCGCCGTGGGGGCGGTGCGTCGGCGGCAGCATCGATGGCGTTGTCCAGCAGGTTGCCCAGGATCGTCACCAGGTCCTGGACCGCTACCCCTGATGCCGTGCCCGAGCCGAGGGTGGAAACATCAAGCTGGACGCCGCGCTCGTGGGCCTCTGCCACTTTGCCCATGACCAGGGCGCCTATCACCGGTTCATCGATCGAGCTCACCATGTCGTCCGTCAGCTGCTGGCTCAGGGCCAGGTCCTGGGTGGCAAAGTCGAGGGCTTCCCCGGTCCGGCCGAGTTCCAGGAGCGAGACCATGGTGTGGAGCCGGTTTGCGTGTTCGTGTGTCTGGGCGCGCAGCGCGTCGGATAGGGTCCGCATGGTTTGGAGTTCGCTGCCAAGCGCTTCGATCTCGGTGCGGTCGCGGAGGGTGGCCACGGTTCCGTAGACGGGGACCTTTGCGCGCGCGCCGGGGGACTCCGGGCCCCGGGCCGGCCCCTGGTTGACCACCAGTACCCGGGAGCCGGTCAGGACTATCTCGTCCTTCGTGGTGCGTCCGGAGTCAAACAGGCTGCGGAGTTCGCTGTCCAGGGGGAGGTCTGCAAGCGACGGGGGCCGGGTGGGATCGTTGCTGCCGGTGTCGGCCAGGCCCAGCAGTTCGGCAGCCTGGTCGTTGTACATCACAACGCGCTTCCTGGCATCGATAAGGATGAGGCCTTCACGGACGGAGTGCAGGACTGATTCGTAGTACGCGAACAACTGTGCCAGCTGTTCCGGTCCCCAGCCGCGCGTCACCCGGCGGAGATACCGCCCCAGCAGCCAGGATGCCAGGGAACCCCCCACCAGCAGCGCAACGCCGAGGGCCAGCAGGACCGGCAGGCGCCCGGCGAAGGCGACATCGACGTTGCGGACGGTGACGCCCACCGCCACCAGCGCCTTCACCGTCCCTGCCGCGTCCTTCACCGGGACGATGGTGCGCACGGACGGACCAAGGGTGCCCGCCGTGACTTCGGTGAAGGTTTGTCCCTTCAGGGCGGCATCAATGGAGCCGATGTACGGCCGGCCCAGCTCCTCGTCCCGGGGATGCGTCCAGCGGGTACGGTCCGGAGCCATGATGGTGATGAAGTCAACGCCCGCTGCGGCAGTTACGTCCTTGGCATAGGGCTGAAGGAGGGCGGAAGGGTCCGGAGTGGCAGCGGCCTGGAGCACCAGGGGATTGGCGGCGATGGAAGCTGCCACCCCTTCCATCCGCCGGCCGGCTTCGTCGTACGTCCGGTCCCGCGCGTCCACATAGGCGGCCGTTCCCACAATTGCGATGAAGGACACGACAATCAGCAGGTTCGCCACGAACAGCCTGCGGGCGATACTCCAGCGGTGGATCATGCCAACCTCCATTTTGACCCCATGGCAGCCGCGACCAATATGAACGCAACGGTGAGCTGGATCACCACGTGGTCGATGATGGATCTCACACCGCAGAGACGTGTTGAGCCCAGTGATTGTGCCCCAGCGTCTTCCAGAATATCCACAAGGAGACACATCATGGCTTCTCAACGAGGAGAGTCCACCGAGGCCGCGCCCATTCGGCGCAAGGGCCTGGACAAGTCGCATTACCTCTACATCGCCGTCATCGCCGCCGTCGTCCTGGGCGCCTTGGTTGGCCTGCTGTTCCCGGAGGTCGGCAAGAACCTCAAGCCCTTGGGCGACGGCTTCGTCAAGCTGATCAAGATGATGATCGCGCCGGTGATCTTCTGCACCATCGTGCTGGGCATTGGCTCGATTGCGAAGGCAACCACGGTGGGCAAGGTCGGCGGCCTGGCCTTGGGCTACTTCATTGTCATGTCCACCTTCGCCCTCGCCATCGGCCTGGTGGTCGGCAACATCGTCCACCCCGGTGAAGGGCTTAAGCTCTCTGCCTACGATCCCAACAAGAAGGCCGCCACGGACAGCACGGTGGACTTCCTGCTGGGAATCATCCCCAGCGACATCCCTGTCCTTCCCACCCTCCTCGCAGCAATCCTCGTCGGCTTCGCGTTGCAGAAGATGGGACCCCAGGGAGCTCCGATCCTCAAGGCAATCGGCCACGGCCAGGCCCTCGTCTTCCGCGTCCTCATCATGATCATGTGGATCGCTCCGGTCGGCGCCTTCGGGGCCATCGCCGCCGTCGTCGGTGCAACCGGCTTCCAGGCCATCGTGAGCATGTTCACCCTGATGGTTGCCTTCTACATCACCTGCGCACTGTTCATCGTGGTCATCCTCGGCGGCATCCTGCAGGTAGTGGCCGGCGTCAGCATCTTCAAGCTGATGCGCTACCTGGCCCGTGAATACCTCATCATCTTCTCCACCTCATCCTCGGAAGCGGCGCTGCCCCGCCTGATTGCCAAGATGGAACACCTCGGCGTCTCCAAGCCCGTCGTCGGCGTCACCGTTCCCACGGGATACTCCTTCAACCTTGACGGAACTGCCATCTACCTGACCATGGCGTCCCTGTTCGTGGCCAACGCAATGGGAACCCCGCTTGACCTCGGTGCCCAGGTCTCCCTGCTGGTCTTCATGATCATCGCCTCCAAGGGCGCGGCCGGCGTCACCGGCGCAGGCCTGGCCACCCTCGCTGCCGGCCTGCAGGCACACCGTCCCGAGCTGCTCGGCGGCGTGGGCATCATCGTCGGCATCGACCGCTTCATGTCTGAGGCCCGCGCCCTGACGAACTTCACCGGCAACGCCGTGGCCACCATCCTGGTGGGCACCTGGGTCAAGGAGATCGACGGCGGACAAGTAACCCGGGTGCTCTCCGGTGAAGCTCCGTTCGACGAACTGACCATGGTTCCCGGCCACCACGCGGAGATGGCACCCAAGGAAGAAGGCGCACGCGAGGTCGCCAAGGCCTAGCGCCAGCCACCTAACCGGCCTGAAAACCGCCCTTGCAGCCATGCTGCAGGGGCGGTTTTTCGTGGCCCGGCAGCCCAACCTTCGACCTCAGCTAGAGGGTCAAGGCTCAACATTCGCGGAAAGTCAAGTTCCGTCGAATACCGTGTCGGGCGCTGTAACCTAGGGAGCAGAACGAAGGGCGCTGGCAAGCCGGCGGCAGGAAATCACCGTTATCGAAAGTGTGGACAGATACGTGAGCAGCGAACAGGGTTCAGCAACTCTGGAGGGCACGGAATTCGACCTGGAAAACGCGGTGATGGGCCCCACGGGACGCCCATACCGCGAGTTCCCGGAACCCGCGCCGCTGTCCTCCCACGGTCCGGCCCGCGTCATCGCGATGGTCAACCAGAAGGGCGGCGTCGGGAAGACCACCTCCACCATCAACCTGGCCGCGGCGCTCGCCGAGTACGGCCGCCGTGTCCTCCTGGTGGACTTCGACCCCCAGGGTGCGCTGTCCGCCGGCCTGGGCATCAACCCGCACGAGCTTGACCTCACCGTGTACAACGTCCTGATGGACCGCAAGGTGGACATCCGCGACGCTATCCACCAGACCGGCGTCGAGAATGTCGACCTGCTGCCAGCCAATATCGACCTCTCCGCGGCGGAAGTACAGCTGGTCAACGAGGTGGCCCGTGAGCAGGTCCTGGACCGCGCGCTCAAGAAGGTCGAAGACGACTACGACGTCGTCCTGATCGACTGCCAGCCTTCCCTGGGACTCCTGACAGTCAACGCGCTCACGGCGGCCCACGGCGTCATCATCCCGCTCATCTGCGAGTTCTTCGCCCTCCGCGCTGTGGCCCTCCTCGTCGAAACCATCGACAAGGTCCAGGACCGGCTGAACCCGCGGCTGCAGGTGGACGGCGTGCTGGCCACTATGTACGACGCACGGACGCTGCACAGCCGCGAAGTGATCACCCGGCTGGTCGAGGCGTTCGGAGACAAGGTCTTTGAAACCGTGATCAAGCGCTCCATCAAGTTCGCTGATGCCACCGTGGCCGCGGAGCCCATCACCAGCTATGCCGGAAACCATGTGGGTGCTGACGCCTACCGCCGCCTTGCCAAGGAGCTGATATCCCGCGGCGGCGCACCCTAACCAGGCCGTGGCCGAATCCAAACCCGGCTTCGAGGTGCGGCTGGCCAACTTCACCGGGCCGTTCGACCTCCTTTTGGGGCTGATCGCCAAGCACCAGCTGGACATCACCGAAGTAGCCATCGCCACTGTCACCGATGAGTTCATCAAGTACATCCGCAAGCTCCAGCAGCTCGGTGAGGAATGGGCACTGGACGAGGCGAGCGAGTTCCTGGTGATTGCGGCCACCCTGCTTGACCTCAAGGCGGCACGGCTCCTCCCGGCGGGCGAAGTCGAGAACGACGAGGACATCGCCCTGCTGGAAGCACGGGACCTCCTCTTTGCCCGGCTGCTCCAATACAAGGCCTTCAAGCATGTGGCAGGCATCCTGGGCGAAACCCTGCACCACGAAGGCCGGCGCTTCCCACGGCATGTTGCGCTGGAGGAACATTTCGCCGCCATGCTTCCCGAGCTCGTCTGGAAACATACGCCCCAACAGTTCGCTGCGTTGGCCGAGGCCGCGCTCCGGCCCAAGGCGCCGGCGCAACCACCCCAGGTGGCCCTCGGCCACCTGCACGGCAGCAACGTCAGCGTCAAGGAGCAGGCCGAAGTGCTGGGGCGCCGCCTTCAACGCGAGTCGCCGCTGACCTTCCGTTCCCTGATTGCCGACGCCGAGTCCAGCCTTGTGGTGGTGGCCCGGTTCCTGGCCCTCCTGGAGCTGTTCCGGGACAGGGCCGTCTCATTTGACCAGCTTTCCCCGCTGGCGGAGCTTGCCATCCACTGGACAGCCGACCGCCGGGACTGGTCGGCGGACACCCTGAGCGAAGAATTTGAGGAGCAACTGTGAACCCCACGCGGCAGGACAGGGACCGGGACGGCAGCAACCCCCAGGAAGGGGCGGGGCCCGGCCAGGACTTCGCCGGCCTTCCCGGAGGTGCCAAGGCTGCCCTGGAAGCGGTCCTCATGGTCCTGGATGAACCAGCGATGGAGGAGGAGCTGGCCGCAGGGGTGGGGCTGACCATCCCTGCAGTCCGTTCCCTGCTGGCAGAAATACAGCGCGATTATAACGGCTATACTGTTAACGCCCCGGAGATGGAGAGTGCCAGCAGCGCTGGCATTGGTTCCAGCCCCCGGGGTTTTGAATTGCGGAACATCGCCGGTGGCTGGCGGATCTATTCCCGCGCCGAGTTTGCCGACATTGTGGGTAAATACGTGCTCGAGGGGCAGACTGCCAGGCTTACCCAGGCGGCGTTGGAAACACTGGCGGTCATCGCGTACCGCCAGCCCGTTTCCCGGGCCCGTGTGTCTGCAATTCGCGGGGTCAATGTTGACTCCGTCGTACGGACGCTGGCCCAGCGTGGGCTGATCGAGGACGCGGGAACGGACCCCGAGTCCGGCGCAATCCTCTACCGGACTACCTCCTATTTCCTCGAAAGGATGGGAATCAGTTCAGTGGGGGACCTGCCCCAACTGTCGCCGCACCTTCCAGGGCTCGACGGGATCGCAGAGTTCTACGACGCTGAGACGATGTAGGCAGGATAACCCTGCCGGCACCGGTCTCTCCACCAGGTTTAGTTATCAGGGCAGACGAAGTCTGCGCGGCTGGCCAGGGTTGTCCTTGGACATCGCTGCCAGCCAAAACACATTGAAGGACGGGTCATGACACAGGCGGGACGCCAGGGTTCACCACGTAACAGTTCGGGACGCGGCGGGAACGAACGCAATAATTCCCAGCAGCGCAGCCCACAGGGCGGCAGCTTCAGCGGGGGCTCCCGCGGCGGGACAGGAAAACGCGCTGCCGGATTCGGCGGCGACCGTCCGCATCGAGCTCCCAAGCCGCGCGAAGAACGCTTCATCGACCCCGATGTCGCCGCGAACCAGCCCGGACAGGGGTCCGAGGGCGCCAGGGGCGCCAAGCCGTCATCGCGCAAGCCTGCCGCCCGGAAGCCCGGCGCCAAAAAGGCCCCTGGTACGCCGGGCGCCCCCAAGCCCAAGCCGCGCACCGGCGCCCCCGGGGCAGCCGCTTCCCGCGCATTCGGCAGCGAACGCTTCGGCCAGAACTTGGGCCCGGTCCGCAAACCTACGCGGAAAAAGCACCCCCGCGGGAATGTTCCGCAGTCCGAACTCCACGATGCCGACGGCGTGCGCCTCCAGAAAGTCATGGCGTCCGCAGGAGTGGCTTCCCGGCGCGTCTGTGAGGAAATGATCGCCGAGGGCCGCGTCGAGGTGGACGGGCAGGTAGTCACCGAACTCGGCGTCCGCGTCGACCCCAAGACTGCCGTCATCCACGTTGACGGGCTGCGGATCCAGCTGGACGAAAACCTGGTCTACATGGTGTTCAACAAGCCCAAGGGCGTCGTGTCCACCATGGAGGACCCCGAGGGGCGGCCGTGCATCAGCGACTTCCTGAAGAGCAACAAGAACACCGGTGAACGCCTCTTCCACGTGGGCCGCCTCGACGTCGCCACCGAAGGCCTGCTGCTGCTGACCAACGACGGCGAACTGGCCAACCGGCTGACCCACCCGTCCTACGAGGTTCCCAAGACCTACCTGGTGCAGGTGCGCGGGCCGTTCCCGCAGGGCGTCGGCGCCCAGTTGAAGGCAGGCGTCGAACTGGAGGACGGCTTCGCTTCGGTTGACTCCTTCCGCCTGGTGGACTCCACCCCGGGCCACGTGCTGATTGAGGTTGTGCTCCACTCCGGCAAGAACCGGATTGTCCGCCGGCTCTTCGATGCTGTTGGCTTCCCTGTCCAGCGGCTGGTCCGCGTCAAGGTGGGCCCCATTGGGCTCGGAGACCAGCGACAGGGCAGCATCCGCAACCTGGGCAAGCAGGAAGTCGGCCACCTGCTGGCATCCGTAGGGCTCTGAGGCATGTCCGCCTTCAAAAGCCAGGGCCGCGGCCACCTGGATGGCCCGGTGGTGGTCATTGGCACCGGACTGCTGGGCACCAGCATTGGGCTGGGCCTCCGGGGGCGCGGCGTACCCGTGTTCCTCTCGGACCCGTCGCCCACCAACCAAGCGGTGGCTGTGGACATTGGTGCCGGACGTCCCCTGCAGGACCTGGGCAGTGACCAGCCACAACTCGTGGTGGTCGCCGCTCCGCCGGACGTTACTGCCGGCGTCGTGAGCCAGGCGCTGGCTGACTACCCGGACGCCGTCGTGGTGGACATTGCAAGCGTCAAGGCAGACATCCTGTCCCGGCTCCGCGGCCTCGGTGCCGACCTGGCGCGCTACGTTGGCACCCACCCCATGGCAGGACGGGAGAAGTCCGGCCCGGTTGCGGCACGCGGTGAGCTGTTCACCTCCATGCCGTGGGTGCTCTGTCCCTCGGAGGAAACCTCGGGCGCTGCCCTGCAGGTGGCCCGTTCGCTCGCCACGGACCTGGGGGCAGTCGTCTCCCAGTTCAGCCCGGACGAACACGACGAAGCCGTCGCCCTGGTTTCCCACCTGCCCCAGGTCATGTCGTCACTGCTGGCCAGCCGCCTGCAGGGGACGCCGCTGGACGCCCTGTCCCTGGCCGGCAACGGCCTGCGCGACGTCACCCGGATCGCCGCCAGTGATCCCACCCTGTGGGTGCAGATCCTGGGGGGCAACGCGGCCAAGGTCGTCCAGATCCTTTACGGCGTCCGCGAGGACCTGAACCGGCTCATCGGAACCCTGGAGCAGCCCACCGCACCGGGAGCCCGGCTGGACCTGGCCCAGCTCATCAGTGAAGGCAACGCAGGGCAGGCCCGGATTCCCGGCAAGCACGGCGGTCCGCCCCAGGCCTACTCCTGGCTCACCGTCCTGGTGGATGACAAACCCGGCCAGATTGCGCAGCTGCTCACCGAAATTGGTGAAATAGGCGTGAACGTGGAGGATCTCCGGCTGGACCATTCCTCCGGACAGAACGTGGGCATGGTGGAATTGTCAGTATTGCCGAACAAGCACGACCACCTGATCGAAGCCCTCAACGACCGCGGATGGCGGGTACTTCAGTAATGACACAGGAACTCCTCGAATCCATGCGCGCCCTGCGCATCGGCCGGCCACTGGTGGTCGCCATCGACGGGCCGTCCGGGTCCGGAAAATCCAGCGTGAGCAAGGAAGTTGCCCGCAGGCTCCGCCTGGCCTACCTGGACACTGGTGCCATGTACCGTGCCCTGACCTGGTTCTGCGTCACCGAAGGCATCGACCTTGGCGACGCCGCGGCCGTGGAACAGGCATCCCGGGACTTCGTCCTGGAACTGAGCACCAGCCCGTTGGAGGAATACGTCCGGGTGGGCGGCGTGGACGTTACGGACGCCATCCGTGAGCCGGCGATCTCCTCAGCCGTGAGTGCCGTCGCCACCACCCTGGGCGCCCGGACCGAACTGATCCGCCGGCAGCGGGACCTCATTGAAAGGCACCACCGCCGGATGGTGGTTGAAGGCAGGGACATCACCACCGTCGTCGCGCCCGGGGCGGAGGTGCGCATGCTCCTCACCGCCAGCGAGGAAGCCCGCCTGCGCAGGCGGGGCATCCAGCTGGGCGGCACGCAGAACGCCGAGCAGCTGGCAGCACAGGTGACGCACCGGGATGCCAAGGACTCCACCGTGGTGAACTTTACCCAGGCCGCTTCCGGGGTGGTGACCCTGGACTCCTCGGACCTGGACTTCGAACAAACCGTGGATGCTGCCCTCGTGATCGTCACCAAGGTCCTCAACCGTGACTGACGCCGGGGCCGCCCTGCCGTCCGGGCTGACCATGGCGTGGAGCAGGCCGGTGGGCTGGATCCTTGACCACCTGGTCTACCGGACCACCGTGACCGGCAGGACCAATGTCCCCACGGGCGGACCGGTGATCTTCGCAGGCAACCACATCAGCTTCCTTGACGGGCCGGTAATGTTCGGCGCCGCACCGCGGCCCATGCACATCCTGGTGAAGCAGGAAATGTTCAAGGGTTTTCTGGGCCGCGTGCTCACCGCCTCCGGACAGCTCCCCGTGGACCGCCGCGGAGACCGTGCAGCACTCCAGCGCTGCAAGGACGTGCTCGACGCCGGGCGCTGCGTTGGCATTCTTCCGGAAGGGACGAGGGGGAGCGGCGCAGCAGCGGATATTAACGGCGGCGTGGCCTGGCTGGCGTTGAACTCCGGAGCCCCGGTGGTGCCGGTAGCCATCCTGGGCACCAGGCAGGGCGAAGAGCACCTGGACTTCGTTCCACGGCCCGGGCGGCGCTTCCACGTCAGCTTCGGATCAGCCCGGACCCTGGCGCGCCGGGCCGGTGAAACCGGCCGTGCTTCAATGGACAGGGCCGCGCAGGACATCGGTGCAGCGCTGGCAGGGCACGTCCAGGACACCATCCAGAAGAGCGGGCAGCCCTTGCCGTTCGCTGACCACAAAGACTTGACAGCAGTAGCCGGGGACGCCGGCAGATGACCACTAAGGACAGTGCAATGAGCGACACCACCCAGACTTCCGGCCACTCCGGCGCCGACGACGAATACACTCCCACCGGCACCGACCAGGTTGCCGAACGGCTGGCAGCTATTGGCGACGACGAAGCCGAACTCCGGGCCGCCTCCCTCCGGGCCGGCCTGGAGGACTACGAGCTTGACGAAGACGACGCCGCCCTGCTGAGCGGCGGGTACGGCGACGAAGACCTTGAAGGACCCCTCAAGCTGGACCCGGTCCTGGCCATCATCGGGCGCCCGAACGTGGGCAAGTCAACCCTGGTGAACCGCATCCTGGGCCGCCGCGAAGCGGTGGTGGAGGACACCCCCGGCGTCACCCGCGACCGCGTCATGTATTCGGCGAACTGGAACGGCCGGAACTTCACCCTGGTGGACACCGGAGGATGGGAACACGACGCCCGCGGCATCCACGCCAGGGTTGCCGAGCAGGCGGAGATGGCAGTGGAACTTGCTGACGCCGTCCTCTTCGTGGTGGACTCCGCCGTCGGCGCAACCGCCACGGATGAGGGCGTCATGAGGATGCTGCGCCGCAGCAAGAAGCCGGTCATCATGGTCGCCAACAAAGTGGACGACTTTGCCCAGGAAGCCGACAGTGCAGCTTTGTGGGGCCTTGGTTTCGGCGAGCCCTACCCGGTGTCCGCCCTGCATGGCCGCGGCGTGGCCGACCTCCTGGACCACGTCATGGACATCCTGCCCGAGTTCTCCACCGTCGAAGGAGTGGAACGCTCCGGCGGTCCGCGCCGCATAGCCCTGATCGGCCGGCCGAACGTGGGCAAGTCCTCGCTGCTTAACAAGCTCGCGGGATCCGAACGGGTGGTGGTGGACAACACCGCCGGCACCACCCGTGATCCCGTGGACGAATTCATCGAACTCGGCGGCCGCACCTGGCGTTTCGTTGACACGGCCGGCATCCGCCGCCGGCAGCACATGGCGCAGGGCGCGGACTACTACGCCTCACTCCGGACGCAGGCCGCGCTCGAAAAGGCGGAGGTCGCCGTCGTGCTCCTCGCCGTGGACGAGGTCCTCAGCGAACAGGATGTCCGCATCCTGCAGTTGGCCATCGAATCCGGCCGCGCCCTGGTCCTGGCCTTCAACAAATGGGACCTGCTCGATGACGAACGCCGCCGTTACCTCGAACGCGAGATCGAACAGGACCTGGCCCACGTCGAATGGGCGCCCAGGGTCAACATCTCGGCAAAGACCGGCTGGCACAAGGACCGGCTGGTCCCGGCCCTGGACCTGGCCCTGGAGAACTGGGACCGGCGGATCCCCACCGGGCGCCTGAACGCCTTCCTGGGCGAGCTCGTAGCCGCCCACCCGCACCCGGTCCGCGGCGGCAAGCAGCCCCGCATCCTCTTCGGAACCCAGGCTTCCAGCCGCCCGCCGAAGTTTGTCCTGTTCACCACAGGGTTCCTGGACCCGGGGTACCGCCGGTTCATTACGCGGCGCCTGCGCGAAACCTTCGGATTTGAAGGCACGCCAATCGAGGTCAGCATGCGCGTCCGTGAGAAGCGTGGCCGGAAGCGTTAATTGCGACACACGGCAGGGCTGAACACCGGAAAGTGTCACTGGCACCCCTCCGGATCGTGTAAGCTCTTCTAGGTGGTTCGGCCGGACTGCTGATGAAAACCTTCGGGTTTGAGTTCAGCGGAGAACGGCGGAACCAGCGGGCTGTAGCGCAGCTTGGTAGCGCACTTGACTGGGGGTCAAGGGGTCGCAGGTTCAAATCCTGTCAGCCCGACCAAAAGCGGAAAGCGCCGGAGAAATTCTCCGGCGCTTTCCGCTTTTTCGGGCTTGTGTTCATTCCTGGCCGCGCACCCTCTTTCCGACATAACACCCTGGGGTTCGCGGGTGAATCGTCCCGGCGCCGGTGTCCTTTGTGGGACGCGGCATTTACTTAAGGAATTTCGACGTCCTCCGGTCAGCCAGGATCTTGCCTTTGGTCTGGCACGTTGGGCAGTACTGCAGCGCCGTGTCCGCAAACGACACCTCGCGGACAGTGTCACCGCAGACCGGGCACGGCTGGCCAGTCCGGGCGTGAACCCGCATGTGGCTGCGTTTGACGTCCTTGAGGTCTTTGGGCGGCTTGCCGGCTGCCTCCGCCAGCGCTTCGCCCAGAACGCTGTGGATGGCGTCGAACAGCACCTGCACGGTCTCCCGGTCCAGGCTCTTCGCGATGGCGAACGGCGAGATCCGGGCGGCATGCAGGATCTCGTCGCTGTAGGCATTGCCGATGCCCGCAATGACGCTCTGGCTGCGCAGGAGGCCCTTGATCTGCTGCGGACTGCCAGCCAGGATCTCAGCCAGCATGGCGGCGTCGAACGTCTCCGTGAAGGGATCCGGGCCCAGCGTGGCTATGCCCGGCACCTCCTTCGGATCGTCCACCACATAGACAGCCAGGCTCTTCTTGGTGCCGGCTTCCGTCAGGTCCAGCCCGCGCGGCCCGTTGGGGCCGGAGAAGGCGCACCGGACCGCAATGAGGCCCTTGCCCATGCGGAGCTGGCTGTCGGCGGGGGAGTCCGTGAAGCGCACCCAGCCAGCACGTGCCAGGTGGAACACCAGGGAGATGCCGTCAGTATCGATGCTGATGAACTTCCCGAACCGCCGGACGCCGGACACCGTGCGGCCCTCCAGGGCGCTATAGGGAGGGTCGGCGGTCTTGAGCACGGCGAAGGAGACAACCTGCAGTTTGCTGACCACGCAGCCCCGCAGCTGTTCGTCAAGGAACGCGGCGAGGCCGGCGACTTCCGGCAGTTCCGGCATGGCCTACCTGCCCTCTCCCGAGGATGCTGCACCGGTGCTTGCATTCATGGGTTCCATCTTGTCAGAAAGGCCGGTGCCGGCTCCGGCACTTGTGCCTATACTTTCAGCGGCGGCCCTCTTTCCGGGCCCCTTTTGACATTGGCGCGTACCCCGATGAAAGGCCCCCCATGAGCAACATTCCCGAAGACCTGTCCTACACCGCCGAACACGAATGGGTCACCGCCCCGAATGCCGACGGCGTGGTCCGCGTGGGAATCACGGATTTTGCCCAGGACGCCCTTGGAGATGTCGTTTACGCCCAGATGCCCGAGATCGGCACGAAGATTACGGCAAACGAAGTCGTGGGCGAGGTTGAGTCCACCAAAAGCGTGAGCGACATCTACGCGCCGGTTTCCGGTGAAGTCGTGGCCAAAAATGACTCCTTGGACAGCGATTCCGCCCTGATCAACACCGATCCGTACGGTGACGGCTGGCTCATCGAGATCAAACTGGCCGAACCCGACGCCGTTGAGTCCTTGCTCAGTGCATCCGAGTACGAACAACAGGTAGGCTAAAGCTAACCGGTCTTTCCGGTCCGGCTCCGCGTCGCGGGCATGGCGTCTCCGCACGTCAGAGCCCGGATCGGGAGCCGGCGCCGGACCTGCCGGGCAGGGCCGGAGAGTAAACGTTGGTTGCGGGTTCCATGCCTGCAACGTCTAAGAGGAGGAATCCATGGCTGGCCACAGACACAACCCTGCCGATGGGGATTACGGCACGGGTGCGGCTAGGGCGTCGGAGACCACCTCGATCCATCTCACGCCCGTCACCGACGAACCCATCATCGCCCCCAAGCTGTCCTCCGAAGAGCGCAATTGGGTGGAGGCCCTGCCCGCAGGCTCGGCGCTGCTCGTTGCCCACAGCGGCCCCAATGCCGGTGCCCGGTTCCTGTTGGATTCGGATGTAACCACCGCGGGCCGCCACCCGGACGCGGACATCTTCCTGGACGACGTTACGGTGTCGCGGCGCCACGTCGAGTTCCGGCGCACCGCCCGCAGCTTCGAGGTGGTGGACAAGAACAGCCTCAACGGCACCTACGTCAACCATGACAGGGTGGACAGCGTTGAACTCAAGTCCGGCAGCGAAGTCCAAATCGGCAAGTTCCGCCTCACTTTCTACCTGAGCCCTGCCACGGCGGCAGGCCGCAGCTGAACCGGGGACCGCTGCCTGTGGCAATGGCACAACCGGAACGCCGGGGCCCCCAGGTCCTGAACATTGGGGAAGTCCTCGCTCAGCTGAGCGCGGACTTCCCGGGCATGACGGCATCGAAAATCCGGTTCCTTGAGGAAAAGGGACTGATCAATCCGCGGCGCACCCCTGCCGGCTACCGGCAGTATTCCGACGGTGACGTTGAGCGGCTGCGCTTCGTGCTGGCCCTGCAGCGGGACCAGTACCTGCCCCTGAAAGTCATCAAGGACTACCTTGACGCCATCGACAGGGGAGAGCGTCCCGAGAACCTGCCGCCCGGCGTCGTGGTTTCCCCCCGCATCGTCTCCGATGAGCTGGCCGCCGAGCTGCAGAACCGTGGCCGCAAACTAAGCGAGGAGCAGCTCCGCACCGAGTCCGGCGCCAGCGTACCCCTGCTGCAGTCGCTCCTGAGCTTCGGCCTCATCAGCCACGCCAACGGCCAGTTCGACGAGCACGCGCTCACGGTTGCCCGTGCCTGCGTCCAGCTGGAAAGCCACGGCCTGGAACCGCGGCACCTGAGGCCCTTCCAGGCAGCGGCCGAGCGGGAATTCGGCCTGGTGGAACGTGCTGTCGCGCCCCTTGCCTCCCGCAGGGACTCGGCATCACAGGCACGCGCGGCGGAGGCGGCGCGCGAGATCAGCGATCTTTGCCTCACCCTGCACCGTGCCCTGGTGCAGGACCACATCTCACGCATGGACATCTGATGATCGAAGTCGAGATTGTTGGCGTTCGCATCGAACTGCCTTCCAACCAGCCGCTGGTCCTGCTCAAGGAGATGCACGGCGAACGCCACGTTCCCATTTGGATCGGCACCCCGGAAGCCAGCGCCATCGCCCTGGCCCAGCAGGGCGTGGTCCCGCCGCGGCCCATGACCCACGATCTCCTTGTGGACGTGGTGGAGTCGCTGGGCCACTCCGTGGTCAGCGTCAACATTGTTGCCGTGGAGGACAACATCTTCTACGGGCAGCTGCAGTTCGAAAACGGAACCACGGTGAGCTCCCGGGCCTCGGACGCGCTAGCTGTCGCGCTGCGCGCCAAGTGCCGGATCTGGTGCGCCGATTCCGTGATGGACGAGGCCGGAGTGCGCATCACTGAACACGATGAGGGGGAGGACGCCGAGCCGGGCCCCACCGTCGACGAGGAGCGCGAACTGCGGCGCTTCCGGGAATTCCTCGATGACGTGGAACCAGAGGATTTCGACGGCTAAGGTCACGTTAAGGTTATAGTTAAGGCTTAAAGTTTCGACACGCCCCTTCCAAGCCCCAAGGTCTTTGACCTCGGGACCCGCCGGGCCTAACGTCGAAGTATCAAGTTCCCTTGCTTACGGCAGCCGCGCAAGTCACACTGGAAAGTGCGCCCCGCGGAGAAATTACACCCATGGCCTTCATGCCACGGCTGCTGATCAAATCTGGGGGAGCGTACGACAAGGAGGATCCAGGTGAGTCCCAAAGGCGAAGCAGGCGGGCTAAAACAGCCCACGGCTGGTGTTGCTGTGCCCGTGAGCGGTGCCCAGGGCCTCCTGTTCACCGAAGACCTGCCGGTACTTGACGAGGACGCCGGCTACCGGGGCCCCACTGCCTGCAAGGCCGCAGGCATCACCTACCGCCAGCTCGATTACTGGGCCCGCACAGGCCTGGTGGAGCCGGCCGTCCGCGGCGCTGCCGGATCAGGCTCGCAGCGGCTCTACGGATTCCGCGACATCCTGGTGCTCAAGGTGGTCAAGCGCCTTCTGGACACCGGGGTTTCCCTCCAGCAGATCCGCACCGCCGTGGAACACCTGCGGGAACGCGGCGTGGAGGACCTGGCCCAAATCACGCTCATGAGCGACGGCGCCAGTGTCTACGAGTGCACGTCCGCGGATGAGGTCATTGACCTGGTGCAGGGCGGCCAGGGCGTATTTGGCATTGCGGTGGGCCGCGTATGGCGGGAAGTCGAAGGCAGCCTCGCATCGCTGCCCAGCGAGCACGCCGCGGAGCAGTCCTTTCCGGACGACGAACTGAGCAAGCGGCGGGCAGCGCGAAAGATCAGCTGACACGCACAGACCATTACGAAAACAGGGGCCGCCCTCCAGCTGGAGGGCGGCCCCTGTTTTCGTCTATGCGCGCTGTTTCCCGTGGCCGGGTGGAACGTACTGTTCAGCGGGCGCGGCTGCGCAGGCCGCTGCCGGCAGCCATCAGGTTGGACAGCAGGTCGTCAAACAAGCCGGCCGCGGACTTGGCCGAATCCCCGGGCCAATGATGGACGGGGTGGGCTGCGCCCTGGATCTGCTGCCAGTTGGCTTGTTCGGGAATGCGCGGACTCAGGAGGAGCCCGCCGAACATGGACTCCATTTCCGCTAGCCGGTAGGTGTGTTCGGAGGAGCCGCTCCGCACCCGGTTGGCCACGATTCCCGCCGGTGAAAGATTCGGCGCGAACTCCTGCTTGAACAGCTGGATGGCCCGCATGGTGCGCTCGGTACCGGCAACCGAGAACAGGCCGGGTTCGGCAACCAGGGCAACTTTGTCACTCGCTGCCCAGGCCATGCGCGTCAGGCCGTTGAGTGAAGGAGGGCAGTCGACCAGGACCAGCTGGTAACCGCCGGCGCCGGCGAGTACGGCGGAAAGCCGGCGGAGATCGCGGCGGCCAAGGTCCGGACGATCGTAGATTCCGGTGTAGGCAGAGCCGACGGTGACATCAAGGACGGCGGGCCCGGAGCCGTTGGTTGGGGCGCGGTCGGCCCAGCTGCTCCGCACCACGTTCTCGGCAAGTTTCGCCTTGCGGGGGCTCTTCAGCATCCTGCCGATGTCCAGCTGGTCACCCGGCTGCACGCCCAGGGCGGTAGTGGCGTCGGCATGGGGATCCAGGTCCACCACCAGCGTGCGGACTCCTGCGGCCAGCGCCGCAGACGCCAATCCTGTGGTGACGGAAGTCTTGCCGACTCCACCCTTGAGGCTGCTGATGCTGAGTACTTGCACTTGAGAGACCAAAACCTAACGCCGGACGCCGTGTTGGGGGTAGTGTTTGCCTCGGCAGAGCCGAAGCCGGACGGTCCTGCCGCCCCACTCATCATATGTTGATGCGTCGGCGAATCCTGCCTTATCGGACGTCGGCATGGCACCGACTGTGCTGCCGGGGCGGTTTCCGCCAGCCAGGCTGAAAGCGTTCGGGAGATGACGGGAAAATCTGTGACCGTGGCCACAAAGATTTGTGTTTGGCCTTGCAGGTCCTAGACACTGTGACCACTCATCGATCCACCCGCAATGATGCAGGAGAAGTATGTTTTCCAAAGTTCTGGTGGCCAACCGCGGTGAAATCGCGATCAGGGCCTTCCGCGCCGGCTACGAGCTGGGCGCCAAGACCGTTGCCGTTTTTCCCCAAGAGGACCGTAACTCGATCCACCGCCAGAAAGCGGACGAGGCTTACCTGATTGGCGAGGAGGGTCATCCCGTCCGGGCATACCTGGATGTGGCGGAGGTGGTGCGTGTCGCCAAGGAATCCGGCGCAGACGCCATCTACCCCGGTTACGGCTTCCTCTCGGAAAACCCGGAACTGGCGCGTGCGGCAAAGGAAGCAGGCATCACCTTTGTGGGTCCGCCCGCCGAAGTGCTGGAGCTTGCCGGCAACAAGGTGGCGGCACTGAAGGCCGCCCGCGCGGCCGGCGTACCGGTCCTGAAGTCCAGCGAGCCGTCCAAGGATTTGGACGAGCTCCTGGCTGCGGCCGATGAGATTGGATTTCCCATCTTCGCCAAGGCTGTGGCCGGCGGCGGTGGCCGCGGCATGCGGCGGGTGGACACCCGCGAGGCACTGCCGGAAGCCTTGAAGGCCGCCATGCGCGAGGCCGATGCGGCGTTCGGTGACCCCACCATGTTCCTTGAGCAGGCGGTCCTCCGGCCACGGCACATCGAAGTGCAGATCCTCGCCGACGCCGAGGGCAACGTCATGCACCTTTTCGAGCGTGACTGTTCCATCCAGCGGCGGCACCAGAAGGTAATCGAGATCGCTCCTGCCCCCAACCTGGACGAAAACATCCGCCAGGCGCTGTACCGGGACGCCGTTAAGTTCGCGCAGGCGCTGAATTACGTCAACGCCGGTACGGTCGAGTTCCTCGTTGACACCGAGGGCGAGCGGGCAGGCCAGCACGTCTTCATCGAAATGAACCCGCGCATCCAGGTGGAGCACACGGTCACCGAGGAAGTCACGGACGTGGACCTGGTCCAGGCACAGATGCGGATCGCCGCCGGCGAGACCCTCGCAGACCTTGGCCTCTCCCAGGACACGGTCAAGCTGCGCGGCGCCGCACTCCAAAGCCGCATCACCACCGAGGATCCCGCCAACGGGTTCCGTCCCGACGTCGGAAAGATCACCGGGTACCGTTCGGCCGGCGGCGCCGGTGTCCGCCTGGACGGCGGCACGGTGTACTCCGGAGCCGAGATCAGCCCCCACTTCGACTCCATGCTGGTCAAGCTCACCTGCCGTGGCAGGGATTACCCCACAGCGGTTGCCCGAGCCCGCCGCGCATTGGCGGAGTTCCGCATCCGCGGTGTTTCCACGAACATTCCCTTCCTCCAGGCTGTGCTTGATGACCCCGACTTCATCGCCGGGGACGTGGCCACGAACTTCATTGACCAGCGCCCGGAGCTGCTCAAGGCCCGGGTCTCGGCCGACCGCGGCACCAAGCTTCTGACCTGGCTGGCCGACGTCACCGTCAACAAGCCCAACGGCGAGCTGACCGTGCACTCGGACCCCGCCCACAAGCTGCCCGACGTCAAGGACAAGCAGGGAGTACCGGGTTCACGCCAGAAGCTCCTTGAGCTGGGCCCGGAAGGCTTCGCGAAGGCACTGCGTGAGCAGAATGCCGTCGCCGTCACCGACACCACCTTCCGCGATGCGCACCAGTCCCTGCTGGCCACGCGTGTCCGCACCCGCGACCTTGTAGCAGCCGGCCCCGCCGTCACGGCCCTCATGCCGCAGCTGCTGTCCGTCGAAGCCTGGGGCGGCGCCACCTACGATGTGGCACTGCGCTTCCTGGGCGAGGACCCCTGGGACCGGCTCGCCGCCCTGCGCAAGGCGATGCCCAACGTCTGCATCCAGATGCTGCTGCGCGGCCGCAACACCGTGGGCTACACGCCCTACCCGGAAGAAGTCACCGAAGCCTTCGTCAACGAGGCTGCCGCTACGGGCATCGACATCTTCCGCATCTTCGACGCCCTGAACGACGTCAACCAGATGGCTCCCGCCATCCGCGCCGTCCGGGCCACAGGCACCGCCGTTGCGGAAGTGGCTCTCTGCTACACCGGGGACATGCTGGACCCGGCAGAGAAGCTCTACACCCTGGACTACTACCTGGGCCTGGCGCAGAAGATCGTCGACGCCGGAGCCCACATCCTGGCCATCAAGGACATGGCCGGGCTGCTGCGGCCGGCTGCCGCCGCCAAGCTTGTGGCCGCGCTGCGGGAGCGTTTCGACCTGCCCGTCCACCTGCACACCCACGACACCGCGGGTGGCCAGCTGGCCACCCTGCTGGCAGCTGTCGATGCCGGCGTGGACGCCGTGGATGTTGCCTCCGCATCGCTGGCCGGCACCACCAGCCAGCCCTCGGCGTCGGCCCTTGTTGCTGCCCTGGCCCACACGCCGCGGGATACGGGGATCAGCCTGGAAGCTGTCAGCTCCCTTGAGCCGTACTGGGAAGCCGTCCGCCGCGTTTACGCGCCGTTTGAGTCGGGCCTGCCAGGGCCCACGGGCCGGGTGTACAAGCACGAGATCCCCGGTGGCCAGCTGTCCAACCTCCGCCAGCAGGCCATGGCCCTGGGCCTGGGGGAGCGGTTCGAGGCGATCGAGGACATGTACACCGCAGCGGACCGTATCCTTGGCCACCTCGTGAAGGTGACGCCATCCTCCAAGGTGGTGGGCGACCTTGCACTGCACCTGGTGGGGCTCAATGCGGATCCCGCCGACTTCGAAGCCAACCCGCAGAACTACGACATCCCCGACTCCGTCATCGGCTTCCTGTCCGGCGAGCTCGGCGATCCTCCCGGGGGCTGGCCGGAGCCGTTCCGCACCAAGGCCCTGCAGGGCAGGAGCGTAAAGGTCCGCGACGTGGAGCTCAGCGCCGAGGACAGCGCCGCCCTCAAATCCGATTCGAAGACGCGCCAGCACACGCTGAACCGGTTGCTCTTCGACGGTCCCACCAAGGACTACCTGAAGAGCGTGGAGACGTACGGCAACATCTCTGTCCTGGATACCCGCGACTACCTTTATGGTCTCCAGCGCGGCACTGAGCACGAAATCCAGCTGGAGCGTGGCGTGCGGTTGATCGCCTCCCTGGAGGCGGTGTCGGAGCCGGACGAGAAGGGCATGCGTACCGTCATGTGCACCCTCAACGGCCAGTCCCGGCCCGTGGTGGTACGCGACCGTTCCGTGGTGAGCAACGTCAAGGCCGCAGAGAAAGCCGATCCGGCCCAGCCCGGCCAGGTGGCCGCTCCCTTTGCCGGGGCCGTCACCGTCACGGTCAAGCCGGGGGAGACGGTCAAGGCAGGAGACACCGTGGCAACGATTGAGGCCATGAAGATGGAAGCATCAATCACGACGCCGGTGGCCGGCAAGGTGTCCCGCCTCGCCATCTCCGCCGTGGAGCAGGTCCAGGGCGGAGACCTGCTGCTGGTGATCGAGCAGTAAGCAGCGCCGAAGACGGCGAAAGGGTCCTCCCGTGGCGGGAGGACCCTTTCGTTGTTATCGGCTTCAGGAACGCGGGGCCGAGTACATTTCTTCGATGACGGTTTCGAAGTCCTTCATGACTTGTGCCCGCTTGACCTTCATGGACGGGGTCAGGTGGCCGGAGGCTTCCGTGAAGTCGTCCGGGACGATGCGGAAGGACTTGATGGCCTCGGCCTGGGAGACCGACGTATTGGCTGCCGTAATCAGGTCCTGGACTGCGGCCTTGACCACTGGGTTGGACGCTGCCTGCTCCAGGGTGGTGTCGGCCGGGAGGCCGTGGCGCTGGAGCCAGCCCGGCAGGGCTTCCTGGTCGAGGGTTACCAGGGCCCCGATGAAGGGCCTGTTGTCACCAACCACCAGCACCTGCGAGACGAGCGCGTCGGCGCGGATCTGGTCTTCGAGCAGGGCAGGGATGACGTTCTTTCCGCCGGCGGTGACAATGATTTCCTTCTTGCGGCCAGTGATCCAGACGAAACCCTCTTCATCCAGCCGTCCGATGTCCCCGGTGTGGAACCAGCCATCCGTGAAGGCCTCGGTGGTGAGGTCTTCCCGCCTGTAGTAGCCGCGCATGACGCAGACCCCCTTGGCCAGGATCTCGCCGTCGTCGGCAATCTTCACGGCGTTGCCCGGCAGCGGCTTCCCCACAGAGCCAATCTTGATCCTGGACGGCGTGTTGACCGTGATGGGCGCGGTGGTTTCGGTGAGGCCGTATCCCTCGAGCACCTGCAGGCCGATTCCCTGGAAGAAATGCCCCAGCCGCTCGCCCAGGGGCCCACCGCCTGACACGGCGTGTGCCACGTGTCCACCCATGGCGGCGCGCAGCTTGCCGTAGACCAGCTTGTCGAACAACGCGTGCCGCAGCTTCAGGCCAAGCCCCACCCGTCCGTCCTGCCGGGCCTTGGAGAAGGCGACGGCAGTCTCGGCGGCCCGGTGGAAGATGGCGCCCTTGCCGCTGTCCTCGGCCTTGGTCAGGGCGGAGTTATAGACCTTTTCGAAGACCCTGGGCACCGCCAGGATGAACGTCGGCTCGTAGCTCTGCAGGTCCGCAAGGAGGTTTTTGATGTCAGGGGTGTGGGCCACCGTGGTTCCGGCAGCCATGGCCAGCACCGAAATGAACCGGGCGAACACATGGGCCAGCGGCAGGAACATGATGGTCTTTGCGTTCTGGTGGACGATGTCGCCGATGATCGCGAGGGCGTTGTCCGAGAGTTCCACGAAGTTGCCGTGCGTGAGTTCGCAGCCTTTGGGCCGTCCCGTGGTTCCGGAGGTGTAGATGATGGTGGCCACGTCCTGCAGCCCGGCCGCGCTGCGTCGGGACTCCAGTTCCTCATCGCTGACGCTGCGGCCGGCCTCGCGGAGGCTGTCCAGGCCCTGGCCCTCAAGCTGCCACACGTGCCGTACTTCCGTCAGGCCTTCGGCAGTGACGGCCTGGCGGATGACGTTCTCATGGTGGGCGGACTCGCCGAAGGCGGCAACCGCCCCGGAGTCGCCCAGGTTCCAGGCCACCTGGGACGGGGAAGAGGTTTCATAGATGGGAACCGACACCGCGCCTGCGAACCAGATGGAGAAATCCACCAGTGCCCACTCATAGCGGGTGCGGGACATGATGCCCACGCGGTCACCCGCGCCGACCCCGCTGGCAATGAGTCCCTTGGCCAGGGCCTGAACGTCGGCCAGGAACTCGGTGGCGGGCACGTCGCGCCATGAGCCTGCAGCATCCAGGCGCGAAAACAGGGCCGGGTTGCTGGCCTTGCCCGCCTGCCGCAACACCAGGTCGGTGATGTTGGTTTCGGGTGGGACAACAACCAGGGGCGGAACACTGAATTCGCGCACTATAGCTCCTTTGATATCTGAAGTCCCGCGCAGGGGGTTTGCCTAAAGACTAGTACCCAGGGCAGAACAGTGCAGTACACAAACCTACTGGCGAGTAACTTAGCCGTCAATCGCCTAAGGGTAGGACTGTATGTAAAGACAATCCCGCAGCCCGCCTAGAATGGTGGACTATGTACGGACCGTTGCCCGGCGATCAGGCCGGCCCCCTTGGAAGACCGGCTCCCTGGCGCCGCCGCCCCGCCAACCACCGTGCCGGGCAGCTGCATACGGGTGTTGGCGGGCACCTCCGGCTGGGCCGCAAGGGACTGGCCATCGGAATCGACATTGGGGGAACCAAGGTGGCCGCCGGGGTGGTGGACGCCGAAGGGCGGATCCTCAGTGAGGCCCGCCGCTCAACCCCCGGCACGGATCCGCGGGCTGTGGAGCAGGTCATCGTGGAACTGGTGGAGGAACTCGGCCGGGGACACCGCATCTGGTCAGTGGGCATTGGCGCTGCCGGATGGATGGATCTGGCCGGCGGGACCGTCCTTTTCAGCCCGCACCTGGCCTGGCGTAATGAGCCGTTGCGTGAAAACCTCCAGCGGCTTCTCCGCCGGCCGGTGCTCCTGACCAACGACGCCGATGCAGCAGCGTGGGCCGAGTGGCGCTTCGGTGCCGGTCAAGGGGAGGACCGCTTGGTCTGCATCACCCTGGGCACCGGCATTGGCGGGGCCATGGTGATGGACGGCAGGGTGGAACGCGGCCGGTTTGGCGTAGCAGGGGAGTTCGGCCACCAGATCATCATGCCCGCTGGCCACCGCTGCGAATGCGGGAACCGCGGGTGCTGGGAACAGTATGCTTCCGGCAACGCCCTTGGACGGGAAGCCAGGCTCCTGGCCCGGTCCAACTCACCGGTGGCCCAAGACCTGCTGGCAGCCGTGGGCGGACACCCCGAAGCAATCACCGGAGCCGTTGTGACCGAACTGGCCCTTGCAGGGGACCCCGCATCGCGGGAGCTGATCGAGGAAGTCGGCGAATGGCTCGGGCTCGGGCTGGCCAACCTGGCAGCGGCACTGGACCCGGGCCTGTTCGTTATTGGCGGCGGGCTGTGCTCAGCCGGCGACCTGCTGGTGGAGCCGGCCCGCAAGGCGTTCGCGCGGAACCTGACGGGGCGCGGATTCCGCCCGGCTGCAGGGATCGAGTTGGCGGCCTTGGGCCCCAACGCGGGCCTCATTGGTGCCGCCGACCTTTCCCGCGTCAGCAGCCGCGTCCGCAGTTGACGACGGCGGCAGGTTGGCTTTTCGTCGGGGCCTAGACCCTGGCGCCGTCGTCGTCGCCGTTCTTTTCCTGGGGCAGCTTCATGATCAGGAACACCGTGGCCAGCACGAACACCGCAACGATGCCGACGATGGCCAGCAAGGGTGCTGACCGCCAGAACATGGCCGAGAGCAGCAATGCCACGGGTCCGCCCAGGGCTCCGAGCCAGGCGAGCATTGTCAGGGGGTCGGTGCCGGCCAGGCTGGGCGGCTCCTCCGGCACGAACTCCTCGTCGCCGTCGTCCACGTCATAGTCCCTGGGACCATCGCTGGAGCCCTCCGCGCCATGCCCGGCCGGCGCCTTCGGCGGCCGATCAGCTTCCGACAGTTCGGCAGGTGGCGTCCCGGCCAGTCCCAAGGGATCGAAGTCGCGGAAGGATGGCTGCGCCGGCGTCTCCGGTGCAGCGGCAATGGTGTCCGGGGGCGCGTGTTCCCCGGGCCCCGGGGAATCGGGGCGAATCGCCACGGTATCCGATTCGAGCCTTGCCACCAGGTCCAGCCAAACGGCGTCGTCCTGGTTGGCGCCCTGGTCCGGCTGATCGGAGTCAGGCCTGTTCACTGACGGCCTCCTGTCCGGGGGCCGCCGGGCCGGGCGGGCCCGCCGCGGCGGCCGCTCCGCCCTGGACTACCCGCTGGATGAAGGCCACAGACCCCTCGAAGATGCGGTCGGCGTCGTTATCCAAGGTGGCCACGTGGTAGCTGTTCTCGAGCCTCACCACTTCCAGCGGGGCGTGTGTCAGCCCACGCCGGAGGACGTCCATGCTGGCGTCGGACACCACGTGGTCCACGGTGGAGCGGTACACCTGCACGGGTGCGGTGACCCGGGGAAGGAGCCGGACCGTGTCCCTGAACATCTTGTTCAATTCATGGGCGGCGGCCACGGGCGTACGTGCATACGCGCCCTCATCCACCCCTGGCTTGAGGATGTCACTGCCGATGGACGGGGTGCTCTTCAGCACCAGCTTGAGGATTCCTGCCAGCGGTGCCCGGGGATCGTCAATGACCAGGCCGGGGTTCACCAGGAGCACTCCGGCGGCCGGCCGGGTGGCGGCAATGCGCAGGGCCAGGGCGCCGCCCATGCTCAGGCCGGCGGCGAAGACCTGGTCGCACTCGGCGTCGAGTTCCAGGAAGGCGTCATCCAGGGCTCCGTGCCACTGCTGCCAGCGGGTGCGGGCAAGATCCTGCCACGTGGTCCCGTGGCCCGGCAGCAGCGGCATCCGGACGGCGAAACCGGCGGCGGCGAATGCCGTGGCCCAGGCGCGCAGGCCATGGGGGCTTCCGGTGAAGCCGTGGGACAGGACAACCCCCGTGCGGGGCCCTTCGCCGCTGAAGGCGCTGGCGAACGGGCTGTGGTCCGGACCGGAGGTCATGGCGTCTCCAAGGTACTGGTGCGGTGGGCGTGGGCGGCGACGAACTCTCCCGACCTGGCGAAGATTACTGGCGCGTCAACGTCCAGAGTAGCCACATGTCCGCTGCTGGCCAGGTCCAGCACTTCCGTGAGGTTTCCGCCCAGCCCCTTTCGCAGCAGGGCCAGTGACGTGGGCGGGACCACGGCATCGGTGCGCGACTTGAAGACCTGGACAGGGGCGCCCACGCGGGGCAAGGCGCGGACGGTGGAACTGAACAGTTTCTTGAGCTCGTGCACTGCAGCCAGCGGTGTCAGCGCATAATCGCCATCGTTCGTGGCCGCCGCCGTGGGCTGGTCCTCCTGGATGGGGACTGTGGTCCGCTGAAAGTATTTGAGGAGGCCGATGATGCGCACCCGGCGGTCGTAAAAGCTCAGGCCAGGGTTGACCACGCTGACCCCTGCGACCTGGTGGCGTGATGCTGCGAGCAGTGCAATGGCACCGCCCATTGACAGGCCGGCGGTGAAACAGGAATCCGTCCGCCCTGCCAGGTCGAGGAGGGCCCTTTCGTAGCTGCGGTACCAGTCCTTCCAGCCGGTCACTGCGAGCTCGCGCCAGTCTGTTCCGTGCCCCGGCAGCAGGGGGACGGATACGGCGTACCCCAAGTCCGCCAGGTGCTGTGCCCACGGCATGACACTCAGGGGACTGCCTGTGAAGCCGTGGCAAATGGCCACGCCGGTCCGGGCATTGGCGCCGTGGCCGGGATAACTGAAAGCGGCCGGACGGGACGGTGTGCTGCTTTCGGTCATGACTCCATCGTGTCACTGTTCCAGCCAAATCTCACTAGAGTAGGGTTGCATTGAATCGCTGGCCAGGCCCGATGCAGGGACTGGGGCTGCCTTCCGGAGAGGTTCACCACGTGTTCTATTGGGTCATGAAACGGATCTTCCTCGGTCCAGTGATCAAGCTGCTCTTCAGGCCCTGGGTCAAGGGCCTGGACAACATTCCCGCGCAGGGGGCCGCCATCATCGCCTCCAACCACCTGTCGTTCTCCGATTCCATTTTCATGCCGCTCATGGTGCGGCGGCCCGTGGTCTTCCTCGCCAAAGCCGAGTACTTCACAGGAACGGGCATCAAGGGCAGGCTCACCGCCGCGTTCTTCCGCCTCACCAACCAGTTGCCCATGGACCGCTCCGGAGGGGCTGCGTCCGCTGCATCCTTGAACGCCGGGATGGAAGTGCTGAACGCAGGCGGGCTGCTGGGCATCTATCCGGAAGGTACGCGGAGCCCGGACGGACGGTTGTACCGCGGCAAGGTCGGCGTGGCCAGGCTGGCGCTTGAGGCAGGCGTCCCCGTGATCCCGGTCGCCATGATCGGCACTGACAAGGTCCAGCCCATCGGAAAGCGGCTGCCAAACATCCGCAGGATCGGCATGATCTTCGGCGAACCGCTGGACTTCAGCCAGTATCGGGAGCAGGCCGGGGACCGGACGGTGCAGCGCAAGGTCACGGACCAGATCATGTCCCGGCTGCTGCGGCTCTCGGGCCAGGAGTACGTGGACGAATACGCCGCCGTTGTGAAGCTGCGGCTCGCCGGCAAGCCAGAGGAACCCCGGGCCGCAGCCGAGCCCCTTGCCGGTCCGGCCGCCTTCGGGGGTGGGTTCGAACAGGACGCCGGTTCCGGCCGGGCTTCCGCGCACCCCGGCGCGGAGGACGACGCCGGCACCCCTGCCACGGGATAGCGGAACCTTCCGGTGGGCGAACATCAGTTGTGACGGCGACAGCGGGCAGCGTGACGGCCCGGTGCCTGCCGCTGCCGCCCTGCCGCTAGTCTTAGAGGGTGACTGAGCTATCTGCAAAACCCGCCTTTTCGCTGTCCAGCACCGCCCAGAGCGGAGCGGCCAACTATCCCGGACTCGACAACTGGCGGGACCTTCCCATCTCCCAGCAACCCAGCTGGCAGGACCGGGACGTTTTTGAAGCTTCCGTGAAGGAATTGTCCGCCCTTCCGCCGTTGGTATTCGCAGGCGAAGTGGATGTGCTCCGCGATCGGCTCGCCGCTGCAGCCCAGGGCAAGGCGTTCCTGCTGCAGGGCGGCGACTGTGCCGAAACTTTCGAGGCCGCCACGGCGGACAAGATCAGCGCCCGCGTCAAGACAATCCTGCAGATGGCCGTGGTGCTCACCTACGGCGCGGCAACGCCGGTCATCAAAATGGGCCGCATGGCAGGCCAGTTCGCCAAGCCCCGTTCCTCCAACGACGAAACCCGTGACGGCGTTACCCTGCCCGCCTACCGCGGCGACATCGTCAACGGGTACGACTTCACCCCCGAGTCCCGCGGCCACGATGCTGCGCGGATGCTCCGCGCCTACCACACGTCGGCCTCCACCCTGAACCTCATCCGTGCCTTTACCCAGGGCGGCTTCGCGGACCTGCGTTCCGTGCACCAGTGGAACAAGGGGTTTACCGAAAACCCGGCCCACGCCCGCTACGAATCACTGGCCCGCGACATCGACCGGGCCATCAAGTTCATGGAGTCCTGCGGCGCCGACTTCGAAGCCCTAAAGCGGGTGGAGTTCTTCGCGAGCCACGAGGCGCTGCTGCTGGATTACGAACGCGCGCTGACCCGCATCGACTCCCGCACCGGCTTCCCCTAC
The DNA here is from genome assembly GCF_018613675.1 of Arthrobacter sp. ISL-85. Lineage (GTDB taxonomy): Bacteria > Actinomycetota > Actinomycetes > Actinomycetales > Micrococcaceae > Arthrobacter. Next base: position 97,461 of record NZ_JAGGPQ010000015.1, on the reverse strand, counting down.
GACACCTCTGCCCACTTCCTGTGGATCGGGGAGCGCACCCGGGAGCTGGACCACGCCCACGTCGACTTCCTCTCGCGGGTACGCAACCCCATCGGTGTGAAGCTGGGCCCGTCCACCACTGGTGATGACGCACTGCGCCTGATCGACAGGCTCGACCCGGACCGCGAGCCCGGCCGCCTCACTTTCATCACCCGCATGGGCGCAGGCAACATCCGCGAAAAGCTGCCGGCCGTCGTGGAGAAGGTCACCGCCTCCGGGGCGAAGGTCCTGTGGGTCACCGACCCCATGCACGGCAACACGGTCACCTCGCCCAACGGGTACAAGACGCGCAACTTCGACGACGTTATCGATGAAGTGCGCGGCTTCTTCGAGGTGCACCACGGCCTGGGGACGGTACCGGGTGGCCTGCACGTGGAGATGACAGGCGACGATGTGGCCGAGTGCCTGGGTGGCGCGGATCCGATCGACCAGGATGCGTTCCTGGACCGCTACGAGTCCGTGTGCGATCCCCGCCTGAACCACATGCAGTCCCTCGAAATGGCTTTCCTGGTGGCCGGCGCCCTCGCCAAGCACTAGGACCGAACTCCGGCACCTGCTTCAGCCATTGGGAACCGGGGTGGCCCGCGGCGCGCCGCCCCGGTTACACCACGGTAATGGTGACCACAGAGCCTTCCGGAACCTCCCGGTTGACCGGTGACTGGTCCCGCACCGTGCCGAAGAAACCGCCCAGGATGTTGTTCACCCGGACCTGGAAGCCCAGTGCCTCGAGTGCCTTGCGTGCCTCGGACGCCTGCTTGCCGATGAAGCTGGGAACGGCCACCATCCGGGGGCCCTTGGAGATTGTCAGGGTGACCGTTCCACCCTTGGCCAGCGTCCCGTTGGCAGGGGATTGGCTGACGACGGCGCCCTCCGGAACGTTCCTGTCGAACACCTGGTCAGGGGCTACTTCGGCAGTGAGGCCTGCTGCCTCAACCGCAGCCACGGCATCGTCCTCAGCCTTTCCCACCACTGACGGTACGGGAATGGGCTGTGGGCCTTTGGAAACTCCGATACCTACGGGAGTACCGTGGCGGGCAGGGGTGCCGGCAGGTGGATCCTGGGACAGGACGGTTCCGGCGGCTGCTGTGTCATCGAACTTTTCGGTGACCGTCCCCAGCGCCATCTCCGCCGCGTTGAGGGCCCTCTTCGCTTCGTCCAGGCTTCCGCCGGTGAGTTCCGGCAATGGGAAAAGCTGGGGACCCTTGGACACCAGCAAAGAAACGGGCTGGAACTTCCGTATTTCCGTCCCCGCCGCAGGCTCGCTGCCCACCACCAGGCCCGTGGGCACGTCGTCGTCGAAGACGTCGCTGGTGGTGGAATGGAAGCCCACTCCGTTGAGCAGCTGCTGGGCCTGGGCAACTGTCTTGTTGGCTACGGCGGGGACCGCAGCGGCGGCACCGGGACCCATTCCGAAAAACCACCCGGCGCCCGTCGCCAGCAGGGCCGCGAGGATGAGGACCACCACCCATATGAGGCCCCGGCGGCGGGGATTTCCCGCTCGAAGGGTATGTACCGGTGTGGCAGCGGCCACGGCGCGGAGCTTCTCGCTTTCCCTGTCCGCTTTCCGCTGCGCCCTCTTGCCCAGCCGCGGCGGCGGGGGAGACCAGCCGCTGTCGGCGTCGTCGTCGGGCAGTGCAAGTCCGGGCCGCTGGTGGTAGGCCGCCTGCCCCGGCGGAGCTGCCCCTGCCGCCCCGCCCCGCACCCCGGGGTACTGTGCTTTCGAGTATTGGGCTTTCGAGTACTGCGCTTCCGGGTATTGACCGGGCGGGTAGGCGGGGGCGGCGGGCCGGGCGGGCGGCATCAGGGTTGTTGGATTGCTGGCGCGGCCCAGGATCTCGGTCTGGTGCTGGGCGGCAGCCGCGGCTGCGGCCGGTGGCTGCAGGTCCAGCTCCGCGTCGCTGAGGTTGGTGCGGATGTGGCGCAGTTCCTGGAGCAGCGCGTTGCCGTCCACCGGCCGGTTCTCGGGATCATTGGCGGTACACCACTGCACCAGTTCATCCACTTCGCCGGCCAGGCGGGGGACCAGGTCCGATGGTGCCCCCACCGTACCGTTGACATGCTGGTAGGCCACCTGGATGGGCACTTCGCCCTCGAAGGGCTGCCGGCCCGTCAGCATTTCGTACAGCATGATGCCCACGGAATAGACGTCGCTGCGTGGGTCTGCAGGCCTGCCAAGGACCAGCTCCGGGGAGATGTAGGCCACTGTTCCGATCAAGGCCCCGGTGCTCGTTGAGCTGGTGACGGCGCGGGCCAGTCCAAAGTCGCCGATCTTGATCCGGCCGTCGTCGGCAATCAGGACGTTTTCGGGCTTGACGTCGCGGTGGATGAAGCCGGCGGCGTGCGCCGCGCCCAACCCTTCCACCACGGGATCGATCAGTGCCAGCGCAAGCCGGGGCGGGAGCGCACCCCTGTCCCGGAGGACGTCCCTCAGCGTGTGGCCCTTGATGTATTCCATGACGAGGTAGGCGGTGTTGCCGTCGTTGCCCTGGTCCAACACACCTACCACGTGCGGGTGGGACAGGCGGGCGGCGGCCTTGGCTTCACGGCCCAGCCTGCCCAGGAAGTTTTCGTCGGCCGCGAGGTGGGGGTGCAGCACCTTCAGTGCCACCTCGCGGTCCAGCCTTTGGTCCACTGCCAGGTAGACAGTGGACATCCCGCCACGGGCAAGCCTGGAGGTGACTGCATAGCGGTTGTCCACCAGCGTCCCTACAACTGGGTCTGACACGTGTTCCTGCACCCTACGATCCTAATCCCGCAGCAAAACGCGTCCGAAATGAATACGGGTCCGAACCGGTAACGGTTCGGACCCGCAAACATGTATTGGTCAGTGGCCGGAGCTCAGCTGAAGTTCTTCTGGTGCGCCTTGATGGCCGCCAGGTATGCCTTGGTGTCGTCGTACATGCCGTACTTGCTCACCGAGTATTGGCCCTGGTAGTAACTCGCGATAGCGGTGTCCTGGTCCTTGCTGGTGGCCAGCAGCTGCCGGATGATGGCAACACCGGCTGTGGCGTTGTCATACGGGTCCAGCAGGTTCAGTTTCCGGCCGACGAGGTCCGATGCCCACTGCCCGGAGCTGGGAACGACCTGCATCGTGCCGATTGCGTTGGCCGGTGACACGGACCGCTGGTTGAAGCCGGATTCCTGGAAGGCGAAAGCCAGGGCCAGGGAAGGATCCACGCCCATGCGGCGTGCCGTGTCGGCAACGATGTTCTTCATTTCATCCCGTGAGGGAACGGGCGAGGCGTTCAGCAGGGCCTTGTTGTCATTCGCGGAGCTGACAACAGCGGCCGGGTAGCTGAACCCAAGGAAGGAACTGGGCACCAGGGGAGCGGCAGCCGGCTGGGGCGCCGCTGGTGCAGGCTGTGCGCCCACCGGTCCTGAGCCGCCGGGGATGACCAGCTTGCTGCCCGGGTAGATGACAGTGGTCATACCCAGCTTGTTCGCGGCGAGCAGGTCCGACAGCTTGACGCCGTGGCGGGACGCGATGGCCGAAAGCGTATCGCCGGCCTTGATGGTGTAGGAGCCTGTTGCCGGAGCCGAGGTGTTTGCCAGCGGTGCGGGTGCAGGTGCAGGCGCGGCCGGGGCTGCGGGGGCAGGTGCGGGGTCGCCGCCGCCTACCTTGACCTTTTGTCCCGGATAGATAATCGAGCGCATGGAGAGGTTGTTCCAGGCGAAGACGTCCGAGAGGGAGACATTGTGCTTGGCGGCGATGGCACCAAGGGTGTCACCGGGCTTCACCGTGTAGGTTGCCCCGCCTGAGGGGGTCGGGGCCGCGGGGGCTGCCGGGGCGGCGGGTGCAGGAGCCGCGGGCTCCGCCGAGCCGGACAGCTTGAGTTTCTGGCCGGGGTAGATGATGGTGTTGGCCTGCAGGTTGTTCAGCTTCAGGATGTCCCCGGTGTTGAGGCCGAAGCGGCCGGCGATCCCGCTGACGGTATCACCGCGGACGATGGTGTACTCCGCGGGTGCCGCCGGCTGTGCGGGCTGGAAGGCCGCGGGAATGGTGGTGGAGACAACGGCGGCAGGAATTACGGTGCCGGCTGCTGTCGCTGCGGCCTGGGCCTTCATGGCTGCTGCAAGGCTGCTGGGAATGGTCCGTGCGGGCTGCTGGGCAGTGGCCGGCTGGGCGAGGGCCAAGGATGACAATACGACCGCTGGCAGCGCCGCGGTGGTGGCGGCAATCATCGGCAGACTCGGTTTGGGGGGCTGCTTGCGCGATCGGGACATCGTCATCGGAAAGAATCCTCTTCTCAACTGCGGGTGCGGACGCGGACGGGGATGCCGCTATCAATCTTGATACTACTGTGACTCAAGTTATTCGTGTTACAAATGTGATAAAAGTGAATCTCTCATGAATCTGCGAATAGCACAAGAATTTTAGGAATCCGGGTATTGGCCTCTTCTTGGGAGTGTCCGCAGGCCAGAGGCGGAATGAGGTGCCCCGACTAGGCGCCAGGGCACGCGGCGTGGCAACCTTGATCCGTGAGTAATGTAGAAAACCTGGTGGGCGAATGGTTGCCGCTGCCCGACGTCGCCCGTTTATTGGATATTTCAATCACCCGCGTGCACAGCCTGATCGACGAGCGCTCCCTGGCGGCCTTGCGCGTTGGCGACCGGAAAATCCGGTCCGTCCCCGCGGAGTTCATCCAGGACGGCCAGGTGGTGGACAGCCTCAAGGGAACCATCGTGGTGCTGGCTGACGCCGGCTACTCCGACGAGGACCTAATTGTGTGGCTGTTCACGGAAGACGAATCACTGCGCGGCCGGCCCATCGATGCCCTGCGCGAAGGCCGCAAGACGGAAATCAGGCGCAGGGCCCAGACCCTGGCCTGGTAGCAGTCCGCGTCAGGAGGCGCGGCTGACGGTGGCCTCAGCCAGCCTCCGCAGGGCCGTTTTGGGCAACTCTTCCAAGTCAAGCCCATCAAGCGCATGGAAAGCTGCAGCGCCGAATTCGTTGATGAGGACTTCGGTGGCCTGCAGCGCTCCGGAATCCTCGATGATCCGCCTGATCTCCAGGATGTCGGCGTCCGATAGATCCGGGCTGCCAAGGCTGGCATCGATGAATGCCGACTCCTCCGGCGAAGCCTGGTCCAGGGCGAGGGCCACCAAAACGGTCCGCTTTCCTTCGCGCAGGTCATCCCCGGCCGGCTTGCCGGTGGTTAACGGATCGCCGAACACGCCCAGGACGTCATCGCGGAGCTGGAAGGCCTCGCCCAGCGGAAGGGCAAAGGCGGAGTAGCCCCGGAGCAACTCATTGGAGGCTCCAGCCAAGGCTCCTCCCAGCGCCAAAGGATGTTCCGTTGAGTACTTGGCGCTCTTGAACCGGATGATCGACTGCGCCCTGCCCACCGCTCCGGCCCGGTCCCGGACCGGACCTGCCACTTCTTCCAGGATGTCCAGGTACTGGCCGGCCATGACCTCTGCCCGCATGAGGTTGAAGATCAGCCTGGCCCGGCTTCCGGAGGCAGCACGCTCGCCGATGTCTGTGAACGCCTCCTCGCTGAAGGACAGGCAAAGGTCACCCGCAAGGATGGCAGCAGCCTGGCCAAACCGTTCGCTGTCCAGCGCCCAGCCCTGCGAGGTGTGCAGCTGGCTGAAGCGGCGGTGCACGCTGGGGCCGCCCCGCCTGGTATCCGAACGGTCGATGATGTCGTCGTGGATCAGGGCGGCCGCCTGGAACAGCTCAAGCGCAGCGCCGGCCGTGACCACCTGGCTGGCCCCGGCCTCGCCACCTGCACCCCGCCAGCCCCAGTAGCACATCAGGGCGCGGAGTCGCTTTCCGCCGGTAACCAAATTGGATATTGAACCCATGATGGGTTCGATGTCCGGGGAAATGCCGGACATCACGGACTGCCGTGCGGTCAGGAAACCCGTGAGCTCTCCGGCCACCCCTGCTACGAAGCCGGCCTGTTCATTCCTCAGCTGTTCGGCGGCCGTCACTTTGCTGACTCAGCTGCCACATTGGCACCGATGGTGAAGGTGGAAACGCCGGCGGCTTCAACTACCGAGAGGTTAACAGTCTCGTTATCACCGCGAACGAAATCCTTGGAGGCCACTCCGCCCACATTGTCGCCGGGAACGGCCTTGAAACCCTGGCCTTCCAGGGCCTTGCTGTAAAAGTCGATGACGGAGGCGGTGGGTGCCGTGACGGTTCCCACGAGCGCTGCAGTGGAAGGCGTGGAGGCCTTATCAAAGCTGCTGGAGACCACTGTTGCCCCGGTCATCAGAGGGAGGAGTTGCTTCGGAAAGCCTTCCACCATGGCGCCCACGGTTGCGGAGGTATTGGGCGACGCCGACGGGCTGGGTGAAGCCGTCAGGGTGGAGTGGGTGGCGGCAACGGTAGCAGGCTGGGATGGCTCGGCTTGTCCGGACGGGGTCTGGCTACAGGCAGCCAGGACCAGCGCCCCAACGGCGGCAAGCGCGGCCAGGCCAGCTGGCTTGAAGTATCCAATAGCCGTCACGAAGACTTTCCTCCTGGTGTTGTTGGCGGAACCAGCCTTTAGTTTAGCCAGCCTGCAATGCTCCCCGGACAAACCGGCGCTGTCGGCACAAACCGATAGGATTGCAGCCGTGGGGCCCGCAGGTAAGAACCAGGCATCCGCCGCGCCCCTTCCGGGCCGGCGGCGCACGTGCATCATGCACGTGGACATGGATGCCTTCTTTGTATCGGTGGAGCTGCGCACCCGCCCCGAACTTCGCGGCAAGCCCGTGATCGTCGGCTTCCCGGGGGAGCGCTCAGTGGTCCTTTCGGGGTCCTACGAGGCCCGCGCCTTCGGCGTCAAATCCGCGATGCCCATGGCCGTGGCAATGCGGATGTGTCCGCAGGCAGTGGTGATCGAACCGCGGCACAAGCTCTACTACGAGGTGTCCGGGCAGCTGATGGCCATCTTTGAATCCATCACGGGACTCGTCGAGCCGCTTAGCGTCGACGAGGCCTTCCTGGACGTCACAGGCGCACTGCGGCGGCTTGGACCGCCCAGGGGGATCGGTGAGCTTATCCGCCACCGTGTCGCTGCGGAACTTGGCATCACCGCCTCGGTGGGCATTGCGGAGACCAAGTTCGTCGCCAAGATCGCGTCCACGCGGTGCAAGCCGGACGGGCTGCTGCTCATAGGGCCGGACCAGACCGTGCCTTATTTGCACAGTTTGCCGGTGGGTGCTCTTTGGGGTGTGGGCGCCAAGACCAAAGAGGTGCTGGCAAAGATGGGAATCAGGACCGTGGCGGACGTGGCGGCAACCCCGGTGTCGTCGTTGAAGAAGGTCCTGGGCGCAACGGGCGAGCACGTGCACCAGCTCGCATGGGGCATCGATCCCCGTCCCGTGACCCCGGTGCGGTTGGAAAAGAGCATCGGAGCGGAAGAGACCTTCGCCGTGGATACCGACGACGATGCCCTCCTTCGCCGGGAACTGCTGCGGCTATCCCACCGCACCGCTGGACGCCTTCGGAGCTCCGGAATGCTGGCCCGGACCGTGGCGCTGAAACTGCGGTTCGCCGACTTTTCCACCATCACCAGGAGCAGGACAGTCCAGACTCCGGTGGACAGCGCCCAGCTGATCTACGCGGTGGCACTTCAACTCCTGGAGTCCGTGGGGACAAGGGCCATGGCCGTGCGGCTGGTGGGCGTCAGGGCTGAGCAACTTGAGGAAGCAGCCCGGACCTCGCTCCAGCTGAGCATTGACCGCAGGGATGACAACTGGCGCGCGGCCGAGCAGGTACTGGATGAGGTGGCACGGAAATTCGGCAACAAATCGGTCCTTCCCGCTCGCCTGATGGAGCCGGAAAACCGGCCGGGCGACAGCACGCAACGGCCCGCCTGACAGGCTCCGGCGAAGTCATTGCCGTCTTTCAGATCGGCCCTCAACAATCTATCCTTAGAGATACATAGTTTCGAGTGAATGGACTTACTGCCGGACCCTCTTGGACATGCTCCCGCTCCCGCGAACGCATGCTGGGTTCCCGCTTTGGCCAAGGCTGGCCGGCGGGAACTTTCCAGCAACAGCAGGCGTTCTACGGGGTAGTAGTAGTGGCTGGGATCAGCCCGGACGTTGGCCTACAAAAGGAGGTCGTGATGCCGCTGTCGGAGCACGAACAGAAGCTGCTTGAGCAGCTTGAGAAGCAGCTTCACGAGGACGACCCCAAATTTGCGAACTCAATGGGTTCGGATCCGGGGCGGTCATGGTCTACCAGGCATGTGGTCATTGGGGTCCTGTGCGCGTTGGCCGGCGTCTTCCTGTTGCTGGTCGGGGTAACCCTCCAGAGCATATTTGTGGGCGTGCTGGGCTTCGTGGTCATGGGCGGCGGGGTTTACTTCGCCACTTTGCGCAGTTCCCAAGGCAAAGCCCGCTCCAAGGCCAGCGGGGGAAAGCCTGGCAAGCAGCGGAGTTCGTTTATGAGCAGCCTCGAGGAGCGGTGGGACGAGCGCCGCAGGGGTGAACCGTAAGCCGCCCCGGAAGGCCGGCCGCGGCCACCGCTCCCGGCTCCTCCATTTCGCTCCCCTGACACCAAGGGACTGCAGGAAAAGACCCGCCCCGGCGGGTCTTTTCGCATTTAAAGGCCCATTGCCCTCGAATGCCGTCCATCCCGCGGGCTGATGGAATTCACAAGGCCCCGCCGCGCGACATTCCCTCCACTTCCCACAACCGTGTCCATTCCGCGGCATTTCAAGGAACTATTCCCACGTTCTGGCGGGCCCCGAGGCCGTTTTGCGTTGACTGTGGTGGAAAGTGGAGTAATGTGGAGGACATAAGAGGGTGGTTGCAACATAGGGGATGGGCAATTCCTGACGGCGGACAGGCGGTGGGCCAGTGTTTCTGGGCACTCACTCGCCGCGTCTGGATGAAAAGGGACGGATCATTCTCCCCGCTAAGTTCCGTGAGGAGCTTGCCAGCGGGCTGGTTCTCACAAGGGGCCAGGAGCGTTGCATCTACGTCTTCAGCGAGAAGGAATTTGCGCGGGTGCACGAGCAGATGCGGGAGGCTCCAATCTCCTCCAAGCAGGCACGTGACTATATCCGCGTATTTCTCTCTGGAGCCTCGGACGAGGTACCTGACAAGCAGGGGCGCGTGACCATTCCACCGGCGCTCCGGGAGTATGCGGGACTCGGAAGGGAACTTGCCGTTATCGGCGCCGGTACCCGCGCCGAGATCTGGGACGCCCAGGCTTGGAATGAATACCTCGCGGAGAAGGAGACGGCCTTTTCCGAAACTGACGATCCCATTCCGGGCATTCTCTGAATTCCGGAGCGGGGTGGCAGCTGGTTTCTTGGATGAGATCTCCAGCCGGCCCATCGGCTGCCAACCTGGCTCACCTTCCCCGGAGCCAGGCGGGCAGGACGATAGGCGCGGATGGGGATCTGGTTCCAGAAGCAGCAGGGGACAACGACGGCGCGAAAGGACCAGGCATGACCGATCAACCCAAGCCCACGTCCGAACGCCACGTACCGGTCCTTCGCGACCGGTGCATCAATTTGTTGGCACCAGGATTTGAAGCGGCAAGACTGCGCGGTGAGACACCCATTGCCGTCGACGCAACCCTTGGCATGGGCGGGCACTCCGAGGCCATGCTCCAGCGGTTTCCCGACCTTCACCTCATCGGCATCGACCGGGACGAGGAAGCACTGGCACTCGCGGGGGAGCGGCTTGCGCCCTTTGCCGCCCGGACTGACCTGGTTCACGCGGTGTACGACGAAATCGAGGACGTCCTGGCCGACCTCGGCGTTGCCGAAGTGCACGGAATCCTCATGGACCTGGGTGTCTCATCCCTGCAGCTGGACGAGCGTGAGCGCGGTTTCGCCTACTCATTCGATGCGCCGCTGGACATGCGCATGGATACCAGCCGGGGCCAGACCGCCGCTGACGTGGTCAATACCTACAGCGAAGAGGACCTGGTCCGGATCATCCGCAAGTGGGGCGAGGAGAAGTTCGCCGGACGGATTGCCAACAGGATTGTGGCAGCGCGGGCGGTCAAGGAATTCACCACCACCGGCGAACTCGTCGAGCAGATCCGCTCGGTTGTTCCCGGCTCCGCCGCGAAGTCCGGTGGACATCCCGCCAAGCGGACCTTCCAGGCTTTGCGGATCGAGGTCAACGAAGAACTCGACGTCCTGGAACGGGCGGTTCCCGCCGCTGTCGAATCCCTGGCCCTCGGCGGCCGCATCGTGGTCATGTCCTACCACTCGCTGGAGGACAAGATCGTCAAAGGCGTTTTCCAGTCCCGCTCCAAGTCTTCGGCTCCCCTTGGTTTCCCGGTGGAACTGGAAGAACACAAGCCCGAACTCAAGACCCTGACCAAAGGCACTGAGGTGCCCACCGCCGTCGAAATCGCCGAAAACCCGCGCGCTGCCTCCGCCAGGCTCCGCGCGGCAGAACGTATCCGAGCCAGGAGAGCTGCATGAGCACCGCCGCCGTCAAGAACTTTCCCGTTGTTTCCGGCAGCTCGGCGCCCGACACCAGGCCGGGGGGCAAACCCGGCGGGGGACAGCGAACCCGCACACCGCTCTCCGTGGTCCGCTCGGCCCCGCGGAAGCGGCGTGCCCCTTTCGTCGTGCTGTGCTTTGCCATGCTTGCCGTAGCACTGGTGGCGGTGCTGGTCCTGAACATCTCGGTGTCCACGGCGCAGTACCAGCTGGTGGAGTTGCGGGCCAAGCAGAACACGCTGACCAAGACCAACCAGGATCTTACCCAGCAGGTGCAGAACTTCGAGGCCCCGCAGAACCTCGCGGCCAAGGCCACCGAACTGGGCATGGTGGCATCCACGGTCAAAGGCCAGATTGACCTGTCCACACTGTCGGTAACCGGAAAAGCCACCCCCGCAGTCAAGGGCGCGGCAACAGGAGCAGTGATCCCATCGCCCGCCGTAGCTGGCCAGCTCATTGTGCCGCCGGCGTCCAAGGCCACGGATTCCAAGGGTCCAGCCGCTGACAAAGCCAACACGCCCGAAGCCGCCAAGGCTGCCGCCGCGGCTCCCACCTCCGACGCAGCCCAGAGCGCTGCAGCCCAGGCCGCTGCTGCCCAGGCGGCTGCGCAGGCCGCAGCTGCAGCGGCGGCAACTCCGGCCCCCGAACTTCACGGCGGCTCTGTTCCGGCACCGCAGCAGAAGGCCCCCGGACAGTAGGCCAGCAGGCAGGTCAGGCAGCAGCGTCGAGCAGCAAGGAAATTCACGGTGGCGAAGACGACCGGCAAAGCAGGAAAAAGCAAGGTACCCAACGCCACGCGGCGGCTGCGCCTGGGACTGGGCATCATGCTCACTCTCCTGTTGGTGGTGGGCGGGAAGCTCTTCCTGGTGCAGGGGCTGGACGTGGGCGGCATGGCGGAAGCTGCACTCAACAGCCGGATGACGTCAGCCATCCTGCCGGCCGAACGGGGCAGCATCCTGGACTCGCGCGGCACGGTGCTGGCCAACAGCGTGATCCGCTACAACATCGTGGTCGACCAGCGCGTCAACACCAAAACAGACTCCTACAAGCGGCTGGAGCAAACGGACGGCCACGAAAAGCTGGTGGACGTCAGCCGCGACCAGGCCATCTCCGAACTTGCCTCTGCCCTCGGCATGGACACCAACGCTGTCAGGGATGCCGTCACCGGCCAGCAGCCGTACTACATTGTGGCCAAGGACGTGAAGCCGGACGTTGAGGACCGCATCTCCAAGCTCCAGGTTCCGGGCATCGTTGCCGAAGGCGTCAGCAAACGCGTCTACCCGAACGGTGCCGTTGCAGGGGGAGTGGTGGGGTTCCTCCAGGACGGCGCCACGGGCCTGGCCGGCATCGAACAGACGCAGGACGACCAGCTGAAGGGTACGGACGGCAAGCGCCTGTTCGAGATCGGCGCCGACGGCCTTCGCATCCCCGTGGGCCTTGACGAGTTGACCCCGCCGCAGAACGGCAAGGACGTCAAACTCACCCTCAACTCGGACCTCCAGTACTTCGCGCAGCAGGCCATCCAGAGCCAGACGGACAAACTCAGCGCCGAATGGGGCACCATCATAGTGATGGATGCCAAGACCGGTAACCTTCTTGCCTTGGCGGACACCAACGCACCGGATCCCAACAACCCGGGCCTGGTGGCGGCGAAGGACCGTGGCACGCGCTCCGTGACCGCAGCCTACGAGCCTGGCTCTGTCGAAAAGATGATCACGGCTGCCGCTGTTATCGACGAGGGCCTTGCCAGTCCGCTGGATAAGTTCACTATTCCCCCCACCTACACAGTGGATGGCCAGACGTTCAGCGATGCGTTCACGCACGGGACGGAGGAGCGGACGCTGGCGGGCATCATCGGGTATTCCATGAACACCGGAACCGTGATGGCCGGCCAGCGGCTCAGCAAGGAACAGCGCTACGACTGGCTGAAGAAGTTTGGCATTGGCGAGGCGCCGGACATCGGGCTGCCGGCGACTGCATCGGGCATCCTTTCACCCCCGGACCAGTGGGACGGGCGCCAGCAATACACCGTCCTGTTCGGGCAGGGCGTTTCCCAGTCCACGCTGCAGACGGTCCGGGCGTACCAGAGCATTGCCAACAACGGTGTCATGCTCCAGCCGCGGCTGATCGACTCGTATATTTCGCCCGATGGCAAGGAGCAGAAGGTGCCGGCCCAGCCCTCCCGCCAGGTGGTCTCGGGTGGCACTGCCCAGCAGGTCAAGGACATCCTTGAAAGCGCAGTTACCGAGGGTGAAATCAAGGACGCCGGCATCGACGGGTACCGGGTTGGGGCTAAGACCGGCACGTCCGAGTCGCCGTGCGACGACGGCAAGCCCGGGTACTGCGGCTACACCGCCTCCATCGTGGGAATGGCGCCGATGGATGATCCGCGGTTTATTGTGGAGGTGGTGCTCCAGCGGCCGAAGGGCAGCATTTACGGCATCACCAACGGTCCGGTGTTCCGGTCCGTCATGAGCCAGACGCTGCGGACCTACAACGTCCAGCCTTCAACCGGCGAGCCGGCCAGGATGCCCCAGTACGCCAAATAACTGGCGCTTCACGCCGGGAGTACCAGCAGCATCCAGCGCAACACAGTGCCCGGGGCCGAACCATGCCGGGCACGCACTAGCACCATCGGAGATCCCCTTGTCAGAGTTCACCACGCCCGGCAGCGACGCTGCCCGGGATGAAAGTCCAGGCCGTTTCCGGCCCGCAGCCGTGGCGGCCGTCCCGCTGGCCGCCGTCGGGCAAGCCCTCGGTGTAGCGGTCCCCGCCCCAGCCGCCGACGTGGAGATCACAGGCATATCCCTCAACTCCCGCACCGTGGAGCCCGGCGACCTGTACATGGCGCTGCCGGGAGCCAGCAGGCATGGCGCCGACTTTGCCACGGACGCCATCGCTGCCGGGGCGGCCGCCGTCGTGACGGACGACGCCGGCGCGCGCCTCCTTGCCCTGTCCGCGGACACGTCCGTGCCCGTGCTCGTCGTTGACAAGCCCCGTAACGTGGTGGGGCCGCTCTCTGCCATGATTTACCGGAGCCAGCCTGCAGACGGCCGGCCGCTGCAGCTTTTCGGGGTCACCGGTACCAACGGGAAGACCACCACCACCTACTTCATCACTTCGCTGCTCCGGGCGTTGGGACTGCAGCCCGGGCTGATCGGGACCATCGAGATCCTGGCAGGCGGGGAGTCGATCCCCAGCCTCCTCACCACGCCGGAGTCGCCCGAGGTCCACGGCCTCATTGCCCTCATGCGCGAACGCGGGCTCGCCGCCGCAGCCATGGAAGTGTCTTCGCATGCCATCTCGTACCAGCGGGTGGACGGACTCCTCTTCGACGTGGCGGGATTCACCAACCTCACCCAGGACCACCTGGACCTGCACAACACCATGGAGGAGTACTTCGCCACCAAGGCAGAGCTTTTCACTCCCGCCCGCGCCCGGCGGGCCGTAGTAACGGTCGATGACGAGTGGGGCCGGCAGCTCGCAGGGAGCGCCGTGGTGCCTGTCACCACCCTCAGCACCAGCGGCGTGGCCCCGGCGGACTGGACTGTTACCGCGACCTCGCCGCGGGCCCTTGGGACCGATTTCACCCTTGCGGGCCCTGAAGGCGCCGTCCTGAAGGTCCACACCGGGTTGCCCGGCAGCTTCAACGTCGCCAATGCAGCCTTGGCGACGATCATGGTGCTGGCGTCCGGCGTCGCCGCGGCTGACCTGCAGGCGGCCCTGGACAAAGCTGACCCGTTCACCGTTGCCGTGCCCGGACGCATGCAGCTCATCTCCGATCGCCCTGCGGCCGTGGTGGACTTTGCCCACAACACCGACGCCCTGGCGCGGGCCCTGGAAGCAGTGCGATCGCCGGAACCGGGCTCCCGCCTGATCGTCGTTTTCGGTGCCACCGGACAACGGGACCAAGGCAAACGCCCGGCAATGGGTGCCATCGCGGCGCGCCTCGCCGACACAGTGATCATCACCGACGACGACCCGCACGACGAGGACGCGGCAGCGATCCGTGCCGATGTGCTGGCCGGGGCCCGCGACGTCCTTGAAAGCGAGTCCCTGGGCACCGCACTGCTGGAGGTCTTCCCGCGTGACGAAGCCATTCGGCATGCTGTTGCGCTGGCACGTCCCCAGGACACCATCCTCGTCGCGGGCCGCGGCCACGAGGTATGGCAGGAAGTGAAGGGCGTCAATCTCGCCTTGGACGACAGGGTGGAACTGCGCACCGCCTTGACAGCCAGGGGATTCAACGTTCTCCACGCCGACCGGATAGAGTCCTAGACCGAGATGATTGCACTTACTGCGGCGGAAATCGCCGAAATCACCAGCGGGCGCCTGGACGCCGATCCCGGAATCATGCCCCTCTCGGTGGTGACGGATTCACGCGAAGCCATCCAGGGTTCGCTGTACGTCGCGAAGCCGGGCGAGCACGCCGACGGCCACGATTTCATTGACGCGGCTTTCGCCGCCGGCGCGGTCCTGGCACTTGTTGAGCGCCCCGTTGCCCGCACCGACGGCACCGCCTACCCATCCATCGTGGTTCCCGACGCCGTCCTGGCGATGGGAGCCCTCGCTGCTGAAGCCGTCCGCCGCATCCGTGCGGCACGCGCACAAGCCGGCAGCCAGCTGACAGTCGTGGGCATTACCGGTTCCGCCGGCAAGACCACCACCAAGGACCTGCTGGCCGGAATCCTGGCCACGGAGGGCAACACCGTGGCGCCGCAGGGCTCCTACAACGGCGAGGTGGGCGTCCCGCTCACCGTCTTCCGTGCGGGCACCGATACCCGGTACCTGGTCATCGAGATGGGGGCGACCGGCATCGGCCACATCCGCTACCTGGCTGACATGGTCAAGCCGGACATTGGGGTGGTCCTGGCAGTAGGCACGGCGCACGCCGGTGAGTTCGGGGGAGTGGAGAACATCGCGCTGGCCAAGGGCGAGATGGTTGAAGGCCTTGCCGCCTCGGGAACCGCCATCATCAACCTCGACGACGAACGCGTCGCAGCCATGCGCAGCCGAACCCCTGCCGCGGTCCTCGGCTTTTCCGCTGAAGGACGTCCGGAGGCACAGGTCCAGGCGCTCAACGCCGATACCAATGCCGGGGGCAGCCCCGAATTCGACCTCCAGCTTCCCGATGGGGTCGTTCCCCGGCATGTGAGGAGCCGGCTCATCGGCGCACACCACATGGGAAACCTGCTGGCAGCCGCCGCGGCCGCATGGGCCGCCGGAGTGCCGGGGGACCACATTGCAGATTCATTGAGCAACCAGGCCGCCGCCAGCCGCTGGCGCATGGAACGGACGGAACGCGCGGACGGCGTCACAATCATCAACGATGCCTACAACGCCAACCCGGAATCAATGCGGGCGGCCCTCCGCACCCTGGCCGATCTTGGCCGGGGACGCCGCACCTGGGCGGTGCTGGGGGCAATGCTGGAACTGGGCGAGGACACCATCCGCGAGCACACTGCCGTAGGCACCCAGGTGGTCCGCCTCAACATCTCCCGGCTGCTGGTGGTGGGCCGGGAAGCGCGTGCCCTCTACGTCTCCGCGGTGCAGGAGGGATCCTGGGGCGACGAATGCCTCTTTGCGGAGACAGTGGATGAGGCCTATGACGTGCTGGACGCAGAACTGCAGCCGGGTGACCTGGTGCTGTTCAAGTCCTCCAACAGCGTGGGGCTTCGCCATTTGGGCGATCGGATAGCATTACCCCCAGCCCCGACCCCTGCCGACGAAAGGAGCACTCTGCTGTGATTGCTCTATTGATCGGCGCAGGCCTGGCCCTGCTCTGTGCCCTGGTGGGCACTCCACTGTTCATCCGCCTGCTGGTGCGCCGCGGCTACGGCCAGTTCATCCGTGACGACGGCCCCACATCCCACCACACCAAGCGCGGAACACCCACCATGGGCGGGACCGTGGTGGTGGCCGCAGTACTGCTGAGTTACGGGCTCACCCACCTCATCATGCTGATGATGAACCCGGACTCGCCCGGGCCCTCCGCCTCAGCCCTCATCCTGCTGTTCCTCATGGTGGGCATGGGCCTGGTGGGCTTCCTGGACGATTTCATCAAGATCTCCCGGCAGCGGAGCCTGGGCCTGAACGCCAAGGCCAAGCTCATCCTCCAGGCCGCCGTCGGCATCATCTTCGCCATCCTGGCCTTGAACTTCCCCAACAACACCGGGCTGACCCCGGCGTCAACGAAGATCTCCCTGGTCCGCGACCTTCCCTGGCTGGACCTCGCCTTTGGCGGGACCGTCCTCGGCGCGGTCCTGTTCGTCATCTGGTCCAACCTGATCGTCACTGCCGCCACCAACGGCGTGAACCTTACCGACGGACTGGACGGCCTTGCTGCCGGAGCGTCCATCATGGTCTTCGGCGCCTACACGCTCATGGGGATATGGCAGAGCAACCAGGCCTGCGGTTCCCCCCGGGAAGCCGGCAGCGGCTGCTACTCCGTCAGGGACCCGCTGGACCTGGCGCTCCTCGCCGCCATCCTCAGCGCCGCACTGGTGGGCTTCCTTTGGTGGAACACTTCACCGGCCAAGATCTTCATGGGCGACACCGGATCGCTGGCCATTGGCGGAGCCGTGGCCGGGTTCGCCATCCTCTCCCGCACGGAACTGCTGCTGGGCATCGTGGGCGGCCTCTTTGTGCTGATCACCCTGTCCGTCATCATCCAGGTGGGCTACTTCAAGGCAACCGGCGGAAAACGTGTGTTCAAGATGGCACCGTTGCAGCACCACTTCGAATTGAAGGGGTGGGCCGAGGTGACCGTCGTGGTCCGGTTCTGGATCCTGGGCGGACTCTTCGTCGCCGTGGGGCTGGGCATCTTCTACGCTGAATGGGTTGTACTGCTGTGACCGTTTCCCCCCGCCTGGCAAACCTCGTCTCCTGGGACTCCGACTGGGCCGGCCTGCGTGTCGCCGTGACAGGCATCGGCGTCTCCGGTTTCGCCGCCGCGGACACCCTGATTGAGCTCGGCGCCCGCGTGGTGGTGGTGGATGCCGCCACCAGCGACACTGCACGCGCGCATGCCGACACTTTGAAAATCGTGGGTGCCGCGGACGTGCTGCTGGGCCCGGACGCGGTGACCCACCTCCCGCGGATCGACGGCGAACTGCCGGAACTGATCGTGACTTCGCCCGGATGGCGTCCGGACCAGGCGCTGCTGGCAGCAGCGGCAAGGGCGCACATCCCGGTGTGGGGCGACGTCGAACTCGCCTGGCGCGTCCGGGTCAGGGAAGGCCGGAAGACGGCGGACTGGCTGGCCATCACGGGCACCAACGGCAAGACCACCACGGTGGGCCTCACGGAGTCGATGCTGAGGGCCGCAGGCCTCAAGGCTATTGCCGTGGGCAATGTGGGCACCCCCATCCTTGACGCCCTTCGGGACCCGGTGGAGTACGACGTCTTCGCGGTGGAACTTTCCAGCTTCCAGCTGCACTGGGCGGAATCAGTCTCGCCCGTAGCCAGCGTTTGCCTCAACGTAGCCGAAGACCACGTCGACTGGCACGGCTCCTACGATTCCTACCTGGCAGACAAGGCGAAGGTCTACGAGCGGACCCAGAAAGCCTGCATCTATAACGCCGAGCAGGTGGAAACCGAACGCATGGTGGAGAACGCGGACGTCGTGGAAGGCTGCCGCGCCGTTGGCTTCACCACCCTGACGCCGGCCATCAGCATGCTCGGCGTGGTGGAAGGGCTGCTGGTGGACCGGGCGTTCACTGAAGAACGCAGGAACAGCGCAGCGGAGCTTGCCTCCATGGCCGACCTTGGACCCCTTGCCCCGCGCCACATGGTGGCCAACGCCCTTGCCGCTGCCGGCCTGGTGCGGGCATACGGCGTGGAGGCCAAGGCTGTCCGCCAAGGCATCCTCGACTACGTGCCCGGCGACCACCGCATCCAACCCGTGGCCCGCCTGGATGGTGTCCTGTGGGTCAATGACTCGAAAGCCACCAACCCCCATGCGGCGTCAGCATCCCTGGCAGCGTTCAGCAAGGTGGTCTGGATTGCCGGTGGCCTGTCAAAGGGCGTGAGCTATGACGACCTGGTGCGGGACCACGCGGCACGGCTCAAGGCCGTTGTCCTGATTGGAACGGACACTTCGCACCTCCGGCAAGCCCTCCAGCGACACGCGCCGGATGTCCCGGTGATCGAACCGGGGGCAGGTGACACTGAAGGAGTGGAGACTGCTTCGGCGCCCGTCAGCACCACTGCCGGTTCCCCCGGAAATGGAGAACAGGTGATGTCCTGGGCCGTTGCGTCAGCAGCCCGGCTCGCCGAATCCGGCGACACCGTGCTCATGGCTCCGGCAGCTGCTTCCATGGATCAGTTCTCTTCCTACGCTCACCGTGGTGGTGCTTTCATCGACGCTGTCCGCGAGCTGGTGGAAGGGCAGGCCCAAACCGGCGAGGAGTAACAATGGCCAGCACGCCCACCCGGCAGCAGGGTGGCAAGCCAAAGGGTGGCACCGTGCGCCCCGGCTCCACCGCCATCCGGCAGCCTGCCGACGCCGGCGCGAAACTGCGCACCTTGTACCGCCGGTTCTGGTCAGCGCTGGAAGGCACCGGCAAGTCCCGCAACGGCTCCACCTACTACCTCATCCTTGGTGCCACCCTGGCCTTGACGGCCATTGGAATCATGATGGTGCTCTCGGCCTCCAGCGTTGAATCGATCGCCGCCGGCAAGTCGCCTTACGGCGATGCGCTGAAGCAGGGAGTCTTCGCCGCGATCGGCATCTTCACCATGTTCGTGCTTTCGCGCATCAACGTCGTTTGGCTGAAGCGGCTCGCCTGGCCTGCCGTGGGGGTCGCCGTGCTGCTTTTGGGCCTGGTCCAGGTAGTGGGGGACGAAATCAACGGCAACCGGAACTGGATCGACTTGGGCGGAGTGACCTTCCAGCCATCCGAGGCAGCCAAACTGGCACTCGCCCTGTGGCTGGCCACGGTCCTGGCCAGGAAGGGCAAGCTGCTGAGCCAGTGGCAGCATGTGCTGGTACCGGCCGTGCCCATGGCGGCCATCGTCATCGTGCTGATCCTGGTGGGCAACGACCTGGGCACGGCCATGATCATCATGATGATCGTGGCGGCGGCCCTGTTCTTCGCGGGCGTTCCGCTCTATCTCTTTGGCATCGCAGGCCTGGTTGCCGCCGCCGGCACGGCAGCGATGGCCGTGACCAGTTCCAACCGCATGTGCCGGATCACCTCCTGGTGGACCGGCCAGTCCTGCGCCGACGGCATTGACGCCAACTACCAGGCCACCAACGGCATGTACGGCCTTGCATCGGGAGGCTGGCTGGGGGTGGGCCTGGGGCAGAGCCGGCAAAAGTACAGCTGGATCCCCGAAGCCCACAACGACTTCATCTTCGCCATCATCGGCGAGGAGCTCGGCCTGGTGGGAACCGTCGTCGTCCTGGTCCTCTTCGCCATCCTTGGCGCTGCGATCTACCGGGTTGTGGTGGCACAGGAGGACATGTTCCACCGGGTACTGGCCGGCACCATCATGGTCTGGCTGCTCGGCCAGGCCACCGTGAACATGTCCGTGGTCACTGGCCTGATGCCCGTCATCGGCGTTCCGCTGCCGTTCATTTCCTACGGCGGCTCGGCCCTGCTGATGTCACTGTGTGCGGTGGGGGTGGTCCTCTCCCTGGCCCGGGAGCAGATGGCTCCTGCCATGCGCCCCAAGCGAATGCTGAAGTTCAAGCTCCGGCCGGGGCAGGACAAGAACCAACCCAAGAATTCCAGAAAGCGTGCCTGACTCCAGATGACTCCGACACAACCTTCCATCGTCCTGGCCGGCGGCGGAACAGCCGGCCATATCAGCCCGTTGCTCGCAATCGCCGCGGCCCTCCGCAGCGAAGCCCCGGAGGCCTCAATCCTGGCCGTCGGGACGCCTTCCGGAATGGAAACCCGGCTGGTTCCCGCCGCCGGCGTCCAGCTGGCCACGATCGACCGGGTGCCGTTTCCGCGCAGGCCCTCCGCTGACCTGTTCCGTCTGCCGGCCCGGCTCGCGGGAGCAGTCCGTCAGGCCGGCGCCATCCTGGACCGGGCGCAGGCCGATGTGCTGGTGGGCGTAGGCGGCTACGTGTGCACCCCCATGTACCTGGCGGCGCGGAAGCGTGGCATTCCCCTGGTGATCCATGAGGCGAACGCCCGCCCGGGACTGGCCAACCGTGTGGGGGCCTTCCTCAAAGGACGGGTTGCCGTGGCTTTCGAGGGCACCCCGCTTCGCAACGCCGTGCACGTGGGCATGCCCATGCGCCAGGAGATCTCCCGCCTGGACCGGAAGAGTGCGCGCACCGCCGCCCGCGAGGCCCTTGGACTGGATCCCCACCAGCCCACCCTGATCGTCACCGGCGGTTCCTCCGGTGCGCAGAGCATCAACCGGACAATCGCCGCGTCCGTGGCCCTACTTGCCGACGCCGGAATCCAGACCCTCCACGTCACCGGCCGCGGAAAGACCGTCCTGGACCAGGCCGGCCAACCGCTCGCCGCGGAGGGCTACCGGCAGGTGGAGTACATCGACGGCATGGAACTTGCCTACGCGGCGGCGGACCTGCTGCTGGCGAGGTCGGGGGCAGCCACGGTATGCGAGGTTGCCGCCGTCGGCGTGCCGGCAGTCCTGGTTCCCCTTCCCATCGGAAATGGGGAGCAGGCACTGAATGCCGCGGGCCTGGTTGCGGCAGGCGGCGCAGTGCTGGTGGCCGACCGCGATTTCACCCCGGATTGGGTTGCTCGCGGGCTGGTCCCGTTGATCACCGATAAAGCCCGGCTCGCCGCCATGGAAGCGAAGTCCTACCGGCTTGGAATCCGAAACGCCGACCAGCGCATGGCTGGTCTTGTCCTGGAAGCGGTATCTGCATGAACCCCCACAACACACCCCGCCTGGAAGCCCTCGGCAAGGTGCATTTCATCGGCATTGGGGGAGTGGGCATGTCCGCCGTGGCCCGCATCATGGTGGCGCGCGGCGTCCCGGTCAGCGGCTCCGACGCCAAGGACCTGCCCGTGATGGCGGACCTTGCCGCGGCCGGTGCCCGCATCGCCGTCGGTTACGCAGCAGGCAACCTGGCTGATGCGCAGACAGTGGTTGCGGGTTCGGCGATCCGGGAGGACAACCCCGAACTGGCGGCAGCGCGGCAGGCAGGGCTGCCGGTGCTGCACCGGTCCCAGGCTCTGGCGGCCACCATGGGCGATGACACCGTGGTCACGGTGGCGGGGACACATGGCAAGTCAACCACCACGTCCATGGTCACGGTGCTGCTGCGGGCGGCGGGCCTGGATCCGTCCTTTGCGGTCGGCGCCAACATCCCCGCGCTTGGCGTCAACGCCGCGCACGGCACGTCCGGGATCTTCGTGGCCGAGGCGGACGAATCCGACGGGTCCTTCCTGAACTACCGGCCCCGCATCGCCGTCGTCACCAACGTGGAGCCCGACCACCTTGACTACTACGGCACGGCCGAAGCCGTGTACGAATCCTTTGACCGCTTCACGGCGTTGCTCCCCGCGGACGGCCTCCTGGTGGCCTGCGCGGACGACGCCGGGGCGCTGGCCCTGGCGGAGCGGACCAGGACCAGGGGCAACACCCGGGTGGTCCTGTACGGCACGAATGATGCGGCGGACGTCCGGCTGTACGACGATGGCCCCGGCCATGTTGCAGTGTCGGCAGGCGGAGCAAGGTACGGGTTGTCGCTGCAGGTTCCCGGACGCCACAATGCACTGAACGCCGCAGCCGCCTTCGCCGTGGCCCTCGAACTCGGTGTGGATGCCGCCAGCGCCGCCGCTGGCCTGGCCCATTTCGGGGGGGCATCGCGCCGCTTCGAACTGAAAGGCTCGGCGCGGGGCGTCAGGGTCTTTGACGACTATGCCCACCACCCCACGGAGGTCCGTGCCGCCCTCACCGCGGCCCGTTCCGTGGCGGGCGGCCATAAGGTCCATGTCCTGTTCCAGCCGCACCTGTTTTCCCGCACCCGTGAGTTTGCCGCGCAATTCGCGGACGCCCTCAACCTTGCCGACACAGCCCTGGTCCTGGACATCTACCCCGCCAGGGAGGATCCCATTCCAGGGGTCACCAGCCAACTCATCGCCGACCATCTGAAAGAAGGCGGACGGCTGGCAGGCGCCGCCGACGCCGTCGAAACCCTGGCAAAAGCCGCCGAGGACGGGGACGTTGTGCTCACGGTCGGCGCGGGCGACGTCACGGCCTACGGCCCGCAAATTGTGGAGGCGCTGCGTGCCTAGCTCCCGCCGTCCCACCTACGCCCCGCCCAAGCGGAACAGCCGCCCTGACACAGCGCCTGCGAAAAGCGCGGAGCCAGGGGCGCGATCGTCCGGAACGCCAGGCGCTGCCGCCGGCGGCGACGTGATCACGGCTTCCCGCAGCATCCCTGACCTGGCGCCGCAAAAGCAGGCGAACGCGGAGAAACCTTCCGGGGCAACAGTCCTGGCGTTTCCGGAGCCCAAAGGCAGGCGCCGCAGGAAGAAAGTCCTGCTCGCTGTTGGAACAGTGCTTGCGCTGGTGGTGGGGCTGCTGGCAGCAGCCATCTATTCACCGGTCCTCGCCCTGCAGACCATCTCGGTCACGGGTACCCGGTTGGCCACGCCTGCCCAGGTGCAGGCCGCGCTGGAACCCCTGCGCGGGAAGCCGCTGCCCCAGATCAGCGACGACGACGTACGGGGACTCCTCGGATCGCTGGTCCAGGTCAAATCCGTTTCCGTCGAGGCGCGGCCGCCGTCCACGCTCGCCGTGGCCGTGCATGAGCGGGTGCCGGTGGCCCTGGTCAAGCAGGGGGAGCAGTATCTGCTGGTGGACGTCGACGGCGTCCAGCTGGCAACCACCGACGATCCGGCGTCGGCGTCGCTGCCGGTCATCGACGGCGGTGCTGGCGCGATCGGGCAGGACCTGTTCCGTGCCACTGCGGCAGTGCTCGGTGCGCTGCCTGCAGACGTCCTGGCGAAGCTGTCCAACGCGTCCGCGCAGTCCGTGGACGCCGTGGAGCTCAAGCTCGTGGACGGCCAGACGATCGTGTGGGGCAACGCCTCGGAGAAGGAACTCAAGGCCAAGGTCCTGGCCGCCCTCCTCAAGGCTCCGGCGGATCCCAAGAACCCGGTCAGGGTCTACGATGTCAGTGTGCCCCGGCACCCCGTGACGCGCTGAGCGCTTTCTTTCCCGGTATTAATCCGACACGCGGACCCGGTTATTGAATGTGTCCGTCAGAGGAAATACCGTCACAGACAAGAGTTACTTGACATAACTATAACCTTCAACTCGAAGGTTAAGCTTTCAGGCTTCAAGCTCTCCACCAGTTTTCGCAATAAGACACGAACAAGGGACACGTAACGTGGCAGCTCCGCAGAATTACTTGGCCGTCATCAAAGTCGTCGGCATCGGCGGCGGTGGCGTGAACGCAGTCAACCGCATGATCGAGGTCGGCCTCAGGGGCGTTGAATTCATCGCCATCAACACAGATGCCCAGGCCCTGCTGATGAGCGACGCCGACGTGAAGCTCGACGTCGGACGCGAGCTGACCCGTGGCCTGGGTGCCGGCGCCAACCCCGAGGTGGGCAAGCAGGCTGCCGAGGACCACGCGGACGAGATTGAGGAAGTCCTCCGTGGCGCGGACATGGTCTTCGTCACCGCCGGTGAAGGCGGCGGCACGGGCACCGG
This sequence comes from Arthrobacter sp. ISL-85, assembly GCF_018613675.1. Lineage (GTDB taxonomy): Bacteria > Actinomycetota > Actinomycetes > Actinomycetales > Micrococcaceae > Arthrobacter. The sequence goes on along the minus strand of NZ_JAGGPQ010000015.1, from coordinate 73,354 downwards.
CGGCGCGCCCGTCGTCGCCCGGATCGCACGCTCGCTCGGTGCCCTGACCATTGGCGTGGTCACCCGCCCCTTCACCTTCGAAGGCCGCCGCCGTGCCGGTTCCGCCGAGGCCGGCATCGACGCATTGCGCGACGAAGTTGACACCCTGATCGTGATCCCCAACGACCGCCTGCTGTCCATCAGCGACCGGAATGTGTCCGTCCTTGACGCGTTCCGCTCCGCGGACCAGGTCCTGCTGTCCGGCGTCCAGGGCATCACCGACCTCATCACCACCCCGGGCCTGATCAACCTGGACTTCGCCGACGTGAAGTCAGTCATGCAGGGTGCAGGTTCAGCCCTCATGGGCATCGGTTCGGCCCGCGGTGAAGACCGCGCCGTCAAGGCCGCCGAGCTGGCCATTGCCTCGCCGTTGCTGGAGGCGTCCATCGATGGCGCCCACGGCGTACTGCTGTCCATCCAGGGCGGCTCGGACCTCGGCCTGTTCGAGATCAACGAGGCTGCACGGCTGGTCCAGGAAGTTGCCCACCCCGAGGCGAACATCATCTTCGGTGCCGTCATTGACGACGCCCTCGGCGATGAAGCGCGTGTCACTGTCATCGCGGCCGGCTTCGACGACGTCAAGGCAACCTCGCCCTCCATGGACCAGTCCCAGCCGCAGACCGCCCCGCAGCGGCCCGCCGCCCCTGCCGCTGCGCCAGCCTCGGCGCACACCCAGAACGGCAACCACCAGCAGAACGTCCAGCCGATTCACGCCGGTGTCGGTGCTGCCGGGCTCAGCAACTGGGGACAGCAGCGTCCGCAGGCCGTTCCGGCTGACTCCGGTTTCGACGTCGACCTCCCTTCCGTGGTGGAGCCGGACCTCACCGGCACCCACCCGGATGACCTGGATGTTCCCGACTTCCTGAAGTAGGCGGCGGCTTGTTCCATTGGCGCGCCGACATCCTTCCCGGGGTGTCGGCCGCATTCACCGATGCGGGTGCGGGAAACCTGGCCCTGCACGTTGGAGACGATCCCGCCGCGGTCCAGGAGCGCCGGTTCCGCCTTGAAGAGTCCATCGCCGCGGCGCCCGGTTCCCTGCGCTTCATGAATCAGGTCCACGGCAACACCGTGGCCGTGATGAGCACCGGCTCACCTGCCCCGGAAGCAGATGCCATGGTGTCCCGTGGCCTGCCGCTGGCGGTCATGGTGGCGGACTGCATTCCGGTGCTGCTGGCGGGGGAGTCCGGCAACGGGCCGGTCCTGGCGGCCGTGCATGCCGGCCGCCCCGGTATCGCAAACAATGTCCTCCCGGCTGCCGTGGAGAGCATGAAGTCCCTCGGCGCCTCCGGGATCCGTGCCTGGCTGGGCCCGTCGATCTGCGGAGCCTGCTACGAAGTCCCCGCCGCCATGCGCGACGAGGTGTCGGCACTGGTCCCGGCGACGCGGAGCGTCACGAGTTGGGGAACGCCCGCCCTGGACCTACCCGCCGGCGCCCGGGCGCAGCTGGAGGCTGCAGGGGTGCGGGTGGAACACTCCGGTCCCTGCACCTTTGAGACGGAAACGCTCTATTCGTACCGCCGGGACCGGAATACGGGCCGCTTCGCCGGGCTGGTCTGGTGCCATGACTGAACGGACCGATGGCGGGGAGGGGCAGCGAAATGATCCCCGCAGCGCAGAACTCGCCGAACGGCTGGCGGCGGTGCGGAAGCGCATTGCCGCCGCGGCCGAAAGCGCCGGCCGCGGTGATCGACTGCCCTCGCTGATCGTGGTCACCAAGTTCCACGCGGCAGAGGACATCAGGCGCCTGGCCGCCCTCGGCATTACCGATGTAGGCGAGAACCGGGATCAAGAGGCTGCCGCCAAGGCGCTGGAGCTGGCGGATCTCGCCCTGACCTGGCACTTTGTTGGCCAGCTGCAGACAAAGAAGGCCAAGTCCGTAGCCCGCTACGCCGCCGCCGTCCATTCCGTGGACAGGCCGCAGCTTGTCGATGCCCTGGCAAAGGCGGCACGGAACGGCATGGACGCCACCGGCCGGGCGCCGCTGGACTGCTTCATCCAGGTCAGCCTTGAGGACGACGGTGGCACGCACCGTGGCGGGGCAGCCCCCGCCGACGTGCCCCTCCTGGCAGAGCGGATCGCCGCCGCCGATGGCCTGAACCTTGCCGGCGTCATGGCCGTTGCGCCGCTGGGAGCGCCGCCTGGGCCGGCGTTCGAAAAGCTGGCCGGGGTTTCCGCCCGGCTGGTGGCAGATTACCCCGGCGCCTCGGGCATCTCGGCGGGCATGAGCCAGGACCTGGAGGCCGCCATCATGTTCGGGGCGACACACCTGCGAATCGGTTCCGATATTCTCGGTTCCCGTCCTGCCGTGGGGTAGCGTCGGACCTATTGGAAGTGATGGGCGGGGGACTCCAGTGCTGTCAAATCATTGGGCGGCCCGCTTACGGACACGATTAGGAGTCGACCATGGCCGGCGCTCTGCGCAAGACAATGATCTATCTTGGGCTCGCCGACGGCGATGAGCATTACGAGTCCGAGCAACAGACCACACGTAAGGATGAGGACGAACCGATGGAAGTTGACCGCGAGGAACGCCGTGCTCCGGCGCCGGTCCGCGAAGTCAGCCGCGAGGCGTCCTACGCCCCTGAAGAGGAATACCGCGCACCTGTGACCCCCATAAAGCGTGCGGCCTCAAGCCGCGAAGAGAACACTGGTCTGCGCCAGATCACCACCATCCACCCGCGCTCCTACAATGATGCAAAGCTCATCGGCGAGAGCTTCCGGGACGGCATCCCGGTGATCATGAACGTCACGGACATGGGCGAGGCTGATGCCAAGCGCCTGGTGGACTTCTCGGCCGGGCTCGTCTTTGGCCTGCGGGGGAGCATCGAGAGGGTCACCAACAAGGTGTTCCTGCTCTCACCGTCCTATGTCGAAGTGATCGGTGACGACAAGAAGGCCAGCGACACACAGGCCAGCTTCTTCAACCAAAGCTAAGCACCACAGACTGTACGGGGATGCCAGGCAGGGACACCTGTCTGGCATCTGTGCTGAAATAGACAAGACACCAGCAGTACAACAGCGGCCGCCGCACTGGACAGGCTGCACGAATATGGAGATATGAAATAAGTCATGGGAATTGTTTTCGGACTTCTCTATCTCGCCCTGCTGCTGTTTTTCGTGGCCCTCATCATCCGCCTGGTGTTCGACTGGGTACAGATGTTTGCGAGGGAATGGCGGCCCCGGGGCGCGGCCCTGGTGGTGGCACACGCCGTCTACTCCATCACGGATCCGCCATTGAAGGGACTGCGGCGCCTGATTCCGCCGCTCCGGCTCGGCGGCGTCTCCCTGGACCTTGGCTTCCTGATCCTGTTCATCGGCGTCAGTATTGCGATGAGCGTCACCAGGGGACTGGCCTGATTTTCCCGCCAGCCCCCGCAATGCAGTGGGATCCTTCCCGGAACAGCTACTGTAAAGCGAAGAAACCTCCCGTTTGACACCGCAGTGTTGAATTAGAGTAAGCAGACCAAATTTAGGTACCTTAGTTTTGACGGCCGGAAGGCCTACTGACTAACCAGACCAGTGAGGTGACCAGATGGCTTTGACGCCAGAAGACGTTGTCAACAAGCGCTTTCAGCCCACCAAGTTCCGCGAGGGCTATGACCAGGACGAAGTTGACGACTTCCTGGACGAAATCGTCGTTGAACTCCGCCGCCTGAACCAGGAAAACGACGAGCTCCGCAAGAAGCTCGCCGAAGCAGGGTCCAGCGTTCCGGCGAGCTCCGCCGCAGCCCCCGTGGTGGAGAAGGTCCCCGCGCCGGTCAAGGCCGACAAGGACGAGGCCCGCGAGAAGGCAGAGGCCGAGGCAAAGGCTGCCGAAGCCAACAAGAAGAAGGACGTCCAGCCGGCGGCCGCCGCACCGGCTGCGCCCGCCGCTGCCACTGCTTCCGCTGAGTCCGCCGCCGGCCTGCTGGCCATGGCACAGCAGATGCACGACCGCCACGTCGCCGACGGCCAGGCACAGAAGGACAAGATCATCGCCGAGGCGCAGATCGAAGCCAGCAGCCTCGTCAACGACGCCCAGGAGAAGTCCCGCAAGATCCTGGGCGCCCTGGAACAGCAGCGTTCCGTCCTGGAACGCAAGGTGGAGCAGCTCCGCGGCTTCGAACGCGATTACCGTTCACGCCTGAAGGCCTACATCGAGGGCCAGCTCCGCGACCTGGATGCCCGCGGCTCCGTGGCGACCCCGGAAGTCAGCGAAGCCAACTAACCCTGGCACCACGTATTCTGAAAGCCGGTGGCTGAGGATTCCTCGGCCACCGGCTTTTGGCATTGACACCAGTTCCACGAATTGAAAGCACCATGACTGACGAACTTGCCGCCGACGCGGCACGCCCTGTCCCACCCTCACCGCGCCCGCGCCGGGCAGTGCTGCTGTCCCTGTTTGCGGGGTTTGCGGTCTTCGCCTACGTCCTGGACCAGCTGACAAAACTGTGGGTCACTTCCACCATGGTGGAAGGGGAACGGATCCCTGTGCTGCCGCCCCTGCTGCACTGGTACTTCATCCGGAACTCCGGCGCTGCGTTTTCCATCGGCGAGAACGTCACCTGGGTGTTTTCCATCATCATGGCCGGGGTGGCCGTCGCCATCCTGTTCCAGGTCCGCAGGCTGGGCTCTGCCTGGTGGTCCCTTGCCCTGGGCCTGCTGCTCGGCGGGGCGCTGGGCAACCTCACCGACCGGCTCTTCCGTGAGCCGTCCTTCGGCATGGGACACGTGGTGGATTTCATCCAGCTTCCCAACTTCGCCATCTTCAACATTGCCGACTCCGCCGTGGTCTCCGCCGTCTCGATCATCTGCATCCTGACCATCCGCGGGATCGCACTGGACGGAACGCGGCTGGGGAGCCCACACAAGGACAAGTCCGCCCATGACTGACCGCATCGTGGTGGCCGAGGAGTACGCCGGAGCGCGCGCGGACGCCGGTCTGGCCGGCATCCTCGGTGTGTCCCGGTCCGCCGCTGCCGCACTTCTCGCAGACGGCCACGTCACTGCCCGGGGCAAGGCCTTGGGCAAGTCGGCAAAACTCGTGGCCGGAGACACCCTCGAGGTCACCGTCCCGGAACGGCGGGACCCGCTTGAAGTCGTGGAGGAAGTTGTGGAAGGCCTGAATATCCTGCTCGACGATGACGATTTCGTCGTCGTCGACAAACCCGTTGGCGTGGCAGCCCATCCCTCACCAGGCTGGGTGGGGCCCACCGTGGTGGGCGGCCTTGCCGCCGCCGGTTACCGGATCTCCACTTCCGGCGCCCCTGAGCGGGCAGGTATCGTCCACCGGCTCGACGTCGGCACCTCCGGCGTGATGGTGGTGGCCAAATCCGAGCGCGCCTACACGGCGCTCAAGCGCGCCTTCAAGGAGCGCACGGTGGACAAGGTGTATCACGCGGTAATCCAGGGCCTTCCCGATCCCTTGACGGGAACCATCGACGCCCCCATCGGCCGGCACCCCGGGCACGACTGGCGTTTCGCCGTCATTGAGGACGGGCGTCCGTCCGTAACCCATTACGAGGTCCTGGAGGCGTTCGGGAAGGCCAGCCTGGTGGAAGTCCACCTTGAAACCGGCCGCACGCACCAGATCCGGGTCCACTTCTCCGCGCTCCGACACCCCTGCGCGGGTGACCTGACCTACGGCGCCGATCCCCGCCTGGCCGCCACCCTGGGGCTCACGAGGCAGTGGCTGCACGCCCGTCAACTGGCGTTTGACCACCCCGTGACGGGGGAACGTGTCACGGTCACCAGCCAGTACCCGCAGGACCTTTCCTACGCGCTGGAAGTGCTGGAATCCGGCCAGGCCTGACACGCCCCACCTGGCAGGACTGCCACGGGGCAGCGCTTAGAATGGTGCGGTGAGTTCCAGCAATGATTCGTTTGTCCACCTGCACACCCACACCGAATATTCCATGCTGGATGGAGCTGCCCGCCTGGGGGAGCTGTTCGATGAAACAGAGCGCCTGGGCATGCCGGCCCTCGCCACCACAGACCACGGCTACCTGTTCGGCGCATTCGACTTCTGGCGCAAAGCTACGGACAAGGGCATCAAGCCAATCATCGGCGTCGAAGCCTATGTAACTCCCGGCACTGCCAGGACGGACAAGGAACGCGTGCGCTGGGGCGAAGAATCCCAGCGCAAGGACGACGTCTCCGGCGGCGGGTCCTACACCCACATGACGCTCCTGAGCTACAACAACGTGGGCATGCGGAACCTCTTCCGGGCCTCGTCCATCGCCTCCCTGGATTCGGTCTTCGGCAAGTGGCCCCGCCTGGACAGGGAACTGCTCAACACCTACTCCGAAGGGCTCATCGCCACCACAGGCTGCCCCTCCGGTGAGGTCCAGACCCGGCTCCGGCTGGGCCAGTACCGTGAAGCACTCGAGGCCGCGGCCGAGTTCCGGGACATCTTCGGCGCGGAAAACTACTTTTGCGAACTGATGGACCATGGACTGGACATCGAACGGCGGGTCACCGGCGACCTGCTGCGGCTCGCCAAGGACCTGAACCTGCCGCTGGTGGCCACCAATGACCTCCACTACACGCACGAGCATGACGCCAAGGCCCACGAAGCCCTGCTGGCCATCCAGTCCGGCTCCACGCTGCTGGAACCCACCTACGACAACGGCGGCTCGCGGTTCGCGTTCTCCGGCAGCGGCTACTACCTGAAATCCCCCCATGAAATGCGGGAACTCTTCCGCGACCACCCGGACGCCTGCGACAACACCCTGCTGATTGCCGAACGCTGCGAGGTGTCCTTCAACACGGACGCCAACTTCATGCCGCGGTTCCCCTGCCCGCCCGGCGAGGACGAGACCTCCTGGCTGGTCAAGGAAGTGGACAAGGGCCTGCAGTACCGTTACCCGGGCGGCATTCCGGACGAGGTCCGCAAGCAGGCTGATTACGAGCTTGGCGTCATCACCTCCATGGGCTTCCCCGGCTACTTCCTGGTGGTTGCCGACTTCATCAACTGGGCCAAGAACAACGGCATCCGGGTGGGTCCCGGACGTGGTTCGGGTGCCGGTTCCATGGTGGCTTATGCCATGCGCATCACCGATCTCGACCCCCTGCGCCACGGGCTGATCTTTGAACGGTTCCTCAACCCGGACCGCGTCTCCATGCCCGACTTCGACGTCGACTTCGATGACCGGCGCCGCTCGGAGGTCATCGACTATGTGACCCGCAAGTACGGCGACGAGCGCGTGGCGATGATCGTCACCTACGGCACCATCAAGACCAAGCAGGCCCTCAAGGACTCCTCGCGCGTCCTTGGCTACCCCTTCAGCATGGGCGAACAGCTGACCAAGGCCCTGCCGCCCGCGGTGATGGCCAAGGACATTCCCTTGGCGGATATCCAGAACCCGGAGGCCAAACGCTACAGCGAGGCAGGGGACTTCAGACAGCTGATCGCCACCGACCCGGAGGCCGCCAAGGTCTTCGAAACGGCCCTGGGCATCGAGGGCCTGAAGCGCCAGTGGGGCGTGCACGCCGCGGGCGTCATCATGTCCTCCGATCCCATCATCGATGTCATCCCGGTCATGCGCCGCTTCCAGGACGGCCAGGTGATCACGCAGTTCGATTACCCCACGTCCGAGGGCCTTGGCCTGATCAAGATGGACTTCCTGGGCCTGCGGAACCTGACGATCATTTCCGATGCCCTGGAAAACATCAAGATGAACCGCGGCATCGACCTGGACCTGGAAAACCTCGAGCTGGACGACGCCGCGTCCTACGAGCTCCTGGCCCGCGGGGACACCCTGGGCGTGTTCCAGCTCGACGGCGGTCCCATGCGGTCGCTGCTCAAGCTCATGAAGCCTGACAACTTCGAAGACATTTCGGCCGTGCTGGCCCTCTACCGGCCGGGCCCCATGGGCGCCAACGCCCACACCGACTATGCCCTCCGCAAGAACGGCATCCAAGAGGTCATCCCCATCCACCCCGAGCTGGAGGAACCCCTCAGGGAGATCCTTGGCGGGACGTACGGCCTGATCGTGTACCAGGAGCAGGTCATGGCAGTGGCGCAGAAGCTGGCCGGCTACTCGCTGGGCCAGGCAGACATCCTCCGCCGCGCCATGGGCAAGAAAAAGAAATCGGAACTGGACAAGCAGTTCGCCGGCTTCTCCCAGGGCATGCAGGACAACGGCTACTCCATGGAGGCCGTCAAAACCCTTTGGGACATCCTGCTGCCCTTCTCGGACTACGCCTTCAACAAGGCCCACTCGGCCGCCTACGGTGTCATCTCCTACTGGACCGCGTACCTCAAGGCGCACTACGCGCCCGAATACATGGCCGCACTGCTGACCTCCGTAGGCGATGACAAGGACAAGTCGGCCATCTACCTCAATGAGTGCCGGCGCATGGGCATCACGGTGCTGCCGCCGGACGTCAACGAGTCGGCCCTTAACTTCACCCCAGTGGGCAACGACATCCGCTTCGGCATGGGTGCGATCCGCAACGTTGGTGTCAACGCAGTTGAAGCCATGGTGACCACCCGGGAAACCGAGGGCGCGTATACGTCCTTCAAGGACTACCTCATGAAGGTCCCGGCGGTGGTCTGCAACAAGCGGACCATCGAATCGCTGATCAAGTCCGGCGCTTTCGACTCACTGGGCCACCACCGCCGTGCCCTCGCCATGATCCACGAAGAGGCCATCGACTCCGTCATCACACTGAAGCGCAACGAGGCCATTGGCCAGTTCGACCTCTTCGCGGGTTTCGAGGAAGCCGAGTCGGAGGCTTCCCTCAGCATCGAGATCCCGGACCTGCCCGAGTGGGAGAAAAAGGACAAGCTCTCCTTCGAACGGGACATGCTGGGCCTGTACGTGTCGGACCATCCGCTGCAGGGCCTCGAAGGCCTGCTGAGCCAGCACGCGGAAATGAGCATCACCACCATCCTTGGCGAGGACGGGCCGCAGGACGGCGCCATCATCACCATCGCCGGCATGATCACCTCGCTGAGCCGCCGCATCGCCAAAGCCAGCGGCAACGCGTATGCGCGGGCAGAGGTGGAGGACCTGGGCGGTTCGATCGAGGTCATGTTCTTCGGCCAGGTCTATGGGCCCATCGCCTCCGTCCTTGCGGAGGACCTGATCGTAGTGGTCAAGGGCCGGCTGCAGAAGCGCGACGACGGCGCCATCACGCTGAACTGCATGGAGTTGTCCGTCCCGGATCTCAGCGAAGGGCTGCATGGACCCCTGGTGATCACCATGCCCACCTACAAGGCCACAGAGGCCGTTGTGACGGAGCTTGGTGATGTGTTGCGCACCCACCGGGGCAACTCGGAGGTTCGGCTGCACCTGCAGGGTGACACCCGGACGGAAATCATGGGCCTGCCAGTCCACCTCAGGGTGAACCCCAGCCCGTCGCTGTTCGGCGACCTGAAGGTCCTGCTGGGCCCGGCCTGCCTGGACGCCTAGGAAGACGCGGACGACGCCGGGAAGCACCTCCCGGCGTCGTCCGTGTCTTTGTGCCGCGCAGGCCTGCGAGGCGTCGGAACCAGCCGGGACTAAATTTCGTAGTCCAGCGGGATCGGCTGCCCGTAGGCGCCGCCGTGGTAGAGCAAGGGCGACCCGTCGCCGCCCACCTGCCCGTCCACGACCTGGACCACCACCACGGCGTTGTTCTCGAACGAAAGCCGCATCTGGATCTCGCCGACCAGCCACCCGGCCACGTCCTTGAGGATGGGCACCCCGTGCGGACCTATTTCCCAATGGTTGCCTTCGAAACGGTTGCCGGGGCGGGCAAAGCGGGCGGCCAACTCCTGGTTGTCCAGGCCCAGCATGTGCACCCCCAGGTACTGGGTGTTGGCCACCGCCGGCCAGGACCTGGAACTGCGCGCCATGTTGAACGTGAAGCGCGGCGGCTTCGCGGACAGGGACGCAACGGAGGTGGCGGTAAAGCCGTAGGGCTCATCCTGGTAATTCACCGTGATGATGGCCACGCCAGCGGCGTGCCGGCGGAACATCTCCCTGAAGGTCTGCTCGAAGGGCTCGCTGTTGTCGGTCACCGGAACTCCTGGACTAAGTGGCGTAGGTCTTTCCCCAAGCGTATTGGCCCGCGGTCAACGCCGGAAAACAGCTCATGGCAGCATCACGCCGGATGACCTTGGAGGAACCTTTGTTAAGGTGTGTTTCATGACGCACTTCGCCCGCCCCGCCGGACGCCCGCTGCCATGGTCCCTGCTGCTGGTCCCGGCCGCGGCGGGAGTTCCCGCCGGCCTGCTGTGGTGGCTCCTGGCGCCGGGCGGATTAAACCTGATCACGCGTGACCCCGCCCTGGCCTCCGGCACCGTTCCCATGGTCTGGCTGCCGCGGGATCTGACCCTCGCCGGACTTTTGGTATTGGCTGGCTGCCTGCTGGCCGTGTTCCTCGCTGACGGCAAGCGCCCGTACCCGCAGGCCGCACTGTTGGCCGGCCTTGCGGGGGCCCTGGCCGGGAGTGTTGTGGCATGGGGCACAGGAATCCTTGCGGCCCGGCTCTGGGGTCCGGCCGTCGACGCTTCCGCCAACGCCAGCATTGCCTTCTCGCTGCGTGCGTGGCCGGTGCTGCTGCTCTGGCCCGCCGCCACGGCCGTGTCGGTCTTCATCCTGGAGCTGCTGGGCGCCGCAGGCGGAAAGCCCGGCGCCGCGGCGCGGGAACGGCAGGCGTGAACAGCCCCGTAAAATAGAGCGGTGACCACACCCCCGGAGTTTCCCGCCCCCGTGACAGCCGCCGTCCACTTCCGCACCATTGACCTTCGGGGCCGCAACCTGACCCTCGCGGCCCTGCGCGCCGCGGTGCCCCGTGCCAAGGGCCAGACCGTGGCGGACGCCGAGGAGAATGTCCTGCAGATCATCGCCGCCGTCCGGCAGCAGGGATTCACGGCACTGGCTGAGCTGGCCGAACGGTTCGACGGCGTCACACAGCAGCATCCGCTGGTCTCCCGCGAGGCAATCGCCGCAGCCCTGGACCAGTTGGATCCGGACGTGCGCGCTGCCTTGGAAGAATCCATCAGCCGCGCACGGAAGTTCGCGGACGGGCAGAGGCCCCGCAACGTCGACGTCGAACTGGGCGACGGCGCCATGGTCAGCCAGAACTGGGTGCCCGTGGCCCGGGTGGGACTGTATGTTCCCGGTGGCCTTGCCGTGTACCCGTCGTCGGTGATCATGAACGTGGTGCCCGCACTTGCTGCGGGCGTGCAATCCATTGCCCTGGCCTCGCCGCCCCAGAAGGAATTCGGCGGGCTGCCGCACCCCACCATCCTCGCGGCGGCCGCGCTGCTGGGCATCACGGAGGTCTACGCCATCGGCGGGGCCCAGGCCATCGCCGCCTTCGCCTATGGCATCGAAGCAACGGAGGCGGGGCCGGCACTGGAACCCGTGGACGTGGTGACCGGGCCCGGCAACATCTTCGTCGCCACGGCCAAGCGACTGGTCAAGGGCGTCGTCGGCATTGACTCCGAGGCAGGAACCACGGAGATCGCCATCCTCGCGGACGACTCCGCCCAGCCCGCGCTGGTTGCTGCCGACCTGCTCAGCCAGGCCGAACACGATCCCAAGGCGGCATCGGTCCTCATTACCGACTCCGAGGACCTTGCCACAGCGGTGCATGCGGAACTCGCCCTGCAGGCTGCCGCGACCAAGCACGCTGCCAGGGTGCAGGAAGCGCTCTCCGGTCCGCAGTCCGGCGTCGTGCTGGTGGAGGGCCTGGAGCAGGGCATCGCTGCCTGTGACGCCTACGCCGCCGAACACCTTGAAATCATGACCCGTGACGCTGCCGCCGTGGCCGCTCGGATCCGGAACGCGGGCGCCATTTTCGTGGGCGACTACAGCCCGGTCAGCCTGGGCGACTACTGTGCCGGCTCCAACCACGTGCTGCCTACCAGCGGGACGGCCGCTTTTTCGTCCGGCCTGAACGTGACCACTTTCCTGCGCGCCATCCAGGTGGTCAACTACAGCAGGGAAGCCCTGGCCGAGGTCAGCGGACACATTGTGAGCCTGTCCCGGGCCGAGGACCTCCCGGCCCACGGGGACGCCGTCACGGCCCGGTTCCCTGGCGACCGCTGAAACCACTACATGTAGTAATTACAGGATTGTTATTCCCCCAGATCTGCCCGTAAACTGGGAGATGCCACGGCATCGCCCCCCGGCGGTGCTGATGGCTTCAAACGTCGCTGCACCATAAACGAAAAGGGGGAACGCCATGTACTGCCCGTTCTGCCGCAACCCCGATTCGCGCGTAGTGGACAGCCGGATGACGGACGACGGCTCGGCCATCCGCAGGCGGCGGCAATGCCCTGAATGCGGCCGCCGGTTCACCACGGTGGAAACCACCAGCCTGTCCGTGATCAAGCGTTCCGGCGTCGGGGAACCCTTCAGCCGCAGCAAGGTGATCAACGGCGTACGCAAGGCCTGCCAAGGCCGTCCCGTGAGCGAAGACGACCTCGCCATGCTGGCCCAGGAAGTCGAAGAGCAGATCCGGGCTTCAGGGGCCGCTGAAATCGAGGCCCACGAGGTAGGCCTGGTCATCCTTGGGCCGCTGCAGAAACTCGACGAGGTTGCCTACCTGCGCTTCGCCAGCGTGTACCAGGCCTTTGAGTCGCTCGAGGACTTCGAGACCGCCATAGCACTGCTCCGCCGCGAGGCCGAGGAAGGCGCCAAGGGCGGACCGCGCGCAGCCAAGAGCTCGGAGAAGAGCCCCCTCTAAGACTCCGGTGGCGGCAGCGGAGGGGAAGCCGCTGCCGCCACCGGCACCACGCCTACTTGGCCAGCTTGTGCTGGAGGGCGATTTCCAGCGCTGCCCCCACAATGCCTGCCTCATTCCGAAGGACGGCAGGAACAATCCGCGTGCGCAGCTTGAGGTTGGGAAGATATTCGTCGGCGCGCTTCGAGATTCCGCCGCCCACAATGAACAGTTCCGGCGAGAACAGGAATTCCACATGCGAGAAGTAGCGCTGCAGGAGCACGCTGTACTCGTCCCATGAGAGTCCGTCCCGTTCGCGGGCCACAGCGGACGCCTTCGATTCGGCATCGAAACCGTCAACTTCCAGGTGCCCCAGTTCTGCGTTGGGGACCAGCTTTCCGTCGAAGATGAAGGCGGAGCCGATTCCGGTGCCCAGGGTGATCACCAGGACGGTGCCGGAGACGCCGGCGCCGGCACCGAACCGTGCTTCTGCCAGGCCTGCGGCGTCGGCGTCGTTGATGACCTCCACGGGGCGGCCCAGCCGGGCGGTGAGGAGCGCATCAATGTCGGTATCAAGCCAGCTCTTGTCCACGTTGGCAGCGGAGTGGACCACGCCGTGCTGGATAATCCCCGGGAAGGTCACGCCCACGGGGGAGCCGGCCTCCGGGGCTTCGGGGCGTGCCGAGAGCTCGGCCACCACAAGCGCCACGGCCTCCGCCACGGCCTCGGGGGTGGCAGGCTGCGGGGTGGGCACCCGGAAGCGTTCGCCCAGCAGCTTGCCCTTCTTCAGGTCGACAATGCCGCCCTTGATGCCCGTACCACCGATGTCGATGCCGATCAGCGGTGCGTTCTTGTGCGACTTCTCGTCCTTCTTGGCCAATGGGATTCCGTTCTTGACAGGGGCGGGCAGGAAAAGGGGGCGGCTTGGGGCGGCCCATGACAGGTGTCCGGTCTGCACCGGCAGCATGCCCTGCGGGCATGGGACAGGCTACGGCAGGGTAAGGATTTCGGCGCCGGTCTCGGTGACCAGCAGGGTGTGCTCGAACTGGGCGGTGCGCTTGTGGTCCCGCGTGACCACGGTCCAGTCGTCGCTCCACATATCCCACTCCACCGTGCCCAGCGTAAGCATCGGCTCGATGGTGAACACCATTCCGGCCTCGATCACTGTGTTGTAGGCAGGGGCGGCGTCGTAGTGCGGGATGATGAGTCCGGTGTGGAAGGCCTCCCCGACGCCGTGGCCGGTGAAGTCGCGGACCACGCCATAGCCAAAGCGCTTGGCATAGGACTGGATGGTGCGGCCAATGACGTTGATTTCACGTCCCGGCGCCACGGCCTTGATGGCCCGGTTCAGCGACTCCTGGGTGCGCTCCACCAGCAGCCTGGATTCCTCGTCCACATCGCCCACCAGGAACGTGTAGTTGGTGTCTCCGTGGACGCCGTTAAGGTAGGCGGTGATGTCGATGTTCAGGATGTCGCCGTCCTGGACCACGGTGCTGTCCGGGATGCCGTGGCAAATAACCTCGTTCAACGAGGAACACAGCGATTTGGGGAATCCGCGGTAACCGAGCGTGGATGGGTAGGCATGGTGGTCCAGCAGGAATTCGTGGCCCACCTTGTCCAGTTCGTCGGTGGTGACACCCGGCTGGATGTGCTTGCCAACTTCCACGATGGCCTGCGCCGCGATCTTCCCGGCAATCCTGATCTTCTCGATGGTCTCCGCGGATTTGACCTCGGAGCCGGTGAATTTGGCAGGGGCCGGCTTGCCGACGTACTCCGGACGGGGGATGGACGCCGGGACGGGACGCTGCGGACTCAGGGTACCCGGGGTGAGGGTGCCAATGGGTGCAGTGGAGGCAAGGGAAGGCATAGATTGATCATATAAGGCACCACAGAAGGCCTAACAACCGACAAGCTGGGGAAGGGCGCGTAAGTGTTTGTGTTACGTGGATCACCCCCTGGACTTACTGTCGCCGGAACGAGGAGCAACGATGACTGAGTACTGGTTCAACATCAAGACCCACGAGGTGGAAGAGGACCGGCTGTCGGACTGGAGCCAGCTCATTGGGCCGTACAAGACCCGGGCTGAAGCGGAGCATGCCATGGAGAAGGTCCAGGCGCGCAACGAGGCCTGGGACAAGGGCGACGACGACTGAACAGCTGGGTGCCACGACGGGCACCCTCTGGGGGCCCGGCCTAGAACGAGTGTTCCGGGCCGGGGAACTCACCTGACCGGACGTCGTTGCCATAGGCGGTGGCGGCGTCGTGCAGCGTGCTGCGCAAGTCCGCGTACTGCTTGACGAACTTGGCCATCCGCCCGCCCCGAAGCCCTGCCATGTCCTGCCACACAAGGACCTGGCCCGTGGTTGCCTTCCCCGCACCGATGCCCACCGTGGGGACGGCCACTGCGGCGTCCACGGCAGCTGCCGTCTCCGCCGGCACCATTTCCATCAGCACGCAGAACGCGCCGGCCTCTTCGAGCGCCAGGGCGTCGTCAATCAGCCGCTGGGCGTCGTCGCCACGGCCCTGGACGCGGTACCCGCCCAGTGCATGTTCACTTTGGGGTGTGAAGCCGATGTGCGCCATCACCGGAATGCCTGCCTGCACCATGGCCCGGACCGTGGGTGCGTAGTACTTCCCGCCCTCGATCTTCACCGCGTGCGCCAACCCTTCCTTCAGGAACCTGACTCCGGCGGCCACGGCCTGTTCGGCACTTACCTCGTAGCTGCCGAACGGCAGGTCAGCCACCACCAAGGCGCGCCTGGCGGACCTGGCCACCGCCCGGCAGAGGGGGAGCAACTCGTCCACGGTCACGGGAAGGCTGGTCTCATTGCCAAAAACATTGTTGGACGCGGAATCACCCACCAGGAGCACCTCGATGCCGGCGGCGTCGAAAATTTCGGCCGTGTACTGCTCGTACGCCGTGAGCATGGCGAACTTGGTGCCGTCACGCTTTGCCTGCTGCAGGTGGTGGATGCGGACCCTGGCGGGTTTCCGTTCGGCCGCGGCCGCTGCGTCGGGGCCGTTGCCGTAGGGGGCGGGTACTTCTGCGGACGCGCTGGAATCGGAACTGCTGCTGGAGGCCATGGGAGAAGCGTAGTGCGGTACCCGCCGGACTAGCCACCGCAGGCATCCCGCCAAAAGGTGATTAGCGTCATAGCCGGCGCCCTGTGAGGGGTACCAGGTGTCGCCGGGAACCGCGAGCGTGGGTGACCCGGAGGGCGCGGCAGGTTAATGCTGTGTTACGCACGGCGCAGGCACAAGCATCGGCGCCGAATGATTAGTACAGTGAAGATGAATTGCTGCCGGCTTTCCCCTTTGCGCGGACCCGGAGCATGGACGTTGACCGGAGAAGAGGCCATCATGGACCGCCAGCAAGAGTTTGTCCTGCGCACAATCGAAGAGCGCGACGTACGTTTCGTGCGCCTGTGGTTCACCGACGTCGTTGGGTCGCTGAAGTCCGTGGCGTTGGCACCGGCCGAAGTTGAGGGTGCGTTCGAGGAAGGACTCGGGTTCGACGGTTCCTCCATCGAGGGCCTGGCCCGTGTTTTCGAATCCGACATGCTGGCCCAGCCGGACCCCGCAACCTTCCAGATCCTGCCATGGCGCGGTGAGACGGAGCAGACCTCCAGGATGTTCTGCGACATCCTCACCCCCGATGGCGAACCCTCCGCTGCCGACCCGCGGAACGTACTCAAGCGGACCCTGGCCAAGGCAGCAGACATGGGGTTCACCTGCTACACCCACCCCGAAATTGAGTTCTACCTGCTCAAATCGCACGAGCCGGGCCCGAACGGCGCTCCGGTGCCGGTCGACGAGGGCGGCTACTTCGACCATGTGCCGGGCGGCGTGGCCCAGGACTTCCGGCGCACCGCGGTGACCATGCTGGAATCCGTCGGCATTTCCGTGGAATTCAGCCACCACGAGGCAGGCCCGGGCCAGAACGAAATCGACCTCCGTTACGCTGACGCCCTGCAGACGGCAGACAACATCATGACGTTCCGCACCGTCATCAAGGAAGTGGCACTGCAGCAGGGCACATACGCCACGTTCATGCCCAAGCCGTTCACCGATCACCCGGGGTCCGGCATGCACACGCACTTCTCGTTGTTCGAAGGTGACAGCAACGCGTTCTTCGAGGCCGGAGCAGAGTTCCAGCTTTCCAAGACGGCACGCCAGTTCATTGCCGGCATCCTCAAGCACGCCCCGGAATTCACGGCCGTCACCAACCAGTTCGTCAACTCCTACAAGCGCCTGTGGGGCGGCGGCGAGGCACCCAGCTACCTCAGCTGGGGCCACAACAACCGCTCCGCGCTGGTCCGCGTGCCGTTGTACAAGCCAGGCAAGGGCCAGTCCGCCCGGATCGAGTACCGCGGGATCGATTCCGCAGCCAACCCGTACCTGGCCTACGCCGTCCTGCTCGGCGCCGGCCTGAAGGGCATCGAGGAGGGCTATGACCTGCCGGCAGCAGCCGAGGACGACGTCTGGTCGCTGAGCTCCGCGGAACGCCGCGCCATGGGCCACGATCCGCTTCCAGCCAGCCTCCATGACGCCATCCGCTCCATGGAGGACTCGGAGCTGATGCCGCAGATCCTGGGCGAGCAGGTCTACGAGCACTTCCTGCGCAACAAGCGCGCCGAATGGCAGGACTACCGGCTGCAGGTGACGCCCTACGAGCTGCAGCGCAACCTCGGCATCCTCTAGGTGCCCGGCGTGAGCCTGGCACGCCGCCTGATCGCGGCCGGATTCAGCGATCTGGAGAAGGGCGAGCGGTTCCTAGCCGCGCGCGAACTCGAGGGGCTGGACCCGGACAGGCTTTTTGCCGGGCTGCAACTGGCGGCCAGTCCGGACACCGCCCTGCAGTCGCTGGTCCGGCTGATTGAAAAGCACCCGCAGCTGCGGGACCTGGCGGCCGCCGACACGGAGACCAGCGAGCCGATGTACCGGGTCCTGGGCGCCTCCGAGGCCCTGGGGGAGTTCCTTATCAGGCACCCGGAACACCTGGAGGCCTTCCGGGTCCGGGCCAGTCCCGAGCCCCTCCCCGCCGACCCGGTCCGGCTGCGCGCCACGCTCCTGCAGGCCGTCGGCGCCGACCCCCGCGCCGCACGTCCCGTTGCCGCCGTCACCGGCGTGGACGCTTACGCCGCCCTGCGAACCGCGTACCGGCGCGGGCTGGTGGACCTCGCCGTCAAAGACCTCTGCGCTGCGGATCCGCTGGACTTCCTGCCCTCGGTGGGCGGTGAACTGGCTGACCTGGCCGCTGCCGCCATTGAGGCTGCCCTTGCCGTCTCCCGTGCTGAAGCGGCGGAGCAGCACAGCGCTGCCGACGTCGCCGACGTCGGGCTTGCCGTCATCGGCATGGGCAAATGCGGAGCCCGGGAACTGAACTACATCTCCGACGTCGACGTCATCTACGTGGTGGACCCGGGCAGCCTGGAGGACGCGCACGCCAACACGATTGGCACGGTGCTGGCAAGCGGCATCTCACGGGCCATCTCCTCCGTCGCCAGGGAACCCGGCCTGTGGGAAGTGGACGCGAACCTGAGGCCCGAGGGCAAATCGGGTCCGCTGGTCCGCACCCTCGCCTCCCACGAGACGTATTACGCCAGATGGGCCGAGAGCTGGGAATTCCAGGCGCTGCTCAAGGCCCGTACCATTGCCGGCGACGCCGCACTGGGCCAGGCCTACGAGGAAGCCGTGGCACCGCTGATCTGGAGTTCGGCGGGGCGCGACGGCTTCGTGGAATCCGTCCAGGCGATGCGCCGCCGGGTCACGGAGCACATTCCGCCCGCGGAAGAGCAGCGCCAGATCAAGCTGGGCCGCGGCGGACTGCGCGACGTCGAATTCACCGTCCAGTTGCTCCAGTTGGTGCACGGCAAGGCGGATGAGACATTACGACGGCGGGACACCACCTCTGCGATCGCTGCCCTGTCAGCGGGCGGTTACATCGGCCGTTCCGATGCGGCAGCCTTCGACAACGCCTACCGCTACCTGCGGCTCCTGGAACACCGTATCCAGCTGTTCCAGCTGCGCCGCACCCACCTCATGCCGGTGGCGGAACCGGCGCTGCGCTCGTTGGCCAAAGCCGTGCTGGGCCCGTTCTCCAACGAAAGGCCCAGTCCGGACTCCCTGTTGTCCACATGGCAGCGGACCAAGCGCTCGGTCCGGGAACTGCACGAGCGCATCTTCTACCGGCCGCTGCTTAACACGGCCGCCAAACTGAGCAGCGAAGACGCCAAGCTGACCCCAGAAGCGGCGCAGGGCCGGCTGGCGGCGCTCGGATACCGGGACCCCCGGGGCGCCATGCGCCACATCGAGGCCCTGACGGCCGGTGTAAGCCGCCGGGCCGCCCTGCAGCGCCAGCTCCTGCCGATCCTGCTCGACTGGCTCGCGGAAGGCGTGGACCCCGACGCCGGCCTCCTCGCCTTCCGAAGGGTCAGTGAGGCGCTGGGCACCACCCACTGGTATCTGGGCCTGCTCCGCGACTCCAATGCCGCCGCCGAACGCCTGTGCCACATGCTGTCCAATTCCCGGCTGATCGCGGACCTGCTGGAGGTCTCGCCGGAATCCGTGGCATGGCTGGGACAGGACAAGGACCTGCTGCCCGTGGGCTTCGAAGCCCAATGGCAGGAGATCATCGCAAAGATGTCCCGGCACGAGGACCCGGAAAGTGCCATGCGCCTGATCCGGCTGATCCGGCGGCGGGAAATCCTGCGCATAGCGATCGCCGATTCCGCCGGCCTCCTGGACCAGGACCACGTGGGCAAAGCCCTGGCGGACACGGACCGGGCTGCGGTCCTGGGCGCCCTGCGGGTGGCGGAGGGAATTGTTTCCAGGGCCGGTCCGCTCAAAACCACGGTGCTGGTGGTGGCCATGGGCCGCCAGGGCGGCCGCGAGATCGGCTACGGCTCCGACGCCGATGTCATGTACGTCCACCGCGCGCTGCCGGGCTTCTCCGACGCGGAAGCGCAGGAACAGGCCTCCCGCATCGTGGCGAAAGTGTCCAGCCTGCTTACCCAGCCGCTGAAACCGGCCATCATGGCAGAACGCGTCCTCCAGATGGACGCCGACCTCCGTCCCGAGGGCAAGAACGGCGCCATGGTGCGCTCCCTGGACTCCTTTGCCGAGTATTACCGCCGCTGGTCCCTGATCTGGGAAGCGCAGGCCCTGCTGCGGGCACGCCCCATGGCCGGTGACGATGCCCTGGCCGCTGACTTCCTCAAGCTGATCGACCCCATCCGGTACCCGGAAACTGTGGCGGAGCAGGACGTGCGCGAAATCAGGCGCATCAAGGCCCGGGTGGAGTCGGAGCGGCTGCCGCGCGGCGCCGACCCCGCACGGCACCTGAAACTGGGCCGCGGCGGCCTCAGCGATGTTGAGTGGCTGGTGCAGTTGCTGCAGCTCCAGCACGCTGGCAAACATCCCGAACTGCGGACCACCTCCACGCTGGAAGCCCTCGCCGCGGCCGTGGAACTTGGCCTGCTGGACGCCGCCGACGCCGGGCTCCTTGCCGAGGCCTGGCGGTTGGCCAGCCGCATCCGGTCCGCCAACGTCATCTGGAACGGCAAGGCCTCCGACCTCCTGCCGTCTTCGCGGCGCGACCTTGAGGCCGTGGCGCGCTGGTGCGGTTACGAGCCCGGGCACGCAGCCGCGCTGGAGGAGGACTACCTGCGGGTGAGCCGGCGGGCCCGGGCAGTCTTTGAACGCGTCTTCTATGGGCACTGACTGGGTCTGGCTCATTTCGCTGCGGGACCTGGACGCAGATGCCCGCGCCATCCAGTTCGGCGCCGTCGCGGAGATGTCGCTGCTGCCCGGCCAGGAGCGTTTCGTGGGTGACCCCCTGCGCATGGCCCTGGCAGGACTGGCGGACGAATCACGGCGCCCCTACGTGGTGGAAGCCGGCGGTGAGGCAGTGGGCCTGTTGACCCTCCAGACGGGAGCGGCAGGACTCGCCGGCTGGCCTGACGACCAGTCAGCCTGGCTGCTCCGGGGATTCCTCATCGACGGGCGGCACCAGGGAAAAGGGCTGGGTACCCTTGCAGCTGCCGCTGCTGTGGAAGCTGCCCGCAAACTCACCGCCCGGTGCCAAGGCTCCGAGACCGGCGTCGTGCTGTCCGTCAATGACGAAAATACTGCGGGAATGGCAGCGTACCGCCGCGCTGGTTTCATCGATGCAGGGCCCTACCTGGGCGGCTCCGCGGGGCCGCAGCGGACCATGTTCCAGAGCTTTGCCGCCCCCGGGGCGGCGTAACGCGCCGCACCGCCATTGCGCTCAGCAAGCGTTTGCCCGATTATGTGGATGGCGGTGTTCTTCAACCTTGTTTGGGGGGAAGGCTGGACAGTCTTCGTCTCGGGGGGCATCCGTCAGGGGGTCCGGCTCCCGGTCTCAGCACGTCTGGAGGCGGGCCCCCACCTTCACGGTCTCCGGCCGCGGCCTTGAGCGCCCGGGCAACGCGAAAGGCGGCCACCGGATTGAACCGGTGGCCGCCTTTGCCGCTTCAGGAAGCGGTGGTGCTAGACGGCGTAGTAGAGCTCGAACTCGTAAGGGTTCGGGCGCAGGGACAGCGGGCGGATCTCGTTCTCGTACTTGTACTCGATCCAGGTGTCGATCAGGTCCTGGGTGAACACGCCGCCGGCCTGCAGGAACTCGTTGTCCTCGGCCAGGGCCTCCAGTGCCTCTTCCAGCGTGCCCGGAGCCTTGGGGATGTCTTTGGCTTCTTCGGCCGGGAGCTCGTAGAGGTCCTTGTCGATCGGTGCCGGCGGCTCGATGCGGTTGCGGATGCCGTCGATGCCGGCCATCAGCTGGGCGGCGAACGCCAGGTACGGGTTGGAGGAGGGGTCCGGCGCGCGGAACTCGATGCGCTTGGCCTTGGGGTTGGTGCCCGTGATGGGGATTCGGATACCGGCAGAGCGGTTGCCCTGCGAGTAGACCATGTTGACCGGAGCTTCGAAGCCCTTGACCAGGCGGCGGTAGGAGTTCACCGTCGGGTTGGTGAAGGCCAGCACTGCGGAGGAGTGCTTCAGCAGGCCGCCGATGTACCAGCGGGCGGTGTCGGACAGGCCGGCGTAGCCCTTCTCGTCGTAGAACAGCGGCTCGCCACCGTTCCACAGCGACTGGTGGCAGTGCATGCCGGAGCCGTTGTCACCGAAGACGGGCTTGGGCATGAAGGTCACGGACTTGCCCCAGGCGTCTGCGGTGTTCTTGATGACGTACTTGAACTTCTGCAGGTCATCGGCAGCGTGGGTCAGGGTGGTGAACTTGTAGTTGATCTCGGCCTGGCCGGCGGATCCAACTTCGTGGTGGCTGCGCTCGACCTCGAGGCCGGCTTCGTCCAGGGCAACACACATGGCGTCGCGCAGGTCAGCCTGCTTGTCCGTGGGGGAGACCGGGAAGTAGCCGCCCTTGACCGGGGTCTTGTAGCCCAGGTTGCCGCCCTCTTCCTCGCGGCCGGTGTTCCAGTGGGCTTCCTCGGAATCGATCTTGTAGAAGCTGCCCTGCGGGGAGGACTGGTACTGGACGTTGTCGAACACGAAGAACTCGGCTTCCGGAGCGAAGAACGCGGTGTCGGCGATGCCGGTGGAGGCCAGGTAGGCTTCAGCCTTCTCGGCAACGCCGCGGGGGTCGCGGTGGTAGGGGTCGCCGGTGCGGGGGTTCACGATCGAGAAGTTTAGCGCGAGGGTCTTCTCCATGCGGAAGGTGTCCAGGAACGCGGTGGTGACGTCCGGGATCAGCTGCATGTCAGATTCGGCGATGCCCTGGAATCCGCGGATGGAGGACCCGTCGAAGAGCTGTCCGTTGACGAAGAAATCAGCGTCAACACTCTTCGCGGGGACGTTGAAGTGCTGCTGGACGCCCGGGAGGTCGGTGAAGCGGATATCGACGAACTTTACATCTTCGTCCTTGATGAACTTGAGGACTTCGTCCGCAGTCTTGAACATCTATGCTCCTAACGCATATGTAAATATCTGGCATGCAAGCCATGGGATCCAGCGCAATCCAAAATCAGGGAGAACGCACGGTTGTCCCTGTTGCCTGTACCTGCCGTGGGATTGCTTGAAACTGCTAACAGACTATGGATCCGGCATTTCCCGTCCGTGTCCGCATTGTTTCTGGCAGGTTACAGAATGCCCTGCTACGACCACCGTACCGTCCGTCCACAGTGTGGTCGAGCCGCATCCACAGTGTGGGCGCGCTGCCGCCGCGCCGCTCGGTAAACTTGGACGGTGGTAGATCGCAAAGACATTGGCTCATGGCTCACCGGACCGGATACCTCCGGCATCTCGAAGTATCCGGGGGAGCGCCTGGGCCTGCCGGAGTCCGGTCCCGGTTCCATTGCCCGGGCAGGCAGGCGCATCGTGGCCATCTGCATCGACTGGGGCATTGCACTGCTGATCAGCAACTTTGCCTTTGGTGGCGATTCCTGGGCCACATTGGCGGTCTTCGCCATCGAACAGATCCTGCTAGTGGGAACCCTCGGGTACAGCATTGGCCACCGCATCATGGGCATTGCCGTGATACGGCCGGGAGGCGGCACTCCGGGGCCGCTGGCTGGTTTGGTGCGGGCGGTGCTCCTCTGCCTGGTCATCCCCGCCGTCATTTTCGACCCGGACCAGCGCGGCCTGCATGACAAGGCCAGGAACACACTCCTCATTCGGCGGTAAGGCCCGCGCCGGCGCCCGTCCTATGCGCCAGGCATCTCCTTGGCCCGCCGCTGCCGGCGGAAGGCCGGCGCGTTCGTGACAACCACACCGCCGATCACGATGGCGCCACCCACCAGCTGCGCGGCTGTGTGGACGTGCCCGGCGAGAATGGTGAGGACCGCGGTGAAGACGGTGATCAGGTTGAGGAATACGCCTGCGCCGCCTGCCGGCAGGACCGTCAGGGCGCGGTTCGACAGCACGTAGGACAGTACCGATGGGAAGACGGCGATAAAGAGCAGGGACGCCAACGTACTGTCTGTCGCGGGGAGGGCCAGGCCGCCCGTTGCGAAACGCACCGGGGCGAGCAGAGCCACCGCCACAGCTGCCTGGACGGCTGTAGCCGTAATGGGCGGGATCTTCGGTGCCAGGCGGCCGATGACCGTGTAGGCCGTCCAGACAACCACAGCGCCCACCATCAGCACCTCTCCCGTGCCAAACGCGGTGGTGGCCAGCCGGCCAACATTCCCTCCACTTATGACGATGAGGACGCCCACCAGGGCCGTCAGGACGCCGGCCACTGCCAGAGGCGTCAGCCGTTCGCGGAGGAAGAGCGCGGCCGCCAGCGTGATCAGCGCGGGATTGAACGCGTTGATCAGCGACGCATTGAACGCATCGGTGTGTTCCAAGGCAAAGTACAGGAGAAGGTTGTAGCCGAGCAGCCCGAACACGCCGAGCGCCAGCAGCCACGGCCACGCAGCCAAAACTGACCGCCAGCAGGGCCGCTCCACAAGCTGTGCGATCAGGAGCAGCGGCACCAGCGCGATGGCCCACCGCAGGAAAACCAGGCTCAGGGGGTCGATGCTGTGGACGGCACCAGCGCCCACAACATAGTTGCCCGCCCAGAACAGCGTTGCCCCCAGCAGGGAAAGGATAGCGGCCAGCCGCTTACGGCCCGGGGCGGTCGCGGGCAGCGCTTCCGCCGGGTGCGATGGGCGTGCGCCCAGTTCCTGTTCAACGGGTTCCATGGTGGCGGGCCTGATCCGCTAGGCGCGGCTGGGCTCGAGGGCGGCTGATGGTTCCGCGGTCCGGGCCGCGCTAAGATATCCGCGGCGTCCGGCCCAGCGCTCGAACAGCAGGGTGGCGAACGGGAAGATGGCGGAGGCACCGGCCAGCACGGCCACCAGGAACGGCCAGCGCTGCACCCGCCACAGCATGAGCGCGGCAATCCCGTAGCCGATGAAGAGGGCACCGTGGACAGGTCCTGCCACCTGGACGCCGAACTCCGTGGCGCCGGCGATCCACTTGACATACATGCCGGCCAGGAGCGCCGCCCAACTGCAGGCCTCGGCCACGGCGAGGATACGGAAGGCGCGGATCACTGTTGTCCTGAGGTGCATGGTCTTGTCCTGTCGTGGTTGATGCGCGGGCCACAGGTGGTGAAAGGCCCTGGTGGAGTCGGTGCGGGCACACCAAAAAACGCCCCGGCTGCCGGCAGTGCCGGTACCGGGGCGTTCCACCAGCTAGCGTCCGCGGTTGGGACGGGCCTTGTAGGGATCGATGCCCTTGGGAATGGGAAGCCTGGTGCCCATGGACGCGATGCGCTTGGACACCGTGCTGACCTCAAGTTTGGTCAGTTCGTTCTTCATCTTGCCCATCTGCTTGGCCACCTGGCTCAGCGGCACCTGGCCTTCGCCGCGGCCAGTCTGGATGGTGTGGACAGGAACGTTGGGCAGGATGCGCGCCAGGCGTTTGCGCTCGGCATCGAGCAGCGGCTTCACCCGGTGGGTGGGGCCTTCACTGACAAGGACGACGCCGGGACGGCCCACAGCGCGGAACACGGCATCCTGCGTGCGCGGGTTGACGGCCACAGGCTGTTCTTCGGTGATCCAGCCGCGGCGGAGCGTGCCCAGGGCAGCGCCGGAGGCGCCGGGCTGGTTTTCGATCTGCGCGAAGGCAGCACGCTCGGCGCGGCGGGACAGAATGAAGGTTGCCGCCAGCAGACCGAGCGGAATACCGATGATCAGGCCCGTGATCCAGTTATCCAGCCAGAAACCTACCAGGAAGCTCACGGCCACGACACCCAGGAAGACCGCGAGCATCAGCCACGGAACCATGGGATCGTGGCGGCGGGTCATGGTGAAGACCTCGCCGATCTGCTTGAGCCTGCTGGGCTTCTTGGCTTTGGCTTCCTTCGGCTTGCGCGTGAACATGCTGCGCTTCACCGCGCTTGAGCCCGCGGAAGAGGAGTTGCTGGAGTCAGGGGATTTCGCCATAGTGCCTCAATTCTACGTGACTTAAACCAAAGGGCCGGACGCCGGAATCTTCCGGTGTCCGGCCCGCGGCCACGTTCGAAGGTGAGGTCAGGAGTGGCTGGCGAGGAGGGTGCTGGCTTCCTGGCGGGTGGTGCCGGAGTCCTGGATGCCGTCGGCGATGTGGGCGAGTTCGGCGGGGATGTCGCGGCCTTTTTTGCGCATGGCGGTGGCCCAGAGGCGGCCGGCGCGGTAGGAGGAGCGGACCAGGGGTCCGGACATGACGCCGAGGAAGCCGATGTCTTCGGCTTCGTGCTGGAGGTCCACGAATTCCTGGGGTTTGACCCAGCGGTCCACGGGCAGGTGCCGTTCGGAGGGGCGGAGGTACTGGGTGATGGTGATCAGGTCGCACCCGGCGGCGTGCAGGTCGCGGAGGGCTTCGGAGATTTCCTCGCGGGTTTCGCCCATGCCCAGGATGAGGTTGGACTTGGTGACCATGCCCAGGTTCCGGCCCTGGGTGATGACGTCCAGGGAGCGTTCGTACCGGAACGCGGGGCGGATCCTTTTGAAGATCCGCGGGACGGTTTCGACGTTGTGGGCGAAGACTTCGGGCTTAGAGTCGCAGATCGCCTGGATGTGGTCGGGGTTGCCGGAGAAGTCGGGGATGAGCAGTTCCACGCCGGTGCCGGGGTTCAGTTCGTGGATTTTGCGGACGGTTTCGGCGTAGAGCCAGACGCCTTCGTCTTCGAGGTCGTCACGGGCCACGCCGGTGACGGTGGCGTAGCGGAGGGCCATGGACTGGACGGAGCGGGCCACCTTGGTGGGTTCGAACATGTCCACGGGGGAGGGTTTGCCGGTGTCGATCTGGCAGAAGTCGCAGCGGCGGGTGCATTCGGAGCCGCCGATCAGGAAGGTGGCTTCCTTGTCTTCCCAGCATTCGAAGATGTTGGGGCAGCCGGCCTCTTCGCAGACGGTGTGCAGGCCTTCCTTCTTCACCAGGTTCTTCAGGCCGACGAACTCCGGGCCCATTTGGACCTTGGCCTTGATCCACTCCGGCTTGCGCTCCACCGGGACCGCAGCGTTGCGCTGCTCGATCCGCAGCATCTTCCGGCCTTCAGGTGCCAATGTCACAGTAGAGCTCCTTCAGGGCTCGAAACCAATGCTTCTTCGTGCTTGCGGAATTCCTCTATAAACCGTCCCGCGATGTCCGCGGGATGGATGTCCTTGCCCGTTTCCAGGGACATGGTGGTCACCCCGGCGTCGGTAATGCCGCAAGCAATGATCTGGCCATAGGGTGCCAGGTCATTGCTGCAGTTGATGGCGACGCCGTGCATGGTGACGCCGTTCAGGACGCGGATCCCGATCGCGGCGATCTTGCGGTCCGGGCCTTTGGAGTCGGCCGTGATCCACACGCCCGCGCGGCCCTTGATGCGTTCGGCGTTGATGCCGTAGTCCGCCATGACAGTGATCATGATTTCTTCAAGGCGCTCCACGTAATCCCTGATACCGGAGCGGTTCTTCAGCTTCAGGATGGGGTAGGCAACCAGTTGGCCGGGGCCGTGCCAGGTAAGTTTGCCGCCGCGGTCCACAGGGACGACCGGCGTACCGTCAAAGGGCCGCTCGTGGTCCTCGGTGAGTTTGCCGGCCGTATAGACGGCGGCGTGCTCCAAAAGAAGGACTGTGCTGGGCGCACTTCCGGCGACAACCTTTTCATGGAGTTCGCGCTGGGCATCCCAGCCCTCCATGTAATCAACGAAGTCGGGGGCAAGACCCAGCTGTGAAAACTCAAGAGTCATGGCATCCAGCTTAGACCCCGGAGTCACACCGGCCCGGTTTAGTGTCCAAGCTCACCGGTTGCACCCTTTATGACTGCGGCCCCGCCAGGGGCTGTGGATAACTTCTGCAGCCGGGTCCAAACTGGGCTAGACATGGACCATGGACGATGCAAAGGCACCCGAGGTTCCCGGTTACGACGTCGGCCGGTTGCTGGGGCGGGGTGGCAGCGCGGACGTGTGGCTGGCCAGAGAACAACGTACGGGCAAGGAATACGCACTCAAATGCTTCCGCGCCGCACGAACCAGGACGCACAGCAGGACTGCCGTCACCGAGGAGGACGTGCGGCGGGAGATCCGCATCCTGTCGGTCCTGGACCACCAGCACCTGGTCAGGGCCCACCACGCGTTGCACGTGACGGAACCCGGCAGCGGTACGGCCTTGACCATGGATTATGCTGCCGGCGGTTCGCTGGCGCAGCTGGTGTCCGCCCGCGGCAGGCTCAGCGTAGGGGAGACGGTCACAGTCCTGACGCCCATCGCCCAGGCCCTGGCCTACCTCCACGGAAAAGGCTTCACGCACTCGGACGTCTCGCCGGGAAACGTCCTGTTCACCAGGCACGGAAAACCGATGCTCTCCGACCTCGGCGTCGCCCGAATGCTCGGTGATCCGGGCCCCACCGGGACCGCCGGGACGCGTGGCTTCCTTGACCCCGCCCCGGTCGACGCAGTTCGCGCCGGTCTCCAGCCGGAACGCGATGTGTACTCAGTGGCTGCCCTGGGGTGGTTCTGCCTGACAGGTGAAGCGCCGGGACGTACGGCCGACCGCCCGCCGTTGTCGCTCCTGGTTCCCGGCGTCCCAAAAGACCTCGCCGCCGCCCTGGAGGCAGGACTGAACGATGAGCGGCGGCGTCGCCCTGACGCGCTGGCGCTGGCCACGGCCGTATACCGCAGCGCCGAACCGCAGCCCGTGGACCTCTCCGACGCCGTCCACCCCACTGTCCTGCCTGAGTTGTTGACCCGGCATCACCTTCCGGCTGCTTCAAAGGGAAGCGGGCTGCGTATAAAACTCCAGGCGTTGCGCCGCCGCGCGGCGACATCCCGCTGGTCTGCATCACGGTCACCGGCAGGGAACGCAACGGCGCCACCGGCAGGGAACGCAACGGCGCCACCGGCAGGGAGCGGAACCCCATCGCCGGCAGGGATTAAAACGCTGCCGGGGCCGAAAACCGCTGCTCCTTCCCGCGGAAAACACGTGGACGCGCCCACGGGCGGCCAGGCGCGGCGGGTGCTGCTGCGGTCTGTCCTGCCGCTCCTTGCCGCGGCCGCTGCGGTGGTGTGGTGGCTGTCGGCATCCGCAGGGGATGACAATTGGGCCGGGGGCGCCGGAAACGGGCTGCCACCAGCAGCTGCCCCGGCAACCGCGGCCGGTGCCGGTGGAGCGAACGACGCTGCTGTCCCGGTGGACGCTGCGCGGCAGCAGGCCGAAGCAGCTGATCCCGTGGCAGCTGTGCAGGGACTGGCGGCGGTTCGTGACTTCGCCTTCAGCAGCGGGAGTGTGGAACTGCTGGCGGATGTGAACGCCCCGGGATCACCCGCAGCTGCGGCTGACCAGCGAATTGCCAGCCAATTCGCGACGTCCGGCCAGCGCTTTGCCGGATTCAGCACCACGCTTTCAGGGCTGACAGTGGAAGACGGGGCCACCGAGATGCACGCCGTGGTGCGGGCGGTGTCCGCTACGTCCGGATACCGGACGATGAACGCTGAAGGCACGGTGCTGGCCACGGGAGCACCGGGGGCGCCACAGCTGCTTCGGCTGGTCCTGGTGTCCGTGGATGGGCGGTGGCGGGTCAGTGACATCCTGCCGGGCCATGAGCCTCCCGCGCCATGAACCTCCGGGCCCTGGACGGGCACAGCGGTTGTCGGATTCCCTCGTGCAGGGCTATACGGTACCGGCCTTTCCGGCCACCCAATGGGCAGCGTCTGGCAGGCCCCCGTGCTGCCACGTGAATCCGGCGGCTGTAAGGAGTGCCGGCTCCATCCGCTGGCTGTACAGCAAAAGCTCCTCACCAAGACCGGGCATCACGGTGCGAAGCACAGGGGCCGGAACCCGCAGCACGGCGGGGCGGTGCAGAGCGTGGGCCAGCGCCGCCACGATGGTGTTAACGTCCGCCTGCTCCGGTGCGGCCAGGTTGACGGGGCCCGAGACCGGGGAGTCCAGGAGGAACAGGAAGGCAGCCGAAACATCGGGAAGCGTCACCCAAGGCCAGAATTGGCGCCCGTTGCCGAACGGCCCACCCACACCCAGGCGCAGCAGCGGAAGCAGCTTGCCCAGCGCACCGCCGGAACGGCTGAACACCAGCCCGGTCCGGGGCGTCACCACCCGAACCCCCGGGGGCGCCATCAACGCGGCCTGCTCCCACTCAACACAGATTTGGGACAGGGTGCCGGAGCCCGCTGCGGCATCCTCCCGCAGGACTGTGTTGCCCGCATCGCCGTAGTAGCCCGAACCTGACTGGCTGATGAAAGTCGCCGGTGGCATATCGGCCCGTGCCATGGCCTTCACCAGCGTCCTGGTTGGTCCCAACCGGGAACTGAACAACTCCTCCACGCGCCTCCGCGTCCACGGCCTGTCACCGATGCCGGCACCGGAAAGGTTCACCACGGCGTCAACACCGGCCAACACCCCGGGATCCAGGACGCCGGCCGCCGGGTCCCAGCGGACTTCGGCGGCATTGGCAGGGGGCCGCCGGACCAGCGTCACCACCGAGTGGCCGGCATTGCGGAACGTTGCGGACATGGAAGTGCCAATGAGCCCGGAGGCGCCGGCCATGACGATATGCATGGTCCATCACACCACGGCATCCCGGCCTGTGTACCTCCCGCGGGGCAGGGGAGGGGATGACTATGATCAAACGATGACCTCTTCGAGCTACTTCCGTTTCCCGCATTTGCACGGCGATCTGGTCACCTTCGTGGCCGAGGACGACGTGTGGATTGCGCCCCTGGACGGCGGCCGGGCCTGGCGTGTCTCGTCGCTCCAGCTTCCAGCCCGCAACCCGCGTTTCACCCCCGACGGCAAGCGCCTGGTGTGGAGCGTAGTCCAGGGAACGGCGCCGGAGGTTGTGTCCGCACAGGTGGACGGGGGCGGGTACCGGCAACTCACCTACTTCGGCCACAGCACCACAAAGGTCAAGGGCTTCACCACCGGCGGCTCCGTGGTGGTCACCAGTGCTTTCCGCCAGGCCGAAAGCCGGCACACCCACGCCTACAGCGTTCCGCTTGAGGGCGGGTGGGCCCAGGAACTCCCGTACGGGCCGGTGGAGTCCGTTGCCTTCGGTCCGGAGATTGGCGATGAACGGCCTGTAGTGCTGGCCAGCGTACTCTCCCGCGAACCCGCGTGGTGGAAGCGGTACCGCGGCGGGACAGCCGGAAAGCTGTGGATCGACCGCGACGGCAACGGCGAGTTCGAACGCCTGCTGCCGGACCTCGACGGCAACCTTGCCGATCCCCTGTGGGTGGACGGCCGTATCGCCTTCCTGTCCGACCACGAGGGCTGCGGCAACCTGTACTCGGTCCTTCCCAGTGGAAAGGACCTGCGCCGGCACACCGACCACCAGGACTTCTACGTCCGGCATGCAGCCACGGACGGCAAGCGGGTCATCTTTGAATCCGCCGGCGAACTTTGGGTCCTCCAAGACCTTGGCTCGGACGCGGTAAAGCTGGACATCACCCTTGGCTCCGCCTCACAGACCAGGCGCCCCGCATTGCTCGACGCCGTCAAGCACCTGGGCGCGGTGGCGCCGGATGCGGCGGGCGCCGCCAGCGCCGTGGAGTCGCACGGCACCATCCACTGGCTGCGGCACAAGGACGGTCCGTCCCGCATCATCGAGGCTACCCCGGGAGTCCGTGGCCGGCTGCCAAGGCCGCTCGGGGACGGCCGCATCGCCTACATTGCCGACCACGGCGGTGTGGAAGCGCTGCACATCAAGGACATTGCTGCACCAGTTCCGCACGCCGTTGGGCAGGTGGACGGGCAGGCCGGCGATTCCCGGACCGCTGCCGCCAACGCTCCCGCCAGTGGTTCGGCAGAGGCAGCAGCAACCGGCAGGGAGGAGGCTGAGGCAGTCAGCCTTCCGCAGCCTGTTCCTGCGTCCGGCGCCAACCCACCGGCGGTAGCCCCGGCCCACGTTCCCTCCGATGACGAGCAGCAGGCTGACGTTGCACCACAGGCCGCAGCACCCGCGGCTGACGTCGAGGCAACCTCTGCGGACACGGGGATCACGGTGCCGACGCCGTCGCGTGCCAGTTCACTGGAGGCAAGCCCCGACGGCCGCTGGGTTGCCCTGGGGACCTCCTTTGGCGACGTGTACATCATGGACACCCGCAGCGGAGACCTCTCACGGGTAGCCAGCATCGGGGAAGGCAGCATCTCAGAACTGGCCTGGTCCGCGGACTCGCGCTGGTTGGCCTGGTCCGAGCCGGTCACGTCCTTCGGTTCGCGCAGCCGGCTGCGCCTGGCCACCGTGGACCGGCTCGACGCCGACCCCGTGGAGGTAACCGACGGCCGCTTCCGTGACGCCTCCCCGGCCTTCACGCCTGACGGAAAATTCCTTGCCTTCCTGTCCAACCGCAGCTTCGACCCCGTGTACGACGGACATTCGTTCGATCTCTCCTTTCCCAGCCCCATCAAGCCATACCTGGTGGCACTCGCGGCTGAGACGCCGTCGCCCTTTGGCCCTTCGGTTGATCCCGCGGGGAACCCCGAAGCAGACGGGGATGGCCCGGAGTCAGGGGAAACCAAGGAAATCCCCGTGCGGGCTGTCAAGGTGGACGCGGACGGCCTGGCCCACCGCGTGATCAGCGTTCCCGTGCCGCAGGGCAACTACAGCTCGTTGAAGGCTGTTGATGGTGCTCTTCTGTGGCTCGACTCCGTCCTGGCCGGCGTGACTGGCGACGGGAAGGCCAGCCAGGAGGACAAGGACGCACGTCCCAGCCTGGTCCGGTACGACATCGCGCGGCGCAAGCAGGCCACGCTGGTGGATGCCGTGGACAGCTATCGTCTTTCCGGCGACCGCAGCAGGGTGGTACTTGTCGCTGACAAGCAGGTGACCGTGGTTCCGTCGGACGCCAAGGCGGACGAGGAATCCGGGAAAGTGGTCAAGGTGGACCTGGGCCGCATCCGCGTGTTGATGGATCCGCTCAGCGTTTGGGGACAGGCATTCGACGAGGCCTGGCGCCTGCAGCGCGACTTCTTCTGGACCGAAGACATGGCCGGCCAGGACTGGGAATCCATCCATGCCCGCTACCGCCCCCTGGTGGAACGGCTGGGCTCGCATGATGACCTGGTGGACCTTTTGTGGGAACTGCACGGCGAACTGGGTACATCCCACGCGTACGTGCGCCCCGCCGCGGTGACCGAACGCGGCAGCCGGGGGCAGGGAAGGCTCGGCGCCGACCTCGCCCACAGCGCCCGCGGCTGGGAAATCACCCGCATCCTGGCCGGCGAGTCCTCGGACCCGCTGGCCACCTCCCCACTCACCAGGCCGGGCGTCGGTGCCAAGGCGGGGGATGTCCTGCTGGCCATTGACGGCGTCCCGCTGTCCGAAAACGTCACCCCTGCCATGCAGCTGGTGGGAGCCGCCGGCCGCGCCGTGGAGCTCACCCTCCTCAACGGCCCCGGACATGCCGGTGCTGAAGGCACCCAGCGCCGGGTCGCCGTCGTGCCCGTCAAAGATGAGGAGCGCCTGCGGTACCAGGAGTGGGTGGCCGGCAACCGGCGGACCGTCCGCGAGGCCTCCAATGGAACCTTCGGCTACCTGCACATCCCGGACATGATGGCCAACGGTTGGGCCCAGCTCCACCGGGACCTGGACACGGAAACCGCATTCGATGGCCTGATCGTCGATGTGCGCCGCAACCGCGGTGGACATACTTCCCAGCTTGTCGCCGAACTCATCGGCCGCAAGGTCACGGGATGGAGCATGCCGCGCGGGGAGAAGCCACGCACGTACCCGCACCACGCGCCACGGGGTCCCGTGATCATCCTTGCGGACGAATTTGCAGGCTCCGACGGCGACATCATCACCCAGGTGTCCAAGCTGCGGGGCATCGGCCCCGTGATCGGAACGCGCACCTGGGGCGGCGTAGTGGGCATTGACAACCGGTTTGCGCTGGCGGACGGCACCGGCGTCACCCAGCCACGTTACGCCAACTGGTTTGGCGGTGGCGTCGGCTGGAGCGTGGAGAACTACGGCGTCGATCCGGACATTGAGGTGACCTACCCGCCGCACGCGTATGCCGCGGGACGCGACCCCCAACTGGAGTACGGCATCGGGGCGCTGAAGGAAATGATCCAGGAACTGCCCACCGACCGGCCCCCGGCGCGCTCCGGTTACCGCCGGTTGAAGCCCGCGCCGCTGCCGGCCCGCCGGCACGAAGGCTGACCCCGCCGGCAACAACGAAGGCCCTGCCCGCCCGGATGTCCGGGAGGGCAGGGCCTTTGCTGTTGTGCTGGGTGGTGCAGCCTAGGACTGCAGCGTGGCGTCGAGGGTGATCTCGATGCCGGCCAGGGCCTGGGATACGGGGCAACCCTTCTTCGCGGCCTCGGCGATGCGCTGGAAGTCTTCCTGCGAGATGCCGGGGATGCGGGCGTTCAGGGTCAGGTGGCTGCCGGTGATGCCAGTGCCGGGCTGGAAGCCAACTTCTGACTTGGTGTTCACTTCCTCGGGCGTAAAGCCTGCCTGGCTGAGTTCGTGGCTGAAGGCCATGGAGAAGCATGCCGAGTGGGCAGCGGCGATCAGCTCTTCAGGGCTGGTCTTCCCGCCGGCAGCTTCGGTGCGCGCCTTCCAGGTGACCTCGAAGGTGCCCAGGCCGGAGCTGTCCAGGGTGGTGTTGCCCGAGCCTTCAGTCAGGCTTCCGGTCCATACGGTGTGGGCGTTGCGTGTTGTAGCCATGTCTCTCCTCGACGTCGGTTCGATCCGGGTCCGGCATCCGCGGCCGGGCCCACCGTTTCCCATCCTAGGGATCCGGCCCCCGCCTTGCACGGATAATCCGCTCTCAGAGGATTATGACCGGGTGGCCGAACCAGGGCGGTTACTGCCAGATGGTGGCGATGGCGATGTTGATCAAGGCCAGGCCGCCGACGCCATGGGCCACGCCGGTGGACACGGGCTCCCCGTTCTTGACCTTGCGAGTTCCGATAACGGCCAGGACTGCAACCACAACGGCGATGACGAACTTGATGCCCAGCTTGGCGTAGTTCAGGTCGCCGAAATGGGCAGGATCCTGGTTGTGCAGGACGGGCAGGATGCCCATCATGGCGATGCCGGTGAGGAGCTGCAGGAAGGCGCCGTCACGCTGGCGCGGGTGCACCGTAGGGGTCCGCATGGTGGCGATCCAGTAGCCCACGATCATGGCGGCGCCTACGACGTGCAGGAACACCAAAATGTTGAGGAGAATAGTCATGGCTTCAGCTTAGCCAGTGTTTTCTACGCTGCGTAGCAAAGCCACGCGGGCGGCCATGCCCGGCCGCTGGCGGGCTGCTTGTGGTTAAACCGCGACGGCGGCCCCGGCTGGGGGAGGTATCCCACCCTTGCCGGCGCCGCCGTCGTTGATGTCCCGGAGAGGTTACAGTCCCAGGTCTGCTTCGAACGCGCCTTCTTCGAGGCGTGCCTTCAGGGTCTGGAGGAACCGGCCCGCGTCAGCGCCGTCCACCAGGCGGTGGTCGTACGTCAGCGACAGGTACATCATGGAGCGGATGGCAATCGAGTCATCGCCGTTTTCGTCAGCGACCACAACGGGGCGCTTGACGATGGCGCCGGTACCCAGGATGCCAACCTGCGGCTGGTTGATGATCGGGGTGTCGAACAGGGCGCCCACCGAACCGATGTTGGTGATGCTGAACGTGCCGCCGGACAGTTCGTCCGGACCGATCTTGCCGTCGCGGGTACGGGACGCAACATCGGCGATCTTACCGGCCAGCCCGGCCAGGTTCAGGTTGCCGGCGTCGGCGATGACCGGAACCAGCAGGCCCTTGTCGGTGTCGACGGCGATCGCCAGGTGCTCGGCGTTGTGGTAGGTGATTTCCTGCTTGTCCTCGTCGTACGCAGCGTTGAGCTTGGGGTGCTGCTTGAGGGCCTCCGCCACTGCCTTGGCGATGAACGGCAGGAAGGTCAGCTTGGTGCCGTTCTGGGCCTGGAACGAGTTCTTGGCCTTGAGGCGGAGCTTGGCCACCTTGGTCATGTCCACTTCGTGGACCTGGGTCAGCTGCGTGGAGACCTCGAGGGACTCGCGCATGCGGCGGGCGATGACCTGCCGGATGCGGGGAGCCTTCTGGGTGGTGCCGCGCAGCGAGGAAACCTGTCCTCCGCCGGCCGCCGGGGCGGACGCAGCAGGGGCTGCGGCCGGAGCGGCTGCGGGAGCAGCCTTCGCTTCAGCGGCGGCAATGACATCCTGCTTGCGGATGCGGCCGCCAACTCCGGTGCCGGACAGCGAAGAAATCTCCACGCCGTGCTGGTTGGCCAGCTTGCGGACCAGGGGAGTGACGTAGCCGGACTCGGAACCTGAGGCCGGTGCGGCTTCCCGGGCTGCCGGAGCAGCAGGGGCCGGGGCGGGGGCAGCCTGCTCGGGGGCCTGCTGTGCAGGTACCGCCTGGGCCGGTGCGGTCTGTGCGGGTGCCGCCTCCGCGGGTGCGGTCTGTGCGGGAGCCGCCTCCGCCGGTGCGGGCTTGGGGGCTTCCTGCTGGGGAGCTGCGGCCGGTGCCGGTGCAGCCTTGGGAGCTGCGGCAGCGGGAGCGCCGGAGCCGATGACTGCGAGCACGGAACCAACCTCGGCGGTTTCGTCTTCGTTGACCTTGATTTCCTGGAGGGTACCGGCAACGGGGGACGGGATCTCGGTGTCCACCTTGTCAGTGGAAACCTCGAGCAGGGGCTCGTCCACCTCGACGGAGTCGCCAACGGCCTTAAGCCAGCGGGTGACGGTACCTTCGGTGACGCTCTCGCCAAGGGCGGGGAGGGTTACCTCGTGGCTTTCGCCACCGCCGGCCGCGGGAGCTTCCTGGGCCGGGGCTTCCTGGGCAGGAGCCTCCTGGGCCGGTGCTGCTTCAGCGGGCGCTTCCTGGGCGGGAGCCTCCTGGGCCGGTGCCGCAGTGGGAGCTTCCCCGGCGGCCGCGGAGCCGCCGCCGGAGCCGTCGCCGATGCGCACCAGCGGCGCACCTACCTCGGCGGTCTCATCTTCAGCGACCAGGATTTCTTCAATCACGCCAGCTACAGGAGAGGGGATTTCAGTGTCTACTTTGTCGGTGGAGACTTCGAGCAGCGGCTCGTCCACCTCTACCCGGTCACCTACCTGCTTGAGCCAGCGGGTGACGGTTCCTTCGGTGACACTCTCACCGAGGGCGGGCAAGTTAACGGATTCAGACATGTCGTCCCCGTTCTCCTTATTGATCTTTAGTGCGAATGATTGCTGCCTTGTTGGAAGCCTAGTGCACCCGGTCTGTGCGACCGGGTGCACCTGGCCTGGTAATGCTGGGGGAACTAGCCGTGCAGCGGCTTGCCGGCCAGCGCCAGGTGGGCTTCGCCGAGGGCTTCGTTCTGGGTGGGGTGTGCGTGCACCAGCTGCGCCACATCCTCCGGGTAGGCTTCCCAGTTCACGATCAGCTGGGCCTCGCCCACCTGCTCGCCCATGCGGGCACCGATCATGTGGACGCCCACCACGGGGCCGTCCTTCTGGCGGACCAGCTTGACCAGGCCGGAGGTGCCCAGGATGGAGCTCTTGCCGTTGCCGGCCAGGTTGTATTCCTGGGTCTGCACCTGGTCTTCACCGAACTTTTCCTTGGCAGCCTTTTCGGTGTAGCCGACGGTGGCGATTTCGGGTTCGGAGTAGGTGACCTTGGGGATGTTGATGTCCTCGACAACCACCGGCTTGAGGCCCGCGATTTCCTCGGCCACGAAGATGCCCTGCTGGTAGCCGCGGTGGGCCAGCTGCACGCCGGGGACGATGTCGCCGACCGCGTAGATGTTGCCGACGCCGGTGTGGAGGCGCTCGTTGGTGATGACGAAGCCGCGGTCGATGGTGACGCCGGCTTCCTCGTAGCCCAGGTTCGCAGTGACGGGGCCGCGGCCCACGGCGACCAGCAGCAGGTCCGCCTCGAACGTCTTGCCGTCCACCAGGGTGACCTTGACGCCGTCGTCATTCTGCTCCACGCCCTGGAAGAAGATGCCGGTGGAGAACTTGATGCCGCGCTTCTTGAATGCCCGCTCGAAGTTCTTGACGATGGTGGCGTCCTCGTTGGGAACGAGGGAGGGCAGGCCTTCGACGATGGTGACATCCACGCCGAACGACTTCCAGACCGAGGCGAACTCGACGCCGATGACGCCGCCGCCCAGGATGATGGCGCTCTTGGGGATGAAGTCCATGGTCAAGGCCTGGTCGGAGGTAATGACCTTGCCGCCGATTTCCAGTCCAGGAAGGGTGCGCGAGTAGGAGCCGGTGGCCAGGACGATGTTCTTGCCCTTGTACGCGGTGCCGTTCACCACGACGGTATCGGTGCCCTGCAGCTTGCCTTCACCCTCGATGACGGTGATGCCCTTGGATTTGATGAGACCCTGCAGGCCCTTGTACTTGCCGGCGATGATGCCGTCCTTGTACGCGTTGACAGCATTGATGTCGATGCTGTCGAGGGTGACATTCACGCCGTATTTGGCGGAGTCACGGGCGTGGTCGGCGAGCTCTGCGGAGTGCAGCAGGGCCTTGGTGGGGATGCAGCCGTTGTGGAGGCAGGTGCCGCCCAGCTTGCCCTTCTCCACGAGGCCGACGGTGAGGCCGAGCTGTACCGCACGCAGCGCAGCAGCGTACCCGCCGCTGCCGCCACCGAGTACCAGGATGTCGAATTCTTGCGCAGTTGCCTGATCGGCCACTAAAACGCTCCCTCGCGTGAACGATGACGCGATCGTCGCGCATCATCTGGTCTTGGAACTTGCACTGCCGTGATTATGTCAGCAGGGCAACTCTCTTGCATTTGTGACTACCGTGGTTCACCTTAGCGAACCACCTATCCATGCTCCACCCTGGCACTGCCTTTGTGGAGCGCTTGTGTCCAGTGTCACGCGGCTCTGTGGTACAGGGATCACCTGCCCGCAAAGCCGCGTGGCACCGGCGCTACAGCCCGTGCCTAGGCGGCGGCCAGGATGTCCTCCACGTAGGCAACCAGAGTTCGGACGGTGCATCCGGTGCCCTGCTTGTGCGTGTAGCCGTAAGGGCTGCCGTTATTAAAGGACGGTCCCGCAATGTCGATGTGCGCCCAGGGAATCTGCTCGCCTGCCTTGTCCTTACCCACGAACTCGCGCAGGAACACGGCAGCGGTCATCATGCCGCCGTGCCGTTCGCCGATGTTCGCCAGGTCCGCCACCTGCGAATCCAGGGTGGGGCGCAGTTCCTCCGGCAGGGGCATGGGCCACACCAGTTCACCGGCGCGGTCCGCTGCTGCCTTGAGCGCATCGGTGACGCTCTCGGATCCCATGATTCCTGCGGTGCGGTTGCCCAGTGCGATCAGCTGCGCGCCGGTAAGGGTGGCGACATCGATGATGGCGTCCGGGTATTCGCGGCTGGCAGCGACGATGCCGTCCGCCATGACCAGCCGGCCTTCGGCGTCGGTATTGAGGACTTCCACGGTCTTGCCGCCGAACATGGTCAGGACG
This sequence comes from Arthrobacter sp. ISL-85, assembly GCF_018613675.1. Lineage (GTDB taxonomy): Bacteria > Actinomycetota > Actinomycetes > Actinomycetales > Micrococcaceae > Arthrobacter. The sequence continues at coordinate 34,315 of NZ_JAGGPQ010000015.1, read as the reverse complement.
TCCGCGGGGCGTGAGGCGCCACCGCCGGGCATGTTCTCCGCGATGCAGAGCCAGGCAGTCGCCTTTACCGGCAGGCCCAACCCGGCGAGGGCCAGGACAGTGTTAAGGACGACGGCAGCGCCCGCCATGTCGCTCTTCATGTCGCCCATGTTCAGGGCCGGCTTGAGGGAGATTCCGCCGGTGTCGAACGTGATCCCCTTGCCGACCAGGGCGATCTTGGCGGTCGCCTTGGCGGGGGCGTACTCGACCTTAACCAGGCGGGGTTGCCGGGTGGAGCCCTTGCCCACGCCCATGATGCCGCCGAAACCCTCCTTTTCAAGTCGCTTCTCGTCCCAGACTGTGACCTTGACGGGCAGGCCCTTGGCCAGTTCCTTGGCGGCCTCCGCGAACGATTCCGGGTACAGGTGGCTGGGCGGGGTGTTGACCAGCGAGCGGGTGTGGTTCACGGCCTTGGCCACCAGCCCGGCACGCTTAAGGGCGGCGTCCAGGTCCGCGCTGCCGGCCAGGTCGGTGAAGATGACCGCATTGCGGACAGGATCCTTGAGTCCGTCCGCAGAGGAACGGAATTCGGTGAAGGAATAGGCGCCCAGTGCGGCGCCCTCGGCGACAGCCGTGACGTCCTGCGCTGTCGCCGTCGGGAACGCCAGGGTGACCGTGGCCATGCCGGCCAGCTGCCGGACCGCCGACCCCGCGGCCCTGCGGAGTGCCTCGCCTGTGAGCGACCCCGTGGCGGGAACCTTGCCAACGCCGGCGAGGACCAGGATGCCGGCACCGGTTTCGGGCAGGCCCGGCAGGCGGACCAGTTGGTCGGCAGCGCCGGTCACTCCGAGTGCCTTGAGCGAGTCTCCGAGTGCCTCCGCGGACTTCGCCGTCAGCGGGTTGTCCAGCAGGACGGGCCCGTCAGTGCCCTGCCCCACCCCGATGACCACTGCGTCGCTGGGGCTCTTCTTCAGGTCCCGCGAGACGGTACTAAGGTTGACTTCAGTATTCTTGACCACAGGGATGAGTCCTCAATTCTCGAAACGTTTCGGGCAGGGATGCATGTTGGGCGCTCTGCCATGGTGGCCCGGATCCGGCCGTTCCGGACGGTCACCGGGTGGGTGCAGGCCCGCCTGGCAGGCCAGTTCCGATCGTAGCCCTTCCCTGGCGCCCCGGGAGAATTTCCTGAGAGGTGCGCCACACCGCCGGGTGGAATGCCCCGTGCCCGCGCAGCGTTATGAATGATGTCCACCCGCACCCTGAAAGGAACATGCCGTGCTTGAACGGATTTCCGGCTCCCTGCTGGACCCCGACGCGCTCTATGCCAGCAACATCGAGCTGTTCCACAGCCCCGAACTCCAGGGGCTGAACCTGGTCATGGGTTTCACCGGTTTCGCCGACGCGGGACACGTGGTGAAGCAGATCAACGCCGAACTGCTGGACACCCTCGAAGCCAAACCCGTAGCGGTCTTCGACGCTGACCAGCTGATCGACTACAGGTCCCGGCGGCCGCACCTGAGCTTCGTGGAGGACCACATCCAGGACTACCAGGAGCCCCGGCTGGCCCTCTACCGCCTGGTGGACGGCCTGGGGAAGCCATTCCTCCTGCTGGCTGGTTTCGAACCCGACCTGCAGTGGGAGCGGTTCGCCCGCGCTGTGGTGAACATCGTGGAGAAACTGGATGTCAACCTGGTTACCTGGATCCACTCCATCCCCATGCCCGTACCGCACACCCGCCCCGTAGGCGTGACGGTGCACGGGAACCGGCCTGAGCTGATTGAGGGCATCTCGGTGTGGAAGCCCACGGTCGAAGTTCCTGCCGCTGTGGGCCACATCCTCGAACTGCGCCTTGTGGAAGCCGGACGCAATGTTGCCGGGTATGTCATCCACGTCCCGCACTACCTGGCCGAAGCCGAGTACCCGACCGCCGCCGTCGCCGGCCTGGAATACCTGGGTGCAGCGACGTCCCTCATGCTGCCCACCGACCGGCTCCGCGAAGCGGGCCGCGAAGTCAGCCGCCAGATCGCCGAGCAGATCGAGGCCTCCGAGGAGGTCCAGCAAGTGGTTTCCCGCCTCGAAACCCGGTACGACGAGAAAGCAGACGGCATGGTGCGCCGGTCGCTCCTGGCCAACGAGAATGACGAGCTTCCCGACGCCGACGACATCGGCGCCGCCGTGGAGGCCTACCTGGCCAGGGAGAACCCGGGGCAGTAGCCCGGCGTCACAGCTGCGGGTGCGCGCGCCCTGGACGGGCATAATGAAGTGGTGACTGCACCCCGCGCCTGGCTTATCTGGACAATTGGAATTTTCGGGTACCTGGTGGCCGTGGCGCAGCGTACCTCGTTCGGTGTGGTGGGACTCGAGGCCACGGAGCGGTTCCACGCCTCGGCGTCCGCTATTTCCTTCTTTACCGTCCTGCAGCTGCTGGTCTACGCAGGTCTCCAGATTCCCGTGGGCCTGCTGGTGGACAGGCTCGGATCGCGGGCCATGATCGCCGGCGGTGCAGTCCTGATGGGACTCGGACAGCTGCAGCTGGCCTTCGCCGAAAGCATCCCCGGGGGAGTTCTGGGCCGCGTCCTGGTGGGCGCCGGCGATGCTATGACCTTTATCTCAGTGATTCGCCTCATCCCGCTGTGGTTCGCGCCCGCCCGGGTCCCGCTTGTCACGCAGCTGACTGGCATGTCCGGCCAGTTGGGGCAGCTGTTCAGCGTCCTGCCGTTCGCTCTGGTCCTGCACCTGTCCGGCTGGACCCCTGCCTTCCTGATGCTGGCCGGTATGTCAGCGCTCGCCGTCGTGCTCGTCGTCCTGCTGCTGCAGGATGCTCCCCCGGGCACGGAGCGGCCGCACGCCCGGCAAGGCCTCCGGGCCACAGGGGCCTCGCTGGCCCGCGCCTGGAGGCAACCCGGGACACGGCTGGGGATGTGGAGCCATTTCACCATCCAGTTCAGCGGCACCGTCTTCGCCATGACCTGGGGCTATCCGTTCCTTATCTCGGCACAGGGCCTGGACGCCGGTACCGTTGCCGCCCTGATGGCGCTGTACGTCGCTGCTGCCATGGCGGTGGGCCCCTTCATCGGGCGCTTCGTCTCGCGCCACCCGCTGCGCCGTTCCACCATGGTGCTGCTGATTGCTGCCGGCACCGCCGCCGCCTGGGCCGCCGTGCTGCTGGTGCCCGGCCGCGCTCCGCTGTGGCTGCTGGCCGGATTGGTGGTGGTCCTCGCAATCGGTGGCCCAGGCTCCATGATCGGCTTCGACTTTGCACGGACCTTCAATCCCGCGCACCGGATCGGCACCGCCACCGGGATCGTCAATGTTGGCGGCTTCATCGCGGCCTTGGTGTCCATTTTCCTCATCGGCCTGGTGCTTGACGTCCTCTACGCCACCGGATTCTCGCAGGGGGTGCTGTACGGCCTGGCCCCCTTCCGGCTGGCACTAAGCGTCCAGTTCGTGCTCCTGGCGGTGGGCGCCGCCGCCATCCTGGCCTCCCGGCGGAAGGTGCGGCGGCAGATGGCCGACCAGGGGATCGTGGTGCCTCCACTGCGCAGCGCCCTGGCCCGGCAGCGCCGCGAAAGCCTGGCGCGCCGCCGGCAGACCACCCCCACCGACGACTGAGCCTGCCCGGCTTTAGCTGTTCTTACCGGCACTGTTCCTCCACCGTGCCATTTACCCACATAGCGGAATCCAGCACTGCCCGCTGCCCGGCCAGCGGCGAATGCTGGAGCCATGACAGCTTCAGATCGACTAACAGTCCGCGGGCCGGAAGACATCCTTGGCTTCATTCCGCACTCGTTGGGGTACTGGCCCGCCTCCAGCCTGGTGGCCATGACGCTGCACGGCACCAGGCTCGGCGCCACGTTGCGGCTCGACCTCCCGGGCCGGGAGGCACAGGCAGACCAGGCCGCGTTCGCCCGGGCCGTCCGCCGTTACCTTGCGTCGGACCATGACGCTGACGGCGCCTTGCTGGCCGTTTTCACCAGCGACGCCGCCATGGTTCCCCCGTCCGCTTACCGCCGCCTGATCTCGGTGGTGCAGTCAGCACTGGCCCAAGGCGGGATGCCCGTCCGCGATGCCTGGTTGGTGGGGGATGAATATTGGCGTGACGCGTTGTGCTCCGATACTTCCTGTTGCCCGCTTCCGGGGCGCCCCGTGCAGCAGATCAGGGACAGCATGCTGAACACTGAAATGGTTTACCGGGGCAGCAGCGTTGGTCCAGCGCCAAGGGCAGGCGGCGGCCCGGCACCAGCGGTTCCCGCCATGCACCTGGCCGCCGTCCTTGAGGCGCAGGCTGGCTGGGAGGAGGAACTTGGCGGGAGGTTCGGATCCAGGACGCAGTTCAATGCCGTGCTCGATTTTTGGGAGATGCTGCTGGACCGGTCCCAGGCCGGCCCATGGATGCCGGACGTTGACCGCGACGCCTTCCTCCGCGCCACGCTGCTCTGCCCCACCTGGCGCGACGCGGTGCTGGTGATGGCAGCGGCCGGCAGGAACGCTGCGGAGGCCGGTGCCGAACAGTTCGGCGTGCTTCGGGACGGCGGCGGGGACGGCGACGGGATCCCGGTGGTCTCGCTGCCGCTGCTGCCTCCGGTGGAGTTCGCGCGCCGCCGCTTTGCGAGGAGTGGCCGGATGGCCGAAGCGGCGGGGACTACGGCCGGCCGTCCCAACGACTTGCGCCAGGCGCGGGGAACCGGGAGGACTTCTGGCTCCGCTCCTGCCGGCTACGGCGAGGTCCTCATGGGGATGGCGCCCGAGGTTCCCGACTGGCAGGGCCTGGACGCCCTGGACGGGATTCTTGGTCAACTGGCTGTGCTGGGTGGGCGCCCGGCGGCCGCAGCACTGACCCTTCAGGGCTGGGTCGCGTGGTGCAGGGGCCGCGGGTCTTACTCTGCTGCCTACCTGAACCAGGCTCTTGAGCTCGAACCGGGCTACCGCCTCGCGGAGCTTTTGCTGGACCTTGTAGGCAGGGGAACGCTCTGCGGCTGGGCTGCGCGGAAGGACGCGGCCTGGCAGAAGTTCCGGGAGGAACCCGGAGGGGAAGGAACGGGGGAGACAGCGGCCCTTTGAGCGGAGGGGAGCCACGCTGGGGGATCGGCGGAGGCAACCCCGGCACGGGCGGTCCTTGAAAGGCAGTGGGAACGGATGGCAGCAGGAGAGGCCGGATCCGGGCAAATCATGAGACAATAGATGCCGAGACCCGGTTGGGTCCGTGTATCGAGTGCTTGTAACCGTCCCCGCAAGGGAACATTACAGCCGCTCCGGGAGTTGTCTTAAGTGACTCTGCCGGCCGTGGTGGCGCTAGGTTTTCATCACGGACTTGACAGGGTCATAGTGGTGTTGCCCGTATGGTGATTCCACAGACCACCGCTAGAAAGGTTTTCTGTGACCCCGTCTTCCACGAAGAAGGATTCCGCCGCCCAGGACGTCTTGTCCCCTGAGGAGAAGCAGGCCGCGACCAACGCCAAGCGGGCAGCCACGCGGGCAGCCAACAAGGCGTCGGCCGGCGAAGCTGGAGCGGACGGCAAGCGCGAGCCCAAGAAGCGTGGGCCCAAGCCCGGCGCCAAGGCTGCAGCAGCGGCCGCGGGAAAGAACGCCGACGACGATGACGCGGCCGGAGAAGTCGAGGAAGACCTCGACGAGACCGCACTCGAAGGCGCCGAAGTCGTCGAGGAGGATGCCGAAGCTGACCCCGTAAAGGGCGCAGCCGGCTCCGGCACGGGCTTCGTCTACTCCGACGCGGATGACGACGACGCTCCTGTGCAGCAGGTCATGTCTGCCGGCGCCACGGCTGACCCCGTCAAGGACTACCTGAAGCAGATCGGCAAGGTGGCACTGCTCAACGCGGAGCAGGAAGTGGACCTTGCGCTGCGGATCGAAGCCGGGCTGTTTGCCGAGGAGAAGATCGCCGCCGACGACGGGTCCATGGATCCGAAGTACAAGCGTGAACTTGAGTTCATCATCCACGACGGCAAGCGCGCCAAGAACCACCTGCTGGAGGCCAACCTGCGCCTGGTGGTTTCGCTGGCCAAGCGCTACACCGGCCGCGGCATGCTGTTCCTGGACCTGATCCAGGAAGGCAACCTGGGCCTGATCCGCGCCGTGGAGAAGTTCGACTACACCAAGGGCTTCAAGTTCTCCACGTACGCCACCTGGTGGATCCGCCAGGCCATCACCCGCGCCATGGCCGACCAGGCACGCACCATCCGCATTCCGGTGCACATGGTCGAGGTCATCAACAAGCTGGCACGTGTCCAGCGCCAGATGCTGCAGGACCTGGGCCGCGAACCCACGCCCGAGGAACTGGCGCTGGAACTGGACATGACGCCCGAAAAGGTTGTCGAAGTCCAGAAGTACGGCCGCGAACCGATTTCGCTCCATACGCCCCTGGGCGAGGACGGCGATTCGGAGTTCGGCGACCTGATCGAGGACTCCGAGGCCGTTGTCCCGGCTGACGCCGTGAGCTTCACCCTCCTGCAGGAGCAGCTGCACTCGGTGCTGGACACCCTCTCCGAGCGAGAGGCCGGCGTGGTGGCCATGCGGTTCGGCCTGACGGACGGACAGCCGAAGACTTTAGACGAAATCGGAAAGGTCTACGGCGTCACCCGCGAGCGGATCCGCCAGATCGAATCGAAGACCATGTCCAAGCTCCGCCACCCCTCCAGGTCGCAGGTGCTGCGGGACTACCTGGACTAAGTCTCCAGCAGGACCAAACAGGGGCCGTCCCGAATCCACTGCCAGTGGATTTGGGACGGCCCCTGTTGTCTTCGGCCCCCTGTTGTCTTAGTGTCTGTCGCGTTCGGCCGTGGCAAGGGCACGATCCGATGGGTTTTCTTAAACGCCTGCGGGGCCCTTCCGTGGCGGAAGGGCCCCGCAGGTTTTGTTGTTACCGATGCCTCATCTAGTCGATTTCCACGGCAGCTTTCTCGTGAAGCTTTCCCGTCTCATCGTGCCAGTCGGAGCTCAACGGCTTGAGCGTCGCCTCGACTGCACGGGCATGGTGGCCGCAGAACAGCAGCTCACCGCCGGAGGACTCGAGTACAACCCGCACATATGCCTGGGCTCCGCAACGGTCGCACCGGTCGAGTGCGTTGAGTGTGCGGTCTGCCACTGCTGTTGTCATGTCGGCCTCCTTAGTAGATCAGTACATCTATATAACCAGCATTCGTATCCAAACCATCGCAAGGATGGGGCAAGTTCGCTGTGCGCGTATCCACAAGGTTCGGTCAAGAATGGCCAAGTTCCGCCGGTCACGGGGGCTGGTGGTGCGCCGCACAGGCGCCGGTGGGTGTGGCAGGCGGCTGTCACCGCCGCTGCCGACTAGTCTGGAAGGTGCGGTTCCAGCGCCGCATTGACGTCCCTGAAGGAGTTCATCACCCGTGGCACCAAGCTCTGAGTACACCGCCCGGCACCTCTCCGTCCTGGAAGGCCTCGAAGCCGTCCGCAAGCGCCCGGGCATGTACATCGGCTCAACCGACTCGCGCGGCCTCATGCACTGCCTCTGGGAAATCATCGACAACTCCGTGGACGAGGCCCTGGCCGGGTTCGGCCACGACATCCGCATCATCCTCCATGCGGACAACTCCGTGGAGATCCACGACGACGGCCGCGGCATCCCCGTCGACAAGGAGCCCAAGACGGGACTCACCGGCGTCGAGGTGGTCTTCACGAAGCTGCACGCCGGCGGTAAGTTCGGCGGCGGCTCCTACACCGCCTCCGGCGGACTCCATGGTGTGGGCGCCTCCGTGGTGAACGCACTGTCCTCCCGCCTGGACGTAGAGGTGGACCGCGGCGGAAAGACGTACAAGATGTCCTTCCGACGGGGTGAACCCGGCCGCTTCAAGGACACTGGTTCCAGGCTGGATCCGGCAGCGCCGTTCACGCCGTTCGTCAACGACTCTGTCCTCGACGTGGTGGGCAAGGCCAAGCGCGGTGTCACCGGCACCAGGATCCGCTACTGGGCGGACCGGCAGATCTTCACCTCCGACGCCAAGTTCTCCTACGAGGACCTGGTTGCCCGTGCACGCCAGACCTCCTTCCTGGTGCCCGGCCTTAAGCTCACGGTGCGTGACGAGCGCAAGGTCCCCGGGACCCCGGGCGAAGCCGGCCCGCACGAAGAGGTGTTCCACCACGACGGCGGCATTTCCGAATTCGTCGAGTTCCTTGCTGCCGATCCGGCGGTCACTGACGTCTGGCGGCTGCATGGGTCAGGGAAGTTCAAGGAGACGGTGCCGGTCCTGGACGAACGGGGGCACAGCCAGCTGGCCGAGGTTGAGCGTGACTGCGAGGTGGACGTGGCGCTCCGCTGGGGGATCGGCTATGACAGCACGGTGCGGAGCTTCGTGAACATCATCGCCACGCCAAAGGGGGGTACCCACCAGTCAGGCTTCGAACAGGCACTGATCAAGACCTTCCGCAAAGCGGTGGAGGCCAATGCCCGCAAGCTCAAGGCCGGCAATGACAAGATCGAAAAGGACGACATCTTCGCCGGACTGACTGCAGTGCTGACCGTCCGGCTCGCGGAGCCACAGTTCGAAGGCCAGACCAAGGAGATCCTCGGCACCAGTGCGGTCCGCGCGATCGTGGCCAAGGTGGTGGAGAAGGAGATCTCCGCCAAGCTGTCGGCCAGCAACCGGAACGACAAAGCGCAGTCCGCGCTGCTGCTGGAAAAGATCGTCAACGAGATGAAGTCCCGCATCTCGGCCCGCGTGCACAAGGAGACCCAGCGGCGCAAGAACGCGCTGGAAACCTCCTCGATGCCCACCAAGCTCGCTGACTGCCGGACGGACGACGTCGAACGTTCGGAACTGTTCATCGTGGAAGGCGACTCGGCGCTGGGTACGGCCAAGCTGGCCCGCTCCTCGGACTTCCAGGCCCTGCTGCCCATCCGCGGCAAGATCCTCAACGTCCAGAAGGCATCGGTGGGGGACATGCTCTCCAACGCCGAGTGCGCGGCCCTCATCCAGGTGGTGGGTGCAGGCTCCGGCCGCAGCTTCGACATCAGTGCCGCCCGCTACGGCAAGGTGATCCTCATGACCGACGCCGACGTGGACGGTGCCCACATCCGGACGCTGCTGCTGACGCTGTTCTTCCGCTACATGCGGCCCATGATCCTGGAGGGAAGGGTGTTTGCCGCGGTTCCGCCGCTGCACCGGGTGGAGGTCATCAACGCCGGCCAGAAGGCCAACGAGATGATTTACACCTACTCGGAGGCCGAACTTCACGTGCTGCTGGCCCGCCTGGCCAAGGAAGGCAAGCGGTACAAGGAACCCATCCAGCGGTACAAGGGCCTGGGGGAGATGGATGCCGAGCAGTTGGCCGAAACCACCATGGACCCGCGGCACCGCACGCTGCGCAAAGTGGGAATCGAAAATGCGCAGCAGGCGGAAGAAATTTTCGACCTGCTGATGGGCTCGGATGTGTCTCCGCGCAAGGACTTCATCATCGCCGGCGCGTCCAGCCTGGACCGGGAACGCATCGACGCCTGATGCCCGGCGGGCGTCGGGCCGTGGCTGGCGCCGCCCCGGGCGGCGTCAGCCGAGGAGCCCGGGAACCACCAGCAGCGCGGTGGGCAGTGCAAGCAGCAGGACGCAGCCGGCCATGACCGCACTGCGGACGGCGGCAGGAAGCGGGGGCTGGGGAGTCAGGAGGCGGCTGACCCGCGAAGCTGCGGTACGGACGGCGTCCGAGCCGGGTCCGCCTGATGCCGCTTCAAGTCCGGAGAGGGCCAGGGTAGGCGAGGAAGGCCGGACATCACCGGCGCCGGCACCCCCCGCTGAACCGCTTGCCACGATGGCGATGGCCTTGATGAGGGTGGCTTTGCTCTCGGTCCGGAGGGCGACGTCGTCGGCCAGCATCTCGATCAGCGAGTTGACCGACTCCTGCGCCAAACGCGTGGTGGGCAGCCAGGGAAGGGCCTGCCGCCAGGCTGCGAAGGCCCAAAGCAGCAGGTGGTGCCGCTGGCTCAGGTGGGCGTTCTCATGGATGAGGACGGCACGCAGTTCGGCCGGTTCGAGCGCCGCCATCAGGCCGTCCGACAGGACGGTCACGGAGCGGGCGCCGCCCGGAAGGCAGTAGGCGACAGGGGAGTCGTGGCTGATGACGAGCGTTCCGGCGTTCTGGCCGGAAGGCGAAGCCAGGAGCGCGAGCAGTTCGCGGTGCCGGCGCCGCTGCCGCTGGATCTTGTAGTACGTCAGCAGCAGCGTGAAGACCAGGTGGGCCGTGAGCAGGGCGGCAGTGGACAGCGCGAAGATATGCCAGAACCCCAGCGCGGTGGTGGGCGCATTGAAAAGCACCATCCCGGCAAGGGCGCGCAGTCCCGCGATGAGGTTGTCGCCGACAGGTTCCAGGCCGTAGACCAGCATGGCGCCGATCATGGACAGTCCACCTGCAAGCGCGATTGCCTGCCACAACAGCATTGCCGTGAAGGGCGACCTGGCCGGCCACTGCGCCCGAGACAGAAGTATTGGCACGGGCCAGGCAAGGATGATCGCAAGGACCGCCAGCAGGTACGAGGCCCAGAACATGGTGTGTTAGAGGTGGCCCAGCAGTTTGCGCAGCGTCTCGGCTTCACCTTCGGAGACAGACCCAATGAAGCGGGCCAGGACGGCCTCGCGGTCCGGGGCTGAACCAAGGACCTCATGCATGAGTTCGGCGGTGTGGTCTGCACGGCTGGACACTGCCTGGTAGCGGTGCGGGCGGGTGCCGCGTTCGCGTTCCACCAGCCCTTTCTTCTCCAGGCGGGAGAGGACGGTGAGCACCGTAGTGACGGCCAGTTCCTTGCCTTCGTGGCCCGGTCCGCCCCGTGCCGCCGACGTTCGGGCCAGCTGGTCCCTCAGGGTATTGGCCGTAGCCGCTTCCTGGCCCGCCCAGAGCAGGTCCATCACTGACCGTTCCAGTTCACCAAGACTAGCCATTTCACATTCCTTTATTTCCCCGCACCGTACGCCCTGGCGCGCCCGGTGACCTCGTGCTGTCGTTCAACTACAGAACTAAATTTACCCCGAAACCGCCGAAGCTTCTACATGGGGTAGAACATGTGGCGCCCCGCGGCCCAGTGCGCGATCCTGGGGGAGGGTGATCGGTTTTCGTCCCCCGCCGACCATGTTCTACACTGTGTAGAAGTTATAGTTCTACGAAGCGTAGAAAACTGCATTTGCTCACAGTTGGGACTGCCATGGACGCCTTGGAAATCGCACGCTGGCAATTTGGTATCACCACGGTGTACCACTTCATGATGGTGCCCCTGACCATCGGCCTGGGCCTCGTAGTGGCCGTTATCCAGACGGCCTGGTACCGCACCGGCAAGCCCGAGTACCTGCGCATGACAAAGTTCTGGGGAAAGCTCTTCCTCATCAACTTCATCATGGGCGTCGCCACCGGCATCGTGCAGGAGTTCCAGTTCGGTATGGCCTGGAGCGAGTACAGCCGCTTCGTGGGTGATGTCTTCGGTGCGCCGCTGGCCCTCGAGGCCCTCCTCGCTTTCTTTGTCGAGTCCACCTTCCTGGGCCTGTGGATCTTCGGCTGGAAGCAGCTCAAGCCCGCCATCCACCTCGCCTGCCTCTGGGTGGCCGTCATTGGATCGGCGCTTTCGGCCTACTTCATCATCGTGGCCAACAGCTGGATGCAACACCCGGTGGGGGTCGAAATGATCAACGGCCGGCCCGTCATGACCGACGCCTGGGCCGTCTTCACCAACAACACGGCCCTCGTGGCCGTCCCGCACACCCTGTTCGGCGCCCTCGCAGTGGCCGGCGGCTTCCTCCTGGGCATCGCCTGGTACCACCTGTGGCGGAGGCGGCACGACGGCGTTGACACAGTAGGTGCCGACGGCCGGGTCATCCCCGGGGAAGACGCCCGGATCCCCGGCCGCGACCGTGCCGACCACAAGGTGTGGATCCGGTCCCTGCGCATCGGCGCCGTGGTGGCCATGATCTCCTTCGCCGGCACCGCCGTCACCGGCGACCTGCAGGGCAAGCTGATGTTCCAGCAGCAGCCCATGAAGATGGCCGCGGCCGAGGCGGCCTGCCACGACGGCACGGGCTTCTCGGTCCTGAGCATCGGCAACGTGGGATCCAAGAACTGCGACGACGTAGTGGCCGTGATCGAAGTTCCGGGCATCCTGTCCTTCCTGGCCAAGGGGGACTTCACCACCGAGGTCCAGGGCGTCAACAGCCTGCTGCCCGAGTACAAGGCCAACTACGGAACCCACCTGCCGGACAACCCCATCTACGGCGAGCGCGCCGGCCAGGAAATCCAGTACGTGCCCGTCATGGAGGTCACCTACTGGGGCTTCCGGATGATGATCGGCTTCGGCGGCCTCGCCGCCCTCGCCGCACTCGTGGCCCTCTGGCTCACCCGCAAGGGGACCGTACCGGAGGCAAGGTGGCTCATGCGCCTGGCAGTCTTCGGCATCCTGGCCCCCTTCGGGGCCAACGCCGCCGGCTGGATCTTTACCGAGATGGGCCGCCAGCCGTTCGTGGTGGCCCCCAACCCTGATCCCAGCGGCATTGACCAGGTGTTCATGTTCACCGCTGCCGCCGTGTCGCCGGGTGTTTCCGCAGGGGAGTTGATCACCTCGCTGGTTGCCCTGACAGCCGTATACGCCGTCCTCCTGGTGGTGGAAGTGAAACTGCTGGTCACGTACATCCGCGGCGGCGTGGTGTCCGCCATGCCGGAGCTGGGCCACGCACCGGCGGACGAGAACGAGGATGAAACGCCCGGCGCCGGCGGCAACGGGGACACTAAACCGGCCGACGACGTCCTGGCCTTCGCCTACTAACCGCATCCGGTTCCAAAGACCGAGCAGAGGAAACACACAATGGAACTGCTTCCCACCATTTGGTTCATCGCCATCGCGGTGCTGTGGACCGGCTACCTCTTCCTGGAGGGCTTCGACCTCGGCGTCGGGATGCTGATGAAGCTCTTCGCGCGCAACAACACCGAGCGCCGCGTCCTGTTGAACACCATCGGACCCGTCTGGGACGGCAACGAGGTGTGGCTGCTGACCGCCGGCGGCGCCACCTTCGCTGCCTTCCCGCTCTGGTACGCGTCCTTGTTCTCCGCGCTCTACCTGCCCCTGCTGGTGGTCCTGCTGGCCCTGATCTTCCGCGCCGTGGCGTTCGAATACCGCGGCAAGGTGGACACCGACAGCTGGCGGAACCGGTGGGACTGGGCCATCGCCCTGGGTTCCTTCTTCGCCGCCTTCGGCGTAGGTGCCGCCCTGGCCCTCACCACCACCGGCCTCCCGCTGAACGCCAACGGTGACCGCGAAGGCGGCCCCCTGGCCTGGTTCAGCGGCTACGCCCTGCTCGGGGGGATCGCGGTGGTGGGTTTCTCGCTGCTCCACGCTCTGGCCTTCCTGGCCCTCAAGACGGACGGGGAAGTCCGGCACCGGGCACGCCAGTGGTTCGTGCGCCTCCTGCCGGTCCTGCTCCTCCCGATCGCTTCGTGGGCCCTCGCCATCCAGTTCATGGAAGGCAAGCCCTGGACCTGGGCCGCCGTCATCCTGGCCGTCGGTGCCGCCGTCACTGCCTGGCTGCTGGCCCGGGGCGGTTCCGAAGGCAGGGCCTTCCTGGCCCTGGGTGCCTTCCTGGTCCTGGGCACGACATCCATTTTCGGGGCCGTGTTCCCAGTGGTGCTTCCCTCCACGCTGGACAGGGCCTTTGACCTCACCATCTCCAACGCCTCCTCCTCGGACTACACCCTGGGGCTGATGAGCATCGTGGCGGCGTTTGGGCTTCCACTGGTGATCGCCTACCAGGCCTGGACCTACTGGGTGTTCCGCCGCCGCGTCAGCGCCGCCCATATCCCGGCAGCCCACAGCTTCCTCCCGGCCGTGGCCGCCAAGGCGTTCACCACCAAGGGCTGACATGCGGCCCACCTTTCCCGCCGGCCCCGCAACCCGGTCCGCAATCTACTGGCTGGGCCTGCTCGCTGCGCTCAAGGCCCTGTCCCTGGTCCTCATCGGCCAAGCGGTGGCCTCCGTCCTTGCCGGCCTCGTTGCCGGGGACCCTGCCTGGGCGCAGCAGATCGCGGCAGGCCTGGCCGGCGTCGTCCTCCGCTCCCTGACGGTCTGGGGACAGGCAGTCGCCGCGCGCCGTGCGGCACTGGGCGTCAAGGAAGAGCTCCGGGCCGAGCTCCTGCAGCGGGCCCTGCGCACCGGCGTGCGCGGCGCCGGCCCGGGCGACGGCGGCCTGGCGGTCCTTGCGACCCGCGGCCTGGACGCCCTGGACAGCTACTACACCCAGTTCCTTCCCGCGCTGGTCAACTGCGCCGCCGTTCCGCTGCTGCTGGGGGCCCGGATCCTCTTCGCGGACTGGGTCAGCGCACTGGTCATCGTGCTGACGGTGCCGCTGATCCCGGTGTTCATGGCATTGATTGGCCGGTACACCGAGGACAGCGTTCGCCAGGCCCAGGCCTCGCTGGCACGGCTGTCGGCGCACATGCTGGAACTCGCCAAGGGACTGCCGGTCCTGGTGGGGCTGGGACGTGCCACCGCCCAGCGCAAGGCCCTGGAGGAGATCTCCGAGGAGTACCGCTCCCGCACCATGGGCGCCCTGCGGACCGCTTTCCTGTCGGCGCTGGCCCTGGAACTGATCGCCACCATTTCAGTGGCCGTGGTGGCCGTCTTCATCGGCGTCCGGCTGGTCCACGGCGACATGCCGCTGGAAGCCGGGCTGCTGGCGCTCCTCCTTGCCCCGGACTGCTACCTTCCGCTGCGGGAGCTGGGCACCGCCCACCACGCCAGCGACGACGGCAGGGTGGCGCTCGCCGAAACAGCCGCCGTGACCGGAGCCCCCGAGGCAACACCCCTGCCCGCGGCCAAGGCCGGCAGGCCGGGCGCCCCGCTTGAGGTCACCGGACTCTCCGTGACATACGCCGGACGGTCCGGAGCCGCCGTCGGACCCCTTTCGTTCACCGCACCGCAGGACAGGATCACCGCCCTGGATGGCCCCAGCGGCGCCGGCAAGAGTACCGTGCTGGGCGTCCTGGCGGGGACCATCGGCCACGGCGGCGGAACGGGCGGCGCAGGGACCAGCATTACCGGATCCATCAGCGGCCTGGACCGAAGCGCCGTGGCCTGGGTGCCGCAGCACCCCGTCATGGTGGCCGGGACCGTCCTGGACGAGGTGCTGCTGTACCTCTCACCGGACCCCAGCCACGGTCCCGACAGGTTCACAGCTGAAGCGGCTGCCCGCCGCTGCCTGGAACGCGCCGGAGCCGGGCACCTGGCAGCAAAGCACCAGGCGGAGCTGAGCCCGGGCGAGCTGCGCCGCGTGGCACTGGCCCGCGGCCTTGCCAAAATCGACGCCGGTGCCACCCTCCTGCTGCTCGACGAGCCCACCGCACACCTGGACGACGCGTCCGCGGTCATCGTCGAGGACGCCATCCGCCGGCTCCGCGGCCAGGTCACCGTGATCCTGGTGGCCCACAACCAGCGCACCCGGCAGCTCGCGGACCTGCTGGTTCCGGTTTCGCCGGCAGCCCGGGTCACCGCTGAAGCGAAACAGGACGGCGGCGCCCCCGCCGACCTGCGCGGCCGTCCCGCGTTGCTGCCCGCCGGCTCAACAGGAAGCCGTGCAGCAGAGGGGGACGCCGACGTCGGCAGCGCTTTCACGGACGAAGCAGGTGACCTCCCCGTGGGCAAGCCCGGGCAGGCCACCCCCGGAGCCTGCCGGCTCCTGGCCGCACTCCTGGCACCGGTCCGGGGCAAGTTCGCGGCCGCGGCCTTCGTCGGCACCCTGGCGGCCGTCTTCGCCGTCGCGCTTTCCGGCCTTTCCGGCTGGCTCATTATCCGCGCCAGCGAGCAGCCGCCCATCCTGTACCTCCTGACCGCCATCGTCGGCGTCCGGTTCTTCGGCATTGGCCGGGGGGTGTTCCGCTACTGGGAGCGGCTGCTGCTGCACGACGCCGTGTTCGCCGCACTCACCCGCCTCCGCGGCCGGCTCTGGGAGTCACTGAGCCGCAGGGCGCTGTCACTGCGCCGGCTCCTGCAGGGCGGCAACGTGCTGGGCACGGTAATCGACGACGTCGACACCATCCGCGACCTCCTGCCCCGCGTAGTCCTGCCGCCCGTCACGGCCGTTGCCGTGTCCGTCCTGGCCGTGGCCGCTACCGGCATCCTGGTGCCTGCCGCCCTTCCAGCCGTGGCCGGCGCGGCCATCGGCGGCCTAATGCTGGCTCCTGCCGCTGCCTTGTTCGGTGACCGCAAATCCGCCGCCGCCGAGCAGTCCCTGCGCTCCGGCGTCCTGCGTCGGGTAGCCGCTGCCCTCGATGCCCGGGCCGAACTGCACGCAAACGGCGTTGCGCCCCGCGTGCTTGATGCACTGCTGGCGGAGGACCGGGAGGCCACCCGTGCGTCGCAGCGCTCCGCCTGGGCGGATGGGCTTGGCCATGCAGTGGCTACCGCGGCTTGCGGTACGGCTGCATTGGCGGCCGCGTGGCTGGCGGGCCCCGGGGTTCTCACAACCCAGGTAGCCCCGGAAACGGCGGCCGTGGTGGTCCTCCTGCTGCTCGCGCTGGTGGAACCCTACGCAGCGATGACGACGGCGGTGCGCCAGTTCCCTGCGCTGCGTTCCGTCATGCGCCGGGTGGGGGAGTCGGGGGCCCTTGAGGGGGCCAGCGAAGCCGGCGATGGCCTGCAGCCCGTTCCGCGTAGGGCCGGCGGCGCGCCAGGCGTTGAGCTCGTGGACCTGGCCGCGGCCTGGCCGGGCGGCTCCGCGGTCTTCTCGGGCGTGGATGCCGTGGCAGCTCCCGGGCGCTGGCTGGCGGTCACCGGACCGTCCGGTTCCGGGAAATCCACGCTGCTCTCCGTGCTGCTGGGCTTCCTGCCGCCCGCGGCCGGCCAGGTGAAGGTTACTGGCCGGGCTGCGTGGTGCCCGCAGGAGGCGCACCTGTTCGATTCCACCATCAGGGGAAACCTGTTGCTGGGACGGCCGGCAGCAAACGGCGCACCGCCGGTTATGGACGACGAGCTGGAGGCCGTCCTGGCCGCCGTCGGACTTTCCGCGCTGGTGGGCCGGCTGCCGTCGGGGCTGGACACCCGGATCGGTCCGGGCGGCGCCTTCCTGAGCGGCGGCGAGCGCCAGCGCCTGGCCGTGGCGCGGACCCTGTTGACCGGTGCGGAAGTCATCCTGCTGGATGAGCCCACCGCCCACCTGGATGCGGAATCAGCGGCCGCCATGCTGGCGGACCTGCGCGCGGGACTACGGGACCGCACCGTGGTGCTGGTGACGCACAACCCCGCTGACATCCACCCCGGTGATGCCCGGCTGGAGCTTTCGGCCTCCGCCGGACAGCCCCGGGGATCCCTGGCGCCGTCCCGCTAAGCCCGTTACTGCGGCCTCGCCGCCACGCACGGGGGGCAAGGGGCCCAGCGTCAGCCGTCGACGTCGTGCAGGTGGTGGACCACGTCGTGCAGGAAATACTGGGCGAGCGTCAGGACGGTGAACTCCGAGCCGTTGCTGCGCAGCCCCTTGCGTCCCCAGTCATCTTCGGGGACGCCGGCGAAGGACTCTGCGGCCTCGTGTCCTTCCGCCGCCAGTTCCGGGCCCACCACGGACGGGTCCGCATTCGCGTAGTCCTCCTCTACGGCTGTCAGGTCCTGGTCCCAGTCCGCGAAGCGGGCGGCATCTTCCACGAGCATCAGGTTCAGCCGCTGGTTGAATAGGGAGAAGACGTCCCGCACGTGGCATGCGTACTCGAGCGCCGACCATGTCTGGTCGTCGGGGCGCTGCGCCGCGTCCGGCCGGCGGAGGACGGCCAGCCAGCGGGGAATCATGCTTTCGATGCTCCCGGGAACCGTGGCCGGCGTGGCGGAGGAAGCGTCGAAGGAGCATTCCGGGCAGGGGCGCGAGAGGACCCAGGTCCAGTCCTTGGCATCAGGAACGATAGGCATGGGAGCAGTCTAAGGCGTGCGGTGGAGCGCAGCAGCGCTTCAGGCCGCGCCGCCACGTCAGTCCTCCGCCGGCGGCGCGTTAGTCCTCTGCCGGCGGTGCGTCCGGCCACGCCATGGCCGGCCCCACGGCTTCCACGGCCTGGGAGAGCGGGACGCCCGAGCCGTCGCGGCGGCCGTGCTCCTGGGGGAGCGACCGCGCCACTCCGGCGGCGGAGGAAGCCTTGGCCGGCCCATGCCCTGCCCAGGCGAGCAGCAGCATGTCCTCGCCCTTGAGGAACCGGTGCGCCCGGACCCCCGCGGTGGCACGTCCCTTGGCCGGGTACTCGGAGAAGGCCGTGACCTTGGCAGTGCCCGGGGCCGTCCCGGGGAGGGCGCCGTTGGTGCCGGCGATGGTCACCACGACGGCGGACTCATCCTTGGGCTGGACGGCACCGAAGAAGATCGCCTGGTCACCCGCGGCCAGTTTGATCCCCGCCATGCCCCCGGCAGTGCGCCCCTGGGGACGGACGACGGCGGCGGGGAACTTCAGTAACTGGGCCTCCCGGGTGAGGAACACCAGTTCGGCGTCGTCGGCACCGGCCGGAGCCACGCCCACCACGAAGTCCTTGTCCTTGAGGGTGATGACTTCCCAATCTTCGCGGTTCAGGGGGTAATCCGGCTGGACGCGCTTCACCACGCCCTGGGCCGTGCCGATGGCCAGGACCTCGTCCAGCCGCACGAAAGCCACCAGGGACTCACCCTTCACCAGGGTGAGGAATTCCCTGGCCGGGACGCCTCCGGCCAGGTTGGGCAGCCCGGCCATCGGCGCAAGCACCGGCATGTCCATGACCTGCAGCCGGAGCATGCGGCCCTGTGAGGTGACGGCCGCGATTTCGCCGCGGGCTGACGTCTTCACCACCGAGGCGTAGACGTCGTGCTTGCTGCGCGGGCCTGCCTCGGCCAGCGGCTCCTGGTTGCTGGTGCGTGCCACCTGCCCGGAGGCGGTGAGGATGGCCCAGCACGGGTCGTCCGCAATCTCCAGGGACAGCGGCGCGGCCTTGCCCTTTTTGCCGTTGGCCCCCGCGAGTTCGGCAGCCGCTACGGTGGGGGACACGGCCTCGGACTCCAGCAGCACGGTGCGGCGCGGGGTGCCGTGTTCCTCCGCTATCGCGGCGAGCTCGTCGGAGACAACGGTGCGGAGCAGTTCCTCGGAGTCCAGGATGGCCTGCAGCTCCGCGATCTCGCGGCGAAGCTCGTCCTGCTCTTTCTCCAGTTCGATCCGGGAGTACTTGGTGAGCTGGCGCAGGCGCAGCTCAAGGATGTAGTTGGCCTGGACCTCGGTGAGGTCATAGATGGACATCAGGCGCTCGCGGGCTGCCGCGGCCTCGTCCGAGGACCGGATGATCTGGATGACCTCGTCGATGTCCACGATGGCGATGAGCAGGCCCTCCACCAAGTGGAGGCGGTCCTTCTTCTTCCCAAGCCGGTAGACGGTCCGGCGGCGGACCACGTTGATCCGGTGGTTGACGTAGACGGAGAGCAACTCCACCAGCCCCAGCGTCTGCGGCTGGCCGTCCACCAGGGTGACGTTGTTGATGCCGAAGGAGTCCTCCATCGGCGTGTACCGGTAGAGCTGCTGGAGGACCGCGTTCGGGTTGAAGCCGTTCTTGAGTTCAATGACCAGCCGCAGCCCGTGCTTGCGGTCCGTCAGGTCCACTATGTCGCTGATGCCCGTCAGCTTCTTGGCGTTGACGGCATCCTTAATCTTCTCGATCACCTTCTCCGGGCCCACCATGTACGGCAGTTCGGTGACCACCACGCCGGTGCGGCGCGCGGAGAGCTGTTCCACCTCCACCTTGGCGCGGGTCTTGAAGGATCCGCGGCCGGTGGCGTACGCGTCCCGGATGCCGTCCAGGCCTACGATCCGGCCGCCACTGGGCAGGTCCGGGCCCGGGACGAAGCGCATGAGGTCATCGAGGGTGGCATCCGGGTTCGCGATCACGTGCCGGGCCGCGGAGATGACCTCCACCAGGTTGTGCGGGGCCATGTTGGTGGCCATGCCGACGGCGATGCCGGTGGCGCCGTTGACCAGCAGGTTGGGGAAGGCGGCGGGCAGGACATCCGGCTGGGTCAGCTGGTTGTCGTAGTTGGGGACGAAATCCACCACGTCTTCATCCAGGTGGTTGGTCAGGGTGAGTGCGGCCGCCGCCAGCCGGGCCTCGGTGTACCGCGGTGCCGCAGGGCCGTCGTCGAGCGAGCCGAAGTTGCCGTGCCCGTCAATCAGCGGAAGGCGCAGCGAAAAGTCCTGCGCCATGCGCACCATGGCGTCGTAGATGGCGGCGTCACCGTGCGGGTGCAGCTTGCCCATGACCTCGCCCACCACACGGGCGCTCTTGACGTGGCCGCGGTCCGGGCGCAGGCCCATGTCGCTCATCATGTACAGGATGCGGCGCTGAACCGGCTTGAGCCCGTCGCGTGCGTCGGGGAGGGCCCTGGAGTAGATCACCGAGTACGCGTACTCCAGGAAGGAGCCCTGCATTTCGGACGTCACATCGATATCGACGATGTTTTCCGTGTAGCTGTCGTCCACGATGGGTTTTGAACTTTGCCGGCGGGCCATGGGGTGTGGTGAATCCTTCTGCGGTTACTGCGCAGCCTTAGGGTGTGCTGCGATAGTTTTTGGCTAGGCTAAGCCTATGGTGGATCAGCCCGGGGACGGCGAATATCCGGAACATTGGGAAGCCGATGTCGTCCTGCGTGACGGCGGGACAGCACACCTGCGGCCCATCCACCCGTCGGACGCGGACGCCGTCCAGGCCTTCCATACCGGGCAGTCGCAGAATTCAATCTACATGCGCTTCTTCGCGTTCAAGGCCAGGTTGTCCGCCAAGGAGCTCAAGCGCTTCACCGAGGTGGACTACAAGGACCGGGTAGCGTTCGTGATCACCATCCACGGCGAAATCATCGGCATCGGACGCTACGACCGCCTCACCGATCCCACGGAGGCCGAGGTCGCCTTCAACATCGCCGACGCCCACCAGGGGAGGGGAATCGGCTCCATCCTGCTGGAGCACCTTGCGGCCGCAGCGCACGAAAACGGCATCCGGAAGTTCACCGCGGAGGTCCTGCCGGAAAACCGCAAGATGCTGATGGTCTTCTCCGACGCCGGCTACGACGTCAAGCGCCACTTCGACGACGGCGTCGTCAGCCTGGAGTTCAACGTCGACCCCACCGAAAAATCCCGTGCCGTGATGGAATCCCGCGAGCACCGCGCGGAGGCGAGGAGCGTCCGGGAGCTGCTGGCGCCGTCGTCCGTTGCCGTGATCGGTGCCAGCCGCAAGTGGGGGACCGTGGGGTACCAGCTGCTCGAACACATCATCGAAGGCGGTTTCCACGGCCCCGTGTACGCCATCAACCCGGAAGCGCTGGAGCTGGCAGGCATGATGTCCTACGGCAAGCTCTCAGAGGTACCCGAGCCCGTCCAGCTGGCCATCATCGCCGTGCCCTACGAGGAAGTCGCCGGCGTGGTGGAAGAATGCGCGGCGGCGGGCGTCAAGGGCGTGGTGGTCGCCTCCGCAGGCTTCGCGGACGACGGCGAACGCGGCCTGCTGCGGCAGCGCGCCCTGGTGCGCCAGGCCCGGGCCAACGGGATGCGGGTGATCGGGCCGGCGTCGCTGGGCATCGCCAACACCCACCCGGACGTGTCACTGAACGCCTCCATGGCGCCCACCATGCCGCTGCGCGGCAGCCTGGGCCTGTTCAGCCAGTCGGCGGCCATCGGCGTCTCGCTTTACGCCGCCTCCAGCCGCCGCCGGCTGGGTGTCTCCAGCCTCCTCTCAGCCGGCAACAGGGCTGATGTCTCCGGCAACGACATGATGCAGTACTGGGAGGACGACGCCGATACCTCCGCCGTGGGCCTTTACCTCGAATCGATCGGCAACCCGCGCAAGTTCTCCCGCATCGCACGGCGGCTGGCCCGCACCAAGCCGGTCATCGTTGCCAAATCCGACACGATGGGGCTGCGCCTGCCACCCGGCCACGCCGTTCGGACCACGCAGGCGCCGGCGGGGGCGCTGGACGCCATGCTGCGCCAGTCCGGGGTGATCCGCGTCGAAACCGTTGAACAGCTCGTGGACGTGGCCCAGGTGGTGTCAGGCCAGCAGCTGCCTGCCGGGCCCGACGTCGCCATTTTCAGCAACTCCCAGGCGCTGGGCAACGTGGTGGCGGACAGTGCCGCAGCGCATGGGCTGGGCGTGGCGCAGGTGGTTTCCGGGCTCGACCTGGACGCCGGCCAGTCGGTGGCCCTCCCCGCCCTGCGGACGGCCCTCCTTGAGGCACTGGCCTCGGACGCCGTGCACGCAGCCGTCGCCGCACTGTTGCCGGCCCGCGGGCTGACCGCCGACGCGGTGGCGCAGGTCCTTGCGGAGTGCTCAGTAAGCGCAGGGAAGCCGGTGGTGGCGGCTTTCACCGGGATCCTGGACCCCGCCATCCACGTGGAAGGCCTGGTGGGCACGGACGGCTGCACCGTCCCCTGTTTCTCCAGCCCCGGCGCCGCCGTGGCCGCCCTCGCCGCTGTGGTCCGGTACGCGGAATGGGCCGCCCGCGACCAGGGGCACTTCCTGGAACCTGCAGGCTGCGACCCCCGGCAGGCGGCGGCTGAGCTCGACGACCTGCTGCACGATGTCACGGGCGAACAGCTCAAGCAGCTGGACCCGGCGGCAACCGCTTCCCTGCTGGGTCATTACGGGATCTCCGTCCTGCCTTCGGCACCGTTCACCACGCCCGATGAAGCGGTTGCAGCCGCCGACTCACTCGGCTGGCCGGTGGTGTTGAAAACCACCGAGCCTACCCTGCGCCACCGGCTGGACCTAGGCGGTGTGCGGCTTGGCATCGAGGACGCCGAATCGCTGCGCCTGAACGTGCTGCAGATGCGGCGCGCGCTCGCCGCCTACGGGGACCCGGCGCTCGAAGTCCAGGCCATGGCGCCGGTGGGGCAGGCCTGCACGTTCCGGGCCATTGAGGATCCGTTGCTGGGTCCGGTCATTTCGTTCGGCCTCGCCGGCGACGCCGTCAACCTCCTGGACGACTGGTCGCACCGGGTTCCCCCGCTCTCCGCGGCGGACGTCCATGATTTCATCCGGGCGCCCCGGGCGTCCCGGAAGCTCTTCGGCTACCAGGGCCTGCCTGCAGTTGACGTGGAGGCCCTGGAGGACCTCGCCGGCAGGCTCGCCTTCATGAAGGACAACCATCCGGAGATCGCTCTGGTGGAGTTCAACCCGGTCCTGTGCGGTACCGCGGCGGCCACCATCCTCGCCGCTGACGTGCGGATCGGCAACGCGGCGCAGCGCACGGACAGTGCCCGCAGGGCCATGCGGGGCTGAGCCGGTTAGCAAGTGGCAGGACGATCTGTGAAAATGGGGGCATGAGCTTCCAGCCTCCCGCGTCGGCGCCCGAAACGCCCGGCAATGAAAACCAGGCAGTCCGACAGCACAGCTCACACAATCACGGAGCCCAGGGCCAAAGCCTGGAGGACGCGCTGCAGAAGGCAGGGTTCTACCCGCGCCTAGTGTCGGACGTCGTTGACGATGCACTGGACGGCAGGGACTGCGTGGCCCACCTGGTGCACCTGGAAACCCACTTCGACCGGGCAGAGGTGCGGCGCCACATCACCGTCCTGGTCCTGACAGCGGACATGCTGGTCATCACGCACGTGGACGACCAGCAGCTGGACGAGGCAGGGGAGCAGACCGTCGCCCAGATCTCCACCGAGTCCGTTCCCGTGGCCCAGATCAGGTCCGTGGTGCTCAGCTACATGTACGCGCAGCCGCAGAACTACAAGCCCTCGGACCCCGTCCGGGAACTGACGCTGTCCATCGCGTGGTCCGGCGGCCAGCGCTTGGATATGGGCCCCGCCAGCTGCGGCGATCCGCAGTGCGAGGCCGACCATGGCTACACCGGAACCATCGCGCAGGAGGACATTGTGCTCCGTATCAGCGCCGAGGCGGACGGGCTCCAGGCCGTGCAGGACGCGAAACTGTTTGCCAGGGCCCTGCGGGCGGTCAACACCGGTTCCGCTGCCGCCGTATCCCACGCCCAGTCCATGGCGCCGAGGCCGCGCTCGGGAGTGTTCGGCAACAGGCTCAGCCGCGGGCACCAGCAGCGCTGAGATGCCGGAAGACCGCCCCCACGCCGCACAAGCCCCCGGACGCACTCCCGACCTTCCGCCCGCCCCCGCTTACGGGCACCGTTCCATCGCTGAGGTCCTGACCAGCGCAGCTGCCAGCCTTGGCGTGGAAGGATTCAGCAACACCCTGGGACTCCCGGCTGCGTCAAGGGTCTGCGTGGTACTTGCGGACGGGCTGGGCCGGAACCTCCTCAAGCAGAAATCCGCGCACACGCCCTTCCTGCGTTCGGTGCAGCAGGCCGGGCAGGGTGATGTTCCCGTGTGGCTGGACTCCGCCTTCCCTTCCACCACGGCTGCGGCACTGTCCAGCTTCGGGACCGGGCTCCCTGCCGGTCAGCACGGCATGGTGGGGTACGACGTCCTGGACCCGGACCAGGACAAGGTGGTCAACCTGCTGGGGAACTGGGATCCCGGCGTCGACCCGTCCGCCTGGCAGCCATTCCCCACAGTGTTTGAGCGGATCGCCCACCAGGTGGACGTCAGCACCGTCAGCCTCGCCCAGTTCGACGGCTCTCCCATGACCCGGGCCGCACTGCGGGGCGGCAGGTTCATCCCGGGGGCAACGGCCCATGCCCGGACTGCGGCCGCTGCCGACGCCATGGCAGCCTCCGGCCCGTCCCTGATGTACTTCTACGTCAACGACCTCGACAAGGCCGGCCACCGCCACGGCTGCCGCTCCGAGCAGTGGGAGCACCAGCTGGAAGAGCTCGATGCCACGGTCAAGCGGCTTAACTCCGGCCTTCCCGCCGGCACCACCATCCTGCTCACGGCAGACCACGGGATGCTGGACGTGGCCGAACCGCAGCGGATCGATTTTTCCACGGACCCTGCCCTGGTGGCGGGCGTCCGCCATACTGCAGGTGAACCGCGGATGGTGCACCTCTACCTGGAAGAGTCCCACCTGACGGACGCTGGCCGGGAGCGGCTGGTGGCCGCCTGGAAGGGGCGGTTCGGTGACCGCATCTGGGCCTTCACCCGCGGCGAGGCCCTTGCCGGCGGACTTTTTGGTGACGTCCGGCCGGCTGTTGAACGCAGGATAGGCGACGTCATGATCGCGGCGCGTGACGCCGTCGCGCTTTACGATGGCCGGCGCATGCGGCCAACTGCCATGGAGGTGGTGGGCCAGCATGGCTCGCTGAGCAAGGCCGAGCGTGAGGTCCCGCTGCTGTGTTTTACGGCCGAAGGAAGGAACCGCCGGCGTGGCTGAGCTCATCTTCTTCTCCGGCACCATGGACTGCGGAAAGTCCACTCTGGCCCTGCAGATGGACTACAACCACCGGGTCCGCGGCCGGGGCGGGGTGCGGTTCAGCCGCAACGACCGTGCCGGTGAGTCCAGGATCTCCAGCCGGCTGGGCTTGGAGACGGACGCGGTGGAGGTGCTGGACGGCACGGATTTCTGGGAGGAAGTCATGCTCCGCCGCACCCGGGGCCAGCGTGTTGACTACCTGATCTGCGACGAAGCCCAGTTCTACACCCCCGAACAGGTGGAGCAGTTGGCCAAGGTGGTGGATGAAATCGACGTCGACGTCTTCGCGTTCGGCATCACCGCCGACTTTCGCACCCGGCTGTTTCCCGGCTCACAGCGCCTGATCGAACTCGCGGACCGGGTGCAGGTGCTCCAGGTCGAGGCCCTGTGCTGGTGCGGGCGCCGGGCCACGCACAATGCCAGGACGGTAGACGGCGTCATGGTCACCGAGGGTGCGCAGGTGGTGGTGGGCGACGTGGACATGGTGGCCGAGGCTCCTGTCCCGGAGGCCGGGCACGTTCCCGTGGTGGGGTACGAGACGCTGTGCCGGCGCCACTTCATGCGGCGGGTAACGGCGCACGGCGCCTCGTTGATGGCACAGCAGGACCAACTGCTGCCGTTCGAGGTGGATGCCTGCCTGTGGCACGGCTCCGGTGGACCCGGGGAAAGCCGGGGGACAGGCAGCGAGGCCTGACCTGTGAGCGGCGTGCCGCTATTGCGAACGCCGAACAGCTGCACGGAGGGGAAGGACCAGAAGCCGGCCCACCCCCGTCAGGGCAAGAAGAACGGTGAATGCGGGCCATCGGCGAAGGGGAGATTCCGCTCCGGCGTGCCCGTCAGAGCAGGCTGGGTTGACTGGTGAGGATGTAGTCCACGGCCGCAGGGCCAGTCATTCGGAGCTTGGGCCAGATGTAGCAGTGATTGTCCTGGCGCCTGGATAGACCCAGCTTGGACATCGCAGACTGGAACGACTCGTAAGATGCAGCCGGCCGCTGTCCGAGGTGGCACCAGCTGAGGTACACCCCGTACAGCTGGTCTTCGGTGAGCCCCTGATCTCTTGCCGTGTCTGCGGCGATGCAGTTCTGGATAAAACGGGTGTAGTCGGAGGTTTCCATCTCTGTTTCCTGCTTTCCTCGACGCTTGGAAGCTGTTGATACCCCTGCCGCGGCTTTCTACAGCCGCCTACGCAGTCAGAATCTATGTCGTGCCGGCGTGAGTGGCGCTGGCGACCAGGCCGGGACTGCCGCCGTGGTCCCGGATGAGGGAAACGGCCATGCGTTTGGCCAACACGGCTGCCTCTTTGTCTCCTTCCACCGCGGAGATGATGGAGCCCTTTGTGAGGATGTGGCAGGACCGGGCAAACACGTCTGGCTGGGAGAGGCCGGCCTCCTCTGCCAGGGCCTGCATGAAGGCCCGCACCTGTGCCAGATAGCTGATGGAGGCCTGCCCCAGTGGATGCGCGGGACCCATTTCCAGCATGGTGCTCACAAAGGCGCAGGCCTGAAAGCCGTCCTGGCGGAACCACCCGTCCAGGACATCGAAAATGATGAGCAACTGGCTGGTCGGGTCATTGGAGCTTCTTCTGCATTCGGCGATGATCGCCTCGACGGTCAGGTCCTGGTGGCAGTGTTCCAGGAAGGCAAGCACTAGTTCATCTTTGGAGGCGAAGTGTGCGTAGAACGTGGCCTTGGCGACCTCAGCGCGTGAAATCAGCTCAGCTATGCCGACATCGCGGATGCCCCGCTGGGCGAACAACTCGTACGCGGCGGCCAATATGCGGTCCCGCGCGCCGGCCTGAGCCTTCTGCGGAGGGAAAGAGGGGTCCGCGGGGTCAGCTAAAGAGCAAAGAGCGAGTTCGGTCACCAGCTAGACACTACACCAAGACCAGACTGACCGGTCTGTACGGCGCCGTGATGCCGGTACGAGCGCTGCCGGCGGGGGGGGGGGTAGGTTCCCTGGTCTGGGCCGTGCAGGTCCAGGAAGTCGTCTCGGTGTAGGAGAGGTACGGCCGGCCAGGTGTGTGAGGATCGCAGGTCCAGCTCGGCGCGGCATAGTGGCACACGGCCTTGGTTGCCGCCCGCGCCCTTCGTGACCCGACCGCTGACTGAGAGACGGGAGATGATCGCGGCGTGAATGTCAGACCCTCCCACGATGATGGGTCTATGGGGAAAGCGGCGGCGGTGAAGGCGTTCGGGGATATCCGTGTTGCCCTTGCTGTGTTGAATGCTGAGGTGGACGGTTCTGGGTCGGTGCCGTTTTCGGGGGCTGATCCGTTGGCTGGTTTGGTGGATGGTTGCCTGGACATTCTCGCCGGTGCCCGGGAGGTGGAAGCCGGGTTCGCGGCTCTGAAAGCGAAGGCTGCGGTGGGGTACGCGGACAGTGCCGATGCTGTTGCCGGGCCGGATGTGCCGGTGCGGGCGCAGGAGATGGCGGTCGCTGCGGAGATCGGGTGCGTCCTGGCTTTGGGGCCGCGGGCCGCGTCGTCGTTTCTGGCCACCTCCTATGCAGTCACACGGACGTTGCCGCGGACCCTGGCGGCGTTGCAGGCCGGGGTTCTGTCCTGGAGCCATGCGGTGGTGATGGCCGATGAAACAATGAGCCTTGACGCGGCGGGGGCGGCGGCGTTGGAAGCCCATTTCCTGGACCCGGACGCACCGGACCCGGCCCGGGGGTGCCCGGTGGGGCAGATGCCGGCGCACCGGTTCAAGGCCAAGGCCCGGACCTGGCGGGAGCGCCACCATGCCGAGAGCGTTGAAGCCCGGCACGCGAAGGGGGTCGCTGACCGGCGGGTGGAGTACCGGCCGGACCAGGACGGGATGGCGTGGCTGTCGGCGTACCTGCCCGCTGCCCAGGCCCTTGCCGGGTGGAACCGGCTCACGGCTATTTCGCGTGCCATGCAGGGACCGGAGGAGTGCCGCGGCATGCCGCAGTTGCGGGCCGACATCTTCGCCGACGCGGTTCTTGGCAGCGGTGCCACGGACACCGGCGACACCGCCGCCGGGATCCTGGAAGGAACAGGTTTCCAATCGTCGCCGATCCGGGCGCAGGTTTTGGTCACGGTCCCGGTGATTTCCCTGCTTGGCCTGGCAGATGAGCCGGCGATGCTGGATGGGTACGGCCCCATCCCGGCCTCGATGGCTAGGGACCTGGTGGCGGGCGGTGCAGGATCGTTTTACCGGGTGTTGGTGGATCCGCGGGACGGGGCGCCGTTGGAGATCGGGCGGTCGAGTTACCGGGTGACCGGGCCGATGCGGGCCTGGCTGCGGATGCGGGACGGTAAGTGCCCGTTTCCGGGTTGCAGCAACAACTCGCTGGACAACGACGCCGACCACATCCTCGCCTGGGCCAAAGGTGGCACAACAGGCATCTCGAACCTGGGACAGCCCTGCCCGAAACACCACAAACTCAGACACACCACGGGCTGGAGACCCACCCTGGCCACGAAGAATGAACCGCCGGGTTGGATCTCGCCATCAGGCCGGCACTACGCGAGCGAACACCAGGACTGGGAACCGCCCCAATGGCCCGAGGGAGTGCTGCCCGGTGAACGGAGCCAACCTGAAGAAGGAAACCGTTCCGAGGGCGGAAGCGTGCGCCAAGAATGGAAACTCCTCGAACAACCAAGTCTGCTCGAGGCAGCCCTCGTTCAGCAGCTCGCCTCGTGACAGTACAAAAAGCGGTCCGCCCTCTTCCGCCTGGCGGTGCGTGCTGAATGTGTCGACATCCGGCCGTCAGCTGGCTGTCAGTCCACCCGGCGGTAGCGGATATGGGTGGCCAATGGCGAGTGGAGCACCTCAACGGGTTCGAAGCCGAAGGATTGGATCCCGTCAAAAATCCGTTCACCTGAACCAAGCAGCACCGGAGCGATGTCGAGCGTGAGCTCGTCAACCACGCCGGCGGCCAGTGCTTGGCGGACGGTCGAAGCACCGCCGGCGATGTCCACGCCTTTGTCGCCTGCAGCGCGGACCGCAGCAGCATAGGCGGCATCGAAGCCATCAGTGACAAAGTGGAAGGTTGTCCCGCCCTCCATCTGGATCGGGTCATGCGGGTAATGGGTCAGGACGAAAACCGGCGCGTGGTACGGGGGTTCCTGGCCCCACCACCCGTTCCATTCCTCATCCCAATCGCCGCGGACGGGGCCAAACATGTTGCGGCCCATCACATACGCCCCCCGCGGGCGCATGAGCCACTCAGCCGCAATCCCGTTGGCCTCGTTGGCGCGGGGATCGCCGATGTGCCAGCCGTGCAGTTCAAGTCCCCGTTTGCCGAGCGGGTTCTCGCGGCTCTGGTCAGGCCCGGCGACGAAGCCGTCCAAAGACATCGACATGTGGCAGGTGGTGTTCGGCACAGCAAACCTCCCGGGGTGATTGCAGCTTCTGACCGATCGAGTGCGGCGATACTAGCATGCAGGGGAAGGCAGCAACGCCCCCCGAGCGAAGGAAGAAGGCGCTTCTAGTCGCTTCGCGTGCCGAAAACGATCTCATCCCAGGACGGGACGCTGGAACGCTTAGGCCGTGCAGGCCGTTCCGGTGACTCCGTCTCAGGCAGCTGTCCGGTTGAGGGGGACGCATCGTTTTGCTTGGATGCCGGGCGGCGGGGATTGCTGCCCAACAGCTCATCCAACCCGGCTCCGCCCGACGTGCCGGAGCCCGCACCAGGCGTGGAGGCGGAGGGCTTTTGCGGGGACGCTGCAATGGTGATTTCCCGGGTATCGGTGCTGACGCCGTCGTGCAGCCGCAAGGCGTCATCGTGGGCGTCCCGGTGCGGCGGAATCAGGCTCAGCCTCGACAGCATGGACGGCCTTGCGTCCCTGCGCCGGACGAAGGAGTCCCCCTGGTGGGCTGCCGGTGCTTCCGGCTGGCCGTCCTGCGGTTCGGTGTCTTCCGGTTCAGATTCCGCCATCACCTCGGAAGGCCGCGGGTGGGCGGCCGGGACCCCATGTGCCAGCAGCAGGGCCAGGGCGTCGTCCGAATCCTCATCCACGCCCAGCCGCTGGCCGCGCCGTGACCGGAGCATGTCCAGAAGACCGTCGGATTCCTTGCCGGAGTCCTGTGTGGCACTTGCCTGGCCCCCGGGGGATGCCTTGGAGGAGTCCGCATCTGTCTCAAAATCGAACGGGCGGTCTGAGACCGCCGTGAGTCGGCGCGCGGGAACGGGACCGTCCAGCGGTTCGAGTTCGCTCAGCTGCTGTGCCCAGCGGTTGGTGTTCTGCAGTGACTTGCGTCCGGGGCTGAATGTCCAGAGCGCTGGCGGTTCTTCCCCAATTCCGGAGGTCCCGCCGGGCTTGGCCTCAAAGCTTGCCGAGACAGTCCATGTGCCGTCCTGGCGCCGCCACGAGTCCCATTCCACCGTGCCGGGGTCGATGCCGTGCGCGGAAAGACGATGGGCCACCATGTCGTCCAGCGTTGCCGGGTTATCGCCGAACGCGGACCGGTAGACGTCGTGGCCGGGGGAGGGCGCCGCGACTTCAACCTTCCGGGCCTGCTGCGCAACGTACTCGCGCTCCGCCAGGACTGGGCCTTCGTAGCGCTCCACCTTGGCCAGGGGCATCCCGGACAACTCCGCGACGTCGGCAGCGGTAGCACCGGCACGGATCCGCGCCTGGATATCCCTGGGAGACATGGGAACGGCAGGCCGCTCCGTCCGTGCTTTGGCCGTGGAACGGCTGGCCGTCCTAAGGGCCTCGTCGATTGGCAGCTGGAACATCTCGCCGCCGGCCCCGCTCAACAGGAGATGCGTCCCGTCGTCGTGCACGCCTACAAGCCGTAGATCCTGCATACAAATCCTCCACCCTGGCATTACTATCAAGCGAAACTCTGCCACCCAGCAGCGCCGAATTGGCTCAAGAAGCAGGGCGCGCCGTGATTTTCCGCTGGATCCGGGCCCGAAAGGGGTATGCCGGCAACGTCAGCGCCGGCCCAGGGCCGCCGCCAGCCGCTCCGGATGACGGGTTGAGGCCAGCCAGTACGGGGTGCGGTCCGCGGGGTCGGTGATCTCGATTTTTACCACGGGATCGATCCAGCCGCGGATGCACAGGTAGGCCAGTCCGTTCAGCCGCGTGCCGCGCTCCGCTGTGGCCTCGCCGGAAGTAAATTGCTGCACTCCGCCCACAAAGCGGCGTTCGATGGTGGCCCTACCAACAGTGAGGGCGTCCGCCGTGACGGTGATGGCCGGAGTGGAAAGGATAAGGAGGACCGTGATGATGGCCAGGAGCACCAGCGCCGCGATGTAGCCTGCCGTCATGCTGATTGGTGCAAACACCAGGATTCCAGCTGCCGAGACACCGGCTGCGATAACCCAGATCCAGGCGTTGGGCCATAGCTTCTCCCGATAAACAACGGGGGCCCCGGTGGAGGGCGTACTTGGAACGGACGCGGGCGAGCTTGATTCGGGCATAGCCCCAGCTTTCCACCTTTGGTCCGCTATTTCACCTTGAAGCCAGCCTTGCGGCGGCCCCCTTGGCCCAGGCTACTTAGCACCGATTCGGGGGCGCGGGTTAGAGTGAGTGACTGTGACTGATCATCCCGCCACGGTAGGCCTTGTCCCGGACCCAGCATCACCCGCCCCTGTGGCCCCCACCCTGCAGGTCCAGTTGAAAATGCTGGATCCGGAGCTGGAAGCGCCGTCTTACGCGCATCCTGGCGACGCGGGCGCAGATCTCCGTGCCCGCGAGGACGTGGTCCTGCTGCCGGGGGAGCGCAAACTGGTGCCCACCGGCGTCGCCATTGCACTTCCTGACGGATTCGTGGCGCTGATCCACCCCCGCTCCGGCCTGGCCACCAAGCACGGCCTCACCATCGTCAACGCTCCCGGCACCGTGGACGCGGGCTACCGGGGCGAGATCTCGGTAACCCTGCTGAACACTGACTCATCCCAGCCAATAGAGCTGCGGCGCGGCGATAGAATTGCCCAAATGGTCATCCAGCGGGTGGAGTACGCCCAGTTCATTCCTGTCAGCGAATTGAGCGGTTCCGTGCGCGGCACGGGCGGCTTCGGCTCCACGGGCGGTTTCAACGTTCCCGAAGCCTGACCCAGGGACGCACCCGCTGCCGCGCCAGCAACGCACGACGACGGGACTTCCACGGTTCCCGCCGGCACCACTTTAGAACTGGCACATTTTCAGGATTAAGGAGTCACCCATGGTCTTTGGGCTTGGCAGGAAAGCAAAGAACGAAGAGCCGGCGCAGCCGGCCGACGAGCTGACGATCGCGGAGGCCGGAGAAGGCGAACCGGGCACCGCCGCCCGCCGCCAGGACGGCCCCTTCGACGAGGCAGAGATCAGCAGCCGTGACGGCTTCGTGGACCTCGGCGCCCTGCTGATCACACCGAGCGAGGGCCTTCAGCTCCGTCTCGAAGTGGAAGAGGCAACGCAGCGGGTGGTGGCAGTGACCCTGGACCTGAACGGCTCCAGCCTCCAGCTGCAGGCCTTCGCCGCTCCGAAGACAGAGACGCTGTGGGACGAGATCCGGGAACAGATCGGGCAGTCGGTCGGTGCGCAGGGCGGCCAGGTTGAAGAGGTGGAAGGTGCCTTCGGCACCGAACTGGTGGCCAAGCTGCCCGCCGGGCTCCCCGACGGCAGCCAGGGCTACCGTGTGGCCCGCTTCATCGGCGTCGATGGCCCCCGCTGGTTCCTGCGCGGGGTCCTGGGTGGACCCGCGGCGCTGGAACGCCCGGCCGCCGAACCGCTTGAGGCCCTGTTCCGCCAGGTCGTCGTGGTCCGCGGCGACAGCCCCATGCCCCCGCGCGACCTTCTGCAGCTGCGGCTCCCGAAGGACGCTTCAGCAACTCCTCCGCCCGCCGCGCCCACCCTGGAGGAGCCCGAACGTGGTCCCGAAATTACCCAAATCGGCTGAGTCCCGCCAGAATGGGCCTGCGCATTCCTTACGTGGAATCACGCCCTTGGACCAACTTCCGGACCGTGGCCGCGTCTTGTGCCAGGGGCACATTGAATCCGTGACGTTTGTTCCTGCTGACCGGACAGCAGAATTCAGCGCCATCGTTTCGGAGGACGACGCCGTGCGTCCGGCGGGTCCGCAAAAGGGCAGGCCCCCACGGCTCCGCGTCGTCTGGCTGGGCCGCCGCCGCGTACCGGGCATCGAAGCAGGTGCGGAAATCCGGGTCGAGGGAATGCTGGCCCGCGGCAAGGACATGCCCACCATCTTCAATCCCCGCTACGAGATTCTGTCCCGCCAGGAGAACGAATGACCGCGTACCCTCCCGAACAGCCCACGGGCCCCGAGAACCCCGGCAGGAACGGGCAGCAGGGCAAACCCCAGGCTGCAGGTCCATCCCCGGTTGCCGGTCTCGCCGCCGAGTATGCTGCCAAAGCCGGGCTCCACCGCACCCACGACGGACGGGTGGACGTGCTGAAGAGCGCGGGCGGAGTGCAGGGCATCGCCGAGAGCATCGTGCCCGGCCTCGTGTTCCTGGTGGCCTTCACCATCACCCGCGAGCTCTCACTGTCCCTGATGGCCGCCCTGGCATCGGCAGCCGGGTTCACCGTTGTCCGGCTGGTGCAGCGGCGTCCCCTGACCCAGGCGCTGGCCGGCATCGTCGGCGTCGGCATTTCCGCCTGGCTGGCCAACACCACCGGCAAGGCGGAAGACTTTTACCTTCCCGGTTTCTTCACCAACGGCGCCTACATCCTGGCGATGGTCCTCTCCATCGCGGTCAAGTGGCCCGTGGCGGGCCTCCTCTTCGGCTTCATCCGGAACGAGGGCGTGGAGTGGCGCAAGGAGTCGGCCCGGGTCAAGGCCTACCGGCTGGGCACGTGGATCATCGTGGCGGTTCTGGCGCTCCGGCTCATCGTCCAGGTGCCCCTCTACCTGATGGGTACCGACGGCCTGGCCGCACTCGCCACCACCCGCCTCATCATGGGCGCGCCGCTGTACATCCTTGGGGTCTGGGTGGCCTGGCTGGTAACGCGGCCGGCTCCGGCCGAAGCTGAAGCCGGCGCGGACCAGACGGACTAACGCCGAAGCGGCCTGACACCCCCACCACCTGGCACCAAGCCGCCTAGACGATATGGGTGAAGGAG
>NZ_JAGGPQ010000014.1 GCF_018613675.1 Arthrobacter sp. ISL-85 | reverse complement strand
GACAATCCAACCTACATATCAGCGGTGCCAGCCCCTCGCGGAGTCATAACTGCATTCCAGTGCGCCCGTTCCCGGGGCAATGCCGCCGCCGGACGGGAAGTAGATGGCGCCGAAATCCGCCCCTTCGGCCTCGATTCGCCTCTGGGCCCAGGTCTGGGCGGCTTCCAGGTCTTCCTCGGGGATGGGTTCCCGGGTGCGGTGGCCCCCTGGGAAATGGATGTCCAGCTGATACTCCCCCGGCTGAGACGTACCGGGGTGATGGCTCGGATCCTGCTCATCACGCCTGCTGATGAGGACCTGGGCGGAGGCGTGCAGGATGGAGGACTCGCTGGCCGTGTTGCCGTGCTCCTGCTGTTTCATCCGCAGGCCCGAGACGACGCTTTCGACGGTGTCTTCCGTGGTGACGATGTACGAAGAACTGACGTCAGCCTCTGAGCCGCCGACGCTGTTCAGGTGCTGTCCGAAGTGTTCGGAGCTGGACTGGCTGGAATTCATGCGCCCTCCTTGAGGGGTTACGCGGCGGGTGCCGTCCGTCCACCCTAGACCCACAGCGGCGTCCGAACCGGTAAAGCCGGTATGTTTCCCCCGCGGGTCTTTCCCGCCACGATGCGACGTCGCAACAGGGATGCCTACACTGTAGACGCTAAGCGTAGACTGTCGTTAGCAATGTGCCTCCCCTTCAGGGAGATGTCAGTGAAGGCACGGATAAGGAGGGAAGACTATGACCCCGGCAGCAAAAACGACCACCGGCCCGGCATCCGGCCAGAAGCCACGGCTCAACCAGGAAATTGTGTTGTCCACGGCCTTGGCGCTGGTGGACGCAGAAGGGCTGGACGCACTGACCATGCGCCGGCTGGGGCAGGAACTGGGGCGCGACCCTATGGGCCTTTACCGTTACGCGGCCAACCGGGCCGCACTGCTGGACGGAGTCACGGAACTGGTCCTGAACGAGCTGGACGTCGTGCCCGACCACCCCGACTGGCAGGTCCAACTGCGACGCATTGCCCACGACCTGCGGCTGCTCGCGCTCCGACACCCCAACGTCGTCCCCCTCCTGGTTACCCGGCCCCTGTCCACGCCCCTGGGCCTTCGACCTGTCGGCACACTGCGACCCCTGGAACAGATCCTGTCGCTGTTGAGTGCTGCCGGGTTCGCACCCGCCGATGCGCTGCACGTCTACCGCGCCTATTACGGGTTCATCTACGGCCACATTCTCAACGAACTCCAGGAACTCATCGTCGATGCCGATGAAGACGAAGCACTCCTCCGGTTGGGCCTGCACCGTCTGCCCGCCAAAGAGTTCCCGCAGCTGCGCGCCCTCGCCCCGTTCCTGGCTGATTACGACGGGGAAGCCGAACTCGACGAAGGCATCAGCATCCTCCTCGCCGGCCTTTCCGCACGCCTCGCGGACCCCAAAAAAACCACCCAGCCCTGACCGCAGAGCCAACGCAGGGGGTCGGTTTTGCGGGGGTGGGAAACCGTACGTTTGCTTCCCCTTCGCAGCGTCGGGGACGTCCGTTGAAAGATAAGTAAGCTTGCTTGTTATGTAGTCTACGTGTAGTGTCTACATTGTAGAGAAGTTGTTGACATGGTTTCAGTAGAGGGATCAGAGTCTGCATGGCCGCCTCGGCCCGCTCACCCCGACCTCAGGAGAACCACATGACTGCAGCCACCCAGAACGAACACTCCAGCACCGTCCGCAACGCCAACGACATCAGGATCTCCACCCGGACCCTTGAGTTCGCCGTCTACGTTGCCGCGGTTCTTGCCACCATCATCACCGCTGCAGTTGTCGGGGACGACGCCAGCGAAAACGGCGTCGACGTCTTCAACGCGAACGACGCGATGCGGTACATCACCTTCCTCACAGTCGGTTTGATGGTGGCCCGCGGCCTGGCCAAGGCCGGCAACCGCGTTCACACGAACAACGCCTAACAAGCCCTTCCCGCCCGCCCGGCGGGGACGTGACGGATCCTGGCGCGGCCCCTTGGGGGTGCCGCGCCAGGGCTGTCCTGTCTTACCTGTATTAGCCTGCCTCAGCCGAAGTGCTCCGGCAGTTGGCTTGTTGTCCCGTGCAGGGCATCGAGCCTGAAGCCGCTATAGCCCCATGGCGGACCACCGCACCTTGTTGAGAAGGACCAACATGGCACAGTCACAGTTCGACCAATTCCTCCAAGAAGCCACATACCAGGACCCGGAGTCCGACGCGACTCTTGAGGGTGACGCCTTTTACGGCCTCTACACCAGCTGGTGCTTCGTGACGCAAAACAGCCCACAAACAGAGCGCATCTTCCGTGCGGCGATGAAAGAACGCCTCGGTTCCGGGCGCAACGGCCTGCGGATGACGGGCCCTGCCGCCGCGGACTACCTCCTGAACAGCTACCAGGCTGTGGTCTGAGCCGGCATGA
Source organism: Arthrobacter sp. ISL-85 (assembly GCF_018613675.1). Lineage (GTDB taxonomy): Bacteria > Actinomycetota > Actinomycetes > Actinomycetales > Micrococcaceae > Arthrobacter. Next base: position 60,807 of record NZ_JAGGPQ010000014.1, on the reverse strand, counting down.
GCATCCCATCGAACAGTTACGTCCCCCGCGACGTGCACCAGCCACACGGGAAACGCCCCTGGTGCGCAAACTGCGACACGGACCAGCACCTGAGGGTTGATTCACCGGCCCTCCCGGGCCCGCAGCCAGACACTCTCGTGCTTGCGCTCCGCTGCTCCCGCTGCGACCGATCCAGGGTACTGGAAACCACAGCAGAGCATGTCGCAGCAGTTACTGCACCCAAATCCGTGGACCAGGACGTGGTTCATGGCAGCGAAGGATACTTTCACTGCGGAGAACCCATGGCCCGACCCGGGCCCCGGACCGAAAACACGGTCCGGACATTTCCCGGCCACGACCAGTCCGACACTGAAGCCTCCCTGGCCGTCTACCTCGCCACCCAGGTCCTGCGCTGCCGGTGCGGGTTTCAGGTAGAACTGCCCCGCTGACCCACCCAGGCCCTACAAGGGCCGGACAAGAAAGGTATCCCGAATATGACTAACAACATCCACCCCGCTGCGCCCCACACCACTCCCGCCTTGCGGGAAGACCGGACTGGCATCGAGGACCTTGACCTCACACCGGAAGGCCTCGCCGGCACCCCGGCCCACCAGGAAGACCCGGACAGCATCGTCCATACCGGCAACAGCTAAGCACCCCAGCTGAACCAAGGACGCCCGTCAGCGGCAGGTATCCCGCTCCTGGCCGGAAGCGGCGGGACCGCCAGCAGCACTATCCGCTGATTCCCTCCCGGACACCTGCCTCTGACGGGCACCACTGGTAAACAGCCGCAACGCATAAAGATCAAGGAGCGCACCATGTCCACTGCACGGACCTTTGAATCAATAGTCATCATCTTCAACCCCAACAGCACCGGCGACGCACCCCAACTCGCCGAGGAACTGCGAACCAGGCTCGCAGAACTTCTTCCCTACGCCGCTGAGATCCGGCTGCAACCCACGGATCATGCCGGCCACGCCGTGGAGCTGGCCCGTGATGCTGCCAGCGGCGGCAGGGACGTGCTCGTTGTCTCCGTCAGCGGGGACGGGGGCTACAACGAAGTCGTCAACGGCGTCATGCAGGCCGGCAACCCCAAGGCCGTCTGCGCCGTGATGGCCGCCGGGAACGCCAATGACCACCGGAGGACCACCGGCACCCAGCCCCTGGAGGAAGCCATCGCAGCCGGCGTCGTACGAAACATCGACCTCCTGCGTATCCGGGCAGGCCACGACGAAGACGCCCCTGCCCAGTACGCGCATTCCTACATAGGGTTCGGCTTGACACCGGTCATGGCCATCGACCTCGAAAAAGGCAGCAAAGGCGCCCTGAAGGAAATGCTCTCCGTAATGCGCACCTTCTCCAAATTCAAGCCGTTCCAAATTCGCCAGAGCGACGGCAAACACCGGAAGTTCGACAGCCTCGTCTTCGCCAACATCCCCGAAATGGCGAAGTACGCCACCCTCAGCCAAGCCGACGACAAGCTCGCCGACGGCAAATTCGAAGTCATCACCTTCCCCCACCGGCCCAAGTGGCGGGTGCTCCTGACCGCGCTGAAGGCAACCACCCAAGGACTCGGCGACCAGCCAAGCGTCAGCAACTACCGGTTCACCACCCTCAAACCCATCCCCTACCAGATCGACGGCGAAGTTAAATCCGTCGATCCCAAGACACCAGTCATTATCGAGTGCGCACCAGCGGCCCTCGCCACACTCGGGTAGGCCCAGCAGCCACCCGATGACCAGAATGAAAGGACAACCGGTGAAAGCCGCAACCGCCGCCATAGATGAAGCAGGACACGAACCAGCCGCAGGGGTACTGTCCTGGCTGCGCCAGCCCTTAACGCCACGGATCGTCACTACAGGGTCCCTGACCTCTCACGTGCACTTCCTGGCAGGCCCTCCCGGCGGATCAGGTCCTGTCTTCGTACTGCTCCACGGCATCGGGATGTCCCACCGCTACTACCGCAGGCTCCAAATCCTCCTCGCCCGGCACGGGGACACTTACTCAATCGACCTGCCGGGTTTCGGCGCAACACCAAGACCTGAGCGACAGCTCAGCGTCCCCGACTACGCCGCCGTCATCGCTGCCACACTCCAAAAGATGGGTGCCACCCGCGTCGTGGTGATCGGGCATTCGATGGGAACCCAGTTCGCGTCAGAACTCGCCGTTCAGCACCCGGACCTGGTCTCCCACATCGTGCTCCTGGGCCCAGTCGTGGACCCGGCGCGCCGCACAATCCGTCAGCAATCCATCGCGTTGAGCCTTGATTCGCTGATGGAAAGCCCTGTAGGGAATGCCATCGTTTTCACCGATTACGCCCGCTCCGGACTGCGCTGGTACCTCACCGAACTTCCCGTCATGATGTCCTACGACCTCGAAGCGCGCCTGCGGTTGGTGACCCAACCCGTCCTGGTCATCCGCGGCTCACGGGACCCGGTAGCGCCCCGGCCCTGGTGCCAGAAACTGGTCGCCGCCGCCCCGAACGGGCGCTTCCTGGAAATACCCGGCAAACCCCACATCGTCCAGCACGGTGCTGCTGCCCAAACCGCCGCCGGCATACTCGCCCTCACCCACACCTAAAGATGACTCTGCGACCGGAAAATGTCCCACCTTCACAGCTCCTGCGAGTTACCGCGTTCGCCCGATGGATGGCCACGAATGGCCCCCTCCGTCGAGGTATTGCTGATCGAGGGCCGCTGGCCGGACCGGTAGGCAGACGCGATAACTGGTTCGAGTTCGTCGATGACCGTACGGTTCCCCGGGAGGACCACGTGGGCGAGAAATTCTGATTCGAGCGAAGCAACCCCTGCTGCCGCCGCTGCGAGTTTGGCGTCTGTGGACAGGGCGAAGGCGTGCCAAAACCTGCGGGCAGCTATCTCCTGGGCTTTTGCCGTAACTTCCCGGCCGTGGACCTTCGGGAGCTCACCCCGGAGAGGGGGGATTCGGTCAGGCTGCGGTAGAGAGATGACGATGCGGAACTGCCTTCCGCCGGCCGTGAATGCGATGGCGCTGAGCCGCTCACGTTGACTGAAACGTACATCTGTCGCCCCGAAGTCCAGGAGCGCACGCTCGATATGTTCCCGTGAATCCTCAACGCTGAAGGAGTCACCACGGGTATAAAAACTCCGGGTTTCAAAAGTCGCCATCGTCCAACTATGCGCCCCCAGAGCGCCCTTCGACTGCTTCAGCACATAGACCGAACGAAAAAGCTATAGGAACGAATCGCCTGTAGTACTCCAGGTGAAGTGGGCCCGGCGGGCCTAGGGTTGGTGTGTCCACACATGCCGCGCGGCCCCGGGGAGAGTGCATGAACTTCAAACAGTCCAGCTCCGAACAATGCATGCTGTATCTGAAAAGTCTCGGTGGTTCAGAAGCTGACCTCACCAGACCTGCATGCCGGGTCAGCCCTGAAGACACAGTGGAAACCGTAACCTCAAGGTTGAGGATGGAGAAGTACGCGCATGGCAGTTACTTGGTGGACCCTTCAATTCTTCAGGCCTCCGCGCAGGTCCTCATCGGAAGGCGCGACGAGAGCGAACCCGGCCATCAGTCCGAAGATTCCTAAGAAGGGGACTATCAGCTTCCCGGCAGCCGTTGGTGGAACGTGATGCCTCTGCCCCCACTGGAGTCAGTTCACACGTGGCTGCCGGCCAGTATCTACATGAACTCGTCCCGCCAAGGGCGGCACGGCCTCGGCTATGCCTCCCCGCGGGCCCCTGGCTGGAAAGGGAATCTGCCGCTTGAAACTTAGCTTTCCGGGCATGCCGTCCACAATTTCGGCTGAGCGAGCGGACTGGTCAGGTTCCCCCGTTTTAAAGGGGTAACGTGACGGCCAGATCGTCGGGCCGGGGTTCGATCGACCGAATGGTTCACCACCCGAAGTCAGGGCCTTCAAAGGCTCCAGCCAGTGCTTCAGCCACCCCCAAATCCACACCTGACTATGTCTAACGGTTATCACCTGATCCATTTTGGTCCGCACGCCACGGCCCGACTGCGGGCCAGGCTCGGGCAGGTAACGCGGATGTATGGTTGTGCTGACGAACAGTTTCCGCAGGTCCAATGCGAGGAAGTCGCTAGGTGCAAGTGTGAATGAGTACGAGGCCTCGCTGGTCATCAGGTCCGGAGCAGAGCTCCTCTCGTCGGCCTCTTCTGATCCTCGCTCTGAGGAAGGCTACGCTGCGGTCAAGGGCAATATTGCGGAAGCACTGGAGCGCATAGCGGAAGCGCTTGCGAACTTTGAAGCGGGTTCGGGAGCGACCAGCCGCTCTACCGGCTGGGTCCAGGACCTTCACCGCGTAGCGGACGACTTGGCGGAAAAGCAGGGCTAAAACCCGATGAAAGCGACTGGATTGACGGTGCGCCAAGGCGGCAGTTTCCGCGTTCCCGGCTGATGGTGGCCGCGGCAGCAATTACTGGCGTGGTATTTTTCCGGTCATCGGGACACTGGCACTGCTGCTGCGGCCCGATGGCAAGCGCCCGCTCCCAGCCTCGTTAGCGGGTTCCACCCGCCCAGCGTTTCCGCTCCTCCCCACCGCCCGCGGGCAGTTCCCGTCCGGCCGGAAGCTTGCGCTGCTCGGAGTGCTTCGTATCCCCGAGGTCCTGCTAGGCAGCCTCCTGTATCGTCAGAAGTCAGGAACCTTTCGGTTCCACCACAGGAGCGATCATGGCTGACAAATCCCCCCGTCAAACAGCATCCAAGAAGTCCGACAAATCCCTTAAGGAAAAGCGCGCGGACAAGAAGGCCGCGTCGGCATCCGCCGGTGCCCTCGACAAGGAGACCGCCACCAAGTCGGCGAGCCCGAAAAAGAAGTGACAAACACATCGAACCGGCTCATCCTTGGAGTTTTGGCCGGCACCCGGAAGACTGACGAGCGGCGCCTGCCCATCCACCCACTCCATGTGGACCGGATCGCCCGGGAACTGCGCCGGCAGCTTATCTTTGAGGAAGGCTACGGCGAGCGGTTCGGCGTTTCGGACGCCCACGTGGCTGTGCAGGGAGTGCGCATGGCCCCGCGCGGCCAACTGCTGGCCGACGCCGATGTCGTGCTTCTGCCAAAGCCCCAGCCTGAAGACCTTGCCGAGCTGCGTGAGGGCCAGGTCCTCTGGGGCTGGCCGCACTGTGTCCAGGACAGGGCGATCACTCAATTGGCGATTGACAAAAAGCTCACGCTGATCGCTTTTGAGGCGATGAACCACTGGGCCAGCGACGGTGGCTTTAGCCTGCACGTGTTCCACAAGAACAACGAGCTGGCCGGGTATTGCTCCGTGATTCACTCCCTGGCCCTTACCGGCTCCACCGGAGACTACGGGCGCAGGCTCAGCGCGGTCGTCATCGGCTTTGGCGCCACCGCTCGTGGCGCCGTCACCGCCCTGAATGCGCACGGCGTTCATGATGTCCAAGTGCTGACCAACCGAGGTGTTGCAGCGGTTGGATCGCCCATCCATTCCGTGCGGATGGCGCAGTTCGATCACGACCCCCAGTCCCCGTTTCTCAGTGAGGTGATTACTGAGCGTGGCCGTGTGCCGCTGGCGCCGTTCCTGGCCGAGAGCGATATCGTGGTCAATTGCACCCTGCAGAACCCCAATGCGCCGCTGACCTACCTGCGCACCGAGGACCTTGGCGCGTTTCGTCCCGGCAGTTTGATCGTGGACGTATCCTGCGATGAGGGCATGGGTTTCAGCTGGGCGAAAAGCACCACCTTCGCCGAACCCATGTTCACGGTCGGTGACCATATCGACTACTACGCCGTGGACCACAGCCCTTCCTACCTCTGGAATTCGGCAACCTGGGAAATCAGTGAGGCGCTGCTGCCCTTCCTGGAGACCATGGTGGCTGGCCCTGACTCATGGATAGAGAACGACACCATCCGGCGGGCGATCGAAATCCGTGATGGAGTCATTCTTAACAGCGAGGTATTGCAGTTCCAGCAGCGGGCACCGGAATACCCGCATTTGCCACTTGGCCCCTAGCGGCTCCAGCCCTCTGGACCGTAGACCCGATACAAAAGGACAGCAGACTGCGCGCATTCCGCCCAGCTAATCCTAAACGTGGTGCAACGCTCTGCCTGGTAGTCCGGTTCTACGGAACATGTTCTCGGCTGGTTGCCCGTGAGTGGCGAAGGCTCCATCAGGTCGCTGACTGCGTAACGGCCCGACAGAGGGCTAATCAAACGGGCTGATCAGCACTGAGGTTCATGAAATCCAGGCCAGGGGGGAGGCCTGGATGTCATTCAACCTGAACCAGCATCGCGGCAGTGATGCCAGAAATCCAAATCGGCCCTCCACGGGCCGGTACTCCCGCCGACGGCGCTCAAGGGCTGCAGGAAGCCGTGGGCCTTGAGGACGTCCACTGTCTCGTCGTCCGCGGGCCGGGTCAGCCAGGTGTGAACCTGGGTGATCGGCCGGCCGTCGACGCGATCACTATCACCTTGGGGGCGACGGGCGGCACCGCTGCTCTTCTTCCGGCAGGGCGTCATCCGCAATTGTCCAGACACCGTCTGGACAATTGCCCTTGTGTGGCAGCCGGGAGACCGAACGTACGGGGTTGCTCCGCCCATCCGGAAAATCCGCCACAGATCGGTGCACAATCCCCGAGTCGGCCCCTGGGTAATCAGTTCCGCTGCCCACAGCCGGGGAAAAACCTGATGGGTTATCCACGGCTACTGCTGCCGAGGGAGCTACCCCAATGGCTCCCGAATTCCAGCCGTGGATAACCCGGATTGACCCCAACTATGGACTGCTTGCCTCCCGGGGTCCGATACGTTCGGCGTTTCCCTTGAGATTTACTCCCAAAGCCAAAACTTCTTCCTGATGGTGCAGAGTTTCTGACAGGGCAATGGTTCTTAGGGAATCCGGTTGGGCTCTCGACTGCTAGCGTTAATTTATGGCAAAAAAGACAGTCGTGCTGCTGGAAGACGATATTGATGGTTCGGAAGCGACCGAGACCTTATCTTTCGCTCTCGACGGCAGTGAATACGAGATTGACCTCAACGATGGCCACGCGAGCGAACTGCGTGAAGCCTTGGCCCGCTTTACCAACGCCGGACGCAAAGTGTCCGGCGGACGCGGGCGTCCCGCAGCCCGTACCAAGTCCTCCTCCCAAGGTGGCCCGGACGCCAAAGCGGTGCGGTTATGGGCGGTTGAGAATGGCATTCCGGTAAATACGCGCGGTCGGATCCAGGCGGAAGTCGTAGAAAAATACGAAGCCGCTCACTAGAACCAGAACAAAATAGAAGTCAGGGCTGGAACCTATAACGGGTTCCAGCCCTGATTTGTTGGGTCATAGGTCATTTGCGGTTGTCCCTGTCAAGCAGGAATAGTCCGAACGTCGGGGAACCATCCTGTCGGGGCCTTTTTGGGCTCCAGATGCTCGGGGTCGCGGTGTTTTTGCATATCGCATTTGTAGAAAGGTCCGCGTGGGTCGAGGAGCACGCTCATGTGGTGGTCAGCGTGGTCTTTGAACCAGACGCTGATGCCAGTGGCTCCGTCGAGCCTGAGATGTTCCCAGGCCCGCCAGAGAGCTTCGACCCGGGAGACTGCTTCGGGGTGGAAGTACCATTCGAGGCACCATTTTGCAGCGCGGCCGTCGACATCGCGGACGTAGGTGGGCAGCAGCTGTTCATGCAGGAACTCTTCGGCAGAGCCGTAAACCAGCTGCAGGGCCCGTTGTTCATCGGCTTTGGCGCCAGTGTCCTCTACGTCCGCGCTGGAGGCTTCACCGAAGCGTCCGATATCGATCGTCATACCCTGCTCCCCTACCCGGTCACCCATGGATTTGTGGGCGGCGCCGCTGCCACCGGTACCGGTTCTTTCTCCGGCCGCGGGCTGTATTTCTTGATGGATGCTTCCACAGCGTCCTTGTGCGGGCCTGTGTACCAGGGCATGGTCCGCACCAGGGTGGCGGGTGCGCCGGAGGCGAGGACGACGGCGCGGCCGCGATCGAGTTCGGCGAGATTGGAGACGTCGAAGATCCGCTCCTTGGACTCCTGCCGGGAGCGGCTGGACCCGGACTTCCCGGAGGAGACGGAGACGTTGATGTAGCTGTAGTCCCCGACCAGGTCGGAGAGGGCGCGGAGGAAGCCTTCTTCGGCAACACCGCCGCCGTAGACCTTGACGTTCGCGGCCGACCAAATCTTCCGCATGTTCGCCTCACCCCAGAGCTCGACGCCCTGGGACCAGGACTGCAGGATGCCCATCACGATCAGGCCCTTGGAGCCGTAGTGGCTGAACTGGTCCGGCAGCCCGGCCCAGCGAACCACGTTGGCCAGCTCATCCAAAGCGAACAGCGCCGGCTTGGGCAGCCGGCCGCCGCTGCGCTCGGCCCGTTCCTCCATCGCCTCGGCGATCGCCACGGTCAGTGCCGTGGTCAGCGGGGCGGCGGAGCCGGCCCCTTCCTTGGAGAGGATGTAGATCGTCTCCTGTGACCCGGCGAAGGCGTGCGGGTTGAACTGCCGGCGGGGATCCGTGGCGACGCTTACGCACCCGGTCGGGGCGACCCAGCGGAGGGTGTTGCGGCTCTTGAGGCACTGGATCATCTTCTCTGCAGTGCCGAAGATACCGTCGCGCTGCTTGTCGGCCAGCTTCAGCGTGGACTCCAGGCCTTTGTACTGAAGCTCGTAGTCATGCTCCCGGAGGATTTCGATGGGTTCCTGGCTGACCTGCTCAGTCACCCACAGGTAGACCTGCGTGATCGGCAGCCCGCCCAGTGCGGCCGCGAGGAAGTACGAGGAAAGAATGTCTTCGGCTTTGGGGTCGAAGTAGGCATCCGGCTTTGACCCGGGCACGCGGGAGCCGACCGCGAAGTGCTGGGTGAGCTTGTACGCCTTCTCTTCGTCGGTGACGTAAGACAGGGGGTTCCACCACCAGTCCGGTTCTTCCTGGGCGATCTTCTGCGGATCGAACACCCACACCGGGGCCGTGGCCTCCCGGACGCCACGGGTGCCGTCCACCACGTCACGCTTGTTCGACGTCGAGACCACCGCGCCGGGAGCGTCCAGGATCGCGGGCATCACCCGGGAGGTCGATTTGCCGGTACGGGGTCCCCAGATGTCGAGGCTGAGGTCTTCCCAGGACTGGACGAACTTCTGGCCGGTGGAAACCACCTTGCCGACAACGATGCCGGGGTTGTCCTTGATGTCCAGCCGTTCAGCTTTGGCGTGGGCACCCTTCTCAGAGAACGCAGCCAGGGACTTGCCCCGGCCCAGGTAGCGGGCGGCCTTGTCCACGCGGGCACGCTTGGACGCGCCCTGCCGCCACGCCACCAGGACGACGACGGCCAGGGCCAGGATTAGGCAGGCCATGACGCAGACGACGACGGTGGACTGGGCCGGCCAGGGCACCTTGCCCTTGATGAGCCCGGCGACCAGGTCAATGGGGTGGGCTGGCGGGGCGTCGATGCCTGCCATCCACGAGCCGATGTGTGCGGCGGCGTAGGTGCCGCCACCGAAGACGACGATGAAGCCGATGGCCAGCCAGACGAGGATGGCGTCGCCGAGACCCATGCCTTTGCGGTTCGGTGCGCTCACAGGGAACCTCCTTCAGTTGGCAGGATGGCTGCGGCAGGGTCAAGGATCGGTTCCGGGGATCCGTGCCATTTCCCGTCGGTGTCGTTGACCCCGTCGGGGCCGTGCTCCACGGAGGTCAGGCCCACTTGGACAGGGATCCCGGGACGGCCGCCGACCTTGATGAGGAACTTCCCACGCCCTGGCGGTTCGACGTCAACACCACGGGAGTCCCAGGCGGGCGGGTCCTGCCAGGAAATGAGCTTTTGCTGTTCCTGCCGGGACAGGGGGATCGCGGAGGTCAGCAGCGGCATCTCGGAGGCGGTGGCGTCCGGCAGGCGTTCCCTGTCCGTGACGGTGGCGGTGACGACCATGCCGAAGTTCACCAAACCGGCGCCCTGGGCTTCTTCCTGGGCGGTCTGCGCAGCAGAGCGGGCATCCACCAGTGCCCGTGCTGTGGGACGGGTGCCGGAGGTGATGCGGACGTTGGCGTTGTTCTGATCCCGCTCAACGACCGTTGCGGCGCGGGCCGAGTCCATCGGGCGGTACAGCAGGGAGACGCGCTTGCGGTCAATGTCCCCGTGCGGGGCGAGCAGCCGGGACAGGACCGATGAGTTCACCGAACCGCGGGGAGCCCCCGTCATGGTCCAGGAAGCCGAGAACGCGGAGTCGTGGCGGTAGTCGTCCCAGCTTGCCTGCGTCGCGGTCGGGCCGACCTCGCCCCAGGTCAGGGACACCGGGGTGCCGGCGGCATGGGCTTCGTCGATGATCAACGCTGCGGGCGGGTCGTAGGCGATGCGTACTACCTCGCAGAGTTCCTGGGCGGACATGGGCCGGGAGATTCCGGCGCCGGTGGATTGCAGCCGTGCCGACAGGCCCGGGATCCGGGAGGCCAGGTCGCGGGCGACGTCTTCCGGGGTGCGCTTCTTGGACCCTGCACGCAGGGAAGCGTTGAAAGTCAGGGACACCCAGGCGCGGACCGTGGCCGATCCTTCCGGGTAGGTGTCGACGACCTCATGGAGCATGTCCTGTGCGAACTGCGGGGCGTCCGGATCGATGTTCATCATGACCTCATTCCGCAGCCGATAGCCGGAGTCCGGGGCGGTCTCAACGGTGACGGCAGCGGCGTCCAGGCCGGCCTCGTCGGCGAGCCCGGCGAGCCAGCCGCCCCAGTTCGCGACCCAGGCATCGACCTGTTCGGGGTCCACGAGGGACGCCCCGTCGGGTTCGGTGGAGAAGATGATGGTGAAGTGGCTGGTGGCCGGGACGTGCAGCATGGCGAAGGGGCGCTTGTAGGAGTCGGTGAACTCGTACAGCGTGGACTTCGCCGCCAATCCGGGCAGCTGGTACATCCCCCACTCGGTTACACCCAGCGGGCCGGAACGGTAAAGGTTGGTACCGGAGGACTTCGAGACCTTGAACGCCAGGCGAATACCCACACGATCCACTACTGACAGGCCGTGTTTGTCCTTCACTGTCAGCAGCAGCGCGCAGGCGCCAGCAACGGCAAGGACCCCCAAGCCGACGAACAGGCCCCAAATGGCGAAGCTGACGATGCCCAGCAGGAGGCCGACCATCACGATGCCGGTGCCGATAGCGCCGAGGTTGCCCAAACCGGCTGAGCGCGGAACGCGCCAGTTCCCGTAGGACGGTTCCTTGTATTCGGTGTTAATTGCTGCCACTGGGGCCCTCCCCCGTTGAATCCTGCGCGGTCGTCTTGATTGCCTCGGATGTCCTCGACGCCACCTGCACGCCTGCGGCTACGGCCATGCCGGTCGGACCCGTGGCTGCTGCTCCTGTCGCAGCCCCAGCACCTCCGGCCCCTGCTGCCGCCCCCGCTTTGCCCGAGGTGCCAGCGGCGCCGCTCGGACCCGAAGAGCCAGGCGTTGGCTGCCCTCCCCCACCGCGGGGGCCTGAAGATCCAGAACTACCCTTGGGCGAATTGCCTGTGTTCGTGCTCGTTGTGCTGCTGGTGCTGGCCGGAGTGGGCGCTGCGTTGCCCCGTCCACTGCCAACCCGGCCCATGGACACAGCCCCCGTGGCAAGGGCACCCACGGAGGCTCCTGCCGCTGCCCCACTGCCAGCGGCAACGGCTCCGACCATCGGCGTGACGAACCGCATCAGAGCTGGAAGGGCGAACAGGGCAACGATCATCAACGTGAACCCCGTAATGGAGCCAATCAGGGCATCCTTCCCGCTGGTCTTGCTCATCAACAGGAATGCGACCGAATACACGATGGCGGCAGCCGGCTTATAGAGGATGAATGCGATGGTCCAGCCAACTGCCTTCTGGAACCACTGCCTGCCCATCTCGGTATTCGTAAATGCGGCTGTCGTGGGCAGGATGCCGGCCAGGATCACCAGCATGCCGCTGCGGACGACCATAAGAACGATCTGGACCAGGGATGCAATCAATCCAATCAAGCCAAGGACGATGAGGATGAAGACGGCGTCGCTTGTGTGAATAGCCACGATTTTCTGGAACGCGTCGGCAAACCCCTTACCGTCCGTGGATCTTTCGATGATGGCGCTGGCGAAGGCATCCGCGGCGATCACCAGAATCGAGATGACCCCCAAGCCCAGCCCCGACACGAAAGTGAGCGTGAGCAGCGAACGGAGCAGGTCCTTCAAGGGTGCCCCACGCTGTTCCCAGATCATTCGGATCCCTCCGAGGATCACGGCGAGAACCGCCAACGCCAAGGTCCAGGGCATCAATTCGCTGTTGACCGCAGAAACAACGGGGCTTGGTGTGCTCCCGTCCACGCTGGCCAGGTTCACTGTGGGCATTGAGACCCAGAAGGTAGACAGTGTTGTCACCATCTGGCTCAGGCCCTCCATGATGACCTTGGCCAGATTGTTGATTGCGTCGTCCGCGATCCCCGCGGCAACTTTGCTGGCACCCTCTTTACCCCAGCAGGCCACATCCCAGACTTCGCATGCTTTTTCCGCCATGTCAGACGCCAGCCCAAGGGATAAACAAACTTAGGTCACTGATCTGGCGCACCATGCCTCCCCCGGCGGCGGGCATGTCCAGTTTCCAGTCGCCGTTTTCCCACAGCAGTGACGTTGAGAGAGCGCCGTATCCGCCATCGTTGCTTTTGAGCGCTAGCTCTACTACTGCTGCTTCGGGGCTGTACGAATGGATGATGAAGCCGGCGATCTGAACCTTCGGCGACGCCCCGCCACCGACATCCTTGCCTTCCTGTATGGCGTGTACCGCTTTGTCCCGTGAGGGGCTGTCAGCGGCCAGTTCCAGGTAAACCTGTTTTGCATAGCCGTTGAACGACGCCGCCCAGATGTTCGCCGTCGCGTAGAGAGCTCCTGTCGGGGACTGCGCAAAGCAGGACCTCAGCCCATCCGTGCCGACCTTTCCAGGACCTGCCGTTGACGGCTCTGCGGGAACAGCCATGGTTCCTAGCAGCTCCCACTTGGACTGAGGTGCTGCTCCAAGTGCGGTTTCGCTGCTAGCGGGAAGTCCGCAGACACTTTTGTTGGCCCCAGCTGAAGCACTGGGGCTGACAGTGGCTGAACCGCTGGTTTCTGCCGGGGCAGGCGCGGGCTGGGCGTTGCCCTGTCCTTTGGGGAGCAGGAAGATGATGATGGTTGCTGCGACCAGCGCGACGACCAGCACTGCGGCGGTGAGGAAGCCGGGTTTGGTGAACGGATTGCTTTGGGTGGTGTTCTCTGTTGACTGGTTCATACGGAACCTCCCGTTGATGGTGCTGGTTTAGACGAAGGCGCGGACGATGCCTGCGGCGCCGGTGATGATGATGCAGCCCATGAGGACCCAGCCGAGCTTGCCGATTGCCTGTGCGCCTTCACCGCGTTGGAGCTGGATGACCATGCCGATGCCGACGATGATGACGCCGAGGACGCCGAGGACCAGGCCGATACCGGAGGCCCAGTTCAGGATGGTCAGCAGGCCGCCGGCCTGCGCCGGGACGACGGGGGTGGGGTTGGGAATGACGCTGGTTGAGAGTGCAGTGAACGTGTTCATGGTGAGACCTTTCGGTGGTTGCTTGCTGTGGCCAGGGCGGTCACGTCGGTAATGAAGCGCTGGTATTCGCGGGCGGCTGGCAGTGCTGTGGTGTCCTTGTGCCGCCAGGCGTCCACCCAGGGCAGAGTCCAGGATCGTGGTGCTCCGCCGCCTACGAGGGCGGTGAAGTCCCGGAGTGCTTTGGGTGTTTTTCCCGGGGCGTCTGCCAGGGCGGCGAGGCCGAGCAGGTCGACCTTCGGGGTGGCGCCTGACACCCATTGGGTGAGTGCGTTCCTGGCTGTTGTCAGGCCCCTCATGTCTGCGCGGCAGACCAGCAGCACCTGCGGCTTGCCGCCGCCGGGGAGGACCGGCCAGCAATGGTCCGTGGAACGGGCAGATTCGATGAGGTCAGTGATCCGGCTTTCACCGGCTCCGCCGTGGGTACCGACAACCCAGAGACGGGCTGTGCCGGCCATGGTGCGGGTCGCCAGCCGGTCTGCCGCGTCTGGCTCGACCATGCCCCGCAGTGGTGTGCTGATGGCCGCCGGCGGTGGGACGGCCGCAGTCCTGGTTTCCTCGGCCGGTTCATCGGTCGTGGGGCGGGTAACCCAGGGGTTCAGGGTCTGTTGCATGGTTCCTCCTCTCAACTCTCAAGTTCCGTGGGGATGTTCTAGAAGCCTTTGGCGACGGCGGCCGCTGCCGCGAGCCATACGCGCTGGGTGGCGGGCTGGAGCGCTTCGTAGCGGATCGGCCCGTTCACTAGGGCGGGGTCGTAGGGGATGCGGACGACGGCGCGCACGAACGGCTCGAAGCCGTCCGCGATCCGCTGCGCTTCGGCTTTGGCGCGCTTGAGGGCATCGCCGGTCATGCTGCGTTTGGCGTCGGTGGATTCGGAGACGATCACGACGGCGTTGCGTGCCAGCTCGGCGTCGTGGCCACCACGGGATTCGAGGGTCTGCAGTGTCAGCCGGGCTGCTTCTGCGCGGTCCTCGATGGCGGTGACGGGGACGACGAGCTGGTTGGTGTGGTCGATCATCCGCCGCCAGTTGGCGGCCCGGGCGGTGTTGCCGGAGTCCATGATGACCAGCCGGTAGTACCGGGTGAGGACCTGGTGGGCGATGTCCACTTCCTCTGCGGTGACTTCGTGGTCGCCTTCTTCGTTTTCGTCCGAGCGCAGGACGTCGAACTTGTCGGCGGTCTGGTGGTGGACGAACTTGGCGATCTCGGCCGCGTTCGTGGATGGGGACAGCAGTTCGGTGGAGGAACCGATCAGGTCCAGGACGCTGCGGTCGTGGGCGCCTTTCTCGGTCCGCCATCCCAGGGTGCCTTGGGATTCGTTGTTGTCCCAGGCCACGGTTGCTGCGCCGCTGTAGCGGGCAAGGATCGCCGAGAGCATCACGACCGTGGGGGTCTTGTTGGCCCCGCCCTTGCGGTTGACCACGGCGATGGTGCGCGGGCCGGGCCAGTGCTGGCTGACAGTTCGGATGTCCTCCCGCTCGGACAGTTCCTCCTCCGAGGGGTCCATCCGGAAGCCCAGGCGGGTCAAGGTCCCGCGCCAGCCCTGCGTGGCCGGCTCCAGCACCGGGGCGCTGACCAGGAAGGAGGTCTCCTTCAAACTGCGTAGGGTCACCGGCGTATCGGTTGCAGCAGTCTGCTGCGGCGCCTCATCGTCGGCCGGAGCCACGTCCTCGGCCAACGCGGTCTCGGCGGCAAGGGGCGGCCACGGTTGGCGTTCCACCGTCGGCCAGGCAGGTTCAGGCTTCACCGGCGTTGGCGCTGGAGTGGCGTCGAT
The DNA here is from genome assembly GCF_018613675.1 of Arthrobacter sp. ISL-85. Taxonomy (GTDB): domain Bacteria; phylum Actinomycetota; class Actinomycetes; order Actinomycetales; family Micrococcaceae; genus Arthrobacter. Next base: position 45,560 of record NZ_JAGGPQ010000014.1, on the reverse strand, counting down.
AACTTCGGCGCAGGCCGCAGGGGGCGTGCTGGCGGGTGCGGCGGTGCGGCGGCGGGCTGGGCGGGTTTCGTAGGAGACGGATTCGACGTTGCCGCCCGGGTGGACGATCAGTTCGCCGTGGCCTTCGGGATCCTCGATGCGGACCCGGACGGGGCGCTGCAGCGTCCTGGCTTCGGCCACGACAAGGGCCAGGGCGTTGTCGCGCAGGTCCTGCAGGGTCTCCCCTGCCGGGACGACGCGGGAGTTTCCTGCGACGACGACCTCGGCGGTGCCGTTGTCGCTGATGATGGCCTTGATGTTCGGGAAGGCCAGGACCTCGGTTGGAGTGGTGCTCATGAACCTGATTCCTTACGTTGACGGGTTGGTGAAGTGCGGGCGATTAGGACGTGGGCGGGGTGAGTCGGTTGACCTTCCACGGGGCTTCCGGGCCGGTGCGGAGCAGCTGCACGGTGTAGGTCCCGGCATCGGTGGGCACGGCTGCCATGACGCCGTAGCCGTTCGCCTCATCGATCGTCAGGGTGGCGGGGCCGGTGACCCGCGTGGCGCGGATATTGGCCGGATCCACGGCGGAGTAGTCGGCGGTTGCCTGCGGCGTGAGCCAGCGGGCCAGGTCGTTGGCCCACTGCTTGTCCTCCACGCCCGGGCGGGCGAAGTCCGCCATGGCCTTCTGCGCGGTGTCTACGGCGGCGTCCTTGCTGGCTTGGTCCCAGCTGATGCCGATGGTGGCCGGGACGGTGCCGTAAGGGGCCTGCGGCCCGCTGCTTGCGCTCAGGGAGACAGGTGCCGAGGCATTGGCGGCCGTGCTGCTCGTCGGGACCGGTGTGGTGTTCGCTACGGGAGCGCAGGCCGTGCACAGCAGCACCACCACCGTGGCCAGTGCCAGGGATTCTTTCACTTCTTCTCCTCTTGGATGGGCAGGTACAGGAAGGCTGACGGGACCGTGTTGCTGACCGTCCGGGTGTAGTAGTTGTGGTCATCCGGCGGCGGGTTGCCGTTGTATCCCTCTTCGACGTAGGTCCCGTTGTCCTTGACTTCCTTGACCACGGCGACGTGGCCATAGGTAGGGTCCGCTCCCCCCGCACCGGGCGCGTACCAAACGACCGCGCCGACCCGGGGCGTGTTGCCGGTGGCCCAGCCTTTGGCGTCCCAGCCGGCCTTCCACGTCAGCGCCGAACCCAATTTCTGACCGTCCGGGCGGAAGGTGCCGTTGAGGAACTTGAACGGTGCTTTGGTGGAGCCCATCTGCTGGTTGACCCGCCACAGGGCAAAGTCCACGCATTCGCGGTGGAACATGCCCAGCGGCGACGCCACCGCTGGGCCCGTCCCGGCCTGCACCCAGGTCGGTGAGTTCTTCCACGGGTAGTCATCCCCGGCGCCGGACTGCCCCGGGATAGCGCAGCCGCTGCCTTCCAGCGAGAACTTGCCATCCGAGAGTGCCTGAACGAGTTTCACGGCCTCGGGCCAGTACTTCTGGTAGTGGTAAGGATCGGCGTTGCGCTGGACCTTGTTGCCGGCAATGGTCGGCTCCAGCAGCTCCCAGCCATCCACCTTGTGCAGCGCCCTGATGAAGTTCGTCGCGCTGATGGTCGGGTCCATCCGATCCGCGTACGTTCCCCACGCACCGTTCCCGCGCTGCTGGAACAAACCCCGTGAATCCGGTCCGGCCACGTCGCCGCGGTCCAGAACACGCAATCCGGACTCCCCCAGTGCGACCATGACGCTGATCATCTGGCCCTTCACGGGCAGATTCAGCGCCTTGCCGGCACCCATGATCGCCGCAGCGTTCTTCAACTGCTCCTGGGAGTAACCATCAACCTTGGTATCGCCGTTGATCGACACCGAGACTGTCGGGCCGCAGTCGGCAGCGGCGCCCTTCGCCGGGGCAAGGAGCAGGAGTATGGAAAAGACCAACCCAAACACGAGGCCGGGGACCACGATCAGCGCCACGAGGCCAAGCGGCTTCCGCTGCATCACGATAGGTCCTGACCGTGACAGCGGGCGTCGAACCGCAACCTGGTCATCGTGCTTTCTCCCAACTTGAATCTGTCTTCACCTGATGGCGTCTGACTTCTGCCTCGAGCGTACCGGTTAGTTAAACTATCCGCTACGGTGTTGCTATGCGAGCACACACGTGGGTACGGCAAGATTGCAGGTATGCCCAGGTACGCCCACCCGAAGACCACAGCTCATTTGGAGCCGGTCATTAACGCATTCGGAAACCTGACGCGGGTGGCCATCATTGGATTCCTGGCGCAGAACGGACCTGCCACGCGCGGAGAGGTGGCAGCGGGCCTCAATATCGGAGTCGCGACGGCGAAGCATAATCTGCAATTGCTTACCGAGGAGGGGATTACCATTCAGGATCCGCCGGCCACTGAAGAGCGCAATGGAATGAGGGTGCAGTACCTGCTGGCACGGGACGAGGTCCAGAGGCGCTACAGGCTTCTTGGCGAAGCTATAGGTGTCGTTTCCGAGGGCGGATAGACCCCTCGTCCCACTACCTCTGTGGTCACTGTTGGCCTTGTGATGACAGTCAGGACGGGCCGAAGAATGGCTTTTGGCGGTCGGGAGGTAGCGGGGCATGCACCAATCCTACTGAAATTATTTCAGTAGTGAATTTGTTTCAGTCGTGCGTGGTGCCTTCATGCCGCGACCGGCCCGGGAGATTTCTGAGGGCCTCAGTGACTGCGCGGACAGCGTCGATGTTCACTTCCCCAAGGACGCGTGCAGCAAAATGTTCGACCTCTGAAAAGCGCAACGCCTCGATAAGGCGAAGCTCGGCTTCCACACGCTCGGGGACAGGGCCGCTGCGCTGCAGCAAGTAGTCGGGGTCCACGTCAAAGAAATACGCCAGAGCTTTCAACAGCTCGGGGTCCCACCGGTTATCGGGAGAGCCGGCCAGGAGCCGATGCCACCGGGTCTTCGTCAGATTGAAGCCCTGTTCAGCCAGGCCGGCTCGGATCTCGTCATAAGTGAAGCTGGCGGCATCCTTGGCATGCACGATATCGAGAAGGAGTTGCAGCTTGGACGCCAAGACCTCCCGGTCAGTCCTGCTGTCAACGGGGTTGGTGCCCTCAGTCATTTTCCCTGCTCTCGGAGCCGCATCAAGCCGTTCGTAGTACCGGTCTGCTGTTCCAAAACTGGGGACCCTGAACGTTCAGAAAAAATACTATGTCAATTCAGAATCAGCGCGCAGGCCGATCCGAATACAACAAGGCCTGTTACGAACCCGGCCAGCACCTGGGAGAGCGTGTGATCCTTCAGGTACACCCTTGACCAGCACACCAAAGGTGCGGCAATCACGAACGGGATTGACCAGACTCCGAACAATATGGCCGAGGAGATCGTCGCTCCTCCAAGCGTCATGGCATGCCCGGACACCTTCCAGAAAGGGCTGACGATAATCAGTGCCAGGATGCCGCCGAGAATGCCGGCAATCAAGGCCCACGCGGTCACCGGAGTGTTGATCAGTGTCAGAATTCCGCAGCCAACAAGGGCCGATCCCAGCGTCCACAACATCACCGGGCGGCGTTGCTTCTTGTCCCCCACATGGTGATCCGTGAGTTTCCCGCGGCGGGCCAGAATCACCACCACCAGGAGCGGCGCCAAGCAGATCGTCACAGCGGCCACGAGCCCAGGGAACAGGGCGCCGAACCCTCCCCCGTCACGCACTGCAGCAAGAACGAGCAGCAGCGAAAGAACGAGAGGCGGCTGCGCGACCTCCGTTGAAAGGCGCGCCAAACGCTGCATCACCGAAGGGGTAACGACTGCGAATTGGGTGTCTGTAGCCACCTAGATTTCCGCCCTTTTCCTAAGCTCCAGCCCAAGGGGCTCGAATGTGTTGGCCAGCCGCCGCTGAGCCAGGACAAGCGCCCTATCAGCTGGCGGGGAATAAGCTGCTTGCCGGCCCGCGGCACGAAGGTCACCGATGGCAATGACCAAGGTGTACAGCCGATCGGCGGGGCGAGGCCCCAAGGCGTCCGCCGCAACCGACAACCGCGCCTCCGATACCTTGGCGGTGCTTCTTACGGCAGGGAACTTGCAATGGAGCACGAGGATCCAGAAACGGTCAACGAGAGCCAGTCTGCGCCATAGCCGCACCATTGGCGGTATGCCTAGTCCTAGCGACGTGAGCAGGATTCCGCTGTAGAAGAGGGGTGTAAAGAGCCCGTGCGTCACATCGGTCGCGGCACCCTGGTGGCCGAGGAAGCGCAGGCTCATGTAGATGATTTCATCGACACAGCCCAGGACCATGAGGCCCATTCCGGTGCCGACGACTGTGGCGCTTGCGCGTACGGTGCGGCTGTCTCGCGGACCAATGCTCACTTGCAGGACGGACAGGCCCAAGTCTCCAAGGATTGCCATGTAGATCGTGGCGTAACTATAGACCGCGGGCTGTTGAACGGTCTCGGGGACGAAGGCGTCCGTGGTGGGGACGAAGGACTGCAACGTGAATGGGATGGTTATGGCCAGCAGGAGAGCGCCGAGAAACAACGGCCTGCGCGTCACACGCTGCCTTGCTTCGGGTTCAGCGGACAGCGCGGTGAACACACCTTCCCGGACCAACCATACTGCTGCGGTCACAAGGAGGTTCCTCACCAGGTGTAGCCAGTTGGTCCCCCCGATCAGAGCGTCAAGGGTGCTTTCGGGGACGATTTGGCCGGTACAGAAGAGGCCAACCACGCCGACACCTGTGGCCCCCAGAAACGCGGACGACGCGTTATGCCGCGCCACGAGGTACAACCGCGCCGCAAAGACAAGGGTCAACAGCCAGAATGCAGCTTGAATCACAGTCCGAAAATCCGTTCCGCCTCGGAGACGCAGGCGTCCTGACCTGTCACCAGCCGCTGTGCCAGTGCATAGGCGAGGTTTTCTGCGGCCTGCTCAGCCTCTTCGAGGGGAATGGAGGCCGGGCGACACATCCAGCTGATCCCGCGCCGCTTACCAACTCCGGAAAAGAAGCCCGCGGACTGGAGGCCGTCGGCTGGCTCGCCCTTGTGCCCCAGCAGAATGTGCCCAAACTCGTGCAGGATGACATGACGGCACCAGAACGCGTGACCGCGCCGGTACTGAATGAGGCCACGGTCCGGCATATCCACCCAGCGCCCAGTGACGCCATCCGCCAGAACAAGATCCGCCACTTCATCGAACTCCAATGGTTTGCCGTATGCCCGTTCTACGGCGCTGATCAGATGCGGGAGAGTTGGAGAAGCCGGCAGCTGCAAGGACTGGATGGTCCGCAGGGACAACTCCGTAGGTTCTAACAATTGGTTCTCCGTCAACTTCTCACCCCAGTGAACATGCCACTGAAATTATTTCAGTGATGTGTAATATGGTTTAGCGCCTGACAGCATCAGTCAAACAAGGGGACACCCTACCAAGGGGCCCTCAGCTGCGCTTGTCACGCGGGGAGTTTGTAAACGTAAGAAAGAATGCTTGGCCGAAGGGAGGCCCCGATGGTCGCGGGAAAAGTCACACAAGCGACACGCTGCCGTTTTCTGAAAACAAATCCCCAACCGGCTGCTAGGCCGGTGATAGTTTCGGAGCAGTCGCGAAGGATCTACCTGTGATTCTCCGGGGCGGGCATCACAACGATGAAGCTGTAGCGGCTTAGGCGGCTACAAAATCAAAGGACAGAGCAAATGACGGCAGTAGCAGTAAATCGAGGCGGCGGGCGTCCTAGCAAGGGGCTGCGTAAGTTCATTGGTTTCCGCTCACCGGAACCAACCGCTGACGGTATCGCCAAAGTGGCAGCTCACAAGGGCCTGACCGTCACGGAATACCTTCTGTCCGTTGTCGAGCCACAGCTCAAGGAAGACCTGGCCGCACTCGACCGGGATGACTATCAGCAGGAGTTGCCCATCCGCATGGCCTCATAACCAAAAGAAGGCCCGCACTAGGCGGGCCTTCGAAGCTTGAGACTTACCCTCTGGATTGCTTGCCGGCGGATCAGATTGTAAGTCGTGGAAGGCCTAAAACGGCCATCCTTTGTGTTGCTATGAAACCGATCTGGCAGGATCGGCCCTTTTTCGTACCTCAATCCCCGAAAGGATTACTCACATCGTACATGGACACCCATGTGCGTCGCCAGCCATATCTGAGTCTGGCGTGTCGCGCAACCTCTCCTCGTCATGCTCGCCAGCCGAAGCGTGGGCAGCCCTTGCTCCTGTTCTCGCGGGTCAGCCCAGGGTCCGGCTTTCCAAGGACTCCGGAAAGTCCTATCCACAGAGACATGAACGGAACCTCACCGAGACACTCCCGTCTTTTCCCGCCGCCGTTCGGATCTTCGGCAAGGACGGCACCTGCGCGGCGATTTTCCTCGACTTTGACTCCTCGGTAGCAGGTACAGACTGGGTCCAGGCGGACGTCCGCGCGGTCCAGACCTGGCTGCATTCGGTCGGGGCCCGGTGGATTGAGGATTACTCCCCCAATGGCGGCCGCCACGTCTACGTCCCGCTGGCGCAGCGGGTCACCTTCTCCCAAGCGCGTGATCTTGTTGAGGCGCTGGGCACCCGGTACCGGACCCTGGACAAGACCCCGCACCAGAACCTGCTCCACGGCTGCATGCGAACCCCTGGCTCACCGCACAAGCGAGGTGGCCACCAGGAACTGGCGATGAGCCTGTCCATGGCCTACGACATCGCCCGTCGGCCCAACAGCGCAGCGGTCTGGGCCGCTATGACCAAGGACCTTTCCGCCGAGATCAAGGCCGTCAGGGCACTCCGCCAGGAAGAGACCTTCACCCCGGCAACCTCCTCTGCACCCATCGTGGACCATCCCGTGGGCCGCATGTCCCGGGACATGCAGGCACTCGCCCAGAGCGGCATGTACGACACCAACCGGTACGCCTCAGATTCGGACGCGCGCCAGGCAGTCATCGTCGGCGCCGCGGCCGCCGGCCTCGAGCTCGTTGACGTGGAGCGCCGCATGCTCCAGGGGACATGGCCTGGACTGGCCTCCTTCTACGCCCGGTACGCAGCCCGCCACCGGCTCCCGGCCCTACGCCGGGACTGGATGAAAGCCCTCAGCTACTTGAGCAAAAAGCCCGCAAAAACCGACCCGGATGACAATGTCCGTAGATCCACCACAAGCCAGCCAAATACACAGGCGGCAGGGGTAAAGGGGGTCCCTCCCATTTCTAATCCCGATGCGGAGCATCGGTTCATCCGGAGCTGGCGAAGTGCCCTGCGCCTTAGGGAGGTGAACTACCAGGAATCCAGGACAGGAATGGCACGACGGATGGTGCTTAGGGCGTTGGGTGAGGCAGCACATAAGACAGCTTCCCGGTTTATCGAATTCGGCGTCCGGTCCATCGCGGTCGCCACAGGACTCGACCACACCACCGTCGGCCTCCACTTGCGGGAACTCCGTGGCGAAAAGGATCCCCTAGTCACCCTCGTTGAAGAGGCCCGTGGAACCAAGGGCGATCTTTACATGTTGACCGTTCCTGAAGAGCTGAAGGCAGCAGCCGAAGACGCCTCTTGGCAGAAAGGGAAGATCCACGCCCTCCGCCCGGTGTTCCGGGAACTGGGGCTGCCGGCGGCCTTCGTCTACGAAGCCCTGGAGCACTCCCCCGCCATGCCGACATCCGAAATTGTCCGTGCCACGCGGTTGTCCCGGTCCGCCGTGCACGAAGCCCTGGAGGTTCTCGCCGCCTGGAACTTGGTCTCCCGAGGTGTAGGCCGGGCCTGGTCAATCGTCGCTAGCACCTCGCTAAGGCAGCTCGCCGAACAGTTCGGGGTCCTCGAAGCTGTGGCCCTCCAGTTGCAGCGGTATCGCAACGACCGGATTATCTGGCGGGAATGGCTCGCAAAGAACGTCGACTGCGTTCCGCAGTTGCTCTCCCCCGATGATGACTATCCCTGGGAACTGTTTGAGGGGCCCCCTGATGAATGGTCGCTGTCCGACATGGCTTTCAACAGAACGGCATAGAACCAGGACCAAGGATCGGTCAGGCGTAAGCGCGTTTGTTCGGCCGCCTACTTGGACGGTTTGCAGCCGGGCAGCTGTCGTATTTATACCTTGGGAAGTACCTTGCGCTGCCCCGTTCATGCCATAAGGCATGCCGTAAGGCATGCCATAAATACTATTGGAAGGCTTACCATAGCCGAGCAGCATTACTCCGCTACGGACTTTTCCGCTTGGATATGAAGCTTGAAGACGGTAGATACCAGCGCGCTACGTGACGGTGCGTCAAATTCAGCGACCTTTTCATCCAGCCAGGCAACCTGCACTCCGTCGAGACGCAGTTGGATCTGAATGCCCGCTTCTCCCCGTTTCCGTGGTGCGCGCCTGGGCATGCCGGAGTTGGTCGGCGTGGTCACGGGAGTGAATTCCTTAGCGATCTGCTTGTCGTCGACGGCTTCGAAGGCATCGATTAACAGGTCTGCGTATGTGGTCCGCTCCTGGTAAACGGCATCCTTGACCTGCGCGAGGAGTGCCGGCGGCAGGTACACCCCTACGTTGCGCAGCGCCCCGGGAACCAGCTCGGAGGCCTTGGCCGGGCTGGTTGCCGTCTTGGACGCAGGCCGCTGCCGAGCGATAGCCTTAGTGCCCTGAACGGACGAAGGCTTGGGGTCCTCCCGCTCCCCTGTCGCCTCAAGGGGCGCCTCTTCAACAGTTGCCTGTTCAGCAGGCGGAGTATCGGTCCGCGGCTGTTCAGTAGGCACCCGCGTATCTGCGAGCTCGGGTGCGGCTGCCGGCGGCACCTGTACAAGTTCCCAGGCCGGCACCTCCGGGGACTCCTTGGGGTTGGGTTCCGGGGTAGGTGCGCCTCTCCCCCGCTTTGGAGCCAGCAACCCTTGCAGTGCTGCGCCGCGGGCAGGCGCTACAGGTGCGAATGCCCCTGCAAGACTTTGTCGGCCGCTCATGCCTGGTTACCGCTTTCGATCTCGTTCAGTCGGGCGAGGATCTCCCCGGTCAACTGCTCGTACTCTTCAGCCAGTCCGCCGGCATTGCGTGAAAAGAAGCCGTCTGCCGGCTTCTCCCCCGCTCGGAGCGCCTTTAGGCGGTTCTTCTGAGCGTCGGTAACTGCACCTTCGAGTTCGTGGAAGAGCAAGCCCTTGCGACGGGCGTCGGCGCTTGCGCTTTCCAGGTTCCTGATGCGGGTTTCGAAGACCGGGGCGACGGTGCCGAGCATCTCTTCCAGAGTTTCTCGCACGCTGCGCTCCAAGCGAAGGGAACGCGGTCCAACACCGAAAAGGACGATTCCGGCCAACTGCAGCGATGGGTTGCGGTCACGCACCGCCATGAAGCGGCGGGCGATGCGTTCGACTCCGTCGATACTCGCATCATCGGAGCGGGTAGGAATGACGACGGCGCTGGAGATCGCGAAGGCGCCCTCCACGAGGATCCGCTCCCCCGGCGGGGTGTCGATCAGGATCAAGTCGTAATCCTCCGCCAACGGGGCTAGGACGGCGTAGAGCATGTCGCCGAAGTCGCCTGCATCGGAGCGGCTGGAACGGGACACCATAAGTCCTTGGATGTCTTCCAAATCCTGGCCGCCAGGGATGACGTCTAGGTTGTCCCGCACGTCACGCAGGATCACCGGCGTCGTGCCAGTGATGAGGGCCTGAAAAAGTTCCCTGCCTGTCTGGCGCTCATATCCGAGGTCGCGAGCCAGGTCGCCCTGTGGGTCAAGGTCGATCAGTAACACGCGGGAGCCGGCCAGGGCCACATACCCGCCGACGTTGGCTGCAGTCGTGGTCTTGCCCACTCCGCCTTTGCCGTTCGCCAGGGAGACCACACGGTCAATGGCGCGCGTTGCCTGAGGTCTCGGCGGTACGGGGGTTTGCAGAGATCGTGCCATCGGCCTGTAACTCTCCTACTTGGTGAGGGGCATGTTGTCCTGCGTTCAACGCTATGTGCACTTCTCCGGGAATGATGGCAGTGACACGCATTTGGGACACCACAATTCATCGAATGAGTCCCTCCGTTGCACGCCACGTTATATCCACGACTGAGTGCCACGCTGGCATCCCTACGGTGCCTTCTGTGATAGCTCCCGTCAGACTGGCAATTGAGTCGCATCTTAGATAAATGGTTTGGCCTCCCGTGCATATCTCGGCGGTCCGGGTAGTTGATGGGCCCATGTGTGTGCAAACGTGATCGCCAGCCGGAATCCTAGTTGGGAGGAAAGCGTGGTGAGCAACGGGAGGTGTAACTTGAATGTCTACATGGATCCATATGATCTGCAGAGTGTGACGGCACGCGGTGCAACCTGCCATAGGGCAGACTGTGGCCTCCAATAGGACCTATGGCGTGTCTTATGGCATGAAAGTCGTTGGTCGAGAGACGCGCTCGGCACCTAGGGAGCAACGGGGGAAGGCGCTTTAGTCTTGCGACTGCAGCCCATGCTAGCCGCTGGCTTGTGCAGAGGCAGCCACGGGCGGGGGAGTAGGCAGTTAACCCACTTGTGCCAATCCTCAGCCACTAGCCACTTCGGAGCCACAGGCTGTCGAGCTGCAGGAGTACCTCTAGGATGCAGCCCGCCCAATGACGACGTGACCGCCAGCTGGATCAGTCAACGTGCGATGTACACGTTACCCAAGGCCAGGCGACCCGCTTAGCCAACTGAGCCTGTTCTGAAGGACCTGCGCATGTGCGGGGGAGGACACCGGGAGCGGTGGTGGTGCCTTCTAATGGGCGCCAGGGAGACTTTCTCCCGGCTGGTGCCAGATTGGTGCGAGCGTTTCCCCGACGGCCGGGGCACGGCCGGAAGTTTTCCGTTGAGTGCCATGAAGGGAAGCCCGGACGGAACGGCAAGACTTTCATGTTAGTCACGTGGCCGACTCCACAGTGTGCAGTCGAAAACCACCGTTTTTGCACGCATGCCCGTTGTCCTTGATGAGCGGTCTGACGTTTAGCGATAAATGGCGGCGTTTTCACAGTGCTATTTGGCGCATGGTGTAGCCCGCAGCGGGATCCCTGGATGGACAGCAGAGCGTCCGATGATCAGCGCTCAACCAACTCGTCGATTGCATCGGCGGTCACCTCACTGAGGAGATCGACAACCGCAGCTCAGGTTCCGCCCTACCGTAGAAGGGAACACCACAATTGACACTCGCATCACAGATAGTCCGGCATTCCGACTCATCGACCGTTCGGCCAGTGTGCCGCTTATTCACCACGGCCCAAACCCGCACATCCAGGCGCACATCGCCTCACTCCCATCAGCAGAGCACGCCCGGCTCAAGGAATTGAGCAACACCGACCCCGTGGGTCTGTTCCAGGTGAGCGCCGACGTGACCCGGACTACACAGAGGGCAGCGAGCTGACCTACCTCCATGGCGTCGCCGTCACCGAAACGACTCCGGTGCCCGAGGTGCTCGATGCGTTCGAGGTCCCTGCAGGCACCTGGGCGGTGTTCCACACCGAAGGGGCGTACCCCGCGGTTCTGCAGTCCACATGGGCAGCCACGGCCACCGACTGGTTCCCGTCCAACCCGTGGCGGCTCCGGCCCGGACCCTCGATCGTGGCAGTCCTTGACCGCGCTGCTGATTTCAGTATCGCCAGCTGCGAATTGTGGCTCACGGTAAAAGCTCCCAGTAGAACGCTCCTAGTCGGGCAGCTTGTCCCCGCCGGCGTTGAGTGCCGGTGGAGGATAGCGAAAAGCCCCGCAGCACGAGAACGTGATACGGGGCTTTCCTAGCGACCACTCCGCTTGATGGGGGACAGGCGGAGAAGCTGACACCAAGCTAATAGAAAGCATACTTACTTTTCAAGTTGACGCGCCGAGGGACGGCCGCCACGTCGTGGCCGGCCCTGGCGCCAGCCGGGCAGTTCTGTGTTCAGCCGTGCCTGCCTTGCCGGCGTCAGAGTTCCCTTGCGGTGGGTGATTCTTTGGCTGTGGATCCATACTCCGAGCAGCCGCTCCTGCTCGGTGGCGGCTTTCTTGTGCAGCGGCCAGTCGTTGCCTTCCGCCCGATACTTCACGAGTTCGCTCAGGCGTTGGTTCCACAGCGCTGCGCGCTTTTCCTTCTGTTTTCGTGGCGCGTCCCAGCCCGGGATTTCCCGGAGACGGTCTCTAACGACGGCGGAGAGCCTCCCGGTCTCGGATTCCTGGCGTTTGCGTCCAAGCCAGCTGCTCAGGGTACGCTCCCGCGCCGACTTCGCACGGCTGCTGGGCAGGCGGCCTTCTGTCCGGTACAGCGCAAGAATGTCCTCGAGGTTTTCCAGGCTGCGGTTGTCCACCCTCGGGGGAGTGGCCGGGGTGGCCTGCGCGTGCTGTTCCCGGAGGGCCGGATCTTTCTGGGCAGCCATTCGCAGGTGGTACCGCACCGTGGACCCGGCGGCGCCGGACAAGGAAGCGATTCTGGGAGCGGGCAGGCCCATACGGTACATCTGAACCCACTCCGCGTTAGGTGCCGCACGCCGGGCTGCTCCCATACGCCGACCTTCTTCCCGCGTTCGCCCAGCGCCCCTTCCGGAACCTTCTCTCACCGTAAACTACCCACCGCTTGGCATTCTGCCTGGCCGGACACTTCCCCATGGTCTGTAAGTCTTTACCCGGTTGCTCCGTGAGCAGCTGGCAGTCTGAGGCTGTGGACTGGCTGGGGTATGACTCACCCAGTGGTATTGCGCCTCGGGTTTGAGCTTTTCCGGGAGTGCGCCTTCTTTGATGTCCACCCTGGCTGGCCCGGCATAGGTTCTCTACAGCAGCGCTGGCCTGATTGGATGCATGCCCACCCGGGCGAACTCGATGGCCCAGTTTCAAGGAACTGGGCATCTAGTTGTCGCGGTGTTCGAACTCCATATCAAGCTCCTGGTGGCGAAACTCTGTCTCTGGGTGAGATTCACCCGCAGTGACGATTTCGTGGTCTAGCTGACGATGGACCTGGCTGTCGAGAACCTGCAACTTCTCGTCCTTCAGCTTTTCCAGATCCTCAGGGAAAGGATCTGTAGGAGTGATCCGCAAACTGGCTGACATGGCACGTCCCTTTCACTAGCGGCACTCCAGACGATTCGGAAACCCGCGAAGGGAGTATTTTAGACGGAAGCGAACCAACCTCGAAGAGACCCAAGAAACAAGCGAGGGGCGGAGGCGCTCCATCCGCTAGAGGCGCATACCTGCCCCAGTCGAGGATCCCTCGCCGGACGCTTGTAAGCCGGCTATCTAGCGACTGCGGCGCGCCTGCCCCTTGGGTGTCCTCCAAGGTAGGCCCCGAGCAACCGCAAAAAGGCGACCTGACTCAGAGCGCCCAAAGGCGATTTGACGAGGTTTCAGAGTGTCGTTATATTTTTTTGCGTAAGAAAAAGAGAACGGAAGTTCCCCCGCTCGAAGTAGCTTTAGTTGCCTGTTTGGGGGGAAGCACCGTTGCAGTATCACCTGGTCGTCGACAGCTTGAGACGGCCAGTGCAGCATCAGTAACACCTGGTCGTCGACAGCTTGAGACGGCCAGTGCAGCATCAGTAACACCTGGTCGTCGGACAGCTTGAGACGGCCAGTGCAGCATCAGTAACACCTGGTCGTCGGACAGCTTGAGACGGCCAGTGCAGCATCAGTAACACCTGGTCGTCGGACAGCTTGAGACGGCCAGAGCAGCACCAGTAACGCGGGGCGGGCAAGTTGAGAGCATTCCTTGCCCGCCCCGAGCGTTCGGGTCTGTTGCCCGTACAAAAAATGGTCGGTATTACCGTCCTGCCTCGAGTTCAATTCGTAGCGGGCCGCAGACTTCGCTGTGGCACCAGAGCACTGTAGAGGCCAGGATTCTCTGGCGGCACCGGCGTGTGCGTTCCCTGATCCTGCGCGTCCCCCAAATGAAAGTCCCGCCGATGGCCCTGCAGGGCCATCGGCGGGACTCCAGGCATTGCCTGATCCCGGCGCGGAGATGAGTATTCACTCCGGGATGGCCGCACTCTGCTACACGACTCCTCTTGATCATCGCTTCTGCTCCTCAAGGTCTGTCAACTTTCTGCGCAGGAGAACCTGAGTTTCTCACCCGCGGGAACCGCTTCTGCCGCACCATCCACGGGTTTCGGTTAAGTTCTGTGCCTCAGTGACCCGGTGGGGGTCGTGGCTGGCGAGTTGGGCGCTCAATCCAGTGAGGAGGATGGTGAGTCCTTAGTCGAGTTCGGCGTCGCCGTCGTAGTCCGCGAGGACTGGGCCGAGTGCCCGGAGGTGGGGGAATTCCTTTGTCGGCAGGTGGTGCAGTCCGAGGCGGAGATTGCTTCGTTTTCTTCCGGGTCCACGATGTATTCCTGGAGTTCGTTAAGGATGTGGCCGTAAAGGAAGCCGTAGTAGGCCCGGTAGACGTGAAGGGCGTCGGTGGGGGAGAAGCCGGCACCTATCGGCGTCCACGAGTTCCAGCGCGGCGGAAAGGACAACGGCCCTGCTCAGGGGCACTTTCCGGGATCCTGCGTTGTTGGGGGTGCGTTCGGGAGGGGCCATTGCGAAGTCGTCCTGTTCATCACGCCAAACGTCGACGCTTTATGTGTGCGTTAAGCTTGCTTACCCTTTACTCTACGAGTAAAGTCTACAGTGTAGAGAAGTTGTCAACATGGTTTCAGTAAAGGGATCAGAGTTTGCATAGCCGTCCAGGCTGCTCACTTCACCTTTAGGAGGACCGCATGACCCCTCGGACCAAGAACCAGAACCCCGGCACCCGCGCCGATACTGCCCACGCGTAACCGCTCTCTCCTGGCTTTCCGGCCAGAATGGACGAGTCCCGGCGCAGGATTCCCGCCAGGGGATGCCGGGCCGGGATTGTCCCCTCATCGTTGTTAGCCTGACCGTGTGTCCCGTGCAGGGCACTGGTTCTGAGGCCTCGAGCCTGATGGTGGACAACTGCACCTGTTGAAAAGAGCCATGATGGCGCAATTACAGTTCGACCAGTTCCTTGAGGCAGCCACCTACCGTGACCGCGAACCGGGAACCCACCTGGACCGGGACTCCCTCTATGGCCTGTACACCAGCTGGTGCTGCGTATCCGGGCAGGAGCCCGAGGCAGAGCACGCCTTCTGGACCGCGATCCGGGAACGGGTCGGCGCAGGGGAACACCTCCACATGAAGAAATGCCCCGCAGCCGCCGATTACATCCTGGCCAGCTACCCCCCCGTGGTCTGAGATGCGGCCGCACCTGTCGAGCGCGTTCGTCAGGACCCACCCTGAACCATCCCGCCCCCCGTACCCACGGCAGAACCTGAAGGCAGAGTGACCATGACTGATACCAGCCCAACCACGCCCCATGCAGTGACGGATACCGGTGTTGAGGATCTTGACCTCACCCCCGATGGCTTGGCTGACGCTCCGGCCCATGAAGAGGATCAGGAAAGCATCGTCCATACCGGAAACAGCTGAACCACCTGCTCCGGCAGAGTTGCGGCCGCCCTCCACGCGGCTCCAGAGCCTGACCAAGTCCCCGTTGCCGGGGCGTTGGGCGGCATAAAGGGAACGAGGCCAATGATGGCCAAGGACACATCCCAGCTCCCGCCGGAACACATCGTCGAATTCGTCCTGCAGAGCGAGGACGTCCGCGACATGCTCACCGAACTTGCACGTTTCACACCTCGCACCCTCACCGGCTCTGCCGGTGCGTTTTGCAGCATCACCCTGATCCGGCCCAAGAAACCGGTCATCGTGGCAAGCAGCGACGAAGAAGCGGACCGTATCGACCAGTTGCAGTATGCCTCAAGCCGGGGCCCTCGCTCAGCGCAATCCGGGAGCGGGAGGCGGTGCACGTTCCCGACGTTTCCCTGGCCCACGTGGTCACATCGATATCAGGAGAACCAAACGTCCGCACCTGCTTCGACGCATAACCGCACAGGGCGCTGGTTCGGACAGGTTAGCCGCGCAGCGTTGCTGGGTAGAGGAATCGAACCAGCGGGATTTGAGTAGCGCCGAAGCAGATAGGAGTGCCAGCAGATGCAGGAACCACGACGGATAAGAACCTTGGCCGCTGCCGGGGCCAAGGGCGCCATGTGCGGCCTGGCAGGAGTCGCAGCAATGACGGTGGGCGAGAAGGTGGAACAGGCCGTCACCGGGCGGCCGAACTCATACGTTCCTGCGCGGACACTGCTGACCCTGATGGGCAGGACGCCGGGCCAGGCGGACGAGCCTTTGATGTGGAACCACGCAATGCACTGGGGCACCGGAGCGCTGCTGGGAGTTCTTCGCGGAATGTGGTCGGTCACAGGCATTCGGGGAGCGCTGGCCAACACCAAGCACACAGGCGTACGCTTGGCGTTCGACCAGACACTCGAAAACGCCACCGGCATGGGAGCCCCGCCCTCCACCTGGACCCGTCAGGACCAGATTGTCGACGTGCTGCACAAGGCCGTCTATTCCATCACCACAGGCGTCGTCGCTGACCGCTGGATCCGGCCGGTACTCGAATCCCGCGCCGGGACCATGAGCCACTAGGAATGCAGGTTTCGTCCTGCCGGAACGGAGAAAAAGGGTGGAAGAAGCACAACTGGCGAAACTCCATGGCAGTTTCAATCTCGCCACTGGCCTTTGGCCCCTGCTGCACATGCGCAGCTTCGAAACGGTCAGCGGACCGAAAACCGATAAATGGCTCGTCCGCACCGTTGCGGGCTTGCTCATCACCATCGGTGCCGAGCAAATCCGGGCTGCCCCGGGTGTTGGAGGCGGTTCCGCAGCCAAACGTCTCGGTATCGGAACAGCGGCCACGTTGGCAGCCATCGACATCATTTACGCCACCCAAGGTCGAATCAGCAAGGTCTACCTGCTGGACGGCATCATCGAAATACTCTTTATCAGAGGCTGGCTGCGGTACGTGGGTCCTCGCTAGGGCGATCGCTCGGAGGCAGTGGCAGCGGGCCCCCAACGAAAACAACCTCAGCGTCCGTACCGGCCCGCAGGTCCTGTTTTCGATCTGGACACTGTCGTCCTGCGTCCCTACCGTTTAACCGTGACCGAAACGCGCCTGTCGCGACCGGACGCCGGCACGCCTGGTGCGACTTAAATACCGGAACTACCAACATCAGGAGAGCGCCATGCCTACAGTCCGTGAAATCATGACCGGCGGCGTTGAGTGCATTGGTGAAAATGAAACGCTCGAAGCGGCTGCCCGGAAAATGAAGGAGCTTGACGTCGGCGCGCTGCCCATCTGCGGGGAGGACAACAGGCTCAAGGGCATGATTACCGACCGCGACATGGTCATCAAATGCTTCGCCGAAGGTGGTGACCCCCGCGCGGCTGTGGCTGGTGATTTCGGGCAGGGAAAGCCGGTAACGATCGGCGCAGACGACTCGGTTGAAGAAGCCATCAGGGTAATGGGAGAGCACCAGGTCCGCCGGCTGCCGGTCATCGATGGCCACGACCTTGTAGGGATTCTTACCCAGGCCGACGTCGCCAGGAACTACCCGGAAGATCGAGTGGGCGAGCTCGTAGAGCTCATCTCGTTCTACTAGGGCGTGTTGCTAAAGCTTGTGCTCCAAGCCATGCGAGTGATGCGGCGAGCTGCACGGCGCGGTCCAAGATCCCATTTACGGGCGCGACCCCTGCTTATCGGCCGCCGGGCCGACTGGACAGGTGGCACGGGAGTGCGTACATTCTAAGTGGCAAGCGTCACACCGTTGTGGGACGTTCCCCTCTTGGCCGAGTGCAGGGCTCTGAGGAGGTACCGCTAGAGCCTGCCGGCGGACAGATGCACACCGGGGAAAGAGAGCCACCATGGCCGCCTCGCATTTCACCACGTTCCTTGCAGAAGCCACCGTCCCTGAATTCGACACCGACTGCCCCTTGACCGCTGATTGCCTCTACGGCCTGTACGTCAGTTGGTGTTTCCTGCACGGGATCGAGGCAGAGCCCGACTTCACGTTCCGGGCAGCGATGCACGGCCGTGGCGTGGACGTTCACGAGAGCCGGCTGCGGATGGTCGGCCCCGCGGCAGCTGACTACATCCTCTTCAGCTACCCGGCGGCTGCATGATGTCCATACATTCTCCCGCTCAAAACAATCAACCACCCGGACACCCATCAGGCGCGGCACCGTTGACCTGCCGCGCATGCGGACACGACCGGGACCTTGAACTGCACTCGATCGCGGCGCTCAGCCCACCCTCGACTGTGATGGTGGAAGTGGGCTACGCCTGCAGGGCCTGCCGGCGGACCTACCTTCACCCCGCCGACGTGGCCGCCGTTGCGGAAATCCTGAACAGAGAAAGTCATGCAGACGACGTTGTGACCTTCGCCGGCAGCTACTTTCACTGCGGGCAGCTAATGCAAAAAACCGGCTCGGAGCTCCGCCGGCTCAGCGCCCCGATCTTCACCGACCGCACGACCGAAGACGACTTGGACGTCTATCTGACCACCCAGGTGCTGCATTGCCCCTGCGGGTTCCAAATAGAACTGCCCGAATAGGCCTGTCCTCACGCGGCATCCGAGGGCTGAACCACCTGCGGATGGTCCCCTCACGCGCTCACCCAGCAAGGGTGCATTGCTTCTCATTCAGCTATACCCGCCCGGTTGCCGGGCAGGACAAGGTGGCCAACCATGAACCATTCTCTTCCCCAGGCCTATGAACCGGCCGGAGTCACGGGGAGGATGATTACTGGCCTCCTCACCGAGGAGGATGCTGCCAAAGCGGTGCGGTCCCTGGCATACGTCTTGAAGGACTCGATCGCGGGCTCCGCGGGAGCCGGGGCGTCCATCATCAACTCCCGCGGCCGCAGCGAAAGCGTCGGCGCCACCGACACGGTCGTGCTCCAGGCCGACAAACTGCAGTACGGGCTCGGTCAGGGCCCGTGCCTGAGCGCCTGGTCCGAACAGCGCCCCATCATCATCCAGGACACCCAGGAAGAAACCCGCTGGCCGCTATGGACGGCGGCGGTAGCTGAGCTTCCGCTCCGTTCGGTTCTCAGCGCACCACTGACCACTGGGGGAAAGCACATTGGTGCCCTCAAGGTCTACTCCCGCCTCCCGCTGGCATTCGATGACAACTCTGTTTTCCTGATCGAACGGCTCGCCACCCCAGCAGCGGCTTTGCTCGGCCACATCCGGGACCGGGAAGCTGCACAACGGATGAGCGGGCAACTGGCCGAGGCTCTGGCCAACAGGGACATGATTTCAAAAGCACAGGGGATGTTGATGGAGCGCATGAATGTGAACTCACAAGAGGCTTTAGACGTACTGTTGGCCCGTTCCCGCGGAGAGAGCACACCGCTCCACGAAGTAGCACGAAATGTTCTCCAAGAGGCCACCGGCGAGTAAGAGGAAGGAGCAGTGATGAGTCCAAAAGAAGCTGGCGTCAGTGCTTTCCCCGCTGCTTTGGGGCCGTGCCACCTAGAGGTCTCTTTCGCCCCGCCCTTCCCGATCATGGCCTTGGCCTCGTTTCCCCGCTTCCGGCCTGCCTCCTGAATGCAAGGGGCAAGGGACAGAACCGACGTGAGGACGTGCTGGGCGGCGCCCGCAACCAAATGGGAAAAAGGGCCACCGAAATCCGTTGCAGACAGAACGAACAGGAATTGAGGACTGAACCATGGCCACCGCCGATTACGATGAGCTCCGGACCGATGTTAAGGAAACACAGGAAAGCTCACTGGAGGCGTTGAAGTCCGCCAACGCACCTGACGCGCTCAGCGTCGTACGGGAACTGGACGCACCCGATGATGCCGACGCTCTGGGCGTCCCCGGCGGCGAAATCGTTGCCGAAGAGCTCATCATCCAGGTCGTCCCTCAGGCCGCGGACGAGTTCACGTGCCACTCCTGCTTCCTGGTCCGGCACCGTTCGCAACTGGCCCGCGAACACGAAGGCCATCAATATTGCCAGGAATGCCAAAGCTAACCCAGCCATCCCCGGGCCTTCCGCTCTGCCCACCCCTAGTGGTCCGGGTTCCGGTCCGCCCGGAGCCTGTTTGGAATGCTGCTGCTGGCAGCAGTTTCAGTCGTCAAAATGGGTGCATGTTGCGTCATCTCCGGAGACGTTGGAGACGATTTTTTGTGCGAGGGTGTGAAGCTTCTCGCTCCGGGTACTGGACGCTCTGACAAGGATCTGGAAAGCCTCCTCTTGGGAACACCGGTTCTGCGCCATGATCATTCCGCAGGCTAGGTCGATCGCGGTCCTGGATTCCATGGCGGCTTTAAGGTCTTCGGCGAGCAGTTCCGCGGACACGATCCGGAGCTCCACCCGAAGGGCCTGGCTTGCGGTATTGGCGAAAGCCCGCGCATCCTTTATGACTTCCGCGGTGAAGAAACCGGTCGTCGGGGCGAAGAAGTTCAGCGCCGCCTCGGCTTCGGACCCGAGTTCCAGTGGCACGGCAAGCACGCTCCGGCAGCCAAAACCAGCCAGGGCGTGGCAGTAGGGCTTCCAGCGGAAATCAAGGGAAACATCGGCAATCAAGACCGGTAGGCCGGTCCGCAGGGCCTCCGTTCGGGGCCCGTCGCCCTGGCGTTGCCCGACGCCGTCGAGCAGGATCGCATCATCACTGCTGCCGGCGATCTCCACGCTGCGCTTGTGCCGGTGGAGCGTGAGGGCGCACTCAACCCGTCTTCCGGTCGCCTTGATCATCGTTTCCGCTGCGAAGCCGGTCATCGCATCCAGAAAGCCCTTGAGCTCTCCGCTACTTGTGATCAGGCCGTGCAACACCTCAAGCTGGTGGGCATGATCTTCGGCGGTCATTACACCAACCTAGAAGCAGCATGACTATGACACAACAGACAGGACTACCCAATCACTTACCCGTTTTGTCCGACGGATATTTAGACCGGAGTTCACGGACAGCTCCATCCAGTCGGCTGCCCTACCCACGCGGAAACCTGGTTGTGGCAGCAGGGGTTCCGCTGTCGACAGCTTGGGGCAGTACCTCACGGTTCTCCACCGCTACTGCAGTGAGCCATCCAATGGTTCCTGGTTCTCCGGCCAGGGGCCACCTCAGAATTGATCTTTCCGAACCTTGGAGCTGAACCGGGCCTCGCCAAATGCTGCCAAAGTTGTGGGCGGTTCAGTGTCACCTCCGACTTCCGTGCGCCGGTGACCCCGGCAGGCCGATGCTACCCGCGGTAACCCAAAGGTCTCATGCGTGGCAAGCTTCTCTCGCGCGCTTTTCGGGGGTTGTGACGGGGTGCCTTAGCTGTCATCGTGGATAGTGTCTCGAGTAGAGGGGCGCTTCAAAGCGATAGTCCACCGACAGTGGTGAGGGCGCCGCATGGGAAATTCACAACAGGTGGCCCGGGTGATGGTCCTGCAGGACCCGGGTTGGCTTGAGGAGTTATGGCTGAGGTTCTGGGCCAACGGAGGAAGCGCGGGCATCTTCGAGTTCGACGCTTTCCTGCACGGGCTCCGGGACCCGGACGTGTTCGAAGTGGAGATTCTCGACTACGCGGTCGATGACCTGTCCTGCCGCTTCCTCGCTTCCATCCCGACTCTGGCCCGCTGGTAATCGGCAGACCAGGGCCCGCCTGACCCATAGCAGTTCTTTCCCTCAGGTCTGGGTAAGGGGATGGACAGGAACACACGTACCGCTCAGGGCGGCAGGCAGGAGATTTTGTGAATACCAAGCTGACGCACTCCGGGACTGATGTGCTGATAGACGTGCTCCTGGACAGCCCGGACATGGCAGTGTTCCTGCAGCGGTTGGTGGAGATTTCAACCCGTGAGCTTGGCCAGGTCCTGACCGAGGCCCATTGCAGTGTGACCGTGTGGAGGAACCGCCGGCCGGTCACAGTCTGCAGCAGCGATCCTGAAACAGCGGTCATGGATGAGGTGCAGTACGCATCGAATCAGGGCCCGTGCATGCAGACCGCCAGGACGGGACAGGTCTGTGAGGTTGTTGACCTGCGGACTGAAACACGGTGGCCGCGGTACACCAGGGCCATGACCGGGAGCCCGATGCGGTCGATTTTAGCCATTCCGATCGCCCTGAAAACAGCAGGGGCGGCCGCACTGAACACGTACAGCCCCCACCCCGGCCCGGTCCCTGACAACGTGAAAAAGACCCTTTTGGACTTCACGGCGGTGGCGGCGCGGGCGGTGACGTTGAGCGTGAAGCTGCAAACACAGGCAGAAAAGTCTGCGGATCTGGCTGCCGCTCTGGAATCACGGACAGCGATCGATCTCGCGGCCGGCGTGATCATGGCCCAGACCGGCTGCGACCAAAAACAAGCCGTAGGCATCCTGGTGAAAGCCTCAAGCAACCGCAACGAGAAGCTCAGGGACGTAGCGCTCTCCGTCCTGGCACGCTTCAACGGCACCACGCCCACCACACACTTCGATTCGGCCTAGCTCCGGTAGGGCACGAAAGGGTGAGAAAAGCCATGGACAATCCCCTAGTAAACGAACTGGCTGCGCTGACCGGACAACTGGCAGGCGGTTTCCTCACCGAGGAGAACGCCGCCAGAGCCGTGCAATCCCTGGCCTATGTACTCAAGGACTCCGTGCCAGGTTCGGCCGGCGCCGGAGCCTCTCTCATCAACGCCCGCGGCCGCCGGGAAAGCGCCGGCGTCACCGACCCTGTGGTGCTCCGGGCGGACAAACTGCAATACGAGCTGGGCCAGGGACCGTGCCTGAGCGCCTGGGCAGAACAACGCGCCATCATCATCCAGGACGCGAGGCAGGAAACGCGCTGGCCCCGGTGGACCGCAGCAGTCGCAGACCTTCCCCTCCGCTCCGTCCTCAGCGCCCCAGTCACCACCCAGGGACGACACATCGGAGCCTTTAAGGTCTACTCCCCACACCCGATGGCGTTTGATGACCATTCGGTTTTCCTGATCGAGCGGCTCGCCGCTCCGGCCGCCGTCATGCTCGGCAACGCCAGGGACCGCGAAACAGCGCAACGGCTCAGCACGCAGCTGGTGGAAGCCCTGGCAAACCGCGACATGATCTCCCGGGCCGAAGGCGTCCTCATCGAAAGAATGAACATCACCTCGCGTGAAGCTTTCACCATCATGTTGTCCGCGTCCCGGGGAGAGGGCAAACCACTCCATGAGGTAGCCCGGGAAATCGTCCAGGGTATGACTGAGCAGTAGGAGAACCCCTTGGACGAGTTCGATGAATCCAGCAGCCAGGCAGAAGCAACCCGGGAAGCGATGCAACTAGCCAGGCTTCCCCTCGGCGAGGTGTGGATCCGCTACTTCAGCTTCACAGGCGTCGCAGGCGAGTACGAAGTAGACGCCTATCTCAACGGATCCTTGGAGCTCCCGGCCCACGAACGGGACCTCGTCGCCCACGCCGTCAATGAACTCATCAACGAACTTCCCCCTCCACCAACCGCCCCCTACAGCACCAATTACATCAACCCCCGGCAACACCTGCACCCAGCACACGAAGACAACGCCCCGCACGACGGAAAATGAAATCAGCCCCCGCAAAACTGCTGGGGAATCCCGTACCCTAAACGCTACTCACCACTCCGGGAGTAGTACTGGTCTTCGAACCCCCACAAACCTGATACGTTCGGCAGACCTGCCGCGACGTTTGTGGGAAACCGCCCAACTCATGCCGCCGTCCAGGTTCAAGCGAAAGGCTGCCGGGGCTGGTCGAACCGCCCGGGCGCGGGCAGCTCCGTCCCGCTCCCGCACCGGCGGAATGGTTTTCCAGTGACATCGATGCTCGGTGGGGACAGCCGGCCCCCGTAGCTTAGCTTCGGCTGAGTCTTTCGATGAGTTCGTCTGCTTGGGCCAGGTTTCGGGCCATTTTGGCTCGTTGCTGGACGGCTTTCTCAAGGAACTGAACAAGCTTTGCCTGGTCGGCCTCGACAAGTCCGGCCGGGTCGCCCGTGGCAAATATTCGGAGCAGTTCAGCCATCTCCTCCAGTGAAAAACCTACCGGCTTCATCTGCTTGATGACCAGGAGCCGCTCGAAATCGTCCTCCGAGTACACGCGGAAGCCTCCGTCTGTTCGCGCAGTGGCGGGAAGGAGCCCGACCTCGTCGTAGTGCCTGATGGTCCGTAAGGACAATCCCGTACGTTCGGCGAGTTCACCGATGTGCATGGTGTTTCCGGTCTTTGCCGTCATCAAGAACTCCTATAGATCGGAATTTAAACTCTACCATCACGTTAGGGTATGGTTTTAAGTGGTCGCCCGTGGCGCCAGGGCGGACCCCTAAAATTTTCTTTCGGCGCGCAGCTGCGCCCCTCTTCTCTTCATACAACGAAGGCACGAGTATGCCTTCACGACGCAGAACGGAGCCGGCTCATGGCCGTCACAACCACGGGGGATGCCCCTGCCTATATCCCGGAGCAGTTGCAGTCCGTCCGGGAGACCCTGAAGTCCCCGCGCAGGCTTAAGACTGAAGTCCTTGCCGGGCTCGTCGTCGCCCTGGCATTGATCCCGGAAGCCATCGCTTTCTCCATCATCGCGGGGGTGGACCCGCGGGTCGGGCTTTTCGCTTCGTTCACGATGGCTGTGACCATCTCCCTCGTCGGCGGCCGGCCGGCCATGATCTCCGCCGCCACCGGGGCCGTGGCCCTGGTGATCGCCCCGTTGGTCCGCAGCCACGGGGTGGACTACTTCGTGGCCACAGTGATCGTCGCCGGTGTTTTGCAGATCATCCTAGGCCTTCTCGGCGTCGCCAAGCTGATGCGGTTCATCCCTCGTTCGGTCATGGTCGGGTTCGTGAACGCCCTGGCGATCCTGATCTTCAGCGCCCAGCTCCACGAACTCATCGGCGTGCCGTGGCTGGTGTACCCGCTGACGGCGTTGGCCTTGCTGATCGTCTTCGGACTGCCGCGGTTGACCAAAGCGGTCCCCGCACCGTTGATTGCCATCATCGTGCTCACGCTCATCACCGTCCTGGCCGCCGTCAAGGTACCCACTGTCGGCGACAAGGGCGAACTCCCGCACAGCCTGCCCTCGCTGTTCGTCCCTAACGTACCCCTCACTTGGGAGACGCTGCAGATTATCGGCCCCTTCGCCCTGGCCATGGCCATGGTTGGGCTGCTCGAATCCCTGATGACCGCCAAACTGGTCGACGACGTCACCGATACCCGCTCCCACAAGACCCGCGAAGCCTGGGGCCAGGGCGTGGCCAACATCGTTACCGGCTTCTTTGGTGGCATGGGCGGTTGCGCGATGATCGGCCAGACCATGATCAACGTCAAAGCTTCCGGTGGCCGCACCAGGATCTCCACCTTCCTCGCCGGCACGTTCCTGCTTATCCTCGTTGTCGCCCTCGGCGGAGTCGTCTCCCTGATCCCCATGGCCGCCCTCGTGGCCGTCATGATATTTGTCTCTGTCGCGACCTTCGACTGGCACAGCATCCGTCCTTCGACGCTGCGGATGATGCCCAAAAGCGAAACCGCGGTCATGGTGGCCACCGTCCTGGTCGTGGTCGCCACCAACAACCTGGCCATCGGCGTGGGCGTCGGAGTCCTGGTCGCCATGGTCCTCTTCGCCCGGAGGGTCGCGCACCTGGTCACTGTCGAACGTACGGTCGAAAACGTCGCCGGCCACGAAACCGTGACTTACGTTGTGAACGGCGAACTGTTTTTCGCCTCCTCCAACGACCTCTACACGCAGTTCGAGTATGCGCTGGACCCCAAGCACGTCATCATCGACATGCACGCCTCCCACCTCTGGGACGCCTCGACCATTGCAGCGCTGGACGCCATCACCGAGAAGTACCACCGCCACGGCAAGGACGTGAAGATCATCGGCCTCAACAACGCCAGCACACTCATCCGCGAACGCCTCGGCGGAAAACTCGGCGCCGGGCACTAACCAAGATCAAAAAGCAGACGCAAGGACCCCGGCCAACACCGACTGGACGGGGTCCTTTCGTCTGCTGGCGTCAGCGTCAACACGGACTGTTGCGTCGGTTGTTGGAAACCGCCCAGCTTTGGGCTGTGCGGAGGGCTACACCTGCCCGCCAGTGTGCACCACCCGCGACCGTGACTTCAGAGGCGGGTAATCTTGGGACCGGTCTTACCCAGCGGCCGGAATCGGGAGGCTGGGGAACTGGAAGGGCAGACATCGGTCAACGAGCTGCTCGACGAACCGATCGGCGGCTCCCCGTCTGTGTCATCAGTGCGGCAAGCTTTCCTGGTCGCGGTGGGCGGCTGGTTCGATCTGGAAGGTGGAGTGTTCGACGCTGACGTCGAAGTGTTCTGCCACGCAGCGCTGCAGGTCCGCCAGGATGGTGGCGGCGTGCCCGTCGGTCATGCAGGTGTCCTCGACGGTGACATGGGCGGAAAGCACCGGTGTCCCGGAGGCCACGAGAGAAGCGTGCAGGTCGGGGACGTCGATGACGTGCGGCAGGGCGAGGATGTGGCCGCGGACGCTGGCTAGGTCCAGGCCGGCCGGTGCGTTTTCCATCAGCACGTTGACCGTGTCGCGGAGCAGCTTCAGGGTGCGGGGAATGATCAGCACACCGATCAGCAGGGACACGACGGCGTCGGCCTGGACCCAGCCGGTGACGGCGATGATGATCGCCGCGGCGATGACGGCCGCGGATCCCAGGGCGTCGTTGAGGACTTCGAGGAAGGCGGCCTTCATGTTGAAGTTGTGGTTCCGGCCCGAGGATAAAACGATCAGGCCGACGGCGTTGCCGGCCAGGCCGATGACGCCGAACCAGAGCATGGTGGATCCTGCGATCTCCGGGGGCTCGAGAAGCCGCCGGATTCCTTCGATGATGACGAATCCGCCAACGCCCAGCAGCAGGGCCGCCTGCCCTGCGGCGGCGATGATTTCAGCGCGCTTGTACCCCCAGGTGCGCTTGAGCGTGGCAGGCTTCAGGGCCAGGGACGCGGCGATCAGGGCGATCAGCAGCCCAACCGAGTCGGTGAACATGTGGCCCGCGTCTGCCAGCAGCGCCAGGCTGCCGGTGAGGACCGCGCCGACGATTTCCGCGACCATCACGGCGAACGTGACACAGAAGACAACGATCAGTTTGCCCCGGTGACTGGTTGCACCAGCGGCGTGGTCGTGGTCATGTCCGCTCATGTAGTGCCCTCCAGGGCGTAGGCGTAGGCGCAGGCGTAGGTGTTGGGGCGAGGAAGGCTGACCGGCGGGCAGTGGGGCGTGGAGTCCCGGTCGCTCATGCGTCGGAGGCGGCGACACGGACGGCGGCGCGCAATGACCCGGCGGAGGGAAGCCCGGCCATCCTGTCCTCCGAGCTGTACACCCGACAACTCAGGGCAGGTGCGGTCCCGGCAGGAAACAAGTCCTGCCCGTCGGCGATGAAGGACGGTGAGCCGTGGAAACCCAGCATCTCGGCCTCGTCCTCGGACGTTACCTCACGGACCGTTAGGCGGCCGGCGTCCCGTCGTTCGGCTGCCAGGGCTTGACGGAACAGTTCCAGGGCCGGACCGCTGTTCGGACAGCCCGGGATGGTGCGCAGTTCGTAGTCCACGGTCAGTGTTCCCCCGGGCCCGGCGGCGACAGGCTGACGATCTTGGGATCTGGACTTGGAGTTACAGCCTTCGCAGCACCCGGCAGCCCCGGGCGCATCGGTCTGGCTCTCCGCAGCTAAGCGTGTGCCGTGCCCGGACTCGCCGCTGTGGTGGCCGGCGCCGTCGCCCATGTCAGAGCCGGCGCAGCAATCATCCGTTGCGGTCTCGGGCGTATTGTGGCCGTGCGGGACGGTGCAGCAGACATCCCCGCGCCAGGCGTTGATGCCTTCCCGGACGGCGATCGCGGCGATGACCAGGGCTGCGCCGGCATCAGCCCACCACCAGCCCAGCGTGCTGTTCAGCACCAGTCCCACCAGCAGGACTGCGGAGAGGTAGGTGCACAGCAGCGTCTGCTTGGAATCAGCGACCGCGGTCCTGGATCCGAGTTCCCGTCCGGCCCGACGCTGCGCCCAGGACAGAACCGGCATGATGGCCAGGCTCAGGGCAGCGATCACGATGCCCGGGGTCGAGTGCTGCGCTTCGCCGCCGCCGGTCAGGGACCGCACAGAGTCCACCGTGACGAACGCGGCGAGGGCGAAGAAGGAGAGCGCGATGATCCGCAGGGTCAGGTGCTCGCGCTGTTCAGGGGCCTTGGCGGAAAACTGCCAGGACAGGGCCACGGCGGATGCGACCTCGATCACTGAGTCGAGTCCGAAACCGATCAGCGCCGAGGAGTCCGCGGCATTCCCGGCCCAGAGCGTAACGATGGCCTCGGCAATGTTGTACGTGATGGTCGCAGCGGCGAAGAGCCGAATCCGGCGGTTCAGCACGGCGCGCCGGGACGCGGTGGGTGCGGTTTGGAGTGCAGTGGTCGTACCAGGCACGTCCCGTCCGGTGCGCAGCAGGCAGGGTCAACGGCCAGCACTACGCCGAGCAGGTCCGTGATGGCATGGCCCAACCTGGCGTCCGCGAGTTCATAGCGGCTCCGCCGGCCATCCGGAACGGCGACCACGAGGCCGCAGCCACGCAGGCAGGTCAGGTGGTTGGACATGCTCTGCCGTGACACCCCGAGTGAATCAGCCAGATTGGACGGGTAGGCGGCTTCGGTGGCCAGCGCCAGGAGGATCCGGGCCCGGGTCGGATCCGAGACCGCGTAACCGAACCGTGCCAGCACCGGGGCGTGCGTGAGGGTTTCCATAACCCGAAACTACATCTGTGCCTGTATTCAGGCAATTCTGTACTAAGAGTTTTAGCCGGCGCTGCGGGGCGCGAACATGATCACGGCCACTCCGAGCAGGCAGATCACCGAGCCGGTAATATCCCAGCGGTCGGGCCGGAAGCCGTCGAAGACCATTCCCCATGCAAGGGAGCCGGCGACGAACACGCCACCGTAGGCGGCCAGGATCCGGCCGAAGTTAGCGTCGGGCTGAAGTGTCGCAGCGAACCCGTAGATGCGTTTTTGCCCCAGGGCTTCGACCCCAGCATCGGAGACGGCTCCTCGCCGCAGGAATGGAGGAGCGGGCACAGCGAGGATCTGAGCATCCTTGGCTTCACCCCCTCATGAAATATGGGTACCCCTTTCTGCTGACAGGAGTGAAGCCTGGACCTAATGTTTGCTGTAACGAGATGTGGCGTTTCCCTTGGGGCCGGCGTGGGTGAGACCGGGCCGGCGGCGAAACGAACCCCCTAAGCAGCGGTTCGTCCCCCCAGTCGCCGTCCGCCCCTAAGCGGAACTTGCGCTCCGCATGCGGGGTCACAATCCTTTAGATCTTTCGTAGGCATCCATCACTACCAGGAGGCACCTAATGCGAACGGCAGAACCCACCATGGAAACCGCGCAGGTCCACCGTTTTTCCGAAAACCTCAGGACTCAACTGGCCAAGGGCAAGGAATGGGCGACCCCCGGGGTGCAGGCTGCTCTGCAGAGAGCCGTAGCCGGGCTGGACACCGGCATCGAGACTGCATCACCTCGCCTCCAAGCTGTTGTGCGTCAGCTCGCTGACGAGCTGGCAGGCGGGGTACAGACACTGACCCCTCGGGTCCACGAGCGCTTAAGGCATGCTGGACCGAAAGCAGCGGCGGTTCAGGCTGCGGTGCCGACGGCGGCTGCACGGAGAGCGTCCAGGAAATGGTGGTGGATCGGCGCACTAATCGCCATCGTCGCGGCCGGCGTGCTCGTGTGGCGCTCCCTCCAGGCGTCTCAGGATGAGCCCGCGCCCTCCCTGACTGTCGAGGAGACCGGCCGCACGAATCCTGATGCTGACCCGGACCTTACCGCCGGCCGGATGTAGGAGGATGCGCTGAGGGGGCGGCAGGACGGCGGGGGCTTAGTAGGATCCGAGCCCTCGTCGATGACGGACACCGAACTATTCGCGATCATCAGCAACACCAACGGTCCGGAAGCGATAACTTCCGGCTTGTCAGACGTGCAGCTGGCGCGGTTGTTGGACGCACTCTTCCGAAACCTTGATACTCCACGGCCGGATCCGGCGGCAATCTTTTGGTACGAGATAAGCGTCCAAGAGAGCCTTCGCCGGAGTCTGACGGATCAGGGAATACGGATCTGGATCGTTGCGGACCGGTAGCCGAGTTTTCAGCAGGCCTTCAGCCGAACATGCACAAGGGCCCGGACGCAGCGCCCGGGCCCCTGGGGCTGCCCGGGCTTTTGTTGACTGGGGGCTTAGCGGCCAACTTCTGAAACTGACACCTGTGGCAAAAACGACCGTTTTTGACGACCCGCCCCTGAGGTGCCGGGAAGTGCTGTGACTTTCGGCGATAAGTGGCGGCGTTCTGGCGGCGCTATTTGGCGCGTGAGTTCAGCCGTTAAGGGGATCCCTGAGCGGGACTCTCGTCTTTAGCGGAGGGTGGCGGTAGCCGAGCGGAGTTCTGCGAAGGCGGTGCGGGTGTGAGCGACGAGTTCGCCAGGGGCGTCCTTGCCCGCGGGGTCGGCCCAGCGGCGGTAGCCGATGCCGAACGCCAGCACACCGAGTTCGGCCGACACCTGCGCGGCCGCCTCGGAGACGCCCCTCTGGCGGAGCGCGTCTGCCATCGCGGCCGCCATGCCGATGCTCTTCATGGCGCTGCGGGCGCGGAGCTCTTCGTTGGCTTCGATCGCTGCGTGGAGGCGGGGGCCGAGTTCGCGGTTGAAGTCGGTCATGGCACCGGATGCGCGGTCGAGGCCGGCGGCGACCGCATCCAGGGGGGTCGCATCTTCCGGGGCTGCAGCGATGCCCTCGGCCAGCAGCAAGCTGAGCATTTCCTGGCCCGCCGAGAGGATCTCGCGCTTGTCGCCGAAGTAGCGGAAGAAGGTGCTGCGGGTGAGGCCGGCGCGCTCCGCGATCTGCGCGACGGTGGTCGCGTCGTAACCTTGCTCGGCGAAGAGGTCGAGAGCAGCCACGGCCAGTCGCTGACGTGCAGCCGGTTTCCATCTTGACATCCGACTATTCTACGTGATGCGACACAAGTCTTATCACAGTGCTACGCTGATGGGACATTAGTCGCATCACTTCGTGGAGGGTTTCCGTGCGTGTATTCATCACTGGAGGAACAGGTCTGATCGGGTCGGCGGTCGTCGCCGAGTTGCTCTCCGCCGGGCACTCTGTCACCGCCCTCACCCGCTCCGACGTCTCGGCCGCGAAAGCCGAAGCGGCCGGCGCCGACACCATTCGGGGAGGGCTCGTCGACTTCGATGTCCTTCGCGCCGAGACTGAGAAGGCCGACGGTGTCATCCACCTCGCCTTCGGCAACGACTTCAGCTCGCCGGAGGCGCTCGGTCAGAACATCGCCGATGAATCCGCAGCCCTCGACGTGCTCGGCCAAGCCCTCGTCGGCACCGGGAAGCCACTCGTCACGGTGTCGGGCACTCCGCGCGCGGCCGGCCGCCCGTCGACCGAAGACGACCCCTTGCCGACCGAGGGGCCTGTGGGCGGGCGCAGCGTGTCTGTCAATCGCGCCCTATCCCTCGCGGACCGCGGGGTGCGGGCATCTACCGTCAGGCTCCCGCGCACCGTTCACAACGAAGGCGACGGCGGATTCGCCGGGATCCTCGCCCAAATCACCCGCCAGAGCGGCGTGGCCGGCTACCCAGGAGACGGCGCCCAGCGCTGGCCGGCCGTGCATGCGTTGGACGCGGCTGTTCTCTTCCGGCTCGCGCTCGAGAAGGCCCCCGGCGGCACGGCGTGGCACGCCGTTGCGGACGAGGGCGACGCGGTGCGCGACATCGCCGCCGTGATAGGGCGGCGGCTCGGGCTTCCCGTCGAATCACGGCCGACAGAGACCTTTGGTCCCCTCGGCGCCATCTTCGAGGTCGACCAGCCCGCATCAAGCATCCGCACCCGCGCCCAGCTGCGCTGGGAGCCCACGCACCCGGGCCTGCTTGAGGACCTGGAGAAGATTAGGGTCTGAGGCCACGGTGCGCGCCCTGGGACACCGCGCCGCAACGCAAAAATCCGATGAAAGGTCCATCGACGAAATCGACCTCAACGGCGGCACCTGGTACGCGCTGCTGCGAAACCGGAACGTCCACGCTAGCCGATCCTTCACCGGCGGCCATGCGTTAACCAGTCAAAGTCCCGCCGCTGAGCTGCAGGGCCAGCGGCGGGACTTTGCCTGGCCCTGGAAAACGAGCAAGGCCCGCTCCGGGGGGTTGCCGCACTCTGCTACACGGCTCCCCTAATAGTCGCTTCTGTTCCTCAAGGTCTGTCAAATTTTCGTGCCCGAAAAGCCAAGATGTCCCACAAGGTGCCCCCTCATTCGTCCTCAGAAGGACCTGCCGGACGCAGGAGAAGGACCGCAAAGCAGAACGGAAGCGGGTTGCCGTTAGGCGAGTGCTAGTCCGACGCTGCGGGAGAGCGGATACTCCGCGGTGGCCGCCATCCCTCTTGTGTCCTGATTGCCTGTTGAATGCGCAAGGTGATCTCACGCAGCTGGCGTCTTTGCGCGGCTGTTAGCGGGTCGAGGACCAACCTTCTGACGGTGTCGACATGACCAGGAGTTGCCTCATTGATCACCTCGAGGCCGGCGTCGGTCAGAGTTGCTCGGGTGGATCTCCCGTCTTTGGGGTCCGGGGAGCGCTGCACCCAGCCTCGGCTTTGCAGCCGTGACACTGCGCGGGACAGTCGTGAGAGTGAGCTATTGGCAAAGCCGGCGAGATCACTCATGCGAAGTGTCCGATCCGGTGCGTCAGCCAATGCGAACAGGATGCCGTACTCGAAATGTGTGAGGTCAAAATCGTGCACCAACGGCGCATCGAGCGCGGGCGGCAACCACTCCAGAACCGTAGCCAGTCCCGCCCATGTATCAAGGTCCTCCCCAGCGAGATCTACCGGAGAGCGGGTATCAGTCATACGACCAGAGTACGAGATTCAGTCGGGATGCGCGGCTCATTTAGTTGCTTGGACAATCATTAAACCGTAGTCTTTTGTTTCCCAAGCAAGTAAACGTGAGGTCTCAAGATTATGGATATGCAGTTAGCGACCAAGCGAGCCTTCGTCAGTGGCTCCACCCAGGGCATCGGCTACTCGATTGCGAAGACACTTCTTCAAGAGGGAGCGTCTGTCGTCATCAACGGGCGTGCTGAGAGTCGGGTTGGGAGTGCGGTGCGGAAACTCGGGTCAGAGGTGCCCGGCGCGGTCGTCTCAGGCATTGCTGCTGACTTCCGTGAGCCCGCCAAGGTACAGCATCTGCTGAGTTCACTCGAGGGCATCGACATCCTGGTGAACAATGTCGGACTCTTCGAGGTGAAACCCTTCGGGGAGATCTCGGATGATGACTGGGGGCGCTACTTCGATGTCAATGTCATGAGTGGTGTGCGGCTGTCTCGTGCAATACTTCCCCCGATGATCGAGGCGGGATGGGGTCGAATCATTTTCATTGGCAGCGAGTCGGGAGTGAACATCCCTGGCGATATGACGCACTACGGCGTGACCAAGGCGGGACTGCTCGCCTTGAGCAACGGACTTGCCAAGCTAACCCGCGGTACCGACGTTACGGTAAACACGATCCTTGGCGGACCTACATATTCAGACGGTGTCGCCGAAACGGTCGAGCAAATTGCTAAGACGCAGCAGCTCACGGCAAGTGAGCTCAAGGCGGTCATCATCGGTGGAAATCAGACCTCGCTCCTTGAGAGGTTTATAGACCCTAAAGAGATTGCGAACCTGGCTGTTTTCCTTGCGAGTCCGCTGTCATCCGCGACCAACGGGGCCGCCATGCGCGCCGATGGAGGCGTGCTTACCGCGATGCTCTGATCGGATGTTTCGGCCTGAAATCATCAGCGCCGCGATGCATCCGCAAGGCCCGTAAGCCGACGCCGCTGCGTCCGATTGGGGATCATTCACCGGCACCACAGCCTGTAGCAGCTACTGCACATCGGACCGGGTCCTCGGACGGGGACAACGGACTTCCATCTGGCGCCCGACGAAGCTGTCAAAAGTCGAGGATGACGTCGAAGTTTTCGGCCGGCCGGCCGGATATCGCAGCAGCAGCGGAGCGAACCGCGTGAGGGATCTCTTCAATCGTCCGCGCCTGAGCGGTTAGTTCCGGCATCTGCATTGTCTTAGCCGTGAACAGCCCGTCGGAGGCACGGGAGATGTAAGTGTCCAGCTGCAAATTTCACCCTTCCATGCCTCCTACACCAGAAACCCTATCCTGCAGCTAATGTCCCCGGAAGGCCACTAACACTAGAAGAGCAGGCGCCCAGTGCAGGATCCCCTTGCGGGCTGTACGGCGGCAGCGCCGGTTCAATCGATAACTGCGGCGACTGCTTCGATCTCAACCAACTGGTCTTCATAGCCGAGCACCGTGACTCCCATCAGCGTGCTTGGCACATCGTGCTCACCGAAAGCTGCCCGAACCACGTCCCACGCCGTTACCAAGTCGGCCCGTTCGGTCGATGCCACAAGTACGCGCGTGGAGATTACATCCCCAATGCCGGCGCCGGCGGCTTCCAGGGCAAGGCACAAGCTCTTAATCGCTTTTGCAGCCTGTGCAGCGTAGTCCCCGAGGCCTGCGGTCGTACCGTCCTTATTCAAGGGGCATGATCCGGCTAGAAAAATGAGGCGTGCGTCGCCGGGAACGGTCGCCGCATATGCGTACTGCGCGGAGGCAGTGAGGGTACTCGAGCGAACGAGGGTAACTGCGCTGGGCATGGGCGTCCTTTTGTTGGAATGCGCGCTGGCCATCCCACCCTATCGGCGCCGACAACGAGGAGACATGCAGCATGGACCGTAAGCCGGTTGATCACCGTGCTATCAAAATCCACCGATGCTGCTGTCAGTTTCTGAAGCCCTCTGCACGTCGTTGCCTGCGATCGAACTGCCCATCTGAGGTTGGTGAGAGGGCGGCGTGGATCACTTGCTTTGGCCGGGTACCGAGGGGCCCAGGGGAAGGTTGTCGGAACCGGCAGGCGCTCACGGGTGTGAGAGGGGGTTATTCGACAGTCGTTTGGCACGCTCTTTTCCCGCCGCGGCATCATTGATGAACAAACCGGAAGGGTACTGCCCCTGAACCGTAAGAGTCTTTAGCCGGTGAGGGGGCCGCTTATCCGGATTATCAGCGTGCCAGGCCCTTTGAGACGTTCTTTGGTCGCTGCATTTCGCCGTGCTTGGCGCCCAGGACGATGACCCAGCCGGCGAATACAGGGATGGCCCACTGGAGGATTTTTAGCTGTTGTTGGGCGGAGCGCAGTTCCTCCGAAGCGCCGGGGGTGGGTTCGGTTGCTCCTGCGGCTCCTTCGCCTGAGAGCTTGTCTACCTTCGCGCCCTGCATTCCGGCGTATAGGGTCACGGCGGCCCCGGCCAGAGTGACGATGGTTTTGTAGATGGTGAGCCGCGTTACGCCGTCCTGTTTGGCCATTCGGTCCTTGTTTTCGAAGATGACGGCCGCGCCGGCAAGGATGTGCGCGCCGAACGCTGCGGTTTGGTACGGAGACCACTTTTTCCAGCCGAGGCTGGATAGCCTCGTGCGTTCGGCCGGGTCCTGGGCTTGTGCTGTTGCGCCGTTCAGTCCGATGGCGCCCATGAGGGAACCGCCGAACCACGCAGCGGCGGTCAGGTCGTGAATGGATCGTGCAACAAGATTTCCTGCCATGGCGAGCTCCTAAAGTGTTTGCAAGCCGGAAGAGCAAAGCCAGGAAACTGGCGCCCCGTGTGCGGACAGGATACGCACAGGTGGCAACGTCTGAATAGCCCTGTTCTGCACTTGTGGCGTACGAAAGGGCCGGGCCGGCGTAATATCCGTGGGCCAAAAGTATCGTTTTGCACGCCGACCTGCCGTTTGGCCCGGTGGCAGCAATCAGGAGGATGGGATGCGGTGGTGTGTGGCATGGAGCCCGGGCGGTCGGCCCAATGCGCTGTCATCGATTCTCTGTTCCCCTTCATGCGTGGGGTTGAAGGGGAAAGTTGCGTTGGTTGGGGGCGGGCCGCGCTCCTGGGGGTGGGTGTTCGAGGTGAAATTTGCCGCGGAGGAGTCGAGTTATACCGGCAATGTGCACAGAGGATTTGGTATCACTATTTCCGTTGTTGCAGGCCGCGCCCCCTTTTGGAGCCGGGTGGGTCGGCGTAGTCTCATCCCATGGCAGGAGCGGTACTTTGCGACTTGCGGTTGGGGTGCGCCCAGCCCTGTTTGAAGAGCATGGCGCTCTATCGTGCCAATTCAGGCCGCAGCTTCGGGAAGGAACTGTGGTTATCCCAATGGAGGGAAGTGCGGGCGTGGTTAATACCAATAGTGAGCGCGTAAGCGGGCAGATGACCAGCTTGGAAAAGGCCGCCCGGGTGGTCGGGGCGGTGTTCCTGCTCGTCGGTGTCCTGGGGTTCATTCCCGGCATCACCTCTGGCTATGACACGCTCGGTTTCGCCGGCCGTGGCTCCGGGGCGCTGCTGCTGGGGATCTTCCAGGTGTCCGTGCTCCACAACATCGTTCACCTGTTGTTCGGGGCCGCCGGCCTGCTGATGGGCCGTACCCGGGCAGGGGCGAGAAACTTCCTGCTCTACGGCGGTGTCATCTATCTGGTCCTGTGGATCTACGGCCTGGTGATCGACCACGACTCGGCCGCTAACTTCGTCCCCCTCAACGACGCCGACAACTGGCTGCACCTCCTGCTGGGCCTGGGCATGATCGCCCTGGCACTGCTGCTCCACCGCCGTCACCCCGCCCAAGCCACCACCGCCCGCCCCTGACTGGTTCTTAGCCACATTCCGCGGCAGCGGCCCATCTAGGAGACACATGCGTATCCCTGAAGCCCGGGGGCCTTTCAGCTCCGGACTGTTCTCGCTCCTTGTCGGAATGCCGGGTGCTGACGCGGCCGCCGAGGCTGACCTGTATGACCGTGTCGCGGGGCGGATGCCGGGCGCCGCACGCGTGGCAGGCATCGGGGACGTGCTTGATGAGGACGTGCAGCTGACCTTGTTCTGTCTTTACGAGCTGCACTACGGAGGGCTGGAGGGCGTTGATGACAGCTGGGAATGGAACCCGCGGCTGATTGGGATCCGAAACTTGCTGGAGAAGCCCTTTGAGCAGTGGCTCCGGTCCGAAGCCGGGGAGCTGATCGCCGCCGTCGAGCGTCCTGGGTCCGGTGTTCCGGACAGTGACGGGACGGCTGCGCTCCTGTTCGGTCTCGCGGCACGGGACGGCGGTCCCAGCCTGTCCCGGCACGTGGCCAAGAAAGCGACGGAGGGGCAGCTTCGTGAATTCGTGATCCACAAGTCGCTGTACCAGCTCAAGGAAGCCGATCCGCATACCTGGGCCATTCCGCGGCTTACCGGTCGGGCCAAGGCCGCCCTCGTAGAAATCCAAGCGGACGAGTACGGAGGCGGCAACCCGGAGCGCATGCACAGTGCCTTGTTCGCCCAAACCATGAGGGGACTGGGGCTGGATGACAGCTACGGCGCCTACATTGATGGGATGCCGGCCGTGTCGCTGGCATCGGTGAACGCGATGTCCCTGTTCGGCCTGAACCGGAGGTTACGCGGAGCGATTGCCGGGCACCTGGCGATGTATGAGATGACGTCCTCTCGGCCCAATCAGCTCTACGGGAACGGGTTCCGTCGTCTTGGCTTCGGTGAGGACGTGACCAGGTACTTCGACGAGCACGTCGAAGCCGATGCCGTCCACGAGCAGATCGCCGGACGAGACCTCGCCGGCGGCCTGGTGGAGGCGGAACCTGACCTGCTGGAGGACGTTCTCTTCGGCGCGGCCGCTGTCGCCTGTCTGGACGCTCTCTTTGCCCGGCACGTCCTGGATGCCTGGCAGGACGGCCGGTCCTCCCTGCGGGTCCCCGTTCCCGCCGCCGTATGACGGCCGCGGCGCCGCCTGTCCTCTCTGGGCCCAAGGACGAGTACATCCTGCGGCTGCGGTGGGCTGAGGACTCGTCGCTGGACAGCCTCGTGGCCTACCTGCAGCAGCTGTGCGGGTGGATCGCCGTGACAGTGGTGGACGGATCCCCCGATGAACTGTTCCAGTACCACCGGGCCCGGTTTCCGCCCTCCGTGACACACCTCCGGCCCGCGCCCGGTGGAGAGGGCAATGGAAAGGTCAGGGCAGTCCTGACCGGCGTGCGGGCCAGCGCTGCCGACAGGCTGGTCATCGCCGACGATGATGTGCGGTACACCCGGGATTCCCTTGCAGCCGTCGTAGCCGGGCTGGATGAGGCCGACATCGTGCGGCCGCAAAACTACTTCAGTGCCTGGCCGTGGCATGCCTGCTGGGATACCTCCCGGGCGTTGATCAACCGGGCTGGAACGCGCCGTCTGTGTGTGGGCCGCGGTGGCGCTCCGAGCTGCCGGTGGAGTTCCCTACGCAGGCAGCCGCCTGAAAACAGCCGCGCATTCGGAGGCCGTCCTGCGGCGCCGGCACGCAGGCAAAATCCGCCCAGCACCCGCTCCGGTTCCCCCGTGCTCAGAATGGAAGATCCCATGAACGACAACCCCCGACACCCAGGTGACACTTCCCTCGTGGTTTGCCCCGACGGTCCCATCCTCGTCCGCGGTGACTTCGACATCCTCACGCCTTCAGGTGAAGCGGTCCCCAGGCACCGGCAGACCATCGCCCTTTGCCGATGCGGCGCTTCGGCGATCAAGCCCTACTGCGACGGAACCCACAAGCTGATCAACTTCCGCACAGACTCACCGGCGTCCGCTGAGTCCCCGGCGGCTGCAGGGCCCCCGCCCGTCGCCAAAGCGGCTACACAACCGGAGGCGGAAGTCAGCCCGCCCAGTGCCCGGCCCTCCAAGTGACTCCTGGGACCTGGACACAAGCCTGACTCCCCAGTGCGCTGGGCGATACGACCGACTGGATGGGGCCTGAGGTGACATCTTTCCGTTGGCCGTCCAACGGTTCTGATCACTGAGGTCGAGGTCGAGGTCGAGTTCTTGGACGCCGCATCGCGGATTGGTGCGGGTAGTAACGGGCCGGGGCGGGTAGCGGGGCAGTGTCGATGTGCTCAGCCCAACAAGTTTTGGCCAGGGGAGCCACCGAGCGAAGGCCACGACAAACTTGCCCACTTCTCCACAAAATATCCACAATTCAACATCTAGTCGATGGGCACTGCGGGGGTGAAGCGGCGAAAGTCCCTGCGCAGGTAGAGGGCTTGAGCGGCGGCGTTGGCACTGTTGATAGTCACTGCCAAGGTCTTATAGCCGCTTTCGTGCAGGGCTTGCATTGCATGACGAAGTAGCAGCTCGGCCAGGCCCCTCCCGCGTTGGTCAGGGTGGGTGAAAAGTTCTGCAATGAAGGCTGTTTTGGGTTTGTCGCTTCGAAAGGTTCGTTCTGTGGTGATGATGGCGGCGGTGATACGGCCCTCTACGTCACGGCTGAGCATGGAAGCTTGGGGAATGACAGCTCCGCGGGCGCCGGCAAAGACAGCGTGGATGCTGGCGGCGGCCCCGGCTGCGTCCGGATCAGATGCTCCGCCAGCGTAAGCATCTAGGTATAGGTCTGCTAGTTCCGGGAGGTCCCTGTCCTTGATCGTCTGGGGGACGGGGCTCACGGCGTTGAGGTCCTGCGGTTCAATAAGCGCTACCAGCGAGACGAGAGGATCCATGACCTAAGCTGCTTTCCACGGGCTTCGGGATGAAAGACGTTTCCATTGTGTGGGTCACCTTGATCCAAGGGAAAAGAGGTCCTGGCTGGCACAGGCTGACGGGAGCGAATAGGGTCGCCCTGGTCTCCGTGAAGCGATGGCAGCGTGCCGAGCCGGCGATACGCTCGTGGTGACGAAACTTGACCGTTTGGCACGTTCCCTTTCCGATGCCAGGGATATAGCCGACGAACTGACGGCCAAAGGGGTAGTGCTCAGTCTCGGCGGCAGCACGCACGATCCAACTGATCCGGTAGGCCGGCTGCTGTTCAACGTCTTGGGTATGGTGGCCGAGTTTGAGGCGGACCTAATCCGGATGCGCACCCGTGAGGGCATGGCGATCGCTAAGGCGAAGGGGCGGCTGAAAGGCAAGCAGGCAAAATTGTCCAAGACGCAGCGGAAGCTTCTTCTGATGCTGCACGACGCCGGGGAGCATACGCAGGCTGAATTGGCGGAGCTGTTCCAGGTATCCCGGACCACGGTCTACCGTGAGCTCCAGCGGCGCTCCGCGTGAAGAATGATAAGGTACCTCGCCGCGATCCAGAAGCTAATCGGCGCCTCGCGCGCCTCCGTGTACCGCTACCCGAAAAATGGGAGATGACCAGTGAATATCGATACCGCTACTGCTGATGAGCTTTACCGCCTGCTGTTGGATGTACAGGACAGGCTGGGGTATCTGATTGAGGATGATCTCCTCACGCTCGCGCGGGATGCTGAGCAGGTGCACGGCACGGCGCGTAATGCCGTGGGCGCGGCCGTGCATCATCTGGACGCAGCACGGCAGGTGCTCGCGGTGCTGGAAACCAGGGACCCCGGTTAATTTCGAGCGTCGGGGTGAATCCGCTCTCACCGTTGGTGAGTCAAGCATCCAAGGGCACGTGCGCCCTCCACTCCAGCCGCATAAGCACCCGGAGGTGTAGACCGTCCGATGAAGGGTTCACAGCCGCTACGTCGGCTGTGAAGGACCCGGATTGGTCCAGAATTTGCACGTAATCCAAAACCGGCGCTGGCACATAGCCCAGCTTGATCGCCTGTTGGGGCGAATACAGCCTGCGCCCGCACATCTGCCGGGTTGTGTGGCTCTGGAATAACCCGAAGTGCGGCTTCATCCTTAAGCCGTCCAGAGTCAACCCAGTTCGCGGGCCCCGCTGCTCTGATACTTGAGTCCGTGGATGGGAACTAAGAAGCGCAGCGAGTCCGCCGTCAAATCGACGTGAGGCTCCGCAAACATCTCGTAAGTGTCTGCAACACGCTTTCCAAATGACCGGGCCAGTATCTCAAAGGGAGCCGCGGTGGAAGGAAGGCCGAGCTTCTGCAACTAGTTCAGAGCGGTCCTCATGTTCACTGCGGTGTTGGCGATTCGGCTTGTATATCCAACGGTGGTCGGGGGCAGTGGGATCCCTGAACCAGGCTTTTTCAT
Source organism: Arthrobacter sp. ISL-85 (assembly GCF_018613675.1). Taxonomy (GTDB): domain Bacteria; phylum Actinomycetota; class Actinomycetes; order Actinomycetales; family Micrococcaceae; genus Arthrobacter. Next base: position 4,839 of record NZ_JAGGPQ010000014.1, on the reverse strand, counting down.
TTTCACCTGCAGGTTCGTCCCTATCCAACAGCCATCCGGTGAGGTCGACGCTTTCGAAACGAGGGTCTGATGGCGTGGACAATCTACTCCCAGCGTTTGGTGTGTTGGCGATCGAGCGAACCGGTACGGCGAACTGCTCGAAACGGCCATTCAAAACGATATCGCTTCCCGCTTACGTAGCCTTCAGTGAGACCGCTGGTCGTAATCCGCACCTATGCACCCAAGCACCTGACCCAGGCTAATTGGACGCGCGGGAAGCCGGCTCTTTAGAGACCGTGTCTTCCAAGGTACATAGAGGGTAGGGAATCGAAAATCAGAGCTGGGACTGGGACACCTTAGGCCACTGACTTATGCGTTCTAGACCGGCGGTGAGAAGCCTCGTATGGCTAGTGTCACGAGATCTCAGAGTGCCCTCGGGCACAACACCAAGGCTTCGCTGACTGTGACAGGTTTGGATGGCCCCGGTAGGACGGTTATATCTGGCCCCACTTCATGACTCGCCGGGCACCTGTGACGGTTATTTGTGGCCCCGCCTTCAACGTTGGATCCATCAGTGGATGGATGCGGCGGAAGGCTGGTCTGGATGGAGTCGAGAGTGGAGTTGTTCGCGCGGATCCGAAGGGACGTCCGGTGGCCGGCACTCATGCCGTCCACCGGACGTCCTGTGCCCGTCTCGGTGAACCTTTAGCCGGTGCTCCTATAGGCGTCAAATCGGGGATGGCTTTGCGCTGGCAGCGGCAGGCTGTCCTGGATTGGAACCCGGGCGGCGTGTCCGGATTCTGCTTATAGGGCTAGCCTTGCAAGTGAGTCGGCAAGTCCGTTTGCTTTTTGGACAGAAGCCTGTGGGTTGAGTAACTGTTTTCCTTTTCAAGGTGGGGCCAGGGTGGCAGCAGGAGAGTAGCAAGCGCCTTTTGGTTTTAAGGGCGAATGAACGGAAACGAAATGGTGACTGACCATGGCCTGGGTGGGGAGTCCTTGGCCCAGAGTGTGTACGTCGTGAGTGGTGAAGAGCTCGTCAGGCGGGGTTTGCAGGGGCTGCTGGAGGCTAACGGGTTCAGCGTTTCCGGTGAGTCGGCGTCTGTTCGCCAGGCCGCACGACGAATTCCTGCGTTGCGTCCGGATCTGGTCATCATCGACGACGACCTTCCCGATGGTTCCGGCAGCGGGCTGTGTCGAACTATCGCAGCTGCTGATCCGACCGTCCGTTGTGTGCTGATGACGGGTGAAACCGACGAAACCGTTCTGATCTCGGCTATCTTGGCCGGTGCTTGGGGATGCTTGTCGCAACAGGATGACAACTCGGAGCAGCTCAGGCTGATACGGCGGGCGGTGCATGGATACACCGCCTACAGCCGCCGCTTCCAGGCCGGGATCCTGGCTCCGATCCGGGCGAACGAGACGAACGGGCCGGATCTTAGGTTCGGGATGCTTTCAAACCAGGAGATGAAAGTGGCGGTCGGAGTGGGGCGCGGGTTGACTAACCGCCAGATCGGACAGGAAATGTGTTTGGCCGAAAAGACGGTGAAGAGCATGGTCTCATCGGTGCTGATGAAATTTGACATGGCACGCAGGACCGAGGTCGCGGTGTTTGTCTCTGGAGCGCTTGAGAACACGGAGGACCTGGCACGGGAGTACAGGCGTAGTCGTGACACGGGCTTGATAGCTGAGGTCACTGCGGCGCTTGTGATCTGCACCAGCGAGGCTGGCAGCGTGCGGCGGTCCAACAGCATGCGGCTACTGGACGCCATGCGGCTTGCTGATGCGCTGGCCGCTGCATCCGCCGTTGCCCTTACCCTCAAGAGGGATCGTGGGAATTAAAGGAGTTGGGCAGTTACCACTACCGTCCCACTCACCTATGCGGATACACGATTCACTCCAGCGGGTCATTCGGGGTTGGTGTGCCGGGCCGGTTTTGAGGAACATCGGCCTCCACTTGATGCTGCGCTGAGCAGTTTTGAAGAGTTTGGTGCAGCAAGAGTCGCAGTCGTCGGCGCCCACATTCGGTCATCACCGCTGGCTGCGTAACGGTTCTGACATGGAACTGTGAACCCGGCCGTTTACCAGACACTCATTCAAGGGGGCCGCCTTAGGAATGTCGGCGCTAGATTGCGATGTTTGTGCTTGCTCTTAGTCCCAACAGCCCCAAGAGGGGATCCATGACCGGGCGGTTTTGTGGGTTTGTCTTCGGGCGGCATTTCTCTACGTCGTGACCGGGATCGGGACCCCGCTGGGAAGGCGAGGGTGGGGTCAGGTCCGGGTAGTCGTTTGGTTTTCCAGCAGCCAGGTGATGGCCTCGGTGTTGGAAGTGAAAAAGCGCGTAGGGCTGGGGAGGTTTCGCACGCCCAGGGACCAGTTGGCGAGCATCCGGTCAACGGGGCTCTTGCCAAGCAGCGCAATGCGGGAGGCCGCACAGGGGATGGTGAAGACGGAGCGTGCTTGGCGGCTGAGGGAGGCTGTGGCTGACATGTCCACCAGCAAGGGATACTCGGAGCCATCCGCCGCGGCATTTACGGCCGCCATGGCGGCGTGGGCGTCGGCGGACTCAATTCTCACCCCGGGGTGCCAACGCAGGCGAAGGATTTCGTCATCCCCGAGGACGACTGTGCCATTGCCACCTTCAACTTCAACTCGTTCCAACGACTCCCCACAATCGCTTAGCCGGCCGAAGGAGCTTCCTCAAAAGCCCGTCGTCCCCCAATAACCGACAGGAGCACGCTACCGGGATATCCAACGGATGTACATACTCGTCAACAGAGTTTGTGCTGGTCAGCGTCCTTCAAGCGCTGAAAAGGTCCTCGCTTCGCCGGACTGTAGAAGCGTTTTTTGTTTGTGCTGCTGGCTGCGGATCGTAGGTGCCTGCTCCACCGGCTCAACCGTCCTGCGGACGGCTGCACAGCGGAGGCCTTGTGTGGGCGCTTGGCTTTATTTCCTCCCACAATCCATCCGCTGCTTGCCCTTCGGGTTGCCCCGGCTCAGTCGTGCACACCTACGCGATGCTCCGCCAGTAGGCAAAAAATAACCGGGTGCCCCTGGTTTTCAGCCCTGGGAGCCCGAAGAGTCATCGCCCGGGTGCAGATTCAGTAAACGCGGTCAGTTACCCGCTGAAAGTCCCAAAGATTTGACCTTCCGGCACCTCTAAACGGGCGCGGCGTGGTGAGACTTCATGTCCCTGGAATTAAGAGACACGCTTGTCCACGAATGCAGGGTCGGGCGCTGACTCTAGTGCGCGCCTAGGGTTGGCGAGCCGGACTGCCGGTGTTTCTTCAGCTGGGCGGAGCCTAGGTGCCGAGCGCAGCGCGGCTTGGAGTTCCTCCAGCAGCGGTAAACCGGTCAAGCAAGTTGGCTTCGGGTAAACCCCTGCGCGTCAGGGCCGGTGCTGCCGTGGAGTGGAACAAATCGCGGCCGCCGGCAACGAAGGACGGCGAGCCGTGAAAGTTGAGTGACTCGGCTTGTGCGTCCGTGCTCGGCTCCACGAGGCGTAGGCTCCGGGAGCGTCCTCTGCCAGGAGCGCTTTCGAGTACAACGCCAGAGCAGCGGCGCTGTTGGGGCAGCCGGGGATGACACTCAGCTCGTAGTCCATGTCGTCAAGTCTTTCAGCCAACGCACCCACGGAAGTCCGCAGCCACGCAGCACCCGGACAGGAGGCTTGATTAGAGCCAGCCCGGCATGGTCGGTTGTTGACGTGGGAGTGCTGATGCCAGAAGATGTGCCTTGGCGCGTGTTCGTACCTTTTGCTGGGGGAGGCTTCTGGTCTTCATCGGGGGAAATGCCGCCGGGGAGCTGGCTTCCGGTCTCAGATCTGAAAGGAAGCCCGCTCCCATTCTTTTTATCCTCCGGCTCTTCGTATTCTCCAGCCCGACATGGGAGGGCCTGTACAACCGCCGCGAAGAGCAAGCACGTCATCCCACAAAGGCGCCCATGGCTGAAACGGACGCGGCAGGGGCCGTCTTCGGGTCCTGCTGCCAACAGGACAATCCAGGGACTGAAATGTCCTGGGGTGGCCATAGAACAAGATAGTAAGTAGCCTTATTAGATGGTTCTTGCAGCTGCGGAAGACCTGTCCCCTTGGAAAAGAGACGTGGATGGAGGTGGAGTGCGTGACTGAAGAAGTGCAGCGGCGGCTAGATGTACTAACCCGGTTGGTTGATGACGCGGCTGATGGGTGAGGCGCCTCTGAGTGCGGTGTGGGGCCTGCGCTGATTGTAGTGCTCGATAAAGTCTGGGTAGCAGGATTGACGTGCGGTTTCCGACCGGTATGCCCTGGCGTAGGCCCATTCCTCCTGCAGGATCCGATTGAAGCGCTCGATGCTCCTATATTGTCAAGTGGTCGCTTGGGGGCAAGTTGGCGTAGATTTCCCTGGCGATGTAACGCTTAAGGCAGCGGATGATCTCGCGTTTGCTGAGTCCTTCGGCGGTACGTCGTTCGACGTAGGCGCGGGTAGGTTCATGCCTGCGCATGCGGACGATCGCGATGATGTAGAGCGCACTGTTTGCTGCGCGATCGCCGCTACGGGAGAGCCGGTGCCGCCCGGTGGTCCGTCCGCTGCTGGCGGGTTGTGGCGCAACTCCACAGAGTTTCGCGAACGCGGCCTCGTTGCGGATCCGGTGGGTGTTATCGCCGACCGTAACCAGGAACTGTCCCGCAATTTCGGTGCCAACGCCGTGGAGTTGGATGAGGTCGGGGGCAGCGTTTGTCACCAGCGCGTCAATCTGAACGTTGAGTTGCTTGATCTCATCGTCCAGGGCCTTCCATCGACGCGCGAGGTCGCGCAGGGCAAGCTTGGTACCTGCGAGGTGCATCCGTTCGGGAGCGGTGTTTAGTGACATGAGATCTTCGGT
>NZ_JAGGPQ010000013.1 GCF_018613675.1 Arthrobacter sp. ISL-85 | reverse complement strand
AAAGCTGCACAAAATTTGAAACCAGCTAAAAACACCATGCACACCACGGGGTGGCGGCACAGCACAATCAACCAATTACATACATAATCGGTATCAACAAACTTGGCACACTATTGAGTTCTCAAACAACAGACACACCCGGCACCACCCAAACATCCCGTTCAGGATCGCTCCGGAGCAACTTTTCAAACTTACCCGACCTTCAAGCCCGAAGCAAATCCATCTTTCAGGATTTCCATCGGCATCAAGACCGCCCCACACCACTTTCCAGCGCCCTAAAGACGACCAGATCCTGGCTTTGATTTTTGGGGTTTTGCCACCCGCGGTTTTCAGCTTTTCGCTGTCTCCCCCGCGGCGACTTAGAAAACAATACACGCACACCGGGCCTGCCGCAAACCGGCCCTTCCAAGGCATCGAATCCCCGGGATCCCGCGGCGGAACGGGACAAGCAGCACGCAAACCGGCGCCCGGCGTTGTGGTTACGTTGCGGCCGCCGCACAGACACCCGGCTGGCCAGCCCTGGACTGTCATGGCTTAACGCAGAAGGGCCGGCAACCCTAAGGTTGCCGGCCCTTCTCAAGCAGCTGGAATCAGCGGTGCTGGATTACCAGGAAGACTTGGTGATGCCCGGGAGTTCGCCCTTGTGTGCCATGTCGCGGAAACGGACACGGGAGATGCCGAACTTCTGGAAGGTGCCACGGGGGCGGCCGTCGATGATGTCGCGGTTGCGCAGACGGATCGGGGACGCGTTGCGGGGCAGCTTCTGCAGTCCCAGGCGGGCTGCTTCGCGTGCTTCGTCGGTTGCGTTCTCGTCAACCAGGGTCTTCTTCAGCTCGAGGCGCTTGGCAGCGTAACGCTCAACGATGACCTTGCGCTGCTCGTTGCGAGCAATCTTGGACTTCTTAGCCATGTTTAGCGCTCCTCTCGGAATTCGACGTGCTGGCGGATCTTGGGGTCGTACTTCTTCAGGACCATGCGGTCAGGGTCGTTACGACGGTTCTTGCGGGTTACGTAGGTGTAACCCGTGCCCGCGGTCGACTTGAGCTTGATGATGGGACGTACGTCCTTGTCCTTAGCCACTAGAGCTTCACCCCACGAGCCAGAATGTCGGCGACGACTACGTCGATGCCGCGAACGTCGATGGTCTTAATGCCCTTTGCAGAAACCTGCAGGGTGACATTACGGCGCAGGGACGGAACCCAGTAGCGCTTCTTCTGGATGTTCGGATCGAACCGACGCTTGTTGCGGCGGTGCGAGTGCGAAATGCTGTGCCCAAAGCCCGGCTCGGCCCCGGTCACTTGGCAGTGTGCTGCCATGACTTCTCCTCAAGAATTGAAAGTAATGATCCGCATATCTGCTGCTGGACCATGCTGCCAAGTGCGACCCACAGAATGTACGGGCAACGGTTAGTTACGCAACTTGAGCCCCTAACTACCGGCCACCCTGGAGAAAATTACCGGGCAACCGGAGCAATTGCGCACGCTCCGCGCACTTAGCGCCTACCAAGTCTACGAGTTGACGCAATTAAAGACCAATCGGGTGTATAAGCGGCAGCTTGGGAGAAAATGTCACAGGCCCGGCTGTCCCCTTTTCACAGCAGGGACATAGCTTGCGCAAGCATGTTTGATACATGAACACGCAGCTCCTGCCGTCATCACCGGGCGCAAGCAGCTCCGGCCGCCCGGAGCTATCATCAGCGACAAGACCCGCCCGCGGCTGGTTTGCACGCCAGCATCGGCAGCGCAGGCTCCGGACGGACCTCCTCACTGTCATTGCCTGGGCGTCCGTGGCGGCCGCAATCGCCCTGTGGCTGGCCGACGGCGGGGCAACCAACATCGCCTCTCCCGCCTCGCTGTTCACGGCCGCGGGGATCGTGGCAGGCCTTGCGGGCATGGACCTCGTCCTGCTCATGCTGCTCCTGGCCGCAAGGATCCCATTCATCGACCGCACCATCGGCCACGACCGGGCCCTGGCGTTCCACGGCAAGCTGGGAAAACCCTCCCTTTACCTGCTCTTGGCGCACGGAGTCCTGCTCGCCATCGGGTACGGCATGGCCGAAGGACTGGATCCCGTCAGCGAGTCCGTCAACCTGTGGGTCGAGGTGCCCGACATGTGGCTGGCATTCGTCTCCATGGCGCTGTTCATCGCCGTCGTCGTGACCTCCCTGGTGGCTGTCCGCCGCCGCTTCCCCTACGAATTCTGGTACGTGGTCCACCTCCTGACGTATGCAGCCGTGGCCACGTCGATTCCCCACCAGTTCAGTGTGGGCGGGCTGTTTGCGGCCGGCACCTGGCAGCGGTGGTACTGGGTGGCCATCTGCATCTACACGGGCACAGCCCTGGCGTATTTCCGGATCCTGGAACCGGTGCTGGCTACGGTACGGCACCAGCTGACGGTGGCCCGCGTGGAGACGGTGGCGCCGGGCGTGGTGAACATCGTCATGCGGGGCCGGAAGCTGGACCAGCTGGCGGAAACGGGGGGACGCTTCTTCATCTGGCGTTTCCTGGCCCCGGGCATGTGGTGGCACCCCCATCCGTTCAGCCTGTCCGCGGAGCCGGTCTTCAACGGTCCGGACGGCCAGGGCACGCTGCGGGTCACTGTGCGGAGCCTTGGCGACGGCTCCGCCCAGCTTCTCCGGTTGAGCAAGGGCACCAAAGTGGCCCTGGAAGGCCCCTACGGTCTGCTGAGCACGGCAGCCCGGACCAGAAACAAAGTGGTGATGATCGGCGCGGGCATCGGCATCACTCCCCTGCGCGCGCTGTTGGAAACCACCCCGTTTGCGCCCGGCGGGGCGACGGTCCTGCTCCGCGGCCGCACGGAACAGGAGCTTTACCTGGGCAACGAAATCTTCGACCTCTGCCAGGCCCGTGGTGTCAGGCTCTTCCACCTCACCGGGCCACGGGCCCATGGCCAGCCCACCTGGCTGAACGAGGATTCGGTGCGGAGTGGTTACAGCCTTACCTCCTATGTGCCGGACATCAAGGATGCGGACGTTTACGTCTGCGGTCCTGCGGCGTGGGCGGCCAACGTCATGGCGGATGCCGGGAAAGCCGGCGTCCCCGACGATCAGATCCATCACGAAAGGTTTGACTGGTGAAAATACGCGGAACAGTCGCAGCAGCATTGGCCTCCGCCGGGATCCTCCTGGTGGGCTGGCAGACAGGCACCCAGGTAAACGGGATCAGCACCGTCGCATCGAGTACGACGGCGACAGGCACCACGGGTGCGGCCGGCACAGGTTCGGCGGGGACGGGTTCGTCAGGCACGGCTGGGTCTTCCGGGTCCTCGAGCTCAACAGGTTCGTCCAGCTCTTCAGGGTCCATAGGGTCTTCGGGTTCTTCGGCTGCCGGCACCTACAAGGGAAACACTGTCCAGACCAGGTTCGGTCCCGTCCAGGTCCAGATCACGGTGGCCAGCGGCAAGATCACGGATATCACGGCCCTCCAGCTGACCAATACGGACGGCAAGTCGATCCAGATCAGCAACCGGGCGGCACCCCTGCTCCGCAGCAAGGTCCTCGCGGCACAGTCGGCAAATGTGCAAACGGTCAGCGGCGCCACCATCACCAGCGACGCCTACCTCACCTCACTCCAGGCAGCCATCGATGCAGCGAACCTCTGACCCCATGCCGGCGGCCACCGGCACCTTCGTCCTCAAAGCCCGCACCTTCGAATGCATGGGAACGGTCATCGGGCTGACGCTGCCGATGGGCTCTCCCGCGGAAGGGCAGCCCGGGCCGGACGAGCTCGTCGCCGCCACCGCCGTCGTCGAACGCCTGTTCCAGGACCTGGACGAGATTTTCAGCCTGTACCGCCCTGATTCGGAGGCGAGCCGGCTGGCGCGCGGGGAACTAAAGCTGCCCCATGCCTCGGCCCCGATGCGCGAAGCGTACGCCGAGGCGCATGAGTGGCGGCTGCGTACGGAGGGCGCCTTCACCCCTGAGAGGCCGGACGGCGTGCTGGACCTTTCGGGAATCATCAAGGGCCATGCCATCCGTGAGGCGGGAACTTCGCTCCTGGCGCTGGGCCGCCGCGACTGGTGCCTCAACGCAGGCGGCGACGTCCTGGTCAGCGGCTCACCGCGCCCGGGCAGCACGGAGCCCTGGACCGCCGGCGTGGTGGACCCCGCTGACCGCCGGACCCTGATCACCGGATACGCGCTCGGCGGCAACGGGCGGCACAATGCGATTGCCACCTCCGGCTCCGCTGAACGCGGCGAGCACATCTGGCGGGCGGGAAACGGCGCCCAAGACGGCGGCGGCTTTGTCCAGGTCACCGTCGCCGCAGCGGATATCGTTACCGCCGATGTGCTGGCCACGGCGATCGTCGCCGGCGGCGCGCCGATGTTGAACCACGCTGCGGACAACTGGGACGTTGCCGTGCTGGCCATCCGCGCCGATGGCTCAATGCTGGCGACTCCGGCGTTCCAGCCGGCGTAGACAGGTCCCGCGCAGCCAGGTCGCGCAGCCAGGTCCCGCGCAGCCAGGACCGCTAAAGCCGCGTGAGGCGGGGGTACTTGGGCTGCAGGTTGTCCCCGGAGGACTTGCCGGTGACTCGGCGGACCACCCACGGCGCCGCATACTCGCGGAACCATTGGGCGTTGGCGCGCAGGGCGTCCGCTCCGCTGAGCTGCGGCACGGGTGTCATGGGCGGAACGTCGATGGAATGGTCGTACTTGAGGACTTCCAGCACCCGCTTGGCCATGTTGGCGTGGCCGGCGGCGGACATGTGCATCCGGTCGTGGGCCCACATTCCCCAGTCGTAGTACTCACTGAAGCGCCAGTAATCCACCAGCAGGGCACCGTGGTCCCCGGCGATACCGCGGACAAGTTCGTTGTAGATGGCGGTGCGGCCGCGCATGGTGCCGAAAACCTTCGAACCCCGGGCGTCGAAACCCGTGAACATGACCACGGTGGCGCCGGTGGCGGCCAGCTTCCCCACGGCGTCGTTGTACTCCGCCAGCAGGTCATCGATGTCCACGCGGGGGCGGAGGATGTCATTGGCGCCGGCGTAAATGCTCACCAGGGTGGGATTGAGTTCGATGGCGGCGTCCACCTGCTCAGCCAGGATCTGGCGAAGTTTCTTGCCGCGGATGGCCAGGTTGGCGTAGCCGAAGTCCGGGCTGGTGGCGGTGAGCTGCTCTGCCACGCGGTCGGCCCAGCCGCGGACGCCGTTGGGGCGCGAGGGGTCATCGTCACCGACGCCTTCGGTAAAGGAGTCGCCGAGTGCCACGAACCGGGAAGTGAAATCCATTCGGTTAGTTTGCCATCCGTTGCCGGAAGCAACCAATCGGCCGGGATGTTCCCAGGTCAGCCTTGGGTTTCGCGGAGAATCCAGTGCTCGGTGTCCAGCCGTCCCACCACTTTCTCGCCGATCCGCGCCAGGTCCAGGACATCCTGCTCGGTCAGGGCATCGAGGAACAGGTCCCGGACGTCTTCGACATGGGTCGGGGCCAGCCCGACGATGGTGGCCATGCCGTCCTCGGTGAGGTGGGCGGTGGTCACCCTGGCGTCGTGCGGGTGCGGACGGCGCTCCACCCAGCCGCGCTTCTGGAGTTTGGTCACCACGTGGGACAGGCGGGACAGGGAGGCGCTGGTGCGGGCCGCGAGCTCACTCATGGGCAGGAACCGGTCCTCGGCTTCGGACAGCATGGCCAGGACCGTGTAGTCGAAAAGGGACAGCTTTCCCGCGGCATGCAGCTTGGTGTCCAGGGCCGCTGGCAGCAGCGTATTGATGCTTACCAGTGCCAGCCAGGCGCGGCGTTCGTCAGCGTTAAGCCACCGGGGTTCGGTCATGTTCCCCATTCTACGATTGATCCTTCAAGTAGCTTGTGCCGCGCCGGTAGGCTTGCCCCATGTATGTTGTGTCCCTCACCTACCGCGTGCCCCAGGAGATCGTCGACTTCCATAACGACGCCCACATCGCCTGGTTGCAGAAGGCGTTCGACGACGGCGTGTTCATCGCCGCCGGCCGCAAGATCCCCCGCACCGGAGGGTTGCTGCTGTCGCAGGCCGAACGGGAAACCCTCGACGCGAGCCTTTCCCAGGATCCGTTCTACACCAATGGGGTCGCCGACTTTGAGGTAATGGAGTTCCATGCGGGCCGGGTGGCGGCCGGATACGAAATCCTGCTGGACACTCCGCCCCAGCCCGCACCTTAGGGCGCGTTGCCTCTTTAAGGCGTGCTGCCGGCGTCGGGCGATTCCGGCGCGAGTCTTTTCAGCCCGCCTTTCCGGGGGACCTTCACCGGTTGGGGCCAGCGCGGGGCGAGGGCATCCCCCAACGTGACCCCACGGAGCTTGCGTCCGAAGAGCGGCAGGACCCAGTCGTGGACCCATCGCCGTTGGTGCCGCTCCCACTCGCGCAGGCTAAGCCGGGTGGGTGGTTCCCAGTCCTTGGGCTTGATCTTGTGCGGCACGCCCAACTGGTCCAGCACCTGGCCGGCAAGGTACTTATGGCCGGCCTTGGACATGTGGAGCCGGTCCGAGTCCCACATCCGGCGGTCGTGGAAGGCGTCCAGGCACCAGTAGTCCACCAGCACGGCCCCGTGCTTCTCCGCGATCTCCCGCACCCGCTGGTTGTAGTAGGTGTTGCGCTTCTTCAGCGGCTCGAGCAGGGCTGAAACCTTGACGTCGAACCCGGTGAAGAGGACCACCGTGGCCCCGGTGCCCGCCAACCGGGCCACCAGCTGTTCGTAGTCCGCCATGAGCGCGGGCATGTCGGTTTTCAGGTCCAGGATGTCGTTGCCGCCCGCGTAGAGCGTAACCAGCGTTGGCCGCATCCGCAGCGCCGGTTCCAGCTGCTCGGCGACGATGTGCCGCAGCCGCTTGCTCCTGATGGCCAGGTTGGCGTACCTCCACCCGGGCTGCGCTTTGGCGAGTTTCTCGGCCACCCTGTCGGCCCAGCCCCGCACCCCGTTGGGCAACCGCTCGTCCCGGTCCCCCACCCCTTCGGTAAAAGAGTCCCCGAGGGCAACAAACACCCGCCGCCCGGAGGCAGGAAGCAGGGATTCAGGCACCACCGCCCCAACGTAGCGGGACAAGGAGAAGCGAGAACGACGCCGGGATGAACAGGAGGTGCGCACCCCTCGGCCTTGTCCTTGGACAGAAGGCCATTGGTTTGGCAGGATGGCCTTGCCGGTCCGGGCGGCCAACACACCGGAATGCTGAACAGGAACGGGACAACGGGGAACAATGCGCATGCAGAAGGTCATCCTGACCGTCGCTGCCGTGGAGAGCGGGGCGGCCGCTTTGGCCTGCACCGCGGAGACTGACTGACTCCCCCGTTACCCCTGGCCCGCTCCGGGCCACCCACCCTTCACGAAAGTTTCAGCCATGCAATCAGTCACGCCCCAACAGATCCGTTCATCCTTCGTCAACGCCAGCCGCTCGGAAGCCGCAAAGCTCACGCTGCCCAAGAATTTCGACACCCTGGACTGGGACAACCTGGAGTTCCTGGGCTGGCGCGATGACAAGATGCCGCTGCGCGGCTACCTGGTGGTTCCGGGCGGCAAAGGCCTCACGGGGATCATGCTCCGGGCACCCGACGGCGGAGCCCGGAAGAAGCGCTCAGTGCTGTGCGAGCTCTGCCGCGACGTGTTTTCCAAGGAGGACGTTCTCCTTTGGGTCGCCAAGCGCGCGGGCCAGTCCGGACGCGACGGCAATACCGTGGGCACCTTGATCTGCGCCGACTTCCTGTGCTGCGGCAACGTCCGCAGGGAACCGCCGGTCAATGAGATCAACCCGGACCCCGCCGTGGTGGTGAAACGCCAGATCCAGGGCCTGCAGGACCGCACGGCGCAGTTCCTGGGCCGCGTGCAGTCCAAGTAGCGTGCAGTCCAAGTAGGACGGCGGCCCGGATAGCTGCGGTTACCGCAGGACGATGTCCACCGGATTCGCCTCGGACCGCCAGGCCCCTTCCTCGCCCGGGCGGGGCCGGATGACCGGCGCGGTGAGGACCCCGGAGCGGTTGGTGCGCCGGTCGCGGAGGATTTCCGTGACCGAGCCCAGGTGCCGGGACAGGTCGATCACGTTTTCGGGAGCCGCCAGCAGCAGTTGGAATCCGAATTCGTGCAGCGCCTTGATCCCGGCACCAGCGAACTCCTCCGAGGCGAGAACAAAGGCCTCGTCCATCATTACGGTGCCGTAAGTGGTGAAGCCCTGCTCTGCGATCCCCAGCTGGTAGCTCAGGGCCGCGGCCATGATGAACGCGGTGAACCGCTGGCGCTCCCCACCGGACATGGAGCCGGTATCGGCATGCATGAACACCTCGGTCTTCCTGCCGCCACGTGGACCTGTGACCTCCCGGTGCTCCTTGCACTGGATGAACAGATGCCCGCGCACGTCCAGCACCTCGGCCCGCCAGCGCCGGTCCTCGGGTGCCTGGGAGCCGAGCCTCTTGACCAGGGTTTCCAGGGACTTGTAGCGGGCGGTGAGCTCGCCGTCGTCGTCCCTGTCCGGGGCGGCACCCTCTGGACGGGGGGCCTCCGCCTTCGCCGGCCGGGTGTGGCGGGCCTTCAAGGCGTTCTGGATGGCGTCCTTGAACTGCTTGGCCGTGGGCGGCAGTGTCTGCTTGATGTCCAGCTCCAGGTAGCTGCCTTCGTGGAAGTTCACCTGCGAAAGGATGCCGTTCAGGGGCAGGATGCGGCTGGTGATGGAGCGGCGTTCCTCGTCCAACAGGTGCAGCAGGGTGCTGAACGACTCGTGTGTACGTTGGTTGAAGAACTGCCGGAACTCTGCCTCCTGGGCGGGCAGTCCATCGTTCACGATCGCGTGGTAGCGGGCCTCGAACTCGCTGGCCGCGCCGATGCTGGTGCCGTGGTCCGCCGAGATGGCGCTGCCCCACTCGCGCACGAACCCTTCGAAGATGCGGGTGAGCCGCTCGGCCGTGGCCTGTCCCCGGGATTCCGCGCCGTGCAGTTCGCCCAGCAGGGCGGTCCGGACCCGGTTGGCCAGATTGTCCAGCTCGTGCATCTCCGTGATATCCCCGAAGTCAGCGAAGTAGGGTTCCAGGGCTTTCACGGTGGCGTCCGACGGCGGAGCCTGGGCCAGGCGGTCACGTGCGGCTTCCAGCAGCGTGTCGGCAGCTGTCAGCTGGCGGTCGAGCGCCTTGTACTCGCTTTGCAGCACCGCCGCGGACTCGGTGCTGGACTGATGCTTTTGCCGGACCTCCTCGATGGTGGCGCGCAACGGTTCCAGATCGGCCTGTGCGGCAAGGGCGTCCTTGAGCCGCTGCTCGATCCGGGCGAGCTCGTCGGCAGCCACCGCGGCCGACACCTGTTCCCAGGGGCGGTCGTCTTCCGCGATCCGCCGCAACGCATCGAGCTGCCGGCTCATGCCCTGGTGCGAGTCCTCACGGCTCTGCGCCAGCTCGGCGGCCTTGGCCACTTCCTGCCGGAGGTCCGCCACCTGCCCGGCCACGAGTTCCAGCTTGGCCGCGTTGTCGAAGCCCAGGACGTAGTCCTGCCGGCTGGTGAAGCGGTCGTCCTTTTCCACCGTGTGCCTGTTGCGTTTCACCACGCCGCCCAGGCTGAGGCCCTTGTCCAGAGTGGCCAGCTCGTCCGGGTCCTCCACGCAGGGGTAGGCGAAGTCCAGGGCGATGCGCTCGCGGACCCATTCGCCGGCCTCGGCAGCCGCGCCCGAGGCGAGGATGTCCAGCTTGGTGAGCAGGTCGCCGTCGCGCACGTCCTCCACGGCGAGCGCGCCGCCGGCGAGCGGCTTGGAGACGTCCACTGCGCGGAGGGCACCACGGACGTTGTGGCCGTTGAGGTAGCGGGTCACGGCGCCGAAGTGCTCACCTGGCACCAGCAAAGTGGTGGCCAGGCTTCGGAGCGCGCGTTCGGCAGCGGGGCGCCACCGTTCCTCCCCGTCGGCAAGGTCCATGAGCTCGCCGGCGAAGGGCATCCGGTCCTCGGGGATGCCGGTTGCGGCGGCAATGGCGGCGCGGTTTTCAATGCTCGACGGCGGCAGCAGGGACTTGCGCGTCTTCAGTGAGACAAGTTCCTGCTCAGCCGCGGCCAGTTCGCGTTTCCGGGTGGCGTGCGCGTCAAACGCCTCGAAGCGCAGCTCCTGGAGGGCCTGCGAATCATCCTGCAGCTCAGCCGAGCGGGCCGCCGCCTGCTCGTGGGCCTGCTCCCAGCCGGCGGCGCTCCACTCAAGCTGCAGCCCGGCGTCGGCCAGTGCCTTTTGGGCCGCCTCCTCCACCTGCTGGCGCAGCTTAAGGCCCACCCGGGCGTTCTCCAGCGACTGTTCAATCGCGGAGATCGCGTTCCCGCCCTGGTTGTTGTACTCGGTCTCCAGCTGCCGCAGTTCCTTGGCCAGGCCGTCCCGGACCGTGCGCTCGGCGCCGAGCTCCTTGGCTTTCACCTGTGCCAGCTCGCGGAACCGTGCCAGCGTCTTTTGGTGGACTGTAACGGCAAGCTGCTGCTTGTAGGCCTCGAATTCCCCGCCCACCAGCTCCCGGAGCCCGTTCGCGTCCAGGAGCGACTGCGCGTACTCCTTGTTCATGCCTGGAACGGGCGCCAGCTGGTCGCGCTGCTGCCGGACGTCCTCCAGCCGCTGACGGATGGACATCAAGTTGCTGAACTCCTCCACCACGTCGTCCGCAGCGGCCAGCGTTGCCGGCGCGTCGAGGACCTGGTCGCGGAAGAAGGTGTTGACGCTGCCGCCCAGCCCCTTTCCGGCCTGGATCACGCGCAGCAGGGGCAGCGCCTGGTCCGAGCTGATCCCCAGCAGGCGCCGGAACCGCTCCGCGAACGCCTTGTGGACGTCGAACACCTGCGCGTGCGGGAAGAGCGTCTCCAGCGCACCCTTGGTGAAACGCTTGTCAGCGATGCCCTCCACCGCTTCCAGGTCCAGGGGCACGTTGTCGATCAGGTAGAACCGGCCCACGCTGGACTCGGTGCCGTTCTTCGGCAGGTCGAACAGCGCCGACACCGTCACCCGCGTGCCGGCGGCGTTATCGAACGTCAAGGCGACGGCGGACCACGTGGCACCCGGGCGCTGGAACGCACTCGCCGACCCCTCCCCCACGGCCTTGTCCCCCACCTTGCCGCGCATGTACGTGAACGTGGTCCGCTTGTCCTCCACGGCACCCGAACGTTGCGCCGCCGCCTCATTGGACCGGGGCCGGGCATCGAACACCCGCAGCATCGCATCAAACAGCGTGGACTTGCCCACGCCGGAGTTACCCGTCAGCAGCGTCCCGTTACGGTCCACGTGCATCGTGTGCGCCCCATGGAACGTCCCCCAGTTGACCACCTGCACCAACGCAAGCCGCATCTGCCCGGGGTTGGTGACATCGCCTAACGGAAGCATGCTCGCGATACTCACTTGGCGTCCTCTTCCTTAGCTGTGGTTGCGTACGCCTCCGCGGTGGATGCCGGCCCCGCCCCTTCGCCGCTGGGCTGATCTTCGATCAGCCCAGCGCGCGGCTCCGACAGGCCCGGTGCCACTCCCGGGCCGGCATCCACCGCTCCGGCTTTCGCTACGTCACCAGGGGCGGCATCGGCGTCGTCGTCCTCGGCACCACTGTCCGTGTCCAGGTCCAGCATCGCTTCTGTGCCGGTGGCGTCTGCTGAGGCCGCTACCAGGGCTTCGATGTGGGCGGGGATGTCGCCGATGTTTTCGAATGGCAGGGCCAGGGGCAGGGCGTTGGAGATGGTGTAGACGTCGTCCAGGCCGGTGGGGAGCAGGAGTTGGCGGGCCAGGAGCTTGGTGATGGCGCGGGTGACCACGTCCGAGTCGCGGAGGGCGTCCTGCTGACCGGCGGGCTGGTAGTGCGCCACCAGGTCCGTGATTTCCTCGCGGGTAATGGTGGGATCGGTCTGGGCCGTGACGTGCCGGTCCAGCAACAGGCGCAAGCGGAGCAGCACGATGGTTTCCACGCGGCTGAGGGCGCGCTGTTGGCGCAGGATACTGGAGCGGGTGCTGCCGCCAATCACCTCCGGATCCACGGGACGCAGGACGGCGATCTTCCGCTCATGGTCCAGCTGCAGGGTCAGGAACAGCTCGGAAAGGCGGCTGCGCAGGATCACCTGGTTGTCCAGCAGCACTGTCCACAGCTTCTCGTCCCGGCCGCCGTCGATGTAGGGGCCTTTGAGGAGCTTCACCAGGGCCTGGCGGACCTTCATTGACAGGACCCCGGTGTCGCCGGGGAACAGGGCGGCGCCGTCGACGAAAGTGTCCCGGGGAGAGGTGGTGAACGGGCGCCCGGCCGCCGGCGTCGGCCCGGTTTCAGGCTGGATGTCCTCCGCCTCGTCGAGCCCGTTGACGTGTGTAACCTCAGTCATCTGAATCCTTTGCGAGCGTGACCACCGGCAGGTAGGCCTTGCGGGTGGAGCCGTCTATCTGTTCGAAGTCCAGGCCATCCCAGGCGCCGCGGTCGAAGTCTGCCCCGGCGTGCAGGGCTTCGGACAGGAGGGCGCGGATGGTGTTGATGTGCTGCTCTTCGGGCGGCAGCTGCTGCCAGGCATCGGCAAGGGTTGCGGCTCCTGCCATGGCGGCCCTGACTACCGAGGGTTTGGCCTTGCCGGTCCTCGGCGAGCGCACCCGGTCAGAGTCGGTGAAGGCGATGGGATCGGCCAGGCGGGGCGGCGCAGCGAACTCGTCGGGATCGAAGAGCTTCACCATGGACAGTGACTCGAAGCCGGCGTTGTACAGGACCGGTCCGGGAACCAGGCCGGGGAGTTCACGCTCGTACGGGAGGGACCGGATGGCCTGCTCGGCTTCGCGCAGGACCTGCCGAAGCCGGACCGACTGGCGGAAGTCGTCGCTCTGCACGTAGGTGTTGAGGCTTTCGCTGAGTTTGCCGTAGATGCGCTGGATCTGGCTGTGCTGCTGGCGGAGTTCTGCCACCAGGTTCTTCAGCGTCTCCCGGTCCTCCGGCGAGAGATCGTCCGCGAACTGGCGGCTCAGCACCTCGCCGATGGCCGACCGGAACCGAAGCTGCTGCTGCGGATCCTCCAGGAATGCAGTGAAGGACCGGAACGTCCTGCCTTCGGGGCTTTGGCGGAGCCGCCTGTCGGCCTCCAGGACCTGGGCCATGGTGGCGCCCTTGGTGAGGGACTCCTCGATGATCTGGTTGCGGAGCCCGCCCACCAGTTCTTCGATGCGGTCACGCATTTTTTTGTAGTCCGCCGGAAGGCTTGCGGCCAGGTCCAGGATGTTTCCGGCAGCTTCCACCGCCTCGTCGTCGTCGAGCAGGCCGTCGAACTCCCCGGTGCTGATGTCCTGCATGAGCTGCTGCCGCTCTTCGATTTCCTCCTCGAGGGCTTCCAGGCGGGCGCTCTGGTCCGGGTTGGTCTCGTTGGCAAGCTTCTCGACGTCACCCAGCAGGGTGCCCAGGCGGGAACCGTTCAGGGTGGACCTCTCATTGGAGAGGCTGTCCAGGAAAGCGAGCACGCGGGCTGCGGGCTCGGTTGCCTCATAGACAATCTGGCCTGACTGGTTCCGGCGGGTCAGGAACTGCCGCCGGGTCCATTCGTCACCAAAAGCCTTTCCGTTGGCCCCTCCTCCCAGCCCGGGATCCTGGCGCCGCAGCTCCTCAAGGAAGGTGTCGACGTCGGCGTGGAATTCCTCAAGCGGAACCTGCGGCCGGGTGCGGGTGAAGGAAGCCTGGAGCACCGCAATCACCCAGGGCGCCGAACGCGTCAAAGCCCAGGCAGGCCCCTTGGTGAGGAGTTCGAGGTCCCGGAGCCTGGCGCTGATGGCGTCAGCGGATGACCTGGCGGAGCGGGGCACACACTCTCCTTGGGCTGTTGGCTGTGGACTGTTCCGTGGGGCTGGGCAGGGCGGTCCGAAGTGGCCGGACCGGAAAACTGCCAACTACAAGGTTAACGCAGGCTGCCGCGACCGCTTCGTGACCTACCTGCCGGTAGTGTTTCGATCCCGTATCAACAGGCGCCGGTGCCCGTGCCGGGTCTGGCTGGACGCGCAGCTGTCCCCCTACGCTTCTGCTACTGGTCTTCACCACGCAGTCTTTCGCACAGCAACGTCGCAGCAGGGGGATTCATGCAGTTCGATCTAAGCTCAGTGGAAACAGCCACCTTGGTCTTCATCGGGACACTGGTATTTGGCGCAATTTTGGCCGTGTTCGTCATGACTGCAGGCCTGATTGCCCTGGCAGTACTCGGCGCAGGAAAGCTCACCTGGATGGTGCTGGCCAATACGCTCCTGGCGGTTGTCCACGGCATCAACTCGGGATGGGACAAGCTGGTCCACCGCGCCTCCACCGTGGAGCTCCCCGGCGACTTCCAGGGCCAGCCTTCCCCTAGCACCGGAACCTACCCGCGGGTAATCTTGAGGGACAGCTGAAGGGTTCTCCAACCCGGCGGATCCATGGCTACACCGGCCAATCCGGCCAAGGAGATAACCCATGACCTCCGCAACTGACAGCCAGGCCAAAGACGCCCTGGCGGAAGAATCCCCCGTCCCCGCCGGCAACATCGGCGCCGGGGCTACCGCCGAAGATGCCCGGGCCGTCGCCGAGGCGGCCCGGGAATCCGGCTGGGACCGTCCCAGCTTCGCCAAGGGCCTCTACCTGGGCAGCTTCGACTTGGACCTGGTCCACCCGTGGCCCGCCGCGGATCCCGCCTCGGTGGAGCGGGGCGAGGAGTTCATGTCGCGCCTCACGGAGTTCGCAAGGACCATGTCCGGGCGCGTCATCGAACGGGAAGCAAAGATCCCGGACGACTACATCAAGGGCCTGGCGGACCTGGGCGTCTTCGGCATGAAAATCCCGGAGGAATACGGCGGCCTGGGCCTGTCATTGGTGTACTACGGACGGGCGCTTGCCCTGCTGGGCAGCGTGCACCCCAGCCTGGGCGCCCTTATTTCCGCCCACCAGTCCATCGGCGTGCCGGAGCCGGTCAAGGTCTTTGGCACGCCGGAACAGAAGCGCGAGTACCTGCCGCGCTGTGCCGCCGGCGCCATCACCGCCTTCCTCCTCACCGAGCCGGACGTGGGGAGCGATCCGGCCCGGCTGGGCAGCACGGCAACGCCAACGGACGACGGCGACGCGTACCTTTTGGACGGCGTGAAACTTTGGACCACCAATGGGGTGATCGCCGAGCTCGTGGTGGTGATGGCCGTGGTTCCGGCGCACACCGACGCGGACGGCACGGCGCACAAGGGAGGGATCAGCGCCTTCGTCGTGGAGATGGACTCTCCGGGGATCACGGTGGAGAACCGCAACGCCTTTATGGGCCTGCGTGGCATTGAAAACGGGGTGACCCGCTTTCATCAGGTGCGGGTGCCGGCCGCCAACAGGCTGGGGCGCGAGGGGCAGGGCCTGAAAATCGCGCTCACCACGCTCAACACCGGCCGGCTCGCGCTGCCGGCGCTGTGCGTGGCGTCCGGGCGCTGGAGCCTGAAGATTGCCCGCGAGTGGTCCCAAGCCCGCACCCAGTGGGGCCGGCCGGTAGGCGAACATGAAGCCGTGGGCAAGAAGATTGCCTTCATCGCCGCCTCTGCCTTTGCCCTGGACGCCGTGTTTGAACTGTCCGGGGAACTTGCCGATGCCGGGCAGAAGGACGTCCGCATCGAAGCCGCGCTCGCAAAGCTTTGGGCCACGGAGATCAGCTGCCGGATAGCGGATGAGCTGGTCCAGATCAGGGGCGGACGCGGGTTCGAAACCGCCGATTCGCTGGCGGCGCGCGGGGAACGCGCCGTGCCTGCCGAGCAGCAGCTGCGGGACCTCCGGATCAACCGGATCTTCGAGGGCTCTTCCGAAATCATGCGGCTGCTGATTGCCCGGGAAGCGGTGGACGCGCACCTTGCCGCCGCGGGCGATCTTGCGTCCCTGGACGCGAGCCTGGCCGACAAGGCGAAGGCCGCCGTCGGCGCCTCCGGCTTTTATGCCAAGTGGCTGCCCAAGCTGGTGGCCGGCGCCGGCATGGATCCGCGCTCCTACGGGGAGTTCGGCAGGCTGGCAAAGCACCTCCGGTTCGTGGAACGCTCGTCGCGGCGGCTGGCACGGCAGACCTTCTACGGCATGGGCCGGTGGCAGGCCAAGCTTGAGCGCAAACAGGCGTTCCTGGGCCGCGTAGTGGACATCGGTGCCGAGCTTTTTGCCATGGCCGCATGCTGCTCCCGCGCGGAGATGCTCCTGAAGACGTCCCCGGGGACAGCCGCCGGCGCCTACGAGCTCGCCGATGCGTACTGCGAGCAGGCAAGGGTCCGGGTGGACGAATACTTTGACCAGCTGTGGCGGAACACGGACGACGCCGACCAGGCTCTGACGCGCAAGGTCCTCGCCGGTGACTACACCTGGCTGGAGGCGGGGGTGCTGGACCAGTCAGAAGGCACCGGTCCGTGGATCGCCGATGCCTCGCATGGGCCGTCAACCAGGGAGGACCTGCACCGGAAATACCGGTAAACCCGCAGGTCACAAAATAGTAAGCACGCTTGCTATCGTCCGCGGCGGGTGGTTGAGTTGAGCCATGAGCAGCTCAACGGACCCAGAGAACCTGCCTCCCCGCCGTGCCCGGGAGGATGAAACCACCCGCAACGGAAGCTACCGCGCGGGAGCCGCGGACGACGCCGCCACGCGCTCGATGGACCAGGCACCGGTCCGTTCCGGGGAGCGGGAGCGTGAGCGGGAGCGTGAGCGTGACCGCGACCGCGTTGCGCCTTCGGCGGAGCGGACATACGAACCTGCGCCGACCGCGATGACGCCCGTAGTGGAACCGGTGGCGGACCCAACGCTGGCCAACCGGGAAACAGCGGTGGCACGCCAAAAGGAGCGCTTCGGCGGCATCAAAGTTGGCTCTGCCTTCTTCGGATGGCTGACCGCCACCGGGATGGCCGTCCTGCTGACCGCACTGGTGGCAGCCGCCGGGACCGCCGTGGGCCTTGCCAGCAACACCGACGTCAACCAGGCCGTGAACCAGGCCGCGCAGAACAGCGGCACGGTTGGCCTGGTGGGCATCATTGTCCTGCTGGTGATCCTGTTCCTCTCCTATTACAGCGGCGGCTACGTGGCCGGGCGGATGGCCCGCTTCAACGGCGCCAAGCAGGGGCTCATGGTGTGGATCTGGGCCCTGATCGCCGCCATTGTGGTGGCCATCCTGGGGCTGGTGGCCGGGCAGCAGTTCAATGTCCTGGCCAGCCTGAACAGCTTTCCGCGCATCCCCATCAATGAAGGACAGCTGACCACCACCAGCATCATCGCGGCGATCGTGGTGGCGGCTGTGGCGCTGGTGGGCGCGGTGCTCGGCGGCCTGGCCGGCATGCGGTTCCACCGTAGGGTTGACCGTGCCGGCTTCACGCCGGACAGCGAGTTTTACGACGACGAGGAATAGTCAGGCGAGGATGTCGCCGTCCAGGTAAAGCCACCTGCCTTCTTCCCGGACGAAGCGGCTGTTCTCATGCAGGACGCCGCGCTCCTTGCCGTGGCGGTAGTAGGCCTTGAACTCAACCGTCCCTTTCGTGTCGAAGGGGCCTCCTCCCCTCGTGGCCGCGATGTCCAGGCGGCGCCACTCCATGGCCGGGTCCAGGTCCAGGGCCGCAAGTGCAGTGGATGGGTGGTGGGTGCGCAGCAGATAGTCCCCATCCAACCGGACAAACGCGCTGTAGCGGGACCGCATCAGCTGCTCGGCCGTGGACGCCTCCGCCCGGCCGGAATGGAACCGGCCACAGCATGCTGCATACGGCTCACCGGACAGGCACATGCAGTTCGCAGACGCAATCGATTCGGTCACCCGATGATGCTGTCATATCGGGTAACAGCTTCGCTACAACCTGCTCCCCCACCCTGCCCGTCGGGGCATGGCCGGACAAAAATCCGTAAGGTGGAGACGGAGCTTGCGCCCCCGGCAGAAGAGAGGAGAAGACGTGGAGAACCCGGACACCCTCGTCCTCAATCTGACCTTCCTGGGCACTATGGGTGTGGCTCTCCTGATGTTCCTGGTCCTCTTCCTGCTCGGAGTCATCACCCTGGTCCTTGCGGGCCTGGGGCGCCTTACCGGCGTCGTGCTGATGACCCTGTTCGGGCGCGCTCCCGGCAAACGGGATTCCACCCGTTTCGCCGCCGTGCCCGCCAAGCAGGCCAGTCCCCGCAAGCCTCTCCGGGAACGTGCCGCCGCGCTGAAGCCGGACCGGGTAAAAGAGTCGCTCCGCACCGCCGTCGAACGCCACCCGAAGCTTGCTGCCGCCCGCCCCGAACCTCCGGTCCTCGCTGAGGACTGGGCCTCCGCCGTCGCCGACGCCGATAAGCGTGCCCAGGCCAGGGCGCGGGCAGCCGCGCCGGAAATCAAACTGTCGGTGCGGGATCTCCCGGATCCAGCCGTACCTGCGGACAAGGTCTCCGAGGTAGCTCCGCTGGTGGAGTCGGCCCTGCACAACCACCGGCCGCCGCATGAACTGCCGAGATCATTCAAGAAGCCCCAGCCGCTGCATCCGCTGCCGCCGCTGGAAACCGGGTCCCTCGTTTCCCTGGCCGGCCCGCAGCAGGTGCTCAAGGAGCAGCCCAAGGAGAATGGCTAAGCCCTTACCCTGAGCAACCATCTGGGTTAGCGTGAACACATGGAATTCAGATACCTCGGTAACAGCGGCTTCAAAGTCTCGGAAATCACGTTCGGCAACTGGCTGACACACGGCTCGCAGGTGGAAAACGACGTCGCAACCCAGTGCGTGCGCGCGGCCCTCGACGCCGGCATCAGCACATTCGACACGGCAGACGTCTACGCCAACACGGCCGCGGAAACAGTCCTGGGCCAGGCGCTGAAGGACGAGCGCCGGGAATCCGTCGAAATTTTCACCAAGGTCTTCGGCCCCACCGGCCCCAAGGGCAAGAACGATCTTGGCCTCTCCCGCAAGCACATCATGGAATCCATCAACGGCTCGCTGCGGCGGCTGCAGACGGATTACGTCGACCTTTACCAGGCACACCGCTACGACTTCGAAACACCGCTGGAAGAAACCATGCAGGCGTTCGCGGACATCGTCCGCCAAGGCAAGGCGCTGTACATCGGTGTGAGCGAGTGGACAGCGGAGCAGCTCCGCGAGGGACACAAGCTGTCCAAGGAACTGGGCTTCCAGCTCATCTCCAACCAGCCGCAGTACTCAGTGCTGTGGCGCGTGATCGAGGCCGAGGTGGTCCCGGCGTCCGAAGAGCTGGGCGTGTCCCAAATTGTCTGGTCACCCATGGCCCAGGGCGTCCTCAGTGGCAAGTACCTGCCCGGCCAGCCGGCCCCCGAGGGCAGCCGCGCCACGGATGAAAAGGGCGGTGCCAAGATGATCCAGCGGTGGATGCGCGACGACGTCCTGGCAGGCGTGCAGGAACTGAAGCCGATTGCCCAGGAGGCTGGACTGTCCATGCCGCAGCTGGCCGTTGCGTGGGTGCTGCAGAACCCGAACGTGGCATCCGCCATTGTTGGCGCGTCCCGGCCCGAGCAGATCGCCGACAGCGTGGGCGCGGCTGGCGTGAAGCTGGAGGCGGAGGTCCTCAAGCGGATCGACGACGCCATCGGGGGCCTCGCAGAACGCGACCCCGCGCAGACCAAGTCGCCGGCCACCCGGGAAGCGTAAGTGGCATCCCCGTCGGAACCGACTGACCTGCCGGACCTTGCGGTCACCGGGTCCACCGGAGGCCTTGGCGGAATGGTGGCGCGGCAGCTTGCCGCGTCGGGTTTCGCCCAGCGCCTGCTGGTGCGCGATTCCGGGCGGGCCCCGCAGCTGGATGACGCGCATGCGGTGGTCTGTTCCTACGGGGATGGCGCGGCCTCCCGGCAGGCCCTGGAGGGCGCGAAAGTCCTGTTCATGGTGTCTGCCGCGGAGGCCGAAGACAGGCTGCAGCAGCATTACGCGTTCGTGGATGCGGCTGCGGACGCCGGGGTGGAGCACGTGGTGTACACGTCCTTCTACGGGGCCGCGGCGGATGCCACCTTCACCCTGGCCAGGGACCACTACGCCACCGAGGAGCGGATCAAGGCGTCCGGGATGGCGTACACCTTCCTGCGCGACAACTTCTACCTCGACTTCCTGCCGCTGATGACCGGGGACGATGGCGTGATCCGCGGGCCTGCCGGGGACGGCGTTTTCTCGGGGGTGGCCCGGGAGGACATTGCCCGCTGCGCCCATGCCGTGTTGAGGGATCCTGCCATCCACAAGGGCAAGACCTATAACTTGACCGGCCCGGAGGAACTGAGCATGGCGCAGGCTGCCGGGGTGCTGAGTGCCGGGACCGGGCGGACCGTCAGGTACCAGCCGGAAACCATTGAGGAAGCCTACGCGTCACGGGCCTCTTACGGCGCACCGCAGTGGCAGCTGGACGCGTGGGTCAGCACCTATACGGCCATGGCAGCGGGCGAAATGGCGGGGCTTTCGCCGGACGTCCATGGGCTGACCGGGCAGGATCCCATCAGCCTCGCCGAGTTCCTGACCCGGGCGGTGCTGTAGCTGGTTTAACTTGGTTGACGGGCGGGTGGGCCCGGCGTAGACCTGTGGCGGGGGCGTCCTTAGTCCGCCGAGCAGAATCGCACCGCCATGCAATACAGCAACCAGCAGTCCACCCGGCAGGAGTCGGCGACCGAACAGCTATTGGCGCCGTCTCCCGCCGCGCAGCCTACGTCCGGACCGCTCACCCGGGAGGAGCTGCAGCTCGCCGCCCGCAACCATTCCATGCCGCTGGAGGCGCTCCATCGCGAGGTCACCCCGCCAGGCCTTCACTACGTCCTGGCGCACTTCGACATTCCTGACCTGGACGCCTCTCCCTGGCACCTGCGGATCGGCGGTGCGGTGGAGCGAGCCCTGGAACTGAGCATGGCGGCGCTTCGCAGGGACCCGGCCATCACAATTCCCGTTACCCTCGAGTGCGCAGGCAACGGCAGGTCACTCCTGGAGCCACGGCCGCCCAGCCAGCCCTGGGTCCTTGAGGCCGTAGGCACGGCGCATTGGACCGGGGTGCCGCTGGCGTATCTCCTGGGCAAGGCTGGTGTTCTGCCGGACGCGGTGGAGGTGGTCTTCACCGGGGCCGATGCCGGAGTGCAGGGCGGCGTCCCCCAGCAGTACGCGCGGAGCCTGCCGATCCGCGAGGCGCTGCGTCCCGACGTCGTCCTTGCCTACAAAATGAACGGCGCCGACCTGCCGCCTCAGCACGGCTATCCGCTGCGGCTGGTAGTCCCGGCCTGGTACGGGATGGCCAGTGTGAAGTGGCTGGAGTCCATTGAGGTGGTGAAGGGGCCCTTCGCCGGGTTCCAGCAGGCCGTCGCCTACCGCTATCAGGGTTCCGCGGACGACGCCGGCAGCCCGGTTTCGCGGATCAGGGTGCGTTCGCTGATGGTTCCGCCGGGGGTCCCCGACTTCTTCACCCGGGAGCGTTTCCTGCCCGCGGGCCCGGTGATGCTGGAAGGCAGGGCATGGTCCGGGGAAGGCGCCGTGACCGCCGTGGAGGTGGGGATTGACGGCACGTGGCTGCCTGCCCATCTGGACAAGCCCCTCGGCGGCTATGCGTGGCGGAGGTGGAGTCTGCCCTGGGTGGCCAGCACCGGCGGGCACGTCCTGGCCTGCCGCGCCACGGACATCACGGGCGCTACCCAGCCCCTGGAGCAGAAC
Organism: Arthrobacter sp. ISL-85; assembly: GCF_018613675.1. Classification (GTDB taxonomy): domain Bacteria; phylum Actinomycetota; class Actinomycetes; order Actinomycetales; family Micrococcaceae; genus Arthrobacter. The sequence continues at coordinate 8,269 of NZ_JAGGPQ010000013.1, read as the reverse complement.
TGGAACTACCAGGGGATGGGCAACAACGTGGTGCAGCGGGTGAGCGTGAGTGTGGAGTGAAGTTGCAGGCCCCGGGGCTATACTCGGTGCCAATCATGACCAGTCTCCCCGCCTCCCCCGCCAGCGTCCGGATCGATGCCTGGCTGTGGGCCGTCCGTGCCTATAAGACCCGGTCCGCCGCCACTGCTGCCTGCCGCGCAGGGCACGTCCGGCTTAACGGCAGCCCGTCCAAGGCGTCGGCCTCCCTGGTCACCGGCGATACGGTCACCGTCCGCATGCCCGGGTACGAGCGCGTCCTCGAGGTGCGGCGGCTGATTGCCAAGCGCGTGGGTGCTGAAGCCGCGTCTCACTGTTTTACCGACCACACTCCCCCGCGGCCCGTTCTTCCGGCGCTTGGATTGCCGCAACGGGACCGGGGCGCCGGCCGGCCCACCAAGAAGGACCGCCGCGAGATGGATCGATTGCGGGGGCCTGCCTGACAGGCACTCGGGCGTCAGGTGCCGGCCTTGGTGCGGGCCTTGGTGCGTGCCTGCACGAGGTTGGCGAACGGCAAGCGACCGAACTCCTCCACGAAAGCTGCGTGGTAAACGGCTTCTGCCTCGTTCAGTTGCTCCGCCGGAAGTTCTTTCCACGCAATGGCCAGTGATCCGGCGTCGGAAAGCTGCCATATTGGCCGCCCGTCCCAGTGCCCCGGCGGCTTTCCTTGCCCGAAGTCCACAAACTCCTGGATCTGGCGCCGGAGCCCCCGGTTACCTTTGCTTCCAGGCCCTGCCTTTCCCACGTAGAGAACGACGGCGGCGTCCACCCATTCGGCGGCCAGCGCGGCTGCGGTGAGGGACGGGTCCTTCTTCTTGAAAACCCCAGCGGTGCTTTTCGGGAGAAAGCGCGGCTGGAAACCGTCCGGAGCCACGATCGCGAAGAGACCGGTTCCCTGCGGAATCCGCATGGCCTCCAGGTCCCGGACAAGCCGGAAGCCGGCGAAGCCTTCGGCCTTCAGGCCCTTCCTGGTGAACTGCATAATCCATTGAACAGCATGTCCTTGGACCGCGCGGTTTTGGGGCGGCGGCAGTAGTACAGAGGACGGTTGAATGTGCCGAACTAACCCTTGTTGAGGCACCCCTGATCATGCAGTTCTCAGGAACGGCGGCTATCCTTGGCGCGTGCCACCCCTTGAGATCCTTCTTTCCTCCTGGCAGATTGACTGGGCCGCCGCGACTTTCGTCGTCGTGGCAGGTGTCCTGTACGCGCTGGGAATCCGATCCGCCACACGGGGTGGAAACCGATGGCCGGCCTGGCGCGCTGCCGCGTTCTACGTCCTGGGCCTGGGCTCGTTCGTGGTCCTGACCTGCGGCTTCACCGGCGTATACAGCCCCCACCAACGGTGGGCTTTCACCATCAAGATTTCGCTGCTGCTTTTCGTTGTCCCGCTGCTCATCGGCCTGGGCAAACCCTTGACCCTCGCGCGGGCAGCATTGGCGCCCGGGGGGACAGCAGCTTTGGATGCAGTCCTGTCCAGCCGGCCGGTGCGGTTCGTCAGCAATTCATTCGGCGCACCTCTGCTGGGCTTGGCGCTCTTCTCCACTTTCCTCACCCCGGCCTTCTTCACGCTACGGACTGATCCCATAGCGGGCGCGGTCCTTACCATTGCAGTGCCGTTGCTCGGCATGCTGATGGCACTGCCCATCATTGAAGAGTCCGACTTCCAGCGGTCCAGCGCATACCTGACCCTTGAATTCATGTTCGTGTTCATCGAATTGCTGATCGACGCGGTCCCCGGCATCCTGCTGAGCCTCAACGGCCAGGTCCTCGACCACGTGATGTCCGTTCCCAATCCCCAGTGGTGGTTCCGGGACGCTCTCCAGGACCAACAGTTCGCGGGCAATTTGCTGTGGTTCATCTGCGAGGTGTTGGACCTGCCGTTGATCATCCTCATGTTCATCCGCTTCTCCCGCAGCGACAAGAGGGAAGCCGGCGCCTTCGATGAGCTGACCGATGAGCAACTCGACGAACTCCAAAACCAGCACCTGCGCGGGCGGCACTAATTGGCAGGCGTCCCCGGCGGGGTGTCTGGAAGGGTAACGCGAAATCCAATGTGCCCACCCCTCCGGGGGAAGCGTAGAGTGACATAGGACGCCTGATTCTGGACGCCTCGCTGCCAAGGGAGAAATCGTGACGATTGATTGGGACGAAAAAAAGGCCCTGCTACAGGAACCGAATATCGCGAAGGTAACCCAGCTTTGCGACGAACTGATGGAAAAGAAGCCCGGTTCCACCGTCCCCTATATCGACCCAGTCCACGACGAAGATGAGTGCAGGATCATCAGCCTCCAGGCCAGCCCCGGCAAGGGGACCGAGTCCGGATTTGTCTCCCACAACAACGACGACGAAGCGGCCCGCCGCGCCACCCAGATCTACGAGCTCGCTGAACTGGACCCCCGCTACGTCATGCCCTGGAATGCCTACCCCTGGGTACGCGAAAGTGGCAGCCCGTCAGCGCTGAGTGTCCAGGAAAAGACCGACGGTCTCCGCCCCTTCCGCCAGTTCCTCAAAATCAACTCACGTGTTTCGGCGATCATCGCCCACGGTACCGACGCGTCCACGTTCCTGACCCTGTTCGAGAAGACCTATCACTCATCGCTGAAGAACGCCGGCATCAAAATTTACAAGGCCTCCGCCCTTGGCGGCAGGGCCTTCGCGGTTTCGGAGGCCAAGCAGGAAGAGCTCCTGGCCAAGAGCGTGGACACTTACCGTGACGCGATGCAGCGGGCAGGCATCCAGCACCTCTAGCGGAACGGTTTCACAGGTTTCTTTCAGCAGCGCAGGCGCATACTCGTAGGTACCCTGACCGGCAAAAGAACCAGGCTGAACCTTGACGTTCCACACCAACCGTTCCCCCGAAGCAGCATCCCCAACGGAGGCCGCGGCCGTTCGAATGGCCTCCCTCCCCCAGCTTAGGCATTGGATCGCCGCGCCGCTCACCGCGGCTGTCCTGATTGTGGCCGCCGGCCTGGCCCTGCGGTTCATCCCCGCCCTGACCTCGGCGGACATGTCCGTAGATGCCGAGCTGAGCCATGACCATACCGCGCCCCTGACGGGCGCGGCCATGATCATCAACGTGGTGTTCAGCCCTGCGGGAGGCGTGCTGATGATCGCCGCCCTGTGCCTCTACCTGTTGTTGGTGCGCCGCAGCCCCGTCAACGCGGTCGCGACAGGACTGGTGGCTGCCGGCGGCTGGGTGAGCAGCGAACTGTTCAAGATCCTGGTGGCGCGGCACCGCCCCGACTCCACCGCACTGTTCAACCCCCTGATCCCCGAACCCGGCACGGACAGCTTCCCCAGCGGCCACGTCGCCCTGGCCTCCGCACTGGCCATCGCCGTCTTCCTTCTGGCCCGCGGCACCAGGTGCCAGCGGCCCGCGGCCATTCTCGGCGTCGTCGTGGCGGTTGTGGTCGCATTCTCGCGCGTCTACCTCGGCGTGCACTACCCAACGGATGTCACGGCGTCGTTCCTCACCGCAGCCACCGGCGCGGCGTTCCTGACCGGCGCGTGGAACCGGTTCGGCCTGGCACTGCTGGGCCGGATACCGTTCCTGGCCAAATTCGGCCCCATCCCGGCTCCACAGGCCTGAGCTGCCGCCATGACGGGCTTCATTGACGGCCTCCTGAACGTCAGCCCGCTCGTGGCGTACATCGCCGTCTTCTGCCTGGTGTTTGCCGAGGACGCCCTGTTTGTCGGCTTCGTGATCCCCGGTGAAACCGCCGCCGTCCTGGGCGGAGTGGTGGCCAGCCGGGGAGAAGTTCAGCTGGGCGTCATGATGGCCCTCGTGGTGGGCGCCGCGATCATTGGCGACACCGTTGGCTACGAGGTGGGAAAGCACCTGGGCAGCCGCATCGTGAAGACCAGGGCACTTGCCCGCCACGCTTCGAAGCTGGAGAACGCCCAGGACCTCCTGCGCCGCAGGGGAGGTTCGGCAGTGTTCCTGGGCCGCTTCACCGCCTTCTTCCGCGCCGTCATGCCCGCCCTGGCGGGTACGTCCCGCATGCCCTACGGGAGGTTCTTTGCCTACAACGCTGCCGGGGGCCTGGTCTGGGGCATCGGCTTCGTGCTGCTGGGTTTCCTCGCCGGAAACTCCTACGAGGCCACCGCCAAGGCGGTGGGACAGGAGCTCGCCATCGTGATCGCCGCAGTGGCAGTGGCGGCACTCATCGCCTGGCACTTCCGCTCCCGGCGGCGTCAGCAGCATCGGCGCGCGGCCAACCGGCGGCAGGACAGGGCCCCGAATTCATAGGAAGAGTTTGACAGCGACTGTGACCAGTGCCATATTTAAGGCGTGAACCTGTCAGACAGCCGGACAGCAGGACAGCCTGCATTCCGTCCCCTCGCGCGGTTGAGCGCCGCCGAGGCGGTGTTCAACGCCATCCGCGGGGACATCGAGTCGGGCAGCTTCCCGGTGGGGAGCAAGCTCAGCTCGGAGGCAACCCTCGCGCAGCAGTACGGGGTGAGCCGCTCGGTGATCCGGGAAGCCCTCCGCTCCTGCACCGCCCTGGGCCTGACGGTCACCCGGACAGGCAAGGGTACCTTTGTCATTGCCAGCAAGGTGGCCAATGACCTCACCCTTGGGCAGTACTCCGCCCGCGACCTTACCGAAGCCCGCCCGCACATCGAAATTCCCGCCGCCGGGCTGGCCGCAGAGCGGCGGACGGACGAGGAACTGGACACCCTCCGCCACATCATGGGCGCCATGGCCACCGAAACGGACCCCGAATCCTGGGTGGCCCTTGATTCCAGCTTCCACGCCGCCATCGCCCGCGCCAGCGGCAACAAGGTGTTCGCGAGCGTCGTGGCTGACATCCGGGACGCGCTGGCGCACCAGTCCGAGACGCTGAATATGGTGGCGGACCGCCAGCACGCTTCCGATCTTGAGCACCAGCAGATCCTTTCCGCCATCGAGACCGGCTCTGCGGAAAAGGCCCGCATCGCCATGGCCCACCACCTCGAAGCCGTGGGCGCAGCCCTGGACTCCATCCTCAACAGCTAGCAAGATCCAACCAACCCTTCCAAGGACCCCATGCCATCCCCCGTGTTTTCCGCTGCCCACACCGCTGCCCCGGCCGGCCTGACCCTGCCGCAGCACGCCCCACTGGTCGCCGCCATCCGTGACGGCCTGGTGGAGAGTGTCCACTACGGCTCAGCGGTTGCCCTTGCGGCTGACGGTTCAATGGCGGCATCTGCAGGGGACCCCCTGGCACCGTTCTACCCGCGGTCCGCGCTCAAGCCCCTCCAGGCAGTGGCAATGGTCCGGGCAGGACTTGAACTTCCCGCAGATCTCCTGGCGCTGGCCGCCGCAAGCCACTCGGGCGCCGCAGCGCACCGGGATGGCGCGCTCCGCATCCTCGAACTGCACGGACTCGCCGCCGGCGACCTCGAAAACAGCAAGGACCTCCCCTACGGCCCCGCCGAGCGCGAGGACTGGCTTCGCAACGGCGGCAGCCCCACGCAGATCACCCAGAACTGCTCGGGAAAACACGCTGCCATGGTGGCCACTTGCGTGATCAACGGTTGGCCCGTGCGGGGCTACCTGGCTCCCTCCCACCCGCTGCAGCAGCTCGTGGCGCAAACGGTCATCGAGCTGACCGGCGAGGAGCCGGCCGCGGTGAGCACGGATGGCTGCGGCACCCCCTTGTTCGCCCTCACACTGAGCGGCATGGCCCGCGCTTTTGGCCGCATCGCCCAGGCGGCCGCGGACGACGACGGCGGGCCGGGTTCCGGAGGCGCGGAAGCCGCCGTCGGGCTCGCCATGCAGCAGCACCCCCAGATGGTGGCCGGCGAGGGCCGTGACGTCACCGAACTGATGCGCCTGCTGCCCGGCGCCGTGGCCAAGGACGGCTTCGAGGGCGTGCAACTGGTGGGCCTCGCCGACGGCGGGGCTGTGGCCGTCAAGATTTCCGATGGCGGCGACCGCGCCCGGATGCCCGCCACCGTCCGCCTGCTGGATGCGCTGGATGTGGACACCGAGCCGCTCGCCGGCATCGCCACCTCCCCGGTGCTGGGCGGCGGCCACGAGGTGGGCCGGCTGCTGGCCACCGACTTTTTGAACCAACTGTCCGCACCCGTCAACGAAGCCCTGTAAGGACACCATGACTACCATCGAAACCGCCGTACCCGCACAGGTCCGGTCCGAACACGACCTGCTCGGCGACCGGGACATCCCCGCGCACGCCTACTGGGGGGTGCATACGCTCCGCGCCGTGGAGAACTTCCCCATCACCGGGCAGAAGCTGTCCTCCAACCTGCACCTGGTCCGCGGCCTTGCCGCCGTAAAACTGGCGGCCGCCCGCACCAACCGTGAGCTCGGCCTGCTGGACGCCGAACGCGCCGAGGCCATCGAACAGGCATGCCTGGACGTCCTGGCCGGACGGCTTGCCGACCAATTCGTGGTGGACGTTGTCCAGGGCGGCGCCGGGACGTCGTCGAACATGAACGCCAACGAGGTAATCGCCAACCGGGCGCTGGAAATCCTGGGACACCCCAAGGGCGACTATGCGCGGCTGCACCCGAACGACCACGTCAACCTCAGCCAGTCCACCAACGACGTGTACCCCACGGCCGTGAAACTGGGCACCATCTTCGCCGCCCGGGAACTGCTGGCAGCACTCGAAGAACTCGAGGATGCCTGCGCTGCCAAGGCCATGGAATTCCGCACCGTGGTAAAAATGGGCCGCACCCAGCTGCAGGACGCAGTGCCCATGACCTTGGGCCAGGAGTTCGGCAGCTACGCCGTGACCATCGGCGAGGACCGCCTGCGCCTGGCGGAGGCCGAGCTGCTGATCCACGAGATCAACCTCGGCGCCACCGCCATCGGCACCGGCCTGAACGCCCCGGCCGGCTACGCCGAAACAGCCTGCCGGCACCTTGCGGAGATCACCGGGCTGCCTCTGGTCACCGCGGTCGACCTCATCGAAGCCACGCAGGATGTGGGCGCCTTCGTGCACCTGTCCGGCGTCCTCAAGCGCGTGGCGGTCAAACTGTCCAAGATCTGCAACGACCTGCGGCTGCTCTCCTCCGGCCCCCGCGCCGGCTTTGGTGAAATCAACCTGCCGGCTGTGCAGTCCGGGTCCTCCATCATGCCCGGCAAGATCAACCCGGTCATCCCGGAAGTGGTCTCCCAAGTGGCCTATGAGGTGATCGGCAACGACGTCACCATCACCATGGCCGCCGAAGCGGGGCAGCTGCAGCTCAACGCCTTCGAACCGATCATTGTCCACAGCCTCCACAAGAGCATCTCCCACCTGGAGGCAGCCTGCCGCACCCTTACGGCCCGCTGCATCCGCGGAATCACCGCCAACACCGAACACCTGCGCCGTACCGTGGAGCAATCCATCGGCCTGGTCACCGCATTGAATCCCCACCTGGGCTATGCCACCGCCACTGCCATCGCGCAGGAAGCACTTGCTACCGGCAAGGGCGTGGCCGAACTGGTCCTCGAACACGGGCTCCTCACCGATGCCCAACTCCAGGAACTCCTGAGCCCCGAACGCCTCGCGAACCTCAGCAAGTAGTCCCCATCCGTCCCCCAACACCCCGTTTGTAAGGACACCCCCCATGACAAATACCCCCATTCCTGACCACTTGATTGATGGTGGTCATGCGCATGCGTCCGAGACCTCCCTGCACGCGGAGGACAAGGGCTACCACAAGAACCTCAAGCCCCGGCAGATCCAGATGATCGCGATCGGCGGTGCGATCGGCACCGGCCTGTTCCTCGGCGCCGGCGGCCGGCTCAACGCCGCCGGCCCGTCCCTGGTCATCGCCTACGCCGTGTGCGGGTTCTTCGCGTTCCTGATCCTGCGCGCCCTGGGCGAACTGGTCCTGCACCGGCCCTCCTCGGGCTCCTTCGTCTCCTACGCCCGCGAATTCTTCGGCGAAAAAGCCGCGTTCGTCTCGGGCTGGTTCTACTGGATCAACTGGGCCACCACCACCATCGTGGACATCACCGCCGCCGCCCTCTACATGCACTTCTTCGGCAACTACATCCCCTGGATGGCCGACGTCCCGCAGTGGGCCTGGGCCCTGACCGCCCTCATCGTCGTCCTGGCCCTGAACCTGGTCTCCGTGAAAGTCTTCGGCGAAATGGAATTCTGGTTCGCCCTGATCAAGGTCGCCGCCCTCGTCGCGTTCCTCATCATCGGCACCTACTTCGTCATCTTCGGCACCCCCGTCCACGGCCAGCAGGTCGGCATCAGCCTTCTCTCGGACAACGGCGGGATCT
>NZ_JAGGPQ010000012.1 GCF_018613675.1 Arthrobacter sp. ISL-85 | reverse complement strand
TCACCGCCGCCCTGTCCTCCCTCAACGCCGGGCTCTACTCCACCGGCCGGATCCTGCGCTCCATGTCCGTCAACGGCTCCGCCCCGCGCTTCGCCTCCCGCATGAACAAAGCAGGCGTCCCCTACGGCGGCATCGCCATCACCGCCACCGTCTCCCTCCTCGGCGTCCCCCTGAACTACCTCGTCCCCGCCGAAGCCTTCGAAATCGTGCTGAACATCGCCTCCGTCGGCATCGTCATGACCTGGGCCACCATCGTGCTCTGCCAAATCCAACTCAAACGCTGGGCCGACAAAGGCTGGGTCGAACGCCCCTCCTTCCGGATGTTCGGCGCCCCCTACACCGGTTACCTCTCCCTGCTCTTCCTCGCCGGGGTCCTCATCATGGTCTTCATCGACTCACCCCTGACCATGCTCGTCACCGCCATCGCCTCCATCCTCATGATCGCCGGCTGGTACGCCTGCCGCACCCGCATCCGCCAAATCGCCGAAACCCGCGACGGCTACACCGGAACCTCCCCCGTCATCGCCAACCGGACGCCCATCTCCTGACCGCAATACTTCCGCCGACCTCCGAGCTAAAGAAAGAACATGACACCAGAGCCGCAGCCCACCCTGACCACTTCCCGTACCCAGCCCGCCGTCGTCGTCCATCACCAGGACCCCGCGGTGCCCACCCAGAAATCCGCCGGGCACGTCATCGTTGATTCGCTGGTTGCCCACGGCGTGGAACGCACCTACGTGGTACCCGGCGAGAGTTTCCTCGACGTGCTGGACGGCCTGCACAGCTCCGACATCGAAACCATCGTGTGCCGGCACGAGGGCGGGGCCGCGTACATGGCGGAGGCCGACGGCAAGATGCAACAGCGCCCGGGCGTCGCGATGGTCACGAGGGGGCCCGGCGCCGCGAATGCGCACGTGGGCCTCCACACCGCCTGGCAGGACTCCACCCCCATGCTGCTGTTCGTGGGCCTGATCCCGTTTGCCCACCGCGACAGGGAGGCGTTCCAGGAGTTCGACATCAAGTCCTGGTTCGATACCGGCGCCAAGCGCGTCATGGTCCTTGACCATCCGGAACGCGCCTCGGAGATCGTGGCCGAAGCCATGTTTGCGGCCATGAGCGGACGGCCCGGGCCCGTGGTGGTCGGCCTGCCCGAGGACGTCATCCGGCAGCAAATCAGTCCCGTACTGCACCCCGCGATCCCCGTGGCTGCGGGCGGCATGAGCAGCTCCGACGCCGCTGCGCTGAAAGCTGCCCTGGCCGAATCCAGCAAGCCGCTCTTCGTCACCGGCGGCAACGACTGGACCCAGGACGCCGCCCACCGGCTCACCGCCTGGCTCGAGCAGCACCACATCCCGGCCGCTGCCGAATGGCGCACCCAGGGCACGGTCTCCTTTGATTCGCCGTCCTATGTGGGGCCCATCGGGTACGGGCGGCCGCGGCCCACGTATGACCTGCTGGAGGAGACCGACCTCCTGGTGTTTGTGGGCACGGTGCCCGGAGATGTGATCACTGACGGGTTCGTCTGCCGCCAGGACTGGAGCAAGAAGAACTTCCTGGTGACGGTTGACCCCTCGCTGCGCGGACGGTCCGGGCCTGTGTCCCGGCAGATCCTGGCCAAACCGGAAGCCTTCGTCCGCGACCTTGAGGGCATCAGCCCGCCGGTAAAGGAGGAGTGGACGGACTGGACGGCGAGGATGCGGGCGGAACAGGAAAGCTTCGGGGCGCTCCCTCCGGCCCGGCCCGCTCCGGGCAGGGCGAGGATGGACACCCTGATGGCCAACCTGGTGCCCCGCCTTCCGGAGGATGCCATGGTGACGTTCGGGGCAGGCGAACACACCAACTGGGCCCACCGGTATTTCCCTACCCGCCGCTACGCCTCCATGATCAGCGCGCGCAACGGTTCCATGGGGTACTCGGTACCGTCCGCCATTGCCGCATCGCTGGCGGAACCGGGACGCCGCGTGGTGACCATCGCCGGGGACGGGGAATTCCTCATGAATGGGCAGGAGTTGGCCACTGCGGCCCAGTACGGCGCCACGCCCCTGGTGGTGGTCATGGACAACCAGGAATACGGCACCATCCGGACGCACCAGGAGCGGCACTACCCGCAGCGCGTGTCCGGGACGCAGCTGAAGAACCCGGATTTCGCGCTGATGGCAAAGGCTTTCGGTGGATTCGGCATCACCGTCACCGAGGACCAGGACGTGCCGGCGGCCCTGGAAGCCGCGTTGGCAGCCATCGACTCCGATGGCGTGTTCGCCTTGATCCACCTCGTCGTAGAGCAGCGCGTGAAGGCCTATTAGGGCAACGGGCCATGAGGGCGTGCGGCGCGCCGGGGTGACGCGGACGACGGCGGGACTTGCCGCCGTCGTCCACGCGCTTCAACTGCCTGTCAGCAGCGCTCGTTTGCGCCCTAAAAGCAGCTAGAGCCGGTCTGTCCGGTCCTCGCCAGCCTTGTGGCCGGTCCCGCGAAGGTTCTCCTGGACCTTGCCGAACAGGTCCTTGATGGTGGACTCCGCATTGGAAATGACATCCACCGGTACGAAGACCTCGTGGGTCGCCGGCAGGTCGTATTCGTCCTTCAGGTGCGTGCCGTTACCAACCCCGGTCAGGGACAGGTAGACCATGGCCTCTGTCCGCGCGATTCCGGCAAGTTTGCCGAACACCACCGTGAACTCGTTCGGCTGGAAACTAATGGTCTGCCCGATGTGGCTGCGGCCCAGTTCACCCGCGGGAACGGCCTTCTCCGACTGGCTTCCGGTGTAGTCCATGAACTTCTCCTTCGATCGCCAACACGTACGCAGGCAGTCTAACCCTGGCCCTTCGCAGCGTCACAGGCCGTTGGTCCCCGCAGGCCACAGGCCAACACTGGCGATTGCTGGAGCGGTGCACAAAGGCTGTTCGCCGGAAGTAGCCATTCCTCCATTGAACCGGACAATCGCGTACCTGTTTGATGGCATCACCGGGCGGCAACGGCCGCCCGGCCAAACTGCTTAGAAGGAAAAACCGTGACTTCAATGACGAGCCGCGTACAAAGCCCGGTCCGCTGGGACACCGTCGGGATCGGTGACGCCGTGGAACTCAAAAGGAATGGACGCACCGTGTTCAGCGGCGCGGTGGACGCCAGGACCGACGACGGCGATGTGGTCTGGGTGACAGCTCCTGCGGGCGGCCGGCGCCTGTTCCACATCGCAGACGGCTTCGACCTGGCAGGGGTGCCGGCATGACTGACTGCCCGGAGGACTGCCACTACTGCACCGGCCCGGAGACCGACTGAAGGACCGGGAGAATCCGGCGGTCGGAGCAACGCCCGGGCCGGTAAGCAGGCAACGCATTTGGCGCCCGGATCATCACGATCCGGGCATCAAATTGCCGCGATGGAGGCGGCATCGTTGACGCGGGCAACGGCTACCGCGAAGGTGGTGCCATGAGGTCTCAGAAAATTTCCCAGGGGTTGGTTATGACGACGGCGGCCGCAGCGGCGGCGCTGTTGCTCACCGCGTGCGGTCCAAGCCAGCCGCAGTCCCAAACAACGGCGTCGCCCTCCGGCAGCGGGCAGGCCAGCCAGTCCGCCACGCCGTCGGCCAGCACGCCGCCTCCGGCGTCTTCGGCGCCGCCCGTGTCCACGCCGTCCTCCCCCGCTCCGGGCACCACTGCCGCCGGCCAGCCCGGGCTGTGCAAGGCAGCGGGGCTCACCGCCGCCACCGACGCCTCCGGGGGCGGCGCGGCCGGCAGTGTCTTCATGAAGCTCAACCTGACCAACAAGGGCTCCGATCCCTGCATCCTCAGGGGATTCCCCGGCGTCTCCCTGGTGGCGGATGCCGCGGGCGCCCCCATCGGCGCTCCGGCAACACGGGATGATTCGGCTGGCGTCGTTGACGTCCTCCTGGCCCCGGGACAGACCGGCACCGCCGTCCTCCGCTACACGCAGGCCCGAAACTACCAGGGCTGCACAGCCGTGGATGCCGCCGGTTACCGGGTCTACCCGCCGGAGGACACCGACTCCCTGTTCATCCCGCAGCCCACCACGGCCTGCAGCAACGCGGACATCACGCTGCTCAGCATCGGAGCATTCCAGCCCGCCTGACCACTGGGGAAAGACCCTGAACAAACGGAAGGCGGCCCGGCTGACAAGCCGGGCCGCCTTCCGTACTGTTGGGCCGGCGTCGGACGCTTCTGGTTCGACGCCGGCCCTTCCAGTGCTTACCGCATTGCTGTGGTGCTTACCGCGTTGCGGTGCTGGTGCGGCCTGCCCGCGCGGTGCCGCGGGACAGAACCACGCCCAGGCCGATCATGGCCACTCCGAGGATGAAGTGCAGCCAATTGTCCGCGGTGTTGACGGGCACGAAGTTGGCCGCGCTGTCCTGGCCGATGAGCAGGCCGTAGAGCCAAAGCACCAGGTAGATGGCCCCGCCGACCACCAGGTAGTTCCGGGAGGCAGCCGCACTGCGCGCCATGGCAACGCCCGCGATTCCGAAGAGCAGGTGGACGATGTTGTGCAGGATCGAAACCTGGAAGAGACCCAGCAGCAGCGCCCCGGAACCATGTCCCGCGAAGCCCAGGGAGTCGTAGTTGGAGGTGATGCCCGGGATGAACCCCAGGATACCCACCAGGAGGAAGACCACGCCTACGGCAAGGGTGGCTTTTTGGATATTGGTCCGGCCTACGGTGCGACCGCCGGAATTCATGGTTGTCATGATGTCTCCTGCTTGTGTCGTTGGTGCATTCTGGCTGCCGGGCGGTGCGCGACCAATCGTTCTCGACCGTAGACTTAAACCCCGACATTGTAAGTATACTTATCAAATACGGCGTGGGCAGTACGGGTCAGTAACAGACCCATCACAAAGTGGCCTGTGAAAGGCCTTGAGCCGGAGGCAGGTTGGACTGGCATGACATCGATTTGGCTGGACCGCAGGGACCCCTTTACCTCTGATCCATTCGAACCGGACACCAGGTACGACACCGTGGTGGCCGGTGCCGGCCTCACCGGCCTGGTTGCGGCCTTGCTGCTGGCCAGGTCCGGGCAGAGCGTGCTGGTGCTGGAAGCCCGGCACCCCGGCGCCGTGACCACCGGCAACACCACGGCCAAAGTAACCCTGCTCCAGGGAACGTTCCTGTCCCAGCTTGCCCGCCAGTACTCGCAGAAACAGGTGCAGGCCTACGTTGACGGAAACCGGGAAGGACAGGCGTGGCTGCTGCGCTACCTGGAGGAACACAAGGTGCCGTTCCAGCGCCGCGACGCCTACACCTACGCCGCCTCCGCGCAGGGCACTGAGAAGCTGCGGGAAGAGATCAGCGCCGCGGGTACCGCGGGCCTGGACGTTGACTACGTGCGCGACGCCGGCCTGCCCTTTCCGGTGCACGGCGCCGTGCGCATGCGGAACCAGGCCCAGATCAACCCGATGGACGTCCTTGACGCCCTGGTGGCGGACATCCGCAGCCGCGGCGGACGGATCGTCAGTGGTGTTCGCCTCCGCGACGTGACCGGAGATTCCCCCTCTGCCGTCCGGACCGACCGGGGCAGCGTCAGGGCGGACAAGGTGGTCCTGGCCACCGGTATCCCCGTCCTGGACCGCGGCCTCTATTTCGCGAAGCTGAAGCCAAGCCGCTCCTACGCGGCCGCACTCCAACTCGCGGAGGACCAGGCACCCCCGCCCGGGATGTACATCTCCGTGGAGCAGCCCACCCACTCCCTCCGCGACTACGAGGTGGACGGCAGGAACCTGCTGCTGGTGGGTGGCCACGGCAACCAGGTAGGCCGCACCGGGTCGGAGAAGGCACACCTCAGCGGCCTGCTCGACTGGGCCGGGCAGCACTACCCCGGCGCCGTCACGACCCATACGTGGTCCGCGCAGGATTACATGGCCACCAACCTCATGCCGTTCTTCGGGAAACTACCCCGCGGCAAGGGCCAGATCTACTTTGGCACCGGCTACAACAAGTGGGGAATGACGAACGCCGTGGCCGCCGCCCTGGGCATCTCGGCGGACATCCTGGGCGGACAGGTGCCCTGGGCCGACACCATCCACCACCGGATCACGTCGCCCGCAGGTGCGCTCTCCGCCGTCGCCCTCAACGCCGGCGTGGCTGCGAGGATGGCGTCGGACTGGGGAAAGGTGACCGCCGAGGGCCGGAAGATCGGCGGCCTGAAGCGGGGCACGGACCAGGCGCCCGTTCCCGTGGCGACTGGTCCTTCTGCGGTAGCCATCCCGCCGGAAGGGCAGGGCAAGGTCTACCGTGACGGCAACAGGCCGGTGGCGGTGTCGACGGTGGAAGGAACCACGTGCCGGTTGTCGGCAGTGTGCACCCACATGGGCGGCATCCTGCACTGGAACGACAATGAACGGACGTGGGACTGCCCGCTGCACGGCTCCCGCTTCACCAACGAGGGCAAGCTGCTGGAGGGCCCGGCCACCAAGGACCTGCCGGAGGCCGGAACTGCCTGAGTGGGGATCACCTGGGCAGGGACCAGTTGAGCGGGATATCGCCGGGCGGAAATATCAGCCTGGCGGTGCCAAATTCACTTGGGATCCTGCAGAATTCGGCTGCAGGCGGAACACCATGCCGTCCCGGAGTTGGCTGTCGGTGCCTTGGGGCATGATGGAGGCATGAACCAGGAACAGCGCCCTGCCGGCAGCGGTGGATCCGGCGCGGCCGCAGCCATGGGCCAGTTCAGCCGGCCCACCCGGGACTGGTTCCTCGGCGCATTTTCCGAGCCGACACCTGCCCAGGCCGGGGCCTGGAACGCCATCTCCTCCGGCTCGCATGCGCTGGTGGTGGCCCCCACCGGTTCCGGAAAGACCCTCGCGGCCTTCCTCTGGGCACTGGACCGGCTTTTGCACTCAGCGTCCCAGGCCCCCGATGCCGGCGCTGATCCGGCACCCGCAAAGGGAAAGCGGACCCGCGCGCCCAAGCGCAAGACCCGCGTCCTCTACATTTCGCCCCTTAAGGCGCTGGGTGTGGACGTGGAACGGAACCTGCGGTCACCCTTGATCGGCATCACCCAGACGGCCAAGCGGCTGGGACTTCCGGCACCGCTGATCACGGTGGGGGTCCGGTCCGGGGATACGCCCGCAGCGGAGCGCCGCGGGCTCCTCAGTAACCCGCCGGACATCCTCATCACCACGCCCGAGTCGTTGTTCCTCATGCTTACTTCAAAGGCCCGGGAGACCCTGGCGGAGGTGGACACCATCATCATCGACGAGGTCCACGCCGTGGCCGGCACCAAACGTGGCGCGCACCTCGCTGTCTCCCTGGAGCGGCTGGACGCGCTGCTGCCCAAACCTGCGCAGCGCATCGGGCTTTCCGCCACTGTGGAGCCCAAGGAACTCGTGGCCCAGTTCCTTGCCGGCTCGGCCCCCGTGGAAATCGTCGCGCCGCCGGCCAGGAAGAACTGGGACCTCACCGTATCCGTACCCGTGGAGGACATGTCGGACCTGCAGGGTGCTGCGGGAGCGTTCGATTCCGGTCCCGCGTCCGGGCTCCAGCCGCAGGCATCCATCTGGCCTCATGTGGAGGAAAAAATCGTCGACCTGGTGCTGGCCAACCAGTCCACCATTGTCTTCGCCAATTCCCGGCGCCTTGCCGAGCGGCTGACGGCCAGGCTCAACGAGATCTACGCCGAGCGCCAGCTGGTCGCTGTAGGCGGCGGCTGGGACGAACCCGGTCCGGAAGGGCAGGCGGCCTGGGGCGAAGCACCTCCGGGGGGACCGGCGTCGGGCGTTCCCGCATCAACGGCCACGCCGGCGCACATGATGGCCCAGGCCGGGAGCTCTGCGGGGGCAGACCCGGTGCTGGCCCGGGCCCACCACGGTTCCGTTTCAAAGGACCAGCGCGCACTCATCGAGGACGACCTCAAGTCGGGGCGGCTGCGGTGCGTGGTGGCAACGTCATCGCTGGAGCTGGGCATCGACATGGGTGCGGTGGACCTGGTGGTGCAGGTGGAGTCGCCGCCCTCGGTAGCCAGCGGCCTGCAGCGGGTGGGCCGTGCCGGGCACCAGGTGGGCGAGATTTCCCAGGGCGTCCTTTTCCCAAAGCACCGGGCAGACCTGGTCCACACGGCCATCACGGTGGAGCGCATGCTGGACGGCAAGATCGAGCGGCTCAGCATTCCTGCCAACCCGCTGGACATCCTTGCCCAGCAGACCGTGGCCGCCACGGCCCTGGGCAGCATCGACGTGGAGGAATGGTTCAGCACCGTCCGGCGTTCCGCGCCGTTCGCGTCCCTCCCCCGGTCAGCGTTCGAGGCCACCCTGGACCTGCTGGCGGGGCGGTACCCGTCCGACGAATTCGCCGAACTCCGGCCCAGGATCATCTGGGACCGCAATGCCGGCACCATCGAGGGCCGGCCGGGAGCCCAGCGCCTGGCCGTCACCTCCGGCGGCACCATTCCGGACCGCGGCCTGTTCGGCGTCTACATCATCGGCACCGAACAGGAAGGTTCGGCCTCCCCTTCGGAGGACGGCAAACCGGCGCGCGCGCCCAAGGGCGGCCGCCGCGTGGGGGAGCTGGACGAGGAAATGGTTTACGAGTCCCGGGTGGGTGACGTCTTTGCCCTGGGCGCCACCAGCTGGAAGATCGAGGACATCACGCACGACCGCGTCCTGGTCTCCCCTGCGTTCGGGCAGCCCGGAAAGCTGCCGTTCTGGAAGGGTGACTCGCTGGGCCGCCCAGTGGACCTGGGCCGCGCCCTGGGCGCGTTTGTTCGCGAACTGTCCGCGTCCGACGTCGCCCCAGCCACCGAGCGCTGCAAGGCCAGCGGACTGGACGACTTCGCCGCCAACAACCTCATCCAGTATCTCACCGAGCAAAAGCAGGCCACCGAAGTGGTTCCCAGCGACACCACACTGGTGGTGGAGCGGTTCCACGATGAACTGGGCGACTGGCGTGTCATCCTGCACAGCCCGTTTGGCATGCCGGTGCACGCGCCGTGGGCCTTGGCCGTGGGGCAGCGGCTCCACCAGCGCTACGGGCTGGACGGCTCGGCGATGGCGGCCGACGACGGCATTGTGTTGCGGGTGCCCATGATGGAGGACGAGCCGCCCGGCGCCGAGTTGTTCCTCTTCGACCCCGAGGAACTGGAGCAGATCGTCACCGCCGAGGTGGGTGGCAGCGCCCTGTTCGCGTCGCGGTTCCGGGAATGTGCTGCCCGCGCGCTCCTGCTGCCCCGGCAGACCCCCGGCAAACGCCAACCCCTGTGGCAGCAGCGCCAGCGGTCCGCCCAACTGCTGGATGTGGCCAGGAAATATCCCACCTTCCCCATCGTGCTGGAGACTGTGCGCGAATGCCTGCAGGACGTCTACGATCTGCCGGCGTTGAAGGACATCGCCGCGTCCGTGGAACGGCGGGAGCTGCGGATCCTGCAAACCACCACGCAGCAGCCCTCGCCCTTCGCCAAGTCCCTGCTCTTCGGCTACGTGGCCCAGTTCCTCTACGAGGGTGATTCCCCGCTCGCGGAACGGCGCGCCGCCGCCCTGGCGCTGGACTCCACGCTCCTCAACGAGCTGCTGGGCAGGGTGGAACTGCGCGAACTCCTGGACGCCAAAGTCATCGAGGCCACCGAACGCGAGCTGCAGCGCCTTGCCCCGGACCGGCGTGCACGCGGAATGGAAGGCGTCGCGGACCTGCTGCGGTTGCTGGGACCGCTCGCCCCCGAGGAAGCCGCAGCACGGCTTCAGGGTGTTCTGGGGCAGGACGCCGCTGTGGTTGGCCAGGCCGAGGCCGCGCCTGTAGATGCTGTGGCCGTCGAAGCCACGCCCGGAGTCCCCCTCGAAGCTGTGCCCATGGAGGCAGCCGCCCCCGCCACCGTTGCGGAAGCGGCGGCGCACCTGACCGCCCTCCAGCGCGCCAACCGCGCCATCAGGGTCAACATCGGCGGCGTGGAACGCTTCGCGGCAGTGGAGGATGCCGCCCGGCTCCGCGACGCCATCGGCGTGCCGCTGCCCATGGGAGTTCCGCTGGCCTTCATCGAGCCGGTTGCCGATCCCCTGGGCGACCTCGTCTCCCGGTATGCCCGCACCCACGGCCCCTTCACCGCAGCGGAGGCGGCGGCCCGGCTGGGTCTTGGCGTGGCAGTGGTGGGCACGGCGCTGAAACGCCTGGCGGCAGATGGACGTGTGGTGGAAGGCGAATTCCGGCCGCACGTCACCCCACCCGGAACCGCACACCCGGACTCCCCACCGCAGGAGGACGCCGCCCACGAATCCGGCCTTGGTGCCGAAACGCAGCCACCGGATGAACCGCCGCCACCTCCTGCCGGCTCCTCGGCCGGCATCACGCACACCGTCGCCAGTGAATGGTGCGACGCCGAAGTACTGCGCAAGCTCCGCCGTCGTTCGCTGGCCGCCCTGCGCGCGGAAGTGGAGCCGGTGGACGGCGCCGCATACGGACGCTTCCTGCCCGCGTGGCAGCATGTCAGGACCCCGGGCGGCGGCCGTGGCCAGCCCTCCCTGCGGGGCCTGGACGGCATCATCACCGCTATCGACCAGCTCTCGGGAGTGCCCGTGCCCGCCTCGGCATGGGAACCCTTGGTGCTGGCCACCCGCGTATCCAACTACCAGCCGGCCATGCTGGATGAACTGATGGCCGCCGGTGAAGTCCTGTGGTCCGGTGCCGGGTCGTTGCCCGGGAACGACGGCTGGATCAGCCTTCATTTGGCGGACTCAGTGGAATTGACGCTCAACCCGTCGCCCGAGTTTGAACCGGGGGACGCCGGCCGGCGGCTCCTGGACCACCTGCGGAACAACGGCGGCGGGTATTTCTTCCGGCAGCTGACCGAGGTGGCCGGGGGCATGGACACCGTCCTTAGCGACCAGGAGGTGGTGGCCGCGCTCTGGGACTTGGCGTGGGCCGGGAGGATCACCGGAGACACGTTCTCCCCTGTCCGCGCCCTGATTGCCGGGGGCCACACGGCCCACCGCCAGGTGGCCCGCGCACCGCGCGCCAGGGCGCCGCGGCTGGGGCGCCTGGGCCGTTCCCACGGGACAGGCCTGATGGGATCCCCCGGGCTCGCCGGTGGCCGGTATGGATCGCAGGGTGCCGCCACCCCGCCCACTGCCGCCGGCCGTTGGTCTGCCCTGCCCGAGCCTGAACTTGATGCCACCGTCCACGCCCGCGCTACCGCGGAACTGCTGCTGGACCGTTACGGCGTGGTCACCAGGGGCTCCGTTATGGCAGAGCAGATCCTGGGCGGCTTCGGGCTCATGTACAAGGTGCTGGCCCGGCTGGAGGAGGCAGGCCGCTGCCGCCGCGGCTACTTCATCGAACACCTCGGCGCCGCCCAGTTCGCGGTTCCCGCCACCGTGGACCGGCTCCGCTCCTACTCAGAGGACACCCAGCTGGCAAAGGTGGAACCCGTGGCCCTGGCCCTCGCCGCCACCGATCCCGCCAACCCCTACGGTGCCGCCCTGCCCTGGCCGGCCTTGCAGGATGACGCCGGCACCGGCCACCGGCCCGGCCGGAAGGCCGGTGCGCTGGTTGTGCTGGTGGACGGGGCGCTGGTCCTCTATGTGGAGCGCGGCGGGAAGACCCTGCTTGCCTTCAGCCAGGACGACGCCGTCCTGGCGGCGGCAGGTGCGGCGCTGGTGGGTGTGGTGACCCGCGGAGCAGTGGACAAGCTGATCATGGAGAAGGTGAACGGGCACGGAATCCTGGATACTCCGGTCGCCGTTGCCCTCAGCTCCGCCGGCGCCTACTCCACGCCGAAGGGACTGAGGATCCGTGCCTGAGGGCGATTCCGTCTGGCGGGCCGCGCACCAATTGCATGCGGCCCTCGCGGGACAGACACTGATTGCCTCGGACTTCCGTGTGCCCCGGTTCGCCACGCTGGACCTCTCCGGCTGGACTGTGGACGAGGTGGTCCCCCGGGGCAAGCACCTGCTGATGCGGGTGGTCGGCCCGGAGGACAAGCGGCTGACCATCCACTCGCACCTGAAGATGGAAGGTGCCTGGCAGGTCTATCCACCCGGCGGGAGATGGCGCAAACCGGGTTTCACCGCACGGTGCGTCCTTCGTACCGCCGTGGCCGACGCCGTCGGTTTCTCCCTTGGAATCGTGGAAGTGGTGGCCACCGCCAATGAGGATTCGATCGTCGGATTCCTCGGCCCGGACCTCCTGGGCCCGGACTGGGACCTGGACGAGGCCGAACGCCGTGTCAGGTCGCGTCCCGAGGTTCCCATCGGCGTAGCGCTGCTGGACCAGCGAAACCTGGCGGGGATCGGCAACATCTACCGCTGCGAAGCGTGCTTCCTCTCCGGAATACATCCCGCCACCCCCGTCGCCGGCGTCGCGGACGTGCGGACCCTGATGATCGACGCGAAGCAGCTCTTGGAGGTCAACCTGGGCCCGGGACGCCGTGTCACCGTCCTCAATCCCCGTGGCTTGCCGGTAGGCAGGATGGCCGGCCGGCCGGGCTACTGGGTGTACGGGGGTGAGCGACGGCCATGCCTGAAATGCGGCACCCCCATCCGGCGCGGGCTCCTGGGCAAGCCGAACGGCGAAGAGGAACGGGACATCTATTTCTGCCCCAAGTGCCAGCCCGCGCCGGCCTGACATCCGGTCTGGGTGGTGTTAGCAGTTCGCGGGGCTGGGCTCCTTGGCGGATTTGGACTCCCCGGTTCCGACCATGAAGCGCGGCAGCAATATGTGCACCAAGGGACCGATCGCCAAGGCGTAGACCACGGTACCCGCGCCCACCGATCCACCGAGCAGCCAGCCGGCGGCCAGCACCGTCACCTCGATGAGCGTGCGGGAGAGCCTGACGGACCATCCCGTGCGCCGGGCCAGGCCGGTCATCAGGCCGTCCCGGGCACCTGGCCCGAAACCGGCGCCGATGTAGCAGGCCGAGGCAACGGCGTTCACCAGCACGGCCCCCGTGAGAAGGCCAGCCTGAACGGCCAGATGGGTCGCCGGCGGGATCAGTGCCAGCCCGATGTCCGCGAAGACGCCCACCAGGACGGCGTTGCAGAGCGTTCCGAAGCCGGGCATCTGGCGCAACGGGATCCAGAGCAGCAGCACCAGGAAACTTACGGCGATCACCACCACGCCGATGCTCAGCCCGCTGCGGTTGGCCAGCCCCTGGTGGAACACGTCCCACGGGTCCAGGCCCAGGCCGGCCCGGATGAACATGGCCAGGGAGATGCCGTACATGGCGAGGCCGGTGAAGAGCTGGACGAGTCTGCGGGTCATCATGCAACCATGCTCGCAGCCAACTGGCATTCAATTACATATCCAGTCTGAAATACTGGCTACATGGCTGCTGCCCTTACCGCCCTGGCTTTGTCCCGCCTTCTTGGACCGTGGAACAGCGGACCCGGGCCCGCGTACCGTGAACTGGCGGACGTGGTGCGGCTGCTCATCCTTGACGGGCGGATCCCGCTGGATACAGCCTTGCCCAGCGAGCGCTCGCTGTGCTCAACCCTGGCGGTCAGCCGGACAACCATCACGGCCGCATACTCCAGCCTCCGGGACCAAGGCTTCCTGAGCAGTGGCCAAGGCAGCCGCGGCAAGACCCGCATCCCCGAACTGACTCCCTTCGGTCCGGCGCTCTTCGGCCCGCAGCCGCCTTCCGCCGGCGCCCTGGCAGCACCCGGGCTCACCGCACCCGGGCTCACCGCGCCCGGTCTGACGGCGCCCGGAGGACTGGTGGACCTGGCCTATTCGGCGCTGCCTGCCAGTGGGGAGGTGGTGCACCGGGCCTTCGCCGCGGCGCTGACGGAACTCCCCGCACTGCTGCCGGGGTTCGGCTACGACGCCCTGGGACTGCTGCCCCTGCGGCAAGCGATTGCGGACCGGTACACCGCCGCCGGAGTGCCAACGCAGCCGGGCCAGGTCATGGTGACCTCCGGCGCCCAGCACGCCCTCACCATCATCATCCGCACCCTGGCAGACCGGCAGGACCGCATCCTGGTGGAGCATCCCAGCTACCCCCACGCGCTGGATGCCATCCGTTCCGCCCGGTGCCGCCCCGTCCCGGTGGCCTTCGCCGAGTCCGGCTGGGACCTTACCGCCATGGAATCCGTGATGGCCCAGCAGCAACCGAAGCTCGCCTACCTGGTCCCGGATTTCCATAACCCCACGGGGATGATCATGCCTGACGCCCAGCGCCGCCGGCTGGCCCGCGCGGCCGCCCTGGCCGAAACCGTGCTGGTCGCGGATGAGACGCTGCGCGACCTGAACCTCGACGGCGTTGCCACCACTCCCCTGGCCGGCTTCAGCAGCGCCGTGGTGTCTATCGGATCGCTGAGCAAGTCACACTGGGCAGGCCTCCGTACCGGCTGGATCCGCGCTTCGGAGGCCATGATTCAGCGGTTTGCCGCGGCCCGTACCACCCTGGACCTTGGCGGCCCCGTCATGGAGCAGCTCGCGGCGGCGCACCTGGTACGGGCACTGGAGGAGCCGCTGCCCGCACTGCTGCAGACGCTGCGCCGTAACCGGTCCGCGCTGCTCGGCCTCCTGGCGGAGCACCTTCCCGCATGGCAGGTGACTCCGCCTGCCGGTGGCCTCTCCGTGTGGTGCCGGCTCCCCGCGCCCATCAGCACTGCGCTGACCGTACTGGCCCCGGAATTCGGCATCAGGCTGGCGGCCGGACCCCGGTTCGGAATCGGCGGCGCGTTTGAACGCAACCTGCGCGTGCCCTTCACCCTCCCGCCGGACAGGCTCGAGATTGCGGTCCTTGCCCTCCGGGCGGCCCAGGACAGGCTTGATGCCGCGCCCCAGCTGCGGCGCTCCCTGACCCAGGCGCCCGCCGTCGCCATCGCCTGAGCAGACAACTGGACCGATACATCTGTACCCGTGCCACGGGGTGGCACCTGTCGACGCCGCAAACATGCTGCGACCCGCTCGTTACCTGGCGCGGGGGGTATATCGGGTGCGTCAGGTAACGAGCGCAGCCGGCGGCAGTTTGCGCGTCGACAGTAAACGGGACTACGACGCGTATACGTGCTCCAGGAATGCGCCCCACGCCTTGGCCGTGGCCTCCGTGTCACTGGTGCCACTGAAGTCGTGCACCGTCATGCCCACGGGGGCACCGAAGGCGTTGCGGCCAAAGAACCGGTACATCGCATCCGCCGTGCGCACGCCCAGGAAGTGCTCATTCGAGAAGTCCACCTCGCCCGCCAGCCGCCCCACGCCGTCGACCTCCACATCAACGGCGGCGCCCTGCTCCGCGGAGCCGACGCCCAGCGCTTCACGGAGCCGTGTGAAACCGTCCGCCGCCTGGGATGCCGCGGGGGCCTGGATGTCGGTGAACACCACGGGGCGGCCGTCGAAGTACTGCAGGTACTGGCCCAGCGTGTGCAGGTAGAACTCAGTGTGGCGGCTGGCGCCGTCGTACTGCTGGTCCCAGTTATCCGCGAAAATCCCGCTGTGGACGTAGTGGAGCCGGGCGCGGCCGCCGTCCAGCGGCTCCAGCACGTGCTCCAGCTGGTTGAACCAGCCGTCCGGCCCGTCCATCCGGGACACCAGGTGGTGGGGGTACTCCTCCACCGTCCTGACCGCGGGCCACTGGTCCGTGGGAAACATCCAGGCCGGCGTTCCGTTCGTGACCGCTTCCCAGACGCGTTCCGGCGTGCCGGGCAGCTCCGTGTCGTGGATGATCTCAAAGTCCCGTTGGTCGCTCATTTGTCCTGCTCCTTGCCTGATGTGGATTTGTTCGTTGCCTTGCGGGCACTGGTTTCTTTAAGGGCCGGGTGCAGTGCCACAACGAGCCGGTGCCGCCGCCCTTGGGGCGACCCGCCGCCGTCGTGGTACTTGTCCACCAGCCGCGTGACCTCGATGCCGAGTTCCTCGGCGAACGCGGCCCTGTCCGCGGCAGTGCGGAAGGTGATGTCGCCGTCAATGGCGAACGTGGCCAGCTTCTGCCTGGCAGCGGTGGCGCCGGCAATGAGCCTTCCCACTTCCTGCACCATCCGCGCGGCCAGCGCCAGCAGCCAGAACGCGGAGAAACGGTCGGCGAACCGGCCGGGGTCCGGGGACACGGCGGCGAGCGCGGAAGGTGAGATGAGGTAGGAGGCTGCCGTGGCCTGAAGGACCCGCTCGGTCACATTGCCCTTGCGGCGCTCCTCCACCAGGTCCACCAGGCCGTACCGCTCCAGGGCCTTGAGGTGGTAGTTCACTTTCTGCCGGGGCAGGCCGATGCGCACCGCCAGCTGCGTAGCCGAGGCCGGCTGGACCAGTTCCCGCAGGATCCGGGTGCGGATGGGGTCCAGGGAGACCTCGGCCGCGGCCGGGTCCTCGATGACTGCGATGTCCTGCATGCCTCCAGTGTCCAACCGACAACTTTTCTTGTCAAGAACTTTATTATCGTCGGCGCCACCGAGGGCCCCAAACCGGCCAGGACGGCGCCGGTAGAATGGACCAGTGATGCAATCCCCCCTCCCCGTGCGCGACGGCGTGAATGCCACCCGCCTGCGCCTGCCGGAGGAGGGACCCTGGGACACCGCCATGGACTACATGATGCACCGCTGGGGCCACATCGATCCGCAGGGCATCGAGGACAGATTCGACGCCGGCGAGATCGTTGGCGAGGGCGGCGTACCCCTGAGCCGGCACACCAAACTCGAAGACCACACTTTCATCTGGTACTACCGCACGCTGCCACCGGAGACACGGCTGCCGGTGGAGATCAGTATCCTGCACCAGGACGAGCACCTGCTGGTGGTGGACAAGCCGCATTTCCTGCCCACCACGCCGGGCGGCACGTACATCCAGGAATCTGCCCTGGTCCGCCTGCGGAACCAGTTGGACCTCCCGGACCTGATCCCCATGCACCGGCTGGACCGCATGACCGCCGGCGTCCTGCTCTTCTCCACCAACCCACAGACGCGCGGCAAGTACCAGGTGCTCTTCGAGAAGCGGCAGGTGCAGAAGGAGTACGAGTGCGTCTCAGCCGCCGAGCCAGCGCCGGGGTATCCCGCCGTCGACTTTCCCGTGGTGGTCCGCAACAGGATGACCAAGTCCCGCAGCTACCTGCTGGCGGAGGTCATCGACGGCGAGCCGAACGCGGAAACCAGGATTGAGCGGCTGGAAACGTTCGACGGCGGCCCTTCCGCGGGTGCCGACGGTGACGGTGCCGGTGCCCCCAGCATCCACGGACGCCTGGCCAGGTACCGGCTGGAACCGCACACCGGCAAGACCCACCAACTGCGGGTCCACATGGCCTCGTTGGGACTGGGCATCGTGAACGACGCCTTCTATCCCGACCTGCTGGACAAGGCCCCGGACGACTACGCCAAACCGCTCCAGCTCCTGGCCCGCGGCATCCGGTTCGTGGACCCGATCTCGGGAAGGCCCGTGGAGTACCGCAGCAGCCTGGAGCTCACTGAAGCGGTCCAAGCACGTCCCTGAACACCGCCTCAACCTCCGTGGTGCGCAGCACGAACTCCACCAGTTCCAGCCCGCTGCCGGAGTGTGAAGCCCGGAATCCGGTCACAGCATCCAGCGCTGCCTGCGCCACGGCCGCCGCACTCCACCCGAAGGCCCCGGCTCCGACCGCCGGAAAGGCTACCGTGCCGGCCTCTAGAACATCAGCCAGCCGGAGGCTTTCACTGAAGCAGGACACCAGCAGCGCGCGGTTGGTCTGTCCCGCATGACGGTTGGGCCCAACCGTGTGAATCACCCAGCGGGCCGGCAGCCGGAAGGCCGGTGTAGCCACAGCGGCGCCGGTCTGGAGTCCGTGCGGCAGCCCGGTGGCCCGCAGCTCCCGGCAAGCCGCCAGCAGCTCCGGCCCGGCGGCCCGGTGCAGCGCCCCGTCCACTCCCCCGCCGCCAAGCAATGAAGAGTTTGCGGCGTTCACCACCACATCCACCCGCCGGCGCGTAATGTCTCCCTGCAGAACCGAGATCCGCATGCCGCCAGTTTCCCAAGTGAGGTACCTTGTGGCAATGGACTTCGGCAGCGTTGACAGCTGGGGGACGGCCCTCTACTTCTGGGTGATCCCCGTGGTGATTGGCGATGCCATTTTTCCGCCCATCCCATCGGAGATGCTGGTGATCACCGGGGGTGCGCTGTCCGCTGACGGGCGGGCCAACGTGTTCCTGGTCCTGGTGCTCGCCGCCGTGGCGTCATGGCTGGGAGACATGCTGGTGTTCCACCTCTTCCGCCGGCGGCTAAGCCATGTGCTGGACCGCTGGAAATGGGGCCGCCGCGTCCACAGCGGCATCCATGCCGCACTGGCCAAAGCCGGCCGTTCGTCCACCTACGGGACCATCATCGGCGGCCGGTTCATCCCCGGCGGGCGGCTCGCCACCTCGGCAGCGTCCGGCATCGCCAACGTCTCCGTCCGCGGCTTCAGCCTGTGCGCCGGACTGGGGGCGGTGCTGTGGGCATGCTGGCTGGTCGGGCTTGGATATTTCACCGGTTCAGCCACCGGGCTGCCGTTTTGGGCCAGCTCCCTTATCGGCGTGGCCGTGGGCCTGGTGATCGGCGCCGTCGTCGGGATCATTGTCACCCGCCGGCGGGGTGACCGCTCCCCGGTCGAGGACGAGCCCATGCCCGACCCAGGCTAGACAGGCAGCCACTTGCCGCGGCTGCGCCGCAGCACGCTGAGCGAGCCCGTCAGCGCAACGCGTTCGACGGCGTCGCGCATCATGGCGGCCGATTCCCGCGCCTGCTGGTTCTCACCGCTGTACTCAGTGGCCTCCACGAGGAAACGCAGGTTCAGCTGCGGCACTCCGCCGGCGATCTGGAGCTGGTGCGCCTCCACATGGTGGCGGGTCCCGAGTACCTCCACGGCCGTATCCATGACGGCCTCCGGCGGATTACCTGGCCGGAGCCCGGTGATCTTGAGGCGGGTCTGGAAGGAAGGCATGCTCCCAACCCTATCCAAACGCCCGCTCACCTCCTGCACCTTAAACCCGAACCCCCGCTCACTCCTCTGAAGAGAGTGAGCGGGGGTTCCGGTTAAAGCGGCGAAACGTGAGCGGGCGTCGGGGGAAAATCCGCCGGAAGTGAGCGGGGGTTTAGCCGGTGTTGCGGAGGCCCGCGGCCACGCCGTTGACGGTGATGAGCATGGCCCGCTGGAGGCGCTCGTCGATCTCGGCCCCGCTGATCCCGGCTTCGGTCCGGATGCGACGGAGTAGTTCCACCTGCAGGTAGCTGATGGGGTCCAGGTACTGGTCGCGGATTTCCAGGGACCGCTTCAGCGTGGGCTGGGCGTCCAGGAGCAGGTTTTCGCCCGTCAGCTTCCGGACCTCCGCGACTGTGAGCTCGTATTCCTCACGGATGGCGCGGAACAGGTGGTGCAACTCTTCGGGGACCAGGGTGGCCACATAGTAGCCGGCAACGTCCATGTCCGTCTTGGCGAGTGTCATTTCCACGTTGGACAGCACCGAACGGAAGAAGTTCCAGTGGTCCATCATTTCCACCAGCTGGGCGGAGTGTCCGGCCTCGCGTGCGGCCTTGAGCCCGGAGCCCACGCCGTACCAGCCGGGCACGATCTGCCGTGACTGGGTCCAGCCGAACACCCACGGGATGGCGCGCAGGCCGCCCAGTCCGGCCCCGGAGTCGGGGCGCTTGGACGGGCGGGAACCTATATTCAGGGAGCCCAGCTGCTCCACGGGGGTGGACGCCATGAAGTACGCGGGCAGGTCCGGGTGGTCGATCAGCTTCCGGTACCGGTCAAACGCCGCGTCCGAGATGGCTTCCATGACGTGCCCGTAGCGCTCACGCTGGTCCTCGGAGGTCCGAGGGTCGCGGTGCAGGGCCGAACCCTGCATGACGGCGGCGAGGGACAGTTCCAGGTTTTCGCGGGCAAGCTCCGGCAGGGAGTACTTGTCCGAGATGACCTCGCCCTGCTCGGTGAACTTGATTTCGCCTTCCAGGACACCGTTGGGCTGGGCCAGGATGGCGTCGTAGGTGGGCCCGCCGCCGCGGCCCACCGAGCCGCCGCGGCCGTGGAACAGGCGGACGCGGACTCCGTGCTTGGCGGCGACGTCGCGCAGCTTTCGCTGGGTCTTGTGGATTTCCCACTGGCTGGTCATGACGCCGGATTCCTTGTTGGAGTCCGAGTAGCCCAGCATTACCTCCTGGATGTCGCCGCGCAGGCGGACCAGCTCCCGGTAGGAGGGGTCGGAGAGCAGCTGGTCGATAATTTCGGCCGAGGCCCGCAGCTCCTCCACCGTCTCCAGCAGCGGCGCAAAGCCCAGCTTGGCGTAGGGCTTGTCGCCAAAGAGGTTCACCAGGCCGGCTTCGCGAGCCAGCACGGCCGCGGCCAGGACGTCGTCGGCGCCCCGGGTCATGGAGATGATGTAGGTCTCGATGACGTCCGGGCCGTACAAGCGCAGGGCCCGGCGGATCTCACGGAAGACGTCGTAAGTGCCGTCGGCGGCGCCGTCGAGCTTAATCGGGTGGCCGGAAAGCGGACGGCGGGAAGCCAGCTCCGAGCCCAACACCTCGAAGCGTTCTTCACGGCTCAGCTCGGCGTAGCGCAGCCCGGGCCCGCCGATCCGGTCCATCAGCTGGCCAACGGCGTCGTGGTGGTGGTCCGCGTGTTCCCGGATGTCCAGGGTGGCCAGGTGCAGGCCGAAGGAGGCGATGGCGCGGCGGACGCGGGCCAGGGCACCGTCCGCAGCCAGGGCCGCGGAATGGTTGCGCAGCGAGAGCTCCAGCAGATGCAGGTCCGCCAGGAGTTCCTCGGTTCCGCTGTAGTCGCGGCCGTGTTCGTGGTTGGAGTTGGCAGCCACCCGCTTGCCCGTGTTGATGAGCTTGGCCTTGATGCAGGTGAGCTTCAGCCGGTATGGCTCCTGGGCGTTCAGCTCCAGGACGCGCTTGTCCAGGCCGGGCAGCTTCTTGAGGTCCTCGTCAATGGACGTCAGCAGCGACTCGTCCGCGCCCGCCAGTGCCGTGGAGTTGGACAGGATGGAAATCAGTTCATCGATCATCCCGATGCTGATCCGGATGGCGCTCTGGTTCTGGATCTGGAGGATTTCGCGGGTCACGGCAGCGGTGACGTTGGGGTTGCCGTCGCGGTCACCGCCGATCCAGGAGCCGAACCGGATGGGGGCATCCTTGGACGCGAGGGTGACGCCATGCTCTCCGAGCAGCTCGGAGAGCTCTGACAGCATTTCCGGCATGGCGTCGGTAAGGATGCCACCCAGGTAGTAGATGGCGTTCCGGGCCTCATCCACAGGGGTGGGACGGACCTGGCGCAACTCGTCGGTCTGCCACATCTGATCGATGATCTCCGCCAGCTGCCGGTCCTGCCGGCGCCGGGCGGTGGACCCCTCGGCAGTGGACTGGGACAGGACGTCCGAGAGCTTGCGGATTTTGTCCAGGACGGAGCGGCGGGATGCTTCGGTGGGGTGGGCGGTGAAAATGGGACGCACGTCCAACCCGTTGACCACTTCCTGCAGCACGTCCGGGCCGGCCTGCGCAGCAATGTCAGCCACGGTCTTGGCCAGCCAGCCGTCCTTTTCGGCGCGGGTGCGCAGGCCGCGGACCCGGTGCACCTGCTCGGCGGCATTGGCCAGGTGGAAGTAGAACGCAAAGGCGCGCACCAGGTCGGTTGCCTGCTCGATGGGCAGGGAGCCAAGGAGTTCGCGGACCTGGGCAACGACGTCGTGCGCGCTCCAGGGCCCCGTGGCGTGCGCACCGCCGCGCGCTGCTTCCTTGGATTCCTTGGTCAGGAGCCGGACCTGCTCCACGAGGTCCAGGAGTTCCGGTCCGTGCTGGCGGACCAGTGATTCGCCTAGCAGGGTGGACACACGGCGGACATCCGCGCGCAGTTCGGAGGCAAGATCGGTTTCGGGAGGTGTTGCAGTGTGAGCCATTGAAACAATCTTTCGAGGGGTTCGGACTTGGCTCGTACACTGCGCTGGATACTGTGAGCCACGTTACTAGCTAAAGATGCTACCCCCGCTCCTGCGCAGCAGTGGAATCCGTCTCAAAAGATGTCGGCGTACCCCACGTGGCGCTTGACGGCGTCGAGCTCAGCCCGTAGTTTTTCCGTCTCTCCCTGCCACGCAGCCAACTCAGCCCTGCGGCGGCGTGCCTGCCTGGCCTGCACTGCCGCGGCTGCCAGCGCCACCGGCACGGAAACGGCAAGTGCCCAGCCTGCGGCCGCAAAGAAGCCCAGGGCAACAGGAAGGGCGGCTTGGAAGTCGATGAAATCGTTGACGCTGCCGGCCATTCCGGCCAAAGTCCCGTCAAGGGGTTCCAGGAACTGGCCCACCACCGGAGCCCCGGACAGCGGCGGCGGAGCGAGCTTCGGCTGCGTGTCCCCGCCCCAGCGCCCGTCCGCCGCGTGGTTCAGGACATAGATTCCGGCGCCGACGTTTGCTGCCATAAAGACGACGACGGCGGCGAGCGCGGCGAGGTCCGCCCGCCTCCGGCGCCACACCAGCACGCCTGCGAAGGCAGACACGGCTGCTGTCCAGGCAAGCGCCGCGAGCCACTCCCGATTTATTCCAGCAAGGATGTCCATCCACCCATTCAACACCGGCGGCTGCCGGTACTCAGCGCCTGGTTTCGTACCTGGTGAGCAGTACACCGTCGGGAAACGTCCGGGTCTCCGCCAAGTCCAGGTTCACCCAGTCGTCGAGGGCGGTGAAGAACGGGGTGCCGCCGCCCACCAGGACCGGATGGGTGACGATCACGTACTCGTCGACCAGGCCGGCCCGCATTGCCGCGGCGGCGAGGGTGGCACCGCCGATGTCCATGGAGCCGCCGTCATGGGCCTTGAGCCGGGTGATCTCGGTGACCGCGTCGCCGGTGACCAGGCGGGTGTTCCAGTCGACCGTGCCGACCGTCGAGGAGAACACCACCTTTGGCATTGCCCGCCAGCGGCCGGCGAACTCGATCTGCGCTGGTGTGGCGCCGGGCTGCTGGTCGGCCGTCGGCCAGTGCGAACTCATCGTCTCCCACAGTTTGCGCCCGTACAGCGCCAGGTCCGTTGAGCCCACCCGGTCGGACCACCATTGGAACAGCTCGTCGCTCGGTACGCTCCAGCCGACGTTATCGCCGGGTGCGGCGATGTAGCCGTCCACGCTCACGTTCATGCCGAAGGCCAGTTTGCGCATGGTGCCCGTCACCCACGGACGATCTTGAAGTTGAAATCCGGGGTTCCCAGCGCGCCGAACAGCCGCAGCCAGAGTGGCAGCACCATCTCGGCGCCGCGCGCAGTGGTGATGTCGCCGAGGTCGATGATGTCCCGGTGGCCCAGCGATTCCAGCAATCCGGTGACAACGGCCTTGGCCCCCGCCTCGTCGCCGGAAACGAACACTGAATGGTCT
This sequence comes from Arthrobacter sp. ISL-85, assembly GCF_018613675.1. GTDB lineage: Bacteria > Actinomycetota > Actinomycetes > Actinomycetales > Micrococcaceae > Arthrobacter. Next base: position 152,461 of record NZ_JAGGPQ010000012.1, on the reverse strand, counting down.
CCGTCGGCGAGCCTGCGCGGGTCCACCATGATGCCCGCGTTCATGGTGTTGAGGGTCTTCACCACGCGGGCCTCGGGAAATGCGCGCTGGATCCGCTCGCCCAGGCTTTCGGTGTTGACGGGGTTCAGTACCGGTGGCATCCCCTGCGAGAAGTCGAGTGGGTTGGAGACGTCCACCAGGACTTTTCCGGCCAGCCGGGCAGCCCCCACCGCACCCAAGGCTGCCAGGGATGATGCGCCGTTCGTGGCATTGACCACCCGCTCACTCTCCCCGGCGGCCGCCGCGAAGGTGTCCAGCCGGATGCTGCCGTGGCCGGCCAGCCATTCCTTGAAAGGCGGCGCGCCCACGGGATCCGGGCTGGTCCGGCCGGCAGTTTCGGCGGGGTCCCGCGTGCCCAGGACCACCTGGTGCCCCAATCCGCTGAATGCTGCTGCCAGCGTGCGCCCTACAGTGCCCGTGCCAAGAACTGCAATCTTCATGGCAGAACGCTACTCTCCGGACAGGCCACGGCAAGGGAAAGGCCGGGACAAGGGGGAAAAGACGGCGGAATGAAGATGACCTGCCGGCGGTTGAAGCGGGGGCATACGCAACCGGAAGGAACCATGACCACTCTCCCAGCCGCCAGGGTCGAGCGCTGGCTGCGCTTCCGCACCAGCCGCGACAAGGCCCTGGCAACGCCGCACGGTTGGCTCACCCTCACCTCCTTCCAATGGCTCGGGGACTCCCCCGCCGCCGTCGACCTCGTTCCGGGCCTGTGGTCCACTCACGGTACGGAGTCAACAAAGGCCACGACGGCGTTCCTCACCGCAGCCCGCTCGGACGGGCTCACCCTGGTGGGGACGGGCGAAAAGGTGGACGGCACCGTGTCCGCCGTCCTGGCGGACGAGGAGTCCCTGATGTGGGTGCAGTACGGCGGCCCGGACGGTGACCAGGTGGTGGTGGAACTGGCCATGCGCGGAGGCCGGTACGCGATCCGCACCCGGGACGCAGCTTCACCGGTCTTCACCGAGTTCGACGGCGTTCCCACCTTTCCATACAACGCGGACTGGGAAGTGACAGGAAGGTTTGAGCCGTACCCGGCGCCGGTGGACGTTCCGATCGGCACCGCAAACCCGCTGGTGGACGGGGTGCACCGCAGCGTGGGCGAGGTAGTGTTCCGCCTCCCCGGCAGCGGCCACGAGTTCCGGCTCCAGGCGGAAGCAGAGAAACTCGGTGCCCTGACCGTCACGTTCCATGACGAGACCAACGGCGACACCACCGATGAGTGGCGGAAGCTCTCGCTGCCACGGCCCCGGCCGGACGGCTCCGTGGTGCTGGACTTCAACCGCGCCATCAACTACCCCAGCGCGTTTACCCCTTATGGCACCTGCCCGATGCCCGTGAAGAACAACAGCCTGGACATCCGAGTGGAGGCCGGCGAGAAAGAGCCATATCCCGCTTAGCGCCCGGGAAGCTCAGGAAATGGCTGAGATCCCGGTGATGGCCCGGCCCACGATCAGGGTGTTGACCTCGAACGAGCCCTCGTAGGTGTAGATGGCCTCGGCGTCGGCGAAGATCTTGGCCATCCGGTAATCGGTGACAATCCCGTTTCCCCCCAGGATGGACCGGCCCAGCGCCACGGTTTCACGCATGCGGGCGCTGAGGTAGGACTTGGCCAGCGCCACTTGGGGCATGCCGGCAGCGCCCTGGTCCTGCAGCCTGGCAATCCCGGCCATCATGGACATGCTGGCCACGGAGTTGCCCAGCATGGTCACCAGCTGCTGCTGGATCAGCTGGAAGTGGGCCAGCGGCCGCCCGAACTGGTGGCGTTCCACGGCGTATTGCCGGGCAACGTCGAACGCGGCCAACTGCTGGCCCACGGCCTGCCAGGCCACCATGATCCGCGAGCTGCGGAGCAGTTCCTTGGTGTCTTCGAAGCTGCTGATCCCGCCGAAGCGGTCCGCCTCCGCAACCCTGACGTCCCGGAACTCGATGTTCGCGTTCTGGACGGTGCGCAGGGCGATCTTGTTCTCGATCCTGCTCCGGCTGACCCCCGGGAGGGTGGCATCCACGATGAAGCCCCGCACCGAACCGTCCGCCTCGTCCAGGGCCCACACCAGCATGTAGTCGCAGAACGTCCCGTTGCCGATCCACCGTTTGGCACCGTTCAGCACCCAGGTATCGCCGCCGTCGTCGGGTTCCCCCGTGGTGGATGAGACCCGCCGGGCCCGGGTCTCCATCCCGCCCGCCACGTCCGAGCCGTGCAGGGGTTCGGTCAGGGCGAAGGCGCCGGTGGTGCGCAGCTCCGAGGCGTCCGCCAGCAGCCGCTGCTTCTGGTCTCCGGTGCCGAACGTGTGCAGGGACTCAACGAAGAGGTCGTGGTGGACCAGGAAGAAGGTTGCCAGGGAGGTGTCCACCCGCGTTATCTCCGCGATGACCAGCCCGGCGAACAGGTGGCTGTAGCCGCGGTGCACGGGCGTGCTCAGCTCAAGGGCGGCCAGCTTGGGCAGGATGTGCGCGGGGAACTCGGCTTTGTTCCACCAGTCCCCGGCGTAGGGTGCCACCTCGGCGGCCAGGAAGTCCCGCAGTTCAGCCAGCTTGTTCCGTTCAGCCTGGTTCAACATTGCTTCGACGGCGAAGAAGTCCGCCGCCGGCAACTGGGAAAGATCCGGTGCACTCATTTCGGTCCCATCCGGATGGCGCCGTCCAGGCGGATGGTTTCGCCGTTCAGCATGGCGTTGTCCACGATGTGTGCCACGAGGTTGGCGTATTCCGCGGGCCTGCCCAGCCTGGACGGGTGCGGAACCTGGGCGCCCAGCGAGTCCTGCGCTTCCTGCGGCAGGCCGGCCATCATGGGGGTTTCAAAGATGCCGGGGGCGATGGTGACCACGCGGACCAGCGAGCGCGCCAGCTCCCGGGCGATGGGCAGCGTCATGGCGGCGACGGCGCCCTTGGAGGCGGAGTACGCGGGCTGGCCGATCTGCCCGTCAAAGGCCGCCACGGAGGCGGTGTTGATAATGACGCCGCGTTCCGGCCCGCCCAGCGGGGTGACGGCGGGCTCGGTGGCCACCATGGCTTCGGCCGCCAGCCGCAGGACATTGAAGGTTCCCACCAGGTTGACCTGGATGACCCCGTTGAAGGTTTCCAGCGGCAGCACGCCGTCCCGTCCCAGTACCTTGCCGGGGGTGGCGATCCCGGCACAGTTGACCACGATCCGGAGCGGTCCCAGCCCTGCGGCGGTTCCGACGGCGGCCCTCACCCCGGTCTCGCTGGTCACGTCAGCGGGGGCGAAGACGGCGGACTGGCCGGCTTCGGCGCGGCTGTTGAGTTCGTCCGCCACTGCCTGCCCGCCTGAGGACGGGAGATCGACGAGGACTACGGAAGCACCGGCGTCGAACAACCTCTGCGCGGTGGCTGCTCCCAGCCCGGACGCACCCCCTGTCACCAGTGCGGTGTTGCCTTTGATGTCCATACATCCTCCTTGATGCGTGTCCCCGCGCCGCGGCGCGGCCTGGGGCAACAGTTAATGCATGTTAACTGAAATCCAGCGCCGCCGCACTCACCCTCCGCTTCCTGCACTCCCGGCCCGGGCGGCACGGTTAGGGTGGACGGCATGACGTCGGGCAGCACTTCACTAACCACATGGCAGGACAGGGCAAACCACGCGGCCCGCTCGGTGACCTCCCTCTTCGGCCGGAGGCTGCTGTTCCTGCCCGGAACCCATTTGGGCGCGGTGCTGTGGCAGGGAAGGCATCCGGCAGGGCAGGGCAGCCAACCCGGGCCACGGTGGCGTGCCGCGCTCCGGCGGGTACGGCCCGCCGCGGCCCTGGCCCTCCCCTGGCACTACTGGTGGCAGGCGCATTACGTTGACTGCCTGGTGGACACCGGGCTGCGGGAGCTTGGCGGCGGAGCCACCCCCGCCGCCCGGTTCAACGGGCCGGACCGGCCCAGCGCAGGGCACCTGGCCTCGCGCCTGGTTACCGGGATCAGGCTCCGCAACGCCCTGACCTTCGTGAACAGCTACTACGACGACATGGCCTGGCTGGCCCTGGCAACCCTCCGGCTGGACAGGCTGGCCGAGGAGACGCGGCGTCCGGGCCGCCGCCGCAACGCGAAGGTCCGGGCATCGCTGGAACTGCAGTTCGACGCCGCCTGCACCGACGACCTGGGCGGCGGCACGTTCTGGAGCAAGAAGCGGGACTTCAAGAACACCCCCGCCACGGCTCCCGTGGCCCTGTTCTACGCCCGCACCGGCCACCACGCCAAGGCCCAGGCACTGCTGGACTGGCTGGATGCAACCCTGTTTGACCCCAACCAGGGCCTCTACCTGGACGGCGCGCGACTGGATCCCGCCGGCGGGGTGGTGCTGGAGCGGGCTGTGTACACCTACAACCAGGGCCCGGTGCTGGGCGCGCTCCTGGAGTTGGGCGGCGAAGCGAACCTGGCCCGGGCGGCGGTCCTGGTGGACGCTGTGCAGCGGTTGCTGACGGTTCCGGCGGACGGTGCCGGGGCCGGTGCTGGTGCCGGTGCTGGAACCAGCACCGCCGGTTACGTACTCCGCTGCGAAGGAACGGGCGACGGCGGCCTCTTCACCGGAATTCTCTGCCGGTACCTGGCACTCGCCGCGGCGGACATCAGGCTTTCCGAGGCTACCCGCGCCACGGCTGCGCGGCTGGTGACGGCCACCGCCGAGGCGTTCTGGAATGGGCGGCGCCTGGTAGGCGCCCGTGAGGCGGGGGGCCGGCGCGAAGGACAAAGCATCTTCTCGCTGCACGCCACCCAACCGGCAGCCGCAACGTATCCGGCCGGCGCCGCCGTCGAACTTTCCACCCAGCTTCAGGCGTGGATGGCGTTGGAAGCCGCGGCGGCTGTCACCGCCGCACCGCTTCCCTAGTCCTGGCCGGCTGGGCGTTTCTTTTGCGGATAGGGCGTCTCGCCGCGGGCCAGCATGTCAACGAAACCGGCGATCCTGCGCTCCCGTGTGGCGGCCTGCTTAGCGGAGTTGGTCCGGTACACCAGGGCGAACAGGTTGGCCTTGGTGAGCACATCGAACGTTGCCTGCGCCGCCGGGTTGGCGGCAATCGCGGCTGCCAGGTCCGCTGGAACCTCGACGTCGGCCTGGCCGCCGTAGGCCGCGTCCCAGCGGCCGTCCGCCTTCGCGGCCTCCACCGCTGCCCTGCCGGCATCGGTCATTTTGCCCGCTTCTTCCAGCCGGCCGATATGCCCCACGTTCCGCGCGGACCAGACGCTGCGCGGACGCCGTGGTGTCATCCGCTGGAAGGAGCTTTCCCCGTCCCGGCGCCGGAGTTGCCCATCGATCCAGCCAAAACACAGGGCTTCATCGAGCGCCGCCGGGTAGTCGAGGCCGGTCACTGTCCCGCCCTTCTTATGCAGGACCAGCCACACGCCCGGACTGGTCCCGTGGTTCTCTTCCAGCCAGGCACGCCAGGCAGCGGCGTCCGGCACCAGCAGTTCCTCGAGGTCATCGGCCATGGCCTAATTCTGCCTGTGGAATCCCGGGCCACAAGCCCCATGTGCAGAACGGCTGCAGGTGGCATCATGGCCCTACAGACCCATCCGCCACGTGAGGACAACGCCATGCTCCGAGTCCGCCCCGTCCATTTCACTTCGCGCACCGAGTCCTGGAAGCAGCTCCTCACGGCACTGGGGATGGTGCAAACGGAGGACGACGGCGGGTGGCTGGTCTTCGATTCGGCGTCCGGCCGCCTTGCGCTCCATTCCGCGGAGGCAGGTTCAGGCCAGGACGGCCGGACCGTGCTGGCTGTCGAGGTGGGAGATGTGGCCGAATTCGCGCGCCGCACCAACCTGTCGGCGCAGGAGGACTCGGCGCAGGGAGACAGGACGCAGGGAGACGGGGCCCAGGCGGAAGGGACGCAGCCGGAACGCGCCGAACCGGCGCAGCTGGTCACCGCCGACCACGGTGAGGCCTGCCGCATCACCGCGCCGGACGGCTTCAGCTTCCTGGCTGACAAGGCCGCCCACTTCGCCCAGTGCGCGGACGCGGATTCCGCACTTGCCGTCGTGGCTGTCTGGTACACCGCGGACCCGGAGGGCGCTGCCCGGACGCTGCAGCATGTCGGCGCCCGGCCCCGCCCCGTGCCGGACAACGACGAGACCGCCGACTTTACCGCCAAGAACGGCGGCATCCTCCTGGTGCGGCCGGCATCCGGGCCCGCGCGCTCGGGCCTGGGCTTCGAGTACGACGGCGGCCTGGAACCGCTGCAGGAGCGGCTCACCGCCGCGGGCCTCACCGCCAGCCTGACCGAGGAGGCATTTGGAAGCACCCTCCACGTAGCCAATCCGGACGCCGGGAGCCCCAACGCGCCCGCCACGGTGTGGATCTCCCAGCGGCGCCCCATGGGGTAGAACTTAAGCATGAACGTGCGCACACCTGACCCGAATCCCGGCTGGCTCTCTGAAGAAGACCTCTTTGAGGCGCGGGGGCGGTTGCCCATGGTGTACGTGGAGGCGGTGCCTGTCCGGCTGGACCCGCTGGGGTACGTCAACGAGGTGGGAACGTTGCTGCAAGCGGATGCGGACGGGACCATGGTGCGTTCCCTGGTGTCCGGCCGGGTCATCTATCGCGAAACCATCCGCGCCGCCCTGCTGCGGCACATGGAAAAGGACCTGGGCCCCCTGGCGTTCCCACAGCTGCCGCTCAGCCCCGTGCCGTTCACGGTGGCCGAATACTTCCCCGCACCGTCCCAGACAGGCTTCACCGACGAGCGGCAACACGCCGTGGCCCTGGCCTACGTCATCCCGGTCACGGGCGAGTGCGAACCGCGCCAGGACGCCCTGGAACTGACGTGGATGACCCCGGAGGAAGTCCTCAGCCCGGGCGTCCAGATGGAGTTTTCCGGTGGCCGCGGGGGGCTCATCCGGCAGGCCCTGGCGTTCGCGGGTGTGGGTTTCTGACAGCCCCGCCGGGACGTGGGGGTCCCCGGTTTTGAGTGCCCGCCTTTGTAGACTGTAGGGCGGACCGCAAGAGAACTTAAGGACTCCCATGACCGAAACACCAGCCGCCAGGCACCACCGTGAACAGCAGGCTGGATCTCTGACCACCGGCACCCACATCCTCCTCCCGGACGGCCGGCGTACCGCCGAAATCGACCAGGTGGAGCTTGAGCACGACGATTTCGGCTCGCCGGCACTGGTACTGGCCAGCCTCTCCGGCGGCGGGACGCTGCGGGTGGCCATAGGCACCATGGTCACCGTTGTGGATGGAACGCACGACGACGTCACCCAGCTTCCGCTGCCGGCCAGCCTTCCCGGGGCCACGCCGCCGGTGGAAACCGCCGCACCCAACGATTTCCGGCAGGAGCAGCCCGGCGCCGGGACCGGGCCGATCGCTGTGGCGCCCGCCGTCGTCGTACCTCCCCTCCCGCCCGTACCGCCCGCAGCGACCGGGCCCAGCGAGGAGGAACTGGCCCTCATCCCGGCCCCTACCGGGACCCCCGAATCCGTAGTCGAGGCGGCCGCTGAGGCGCACCCCGACGCGGAGGGCGTCCTGCTCCTGGCCGACAGGCTGTCCAAGGGCGTCAACTTCAAGTCCGGAAGCTGCCTGAAGGACCTCAGCGACCTGGCGCACGAACTGTTCGTCACGCTCAAGGACGCCGACGGCGCACTGTCGGTGGCAGACCTGATCACGGTGCTGCCCTATGACGGGAACCCGGGCCGGTGGACCTCAGTGGAGGCCTCCCTGGCGCTGGCGAGCTACATCTGCCGGCAGGACGGCCAGGATGAACGCGCCGAGGTTTACGAGAAACTGATCCGCACCCCGGAAAACCAGGAGACGGACCCGTTCAAGGCCCGCATGGCCGCCAAGGTGCGGCAGCGCTCGCTCAATGAGCCCAACCTGTACGACAAGGAAATCTTCCGCTCCATCGACAACTCCAACCACGATGCCGAGCGTGAATGGCGGCTGCTGCGGCTGGAATCCCTGCTGTTCCTGCGGGCGCACGGCGGTTCGGAAACCATCGGGACGCCGGAGCTGGAACGGCGCATCAGCAATGAGCTGGAGGCCGTCCGCTCCTGACCGCGGGGGCGCCCTCCGGGCAGCTTCCGGCCAAGGGAAATTACCCCTACCCGGGGCTATGTCCGGGGCGTACATTCGGGGCTATGACCAACAATCTCAGCGTAGTGATCAACGCCGACGCGCCGCAGGTCTGGACCATGCTGCGGGAGCCGTCCAAGGTGGCCCAGTGGCATGGCTGGCAGGCGGAGGACCTGGAGTCCGAGATCAAGGAGATTTACTTCTCCGATGTGCAGGAGTCTGCGGACCACACGAGCCTCACGGTGCACGGCGGGGACACGTTCGAACTCCACCCGGAGGCGGGCGGAACACGGGTCAGCGTCACGCGCGGCGCTGTGGACCATGACTCCGAATGGGCTGCCTGGGACGAGGACATCACCCAAGGCTGGCTGACCTTCCTGCAGCAGCTCCGCTTTGCCCTCGAACGGCACCCACATGGCAAGCGGCACACGCTGTTCCTGCACCTCACAGAGGGCAAGGGCTCGGCCATCGAGAAGCTGGGGCTCTCCGACCTGCCGGCGCCGGGCGAGCCGTACCAGGTGACACTGGGCACCGGCGAGGACATCAGCGGCAAGGTCTGGTACCGGACCAGCCACCAGCTGGGGCTCACGGTGCACAGTTATGCGGAGCACGGCGAGGGGCTGCTGGTGGTGGCCGACCATCCGGCCATCAAGGATGTCCGCGCGGAGGGTGACGGCTCGCTGGTTATCGCTTCCACGTACGACCTTGGCGCCGGCACTTTCGACGCCATCCGCTCGTCCTGGGATTCCTGGCGGGCCGAAAACTACCCGTCCTCGGAACCGGCCAGCTGACGGAACCGGCCAGCTGACGGTGCCGTGCCGCTGAGGGCGGCGGGCTGCCGGCACCCCGCGGTTTACGGTGGCCGGGCGGTTTGCTGGCAAACTGGTACGGTGCCAGCCGACCCCGCCTTCGCCCCGCCGGAAACCCGATCACAGTTCTCCTTCACGGTAGGCACCCGACTGGCGGAGTCCTGCCCGCCGTCGGCAGCACAAGTGGCCGAAAACGACGGGGAATTTCTGGGCCGCACCGGTACCATCAGCACGCCGCACGGCGAGATCCAGACGCCTGCCTTCATCGCAGTCGGCACCAAGGCCACCGTGAAGGCCGTGCTCCCGGAATCCATGGCAGACCTCGGCGCGCAGGCACTGCTGGCCAACGCCTACCATCTCTACCTGCAGCCCGGCGCGGACATCCTGGACGAGGCAGGCGGCCTGGGTGCCTTCATGAACTGGTCCGGCCCCACCTTCACCGACTCCGGCGGATTTCAGGTGATGAGCCTGGGCTCCGGGTTCAAGAAGGTCATCGACATGACATCGGTGGACGCCTCCGGACCGGACGACGCCGTGGCTCCCGGCAAGGAACGACTGGCCCACATTGACGACGACGGCGTCTGGTTCAAGTCCCACCTGAACGGGGACCGCCACCGTTTCTCCCCCGAGATCTCCATGCAGGTCCAGCACCGGATCGGCGCGGACATCATGTTCGCGTTCGACGAGCTGACCACCCTGCAGAACTCCCGGCGCTACCAGGAGGAATCCCTGGAGCGCACCCGGCTGTGGGCTGAACGGTGCCTCGAGGAGCATTTCCGCCTGACGGAGGAACGAGCCGGCAAGCCGTACCAGGCGCTGTTCGGCGTGATCCAGGGGGCACAGTACGAGGACCTGCGCCGGAAAGCCTGCCGCGACCTTGGCGCCATGCCCTTTGACGGGTTCGGCATCGGCGGGGCCCTGGAGAAGGAAAACCTGGGCACCATTGTCCGCTGGTGCAACGAGGAATTGCCGGAGGACAAGCCACGGCACCTGCTGGGCATCTCCGAGCCGGACGACATCTTCACCGCCATCGAAAACGGCGCGGACACCTTCGACTGCGTCTCCCCCACCCGGGTGGCGCGCAACTCCGCCTTCTACACCCCGGACGGCCGGTTCAACCTCTCCGGCGCCAAGTACAAGCGCGACTTTGGGCCGCTGCAGGAAGGCTGCGACTGCTACGCCTGCGCCAACTACTCCCGGGCATACATCCACCACCTCTACAAGGCCAAGGAAATGGTGTCCGCCACCCTCATCTCCATCCACAACGAGCGGTTCGTGGTGAAGATGGTGGACGACGCCCGGCTGGCCATCGAGTCCGGCACCTTCTTCGATTTCAAGGCCGAGACCCTGGGCCGCTACTACTCCTGAACGTTGCTCCCTGCTGCCTCGGCTATCCTGACCCAATGCTCATCGAGATCCAGGCCACAGAAGGCCCTGCCGAAGCCCTAGTCGTCCGTCCAACCACCGGAACCGGCCCGTTCCCCGGCGTAATCCTTTACATGGACGCGTTCGGCCTGCGCCCGCGCATCGAGGAGATGGCCCAGCGCATCGCGGATTGGGGCTACGTGGTGCTGGCTCCCAACGTGTTCTACCGGGAAGGAACGGCCGCCGAACTGGCCCCGGCACTGGACATGTCCACCCAGGAAGGCCGGGAGGCGGCCGGCAAGGCTGCTTTCCCCCGGGTGGGGCGCCTCACCTCGGACAAGGCGCTCCCGGACATTGACGTATGGGTATCCACCCTGGAGGCCCTCGACGGCGTGGCGCCCGGCCCCATCGGCACCACCGGTTACTGCATGGGCGCCCGGCTCGCTGTCCGCACCGCCACCTCGCACCCCGACGTAGTGGCAGCATGCGGCGGGTTCCACGGCGGCGGCCTGGCCACGGATGAGCCGGACAGCCCGCACTTGGGGCTCAAGGATGCAAAGGCCCGTTTCGTGTTCGGCCATGCGGACCATGACCGGAGCATGGCCCCCGAGGCCGTTGCCCGTCTGGGTGAAACGCTCAAGGACGCAGGGCTGGAGGCATCCAACGAAATCTACGCAGGTGCCCCGCACGGCTACACCATGGCGGACACCTCGGCCTTCCACCCCGAAGCCACCGAGCGCCACTTCACGGAGCTGCGCGCGTTGCTGGACGGGACGCTCAAGGGCTGACCCGGCGGGGCGCCGACGAACTCGCCGGAAAGCTGCCGGCTCGCCGGAACGTTCCAGCGGTCCGGACTCTTTCCGGCGATCCCGACGCTTTCCGGCGGTCCCGGGAGCGGGGACGTTTTCCACATGACGACGACGGCGCCTTCCGGAGGTGCCGCAGCGGCAGGATCCTGTCGGGATGACACCACAGCAACCAGTCCGTCTCCCCGCCCTGCCGGGCACCGGCAACCTGTGGCGAACGGGGCAATTGCACGAGAAGGGCCTCAATTCCAGGGCCCTTAAGGCCTTGGTGCTCCACGGGAAGCTTGTCCGGCTTCGCCACGGCTGTTACGTCCGCGCTGAGCTGTGGGAGAAGCAGACGGCTCCTGTTCGCAGCAGGCAACTGATTCGCGCCCATGCGCACGGGACGCTGACCACCTCGACGGGCGGCTATGTGTACAGCCACACCTCCGCGGCCCGGCTGCACGATTTGTATCTGTGGGATGTTGACGACAAGATCCACCTTCTGCTGCCGGGGAGTCCCTCCAGCGAGCGGCTCGGCAAGGATGTCCGCGGCCATACCCGGCCCTGGACCGGGCCGGAGGTGGTGACTCTCGGCGGCCTCCGGGTGACCTCACTGGAGCGGACGGTAGTGGATTGCGCCATGATGCTGGGCTACCGCCAAGCTCTGGTTCTGATGGATCACGCCCTCCGGCTCGGTGCTGACAAAGCCCTCATCGAAAGCATGGCTGAGGGCCTGCAGGGACGCCGCGGGATCCGTACACTCCGGCTGGCGCTCGCCCACGCAGATCCACGTTCGGAGTCAGCCGGTGAGACACTCACCCGCGAACTCCTGGCACGCCTGAACCTTCCCCTGCCGGAACCCCAGGTCGCGGTAGCTACCCGCGCGGGCCAGTACCGCCTGGATTTCGCGTGGAAGGAGAAAAAGGTCGCACTTGAATTCGACGGGAAAGCGAAGTACTTCGACTACAGGCCAACGCCCGAGGTGCTGCTTAAGGAACGGCAGCGCGAGAATGCCCTGACCGAGAACGGCTGGACCTTCGTGCGCGTGAAATGGGCCGACCTCTTCCACGAACACGAGTTCAAAGCCCGTGTCCTGGCAGCGCTCCGGCGGTAGCCGTGGCGCTGGCCAGCGAAGCCGCCGGAACGGGACCAGGCCGCCGGTTCTTTCCGGCGACCCAGCACAGTTCCGGCGAGCCAGCACAGTTCCGGCGTGCCGGCGCCATTCCGGCGTGAGGTACAGGGCAGTCAAGCGAGCAGCAGTCCGACGGCGGATGGCAGGATGGATGCATGACTTCCGTTTCCCCTGATGCAACGCTGTCCGCCACCGGCCCCGCGGTGGTCCTGACCATCGCCGGCTCTGAAGCCACCGGTGGTGCCGGTGCGCAGGCCGACCTGAAGACCTTCCAGGAACTGGGCGTCTTCGGCATTGCCAACCTCACCTGCATCGTCTCCTTCGACCCAAAGGACAGCTGGAACCACCGCTTCGTGCCGGTGGACCAGCAGGTGATCGCGGACCAACTGGAGGCGACGACGGCGGCGTACGGCCCGGCGTCGGGCGCGCCTTCAGCCTTGGACACGGTCAAGATCGGCATGCTGGGCAGCCCGGCCACCATCAGCACCGTGGCCGGGGCACTGCAGGAGAACAGCTTCGCCAATGTGGTCCTGGACCCGGTGCTGATCTGCAAGGGCCAGGAGCCCGGCCACGCGCTGGACACCGACCAGGCGCTGAAGGCGCAGATCCTGCCACTGGCCACGTTCGTCACGCCCAACCACTTCGAGGCGGAGTCGCTGTCCGGCCTGGAGATCACGGACGTCGAGTCCCTGAAGGCCGCTGCCGTCCGCATCCACGAACTCAGCGGCGCCGCAGTCCTGGCCAAAGGCGGGGTACGGCTGGAAGGCCCGGACGCCGTCGACGTTTTCTACGACGGTGACACCCTGGAAGTCCTCAGCGCTCCCAAGGTGGGCGAGGTGGCTGTCTCCGGCGCCGGTTGCTCGCTGGCCGCCGCCGTGACGGCCGAACTCGCCAAGGGTGCCAGTCCCCTGGAAGCGGCCCGGACCGCCAAGGACTTCGTCACTGCCGGCATCCGCAACCGGGTCGCCTCCGGCGCCCCCTTCGATGCCCTGTGGCAGGGCGGCCCCCGCTAGGAGGCACCGCCCTTGCTTCCCGGCTAGCGCCGGGGGATGTTCCGCAGGTTGCTGCGCGCCATGCTCACGGCCTCGCCCGCCCCGCGGTTGAGGACCACCTTGGACATCGCGGTGGCGAACCCGATCACCTGCGATCCGGAGATCTTGGGCGGGATGGACAGCGCATTGGGATCGGTGATCAGCTCCACCAGCGAGGGGCCGGGGTGCGCGAACGCCTCCCGGTACGCCGCCTCGATCTTCCCGGGGTCCGTGACACGGACAGCGTGGAGTCCCAGCGCCTCTGCCACGGCGGCGTAGTTGGCGTCCGGCACGTCCACGCCAAAGTCGGGAAGCCCGTCCACCAGCATCTCGAGCTTCACCATGCCCAGGGTGGAGTTGTTGAACACCACCACGTTGACCGGCAGCTTGTACGCGGCCAAGGTGATGAGCTCGCCCAGCATCATGGACAGGCCGCCGTCGCCCGAAACCGAAATGACCTGCCGTCCCGGATACGCCAGCTGCGCGCCAACGGCGTGCGGGAGGGCGTTGGCCATGGAGCCGTGAAGGAAGGACCCGATCAGTCGCCGGGTGCCCAGCGGGTTGATGTAGCGCGCGGTCCAGACGTTGCACATGCCGGTGTCCGCGGTGAAGATGGCGTCCTCCGCGGCCAGCTGGTCCAGCAGGGACGCCGCGTACTCCGGGTGGATGGGCTGCTTCTTCTCCACCTTGCGGGTGTAGGCGCCCACGGCCTTGTTCATGAGCCGGTCGTGCTTCTTCAGCATCTGGTCCAGGAACCGGCGGCTCTTCTTGGCCTTCACCAGCGGGATCAGCGCGCGCAATGTGGGCAGAACGTCGCCGTGGACGGCAATGTCGACGTCGGTCCGCCGGCCCAGCCGCTGCGCCGCCCGGTCCACCTGCGCTGTCCGGGTGTCCGGGAGGAACTGGTCATACGGGAAGTCGGTGCCCAGGAGGATCAGCAGGTCGGCGTCCTCAATGCCTTCAGCCGCGGCCCCGTAGCCCAGCAGTCCGGTCATGCCGATATCGAACGGGTTGTCGTACTGGACAAAATCCTTGCCGCGCAGCGAGTGGCCCACCGGCGCCTTGGCCAACTCGGCGAGCGCCATCAGCTCACTGTGCGCCCCTTCCACGCCGGCGCCCGCGAAGATGGCCACCTTGCCGGCGTCGTTGATCGCGTCCGCAAGCGCCTGGACGCTCTCCGGGTCCGGGACCAGGCTGGCAGGACGGAATGTGGCGGGAAGCGGCGTGGGGCCTACGGCCTCCAGCCCGGCGATGTCACCGGGCAGGGTGACGACGGCGACTCCCCCAAGTCCCAGCGCGTGCTGGATGGCGCTGTGCACCACCCGGGGCGCCTGCTCTGCGGTGCTGACCAGCTCCGAGTACACCGAGCATTCGTTGAACAGCCGGTCCGGGTGGGTTTCCTGGAAGAAACTGCTGCCGATCTGCTTGCTGGGGATGTGCGAGGCGATGGCCAGCACGGGCGCGCCGGAGCGGTTAGCGTCGTAGAGCCCGTTGATCAGGTGCAGGTTTCCGGGGCCGCAGGAACCCGCGCACACGGCAAGCTTGCCGGTGAGCTGCGCTTCGGCGGCGGCAGCAAAGGCGGCGGCTTCCTCATGGCGGACGTGGATCCAGTCGATGCCGCCCTTCGCGGAACCTCCCGTTTGCCGGACGGCGTCCACGATCGGGTTGAGGCTGTCGCCCACAATCCCGTAGATCCGCTGCACGCCGGCAGCCTGGAGTTGTTCGATGAGCTGGGTGGCAAGTTCCTTGGCCATGGGTGCAGACTCCCGCGATTGTGGTGGTGTGCTGACATGGCCAATATAGTCGGCCCGCCTTGGCTGGCTTCCCCGGCGCAGCGCAAAGGAGGCGTACGACGGCGGCCGGGCAGCCGCCGTCGTACGCCTCCTTGGGAGACACGTCCGTTTGGACGCCCGAAACCCTAAACGCCGAGGGAATCCTTGTCTTTCCCGCCAGCCCGCGGCGACTGTTCCCAGGCGTGGCCCTGTTCGTCGTCCAGGTGCGTGGCCTTCTTGTTCTTCAGCGCGAAGATGTAGACCAGCAGTGAAATGGCGATGGTCACTGTGACGTAGGTGAAGAACAGGTCCTCCCGGCCTACGGTCTGGAACGCCGCCCCGATCAGCGGAACCGTGCCGCCAAAGAGCGAGTTGGCGATCGCGTAGCCCAGGCCCACGCCGAGGGCACGGATGGAGGCCGGAAACAGTTCGGCCTTCACCAGGGCGTTGATGGAGGTGTAGCCGCCCACGATCAGCAGGCCGCCCATCATGAGCAGGAACGCGGTGAACGGATCCTTGGTGCCGGCGAGGGTGGAAAGCAGCGGCCACGTGAAGAGCACGCCGGTGATGCCGAACCAGAGAAGCAGCGGCTTGCGGCCCACCTTGTCCGAGATGATGCCGTAAACCGGTTGCAGGAGCATGAAGATGAACAGGGCCCAGAAGTTGATCACGGAGGTGTCGGTCTTGGCGATGCCGGAGGTATCGTTCATGAACTTCAGGATGAAGTTGGTGTACGTGTAGAACGCCACCGTGCCGCCGAGGGTGATGCCGATGCAGACCAGCAGCGGCTTCCAGTAACCGGTGAACAGCAGCTTCATGGAGCCCGGCTTGGCCTGGCCGGCCACTGCGGGGGTCTTGGCTGCCTCGATCTGTTCGGCCGAGACGGTCTCCTCCATGGAGCGCCGCAGCCACAGCACCACGAGTGCGGCCACGCCGCCGATGGCGAACGGAATGCGCCAGCCCCACTCGCCCAGGTCGCCCTTGGGCATGACGTTCTGCAGGACCACCAGGACCAGCAGGGCCAGCATCTGGCCACCGATCAGGGTGACGTACTGGAAGCTGGAGAAGAAGCCGCGGCGCTTGGAGGTGGCGGCCTCGGACATGTAGGTGGCGCTGGTGCCGTACTCGCCGCCGACGGAGAAGCCCTGGATCACGCGGACCAGCACCAGCAGGATCATGGCCCACAGGCCGATCTGCTGCTGCGTGGGCAGGATGGCGATCGCGAAGGAGCCCGCAGACATCATGGTCACGCTCAACGTCAGCGCAGCCTTGCGCCCCTTGCGGTCGGCGTAGCGGCCGAAGAACCAGGCACCGATGGGCCGCATCAGGAACGACGTAGAGAACACGGCCATCGCCTCGAGGCCGGCCTGCAGGTCGTCCTTGGAGTTGAAGAAGTGCGACTGGAAATAAGCGGCGAAGACGGTGTAGACGTAGAGGTCGTACCACTCCACGAGGTTGCCGGCCGAGCCTTTGAGGATGTTGCCCACCGCCCGACGGGTCTGGGCTGCCTCACTGCGGGGCGCGGTATGTTGGGTGCTCATCGGTGAGTTTCTCCTTGTGGTGACATCGGCCTCCAACGCCGGGGGCCTCATCCACGGTATGGGTGATCCACCGCACAACCAACGCCGCGGCGCATTTCCTAACACTTCCTTAGGTTTTGCCCGTGCGTCCCGTTCCGCCTGCCTCCCGGCCGCCGTCGGGCAAAACCCTTCCGCAGGCGGTAGTCTCCAAAGGCGGGGGTGATCCAGGAGACCGCACAACGGCAAGGAAGATGGCAATGGACGTGCTGATCGTCGAGGACGACGACGCCATGGCCGGTGCCCTCACCGCCGCCGTCGAAAGCGCAGGGCTCCACTCGCAGCGGCTGGCGCGGGGTGCCGACGCGCTGCTGTCCCACCGGAACTTCCAGGTGATCCTCCTGGACCTTGGCCTGCCGGACATGGACGGGCTGGAGGTGCTCCGCAAACTCCGCCAGGTCACCGACGTCCCCATCCTGATCCTGACCGCCCGGGACGACGAACGCAGCGTGGTGCTCGGGCTGCGTTCCGGCGCCGACGACTACCTGGTCAAGCCCGTCAAGCTGGTGGAACTGCTGGCCCGGATCGAGGCGGTGACCCGGAGGGCGGGGCGCGCCGGGGGTGTCCCGCAGGAGGACACCATCGTGCTGGACGACCTGGCGATTGACCTGAACCGGCGGACCGCGTCCCGAGCCGGCCTGCCGCTCCCCCTGACTGCCACGGAGTTCGACCTCCTCGCGCTGCTGGCACGCCATGCCGGCTCGGTGGTCACCCGTGAACAGATTCTTGACGCCCTGTGGGGTGACGCTTTCCTGGCTTCTTCCCGGTCGCTGGACGTTCACCTCACCGGGCTGCGGGCAAAACTGCAAAAGCCAGGCTTCATCATCAACGTCCGCGGCGTGGGCTACCGCGTGGAGGCGGCCGGCGCATGAGGCTGCGGGTGCTGGGCGTCCTCAGCGTGCTTTGCCTGGTGGTGGTCTTCCTGATTTCGGGCACCATCCTTACCTCCGCTTCGCGCGAGCTGACCCAGGAGCTGCAGATCAACCGGGCGGCGTCCCTGAACCGGCTGGCGCAGGTGGCGTTCGATGCATCCGCCGACGCAGACACGGCGCGGCTCCAGCGGGAGATGGACACCTACTCCGGTCTCTACGGGGAAGGAATCGTGGTGCGGGTGCAGCAGGCCACCCTTCATTCCGGGGATCTGGACGCGGGCCGGTCCGATGTCCAGGAGGCGCTGTCACTGGCACGGTTGAACGTCAGCAACACCGCCCTGGAACCGCTGCAGCCCTTCGGTTCCGGGACCCGGATCATCTACCGTCCCTTCGGCAGCGCCAGCCAGGTCCTGGGCGCCGTGGTGTTGGACGTGGACGCCGGCATTGCCCGGCAAAAGCTCCGGGAACGGTGGCTCGCGGTTGGGCTGGCGGCGCTTGTCCTTGCCGCCGTGCTCCTGCTGGGCGCGGCGCGGGTTACGGGATGGGTGCTCCGGCCCGTCCAGCGGCTGAACTCGGCGGTGCATGAACTGGAAAGCACAGGCCGCGCCGGACGCCTCCCAGAGGACGGACCGCCGGAACTGCGGGAACTGAGCCGCTCCTTTACCGTGATGGCGCGGACCGTCAGCGCCAGCATAGCGGCGCAGCGGCAGCTGATCGCGGACACGTCACACCAGCTGCGCAATCCCGTGGGGGCGCTGCGGCTGCGGCTCGACCTGCTGCAGCTCGAGCTGAAGACGGTCCGCGAATACGATGCGGCCGAGCGCGCCATGGTGGAGCTGGAGCGCGTGGAGGAGATCCTGGACGGGGTACTGAAGCTTGCGGCCGCAGAGCACCGGGCGTCCGAAGGGTATCTTCGGGCGGCCGGCGGCCTGGAGGACCATCCCGGGCGCCAGCCGGTGGACCCATACCCAGTCCTCCAGGGGGAGATCGAGCGGGCAGCACCATTGGCGGAACAGGCCGGCTGCCGCCTGGTCCTCGCTCCGCCCCCGCAGCCGCCGGCACTGGTTTCCTGCCACCCGGCGGAGCTGGCCCAGATGGCGGCCGAGCTCCTCAACAACGCCATCAAGTACGCCCCCGGCGCCACCGTGACAGCCGGTGTGCAGCTGGAGGGGGGCGCGGTGGTGGTGGAGATTTCCGACGACGGTCCGGGTCTTTCCGCCCCGGAGCGTGCCTCGGCTGCCACCCGGTTCTGGCGGTCCCCGCAGCATTCATCAGTTCCGGGAACCGGGCTGGGAATGACCATTGTTGGTGAGCTCGCTGCTGCAAACGGCGGCCACTTGGTGCTGGCCGAAGCGGCCCCGCAGGGGCTCGCGGCCCGGGTTAAGTTTCCTGTTCCAGCGGCCGGCCAGGTCGCTTTCAAGCCCGGCGGGGGTGGTGCCGGTGCGTGATCCTGGTGCGATAAGTGGTCCAGGTGCCCCGGGCGGTCCTTTGGCGACGCCGGCGCGACGGTTCGTACTCAAGGCCGCCTTCGCCGTCGGACTCGCAGCGAGCCTGCCGCCTGCCCTCAGTGCGTGCACCGGCGGTGTCCGGCCGGAGGACTTGACCGTGGCCGGCGGCGAACCGGGCGGGTTCTACCTGGAGTTCTCAACGCTGCTGGCCGCGGCACTGGAACGGCACGGCGTTGCCGCCCATGCGCGGGCGGTGTCCACAGGTGGAAGCCTGGACAACATCGCCGAACTGCGGGCTGGGCGGGCCGCCTTTGCCGTAGCCCTGGCCGACGCTGCCGGGGACCAGGCCGGTGCTGAGGGAGCGCAGATCGCCGCGGTTGGAAAGGTTTACGAAAACTACGTCCACTGCGTGGTGCGGAAGGACAGCGGCATCCGGGATATTTCCGGGCTGGCCGGGCGCAGGGTTGCTGTGGGCCAGCCGGGATCAGGCACCTCGCTCACCACTCCCCGGCTGCTCGAAGCCGCGGGGCTGGGCACGTCGGCTGATGCCGCCGCGCCCGCTGCCGGAACTGCCGCCGTCGAAAATCTTGGCCTGAACGACGGCATCGCCGCCCTCAAAGCGGGAACGGTGGATGCCCTGTTCTGGTCCGGCGGGGTGCCCACGGCCGCCATCGCCGCAGCCCAGCAGGAGGTGGCGTTGGGACTTCTGGATTTATCCGCGCTGCTGCCCGAACTGCGTCGGCGGTACGGCGGGATGTACGACCGCGTCCTGATCCCGGAGGGCAGCTACCCCGGCATACCGGCAGTGTGGACGGTGGGCGCACCCAATCTGCTCCTGTGCCGCCGGGACCTGGACGACGCCACCGTGGAGCGGACGGTGCAGCTGCTGGTGCACAACGCCGGCGAGCTCATTCCCCAGTCCACCCTCGGAGTCCAGTTCCTCAGCGCAGAAAGCCTGATCAACACCGCCGGCGTCCCCCTGCATCCCGCCGCCGCGGCCGCCTACCGTACACTGCACGGCTGACCCAACGCCCGCTCACCTTTGACGGTTCAAACCCAAACGCCCGCTCACGTCCTGCAGCAAATCCACCAACGCCCGCTCGCTTTCGCGAGAAGAGCGAGCGGGCGTGCGGGAAAAAACTGCAGGACGTGAGCGGGCGTGCGGGAAAAAACTGCGAGACGTGAGCGGGCGTTTCCTAGGAGCCGGAATGCGCCTGAAGGAAGCTGTACACCTCGGTCTCATCGACCCCGGGGAAGGCTCCCGGCGGCATCGCAGCCAGCAGATGCGAGTGGGCACGGGCGGACGGCCAGGCGTTCCCGGCCCACTGGTTGGTCAGCTCGGCAGGCGGCCGCTTGCAGCAGTTGGGATCCGGGCAGTTGGACGTGGCCCGGGCGGTGGTCTCCCGCCCGCGGAACCACTTCACGTGCTGGTACGGGACGCCGATGCTGAGGGAGAACTCGCCGCTGGCAGACCGCTCGGTCCGCGCGGTGCACCAGTACGTGCCTGACGGCGTGTCCGTGTACTGGCTGTAGGCGCTGAACTTGTCCGGCACATCGAACACGGCCCGGGACGTCCAGGCCTTGCACGACGGCTGGCCCTCGATGGCGCCGGTGTGGTCCTGGGGAAAGCTCACGCCGTCGTTCTCATACGCCTTGTAGATGATGCCGCTCTGGTGCGTCTTCTGGAAATGGGTGGTGATGCCCAAATGCTTGGTGGCCAGGTTGGTGAAGCGGTGCGCCGCGGTCTCGTAGGAGACAGCGAATGCGTCCCGGATGTCCTCCACCGCGATTTCCTTGGCCGCCTTGGCTTTCTGCAAAAATTCGACGGTTGCCTGCTCGGGCAGGAGCAGGGCGGCGGCGAAATAGTTGGTGGCCACCCGCTGGGCCAGGAAGTCGCCGTAGTTCTTGGGCGTTTCATGGCCCAAGACGTAATGGCCCAAGGCCTGCAGCAGCACCGAGCGGGGGTCGTGATCCTGCCGCTGGCTCTGCGTCAGGTAAATTTTGCGGTTCTTCAAATCCGTCACAGAACGGGTGGAATGCGGCAAATCACTCACATGGTGCAGGGTAAAACCGAGGTGCTCGGCGATGTCCGCAATGACGTGCTGGCTCAGCGGCCCGGTGGTGTAGCCCACCTCCTTGAGGACCTTCTGTGCCTCGGCCTCGTACTCCGGAAAGTAGTTGCCCCGCTCCCGCATCATGGCCCGCAGTTCGCCGTTGGCGCGGCGGGCTTCCTCCGGTGTGGCCACCTGCTCATTCATCTTCCGTTCCAGTTCATGCAGCAGCCCCACCTGGGCCTCCAGCACATCCAACGGAAGCCGCGAACTGATGCGGATCTTGGGCAGGTCGAGGGACTCGTAGAGCGGCCCGCGCTGGTACCGTTCCAGCTCGATTTCCAGGGCGGCGCGGCGGCTGGGTGGCTCGGCCCCGAGCAGCTGGTCGATGCTGACATTCAATGCCGCCGCGAGGTGCTGGAGCAGCGTCAGTTTGGGCTCGCGCTTGCCGTTTTCAATCAGGCTCAGCTGGCTGGGAGCAGTGCCGACGGCGGCACTCAGGTCATCGAGCGTGAGCTTGGCTTGTTTGCGCAGATGGCGGACACGGCGGCCCAGCGCAATGACGTCCAGCTCCGCTGCGGCGGTGGACGGTGGCTGGGAGACGTCCCGGTTCCAGCTTGAAGGCGACATTTCTGAAGAATACGGGAAGAAGTGCGTTTCTTTCCATAGCTTTTGGCTAGCGAGGGGGTTGAAAGTGCTGAAAAGTAGGTGCCACGGAAAGAAACACCGCACCGGAGAAGCGGGTGGGAACCTCAACGACGCGGTACCCACCTACTCCATCCGGAGCTCAATCAAGGAGATCAACGATGACTGCAGCATTTGAGCCCACCCAGCAGACGCCCGAACAGCAGGCCGCCGCCCTGGAGCTCGAGTGGGCCGCCAACCCCCGCTGGGAAGGTGTGACCCGGGACTACTCAGCCTCCGACGTCGTCCGACTCCGCGGCCGCGTCACCGAAGAACAGACGCTGGCCCGCCGCGGCTCGGAAAAGCTGTGGAAGCAGCTCACCGAAGAGCACAAGACCGGCGGCTACACCAACGCGTTGGGTGCCCTTACCGGCAACCAGGCCGTGCAGCAGGTCAAGGCAGGGCTGCGCGCCATCTACCTTTCCGGCTGGCAGGTTGCCGCGGACGCCAACAACTCCGGCCACACCTACCCGGACCAGTCCCTCTACCCGGCCAACTCCGTCCCAACCGTGGTCCGCCGCATCAACAATGCCTTGCTCCGCGCGGACCAGATCGAGTTCTCGGAGGGCATCCAGAGTGTTGAGGACTGGCTGGTCCCGATCGTCGCCGACGCCGAAGCCGGCTTCGGCGGCCCGCTGAATGCCTACGAGCTCATGAAATCCATGATCCAGGCCGGCGCTTCCGGTGTCCACTGGGAAGACCAGCTCGCCTCGGAAAAGAAGTGCGGCCACCTGGGCGGCAAGGTCCTGATCCCCACCCAGCAGCACGTCCGGACCCTGAACGCCGCCCGCCTTGCGGCCGACGTCGCCGGCACTCCCACCGTCGTCATTGCCCGCACCGACGCCGAGGCAGCCACCCTGATCACCTCGGACGTGGACGAACGGGACCAGGAGTTCATCACCGGCGAGCGCACCGCGGAGGGCTTCTACAAGGTCCGCAACGGCATCGAACCCTGCATCGCCCGCGCCAAGGCCTACGCCCCGTACTCCGACCTCATCTGGATGGAAACCGGCACCCCGGACCTGGAGCTGGCCCGCAAGTTCGCCGAGTCCGTCAAGGCCGAGTTCCCGGACCAGATGCTCTCCTACAACTGCTCGCCGTCGTTCAACTGGCGCAAGCACCTGGACGACGACACCATCGCCAAGTTCCAGCGTGAACTCGGCGCCATGGGCTTCACGTTCCAGTTCATCACCCTGGCCGGCTTCCATGCCCTGAACTACTCGATGTTCGACCTCGCCCACGGCTACGCCCGCGACGGCATGAGCGCCTACGTCGAACTCCAGGAAAAGGAATTCGCCTCCGAGTCCCGCGGCTACACCGCAACCAAGCACCAGCGCGAAGTCGGCACCGGCTACTTCGACACCATCTCCACGGCGCTCAACCCGAACGCCTCCACCCTCGCCTTGGTCGGATCGACCGAAGAGGGCCAGTTCCACTAATTTCCGCCCAAGGTGAGTTATTCGCTTCGCTCACCGAAGAGGCACGACGGCGGCACACACGTAAGCGTGACGTCGCCTGGTCGGGAGGGGGAATCCGGAAGCGTGCGTAAAGGGGCCCTGTCCCCGGCGTCGACCGAGCTTTGCGAGGTCTTACGTCGGGGATGGGGATAGCACGCGGAGGATTTCCGTTCCCGGCCGCACCCACTCAGGCAAGTCCCGCCGTCGAACTTCCCTTTCGTCTTTAAGGAGACTGAGATGAACAGCTTCACCGATAGCTTCACTATCAATGGCATTACCATGACCGCGCAGCCCATTTGCCGGCAGGATGAGGTGCTGACGCCGGACGCCCTGTCCTTCATCGCCAAGCTGCACCGGGCTACTGCTGACCGGAGGCAGGAGCTGCTGCAGGCTCGGCGTACACGGCGGGCTGACATCGCTGCCGGGCAGGACCCAAGGTTCCTCCGGGAGACCGAGCACATCCGGAATGATGCTTCCTGGCGGGTGGCTCCCCCGGCACCCGGACTGGAGGACCGCCGGGTGGAGATCACCGGCCCGGTGGACAAGAAGATGACCATCAACGCCCTGAACTCCGGTGCCAAAGTGTGGCTGGCGGACATGGAGGACTCCTCCACCCCCATGTGGCGGAACGTCATCAAGGGCCAGCTGAACCTTACCGATGCCCTGGAGCGCCGGATCGATTTTACCAGTGAAGAGGGCAAGGAATACAAGCTCCGTCCGGCCGGGGAGCTGCCTACCATCGTGGTCCGGCCCCGTGGCTGGCACCTGCCGGAGAAGCACATGCTCATCGACGGCGCCCCCATCCCCGGCGGCATTGTGGACTTCGGCCTGTTCTTCTTCCACAACGCCCGCCGCCTGCTGGCCCAGGGCAAGGGCCCGTACTTCTACCTGCCCAAGATTGAAAACCACCTCGAAGCCCGGCTGTGGAATGACATCTTCATCCTTGCCCAGGACCTGCTCGGCATCCCGCAGGGCACCATCCGCGCCACCGTGCTGATCGAGACCATCACCGCCGCCTTCGAAATGGAGGAGATCCTCTATGAACTGCGCGACCACGCCGCAGGCCTGAACGCCGGCCGCTGGGACTACATCTTCTCCATCATCAAGAACTTCCGCACCCGCGGGCCCCGCTTCGTCCTGCCGGACCGCGGCCAGGTGACCATGACCGCCCCGTTCATGCGCGCCTACACCGAACAGCTGGTCCGGGCCTGCCACAAGCGCGGCGCCATGGCCATCGGCGGCATGGCCGCCGCGGTTCCCAACCGCAAGGACCCGGAGGCCAACGCCAACGCCCTCGAAAAGGTCCGCACGGACAAAACCCGCGAGGCCAACGACGGCTTCGACGGTTCGTGGGTGGCCCACCCGGACCTGGTGCCCGTCTGCCGCGAGGTTTTCGACGGAGTCCTCGGGAACAAGCCCAACCAGCTGGACCGGCTCCGCGAGGACGTCCACCCGGATGACCGCGCCCTCATCGACATCGCTTCCCTGCACGGCACCATCACCGAACAGGGCATCCGGAACAACATCGAAGTGGGCATCCGCTACATCGAGTCCTGGCTCCGCGGCAACGGCGCAGTCGCCATCCACAACCTCATGGAGGACGCCGCCACCGCCGAGATCTCCCGCTCCCAGCTCTGGCAGTGGATCTACGCCCGGGCCATCACCGACCACGGCGAGATCATCAGCCACGAATGGGTGGAGGAGCTCCTGGACGAGGAATTCAGCCGGCTGGAGCGCTTTGACGGCGACCGGTTCGAGGACGCGCGCGACATCTTCGAGGAAGTCACCCTGGCCACCGAGTTCCCTTCCTTCCTCACCCTCCCCGCCTACGCCCGCTACCTGACCGAAGCCCGCGAAAAGGCCACCGTCGAGGAGCTGGCCGCGGCCTAAGGCAGCGCACAACTTCCGTCCGCCGGGCCGGCACGCCCTTCGCAACAGGCCCCCCGAAATCCGGGGCGCCGGCCCGGCGACGGAGCACTACCCACACGCCCGCTCACGTCCTGCGGGAAGACCCAAAACGCCCGCTCACTTTCCTGAAGAAAGTGAGCGGGCGTCGTCGTGTTTGTTGCGTTAAGTGAGCGGGCGTCTGGGGCCCGGCTGGGGTGGGGAGGGGTGCACGACGGCGGCAGCCGGCTCAGCGCCCCTTCGGCACCTGCCGCACGGACAGGGTGGTGCTGACGAAGAAGGTCAGCACCGACACCAGGATGACCAGCAGGGCCGGCGTCCACGATCCGGAGCTGTCGTGGACGAAGCCCACCAACGGCGGGGCCACGGCGGCGAGGCAGTAGCCCAGGCCCTGGACGGTGGCGGACATCCAGCCGGCGGAGGCCTGGTCGCGGGCAAGCTTGATGATGGCGATGAAGATCAGGGTGATGCCGCCTCCCTGGGCGATCCCGCCTGAGGTGGACCACAGCCACCACAGCTGCGGCAGGAACAGCAGTCCCGCCGGAACGGCGAGCCACAACGCACCCAGGGTGACCGCCACCGCCGTCGTACTCAGGTATTTGGCCGCGAAGGGCACGCCAAGGCCGCCCACGATGGCGAGGATCTGGAAAATCGAGGACGCGGCGCCGGCCTGTGCGGCATTCATGCCCAGCTCGTCGTGCAGGTAGCTCGGCAGCCAGGCCGTGACGCCGTAGTAGGAGAACGCCTGGCCGCCGAAGCCCGCCGTGAGCCCGAACGTGATCCAGCCCGAACGGCCCGCCGGGACCCGGGCCGTGTCGCCGCCGTCCCCGGCCTCGACCAGGAATGCCGTCCGCGGCCCCACTGCCAGCACCCAGACCACCACTGCGGCCACGGCCAAAACCGCGACGGCGGCCAGCGTCAGCCGCCACCCAGTCACTGCCGCCAGCGGGGCCGTGGCCACCGAGGTCAGGAAGGACCCGATGTTCAGGGCGGCGGTGTAGATCCCCATCGCGGTCCCCTGCCGCCGCGGGGCGAAGTCCCGGCGGATGATCAGCGGCACCGCAATGTTGCCCACAGTGATGGCCACACCGATGACCACCGTGCCGGCCACCACCAGCGCCGGTCCTCCTGCGGAACGGAGCAGCACGCCGGCCAGCACGCCCAGGATGGTCAGCGTCACCGCGAACTCTGCACCGAACTTCCGGGCCGCCAGGGACGCCAGCGGAGCCGCCAGCGAAAAGCAAAGCACGGGGATGCTGGTCAACAGCCCCAGCATGACCGGCGAAAAGTGCAGTTCCGCCTGCATGAGGCCCACCAGGGGTGCGACGGCAACGAAGGGGCCGCGGAGGTTCAGCGCCAGCAGGCCGATGCAGGCCAGCAGGACCCAGCTTTTCGGGATGCGGGACAGGACGCGGCCGCTCACAGGGGCAAAATCGGGAGTGGGCGTGGATTCATCACTCCCATTGCTATCACGCCTGGCGTTGCTGGAGTTTCAGGCACCCGTCCGGCCAGCCCTGCCATACCATGAACGTGACCCAAGGACGTAGGACACTGCGAAGGACACCCATGACCCACCGCCTTGCCATCCTCGACGACTACCAGGACGTGGCCCACGGCTTCGCCGACTTCACGGCTTTGGAGGCTGAGGGTGTAGCAGTGACGTCATACCGTGAGCCATTCGCGTCCCGGGACGCCCTGGTTTCGGCGCTGGCAGACACCACCATGGTGATCGCGATGCGGGAACGGACGGCGTTCCCGCGCGAGGTATTCGAGCAGCTGCCGGCACTCGAGTTGCTGGTCACCACCGGAATGGCGAACGCCGCCATCGACCTGGAAGCCGCAGCGGAACACGGCGTGACCGTGTGCGGCACGCCCGGCTCACCCACCGCCGCTCCGGAACTGGCCTGGGCCCTCCTGCTCGCCATCGCCCGGCACCTTCCCGCAGAGGAGAACTCCCTCCGGGCAGGGACGTGGCAGTCCACCGTGGGTTTCGAGCTGGCCGGGAAGACCCTGGGCGTCGTGGGGCTGGGCAAGATCGGCCGGCGGGTGGCCGCGTACGGGCAGGCATTCGGCATGGACGTGGTGGCGTGGAGCCAGAACCTCACGCCGGAAGCAGCCAAGGAAGCGGGCGCCCGGCGGGTGTCCAAGGACGAGCTTTTCACGGTGGCCGACGTCGTAACCCTCCATCTGCGGCTCTCCCCTCGGTCCGAGAACACGGTGGGAGAGGCTGAACTGCGGCTGCTGGGCCCGGAAGGCATCCTGGTGAATACCGCCCGCGGGGCACTGGTGGACCAGGAGGCGCTGATCAAGGCGCTCAACGACGGGTGGATCCGCGGCGCCGCCCTGGACGTCTTCGACCAGGAACCGCTGCAGGCCGGGCACCCGCTCCTGGCTGCACCCAACACCGTGCTCTCCCCCCACCTGGGCTACGTCACCCAGGAAAGTTACCGGCAGTTCTACGGCGGCGCCCTTGAGGACGTCACCGCGTGGCTGGCCGGCTCCCCCATCCGAACCATCACCACCTGACCTGGAGAGAGCGCATGACCCACACCATCCGCAGGGCAACAGCGGACGACGCCGGCCCGCTGGCTGCGCTGGCGGCCGTCACCTTTCCGCTGGCCTGCCCGCCGTCGTCCTCACCCAACGACATTGCCGCCCACCTGGCCAACACGTTGAGTGAGGAACACTTCAAGGGGTACCTTGCGGACCCGGACACCACCATCCTGGTCATCGACGCCGGCGGGCAGCTTAACGGTTACAGCCTCCTGGTGGACAGGCCTGCCGCGGACCCGGACGTGGCCTCCGTGCTGACGCTGCTGCCATCCGTGGAAATCAGCAAGTGCTATGTCCACCCCGACTATCACGGGCTGGGAGCTGCGGCCGAACTCATGCACGCAAGCCTCCAGGCGGCGGCGGCATCCGGTGGGGCCGGGGCCTGGCTTGGCGTGAACAGCCAGAACGCGCGTGCCATCCGCTTCTACGGAAAGTCAGGCTTCCGCACGGTGGGGACCAAGTCCTTCCGTCTTGGCAGCACCGTGGAGCACGACTTCGTACTGGAACGCGCCCTGCCCTGAGCGGTTCAGTTGCTGGGTGGTTCAGGCTCCCGGATGGTTCAGCCCGTGATCGACCGGACTGCCGACAAAACCGTTCGGCGGGTAGGCCAGCGGCGGGCGCGGCTCGGCCAGGAGCTTGAGGCCCGGGGGCAGCCCCTCGATGTTGCCCGTTGTCCCGGCTGCGCTGATAGTGACCCGGCTCGAGTCCAGCATGACGTTTTCCGCCCGGAACGAGCCCACAACCTCGGGCAGGATGGGTGACAGGTGCACCACGCCGCGGGTGAAGACGGGATCGAAGCGGAGCAGGATCCGTGCCAGCTGGATCGGAGCAGCCGCAGCCCATGCCTGCGGGGAGCATGCGGTGGGGTACGGCACCGGGCTGGGGAACTCGCCCCGGTCAAAGCCGCAGAACAGTTCCGGCAGCCGGCCGTCAAAATGTGCTGCGGCGTCGAAGATCCCCAGGGCCACCCGCTTGGCCTCATCAACAAAGCCGTAGCGCATCAGGCCAGTAGCCACCAGCGCGGTATCGTGCGGCCAGACGGAGCCGTTGTGGTAGCTGACGGGGTTGTAGGCGCCCATGTCAGAGGCCAGCGTACGGATCCCCCAGCCCGTGAACATTTGCGGAGACATCAGGTGCTCCATCACTGACACCGCTTTGTCCTGGTCCACGATGCCGGTCCACAGGCAGTGGCCGATGTTGGAGGTCAGCGCGTCGACCGGACGCTTGTCCTTGTCCAGCGCCACGGCGAAGTAGCCCTTGTCCGGCATCCAGAACTTCTTGTTGAACTCCTCTTTGAAGGCCGCGGCCTTGTCCGCCCAATACATCTCCAAAGCGGTGTCACCGCTCCAGTGCGCCAGCAGTGACCTGCCCAGATAGGCCGAGTACACATAGGCCTGGACCTCGCACAGGGCGATGGGGGCCTCGGCGATGGTGCCGTCAGCGAAATTGATGCCGTCCCAGGAGTCCTTCCAGCCTTGGTTGACCAGGCCGTGCTCGTTGGCGCGGAGATATTCTACGAATCCGTCGCCGTCCCGGTCGCCGTACTTTTCGATCCATTCCAGTGCACGGTCTGCGTGTGCCAGAAGCGGCTGGATCTTTTCCCTGGAAAGTCCCCAGCGGCTTAGTTCGCCAAGGACCGCTACGAAGAGCGGGGTTGCGTCCGCTGTGCCGTAGTACGCGCTGCCGCCCAGGGAGAGTCCCGCCGTCACGCCCAGTCGGACCTCGTGCGGGATCCGTCCCGGTTCCTCCTCCGAATCCGGGTCTACTTTCTTTCCCTGGATCCCGGCCAAGGTCTGCAGGGTGCCCAGCGCCAGGTTCGGGTTGACCATCATGCTCATGTAGGAGGTCAACAGGGAGTCCCGCCCGAACAGGGCCATGAACCAGGGTGCGCCGGCAGCTACCGCTGCCCGTTCAGGGTGGTGTGCGTCGAAGATGCGCAGCGCACCAAGATCGCTCTGGCTCCGGTTGAGCAGGTCCTGGAGATGGGAGTCCTCGATGCTGATCCTCGGGACGTTTTCCTCCCAGGCCAGGTGCCGGCGCACGCCTTCGCGGTGGTGTGGCAGCTGTCCTTCCTTGAAGGGTTTTTCCGGAGCTTCCCCGTTCACCAACGGCACCACGATCACGCTGACGGCCCATTTCCCCCGCGCCGGAACAGTTACACGGAAGCGCAGGCCGTCAGTGCTGACTTCCGCACCACGGGCCCCGACGGCGGACCCGCGCTGCTGGCCGTGCCGGGCTGCCTCGATGACAAGCCGGCCCTCCGACACCGTCCGGCTGGTGTCATCCGGGCCCGTGGTGCGCCCGCCCTTGACGTCGAACAGGTCGGCCTGGTCAGCGTCCACGAGGAGTTCGATATCGCATTCCACGGGTTCGGCTGCGTAGTTTTCCAAGGTGATGTCGTCCTGCAGGCCTGGGCCGATATGCCGGACCTGACGGACCACCAGCGGGCTGTCGAACCTGCCGTCCGGCCATTTTGCCCGCCCCACGAAGGTGGCCTGGAACGGTTGGGGCCGCTGGGCAGAAAGCGGTTCGCGGAGCGACCCGTTGATCCGCAGCATCCAGCGTGAAACGATCCGCGTGTCCTGGTAGAAGACGCCGTTCGTGCCTGCATCGGGACTGATGTCGCCGCTGCCGGACGAGATACAAAAGGATGAGCCCTCCAGGACAGTCACTGAGCCGGATTCGGACACCGTTGCCTCATTGTCTGCATTCCAGGCGGTCATGGAAAAGACTCCCTTCTGAGGGGACGCTGCCCCGGTGGATCGGGAAAGCAGTTCTGCCCCTATCGATTCTGGTGCAACCGAGTACCGTGCGGAACCCCTGGAGGCAGCCTCCCTTCAATAAGGTCGCTGTAGAGTTCCAGGTGCTCGCCGACCATCCGTTCCGCACTGAACCTCTCCACCACCGCGTTGCGGCACTCCGCCCTGTCCAGGGCCGCAGCTGCCGGAACCAGCCCGGCCAGTTCCGCCGTCTTTCCCAGGAACCCTGTGCGCCCGTGCTTGACAATCTCCGGGGCGGAGCCGATGTAGGTGCCGATTACGGGAGTGCCGGTGGCCAGGGCCTCGATCATCACCAGCCCGAACGGTTCGGCCCATTGAATCGGATTCAGGAAACCCAACGCCTCCCCCATCAGCCGGTACTTTGCGGCATCATCCACCTCGCCCACGAAGTCCTCATTGGGTCCCAGCATCGGTTCGATGACTTCCCGGAAGTAGCGCACCTCCTCCGGTTCCCGCATCTTGACCGCGATCTTGAGGTGGATCCCGGCCTGCCGCGCGATGGTGATGGCTTCTACCAGTCCCTTGTCCGGCGACGACCGTCCCACGAAGCACAAGTATCCGCCGCTTCCGGTGCCCACCGGTACGGCGGACAAGTCCATGCCGTGGTGGATCACGCGGGTGACCGGAACGTCGGGGGCATGGGAAGCCTGGTCCCTTGAAATAGCAATGACGGCGCCCTTCCGTGCGACGGCTCGGTAGATATCCGCCGCCTGCGCGTGAAGGGGGCCGTGGATGGTTGTGGCCACCGGCACCGCGACCGGCCGGTGCAGGTAGAGGGGGCCGGCCAGGGTGTGGTCGTGGATGATGTCCACGTCCTGGAGCCCCTCGTACGCCCTGACCACGTGGCTGAGCTCGGAGAGCGTGGTCCCCAATCCGCCGTAATCGGTGGGCCGCATCCCGGGAACGAGCTGCACTGGGCATGTGCTGTCCGCGGGCGCCGCCAACAGCACCTCATGCCCGGCCGCCGCGAAGCCCCTGGCCAGCGTGTCCACCACTCGTTCGGTTCCACCGTAGGTTGCCGGCGGCACCGTAATCCACGGCCCTGTCACAAGTCCAATCCGCATTCCTGGCCTCACAGGTTTGACAGGCCGGGCTCCCCAGCTGGCCGGGCGGTACTCCACCGGGCATGGGCATCCACCGCGGTGTTTAAGCTTTGAACGGGCCTCCTGCTTGACCTCTGATCCGACTATTCCGCAGGAAAGCCCCCACCACAAGACCTGCTTGTGGGGCATCTCATAGTGGCACCCGGAATGGTGGCCGGAGCCTGCAGGTTGTGCACGGCATGAAGATTGAGATCTGGTCAGATGTTGCCTGCCCGTGGTGTTTCATCGGCAAGCGCCGGTTCGAGGCTGCCCTGGCAGCATTTCCGCACCGTGAGGCTGTCGACGTGGTGTGGCGCAGCTACCAGCTGGACCCAACATTGCCGGACCACTACGACGGGACCGAACTGGAGTACCTGAGCAGCCGCAAGGGCATGCCGGCCCCGCAGGTTTCGGAGATGTTCGAGCATGTGGCAGAGCAAGCCAAGGGTGAAGGGCTGGACTACAGGTTCGACAAGGTAGTGGTGGCCAACAGTTTCACCGCTCACCGCCTGATCCACCTCGCGGCAGCCCATGGCAGGCAGGATGCGGCCAAGGAGCGCCTGCTCAGCGACCACTTCGAGCACGGCAAGGACATTGGAAACCGGGATTACCTGTCCTCCCTGGGCCACAGCCTGGGCCTGCCGGCCAACGAGGTGGAGGAACTCTTCACCACGGACAAGTACTCGGACGAGGTCCGGTTCGATTTCCAGGAGGCCCGTGGCCTGGGGATCAGCGGGGTCCCGTTCTTCGTGATAGACCGGAAATTCGGGTTG
This sequence comes from Arthrobacter sp. ISL-85, assembly GCF_018613675.1. Lineage (GTDB taxonomy): Bacteria > Actinomycetota > Actinomycetes > Actinomycetales > Micrococcaceae > Arthrobacter. The sequence continues at coordinate 120,329 of NZ_JAGGPQ010000012.1, read as the reverse complement.
TCCGGCGCCCAGCCCACGGAGACGTTCGCCGCTGCCCTCCACCAGGCGTGGCAGGACGCCAACCCCCTGGTCCTGGTCAATTCCGCGGAAGCCGAGGCCTGCGGCCCGGACGGCTGCGCGGTCTAGCGCCTTTTACTGACACATCGCGGTAAAGTGTCTCTATGCCCAGGATTTCAGCGGCCAGCAACGCCGAACAACGCGCGGACACCCAGCGCCGTATCCTCACCGCTTTCGGCGAGCTCCTTTTCACCCACGGCCTGCCAGGGCTGACCATGACGGACGTGGCCCGGCACGCAGGTGTGGGCCGCACCGCCGTCTACAACTACTACGCGGACATCGAAGAACTCCTGATCTCCTACGCCCTGGACGAGACCGAGAAATTCCTCTCCGACCTGCGCGAATCGCTGGGCCGGCTGGAGAATCCCGTCGAGCGGCTGGCCCTGTACGTCCGCGCCCAAGTGGTTGACCTCAGCCGCCGCCACCTCCCGCCCGGACCTGCCATGGGGGCGGTGCTGTCGCCGTCGTCCTTTGCCAAGCTCTCCGACCATGTGGGCGAGCTCAGCGTCCTGCTGCAGGGCATCCTGCGTGACGGGATGGAGCAGGGGTACCTTCCGGTGGCGGACGCGGGCCAGCAGGCCCAGCTGATCCTGGGCACGTTGTCCTCCAGCGCCGCGAGGGGCAGCGACGAGCCCGCCGAACTGGAGGCGCGCGTAGCCCGGACCGTGCGCTTCATCCAGTTGGGCGCAGGTGCAAGGTTCGACGACGGCGGCCGGCCCCTCCGGGTTGCCCAGCTTCCGGCAGTGGCCGGCTGAGTCCCCAGCGTCGGTCAGGGCGTTGGAGCGGCGGCAGGCATGACGGGCAGTTTGTCCGTGTCCGCTGTGCGTCGGTTCTCCCGTGGGCAGCTGAGCTTCCCGGGCGTCTGGTCCACCAGTTCCGGCGGGACGAGCGCCTTGTAGTCCTGCGCCAAAATCACGTCAACGCTGGCGTCGGTCCTGCCGTCCTGGAAGTAATCCGATCCGGGCACGTGGCGCTGCACCGTGAACGCCGCCGCTTGTCCTGCAGCACCCGACACCACTGCGGCCACGCCCCGGTAGCCGGCCTTGACGTTCGATACGTTCCCCACCACGAACTTGCGTGCCAGGAATTCATCCGCCACGGAGCGGGCAAGACCGGGACGGCTGGTGGAGTTGTAGACGTTCAGGTTGATCTTGTCGGCAGGCGTGTAGTCGAACATCGAGGCCGGGCACGAAGACACCGCGGTCGGGGCGGGCTCGGCGGAAGGTATCTTCAGCCGGCCATTGATGATGGCCAGGGCAAGGATGATCCCTGCCGCGATCACGCCGATCAGAATGACCAGCACCACCCCGTGCAGCACGCGGCGGCGAACCCTGGCCGTCTCGTCGGCATCCTTGACCGCTTCCATGGCGGCACGCAGCTCGGGCCCGGAAACAACGCGGTGGCCATGCAGGACCCCGGGGTCCTTTGGCCGCCTGCTAGCCATCGAGCACCAGGACCCGGGCATGGATCGCAGTGCGCTGGTGCAGGGCGGTCCGCACCGCGCGGTGCAGTCCGTCCTCAAGGTAAAGGGTCCCCCGGTACTGCACCACGTGCGGGAACAGGTCACCGAAGAATGTGGAGTCTTCCGCCAGCAGCGCTTCCAGGTCCAGGGTGCGCTTGGTGGTCACCAGTTCGTCCAGCCGCACCGGCCGCGGCGGCAGCGACGCCCACTGCTTGGGAGTGCTGTAACCATGGTCGGGGTAAGGGCGGCCCTCGCCCACAGCTTTGAATATCACCATGCCACAGTAGGCACCGCGGTGCCCCAGCGAAAGTAGCAGGGCTGGGGCACGCCAGGTTGTAGCCAAACAGTGACCATCCGCCCCACTGCCCGGTCCGCAGGCGCCCGCACGGGACGGCGCCGGTCCTGCTGACAGAATGGACCCATGACAGTATCCGAGTCCCCTGCCGTGTCCGCGCCCGGAATCCGCCTGCCGTCCGCACCGCCGCTGGCGCTCCTGCTGGACGTGGACGGGCCCGTGGCCAGCCCCGTGACCCGCGACGTCAAGCCCGGCATCATCGCGGACCTGGTGGCCCTCGCAGCTGCCGGGATTCCCGTCATCTTCAATACCGGCCGCTCGGACGCCTTTATCCGGGAGCAGGTCATGGAACCGATGATCGCGGCGGGCATTCCGGCAGGCACCGTCATCCACGCCATCTGCGAAAAGGGCGCGGTCTGGTTCAGCTATACCTCCGCCGGCCCGGGTCCCATCCATGTGGACCGGGAGCTTGCCGTTCCGGCGGCATACGGCGACGATGTCCGCCGGCTCGTGGCAGAGGACTATGCCGCCCACATGTTCTTTGACGAGACCAAGCGCGCCATGGTTTCCGTGGAGCAGCACATCAACGTGCCCAGCGCCGACTACCTGGCAGAACAGAAGCTGTTCGATGCCGAGGCGATGGAACTCATGGCACGGCACGGGCTGGGCGTTGTCCGGCTTGACCACCACGCACCGAATTCCGACGACGAGGTGGACTACCGCGTGGATCCCACCATCATTTCCACGGACATTGAGTCGGTGCGGCTGGGGAAGGACCTGGGCGCCAGCCGCGCGGTAGAGCTTCTTGCGGCCCAGGGGATCACACCCCAGGCGTGGCGGACGGTGGGCGATTCACGCACCGATTACGCGATGGCGGACTGGCTGCACCACAATGACCATTCCGTTAAACATGTCGACGTGCGGCCGGCGGACGGCGTGCCCAGCAAGCCTTACCCCGTGCTGACGGCAGCTGACCTGGGCCTGGAGCCCACGGTGATCCACGACGACGCCGGCGGTGCTTTCCTGCGTGCCTGGCGGGAGGCGCTGGACGCCTAAGCCTGCGCCGGCCGCCGTCGCCCGTTTCTGCCCGCGCGGCCGCAATTTCGCCCTGAAATGTTCCGTTACTCCGGCAGGGCTATCATGCAGGTAAGAACGCCCACTTCCAGCAGCGCGGAGACAACCATTACAGAAGCACCGGTCCAGGACGAGGTCTACTACGGCGCCCAACCGTCCGTGGAAGAAGAATTTCACGCCGAGATCACGTCGGCGGCGGCTGAGCAACGGCTCAAGAACCGGCCTGACGTCATCCGGTACAAGGGCCGCTATGCCCTGATCAATGACACCAGGACCCCCTACCAGGCCATGGTGGAAGACCTGCTGTTCCTGCGCAACGTCCTGGCCAACGCAGGCCTTGCGTACCTCCTGGTCCGCGGCAACAACGACCGGCCCGTGGTGGCCCTGGACTGGAAGGACCGTAAGAAGCTTCGGGCTGCCTTGGTGGAGGCGTGCCGGGACGAGCCCTTCTATTCCATGACCGTGGACGCCAAGAAGAAGACCTCTGTCCTGGTGGCGGACGGTGAGCTGTCCCCCAACCGGCAGGGACGTATCTTCCGGCTGTACCGGCCGCGGGTGGAGCCGGTGGGCGGCTTTGAATTCGGCGCTTCTGCCGGCGTCCAGATCGAGCTCTGGTCCTTCGAGGGCGAACAGCTTACCCTTCCCATCGAGAACTCACTGACACGCAGGACGCTGCTGCGCCAGGATGCGGTCCGCGGCACCGTGGAACGCTACGGCCACACCTGGCCCACCATCGAGAACATGTTTGCGGACCATGCAAGCGACATCAGCTTCGACATCGACATCGTTTTCTCCTGGGTGGACGGAAGCTCCCCGGAATACATCGCTGCCCGCCGCGCCCAGCAGCAGGGCGTTGTCCTGGGCGAGGGCGACGACCATGAGGCCCGGTTCCGGCAAATAAACGAACTCAAGTACGCACTGCGGTCCGTGTACATGTTTGCGCCCTGGATCCGCCGCATCTTCATTGCCACGGACTCCCCCGCTCCTGCCTGGCTGGCAGAGCACCCGTCCGTCACCATCGTCCGGAGTGAGGAGTTCTTCTCCGATCCCTCAGTGCTGCCCACGCACAACTCCCAGGCGGTGGAATGCCAGTTGCAGCATATCGAGGGGCTGTCCGAGCACTTCCTTTACTCCAACGACGACATGTTCTTTGGCCGGCCGGTGGGCCCGGACATGTTCTTCACCCCCGGAGGCATCACCAAGTTCATCGAAGCGGAAACCAGGATTGGCCTCGGCGAGAACGACGCCGAGCGCAGCGGGTTCGAGAATGCGGCCCGGGTAAACCGCAAGCTCTTGTGGAACCGGTTCGGCCGGATCACCACCCGCCACCTGGAGCACACTGCCGCTCCCCTGCGGCGCAGCGTGGTGGACCAGATGGAGGAGGAGTTCCCTGAGGAGTTCCGGAAGACGGCGGCCAGCCGGTTCCGTGCGGCGGACAACATCTCCGTGACCAACTCCTTCTACCACTACTACGCCCTGCTCACCGGCCGCGCCGTGACGCAGACCGCGGCAAAGGTGCGCTACGTGGACACCACCATGCGCTCCGGCCTCAAGTACCTGCCCAAGCTGCTCGCAAAACGGAACATGGATTTCTTCTGCCTGAACGACGGCAGTTTCCCTGAGGTCAGCGCGGACGAGCGCGCCGAGGTGGTGACCGACTTCCTGGAAAGGTACTTCCCCATCAAGGCGCCCTGGGAGAAGTAGCCCAGCCTCACGTTGAGCCAGCCGACGCAGGGCGGCCCCTCTTGCGGAGCCGGCCTAGCGCCGGGTGGGGACGCCGAGCTTGGCGCTGCCTCGCTGCTTCGTGGTCTCCGGAATCCGGACCCCGGCAGCCTCCAGCCGCCGGGCCGTCTCTTCGGGAGACACGTACTCGCCGACCGTAGGCGCACCGCCCATCGGCACCACGGAGTGCACGATGGTGTGTTCGTATACGTGCACCAGGTTGAAGGCCTGTCCGCCGTCCTGCCCGCGGGTTCCGCCCACGGGTACTGTCAGGTCCTGGGTGTAGCAGGAGGCGGAAGCGACCGAGACGGGGACCCCTGCGAAGCTGGCCGTGGTGGAGTAGTGCAGGTGGCCCGCCAGGATGGTGCGGACATCCGAATTGCGCACCACTGCCGCCAGGGATGCCTGGTCCCGCAGTTCCACCAGGACCGAAAGGTCCAGCACCGACGGAACTGGAGGGTGGTGGAGGGCCAGGATGGTGCCGTCCGGGGCAGGGGTTTCCAGCTGGCGGGCCAGCCACTCCAGCTGTGCTGCGCTCAGTTCACCATGGTGGAAGCCCGGGACAGTGGTGTCCAAAGTGATGACGCGCAGCCCGTTGATGAAGTAGCTGCGGTCCACCGGCTCCTCACTGCCGGGCTCGTCGAGGAGGCCCTGACGGAAGCTGGCCCGGTCGTCATGGTTTCCCATGGCCCAGATGACCTGGGCGCCGAGTTCCTTACAGGCGGGGTCGACGATGGCGCGCAGCTTTGCATACGCGCCGGGATCACCCTTGTCGGCGAGGTCGCCCGTAAAGATTACGGCCTCCGGCCTGGCTTTGGACGCTTTGACTTCGTCGAAGAGCTGGATAAGCCTGGCTTCGCTGTCGACGGTTCCGTAGAGGGGTTCTGGACCTCCCAACAGGTGGGGATCACTCAGGTGGAGTAGGAAGTGGCGTGGCCGGGGATGTTCGGCCTCGATGTGCTCCATTGCTACCTCTATGGTCGGTGGGAAGCCGTTCTTCCCTTGTACCCTTCAGTAATATTTATCCAATCAGACATTTGGCAAACTTGGGGTGAATCGCCGTTGCTGATGTGGAAAAAGTTAGAAGAACTGCGCTTTCGCAGAGCAAATTCGGCCAGCCGCCCGTTTATCCGAGTGCCAAGTCGATAGCGTCGATGACCTCTGCCGAGTCGGGCTCAACGGTGGGGGCGAAGCGGGCCACCACGTCCCCCTCGCGGTTGACCAGGAACTTCTCGAAATTCCACTTCACCATCCCCGGCAGCAGCCCGGTCTTGAACTTGGTGAGCTCGGAATAGAGCAGGTGCTGGTTCCTGCCGCGGACCTCTGCCTTGGCCGTCAGCGTGAACGTGACACCGAAATTCCGTTGGCAGAACTCCGTGATGTCGCTGTCGGTCCCCGGTTCCTGCCCTGCGAACTGGTTGCACGGAATGCCCAACACTTCGAACCCCCGGTCGCGGAACTTCCCGTAGAGAGCCTCCAGGGCGGCATACTGCCGGGTGAATCCGCAGTTGGAGGCCACGTTGACCACCAACACCACTTTCCCTTTGAACTGGCCGAAATTCGTCCTGGTGCCGTCGTTCAGGATCAGCGGGATCGGGTAGAGGGTCCGGAGGCTGCGTGTGGGGGAAAAGTTGCTCATACAGGCCCTTCGGTGCCGGGAGCCGCATGTACGGGTCAGGAGTGGAAATTCCCTAGGCCGGAGGCGCCGTCGGTGCTGGTTGGGTCAAGGTAGGAGTAGGTGTCGGCGTGGGCGTTGGGGCCGGTTCCGCGGGCGGCGCGATCGGAGCGGGTGCCGGCGCGACAGTGGTAGGTGCAGGAGCGGGAGCGGTCGTTGGGGCGGGAGCAGGAGCCGGCGCGGGAGCGGGGGCTGGGGCGGGAGCAGGTGCAGGAGCCGGCGCTGGTGCAGGCGCTGGTGCAGGCGCGGGAGCAGGCGCTGGTGCAACAACGGTTGGCGACGGCGACGGGCTCGGCGAAGTGGGGGCAGGCGACGGCGACGGGCTCGGCGAAGTGGGGGCAGGCGACGGCGACGGGCTCGGCGAAGTGGGGGCAGGCGACGGCGACGGGCTCGGCGAAGTGGGGGCAGGCGACGGCGACGGGCTCGGCGAAGTGGGGGCCGGCGACGGCGACGGCGACGGCGTCGGGCTCGGCGCAGCGGGCGACGGCGTCGGGCTAGGAGCTGTCGGCGACGGCGTCGGGCTTGACGGCGCAGCCGACGGATCGCTCGGTACCGGGCCGGGCGATGGCGGGGCGGCATTTGCCGCCGCTTCAGCAGGGGGCAGCTCCGTCGTCGTCAATTGCACGTTGGGAGGAGGGAGCACAATGCCCGTTACCCGGTCCGGCGCGGGCGCCGGGCCGGGTACCAAAAGCGGCGGGAAGGGCGAAACCTGGAGCCCGGCTGCGGGAAGTCCGTCTCCCGCGTCGATCTGGAGGGGGATGGTCCAGCTGATCCTGCCGCCGGATAAGCCGACGCCGGGCACGTATGACACCATCTGGGCCGGAGGCGCCTGATTCAGCGCGCGGAGCTGGAGGAAGCTCCATCTGAGGGGATTGGTGTAGCGGCCGTTCAGGATGGCCTCGAAATGCAGGTGGCAGCCCGTGGACCAGCCGGTGGTGCCCACGCGCGCGATGACCTGGCCCACCTGCACCTGGTCACCTGTGTGCACGCCGATGGCTTCCAGGTGGTTGTAGGTGGTGATGAGCCCGTCGCCGTGGTCGATCTCGATCCGGTTGCCGCCGCCCCAGGGGTGCCAGCCGGCTGCCCTCACAACACCGGAATCTGCTGCGTATACGGGCGTCCCGCAGGGGGCTGCATAATCCTGCCCCAGGTGGAAGTCTCCCGCTGACCCGCTGATCGGACTGACCCGGAAGCCGAACGGCGAGCTCGGGTCCAGTAGCTGAAGGGGTGACATCAGGAAGCCTGCCAACGGCCTGCCCGCGCCCGCCGGGCCAACTGTCAGGGCAGTCGCGGAGTGCTGGTCCACGCCGCCGATCGCGGTGTGCGGGAAGTCAAGGGTGACCTGCGGATTGGACAGGATGGCGGGCGGAAGCGCGGCCCCTCCAACCTGGTCCGTCGCCGTCGCCGTCGCCGTCGCCGTCGATTCGGTTTGCGCTTCCCTGCCGTTAACCGTTCCGGACTTTTCCGGAATTCCGAACGGGGCGGCAGAGTCCGGGGTGGTCCCAGTTCCGGCCACCGAACGCGCGAACTGTGGCGGCTCTGCGGAGCCTGCAGAAAGGTTCACTGCACAAACGGACGCGGCCAGCACGCCGGCAGCAGCGACGGCGCGGGCAACGGGAGAAAAGGTACGCTGGTCCGGTTTCCGGCTACCGGGCACGGAATTCTTGCCCATTGACTGACTCCACGACGTGGCCTGCCGCACGTTGTCTCGACGGTACGTCCCATGGGACCACAGGACCGCAGGCGTGGGAACCCAGTAGCCGGACATTGCGGGTTTTTTGTGGGCGGTTAGGGGATCGGGTCCGCGATCCGCTGCTGGATCGAGCCCTCGTAGCGGAAATGGGCAACAATGTCTCATGCGCAATGTCCTTCGTATTTGGCAGGACGAAATCAAAAAGACCTTCTCAGGCAGGGCTGATGCCCCGCCGGACTGGACGCTTAAGCTGGCCGACGGCGACGATTCCGGCTACCACCTGCCCGGTTCGGCAGTGTGGGCAGTTCACGGCTCCATGACGCCCATCGTGGGCGGAATCCGCACGCTGCTCATGCAGTCGCTCCATCCGGGCGCACTGGCGGGGGTCCATGAGCATTCCAACTTCCGCGACGATCCCCTGCGCCGGCTGGCCAACACCATCCGCTGGATCTTTACCGTGACCTACGGTTCCACGGCGGCCGCGGAGCAGGCGACGCGGCGGGTCCGGCGCCTGCACGAGCCGGTCCAGGGCAACTACAAGGACAACGACGGCGAAGTGCGCACCTACAGTGCCAATGATCCCGGGCTGGCGAACTGGATCCACCTAGCCTTTACGGACGGCTTCCTCGCGGCCCATAAGATTTGGGGCGGCCCCATTCCCGGCGGCGCGGACGCCTACGTTCGGGAGTGGGCCCAGGCGGGGCAGCTGATGGGGGTGGAAGACCCCCCGCTGACCGAAGCGCAGATGCGCAGCCAACTGGACCAGTGGTATTCACAGGGTGAGCTGCGCGCGGACAACCGGGTCAAGGAAACAGTTGAGTTCATCCGCAATGCTCCGCTGCATCCCCTGCTGAAGCCTGGTTACAGGATCCTGTTTGCCGCTGCCGTCTACAGCTTGGAACCCCGGTACCGGCAAATGCTCGGACTGTCTGTTCCACGGCTGGGCCCGTCTCCCCTCCCGGTGCGGCTGGCGACAAAGGCGTCGCTCGGCGTCGTCCATTTTGCACTGGGCGGCCCTCGGAGACGGATGGGCCCCAGCGAAACAGCAGCGAGGCAGCGCCTGAGGCGGCTTGGTGAACCGTTAGCGGACGTGGCCTGACCATCAATGAAGGACGCCGCGACGGCGGCGGAAAAGCAAGAACCCGGCCCCGAGGTTCCGGGGCCGGGTTCTTGACCGGCGGAGAATGGGGGATTTGAACCCCCGAGGGCGTTAACCCAACACGCGTTCCAGGCGTGCGCCATAGGCCGCTAGGCGAATTCTCCAACTGCTTCTGAATCAAAAGCAGGTACTAGATTACCTGAAGTTTTCCGCATCGCCCAATTGGCACATCCGGCGGAGGTTTTTCAGGGCCGCATCACCGCCCTGAAGCGGTGCGATCCAATCCCTTAACTTGAAAATGGACGCCCCCAACGCGCCCATTTCCTGTTGCACCGTTGAGCTGCCGGGTCCGTCCCGTTAAGCCAGGCCACGCAGCTCACAACCTTGAGATTGCCCCAATCGGTGTACATACCCATGATCGCGGGTGGGGTGGAGATTAGCAATGGAAATTCATGTCCGGCGACGCTTTTGGCACCGCGCGGGGGACATGTCAGGGCCTCGAGGCGACGGCGCCGAGCACCGATTCGAGTCGCGCCACATGTTCGGGTAAAGTATCTGACGGCCCCTCATGTGGCGTCATCCTGTTGAACTCCCCCAGGACCGGAAGGTAGCAAGGGTAGACGGGCTCTGGCGGGTGCATGGGGGGTCTTTACTATTCCCCCACAGGGCGGCATGATGTCAGCCCGGATTGGTAGGGTTTTCTCTGTGACAGTTACTACCGCCCTGTACCGCAGATACCGTCCCGACTCGTTCGCTGACGTTATCGGGCAGGAGCATGTCACCGAGCCGCTGATGACGGCTTTGCGGAAAAACCGCGTCAACCATGCCTACCTTTTTTCCGGCCCCCGGGGCTGCGGCAAGACCACTTCCGCCCGGATCCTGGCCCGCTGCCTCAACTGCGCCCAGGGCCCCACGGACACCCCCTGCGGAACCTGCCCCAGCTGCATTGAGCTGGCCCGCGGCGGCTCGGGCTCCCTTGACGTCATCGAGATTGACGCCGCGAGCCATGGCGGTGTCGACGACGCACGGGACCTCCGTGAGCGCGCCACCTACGCACCGGTCCGGGACCGCTACAAGATCTTCATCATTGACGAAGCCCACATGGTCACCTCTGCCGGGTTCAACGCCCTGCTGAAGATCGTGGAAGAGCCGCCGGAACACATCAAGTTCATCTTCGCCACCACGGAACCGGACAAGGTCATTGGAACCATCCGTTCCCGAACCCATCACTACCCGTTCCGGCTGGTGCCGCCCGAACCCTTGATGGCCTACCTCGAGTTGCTGTGCCGCCAGGAAAACGTTCCCGTCGCCCCGGGCGTCCTGTCACTTGTCATCCGGGCCGGCGGCGGCTCCGTCCGTGACTCGCTCTCCGTCCTGGACCAGCTCATGGCAGGCGCCGGACCCAACGGACTGGACTACGAGCTTGCCGTGGCGCTGCTCGGCTACACGCACGCATCGCTGCTGGATGACGTCGTGGAGGCCGTGGCTGCTTCCGACTCCGCCACCGTTTTCCGCGCCGTGGACAGGGTCATCCAGACGGGCCACGATCCCCGCCGGTTCGTTGAGGACCTGCTGGAGCGCTTCCGTGACCTGATCATTGTCCAGGCGATGCCCGAAAGCGCCCACGCCATCCTTCGCGGGATGCCGGCGGACCAGATCGCCCGCCTGCAGAACCAGGCCCACAACCTTGGCGCCGCGGAACTTTCCCGGGCCGCGGACGTCACCAACACGGCCCTGACCGAAATGACCGGGGCCACGTCTCCCCGCCTGCACCTGGAACTGCTGTGCGCCCGGATCCTGCTGCCCAGCTCCGAGCAGAGTGAGCGCGGCATGGCGGCGCGGATCGACCGGGTGGAGCGGCGGCTGAACTACGCAGGGAACGACGTCGGCGCTCCCGCAACGGCGGCGCCGGCAGCGCCGGCGAAAGCTCCAGCTGCCACTCCTGCCACCTCCTCCCCGGAACCCCAGCGCGCGCAGGAGCCCGCGTCCCAAGAGTCGTCCGCCCAGGCTGCTCCAGCCGCCCAAGAGTCGTCCGCCCAGCCCGCACCGGCCGCGCCCACACCCGTCCAGTCCGCGGACCGCACGTTTGCAGCGCCCACTTCAGCAGCGACCATGCCGGTGAGTCCGGCTCCAGCCGGACCGGCTGTCTCCGCGGCGCCCGGGTCCGGAGACGGACAGGCTGCTCCCTCCGCTGACGGACCCCGCAGCCCCCTTACACCGCCCCGGGTCAGCACCAGCGACTGGCCCGTCGAGGAACCTGCCCGGGCACGGACTCCGCAGGCTTCCGCTGCTGCGGGAACCAATAACGCGGCCCACCAAACCTCTTCGGCGCCGGAAACCAATGCATCGCCTCAGGAAACCCCTTCGCCGCAAGCCAATGCAGCGCGCCAATCCAATGCATCGCCTCAGGCAACGGAAAACCAACAGAGGCCGGAAGCGCAGGCGCCTTCCCATCAGGCCCCGGCGCCCCACCGGGAGGTACCCGGCGTGTCCGCCCCAGCCACTCCCCCGGCCATGGGCGATGTGGAGGTCCTTCGCAGGGCCTGGCCGGACGTCCTGCAGGCACTGTCCAAAATCAAGCGCAGCACCTGGGCCCTCGTTGAGCCCAATGCGCAGGTCCACACCTTCGACGGCAATGTTTTGACTCTGTCCTTCACCACGTCCGGGCTTGCCGGTGCCTTCGGCAGGGCGGACCACTCCGACAATTTGCGCCAGGCCATCCACAGGACCGTCGGCATCGACTGCCAGATCCAAGCAGTTGCCGGCGGCGCTAGCCACGCGAGCTCTGAGCCAAACCCAAAAGTGCCCGCCAGCCCGGTGGTTCCGGCCACTTCAGCTGACGTTGCATGGGGGCTTGCTCCTGCGACCACACAGGCAGCCCCTCCGGAGCAGGTACCCGCAGCCGCGGCAGCCCCCGGGCCACCGCTGGGAGGGAGCCCCGGGCGCTCCGGGAGCACCGCCGTTGCCGCCAGTTCCGCCACTGCGGGCAGCACACCCCCTGCCGGCAGTGGCGGGACTTCCACTGTTGCCGGAAGTCCGTCGGACGCACCCACGGTTACAGCGGCGGCTGCCACTTCTCCAGGGGCACGTCCTGTGGCCGGCGCCGACCCGCGCGGCGGCAACCATGGGATGGTGGAGCCCGGCCGCGCCGCTGCCAACGGCCCGGGAACCCCTGCCGGCGCGTCCGGCACGGACCCCGTCCAGTCGACGTACCCGGCGGCGGGAGGCGATTACTCCTACTCGGATGACGACTGGGGGCCGCCGCGGGATGAGGACGCTCCCCCTTTGGATGAGGAGCCCCCAATGGACTGGGAGCCCTCTGCAAGTACCGGCAACCGGGCGGTGCCGTCAACCCCTGGCGCCGGTGGCCGTCAACCCGTGGGCGGCGGCGACACTGACGCTGCCGCACGGCCCCAGGGGCCTGCAGCCGATGGCCCCCACCCTGGCACCGCTACCCAACCCGCTGCCCAGCCTGCTTCTGCTGCCCACGACCCCTGGACCCGGGCTGTGGAACAGGCACCCGGCGTATGGGTGGTCGGAGACGAGAGCAATGTCGGCGCCAAAACCGCACCTGCTTCCGGGAACGACAACATCGGCGCATCGGCGGCCGTCCCCCATTACGCGCCCGCAACGGCCCAGGTGCCGCCCTCCATCCCTGTGGCACCGGCGTCCGCGGCTACTGCCGCCTCAGGACCCGGCTGGTCCCCTGGGGTGGTTTCCGGCCCCGGCCAAGCGGAACCTGCTGCGGGAACCTACCAGCCGGCGTCCCCCGACCGCGTTCCGGTACCGGAGTTCGCCATGGCGGCCGCCGCGCCCGCCCCATTTGCCCAAGCCCCGGTCACCCAGGCCTCGGCTCCGCACGCCGCGGTTGCCCAGGCAACGGTTACACAACCCCGCCCCCAGCCGGGGACTGCTGCTCCGGCTTCCGCACCGGCGGCCGGACGAACGGAATCGCGGCAAAGCCTTTACCAGCGGCTGTCCAACAGCCCTGAGGCTGAGGCTGGACGGGCCAAGGCACCGGCCAGGGCCGCTGCTGCCCCGAGTTCCTATGTCCAGGACATACCAAGCGCGGATGATGAAACCATCGAAGAGTCGGGCGTGTTCGGCCGGGCCGCCGTCGAACGCATATTGGGCGGAAAGCTGATCGAGGAGCGGTCCCTGGACGGGAGCCCTGTCACGCCACGTTATTGACGGCCGGGGCTGCCGCCGGGGCCTGCCCAATTTTCTTGATTCATCTGCTATTCACACCAAACTAAAGAGGGAAACGTGTACGAAGGTGCTGTCCAGGAGCTGATTGATGAGCTCGGACGCCTTCCTGGAGTGGGGCCCAAGTCCGCACAGCGGCTGGCGTTCCACATCCTTGAAGCCGACCCCCAGGACATGAAGCGGCTGGTTGAGGCCATCACCACCGTCAAGGAACGGGTGAAGTTCTGCACCGTCTGCGGCAACGTCACGGAACAGGAGCTGTGCAACATCTGCCGCGACCCGCGCCGCGATCCCGCCGTCATCTGCGTCGTTGAGGAGTCAAAGGACGTCCTGGCGGTGGAGCGCACCCGTTCGTTCCGCGGCCGTTACCACGTGCTGGGGGGCGCCATCAACCCCATCGCCGGAGTGGGACCGGAACAACTGCGGATCCGCGAATTGCTCACCCGGCTGAACGACGGCGAAATCCAGGAAGTCATCATCGCCACCGACCCCAACCTGGAGGGTGAGGCGACGGCCACATACCTGGCCCGCATGCTCAAGACGATCGGCATCGCAGTCACCCGCCTTGCCTCAGGCCTCCCCGTGGGCGGTGACTTGGAGTATGCCGACGAGGTCACTTTGGGCCGCGCCTTCGAGGGCCGCCGAAACGCTTTGGGCTGAGGCACCCCGGCGGCCTCCCGCCGTCGTACTTCAACCCGGGCCGGGCCTTCCGCCGCCCCGTCTTGCGCACCAACTCACGCTCGCGCCACAGCGCACCAGGGCCGGAATATGGTCACAATTCAACGTCCCTTTGGACGCGGCGATAAACTGTCGGAGGAAAGCCGCGCCGTCCAGCGTCAGGCTGCCTGGCCTCCAGAACTCCAATTGACCCGATGAAGGTACGCGCATGAGTACGCCCACCACCGAAGTGCACAACGCAACACTGCCTCAGGCGGCACCCGCCTCCGGCGCGGTGACCAAACAACTCATTGTGCAGAAGTTCGGCGGCTCCTCGGTAGCGGACGCTGACGGGGTCAAGCGCGTGGCTGCGCGTGTAGTGGCTGCGCAGCAGGCGGGCAACGAAGTGGTGGTGGTCGTTTCGGCAATGGGCGACACGACCGACGAACTCCTGGACCTCGCTGCTGAGGTCACCGACTCCGCGCCGGCGCGCGAAATGGACATGCTCCTTTCGGCCGGCGAGCGCATCTCGATGGCGCTGCTTGCCATGGCCATCAACAAGCTTGGCGCCTCCGCCCAGTCCTTCACGGGGTCGCAGGCGGGCATGATCACCGACGGCATCCACGGCAAGGCCCGGATTATCGACGTCGACCCGCACCGCATCCGCACCGCCCTGGATAAGGGCAACATCGCCATCGTGGCCGGCTTCCAGGGCATGAGCCGCGCCACCCACGAGATCACCACCCTGGGCCGCGGCGGTTCCGACACCACGGCCGTGGCGCTGGCGGCAGCCCTTGAAGCGGACGTCTGCGAGATCTACACCGATGTGGACGGGATCTTCACCGCCGATCCGCGTGTTGTCCCGTCAGCCCAGAAAATCGACACGATCTCCAGTGAAGAGATGCTGGAGCTCGCTGCCTCCGGCGCCAAGATCCTCCACCTGCGCTGTGTGGAATATGCCCGCCGGTTCGGCGTCCCGCTGCACGTCCGTTCCTCATTCAGCCAGCATGAAGGCACCTGGGTCATCCCCAGCGCCGACGACAAGATCACCACTCAAGAGGGAGTTGCCTTGGAGCAGCCAATCATCTCCGGCGTTGCGCATGACCGGTCCGAAGCGAAAGTCACCGTGGTCGGCGTCCCCGACATTCCCGGCAAGGCCGCCGCGATCTTCCAGGTCATCGCCGACGCGCACTCGAACATCGACATGATCGTCCAGAACGTGTCCACCCACGGCACGGGCAAGACCGACATCTCCTTCACCCTGCCCATCGTTGAAGGCGCCGACGCCCTCGCCGCCCTTCACGCTGCCCAGGACCAGATCGGCTTCGAGGCCATCGAATACAACGAGCAGATCGGCAAGCTCTCCCTGATTGGCGCGGGCATGCGGTCCCACCCCGGCGTCTCCGCCACGTTCTTCAAGGCGCTGTCCGACGCCGGCATCAACATCAATATGATCTCCACCTCGGAAATCCGCATCTCAGTGGTCACGCACGCCGATCTCCTGGATGAGGCTGTGCGCGTGATCCACAAGGCGTTCGGGCTCGACACCGAAAGTGAAGTGACCGTCTACGGCGGAACCGGCCGCTAGGAGCCAAAGAAAAGCCGGGCTGCCCCTCCATGGGAGGAGAAGGCAGCCCGGCTTTTTGTTTCTGGACGCGTCCGGTGAGGATCAGGTTTCGCGCTCCAAGTCTTCGCGCCGCACGGCGTAATGGTGGCCCGTTGAATCGGTCTCCACCACGAAATGCGAAAGGTCCTCTTCCGAGGCCTCTTCGAATTCGTCGTGTTTGTGCACCACGGGCGCATCGGCGTCCAGTCGGGTGGCAGGACCAAAGACGAAGCGGAGCCTCTCAGTCAGGCCCATGAAACTGGTAAGGACATGTGCCACTGTTTCCACCCCCTTCCCGAACATCGGGCGAAAGCGCACCCGGCTCCAGCAGGAGCCGGTGCCCTCATTTTATGCCCGTGACCTGAAAAAGGCGCCGCCGCCAGGTTGAAGGTATCGGCTACCGCAGGGACCGGTCCTCAGGGTTCCTTGGCACCACATAGGTGCTGCCGTCCGGCCTGGTGACGGTCTCCCACTGCTGTGTCTCTGCCTGGCGCTGGGCCAGGAGGCGCCGGTTCTCTTCGGTCATATCGTGCCCCAGCGCCGTGCGGCTGGCGGGACCGAATACGGCCCTCAACTTTCCGGTGGCGCGCATGAAGCGCTGGGAGGCGTTGCCCTTGTCCGCGGACCTGTCCCTGCCCATGAAGAGGTTCCTTCCACTCAGTGTTAACCTGCAATAAATGTACACTAATGATTAGGGCACTAACAGTTGGAGGGCAAATGACTGCTGCAGCGGCAACGGACTCAGAAGTAACAGACCCCGCTCATGACGAAGACCTGCTGCTTGAACATCAGCTCTGTTTTGCGCTGACGGTGGCGGCCCGCAGCGTGGTGGGCGCCTACAAGCCTGTGCTCGAAAAACTCAACCTCACCCATCCGCAGTACCTGGTAATGCTCTGCCTGTGGGAAGACAGCCCCCGCACCGTACGGAACATCAGCGAGGCCCTCGCCCAGGAACCGGCCACCATCTCCCCGCTCCTGCGCCGGCTGGAAGCAGCGGAGCTGATCACGCGGCGCCGCGCCGATGGCAACGAGCGCGCACTCGCCGTCGAACTGACTCCCAAAGGAGCCGCCCTGCGGCAGCAGGCCCTGCAGGTGCCGGGAACCATGATGGAGCGGCTGGGGTTGAC
Source organism: Arthrobacter sp. ISL-85 (assembly GCF_018613675.1). Taxonomy (GTDB): domain Bacteria; phylum Actinomycetota; class Actinomycetes; order Actinomycetales; family Micrococcaceae; genus Arthrobacter. The sequence continues at coordinate 103,656 of NZ_JAGGPQ010000012.1, read as the reverse complement.
CCGGGACCAGGTCACCGAACTGCACGCGTCCATGATGGGACTGATTGCCGCCACCTCCCGGTGAGTGATTGCGGCCAAACAGAAACCTGCCGGCATTGGCCAAGCGACTAGAATTACTGGACGAAGGAGAGGTGGCCCGATGCGGAAGACTCGGATGCTCGCAGCATTGCTGGCGGTTGGCGCCGGGCTGATCTCCGGTTGCAGCGGCACTCCTGACAGCGGCACGTCCCCGTCAACAGCCCCTTCCACCTCCTCGGCCAACCCTTCTCCCGCCGGCCCGGCCGCTCCCTCCCCCGATACGGAAACCTCGGTGCCGGCCCCCGCCCCCGCTACGTCCCGGCCAGGCGATGGCCCGGGGCAAGGTAATGCCGAACTCGCCATCACTGTTGTGCCGTCCCAGGGCGCACCGGAAGTGGACTACACCCTGGTCTGCACCTCAGGGACACCGGCCGCGGAAAGCAGTCATCCCAATGCCGCTGCCGCCTGCTCGGCACTGAAAGCCAACCCAGGCATCCTGGCTCCGGCGGCACCGGGAACCTCCCAGCCGTGCACGCAGCAGTACGGCGGCCCCCAGAAGGCGGCAGTCACCGGGATGGTGGACGGTGTTGCCGTGGACTCATCCTTTGCGCGGACCAACGGATGCGAGATCAGCGCGTGGGATGCCGCCAAGGACGTATTGGGCGCATCCGGTGGAGCCTCTTAGGCTGCTGGCGGCGGAGAGTGCCTGGGCAAGGGAAGAGGCCCACCTGGAGCGCGTCAGCCGCTATGCCGATCCCTACTTGGCCCGGCGGTCCGCGGGCCAGAAGCACCCTGTGGAGGATTTCCTCTTCACCTATTACACCCAAAAGCCCGGCCAGCTGAAGCGCTGGCATCCCGGCGCCAGGGCAGTCCTTACCGGCCCTCCAGCCACGGAACGGCTTGGTTGGAAGCATTACCGGATGCTCGACGACGGCGAGCTTGCCTCGTTGGGGCTGGCTGCGGGAAGCACCGCGGTCACCTTCGATCGGGGCGCCTTCTTGGCCGACCGCAAGGATGCAGTGGCCTTCGCCGGCGTCATCCTTCGCGGCACTGCCGCCAGGCCGGCCCAGTTCGGCTGCTTCGGCCTCCACGAGTGGGCCATGGTCTACCGGCAGGACAAGTTCGACCTCCGTCATGAATACCTGCAACTGCGGCTGGGGCCGGCCGGTACGGACAAGGTGGTGGAGGACAACAGGATCCGCTGCACCCATTTCGACGCGTTCCGGTTCTATACGCCGGATGCCATCCCGCTCAACGAGCATTCCCCCAGCCGGGCGTCGCAGCGGCACATGGAGCAGCCGGGATGCCTGCACGCCAACATGGACCTCTACAAATGGGCGTACAAGCTGCTGCCGGCGCTGCCCAGCGAACTGGTGATGGACTGCTTTGAGCTGTCCTGGCGGATCAGGGCAATGGATATGCAGGCATCCCCGTACGACCTGGCCGACTGGGGCTATCCCGCCATCCCCATCGAGACGCCCCACGGCAAGGCTGCCTATGTTGAACACCAGCGCTCGTTCGCAGCGGAAGCGGGGGTCCTGCGCGAAAGACTGGCGGCAGAACTTGGGGCCATGTCAGAAGGAGCACCACGGTGATCGACCTGACCATCAGCATCCGTGACCACCCGGATGCCCCCGAACACGTGTTCCGGCTGGTATCCCAGGACGGGAACCCGGCTGCCGGGACCACCCTGCCGGAGCCCGTGGCGGCCCTGGCCGCTGTGGGGCGGTTCGGCGAGGACATCTTTTTCCCCAAGCCCGGACCGCCCAGGCTGTGCACGCAGCAGTACGGCGGGCCGCAGGTTGCCGTGGTCACCGGTACATTCCGTGGGCGCGCCGTCCACGCTACCTTCACCCGTACCGACGGCTGCGAAATCGCGCGCTGGAGAACCATGGGCCCCTTGCTGGGCGGGACCGCCACGTAGCTTCCTCCGGCGGCACGGAAAAGCGGAAGGAACAAAAAGGTCCCGGGCGGCCTGACGACCGCCCGGGACCTCCCCCATGCCTATCCGCTTCAGGTGCCGGGTACCGCCTGGGCCAATCCAAGCTGCGGAGCGCCGGCCGGGGCAGGGGCCGAACCCGCTCCCACCTGGACGTTCACCCAGGTCTTGATGCCGTTGCTGCCAAGGCTCAGCCTGGACAAGTAGGACCCATCAGAAAGGCCTGTCCAGTTCAGGGCGGCCGAGGTGGCCGTTCCGTTCGGCGCAACGATGGGGTTCGGGGTCACCGTCAGGTTGCCCGCGTCACCTGCGAACGTCACGGCCTGGACGGAAGCCGTGGCCGGCCCGTTGTCCGGTGTGGCGTACAGGTTGGCCACTACGTAGTAGGTCCCCGCCCGCGGCGACTCGATGTCCAGGAACTCACTGGCAGACGCGGTCGCCACCTGGGTCGCCGTCAGGCCGCCCGAACCGTTTGGTGCGTAGACCACCATGTCCCAGTCGACGTCGTTCGACTGCGCCTGGACGCCCAGCCGGGCCGACGAGGCGCCCGCCGGCACTTTCACCTGCAGCAGGGCGTTGTGCGCGTCATTGGTAGCGGCGTACGCGCCCGGCGTCTTGGTAACCGCGGTTTGGCTCACCGGCGCCAGGCCCTCCACCCCGACAGCGATGGGGCTGTCCGAGCCGGACACGAGGCCCATGGTCCCGCTGCCGGTGCCGGTGGCCGAGCTGAAGGAGAACGCCGGGGCGATCTGGGCATCCACCGGGCGGATGGCGATCGGTGACGTCACCGTCCGGGGGCCCTTCCAGGTGAGGCTGCCGGTGGTGAACTTACCGACGGGTGCGCTGACGTTCCGAATGGTCACGGTCACTTCACGGGTCTGGCCGGCCTTGGCGAAGTTCAGGGCCTTGGGTTCAACATTGACGTTGAAGCCCGGCATGTTCACCTCGGGACGGTACATGCCTGGAACCAAGGCGGTCAGCTTGCGCTTCACCTGGACTTCCCCCACCAGGCTGCCCAGGGCAATGGAGGGCAGGTTGAGGTCGCGGGCAGCAATGGTGCCTGCCTGTGGCGCTCCGGTGTCCACTCCCTGGCCGTTCAGGAAACCGAGCCAGTCCTGCATCCCTGAGTCGTAAACCAGTCCCGGGTCGAGGACACGGGTGGCATCGATGTGCCCGGCACCGCCCTGGAACGGGTCCGTGTTGGGGGTGCCGTCAGCGTTGACCAGAGGGTAGGCGGTGGTCATCATGGCGGACTTCACCATGGCGGGGGTCCACTTGGGCTGCTTGCCCAGCACCAGCGCCCCGAAGCCGGAGATGTGCGGTGCGGCCATGGACGTGCCGGACATGAATCCGAACTGGGCGCCGTGATTGCCGATGGTGGAGACGCCGGCCAGGACGTTGACGCCCGGGGCGGAGATGTCCGGCTTGAGCAGGTCACCGCCGGATGCGAGGGTAGGCCCGCGGGAAGAGAAGCCGGCAATTTGGGGTGCCGGTGCCGGGGGCAGGCCGGTCAAATCACCCTTGACCAGGCTTACAGTCAGCGCTGCGTTGCCTTCCAGCTTGGACTTCAGTTCCAGGCTCTTGGGAGCGTTGACGTGGACCGTGGGAACGACGTGGTTGTCGGCATCCTCGGAGCTGCTGGTGAGGTTCACCAGGATCATGCCCACGCCGCCCTTGTCCAGGACTTCCTTGCTCTTGGCGGTCCGGTCCACTACTCCGCGGTCGCAGACTACTACCTTGCCCGCAACTCTGGTGGCGTCGAGGGTTCCCGGGCCGCAGAGGTTGGGGTTTGCCGCCCCAGGGGCGGCGGCAGCAGCAGCCACGACGACCGGCTTGTCCACGACTTCAGACTTCATAATGGACGCGCCGCGGTACAACGATCCGTCAGATACCTTGACCGTTCCCACCAGCTCGCTGGGAAAGGTTGCCGCAGCCACCGTGGTCAGCCACGGAGAAGCGTGGTTCACGGTGGAGGCCGTGGGGCCGGAGTTTCCTGCCGAGGCCGAGACAAAGATGCCGGCGGCTGCAGCGTTCAGGAATGCCAGCGCCACAGGATCGGTAGTGCTGTCGTTGTTGCCCGAAATGGAGTAGTTCAGGACGTCGACGCCGTCCTTGATGGCTGCGTCCACCGCCTCAACCGAAGCGGAGGAGTAGCAGCCACCGGTGTCCGGGCTGGTGTCCTCCCAGCAGACTTTGTAGACGGAGACCTTGGCGGCGGGGGCCACGCCGGAGCCCTTTCCGAAGCTGGCTCCGTCGATCACCTGTTCGATATTGGCGTTGCCGGCGGCCGTGGTGGCGGTGTGGGTGCCATGGCTGCCCACGTCCACCGGGGAGATCTGCTCTTCCGGGGCCCGGTTTCCCGGTGCCACGTACTGGAGGAAGGAATCCGCGAAATAGCGCGCGCCAATCACCTTGGAGTTGCAGAGCGATCCGTCAAAGGCTGCTCCGGTCCCCTGGCCCTTTTGACATTCGCCCTCGAAAGTGGTGCCGTCCGCCTTGAGCATGGCGATCTTGCCGTCACCGGTGCGGTAGGGGACGCCGACCTGGGGGTTGCCCTGCAGCGGCTTCAGCGGTTCCCCCTGGAGGAAGGGGTTGTCCGGTGCGTAGCCGGAATCGATGACGCCTACCACTACGCCTTTGCCGGCGTTTGCCTCTCCACCGAACTGCTTGGCCCAGGCGCCGTCAGGCCCGGTGAGCTTGAGGAAGTCGGTGGTGGTGTAGTCGGGCTTGTTCTCGACGTCCGGTGCCACCGCCAGGACCCGGCTGTCCTTCGACAGGGCTCCCGCCTGCGCCGCAGTCAGTTCCGCCGTGAACCCGTTCAGGGCGGCAGTGTACTGCCTGGCTGGGGTGACTCCCTGGGCAGCTGCGACGTCACGCTGCTGTGTGCGCAGGTGGGCGTCGTAGGCCTTGTAGTTGGGACTGGCGGCGTCCAGCTTCCGGCCCTGCTGCGGTTTGGTTGCACCCAACCCGGCAGTTCCCCCCTCGTAAGCCGCGGCGGCAGGGCCGGCAAGTACCACAATGTACCGGCCGTCCTTGAATTGACTGTCCTTTGCGCTGGAGGAGGCGTTTCCCGCACCCTGGACGTCAGGCGCTGCCGAAGCGGGACCCACTGCCAGCGAACTCAGGATCAGGGGCAACCCGACGGCCAGCGCGGCCGCTTTCCGGAGTCCCCCAGCCCGCGAGGGGCTCTGTCCAGTTGATTTCACGTGCAACCCTTTCACGATGTGCCGCCCCGACTTGGTGGGCGCCCCGAACCACTGGTTGCAGCGGAAATTACAGGTTTTGTAATTTGCTGAGACCAGATTGTTCACACAGTACAGACTGAGAGCGCGATATGACATAGAGCACATTTGGAAAATTCCGCTTGTCATACGGGGGGGTCCGAAAGAATAAAGGTACAAAAAAGGGCGCCCCGAAGGACGCCCTGCAACGAGCGGTATGGTTGTGCGCGCTACTGCCGGGGCGTGCGCACCACATCACTGATCCATTGCCTGGTCTTTTCATCCACCGGGCCGGCCACCCGGGTCTCGCGGGCCAACCGGTCCGCCTTCACCTTCTGGAACACCATCCGGCCCAAGCCGGCGAACACGGCAGCAGCAACCACCGGCAACAGCACGGACTTCGAATTCTCTGCCATCCAGCAATCCTAGTGAAGGCCTACCGGCAACTCCAGAACCACACCCGCAAAACTACCCGCAGGCCCTAGGTTTTGCCCCCCTCCGCTCCATGGACCCCCGGGATGCAAAGCGATGCGCCCGGGCCGGTAGAATGGTGAAGCAAGCTCGCGGAGCGCCCCACCTCATGGTGAACCAACGCAAGGGACCCCTTGTCCCCGGACACCCGGTACGGCGTGAGACGGCACCACTCCGCTGCGCCCTTACCCAAGCTCACGCACAGGAGTTGCCGGATGCCCCGGATCGTTGTTGACGTCATGCCCAAGCCCGAGATTCTGGACCCGCAGGGGAAGGCGATCGTCGGCGCTCTCCCCCGGCTGGGCTTCACCAGCTTCAGCTCTGTCCGCCAGGGCAAGCGCTTCGAATTGACGGTCGACGGCGAGGTGACGGAGGAGATCCTGGCCCAGGCCCGCGACGCTGCCGAAACCCTCCTGTCCAACCCCGTGATCGAAGACGTCGTCAACGTCGAGGTCGTCGAGGCCTGAGATGACTGAACTTCCCCTGATTGGCGAGGCTATCGCCGTTGCGGCGGAGCCGCGCCTCGCCGGCGCCCGGATCGGCGTCGTGACCTTCCCCGGCACCCTTGATGACCGGGACGCCGCCCGCGCCGTGCGCCTGTCCGGTGCCACCGCCGTCGAACTCTGGCACGGCGACACCGAGCTCGGTGACGTGGACGCCGTCGTTATTCCCGGCGGCTTCTCCTACGGCGACTACCTTCGTGCCGGTGCCATCGCCCGCTTCGCACCGCTGATGTCCAGGATCATCGATGCCGCCAACAGTGACGCCAAGCTGCCCGTCCTGGGCATCTGCAACGGCTTCCAGATCCTCACCGAGTCGCACCTGCTGCCCGGTTCGATGATCAAGAACGACCACCTGAAATTCCTGTGCCGCGACCAGGTGCTGCGCGTCGAGAACAGCAACACCGCCTGGACGCTGGACTATGAAGCGGGCCAGGAGATCACCATCCCGCTGAAGAACCAGGACGGCCAGTACATCGCCGACGAGAAGACCCTGGACGCCCTTGAGGCCGAGGGCCGCGTGGTGTTCCGCTACGTGGGCTTCAACCCGAACGGTTCCCGCCGCGATATTGCCGGAATTTCCAACGCGGCCGGCAACGTGGTGGGCCTCATGCCGCACCCCGAGCACGCCGTTGAGCAGGGCTTCGGCCCCGAATCGCTGGACGGGATCGGCGGTTCGGACACCGACGGACTCGGCTTCTTCACCTCCGTACTGAACAAGATTGTGGGAGGCGACAAGTGACCACCGAAACCACCAAGAAGTTCAACATCGACACCGTCGAGAACGCCGCGAAGACTCCGGACACCGAGCTGCCTTGGGCCGAGCTTGGCCTGAAGCGGAACGAGTTCGACGAGATCCTCAAGGTCCTGGGCCGCCGCCCCACCGGCGCCGAGCTGGCCATGTACTCCGTCATGTGGAGCGAGCACTGCTCCTACAAGTCCTCCAAGAACCACCTGCGCCAGTTCGGCCAGAAGGTCACCGAGGAAATGAAGAAGGACATGCTGGTGGGCATCGGCGAAAACGCCGGCGTGACCAACCTGGGGGACGGCTGGGCCGTGACCTTCAAGATCGAGTCGCACAACTCGCCGTCGTTCGTGGAGCCCTACCAGGGTGCCGCGACGGGCATCGGCGGCATTGTCCGCGACATTATCTCCATGGGCGCCCGCCCTGTAGCCGTGATGGATCCGCTGCGCTTCGGCGCCGTCGACCACCCGGACACCGCGCGCGTCATGCACGGCGCAGTGGCGGGAATCGGCGGCTACGGCAACTCCCTGGGCCTGCCCAACATCGGCGGCGAGATGGTGTTCGACTCCGTCTACCAGGGCAACCCGCTGGTCAACGCCCTCGCTGTCGGCGTCATGCGACATGAGGACATCCGCCTGGCCAACGCATCGGGCAAGGGCAACAAGGTGGTCCTGTTCGGTGCGCGCACCGGCGGTGACGGCATCGGCGGCGCTTCGGTGCTGGCTTCCGAGTCCTTCGACGACACCAAGCCCTCCAAGCGCCCCGCGGTGCAGGTGGGCGATCCCTTCGCGGAGAAGGTCCTCATCGAGTGCTGCCTGGAGCTGTTCAAGGGCTCCCTGGTGGAAGGCATCCAGGACCTTGGCGCTGCAGGCATCTCCTGTGCCACCTCTGAGCTCGCGTCCAACGGCGACGGCGGCATGCAGGTTGAGCTGACTTCCGTCCTGCTGCGCGACCCCACGCTGACCCCGGGCGAGATCCTCATGTCCGAGTCGCAGGAACGCATGATGGCCGTGGTCACCCCGGAGAACGTGGAAGCGTTCCAGGCCGTCATGGACAAGTGGGCCGTGGAGTACTCCTGGCTGGGCGAGGTGACGGACACCGGCCGCCTGATCATCACTTGGGAAGGCGAGGTGATTGTCGACGTCGATCCCCGCACCGTGGCGCACGACGGCCCGGTCTACGACCGCCCGTTTGCCCGTCCCGAGTGGCAGGACGCCGTCCAGGCCGACACCTTCACCGGTTCCGTGCAGGATGCAGGCCGCCCCGCCGCTCCCGCTGAGTTGGCCAAGGCCGTGACCGAGCTCGTGGCCTCGCCGAACATGTGCTCCAAGTCCTGGATCACCAACCAGTACGACCGCTACGTGGGCGGCAACACCTCCATGGCGTTCCCCGATGACGCCGGCGTGGTCCGTGTGGACGAGGAGACCGGCCTGGGCGTGGCACTGGCCACCGACGCCAATGGCCGCTACACCTACCTCGACCCGTACCACGGCGCGCAGCTGGCGCTGGCCGAGGCCTACCGCAACGTGGCTACAGCGGGTGCCATCCCCATGGCCGTCAGTGACTGCCTGAACTTCGGCTCCCCCGAGGATCCGGATGTCATGTGGCAGCTGGCTGAGGCTATCCGCGGCCTGTCCGACGCCTGCATGGTGCTGGGCATCCCGGTCACCGGCGGCAACGTCTCGCTGTACAACCAGACGGGCAGCACGCCCATCCACCCCTCCCCCGTGGTGGCGGTCCTGGGCAAGCTCGACGACGTCGCGCGGCGCACGCCGTCGGGCTGGCGTGAGGACGGCCAGGCCATCTACATGCTGGGCACCACCGGCGCCGAGCTGGACGGCTCCGAGTGGGCCAACATGCGCGGCCACCTGGGCGGGCAGCCGCCGAAGGTTGACCTCGAGGCAGAACGCGCCCTGGGCGAGATCCTGATCAACGCCTCGCGCGACGGCATGATCGACTCCGCGCACGACCTCTCCGAAGGCGGGCTTGCGGCGGCCTTGGTGGAGTCCTCGCTGCGCTACGGCGTGGGTGCCCGGATCGCACTGCAGGACATCATGGACCGGGACGGCGTAGACCTGTTCACGGCGCTCTTCTCCGAGTCCCAGGGCCGCGCCGTCGTGGGCGTCCCGCGTTCCGAGGAAGTCCGCTTCACGGACATGTGCACCGCCCGCGGCTTCGCGCACACCCGCATCGGTGTGGTGGATGCGGCCAGCGGCGCCCTGGAAATCAACGGCGTGGAGGGCCTGTCCCTGGACGCCCTCCGGGAAGCCCACGAAGGGACGCTGCCGAAGTACTTCGGCTGATTTTCGCGCCCATCCATCGGCTGCTGCGTACTTGTCGTTTTGAACCGCCAGAACGACAAGTACGCAGCAGTCGTTTTTAACCGTTCCGTCGCCAGCCGGCCCGTGCCAAGGCAACGAGGACTTTGGCCGCCGCCGGCTTGGCGTCGTTGACCATGTGCCGCTTGGAGATCCGGACTTCGGTCCAGCCCAGGGCAGCGTACCGTTCCGATCGCGCGATGTCCCGGACAATTTGCTGGTCGTCACCATGGTGTTCGCCCTCGTATTCGATGCCGATCCGGTACTTCCGGTAGGACAGGTCCGGCTGGTGCTGCCTAATACCGTCATCCGTGATGATCGGGACATTCAGCTCGGGTTCCGGCAGTCCCGAACGGATTATGGCTAGGCGAAGCAACGTTTCCTGGGGCGAATCCGAGCCCACCCGGACCAGTTCGAGGGCCTCCTTCGCCCTCCGGAGCCCGCGTTTCCCCTTGTGCCGGTCAATCATCCGCTGAAGGTCTGCAATACTGCACAGGGGCACGTCCCTGCCCTCAAATTCCTGCCGGGGCACACGGACGCAGCTGTCCCCCATGGCCACAACTTCATCCAGGGACAGGAACTCGGCCATATCCAGCCAGGTGCGCTCGGGGGTGGTGACCGGAAGTCCGTTCATCATCATCACCTCGTCCTCGAAGAGCCTCATCCGGTGGACGATGACGTACGGACGTGCAAGATACGCTGCGCCTTCCGGCCGGATGAGGTGGTAGGCCTCCAAGGCTTCGTTTTGCCGCCGCTGCGGCAGCGCAAAAAGTTCCACCGCGGTCAGGTGCGATGCGGCGCATCGCTCATTGACCTCAATAAAAGGCCGGACCCGAACGCTTAAGGGGAGGGCCGCCATCGTAGCTTCCCTGCGGATGCCCCTGCCGAGGCGTTCCAATGAACCGTGCCGCCAGCGGCGAGGCGATACCTCGGCGACTGACGCGTCAACAAGGGTGAAGGGGAGCCCGCGGAGTTCCTTCGGAAGCGGACGTGCGGTTTTCATTTACCCATGAGAGCAGACTGCGTCCCCCGTCCGCAGAAGTTATCCACACCCCTCATCGATTGCTCCGTACTTGTCGTTTTCGCACGTGAAAACGACAAGTACTCAGCAGTCGATGACGGGGGTGGGGTTAGTCCTCGCTGTGCAGCTCGCGCTGGCGGGCACTGAGGAGTTCAATCTCAGGGCGGCCAGCCACAAAGCGTTCGACGGCGGCGAGCACCTCCACGAGGTGGGGCCGGTCCGCTGCCACCAAGCCAACGCCAAGCCGGGTGCGCCGATATTGGCTGTGGTCCCCCACCTCGGCCACCGAAACCTCAAAGCGCCGCTTGAGCTCTGCCAGGAGGGGCCTGACGACGGAGCGTTTCTCCTTGAGGCTGTGTACGTCGCCAAGGAGGATGTCGAACTCGATCCAGCCGATCCACATTGGCCAGGACCTTCCTTACTCGATGGTGAGCTCACCCATCAGGTCCCAGCCTTCGCCGTCGAGCTGGCGGCTGATGATTCTCGGAGTTTCGGCGAGGGCCTGCGGCATATCTGCCATGGCCTTCTTGAAGTGGGCGCTGTTGACGTGGTCCCCCGCGGCGTCATCCTTGAAGGCCTCAACGAGGACGTATTCGTTGGGGTCGTCCAGGCTGCGGGACCAGTCGAACCAGAGGTTGCCCGGTTCCTTTCGGGTGGCCTCGGTGAAATCCGCCACGAGGTCCGGCCAGCGCTCGGACCAATCGGGCTTGACCTTGAACTTGACGACGATAAAGATCACTGGGATTTTCCTTCCGCGGCGAGACTGCGTGCCCCTTCAATGTACCGGGAAGTAACGTAGCGCTGCGCCGCGCGGGTCACCAGGCCGCCGGCGGCGTAGAACCAGTTGGCCGGCCTGCTGAACGCCCTGATCCGCAGCCACACCTCCCCCTGGCTGTTGATCTCCACTTCGAAGGATTCCTCCCCACGGGCAGGATGGCCGGGCAACGTCCCGTAGCCAAATCCGGCGGATTGGGGAACCCCGTCCGGCGCCGGCTCACGCACCCACACCACCTGGCAGGGAGCCGGCAAGCGGAAGGGCCCGACGCCGAATCCGCTCACCACGCGTGCGCCGGGGACCGCGGTTGGCGAATCGGCCCGGACGCGAAGCCCTGCCCGCCGCTGCAGCTCCCAGGCCAGGATGCCGTCCGCCACGCGCCGGTAAACGTCCAGCCCGGTGCCCAGGCGTGCCTCCTCCAAAACACGGTCATACCCCTTGGGCGAGGTGCCTTGTTCCGTGCTGCCCACTCCCGGGTAGTCGAGCCTGACCGCTGCCCCGTCAGTCATTGCTGCCTGCCTTCCCGAGGCGTGCCCACCCCAGTTGTTCCTGCTGCTTCCGGCTCAAGCCTGACACCACAAGGTCGTATGAATCCTCCACCATGTCCCGGATCATCCCGTCCGGAAGGGAGCCGTCAAGGCGGACACCGTTCCAATGGGTTTTGTTCATGTGCCATGCCCCGGTAATCGCCGGATGGACCACCCGCAGCTGCACCGCAAGGGCCGGCTCGCACTTCAGGTTCACATAGAAGTCGTGCTCGTCCATGGATGACAAGGCAAACAGCTTGGCCTCGTGCCGGGCACCCCCGGCGATATGGGCCCGGACCTTGAAAACCGAGGTCTCCGGCCCGAAGGGAAAATCCTCATAGGCTCCAGGAAACGAAAGGCATATCTTCCGCAGCGCGTTTGGGTCCATGAAGGAAGCCTATAAAGCGGGCCTGCACGGTGCTAGTCTGCGAGGATGTCACGCGACCAGGGAGCAATACCTGTTCTGGACCTCAGTTCCGCACGGCAGCCCTATGGGTCCTTTACCCCGGAGTTCATCGAGCAGCTGCGGCACGCCACCCACGATGTTGGATTCTTCCAAATCACCGGTTACGGCGGGCGTCCGGGCCAGGCAGAAGAGCTGCTGGACCTTCTCCGGTGCTTCTTCAACTTGCCGCTTGAGGAGCGGATGAAGCTGGACAACCGTCTGTCTCCGCACTTCCGCGGCTACACCCGCATGGGCACCGAGGTGACCCAGGGCCGGGCGGACGCGCGGGAGCAGATTGACTATTCCCCGGATCGGGAGCCGGTCCAGGACTATCCGGAAGACCAGCCCTACTGGCTCTTGCAGGGGCCCAACCTATGGCCGGACGAGGCGCTTCCCGGGCTCAAGGCCGCCGCCATGGAGTGGGCGGAACTCATGTCCGAGGTAGGGATGGAGCTGCTGCGGGCCATCGCAGTTTCGCTGCAGCTGCCGGAGGACTACTTCGATGAACCGTTCCAGGACACTCCGGCCTGGATGGGCAAGCTGGTGCACTACGTGGGCGGGGTGGTGGAAGCGGCCGGTGACCAGGGCGTCGGTTCCCACGCCGATTACGGGTTCGTGACCCTCCTGCTCCAGGACGACGTGGGCGGCCTTGAAGTGCTGCCGCCCGGCACCAGCCAGTGGTTGCCCGTGGAGCCCCTACCGGGAGCGCTGGTCGTGAACCTCGGCGAGATGCTGGAAGTAGCCACCGAGGGATACCTTGCGGCCACCATCCACCGCGTCCAGGCGCCGCCGCCCGGCGTGGACCGCTATTCGGTACCGTTCTTCTGGTCGCCCCGGCTGGACGCAGTCATCGAGCCCGTCCCGCTGGCTCCTGACCTGAAGGCGGCCGCCAGGGGCATCACCGACGATCCCGCCAACCCGCTCCTGGCATCCTTCGGCCTGAACATGCTCAAGGGCCGCATGCGCGCGCATCCGGACGTCACCGAACGGCACTATCCCGATTTGCTGAAGCGCCGGAGCTGGTGAAGAGCTAAAGCTGGTACTTCCAGGCGAGCTGGGCAGGGCAGGCGTTCATCACCACATCGAGCCCAGCCGCCTTGGCGCGTTCCGCCGCTGCCTCGTCGATGACGCCCAGCTGCAGCCACACAGCCTTCGCCCCCACTGCTATGGCCTGATCCACCACGCTGCCCACCTTCTGCGAGTTCACAAAGCAGTCCACGACGTCGATGGGCCGCTTTTCCGCCGGAATGTCGCCGAGGGTGCGGTACCCCGTTTCGCCGTGGACCGGGTCGCCGGGCAGGTTGACGGGGATGATTTCCATGCCGAGCCTGTCGCGGACAAACAGCGATACCTCGTAGGCCGCGCGCCACTCATTGGTGGTCAGGCCCACGATGGCCCAGCGCCCCTTGGTTCGCATGAGGCGTTCAATGACTGCAGGATCGTTCGTATGGCCCATGGGATCAGCCTACGCGCCCTGCAGAACTCGTGCTGCGGCGAACAAATGAACAAGTGAGCGCTACGAAAAGCCCTATGAACGAATATTACGCGACGGACACGATAGTTTGCTCTCGCCGATTCATTGCGCTGTAGTGGTCTTTGACCATCCCGAGCGGCCGAGAGACCTGGATCGATGACGCCGCAGCAACCCTGGTCGCCGGACGCTCCCCAACGCCCCGGTGATAGCAAGGACCGCAGCCGCGGGTACCGGAACTGACCACTCCGGAAGGCTGCCTCCGTAGGGTGCTACTGCCAGGACCGATGGAGTGATCCTATGACTGCAGTTCTGTCGCCCCTTCCCGCCGGGGCAGGCTCCGCCCACGCACCTGCCCTCCCGGTGTCGTTCCAGGGCCTGCGCCGCACCTTCGGCAGCGGTTCAGCCGCACACACGGTCCTGCGGGACGTGACCTTCGATGTCGCGGCCGGCGAGGTCCTGGCCATCCTGGGCCCCTCCGGTTGCGGAAAATCCACTCTCCTGCGAGCCGCAGCCGGCTTGGATTACCCAAGTGCCGGCGCCGTGGTTATCGAGGACAGCCCAGTGCACGGCATCGATTCCCGGTGCGCCTTCGCCTTCCAGGAACCGCGGCTGCTTCCCTGGCACACGCTGCAGGCAAACATCGCCATCGGGCTGCCTGCCGGCTCCAGCGCGAAGGAGGGAAAAGCCAAAGTGGCGCGGCTCCTTGAACTCGTGGGGCTCCAGGATTTCGCCAAGCACCGTCCCCGCGAGGTGTCCGGCGGCATGGCACAGCGAACGTCACTGGCAAGGGCCCTGGCCCGGAACCCCGGCGTCCTGCTGCTCGATGAACCGTTCGGCGCCCTGGATGCCCTCACCCGCATCAAGATGCAGGACCTGCTCCTGGACGTCCACCGCGCAGAGCCCACCACCGTCCTGCTGGTCACCCATGATGTGGACGAAGCCCTCCAGTTAGCAGACCGCATCATCGTCCTGGGTCCTGACGCCAAAGGCCAAGGCGCCACCATCGTCAGGACCATCGAGGTGCCCGGCCGCCGGCCGCGCGAGCGCGCATCGGCCGAACTCGCCCACCTGCGCAGTTCGCTGCTGGAAACTCTGGGTGTCGTCGGGCATTAATCGCCCTGACACCCCAACGACCGCACCACCGGGACCGCCGCCGGCCCCGGTTGGCCCGTGCCGCCGTCGGACGTCCTTCGCCGGCACCGGGCCAGCCACTCTGTTCCGCACTGTTCCACCCCCCGCTTCCAAAGGAAACCCATGCCGCACGCATTGCCCATCACCCGCCGTTCAGTCCTTGGCGCAGCAGCCCTTGCCGCTTCCGCGGTCCTGGCACTCACCGGCTGCGTCGCAGGGGAAGGCTCCTCCGGCGGCGCGGCGGCGGCCGGCAGCAGCAAGGGCGGGACCCTCAACATCGACTTCGCCACGTACAACCCGCTGAGCCTGGTCATCAAGAAGCAGGGCTGGCTGGAGGCCAGCCTCAAGGACCAGGGCGTCACCGTAAACTGGGTGCAGTCCGCGGGCTCCAACAAGGCCAATGAAGCCCTGCGCTCCGGCGCCATCGACGTGGGCTCCACCGCCGGATCCGCCGCGCTGCTGGCCCGGGCCAACGGTTCGGAGATCAAAACCATTGACATCTTCTCCCAGCCCGAGTGGGCGGCCCTCGTGGCGCCTGCCGGCTCGGACATCACCTCCGTGGCGGATCTCAAGGGCAAGTCCGTGGCCGCCACCAAGGGCACCGACCCCTACTTCTTCCTGCTGCAGGCGCTCGAGCAGGCGGGCTTGAAGCCCGGCGACGTAACCGTCCAGAACCTGCAGCACGCCGAAGGCCGCGCCGCGCTGGAAAACGGCTCAGTCCAGGCGTGGTCCGGGCTGGACCCCATCATGGCAGGGGCGGAGCAGAAGGGCGCCAAGCTCTTCTACCGCAACCTGGACTTCAACACCTACGGCTTCCTGAACGCCACGGAATCGTTCCTCAAAAACAAGCCTGAACTGGCCCAGGCCGTGGTGAACGCCTACGAAAAGGCCCGCGCCTGGGCAGCGCAGAACCCGGACCAGACCGCGCAGATCCTGGCCGACGCCGCCGGCCTGGACCTTTCTGTGGCCAAGACCGTGGTACTTGAGCGCAGCAACCTGGGCGTCAATCCGGCGCCTGGTGAGGCGCAGCGCAAGGTTCTGGAGAAGATCGGACCCACCTTCGTGGACACCGGCGACGTCAAGACGCAGAAGCAGATTGACGACGCCGTGGGCTCCCTTCTCGACGACTCGCTGGTGAAAAAGGCCGATCCCTCAGCCATCAAGGCCTCCTGATGAGCCATCCAGGAGAGCCCACCATCACCGGCAGCAGTGTTGCGGACGGGCGTGCTGCAGCCGCCACCGCAACCACGGCAGACGCCGCCCAGCCGGATGCCGCCACGGCATCCGCTCCGGCACCGGGATGGTCTCCCGCCGGAGTCCGTTCCAGGAACTGGGCGCGTCTGCCCCTCGGCCTGATCATCCCGGCTGCCTTGCTGGCAGCATGGCAGGTGGCCTCCTCCAGCGGTATGTTCACCGTGGTCCAGCTGCCCCCGCCTGCCATGGTGCTGGCCGCTGCCGGCGAGCTCGTCGAACGCGGCCAGCTGGGAACCCACATCGCCATCTCCACCCAACGGGTCCTGATCGGGTTCCTGGTGGGAGCAGCCCTTGGCCTGGTCCTGGGCGCAACCGTGGGGCTGTCCAGGCTCGCCGACGCCCTGCTGGCACCCACCATCGGCGCACTGCGCGCGGTGCCGTCACTGGCCTGGGTGCCGCTGCTGATCCTGTGGATGAAGATCGGCGAGGACTCCAAAGTCACCCTCATCATCATCGGCGCGTTCTTCCCGGTGTTCACCACGGTGTCCCTGGCACTGCGCCACGTTGACCGGAACCTGGTGGAAGCCGCCCGCGCGTTCGGACTGAAGGGGATACGGCTGCTGACCACCGTGCAGCTTCCCGCGGTGGTCCCCGCAGTGTTCTCGGGGCTCCGCCTGGCCCTTGCCCAGGCCTGGCTGTTCCTGGTGGCCGCCGAGCTGATCGCCTCCTCCATGGGGCTGGGCTTCCTCTTGATCGACTCACAGAACAACGGCCGCACGGACCGGCTGCTCCTGGCCATCGTCATGCTGGCGGTCATTGGAAAGATTACCGACGCCCTGCTGGGCCTGGCCGAAAAATGGGCGGTGAAACGATGGGCTTGAGTACCACCGAAACTTTGGACCTCAACGCGGGGGTGCACCCGGACAACGTTGCCTTCTGGGAGCAGCAGGCGATGCGCCTGGACTGGGACACCCCCTGGCATACGGCGCACCGCTGGAATCCGGCAGACATTGAAGCAGACCGCGGCCCGGAGATCACTTGGTTTGAAGGCGGAAAGCTTAACGTGGCTGCCAACTGCGTCGACCGGCACGTCGCGGCAGGCCGTGGCACCAAGGTGGCTCTTCATTTCGAAGGCGAGCCGGGCGACCGCAGGTCCATCACGTACAGCGAACTGAAGCGGGACGTATCCAAGGCCGCCAATGCGCTCCTGGCCCTCGGCATCACCAAGGGCGACCGCGTGGTCATCTACCTCCCGGTGATCCCCGAGACCATCGTCATCACGCTCGCGGTGGCACGCATCGGCGCCATCCACTCCCTGGTGTTCGGTGGTTTCTCCGCGGAAGCGCTGAAGTTCCGGGTGGAGGACACCGGTGCCAAGCTCCTGGTCACCACCGACGGCCAGTTCCGGCGCGGCGCGGCGGTTCCCGTGAAGGAAAACGCTGACGCAGCCGTCGCCGGAGACAATGCCATCGAACATCTCCTGGTGGTCAACCGCACCACCCCGGCCAACGACCTGGCCGCCGTCCCCATGACGGAAGGCAGGGACGTGTGGTGGCACGACGTCGTCGGGAACGCCTCTGACGCCCACGAGCCGGAGGCGTTCGACGCCGAGACACCGCTGTTCATCATGTACACCTCCGGCACCACCGGCAAGCCCAGGGGCCTGGTGCACACCTCCGGCGGCTACCTGACGCAGGCATCGTGGAGCTTCGAGCACCTGTTCAGCAACCCTGATCCCGCGCTCCGGGACCAGGACGTGCACTGGTGCACCGCCGACCTCGCCTGGGTCACCGCGCACACCTACGAGATCTACGGCCCGCTCTCCAACGGCGTGACCCAGGTGATCTTCGAAGGCACGCCGAACACCCCGCATCCGGGCCGCCACTTCGAAATCATCGAACGCTACGGCGTGACGCAGTACTACACCGCGCCCACGCTGGTCAGGTCCCTCATGGGCTGGTTCCCGGACGGGGTACCGGACACCTACGATCTGTCCTCCATCCGCCTGCTGGGCACGGTGGGCGAAGCCGTCAATCCGGAAGCGTGGCGCTGGCTGCGGGAGAACGTGGGCGCCGGGACCGCACCGGTGGTGGATACGTGGTGGCAGTCCGAGACCGGAGCGACCATCCTGTCCCCCGCCCCGACGGACACCAGCTTCAAGCCGGGCTGCGCCGCGCGGCCCCTGCCCGGGGTCAGCACCAGGATCGTGGACGACGCCGGCACAACAGTGGCGCCTGGCGTCCAGGGATTCATCGTGGTTGACTCCCCCGGGCCCGCCATCGCGCGCACGGTCTGGGGAAACCCGCGTCGCTACTTCGATTCCTACTGGAGCAAGTACGCGAAGCAGGGCTGGTTCCTGGCCGGCGACGGCGCCAAGTACGATTCCGACGGCGACATCTGGATCCTGGGACGGGTGGACGACACCCTGAACGTCTCCGGCCACCTGCTGTCCACCATCGAAATTGAATCCGCCCTGGTTTCGCACCCGGACGTGGTGGAAGCCGGCGTCTGCCCGGTGGCGGACCCAAAGACCGGGCACGCCATCGTCGCGTTTGTAGTGCTCAAGGGCGGGGTTTCGACGGAAGTTGCCGAGGACCTCCGCCACCACGTGGCCAAGGAAATCGGCCCCATCGCCAAGCCGCGCGACATCGTCGTGGTTCCTGATGTCCCCAAGACCCGCAGCGGCAAGATCATGCGCCGGCTGCTGACCCAACTGTTCGAAGGAACAACCCTGGGCGACACCACCTCACTCCAGAACGAACCGGCCATCGCCGGCATCCAGGAAGTCCTGCGCCAGCGGGCCCTACGGAAGGAAAATCCATGACCGAGATCAGCAACGTTGCACGGCTCTCAGAACCGCTCAAGTTCGCCTATTGGGTGCCCAATGTCTCCGGCGGCCTGGTGGTGTCCACCATCGAACAGCGCACCGGCTGGGACTTTGACTACAACAAGAAGCTGGCGCGGATCGCCGAGGAATCGGGCTTCGAATACGCCCTGACCCAAACCCGCTACGCCGCATCCTACGGGGCGGACAAGCAGCACGAGGCAACCTCATTCAGCCTGGCCCTGCTCGCCGCAACCGAACGCCTCAAGGTCATCGCCGCCGTCCACCCGGGCATGTGGCACCCGGGCGTGCTGGCAAAGTACATCATCACCGCAGACCACATCTCCAACGGCCGCGCCGCCGTGAACATCGTCTCCGGCTGGCTGAAGAGCGAGTTCACCAACTTCGGCCTGGAGTGGCTGGAGCACGACGAACGCTACGTCCGTACCGAGGAATTCATCAACGTCCTGCGCGGATTGTGGACCGAGAAGGAATACAGCCAATCCGGCAAGTACTACAACATCACCGACTTCACCCTGCAGCCGGCACCGGTGGACGTGCCGGGCCGGGCGCACCCCGAGATCTTCTTCGGCGGAAACTCGACGGCGGCCCAGGCTACCGCAGGCCGCGTGGCCGACTGGTACTTCTCCAACGGCAAGGACCTCGAGGGTTTCCAGGAGAACATCGCCGGAGTGGTGGCCGCAGCCGGTGCATCCCGCCGTGGCACCGAGGGCCACCTGGCCGCCCCACGGTTCGGGTTGAACGGTTTTGTCATCGCCCGCGACTCCGAAAAGGAAGCCAGGGACACCCTCCGCGAGATCGTGGAGAAGGCGCACAAGCCCGCCGTCCAGGGGTTCCGGGATGCGGTGCAGGAAGCCGGCGCGTCCACCAAGGACGGCAAGGGCATGTGGGCCGACTCCACTTTCGAGGACCTGATCCAGTACAACGACGGTTTCAAGACCCAGCTGATCGGCACCCCGGAACAGATCGCCGAGCGCATCGTGGAGTACAAGAAGATCGGCGTAAACCTGTTCCTCACCTGCTACCTGCACTTCCAGGAGGAGGTGGCCGCGTTTGGCCGGGACATCCTGCCGATCGTCCGCGAACTTGAGGCCGACCTGGCACGGAAGAACGGCGCCGAACTGGACCTGTCCCAGACTCCGGCGGCAAAGGTGGAGGTGAACGCGTAATGGCTGACCGCACCTTCGGATTCCGCACCCGCGCCCTGCACGCCGGCGGCACCCCGGACGCCGAGCACGGCGCCCGCGCCGTTCCGATCTACCAGACCACGTCGTTTGTCTTCAAGGACACCAACGATGCAGCCAACCTGTTCGCCCTGCAGAAGTACGGCAACATTTACTCCCGCATCGGCAACCCCACAGTGGCGGCCTTCGAAGAGCGCATAGCGTCCCTTGAGGGCGGCATCGGAGCGGTCGCAACGTCGTCGGGCATGGCAGCGGAATTCATCACGTTCGCCGCGCTGACCCAGGCGGGCGACCACATCGTGGCAGCCTCCCAGCTGTACGGCGGCACCGTGACCCAGCTCGACGTGACCCTGCGCCGGTTCGGCGTGGACACCACCTTCGTCCCCGGCACGGACCCCGCCGACTATGCCGCGGCTGTCCGGGAGAACACCAAGGCGATCTTCGTGGAGGTAGTGGCCAACCCGTCGTCGGAGGTCCAGGACCTTGCGGGGCTGGCAAAGGTGGCGCACGACGCCGGGATCCCCCTGGTGGTGGACGCCACCTTGAGCACGCCGTACCTCGTGCGGCCCATCGAGCACGGCGCCGACATCGTGATCCACTCGGCCACGAAGTTCCTGGGCGGCCACGGCACCACGCTGGGCGGGGTGGTGGTGGAAAGCGGCAGGTTCAACTGGGGCAACGGCAAGTTCCCCACCATGACCGAGCCCGTGGCTTCCTATGGCAACGTCTCCTGGTGGGGCAACTTCGGCGAGTACGGCTTCCTCACCAAGCTCCGCAGCGAGCAGCTGCGCGACATCGGCCCGGCCCTGTCGCCGCAGTCGGCGTTCCAGCTGCTCCAGGGCGTGGAGACGCTGCCGCAGCGGCTCGACGAGCACCTGAAGAACGCGCGGGCCGTAGCCGAGTGGCTGGAACGCGATGACCGGGTGGCTTATGTCAACTACTCCGGCCTGCCCTCACACCCGCACTTCGACCGGGCGCGGAAGTACCTGCCGCTGGGTCCCGGATCGGTCTTCTCCTTCGGAGTCAAGGGCGGACGGGCCGCGGGTCAGAAGTTCATCGAGTCCCTGCAGCTGGCCTCGCACCTTGCCAACGTGGGTGACTCCCGGACCCTGGTGATCCACCCCGGCTCCACCACCCACCAGCAGCTCAGCCCCGCCCAGCTGGAATCCGCCGGCGTGCCGGAGGACCTGGTCCGCATCTCCGTAGGCCTCGAGGACATTGAGGACATCCTGTGGGACCTGGACCAGGCACTCACCGAGGCGTCCAAGGTGGCGGCCCCGGGCGCAACCGTCCTTGAAGAACCCGCAGAAGCCTGCACGATCGGAGCAAACGCATGAGCACCGCCGAACGCACCTGGTCCGGCCCGTCGGCACCGGAGCGGCTGGCCCTGCTCCGGCAGGCGAAATCCATTGCCATTGTTGGCGCATCGGACAAGCCGTCGCGGGCCAGCTACTTTGTGGCCACCTACCTGCTGTCCTCCACCCGCTACAAGGTGTACTTCGTCAACCCCGTGGTCAAGGAGATCCTGGGCCAGCCCACCTACGCCTCCCTGGCGGACCTGCCGGAAAGCCCGGACATTGTTGACGTGTTCCGCAAGCACGACGACCTTCCCGGAGTCCTTGACGAGGCAGTGGCCGCCGGCGCCAAGACCCTGTGGCTGCAACTGGGCTCATGGCACGAAGGAGTGGCAGCAGGCGCGGAAGCCGCAGGGCTCAACGTGGTGATGGACCGCTGCGTGAAGATCGAGCACGCGCGCTTCCACGGCGGACTCCACCTGGCCGGTTTCGATACCGGCGTTATTTCCTCCAAGCGCCAGGTCATGGCCTGACGGTAACCTGGTCAGCAACAGCGGGTCCGTCCTACGGACCCGCTGTTTCTGTCTGAACGTTATTTCGCCGGAGATGCGGGTTTTTGGACATTTCCCTGCCCAGCCCCCGGGGAGCGGGTTTGGCCCTGCGCCGGCGCTGCATTGGCTGCAGGGCCTGCCGCCTTCTGTGCAGCGCCCGCTGCATCTGTGGCTGCCGGCGGGGTGTCTGATGCGGGCAGCCCAGCCTTCGCCGAACCTGAAGCCCCTGGCCCTGCCGCCGTTCCCCCCGCCACAGCTCCGGGGTCCTCCGTGCCGCTGCCGGCACCGTTGCCGTGCGAAGCAGCCCCAGCGGCCGCAGCCGCGCACACCCCAGTGCCGGCCCCGGGGTTGACCGGACCGGCACACAGCGGGGTCCCGGTATGTGCCCGTCCTGGGGCGCCGGTGCCTGCATGATCCCGGGGGAGGCGGGCGCCAAGGTCTGCGGCATCGGCGGCTCCACCGGAAGCAGCAGGTGAACCAGCGACGGCAATTTCCCCGTCGGAGGCCACCTTCGGTGCCCGGTAGCCGTAGCCGGCGGCGGACGGTTCGCCGCCGGTACTGCTCCCCGGCGCCCAATCCTCCAGCAGGTGCTCCACGGCACTGCTTCCCGATGGGGTGGAGCTGGCGGCTACTCCGCCAACACCCAGCCCCATCCCTGCCACCAGCACCAGGCCCAGCGCGGTGGGACGGTGCCGGCGGCGGCTCCGACGGAGCCCCAGTTCATCGTCCGGCTGCCCAGCGAGCTGTTCAGTTGGGTCTTCAGCAGCCACCTCCGCCGCGTGTTCACCAGGTTGTCCAGCCCGGCTGGGGTCTTCCACGGGTGACGGGCTGCCTGCTGCCAGGAGCGCGGCAAGCTCACCGGTGGGCGCCGGTGCGGGCAGCGATGCCAGGGCGCCGAGCGAGAGCAGGGCGCCCCAAAGTTCCGTGTCCTGCCCGCAGCCTGCATCCAGGAGCATCTCGTCAACGAGGCCTGCAAGGTTATCGGAGGCGGAGGTCATGGCGCGAGGTACTCCTTCACGGCGGCAAGGTCCCGGAGTTTCAGCAAGGCGCGCCGCTGAAGTTGCTTCACCGAGCCGGCACTCTTGTCCATTGCCTCCGCCGTCTGTTCCACCGTGAGGCCTCCCACCAGCCGCAGCGACAGTACCTCCCGCTGGTCGCGGGGCAGCCCGTCCAGCAGGTTCAGGACCTCCCCGGTCGAGATGCGCTGCAGGGCTTCTTCCTCCGCCGAGCTGTCTTCGCGCTGGTCAAGCCCGGGCTCGAAGGACAGCTTGACCGGAGACCGGCTTTGGCGGCGGCGGTCGTCCACCATGCGCGCGTGCGCAACGGAGAAGATGAAGGTCCGCAGCCCCGACTCACCGCCGTGCACGGTATCGAGCCGCGGCAGCACCGAAAGAAACACTTCCTGCATGGCGGCCTCCGGATCCTCGACTCCCCGGGCCGCGAGATAGCCCAGTACCTGTGATGCGTATGTCTCGTAGACGAGGCTGAAGGCAGCGGTCCCGGATATTGGCTGGTCCGGAGCCTCGGCTGTCTGTGCATCGGTCACTGACGTGGCGCTTTCCGTCAAGGCGGGTGGTGGCAGGCAAGCGCTCAGTACATCCGGAACGCTGCCCCTACCTTACCCTCCAGTAACCACTCAGCCGGAAGCGCCGCGGGCCCGGGGTAAGGGGCCAGTGGCGGGGCAGGCGGCTACGGCTGCGGAAAGACTAAAAAGGCCGGTCTGGAACGTGATGGGGGACAGGTTCCAGACCGGCGCTTCAAAGAGGTAATCGCTCCGGCGCCCCAGGGGGTTACGCGTTTTCAAAAAAACTTTTTTGGAACGGCTCCCGGCCTGTCAGCGGGCTGCTGTCTTTGTCCAGCGCGGAGCCGCGGCGTACCGGCGCGGCGCATTTGCCAGTGGGAAGGCGTGCAGCGTGGAGGGCGTGCGTTCCTCCCTGCAGGCGGGAACGACGGCGTCGGGCAGCTCGGCGGGGACTGCGGCGGCAGCCGCAACGGGTACAGCCGCGGTACGGGATACGGTTCCGGCGGGACAAAGGTCGGTCACCAGGCCGGTCCCGGCGCATTCACGCACCGCAGCGATTCCCGCCACCACGGCGGCCTTGTCCTCAAAGGGGCCAGAGACCGCGATTACCGCCCCGTCCGGAGAAAGGAGCCGGAACCGGAAGAACGAATCAGCGTCGATGAATGCTTCAAACTTTCCGGCCATGACGATCCTTCCTTGGGCACCAGGTGGTACTGACGAGTCTGGCTGCGGCGCCGGCAGCCTTACAAGACCGTCCGCGTAAAGCCTGTGTAAATTGCTTCCCACCCCGCTAAAGAACAAGCGGCAGGCCACCCGCAAAGGTGGCCTGCCGCCGTCGTGATGCCTGCTCCGGAAATGCGCGTCAGTCGTTGATGAGGTCGTTCACCACGATGGTCTGGTCCCGGTCCGGGCCCACGCCAATGGCCGAGAAACGCGTTCCGGAAAGCTTCTCCAGCGCCAGGACGTAGTTGCGGGCGTTCTCCGGCAGGTCCGCCAGGGTGCGGGCGCCTGTGATGTCCTCGGTCCAGCCGTCGAAGTACTCGAAGATGGGCTTGGCGTGGTGGAACTCGGTCTGCGTCATGGGCATTTCATCGTGCCGGACACCGTCCACGTCGTACGCCACGCACACCGGGATCTGCTCGATGCCGGTGAGGACGTCCAGCTTGGTGACGAAGTAGTCGGTGAAGCCGTTGACGCGGGAAGCGTGGCGCGCCAGCACGGCGTCGTACCAGCCGCAGCGGCGCGGCCGGCCCGTGTTGACGCCAAACTCCCCGCCGGTCTTCTGCAGGTACACGCCCATCTCGTCGAAGAGCTCCGTGGGGAACGGTCCGGCGCCAACGCGGGTGGTGTAGGCCTTGATGATGCCGATGGAGCGGGAGATGCGGGTGGGGCCGATGCCGGAGCCAACCGAAGCGCCACCGGCGGTGGGGTTGGAGGAGGTCACGAACGGGTAGGTGCCGTGGTCCACGTCCAGGAACGTTGCCTGGCCGCCCTCCATCAGGACTACCTTGCCCTCGTCCAGGGCGGAATTGAGGACCAGGGTGCTGTCGATGACCAGCGGGCGCAGGCGTTCGGCGAAGGACAGGAAGTACTCCACGATCTCGTCCACCACAACGCTGCGGCGGTTGTAGACCTTGACCAGGAGTTCGTTCTTCTGCCTCAGCGAGCCTTCCACCTTCTGGCGGAGGATGGATTCGTCGAAGACGTCCTGGACGCGGATGCCCAGCCGGGCCACCTTGTCCATATAGGCGGGGCCGATGCCGCGGCCGGTGGTGCCGATGGCGCGGCTGCCCAGGAAGCGTTCGGTCACCTTGTCCAGCACCTGGTGGTAAGGGGCCACCAGGTGGGCGTTGGCGGAGACCCGCAGTTTTGAGGTGTCGGCGCCGCGCGCCTGGAGTCCGTCGATTTCCTGGAAGAGGGCCTCGAGGTTCACCACGCAGCCGTTGCCGATCACAGGAATGGCGTTGGGACTGAGAATGCCTGCCGGCAGCAGCTTGAGTTCGTACTTTTCACCGCCTACGACGACGGTGTGCCCGGCGTTGTTGCCGCCGTTGGGCTTGACGACGTAGTCAACACGGCCGCCCAGCAGGTCGGTGGCCTTGCCTTTTCCTTCGTCGCCCCACTGGGCTCCTACGATCACAATTGCTGGCATGGGATCCTCCCCCATTCGTTCGGGCTGCCCGGGCCCGGCCACCAGGTGGCAGGTCCATGCAGCGCCGTTCATGAGAATGCCCCGAACATACCGGCCTTCGCGCAGCCGCAGCACGGCTCAGCGAAGCAAGAGTTCCGGGGCTCTTACCACCCAAGTTTAGCCGATAGGGCACTTTGTCCACTGTTGAGGCCCGCCGGGTGGCGGCAAGGGGCGGAGGCAGCATCGTCAGCCCGGGCGCGACATAAAACGGCGCAGACTTGCCCAAGGGCAGGCATCTCGAATTAAGTGAGAGTAACCATCCGGAGCGGCCGAGAGACCTGGCTCGATGACGCCGCAGCAACCACGGCCAGGCAGGATTCCTGCCGGCCGAAGGTGCTACTGCCAGGACCGATGGAAAGGAAGATTCCAGCATGTCCCTGAACACCGACCACATCCGCGTCACCCACGCAGGTTCCTTACCCCGCACCCCGGAACTCATCGCGGCCAACGCCGCCAAGGAAACCGACGGCGTCACCCCGGAATTCCTGGAACTGCTTGAAGCCTCCGTGGTGGTTGTGGTGCAGCGCCAGAAAGACCTCGGCATCGACATTCCCAACGACGGCGAATACGGGCACACCATGTCCAGCTCCGTGGATTACGGCGCCTGGTGGAACTACTCCTTCGCCCGGCTCGGCGGCCTGGAGCCGACCAATGTGGACCGCTGGGCCGATGCGCAGGTGCGCCGCTCGTCCCCCGGCAACGTGGTCCTGACCTCCTTCCCCGACCGGCGGGACAGGCAGGCGTTCAACGAGGCCTACAACGATCCCTCCTCGGGCATCCTGGCCCACCGCAAGAGCGTCACCCAGCCCAAGATCGCCGGGCCCCTGACCTACACAGGCCAGGACCTGGTGGCATCGGACATCAGGAACCTGAAGACCGGGCTCGCTGCCGCAGGGCTTTCGGACGGCTTCGTGGCGTCCCTCTCCCCCGGCTCCTGCGCCCGCGTGGCCAACGAGTACTACGCGTCGGACGAGGAACTCGTCTACGCCTGCGCCGATGCCATGCGGGAGGAATACAAGGCGATCATCGACGCGGGCCTCACCGTGCAGCTCGACGATCCGTCCCTGGCCGAGAGCTGGGACCAGATCAATCCGGAGCCGTCCCTGGAGGACTACCTGAAGTTCATCCAGCTGCGCGTGGAGGCCACCAACTGGGCGTTGCGGGACCTGCCGCAGGAACAGATCCGGCTGCACGTCTGCTGGGGTTCCTGGCACGGCCCGCACACCACGGACATCCCCTTAGCCGACATCATCGGCTCGGTGCTGCAGGTCAACGCAGGCGCGTACTCCTTCGAAGCGGCCAACGTCCGCCACGAGCACGAGTGGCGGGTTTGGGAGGACACCAAGCTCCCGGAGGGCAAGGTGATCATCCCGGGCGTCGTGTCGCATGCCACCAACGTGGTAGAACACCCCGACCTGGTGGCAGACCGCATCGTCCGCTTCGCCGAGGTGGTGGGCCGCGAGAACGTCATCGCCTCCACCGACTGCGGTCTCGGCGGCCGGGTCCACCCGCAGATCGCCTTCGCCAAACTGGAAGCCCTCGGTGAGGGGGCCCGTCGGGCAACCACCCGCCTCTGGTAGCACCCATCTCCGCTCAACACGCCGGCTGTACCTTCCGTCACTTCGGAAGGGCCGCCGGCGTTTCGTTTCCCTTGGCTTGCTAAACTGGTCTAGGCCGACCAGGAATCGGTCCACTCCATTTTCAATCCAGCCCGGTTGCCGCGTCCCCTCGTGCGCCCTTTTCCGGCCTGGACGCAGCACCGAGCCCCACAGGAGACACCGCACTTCATGACAGCCCTGGCACCAGAATCCCTCTCCGAACAGCTCCTGAACCGCCGTTACGACCCCAGCGTTGCCGCCGTCAACGAACTGTGTGATTCCCTGCAGGGTGCCAAGCCCGGAAGCGTGGTCCCGTACGTGGATCCCATGCACGACGTGGACGAGTGCCGCATCATCAGCCTGTTCTCCAACATCGGTGAGGCGGACCCGTCCGGGTTCATCACGGCCGGGGACCAGGACGCAGCCACCCGCATGCTTGGCCTTCAGTGGAAGCTGGGCCTGCGCCCCGAGTTCGTGATGCCGTGGAACGTCCACCCCTGGCACGTCCCCGGCGAAGCCAACGGCAAGTTCACTCCGGACCAGATCCAGGCAGGCCTGAAGCCACTGCTGAAGTTCCTGGCCCTGGTGCCCCGCGCCTCGGTGATCGTGGCGCACGGCACCGAAGCGAACCGCCTGGCCAACCTGCTGCTGAAGACCGAGGTGCCCCTGCTGTGGCGACGCGGCCTGAAGACCTACAAGGTGCGGTCACTGAGCGGCCGCGCTTTCGCCGGTTCCCCGGTGCGCCAGGAGGAGTACCTCGAGGACATGCGCGCGGCCTACGCAGACGCGATGGCGCGCACGGGCATCGCCCGCAAGGCGTAGCCAGCAGCTTAAACAGACGACGACGGGTGGCCACCTTCCAGGGGTGACCACCCGTCGTCGTCGTTTAAGCGAGTGAGGCTTTACCTGGCCTCGATGGCTGCCTTCGCCGTGGGGTCGGAGTCGTTGAGGAACTTTTCGATCCGCTCCGGTTCGTCCGCCTCGCCGATGGCCGACGAAGCCCTGCCCAGGGAGTAAAGGGCCCGCAGGAATCCGCGGTTGGGCTCGTGCTCCCAAGGAATGGGGCCAACGCCGCGCCAGCCGTTGCGGCGCAGTGCGTCCAGGCCCCGGTGGTAGCCCACCCGGGCGTAGGCGTAGGAGTCGATGGTGCGGCCCTCCCTCCACGCCTCCTCAGCCAGCACGGCCCAGAGCAGCGAGGACGTAGGGTGCTTCTTGACCAGGTCCAGGGCCTCATGGCCAGCCTCGAGCTGCCCGTAAACCTCGGTTTCGGCAGGCAGGAGCGTGGGTTCCGGCCCCATCAGGTTCCTGCGGAACTCATCGGACATCTAGAAGGTCTTTCCGGCCGAGCCGAGCTGCTTGGTGGCTTCCACCACGCGGGCTGCCAGGCCGGCTTCGGCGGAGGCGCCCCAGACACGGGGGTCATAGGTCTTCTTGTTGCCCACTTCGCCATCCACTTTCAGGACGCCGTCGTAGTTCTTGAACATGTGGTCCGCCACCGGACGCGTGTAGGCGTACTGGGTGTCGGTGTCGATGTTCATCTTGATCACGCCGTAGGAGACGGCGTCGGCAATTTCCTGGTCCGAGGAGCCGGAGCCACCGTGGAACACCAGGTCGAACGGGTTGTCCTTGCCGATCTTGGCACCCACCTGGGCCTGGATGTCCTTCAGGATCTCCGGGCGCAGCTTGACGCCACCGGGCTTGTACACCCCGTGGACGTTGCCGAAGGTCAGGGCCGTGATGTAGCGGCCGTTGTCACCGGCGCCGAGGGCGTCGATGGTGGCCAAAGCGTCCTCCACCGTGGTGTAGAGCTTGTCGTTGATGGCGTTCTCCACGCCGTCTTCCTCGCCGCCGACGGTGCCGATCTCAACCTCAAGGATCATCTTGGCGGCCGCGGTGCGCTGCAGCAGGTCGCGGGCGATGCGCAGGTTCTCCTGCAGTGTCTCGGCGGAGCCGTCCCACATGTGCGAGTTGAACAGCGGATTGCGGCCGGCCTTGACCTCAGCCTCGGACGCTTCGAGAAGGGGCAGGACGAAGCCGTCCAGCTTGTCCTTGGGGCAGTGGTCCGTGTGCAGGGCGATGTTCACGCCATAGTTTTTGGCAACTTCGCGGGCAAAAGCCGCAAAGCCCAGGGAACCGGCAACCATGTCCTTGGTGGAGGCGCCGGACCAGTAGGCCGCGCCACCGGTGGAAACCTGCACGATGCCGTCGGACTCCGCCTCGGCGAAACCGCGGAGTGCCGCGTTGAGCGTCTGCGAGGACGTGACGTTCACGGCCGGGAACGCGAAGCCGCCCGCCTTTGCGCGGTCGATCATCTCGGCGTAGATCTCTGGGGTTGCAATGGGCATGCTGGCTCCTCTGCTGAGTTTTGTCTGTGGGTGGATAACCCTCAAATAGACCGCTTACGGCTTGGCACCATCCTAGCCATTCCCGGCCCATGAGTGCTCTGGGTTACGCCCCGCCCGCACCCGGACTACACATGCTGGTTGAAGACGTGCCGTCGGATCCAGGCGTGCATCGCGATGGCGGCGGCGGAAGCGGCGTTGATGGACCGGGTGGAGCCGAACTGCTCAATGGACAGTGTGGCGACGGCGGCCTGGTGGACGTCCGGGGTCAGGCCCGGCCCCTCCTGCCCGAAGACCAGCACGCAGTCGCGCGGCAGCTCGTACGTCTCCAAAGGCACCGAGTCCGGGAAAATGTCGATCCCGATGATCGCCAGCCCCTCCCCCTGCGCCCACTGGACGAAGTCCTCAACCGTGGGGTGGTGGCGGACGTGCTGGTAGCGGTCGGTGACCATGGCACCGCGCCGGTTCCACCGCCGTCGGCCGATGATGTGCACCTCTTTGGCCAGGAAAGCGTTGGCCGTGCGCACCACGGTGCCGATGTTCAGGTCGTGCTGCCAGTTTTCAATGGCCACGTGGAAGTTGTGCCGCCGCGAATCGAGCTCCGCCACGATGGCGTCGTGCTTCCAGTACCGGTATTTGTCCAGGACGTTGCGCCGGTCGCCGTCGGCCAGGAGGTCTGGATCCCAGTGGTCGCCTTCCGGCAGCTCCCCTTCCCAGGGCCCGACGCCGACCTCCACCTTCGCGGGTTCGGCCTCCCCAGGCTGGTGGTCGGGTTCGTCTGTCATGCCGGGCGTTTGGTTCACCCTTCAACACTAGACTGGACTCTTCGGGCAACCATCACAGGCGGAGGCAGGGCATGGCAGACGAGGACCAGGTAGCAGGCAACCCTGCGGTATACCGCAGCGGCCAGGAGATTGAGTGCTGGCTGACGGACATGGATGGCGTCCTGGTCCATGAGAACCAGCCCATCCCCGGGGCGGCGGAACTGATCCAGCGCTGGGTGGATACGTCCAAGCGGTTCCTGGTGCTGACGAACAACTCCATCTTCACCCCGCGCGACCTTGCGGCCCGCCTGCGCGCGTCCGGCCTGGAAATCCCGGAAGAGAACATCTGGACCTCCGCCCTTGCCACGGCCCAGTTCCTCAAGGACCAGGTGTCCGCCGGAGGTGCGGAGTCGGGCAACCGCGCCTACACCATCGGCGAGGCAGGGCTGACGACGGCGCTGCACGAGGCCGGCTTCATCCTCACCGACCAGAGCCCTGACTTCGTGGTGCTCGGCGAGACGCGCACGTACTCTTTCGAGGCAATCACCACAGCGATTCGCCTGATCCTCGCCGGCGCCCGGTTCATCGCCACCAACCCGGATGCCACGGGCCCCTCCAAGGACGGTCCCATGCCGGCCACCGGCGCCATCGCGGCCCTGATCACCAAGGCCACCGGCCGTGAACCGTACATTGTGGGCAAGCCGAACCCCATGATGTTCCGGTCCGCGATGAACCAGATCGATGCACACTCCGAAACCACCGCCATGATCGGTGACCGGATGGACACCGACATCATTGCCGGCATGGAGGCGGGCCTGCACACCGTCCTGGTCCTCAGCGGCATCACGCACAAGGACGACATCGCCGCGTACCCGTTCCGGCCCAACCAGGTGCTGAACTCCGTGGCGGACCTGAAGAACCAGATCTAGAAGATACTGACCCGCGAACCGCCCCGGGGCAGCGGGAAGTTATCGTCCAGCAGCTCCGTGACCAGGGGCCGGTAGATCTGCGGGTTCCAGCCGGGACTGGCATGGGCGGGCACGGCACCGGTGGTTTGCAGGTTGCTTGAGACCATGTTGTCCTTGAACACCACCGCCCAGGTTTCGGCTGCGGTCTCGTAGTCAACGGTCCCGTCCTTGGGGTTGCCGATGTAGGCCATCTTGGCCGTTCCCAGCTTCCCGGCGAACTGGCTTCCCTCGAAGTGGTAGATGTAGGCGGACTCCGTCTGGACCAGGACATTGGACGGGGCGATCGGTGACAGCTGCTCCAGCGTCTGGTTCAGGACCTGGCGCCAGCTCCGTTCGTCCTTGTGGATGATCCTCTCCCCCAGTTCATACCCTCCGCGCAGGGTGGAGGGGATCCTGACGCCGCTTTCGTAAAGGAACACCACGCCGTCGAACCAGCTTTGGTCCAGGACGTCGTGGGCGCTGTAGGGGCTGGAGTCCAGGAGGATGAACTGCACCTGGACGTCCTGCAGGGCCAGGAGCCGGGCCGCCACCTGGGTGGCAAGCATGCCGCCGAAACTGTGCCCGTAGAAAAAGAGTTTTGTGATCTTCTCGGCAGCGACATAGTCCGTGATCGCGTTGACCACCTCAGTGATGTTCAGCCCCAGGTTGGAGTATCCGACGGCGGCCAGCCGGGCGCGTTTGTTCAGCGCGCCGCGGAGCGTGTTCAGGATCCACTGCGCCTCTTCCCAGCTGGTTTTGTACCCGGGGAACAGGAACCAGCTGGCGTCCGGGTAATAGGCGTCGGCGAAGTCGTCGGCGACTGCCAGGATCCTGGTGCTCCGGCGCTGCGACTGCACTTCACGGGTCACCAGCATGTCAGCGGCCAGCAGCCCGGAGGCGCCGGCGCCGGCCAGGAACGTGCGTCGCGAAAAGCGTTTGAGGGCAGCCGCTTGCGCCAGCAGCCGGGCGTCGGAGACCCCGCGCCGGTTCTGCGGCTTGACCTCCCCCTCATACGGCACAGTCCTACCGTAAGCCCACCCAAAGGTGGCGCCGCAATGTGGGGGCCTATCCGATTGGTGACGCAGAGGTCAGCTGGCTGCCTGTCCTTCCGCGGCCGGGAAGGGGGACTGGGGTTCCTGCTGGCGGCGAAGGATTTCCAGGCCGATGTCGTTGTAGCGGCCCAGGAGGTCAGCGCCGTCGGCTGCCTCCGGGCTGTCCAGCAAGGCAAAGGCGGAGTCGCTGGCGCGCAGTAGCTCCTGGTCGCTGTATTCGGTCAGCGGGCGGCCGTACAGCTCCTCGATCCACATCACCGGCAACTGGGGGAACTCGCCGGCAAAATCGCCGCCGGGGAAAAGCTCCCTGACGTCGTCGTCCATCGGGAGGGGCTGGCGGCTTGAAGCGCCTTCTGTTGCCCAGTCATACGCGGCGGCCGCGAACTGGAGGGACACCCCTGCGGGCGGAACGCCCGGCACTGAGTTGCTGTCCATGGCGTTGAGGTCGCTGCGCAGTCCTGCCAGCGCGGAGGACTCAACAAGTACCGCCTGCGAAAGATCGACGCAGATGCGGCAGCGGATGCCCATCCTCCGGACGCGGCGGATGATGTGGACCAGTTCAGCACGGGAGTCGTGGTGAAGGGTCCCCCGGACTTCAATCCGGACGATGTCCGCAGGGACATCAAGGTTAACGAGTGCGTCTAATGCGCGGTCCATAGGTACTCCAAAAGAGGTCTATGGCCGACGGCTCAACCTCCGCAAGCGTAACGTGCACGGAAGCCCGTACACAAGCCGCCCTTAGGCGCTCCGCCCCGGACTCACCCTGCCCGGCTCCTGGTAGTGGGTGCGCGCACCGGCGCCGCCCACCGAATCCACTAAGGACCTGGCAATGTCCCGCAGTTTGGTGTTGCTGTTGCTGGACGCCTCGGTGAGGATCTCGACCGCGGCTTCCTGGCTGCACCGGTTCTGCGCCATGACGATGCCGATGGCAATGTCGATGATGGTCCTCGACTCCAGCGTGGCCCGGAGGTTGGACGCACTGTCTGCGTGCAGCGAGAACCGGACAGCCAGCCGCAGGGCCTCCGAGATTTCCCGGGTGAAGCCCCGGGCCCGGTCCGCGGCCTGCCCATCAAACTTGCGCGGGGCGTCGGAGTAGAGGTTCAGTGCCGCCTTGGCCTCACCCTGGAGGTTGAACGGCAAGGAAAGCACCGAGCGCAACCCGTGGGAGGCAACCGCAGAAGCGTAGTCCGGACCCCACCGGTCCTCCTGCGTAAGGTCCGGGACGTAGACTTCGCGTTCGTCCTCTGCTGCGGTCAGGCAGGGCCCCTGGGAGAGGGAGTACTGGATTTCGTCCACTTCGCGGGCCAACTCGCTGCTCCAGCCGATAGTGGCTGCCTTCCGGTCGCGGAGCAGCGTGATGCCGCACAGGGCGTCATCACCGTCGCCTGCCATCTGGTGCGCGGAAAAGCGCGCCAACTCGTTGAGGAAGTCCTCAAAATCGGCGCTTTCCAGGATGAGGTTCTGGACCTGGTCGGTAGCGCTCAAGGGCTGTTGTGGGGGGAGCAAGATGCAGGGTCTCCAAGCAACTGAAAAGTGTTAACGCATATGATATTGCAGCTTTGCTCACCGGGCCAACAGCCGGGCCCTGCGCGTCCCCGGAGCCGGACCTGGCCTGGCCGGCTCCCCTGGCGTCAGGCCAGTCCGAGTTCGTCTTTGCCGAATGCGAACAGGTAGGGAACACCGGTTTCAGCTTCGATTTTTTCCTTTGCACCGGTATCGCGGTCCACGATCACCGCCACCGCCACGACGTTCCCACCGGCTTTCCGGACGCCTTCCACCGCGGTCAGCGCTGAACCGCCCGTAGTGGACGTGTCCTCCAGGACCAGGACCTTGCGGCCCTCAACGGACGGGCCCTCCACCTGCCGGCCCATGCCGTAGGACTTCTGGGCCTTGCGGACCACGAAAGCGTCAACCGCCCGGCCGGCATCAACGGCTGCGTGCATCACCGCGGTACCAACCGGGTCGGCGCCCATGGTGAGCCCTCCGGCGCACTCGAAGTCAATGCCGGCGTCATCCGCCAAAGCCAGCATTACCTGGCCCACCAGCTTGGACGCCTCGTGGTGCAGCGTAATGCGGCGCAGGTCGATGTAATAATCGGCCTCGGCCCCGCTGGAGAGGATCACCTTGCCGCGGACCACGGCGAGTTCCTTGATCAGTTCGAGCAGTCGGGCGCGGGCAGCTGCGGTGTCTACCGCAGTGTCAGTGGGCGAAGTCATGGCCCCAAGTTTAGTGGGTGGGCGGACCGTGAGCGGGCGGGCGAACCCTGGGGCGTGCTCTGGGCGCGGTCCGATTGCGATGACGCGGGGCAGGACACGTTTGACCACGGGGTTGTGGCGCAGGATGAAGAAAAGCATGCGCTGGACGGAGAACGGGGCCTTGCCGGCGAGCATGTGACCGGACAATGTCCCTGCGAAGAGTGGAACGAACACAACCCGGTGCATGATGCGCTGCACGGCCTGGACCACTACCGTGGGCATGCGGCGGCGGCGCTGGATTGCCGCCAGGGTCCTGGTCCGCACCTTCCCTTGGCGCAGGTCAGGGGCCAGGCGTTCCGCGGCCGCCACTGCGTCCTGGATGGCAAGGTTGATGCCCACCCCGCCGGCGGGCGACATCGCGTGCGCTGCATCGCCGATACACAGGAAGCCGTCGACGTACCAGCGCCGCAGGCGGTTCAGCCTGACGTCCAGCCAGTGGAGGTCCGCCAGGCTGTGGATGGAATCAACGCGGTCGGCGAGGTCCGGGCGCAGTGCCGCCACCCGTTGGCGGAACTGTTCCACGCCGCCTTCCCGGATCCTGGCGTCAGAGCCCTTGGGGGCGAGGTAGCCCATCTGGTAGTAGTCGGTGCGGTTGAGCGCGATCATGGCGTCCCGGTCCCCCAGCGAGGGCACCACACCGGCAACCTCGCCTTGGTCGGAGGCATGCCGCGGGATTTTGAACCACCAGGTGTCGAAGGGCACCGGGTACTCCATGGCCTGCATCCCTGCTGCCCGGCGCAGCACTGAGTGCCTGCCGTCCGCGGCCACCACGACGTCGGCGTGCAGGACCTTTTCAGGGCCCGCCGCACCGTCACCGGTGGACCGGTAGCGCACACCTGTGACGCGTCCGCCGTCGAACTCCAAGCCGGTGGCCTCGGTTTCCATGAGCAGGGTAAACGTCGGCTCCGCGGCGGCAGCCGAGGCGATGAAATCCAGGAAGTCCCATTGGGGCATCATGGCCACGTAGTTGTACGGGGGTTTCAGGGAGTCGAAGGCCGCCAGGGTGACCAGGCCGGCGCCGGGGACCGGAACGGCGACGTTGTTCAGCCGGCTTTGCGGCAGCTCCCGGAATCCGGCCCCCAACCCCAGCTCGTCGATCAGCCGGATCGTGGAGGCATGCACCGTGTCACCGCGGAAATCCCGCAGGAAGTCACGGTGCTTCTCCAGGACGGCCACGTGCACTCCGGCCCGTGCCAGCAGCAAGCCCAGCATCATTCCCGCCGGGCCCCCGCCCACCACGGCACATCCCGTCCGCTCCATGCACATAAACTACGCCGCGCAAGGCCAGCCCGGAACAGTTGAGGGTTGTTGACAGTGCTGGCTAGGCTGGACAACATGCGCGAACTCCAGGCCAAGATCATTGAAGAAATGGGCGTTCAGCCCCGGATCGATCCCGCGGGGGAGGTGCGCAAGCGCGTCACATTCCTCAAGGACTATTTGAAGGCCACCCACACCAAAGGCTTTGTCCTGGGCATCTCCGGCGGACTGGATTCCTCGCTCGCCGGAAAGCTTGCCCAGTTGGCGGTTGATGAGCTTGAGGCCGAAGGCGTAGAGGCCAACTTCGTTGCCGTCCGGCTGCCCTACGGTGTGCAGCACGATGAGGAAGACGCCCAGGCCGCCCTGGACTTCATCAAGGCCAAGACGGAATGGACGTTCAACATTTCGGCGGCGGTGGACGGTTTTGAGGACGAGTTCGAGAAGACCGCGGGGTCGGAGATCTCCGACTTCCACAAGGGCAACACCAAAGCCCGCACCCGGATGATCGCGCAGTATGCGCTGGCGGGCGAGTTCAACTACCTGGTGCTCGGCACCGACCACGGCGCGGAATCCGTCACCGGCTTCTTCACCAAGTACGGCGACGGCGGGGCGGACATCCTCCCCCTCTTCGGCCTCAACAAGCGGCAGAACCGGGCCCTCTTGGCTGAGCTTGGAGCGCCGGCGCGCGTTTGGGAGAAGGTGCCCACCGCTGACCTTCTCGATGACCGGCCGGGCCGCACGGACGAGGACGAGCTGGGCCTCAGCTACGACCAGATCGACGATTACCTTGAGGGCCGTGACGTTCCGGACGAGGTCGCAGAATCGATCGAACAGAAGTACCTGCGGACCCGCCACAAGCGCACCGTGCCAGTGACCATCTTTGACACCTGGTGGAAAGGCGAAGGTCCCGTGGAGCCCCGCGCCGGACTGTAGTCACCCCGGGCACTAAACTGCCCCACCTTTGGGGCGTACGACGGCGGGCCGCACCCGAAAGCGCGGCCCGCCGTCGTCATGTCCCGGCAAAGCCACGGAAGACTTAGCGGGTCCGTCGCCCGCCGTCGGCACCGCCGCCCAGCTGCTGCGTAATCCGGTGGGCCTCCGCCATCAGCAGGCCGCCGAGTTCCTCCTGCCGCTCGCGTTTGAACCGCGGTTCGATGCCGGTCAGCGACAACGCCCAGGCGGGGCGTCCTGAACGGTCAAACACTGCGGCGCCCATCCCCCAGCTTCCCTCCAGCACCAACCCGGGGTTCACTGAGTAGCCGGCGAACCGTGTCCGCGCCAGGTTCTTCCGGACCAGGTCAACAGTGTGGTTCGCGGCGAAGGCACCGGCGTGCTCGGGCCACCGGGCCAACAATTCCTCCTGCTCGCTCCTGGGAAGGAAGGCAAGGATGGCCGTCCCGGCCGACGCGACGCCCAGCGGAAACCGGACGCCCTCGTGCAGGACAAAGGACCGGACAGGGAAGCTGCCCTCCTCACGCAGCAGGCAAACCGTCTCGGCGCCGCGGCGGATGGAGAAGAAGGCGCTCTCCCCCGTCGCCTGGGCAAGCCGGCGCAGGCTGGGGCGGGCGATGTCCTCCATAGGAAACCGGGCAGAGGCCACCGATCCCATCAGCAGGATTTCCGGACCCAGGACCCAATTGCCCGTGGCGGGATCGTGGTCCAGCAAACCTTCCGCGGCAAGCGATGTCAGGAGCCGGTGGACCGTGGGCCGGGTGAGGCCTGATTCCCGGACCAGAACTGCGGGCGGCATCCCCTCGGCGCTCCGGCCCACCAGCCGCAGCAGCCCCGCGATCCTGGCCACCACTTGGGCGCCCTGTACCGGCGTCGACGCCATCATTTCTCCTGTGTCCACAATATGGATGCTTTTCGCACTACTGTCCATACTGTAAGGCACGTGCCAGTGATTCTTGACACGTTCTGCCGCACGCCCGTAGTGTCCAAACCCAGACCCCAGGCGTCCACTAAGTGGACGGACCACCATGCTCAACGAGGAGACGACATGAAGAAACTCCAGGCTTCTGCGGCCACAGCCCTGGACGGGGTCCTGCAGGACGGCATTACCCTCGCCGTGGGCGGGTTTGGTTTGAGCGGCATCCCGGCCGACCTGATCGAAGCCGTCCGTGATTCCGGTGTGCGGGACCTCACGGTGGTGTCCAACAACATGGGCGTGGACGGCAAGGGGCTGGGCATCCTCATCGAAGCAGGCCAGGTGCGCAAGGTGATTGCCTCCTACGTCGGCGAAAACAAGCTGTTCGCTGAGCAGTACCTCGCCGGCAAGCTCGAGGTGGAGTTCACACCGCAGGGCACCCTCGCCGAGCGGCTGCGCGCCGGCGGTGCCGGTATCCCGGCCTTCTACACCAAGACCGGCGTGGGCACGCTGGTTGCCGAAGGCAAGCCGCACGAGGTGTTCGACGGCGAAACGTACGTCCGGGAGCGCGCCATCCGGGCCGA
Source organism: Arthrobacter sp. ISL-85 (assembly GCF_018613675.1). Lineage (GTDB taxonomy): Bacteria > Actinomycetota > Actinomycetes > Actinomycetales > Micrococcaceae > Arthrobacter. Next base: position 65,623 of record NZ_JAGGPQ010000012.1, on the reverse strand, counting down.
CGTCGCACTGGTCCATGCCCACACCGCGGACACGGACGGCAACCTCATCTACCGCTACACCGCCCGGAACTTTAACCCTGTGGTGGCCACGGCCGGGATCCTCACCGTCGCCGAGGCCGAAGTGATCGTGGAGCCCGGCCAGCTGGACCCCAACCACATCGTCACCCCCGGCGTCTTTGTCCAGCGCCTGGTCCAGGCAACGGACCGGGTGAAGGACATCGAGCAGCGGACCGTCCGGCAGCGTGCCGGAGCAGACATGGCAGCGCTGGCTGTCTAACCCTCGCCACTTTTCGAAGGAGAACCCCCATGGGATGGACCAGGGATGAAATGGCTGCGATCGCGGCCGAGGAACTGAATGACGGCGACTACGTGAACCTGGGGATCGGCATCCCCACCCTGGTGGCCAACAACCTGCCTGAGGGCGTGCGGGTTGTCCTGCAAAGCGAGAACGGGCTGTTGGGCATGGGCCCGTTCCCTTACGAGGGCGAGGAGGACGCGGACCTGATCAACGCCGGCAAGCAGACCGTCACGGTACTGCCGGGCGGGAGCATCTTCGATTCCGCTACGTCCTTTGGCATGATCCGCGGCGGACACGTCAAAGTGGCAATCCTGGGCGCCATGCAGGTCTCCGGCAACGGCGACCTGGCCAACTGGACCATCCCGGGCAAGATGGTGAAGGGCATGGGCGGCGCCATGGACCTGGTCGCGGGAACGCCGCGCGTGGTGGTCCTCACCGAGCACAACGCCAAGGACGGCACCGCCAAGATCGTGCGCGAATGCACGTTGCCGCTGACCGGCCTCAGCTGCGTGGACCGGATCATCAGCGACCTCGCGGTCTTCGACCTTTATAAGACGGACGACGGCGGGCGGCTGCTCACGCTGACCCGGCTGGCACCAGGGGTTACTGAGGCGGAGATCTGGGAGAAGACCGACGCCGGCTTTGAGGTCCGGCTGGAGAACAAGGAAGTGGCGGCATGAGCCTGAAAGACCAGTTCGGCAAGGATGTCCTGCTCACCGGCTGGGGACACAGCCGCTTCGGCAAACTTGCCGACGAGACCTTGGAATCCCTGATCGTGGAGGTGGCTACCGAAGCGATCGGCAATGCGGGGATCGAGCCGGGGCAGATCGATGAGATCTACGTGGGGCAGTTCAATTCGGGCATGATGCCGCTGGCGTTCCCGTCCTCGCTGGCCCTTCAGGTCTCGCCGGAGCTGGCCAACGTTCCGTCCACCCGCGTGGAAAACGCCTGCGCCTCCGGCTCGGCAGCGTTCCAACAGGGCACCAAATCTCTGCTGGCCGGCACCGCCAGGACCGTCCTGGTGATCGGCGCCGAGAAGATGACCCATGCCGGCGCAGACATCGTGGGCGCGGCCCTGCTCGGCGCTGACTACGACATGGCCGGCAAGCCCTCCACCACCGGCTTCACGGGCCTCTTCGCCGAGGTCGCGAAGCACTACGAAAAGCGGTACGGGCCGGTCTCGGACGTGCTGGGCACCATCGCGGCCAAGAACCACCGCAACGGCGTGGACAACCCCTACGCCCAGCTCCGGAAGGACCTCGGCGAGGAGTTCTGCCGGACGGTCTCGGACAAAAACCCCATGGTGGCCGATCCCCTGCGGCGCACCGACTGCTCCCCCGTGTCCGACGGCGCGGCGGCCGTGGTGCTCAGCGTGGCTCCCACCGGCGGCGCCACCGCCCCGGTCCGGCTCGCGGGCTTTGGCCAGGCCAACGATTTTTTCCCCGCCGCGCGCCGGGACCCCACCGCTTTCGCCGCAACCCGCGCCTCCTGGGAGCGCGCCATGGCGATGGCCGGCGTCGGGCTGGAGGACCTGGACTTCGCCGAGGTGCATGACTGCTTCACCATCGCCGAACTGCTCATGTACGAGGCCATGGGCCTGGCCGAACCGGGCCAGGGTGCCCGCGCCGTGGCCGAAGGCTGGGTCTTCAAGGACGGCAAGCTGCCCATCAACGTCTCCGGCGGCCTCAAGGCCAAAGGCCACCCGGTAGGCGCCACAGGCGTCTCACAGCACGTCATCGCCGCGATGCAGCTCACCGGAACCGCCGGCGACATGCAGCTCGCCACTGCCCGACGGGCCGCTGTGCAGAACATGGGCGGAGTGGGGATCGCCAACTACGTCAGCGTGCTTGAAGCCGTCTAAAGTCGCAGGTTCATGGTGCTTTTATCGCGCTTACCCTTGCACCCGGGCCCCGCGCCCCGTACGTTGGGGACTGTGGGGGACTAACTCCCGCACACTCCGGGAGCATTCCCGGGGGAGAGAATCAGAGTCACATGAAGGAATGCAGCCATGGCAACAGGCACAGTTAAATGGTTCAACGCCGAAAAGGGTTTTGGCTTCATTGCCCCCGATGACGGGTCCGCTGACGTATTCGCCCACTACTCGGCAATCGCCAGCAGCGGCTACCGCTCACTGGACGAGAACCAGAAGGTCGAATTCGATGTGACCCAGGGCCCCAAGGGCCCGCAGGCAGAGAACATCCGCCCGCTCTAGTCTTCGGCGGCCTCCGGCACCTGCCGGGACCCCATCCAGCGGCTCCTCCAACCCAGGTTGGAGGAGCCGCTGTTTTTACGTGGCCGCGGCGCTGGATGTGCGCATTTGGGATAATTGATTCATGACCGGACAGGACCAGGACAGGGATCCGTGGGAGGAGTTCGACTCCCTCGGTCCCGCCGCACCGGACCGGGTGCCCGGACAGCCAGGCGGGGAGCCGCATGGCTTTGGCTTCCGCACCGGGGTACGCAGCGCCAGGGTCGCCATCGGTTTCGCCGTCTACGCCCTGGCGCTGGGAACCATCCTGGCCCTGACCGGATGCATCTTCTTCATCAGCAGGCAGCAGTGGCTGCTGATGGGCCTCATGCTGCTCATCGAGGCCATCTTTGTCTTCGCCTTCACGCGGCTGGTGGCCCAGGCCAGGCACCGGACGCCCCGCGACCGGCGGACCGGGTGACACCGCGGCGCTCCTGCCGTTGACCTTGACCTTGACCTTGACGCAGCGTCAACCCCTAGGCTCAGAGCATGAATGATTTCCCCGGCACCGGCGGGAGGGACTGGTCCATCCAGGATGTGGCCAGGATCGCCGGCATCACCAGCCGCACGCTCCGGCACTACGACGACATCGGCCTGTTAAAGCCCAGCCGGGTGGGCCACAACGGCTACCGCTATTACGACGGCGCCGCGCTCCTCCAGCTGCAGCGCATCCTTTTGCTGCGGGAACTGGGCCTTGGCCTGCCGGCCATCGCGGAGGTCTTCCACCGCCAGGCGGATCCCGTGGCGGCGCTCAGCCGCCATCTCGACTGGCTCGGCCAGGAGCAGCAACGGCTTGCGCGGCAGGCCGAGTCGGTCCGGCAAACAATCGAAACAGTAGAGGCAGGAGGCCAGCTGATGGCAGAGGACATGTTCGAGGGCTTCGACCACACCCAATACAAGGATGAGGTTGAGGAACGCTGGGGCAAGGATGCCTACGCCACGTCCGACTCGTGGTGGCGCGGCATGTCGGCGGCGGAAAAGCGGGGGTGGAAGTCCAGAGCGGAGAATCTTGGCCGGGACTGGACCGCGGCCGCGGGTTCCGGAGTTGCTGCAGACGGGCCGGAAGCCCAGGAACTGGCAGCGCGGCACGTGGCGTGGCTGAAGTCCATCCCCGGAACACCTGCGGCCGAAGGCGGCGGGAATATCCGGGGCTACGTTACCGGACTGGCGGACATGTACGTGGAAGACCCACGCTTCGCGGCCAATTACGGCGGGGCGGAAGGGGCCCGCTTCGTCCGGGCCGCGCTGCACAGCTTCGCGGAGAAGCAACTCTAGGGCGCAAGGCCGGCAGCAGGCGGCCCCAGAGCCCGCCGTCAGGGAAACCAGGCTGCTCCCCGGGTCAGCGGTGTTTGAATTCGGGCTGGCGCTTCTCGGTGAACGCCGCCATGCCTTCCTTCTGGTCCTCCGTGGCGAACAGGGAATGGAAGAGCCGACGTTCGAACACCACTCCCTGGGCCAGTCCGGTTTCGAAAGCAGCATTCACGGCCTCCTTCGCCGCCATCGCCGCAGGCTTCGACTTTTCGGCGATCACGCCGGCCACCTTGACTGCCTCGGACACCACATCTTCCGCCGGAACCACCCGGGACACCAGCCCGCACCTGTCCGCCTCCTCCGCGGCGATGAACCTGCCGGTGAGGATCATGTCCATGGCCTTGGCCTTGCCCACAGCCCGGGTGAGGCGCTGCGATCCGCCCATCCCGGGGAGCACGCCAAGGTTGATTTCCGGTTGCCCGAACTTGGCGTTGTCCCCGGCGATGATCAGGTCGCACATCATGGCCAGTTCGCAGCCGCCGCCCAGGGCAAAGCCGGATACCGCCGCGATGGTGGGGATCCGCAGGCGCGTGAAATCTTCCCAGCCGCGGAACCAGTCTGCCGTGTACATGTCCATGTAGCCCTGGTCCGCCATCTCCTTGATGTCGGCTCCGGCGGCGAAGGCCTTGCCGGAGCCGGTGATCACTACCGCGCCCACGCCGGGATCGGAATCCATGGCGGTCACGGCGGCCACCAGCTCTTCCATGGTGGCCTTGTTCAGCGCGTTCAGTGCCGAGGGCCTGTTGAGGGTCACCAGCCCTACCCTGCCCTGCTGCTCCACCAGGATGTTGGCGTACTCCGTCATTCGGGACTCCCGTCGTCGTGTGCTGTTGTGGCTGGGCGCCGGCCGGGCAACTCCGTGCCGGCTGCCTCCGCTGCATGCCCGTCTGCGGCCTGCCGCTCGGATGCGCTGCGGATGTCGGTGATGATGGCGGAGAAGTCGCGGCCCGCGCCGCCTTCCGCGGCAAACGTATCGTAGATCCGTGCGGCGAGCGCTCCCATCCGTCCCGCCACCCCGGTACTGTCCAGCGCGTTGACGGCGAGGTTGAGGTCCTTGGCCATGAGGGTCGAGTCAAAGCCCGGCTGGTAATCCCTGTTGGCGGGGCTGGTGGGAACCGGCCCGGGCACCGGGCAATTGGTGGTCAGCGCCCAGCACTGCCCTGACGCGGCGGATGCGACGTCGAACAGTGCCTGGTGGGTCAGGCCCAGCTTCTCACCAAGGACGAAGGCCTCACTGACCGCGATCATGGAGACGCCCAGGACGAGGTTGTTGCAGATTTTGGCGGCCTGGCCGGCACCGTGGTCGCCGCAGTGCACGACGCGCCTGCCCATGACCTCCAGGAGCGGCCGCACTGCCTCGAAGTCCGTCCCGTCGCCGCCGGCCATGAAGGTGAGGGTGCCTGCCTCGGCTCCGACCACACCGCCGGAAACGGGTGCGTCGACGGAACGGTGGCCGGCTTCGATGGCCAGGCGGGCGGCTTCCCGGGCCTCGTCAACGTTGATGGTGGAGCAGTCAAGGAACATGGTTCCGTTCGGGGCCGCAGCCAACAGCCCGGGTTCCCCCGGCCGTCCAGGATGTCCAGCGCCGCCCCGGTAGGCCTCCAGGACGTGCCGGCCGCTGGGGAACATGGTCAGCACCACGTCGGCGCCGGCCACGGCGTCGGCCGCGCTGGCCGCCACCGGCACACGCTGTGCCCGGGCTGCTTCCCGGGCTGCGGGCACTACGTCGAAGCCGGTCACCGCATATCCGGCACGGACCAGGTTCAGGGCCATGGGACCGCCCATGTGTCCAAGGCCCAGAAAGGCCACGCGGCTCGTTTCAGGCATGGCGCGCCTCCGTCATTTCCGGGTTGGGTCCAAGTTTCAGGTCCAGTTCGCCGCCGTCCAGCGGCTCGAAAAACCTGTCCACCTGGGCGGGCAGCACCTCGGCCAGCGTTGCCGGCTTCCACTGCGGGTTCCTGTCCTTGTCCACTACCTGGGCGCGGATACCTTCCCGGAAATCAGGGCCGGCCAGGAAACGGATTCCTGCCCGGTATTCCTGGGCCAGGGCCTCGTCAAGGGTCAGGTTTGCAGCCCGGCGCAGGGACGCCAGGGTGACTTTGACCGAGGTGGGCGACTTGGCTTCCATCGTGTTGGCGGCGTCAAGGGCATCTTCCTGCCCGGGCCCGGTCCAGGCCCGGAGACGGGTGATGATTTCCGCGGCGTCGTCGGAGTCGTAGCAGGCATCGATCCAGTCCCGCTGCCCGGACAGTGCCGAGGCCGGGGGCTGCGCAGCGTAACGGGCGACGGCGGCTTCCGGGCTTTCATCTTCCAGTGCCGCCACCAGCCGGGGCAGCGCGTCCGACGGGACGAAGTGGTCGGCAAGGCCCAGGAACAAGGCGTCCCCCGCGTCCAGGTGTGCCCCCGTCAGGGCCGCGTGGGTTCCCGTTTGGCCTGGGGCGTGGGACAGCAGGAAAGTCCCGCCGACGTCGGGTGCGAAACCAATGGTGGTTTCGGGCATCCCCATCCTGGTCCGCTCGGTGACCACACGGACACTCCCGTGCGCTGAGATGCCCACCCCGCCGCCAAGGACCAGCCCGTCCATGAGGGCAACGTACGGCTTGGGGTAGCGGGCAATCAGCGAGTTCACGCGGTATTCGACCTGCCAGAAATCGGCGGTCCGGTTTCCGCCATGCAGCATGTCCCGGTAGATGGCCACGATGTCTCCGCCCGCGCACAGGCCCCTTTCCCCGGCGCCCTGCACCAGGACGGAGGCCACGCCGTCGTCCTCTGCCCACGTGGTGAGCTGCCGCAGGAACAGGTCCACCATTCCCTCGGTGAGCGCGTTGACCGCCTGCGGCCGGTTGAGGGTGATGACGCCGAGCCGGCCGCGGCGCTCGAAGAGTACTTCCGCGGTTTGGTCTCCTGCTCTGCTGTCCGTGATGTTGCCCGTGGCTGCGGTCATCGGCTGGTGCTCCTTCACATGGCGACCGGATCTGTGATCCAGGTCATTCTGGTGCGAATATACCCGCCGTGTGCTGCCCGGGACCAACGGTCCCGGCCGGCGGGGCCGGGTCCTGCACGGGCTTTACCCGCCGCGCGGCCGCCAAGGTAAGTTAGGAACCGTGAAGATAGCTACCTGGAATGTGAATTCGCTCCGTGCCCGTGCCGACCGCGTTGAAGCCTGGCTCCAGCGCAGCGACTGCGACGTCCTGGCCATCCAGGAGACCAAGTGCAAGGACGACAACTTCCCGTGGGAGCTCTTTGAACGGATGGGCTACGAGGTGGCCCACTTCGGCGTGAACCAGTGGAACGGCGTTGCGATTGCCTCCCGTGTGGGGCTGGCGGACGTGGAGCGCACTTTCCTGGACCAGCCTGCGTTTGGCAAGGCCGGCAAGGATCCGGTCCAGGAGGCCCGGGCCATGGCTGCCACCTGCGGCGGCGTCCGCGTCTGGAGCCTTTACGTCCCCAACGGCCGCTCGCTGGACGACGAGCACATGCCGTACAAGCTCAAGTGGCTGGAAAGCCTCAAGACGCACGCCCAGGCCCTGGTCACGGATAACCCGCAGGCGCAGGTGGCCCTCATGGGCGACTGGAACATCGCACCATTCGACGACGACGTCTGGGACATCGACCTGTTCATCGCCAACCGGGCCACGCACGTCAGCCCGCCAGAGCGGGAAGCGTTCCATGCGTTCGAAGCAGCGGGCTACACCGACGTAGTACGCCCCTACACCCCCGGCCCCGGCGTCTACACCTACTGGGACTACACCCAGCTGCGGTTCCCCAAGAAGGAAGGCATGCGGATCGATTTCGTCCTGGCCTCCCCGGCCCTGGCTGCGCGCGTCACCGGCGCCTCGATCGACCGCGAGGAACGCAAGGGCAAGGGCGCCTCTGACCATGCTCCCGTGCTGGTGGAACTGGCGGACTGATGACTGCGCCCTGGACCCAGCCAAGGAGACCGTGATGACGGGCAACCTCTACCGGGGCCAGGCCGGCCTGCCTTTTTCCTCCACCCTGCGCGTCTACGAGCCCCTGGAAGCCTTCCCGGAGGAACAGCGTCCAGCCATTCAAGCCGCGGGTGCACATGCCGTCTCGCGTGCCGCCGTCGAAAACGCCGAACTGCTGGCCTCGCTGGGACGGATCACGCGGTCCGGGGGCGACCCGTTCCCCACGGGACGCACCGATCTGGTGCGCGTCACCGCGGTGCCGGCGCCGGAAGGCGGAGCGTCCGACGCCGGTGCTGACGCCGGCACGGAGCCCGTCCTCCTGTACTGCCCCAGCCAGCTTGTCCTGCGCGCCGGGCTGGCAGCCAACGCCTTGATGGAGGGAATCCACGGCCCGCTGGCCGAGCTGCTGATCCCGGAGGAACAACGGGACCGGCACCAGGAGCGGATTGATCTGGTGAAGGCACGGGACGGATCCACCCGCGTGCACACGCGGGCGTCCACCTGGGGCATCCCGTTCAGTTGGTTTTCGCTGTTCATGGAGTCCGACCGCAAGGATGTGGTGGAGGCCGCCGGGCGTATCCTCACCGTGCGCGTGTGGACACCCATCACCGATGCCCTGGAGCGCGCCCGCTACGCGGTGGCCAACCTGGCCCTCGCCGCCCCCGACCTGGATATGCTTGACGACCTGGCGCAGCTGACGGAATGGCTTGAGCTGTTCCACGTGAATTCCATGGTGGAGCTGGACTATGGTGCCGTAGCGGACAAGGTATACCCGGACGAGTCCCCCATGGACATCAGGCTGGGCATCGAATGCCTGGCGGAGGGTGACATGACCGGCGCTGCGGCCGCCTACCGGCGGCTGGCATCACGCTGGATTCCCATCCGGCAATTGGCCCGCGCGTCGTAGTTGCCTCCGGCTCCCGGGCTGCTTCAGGTTTGGGGCGGCGCTGTGGTGCGCCGGACAATCAGTTCGTGGGGCGCCACGGTGGAGCGGACAGCTCCCTCCTCGCCGTCCAGTTCATCCAACAGCATCTTGGTAGCCAGTTCGGCCTGCTCGTCCGGCCGCTGCCCCACCGTTGTCAGGCCCATGGCGTCCGCGAAGTCGTGGTTGTCGATGCCTACCACGGAAAGTTCGCCCGGAACGCTGACGCCCGCCCGGTTAGCCTCGAAAATGACACCCATGGCCATTTCGTCAGAGGCGCAAAAGATGGCCGTGGGCTTCTGGCCGGGCCGGGACCACAGACGGCGGAAGGCTTCCTGGCCGCTGTGGACCGTAAAGTCGCCCCATTCGTCCCACTCCGGCCGGGTGGACAGGCCGGCGGCGGCCATGACGTCCTTGAACGCCAGGATTCGCACGCGGGGGACATCGAAGTTCAGGTCAGTCTCGTCGTCGCCGTGCAGGAGGGCGATGTCCCGGTGGCCCAGGTCAATCAGGTGCCGGACCGCGGTGGACGCCGCAGCGTAGTCGTCGATGCCAATGTAGGGACATTCCTCGACATGGCCTCCCACTACTACCAACGGGATGTCGATCTTCTGGAGGTGCTCGATCTCTTCGTGGCTGAGCGCCATACACAGGACCAGCAGGGCGTCGATCTGTTTGTAGACCATGGTTTTGCTGAACAGCCGCTCACGGTTGCTGCCGTGGCCACCAAGGTTGAAGAGGGAGAGGTTGTAGTGCCGGGCGTGCAGCTCGCGGTCGGCACCTTCGATGGCTTTGGAGAAGAACCATCGGCTGACGAAGGGTGCCAGGACGCCGATGGTCTTGGTCCGTCCCGTGGCCAGGCCGGAGGCGGAGGAGGACGCCACGTAGCCCAGGTTTCCTGCCACCTCCAGGATCTTCTCCCTGGTGGCCGGCGAAACCCTGGGCAGTCCCCTCACGGCGCGGGAGACGGTGGCTGTTGAGACTCCGGCGGCCGCTGCCACGTCCTCGATGCTGACGCCGTTATGGCCGCCCCGCTGGGATCTTTCCGTTGTCCGTGCCACCGTGTCCCCTTTTGACTCCCTCTCGGCGTAGGGCCGGCTGGCCCTGCGTTTATCCGGCCCTGTATTTTTCCACTTCGCGCACCGGCAGCGACAACCCGGGCGGTAACAACTGCAGCCGGGACGTTGCCGATGCCGCCCGGGCTTCTACTTGCGGGCTGGAAGTTTCCGGCGCAGCCGCACCATGCCGTACAGGGCCAGCAGCGTTGCCAGCAGGCCCAGCGCCCATCCAAGGGCAGGCTGGGCAGTGATTTCCATCCACACTGTGGCCACCAGGAGGACCAGCGCCCAGAACGCGAGGAAGCCAATGATCATGTCAAAGTCTTCGCCGGAGCGGACCAACCGGCTGCGGTTTCCCGCCCCCGGGGTGCGGGGGCGGGAACCGGTGTCCGTCACTTGACTGCACCTGCCGTGAGGCCGGCGACAATCTTGCGCTGGAAGACCAGCACCAGGATCACCAAGGGGATGGTGACGATGGTGCCCGCGGCCATAATGGCCGTGTATGGGATCTGGTTGGGCTGTGCACCGGCGAAGTTGGCGATGGCCACCGTCACCGGCTGGGTTGCGTCGCTGGACAGCTGGCTGGCAATCAGGAATTCATTCCACGAGGAAATAAACGCCAGGATTGCGGTGGTGAAGATTGCCGGTGCAGCAAGGGGCATGATGACCTTACGGAAGGCCTGTCCCTGGGTGCAGCCGTCCACGCGGGCTGATTCCTCTAGTTCCCAGGGCATTTCCCGGAAGAACGAGGTCATGGTGTAGACCGTCAACGGGAGCACGAAGGAAATGTTCGGAATAATCAGCGCCTGGTAGGTGCCCATCCAGCCGATGTTGGTGAACAGCTGGAACAACGGGGTGATGAGGGCAACGCCGGGGAACATGGAGGCCCCCAGGATGAAGCCGAGTACCAGGAACTTGCCCTTGAAGTTCAAGCGGGCAAGGGCGTAAGCGGCGAACACACCGATCAGCAGCGAAACGGCCGTGACCACCCCGCCGATGAACACGCTGTTCAGCAGCGCCTGGCCGAACCTGTTGCCGAAGGACGTATCAAAGGCGGTGGCGAAGTTGTCCAGCGTTATGTGCGTGGGCAGGATCGACGTGTCGTAGGTGAAGCCCACCTCGCGGAACGCGGTGACCACCATCCAGTAGGCCGGTGCCAGGCACCAGACGAGGACGACGGCGGCACTGATGTAAGTCCTCGCCTGCGCCCACTTTTCACGGTTCTGCGCGGCTTGGCGTCCCTTGTCCTGGCGCGCCCGCAGCGCAGTGGCGTCTGCTGTTGCCGTGGTCATTTCTTCCCCTTTCCTGTGGCGCCGCTCTGCTCAACCACGTTTGCCCCGAGGAAGCGGACAAAGATGAAGGCGACGAGGAAGATGATGATGAACGTGATGGTGGACAACGCGGCCGCAGCGTTGAAGCCCTGCCTGATCTGGTTAATCACCAGAATGGACAAGGTGGTGGTGTTGTTGGCACCGCCGGTGAGGATGTACGGCAGGTCGAACATGCGCAGTGCATCCAGGGTGCGGAACAGGATTGCCACCATGAGTGCCGGCTTTACCAGCGGCAGGGTGATGAGCCGGAACCGCTGCCAGGCGGACGCGCCGTCCACCTTGGCTGCTTCGTAGACTTCTGCCGGGATCATCTGCAGGCCCGCCAGGATCAGCAGCGCCATGAACGGCGTGGTCTTCCAGACGTCGGCGATGATCACGGCCCACTTGGCCGGCCACTCGCTGCCGGTCCACAGGATGCTGGTGTTGAACAGCTTGTTGGCGATTCCTTCGAAGGCGAAGATGAAGAACCAGAGCTTGGCCGTCACAGCGGTGGGGATGGCCCAGGGCACCAGCACGGCCGCGCGGACCAGGCTGCGGCCGCGGAACGTGCGTGCCATGATCATGGCCATCCAGAAGCCGAGGACTGTCTCCAGCGTCACCGTGACTACCGTGAAGAAGAACGTGGTAGCCGTGGCTGACCAGAACTGTCCTCCGAGGGTCCCCGGAGGACAGGCTACCGTGCCGCCACCGGGAGCGGAGCACTGCTGGGCGAGCCAGTTGACGTAGTTTGAGATGCCGGCGGGACCGCCGGCGGTGAACAATCCGGTTGCTGCGTCGAGGCCGGCATCCTTCTGGAAGGACATCACGATCGCGCTGATGATGGGGTACACAATCACCACTGCCAGGGCGATGATCGTCGGAGCGAGCAGCCAGGAGGCCCAGCGCCCCTGGCTTGCGATCCTGTTGTCCTCCCCTACGCCCTTGGGCCCGCGATGGACGGGGGTACCGCCCGACGCCGGTGCTTTGACCGGCGTCGGGCCTAGTTCGGTTGCCATGGCAGAACTACGATCCCGCACCGGCGGATTCGATGGATTTCTGCATGTCAGAAAGTGCGGTGTCCACTGACTTTTCTCCCTTGATAGCGGAGTAGGCGTTCTCCTGGATCGCCTTGGTGACAGCCGGGTAGAAAGGCGTTACCGGACGCGGCACGGCGTTCTGGATGGACGTCTTCAGGACCGGCAGGTAGGGCAGCTTGGCAACGAGTTCCTGGTCGTCATACAGCGAGCCAAGAACCGGAGCCAGGGAACCCTGGGTAGCGTAGAACTTCTCGGTTTCTGCCGACGTCATGAACTTCATGAAGTCGAGCGCGGTGGCCTTGTTCTTGGAGTACACGCTGGTGGCGAGGTTGTGGCCACCAAGCGAGGACGCACCCGGGCCGCTCTTGCCCGGCAGGGCAGCGAGGCCGGTCTTGTCCTTGACAGCAGAGGAACCTTCAGTGGTGATCAGGTTGAAGGCGTACGGCCAGTTGCGGAGGAAGAGGAGCTTGCCGCTTTGGAATGCCTGCCGGCTGTCCTCTTCCTTGTAGGTGATGGCTTCCTTGGGGATGTTGCCATCAGCGTAGGCCTTGGCCAGGTTACCCAGGCCGGCCTTGGCCTCGGGGGTGTTCAGGTCGGGCTTTCCATCCTTGTTAAGGACAGAGCCGCCCGCGGAGTTGATGGCCTCGGAGGCGTTCACGGTGAGGCCCTCATACTTGCTGAACTGCCCCGCGTAGCAACCAATGTTGTTGGCTGTGGCGATGGAGCACATGCTCATCATCTCGTCCCAGGTCTTGGGCGGATTGGGCACCAGGTCCTTACGGTAGTAGAGGATGCCGCCGTCGGAGGTCTGCGGTGCCGCGTAAAGCGTGCCCTTGTACGTGGCGCTGTCCACGGTGGGCTTCAGCATGGCGCTGGTGTCGATCGCCATCTTGTCCTTCAACGGCTGCAGCCAGCCCTTGGCCGCAAATTCGGCGGTCCAGACGACGTCCACATCCACGACGTCGTAATCGGGCTGCTTGGCCTGGAAGTGCTGGACGAGGTCATCGTGCTGCTGGTCCGCCTGGTCGGTCTGTTCCTTGAAGGTGACCTTTTCGTTCGGGTGGGCGGCATTCCACTTGTCAACCAACGGGCGGACAACGTTGCTGTTGTCCTTGCCCTGTACGTACGTGATGGGGCCGCGGCCGTCGAGGTTGGCGTCAGCGTCGCTGCCTCCGCCGCCCGTGGTGCCTCCTCCACCTCCGCCGCCGCAGGCGGACAACGTAAGGGCCAGAATGCCGGCAGTAGCTGCCGGAAGCAGGAATCTCGGGGTTTTCATTAGCTTGAAGCTCCTCGCTGAGTGACAAGTAAGTCGACAGTGCGCTTGCTAGGTGAGGTTGATGTGGTGACCATCACACTAGTAAGGTTGCTGCTTGCAATGCAAGCGTTTACATCAAAAAGTTATCAGAGGGGAACCAAATGTCCGAGCCGTCCGTTCCCGCGCCGCGTCCAGCCTCCTCTGCATGGTGGGCCGATGCTGTGGTTTACCAGATCTACCCCCGGTCCTTTGCAGACGGCAACGGTGACGGAATGGGAGACCTCCGCGGAGTGACCGCCAAGCTTCCGTACCTTGAGGCCCTTGGAGTGGACGCCATCTGGCTGTCACCCTTCTACAAGTCGCCGCAGGCAGACGGTGGGTACGACGTGGCGGACTACCGCCAGGTGGACCCCCTCTTCGGTTCCCTGGCGGATTTCGACGCCTTGTTGCTGGAAGCCCATCGCCGCGGCTTGAAGGTCATCGTGGACCTGGTTCCCAACCACACCTCGGACGAACATGTGTGGTTCCGGGAGGCCCTCGCGGCAGCACCGGGAAGCCCCCAGCGGGACCGGTACATCTTCAGGGACGGCAAGGACGAGGTGCCGGGATCCGGTGACGGCAGGCGGGCTCCCAACAACTGGAAGTCAGTGTTCGGCGGGCCGGCCTGGAGCCGGGTAACTGAAGCCGACGGATCACCGGGCCAGTGGTACCTGCACCTCTTCGACACCAGGCAGCCCGACCTTAACTGGGACAATGCGGAAGTGCAGGAGGAGATGCGTTCCGTGCTGCGGTTCTGGCTGGACCGCGGCGCAGACGGCTTCCGGGTGGACGTTGCGCACGGCCTGGTGAAAGAGGCAGGACTTCCGGACTGGGACGGCGTTGCGGCCATGGTTCAAGGGACCCCCGCTCCCCATGGGGAGAGCCACCTGCCCGGCGATGCTCCCCATGCCCACAGCGATGCAGAAGAACCCCACAGGGCCGTGTCTCCCATGTATCCGCCATCGCCCTTCTTCGACCAGGACGGGGTCCACGCCATCTACCGCGACTGGAACCGCGTTCTGGGGGAATACGGCGGGGACCGCATGATGGTGGCCGAGGCCTGGGTGGAACCTGCTGAGCGCCTGGCCCGCTATGTCCGGCCCGATGAAATGCAGCAGGCCTTCAATTTCGATTTCCTGCTGGCGGGGTGGGATGCCGAGCGCATGGCGGACGCCATCGACGCTTCACTGGCGGCGGCGGCATCAGTGGGAGCGCCCTGTACTTGGGTGCTCAGCAACCACGACACGGTGCGGCATGCCACCCGGTTTGGGCTCAAGGATCCCACCACGTTCCCGAAGGGCATTGGCGCCGCCGACGAACAGCCCGATCCAGCCCTGGGGCTGGCCCGCGCGCGTGCCGCAACGCTGGTTGCACTGGCACTCCCTGGCTCCGCTTACCTGTACCAGGGCGAGGAACTGGGACTTCCTGAGCACACCACACTCCCCGACCCAGCACGGCAGGACCCTACGTTCTTCCGGACCCGTGGTGCAGAAATTGGCCGCGACGGCTGCCGGGTCCCGCTGCCATGGGCGGCGGACCAGCCCGGCTTCGGGTTCTCCCAGGCCCCCTCCGGCCAGGCGTCCGGCCAGGCGTCGGGGCCGTGGCTTCCCCAGCCGGAAAGCTTCGGCCCCTTGGCCGCGGACCAGCAGGACGGTGAGGAGGGCTCAACCCTTGAGCTGTACCGGGCGGCCCTCGCCTTCAGGTCTGCCCAGGACATGGGCAGCGGCGGCGTGGAATGGACCGAGGAACACTCGCCGGACACCGGGCTGCTGGCGTTCCGGAACGGAAACGTTGTGGTCTTGTCCAACATGGGCTTCGCTTCCGCCCCGGTGCCCGACGGCTACGCAGTAGTGCTGTCCAGTGGCCCCGAACCAGCCGAAGAGTGGACCACCATGCGGGAAGTTCCCGTGGACACCACCGTGTACCTAATGGGCGGCCGGTAGCCGCAGCGGCCTGGGCTGCCTGCGCACAACGCAGTTCAGCGGACGCGCTCAGCCCGGCTGAAGCGCGTCCGTGCCCCGGCCCCGACGTGGATGAGGACGGGAATCTCCTTGCCCACAACGGATTCCAGGGCATCAACCAGCCCGGAGACCTCGGCTGCGAGCAGGTGCGGAGCCACCCCTTGGCGCGGCAGGAGCCGGACCTTCAACGCCGGTGATCCTTTGACGTCATAGGTGGTGACGGTGGCACCGGCAAGGTCCGGCCGGCCCTCAAGGGCATGCCGCAGGGCCTGCTCTGCTACTCCGCCGCCGATCCGGACGTCACCGGGGATTTCGCCGGGATCGTATTCCGCGGCCAGCAGGTTTGACCGGCCCTTGCCCTGCTGGGCGATCCAGGCAACCATGAGCCCCATCAGGGCCAGCAGCGTCAGCGCCACCACGATCCACAACCAGCTTTCCGGCCGGCCCGGGAACCGGGTGGAGTCAAACACCTGGTTGATGCCACCCCAGGCCCCGGAGGACCATGAATGCCACCAGGAGCCCACCGGAGGAACGGTTGCCAGCAGCACCAGGAGGAGCCCGACCCCCAGCAGGATCAGCCCCAGCACGGCGAGCAGGATCCGATTGAGCAGTGCCGGGGTACTGTTCATGCTCCGATCACCCCCGACGGAGTCACGTTGACCCGCGGAACCGGTGCAGGCTCCAGCAGCATGTGATCCAACTCGTCGCGCACGGCGTCCAGGACCCTGCCCTGGTCCACGGGAATACCGGATGTGGGCCGCACATTTACCAGCACCTGCTGCTGGGAAACCACCACCATGACCTGTTCAGGCGTGACGTTGGCGGCCAGCCGCGCGCGGCGTGCCAGGGAGGATGCGATGACCTCGTCATCCACCACTACGGCCGGGAGTCCCTCTCCAGGTGCGCCCGCAAGCAGATGGCGCGCACGCTTCCCAGGGAGTATCCCATTGAGCAGGAAGATCAGCCCCAGCATGGCCAGCACGGCGCCGACTGCGCCGAGCAGCAGCGGGGAGATACCGGCTGGAAGGTCCACCATGCGCTGGGCCGCCACCTGCGGCTCGATCAGCCATGCCGGCTGCCCCACGGCGTGCACCCCGGATTCAAGGACGCCGTAGCCGGCCAGCACCAGGACCAGGGCGGCGGCGGCAACCGACACGACGGCCCTGGAGGAATGGGTTTCGCGGTATACCACCCTGCGCATGTCCGGGCCGTCGCTTCTCCGGGATCCTTTGTTGGCCCGGCGGCTCTCCACGCTGCTGCTCACCGTACCCGCCCTCCTGTACTGATCCTTGCCCCGCTGACGCGGATGTCCACCCGGCTTAACTGTGAACCGCTCAGTTCCGAGACCTGTGCCAGGATGCTTTCTTTGGCCCGTACGGTGCGGTCCCAGATGGATCCGCCGGCTGCGCCGACCTTGGCCGGGTCCAGCGCCACGGACTGCAAAGGCGGGATGCTGATGGGGCTGACGAGGGACAAAGCCAGCAGGCCGTCGTCGTCCGTCCAGTCCGCCCGCACGTCCTGTGCCTCGACGCCCAGCGCCTGCGCCGCAGCTGCCTTGGCAAGACTGGTTAAGGCTTGGGTGCTGATCCGGTTGTGGCCGCTGAGCGCCTGCCCACGCACAACGGGCGCGGGCGAGCTCATGACGAAGAGCGTCGGCCGGTAATGGCGTCGAAAATGCCGCGCAGATCCAGCTTTCCTTCGGCTGCACGGCCCAGGAGCGCGCCGATGGCCATGAAGAGAAGGGAGACAAGGAAGCCCCAGAGGCCGAACTGCAGGGACATGAATGCCACGAACGCGCCCAGGGCCGTGCCTGCCACCGTGAGGTTCACAGCAGCGCCTCCCGTTCGGGAGCGCCCGGCGCGGTTGTCTTGACCGGCGGCGGCACGTAGACATCCGTGATCTCGACGTTTACCTCGATCACCTGCAACCCCACCAGTTCTTCAACTGCGCGGTAAACGGCAGCGCGGACGTGGTTGGCCAGCGCATGCAGGGGCGTTCCGTAGCTGGCCACCAGGGTGATATCCACAGCTACCTGTGTTTCGCCCACTTCGGCGTGGACGCCTGCGGCGTGATCGGAACTCCCGACGGCGTCGCGGATGGCGCCCAGGGCACGGGACGGGCCCGAACCCAGGGAGTAGACGCCGGGAACGGCCCGGGCGGCGATTCCGGCCACCTTTGCCACGGCAACCTCGGAAATTACGGTCCGGCCCGGACCAGGAGCCGGGCTGGCCGCAGGACGGCTTGGCACCACGGGCTGTTGGTTCTGGTATTCCATCAGGCACTCCCCCTTCTGTTGCTTCCACCCTATCCCCAGCCTGTGACACTGGGTTGGAAGAATGGTCCAAGGGTTAAAGCAGAAAAGCACCAGTTCCGAAGAACTGATGCTTCCCAGTGGTGGCTCCGACCGGCGTCGATCCGGTGACCTTTCGATTTTCAGTCGAACGCTCTACCAACTGAGCTACAGAGCCTAGGTGACTAGTCACCATGACAGCCGGAATTTCTTCCAACAATCAGAGCGACCCTGACGGGACTTGAACCCGCGACCTCCGCCGTGACAGGGCGGCGCGCTAACCAACTGCGCTACAGGGCCTTGCGTTTCTTGCTTTGCAGTATCGCTACCGCTTTTTTCAAGGCTTCAAGCCTACCAGACTTTTTCAGCCTGCTTGACCAGTTCCCTGCGTACCCCCAACGGGATTCGAACCCGTGCCGCCGCCGTGAAAGGGCGGTGTCCTAGGCCGCTAGACGATGGGGGCCAGAACCCGTTCGGAACAAAATAAAAGGCGTCAAGCGGGGCTTTCCGTCTTTGTCCTTTGCGTTTCTCCGAACTGGACTCTAAAACTATAGGGGCTATCCGGGAATATTCCAAAATCGTCGAAAAACCCCGCCGTTTGGCCGCCGGACGGGTAAAGATGGACGGATGGATGCCGTCGCAGCGCTCAATGAGATCGCTTTTTGGCTGGAGCGGGGACGCGCGGCCACGTTCAAGGTCCAGGCCTTCCGTAAGGCAGCCGCCGCCATCAGTCCGCTGGGGCCCGAGGAAGTGGCCGCGCGCGCCCGGACCGGGCGCCTCAAATCCATGAAGGGAATTGGCGACCGGACCTTTGCGGTCATCCGGCAGGCTGTGGAGGGCCAGGTCCCTGACTACCTGGCAGACCTCCGGGAGAAGGGCGCCCATCCGCTCGCCTCCGGCGGCCCGGACCTCCGGGAGGCGCTCAGGGGCGACCTGCACAGCCACAGCGAATGGTCCGACGGCGGTTCCCCCATTGAGCTCATGCTGGCGGCAGCGGAAGTGCTGGGCAGGGAGTACCTGGCCCTGACCGACCACTCCCCCAACCTCACCATCGCCAACGGACTGTCAGCCGGACGCCTGCGGGATCAGCTGGACGTGGTGGCAGGCATCAACAGCAACGGTGGCGGCACCAGGCTCTTGACCGGAATCGAAGTGGACATCCTGGAATCCGGCGAGCTGGACCAGGAACCAGGGCTGCTGGAGCGCCTTGACATCGTGGTGGCCAGCGTCCATTCGAAACTCCGCGCGGACCGGAAAACCATGACAACCAGGATGCTTGGGGGCGTCCGGGCTCCCCAGACCAACATCCTTGGCCACTGCACCGGGCGGCTGGTGGAGGGCTCGCGCGGCACCAGGCCGCCGTCGGAATTCGACGCCAAGGAGGTTTTCGCTGCCTGCGCGGAGCACAACGTTGCCGTGGAGATCAACTCCCGCCCCGAGCGGCAGGACCCGCCCGACGACCTGATCCAGCTGGCACTGGAGGCAGGATGCCTGTTCTCGATCGACAGCGACGCCCACGCGCCCGGGCAACTGGATTTCCTCCAGTACGGTGCCGAGCGGGCAGCCCGCAACAACGTGCCTCCCGAGCGGATCATCACCACCTGGCCCATGGACAAGCTGCTGGCCTGGGCCGGCAAAAAATAGGGTAGCCTCCCGCCAGGACAACGTCAGCCGGGTGCAGCGCCTCCGGCATGGCCCGCCGCGTCCTGGGCGAGGGCACCGCCGCGGCCGATTTCCGCCAGTCCGGCCCCTGCACCCGCCGTACATTTGTTTTATGCCTTCGACCAGTTCCGCCCGCCAGCCATTGACTCCCACCGCTACAGCAACTGCACCCGTGAAGGCGCTGGGCGTGGCGGCCATGGTGGTAACCGTGGTCCTGTGGGCCTCCGCGTTCGTCGGCATCCGGGCCATCGGCCCGCACTTCTCCCCCGGACCCCTGACGCTGGGCAGGCTGGCGGTTGCCGCCGTCGTCCTGGCCTTCCTGGTGGTACCGCAATTGTTCAGGAGCCGGGTGCTGCCCCAGGGGCGGGAATGGCTGCCCATCATTGCCTACGGCGTGATGTGGTTCGGCGGCTACAACGTTGCCCTCAACGCCGCCGAACACATCCTGGACGCCGGCACCAGTGCCCTGCTGATCAACGTAAACCCCATCCTGGTGGCTATCATGGCCGGCATCTTCCTCAAGGAGGGCTTCCCGCGCTGGCTGCTTATCGGCAGCACCGTGGCGTTCTCGGGCGTCGCCTTGATCGCCCTGGGTTCGGGGCAGCCCGATGCCTCCGGGGAACGTTCTACGGCGGACCTGGCAGGCGTGGCGCTGTGCCTCCTTGCGGCGGTGCTCGCCGCAGTCAGCGTCATCGTCCAGAAGCCAGTGGTGCGGAAATTCCCTGCGGCACAGGCAACGTGGTTCGGCATCGTGGTGGGTGCGCTGTGCTGCCTGCCTTTCGCCGGGCAACTGGCATCCGAAGTGCAGGCCGCCCCTCCGCAGGCCACGCTGGGGCTGGTGTACCTGGGCGTCTTCCCGACGGCCATCGCCTTCACCACCTGGGCCTATGCGTTGTCCCTGGTGGATGCCGGCAAGCTGGCTGCCACCACGTACCTGGTCCCCGGCACCACAGTCCTGATCTCCTGGCTGCTGCTGGGCGAGATCCCCGCCGCTTTGGGACTTGTGGGCGGGCTGGTGTGCCTGGTGGGAGTGGGGCTGACCCGGCGCAGGACCCGGGCGGACCGCATCCGGCAACAACGCTTTCCGCGCTAGAGTCTGGGCATGCCAGCCAATCTGCCGCCGGGCCTGCCGATCATTCCCGACGGCCCGCAGGGGCGTCCCGGTTTCACCATGTCCCCGGACGAGTTCGAGGCCGCTGTCCAGGACGCCCTGCACAGCATCCCGGACCGGCTGGCCCGCGCCATGGACAACGTGGCGGTGTTCGTCGAAGACGATTACGAGCCGGGGCCCGGGGAAGATCCGGAGACCGTGCTGCTGGGACTGTACGAAGGGGTCCCGCTGACGGAACGCGATTCATGGTGGGACGCCGGCTCCCTGCCGGACCGGATCACCATCTTCCGTGAACCCATCCTGGAGATCTGCGCCTCCCGGGAGGACGTGATCCATGAAGTGGCAGTCACCGTGGTGCACGAAATCGCCCACCACTTCGGCATTTCCGATGACCGGCTGCACGAGCTGGGCTGGGGCTAGCCTGTAAGCATGGGACACGACCACAGCCACGGGATCACCGCCACGCGGCGGCACCGGAAACGGCTCGTGGCCGTCCTGGGGGTGACCCTCTGCGTGGTGGTCATCCAGATCGTGGGAGCGGTGTTGTCCGGATCGCTGTCCCTGCTGGCGGATGCGGGGCACATGCTCTCCGATGCTGCCGGCGTCACCATCGCCCTGCTGGCCGCCTGGATCGCGGGGCGCCCGGCAAGCGACCAGCGGACGTACGGCTACCAGCGCGCAGAGGTGCTCGCTGCCCTCGCCAATGCGCTGATCCTGATCGTGATCTCGGTGGTGATCTTCACCGAAGCAATCCGCAGGTTCGGCGCACCGCCGGAAGTGCAGACGGGCATCATGCTGTTCGCCGCCAGCCTCGGCGCCGTGGCCAACCTTGTGTCGCTGCTGATCCTTCGCTCCGCACAGGAGGAGAGCCTGAACATCCGCGGCGCCTACCTGGAGGTCCTGGGTGACCTCCTGGGCTCGGTGGCCGTCATCATTGCCGCCGTGGTCATCATGCTCACCGGCTTCCAGGCAGCAGACACCATCGCATCCGTCCTCATCGTGCTGATGATCCTGCCGCGGGCCTGGAGCCTGCTGCACGATGTGGTGGATGTCCTGCTTGAGGCCAGCCCGAAAGGAGTGGAGGTGCAGATGATCCGCGAGCACATCCTCTCGGTGGCCGGTGTGACCGACGTCCATGACATCCACATCTGGACCATCACGTCCGGCGTACCAGTCTTCTCGGCCCATGTTGTGGTGGAGGACGGCGTGCTCAATGCGCGGGGCGCCGACCAGTTGCTGGACAAGCTCATCACCTGCCTGGGCTCGCACTTTGATACCACCCACTGCACCTTCCAACTGGAGCCCGCCAGCCACTCGGAGCACGAGGAACACCAACACGCCTGACACCGACACACCTCACCGGATCCCACAGCAAATGACACTGTTGTGGTCTATGTT
The DNA here is from genome assembly GCF_018613675.1 of Arthrobacter sp. ISL-85. Lineage (GTDB taxonomy): Bacteria > Actinomycetota > Actinomycetes > Actinomycetales > Micrococcaceae > Arthrobacter. The sequence goes on along the minus strand of NZ_JAGGPQ010000012.1, from coordinate 43,794 downwards.
ATTGATGTGACTGCTGTTGCTTATGTGCAAATCGTCACGTAGCCTCGGAATGCTGGCGAGCAGCTGAGGGGCACCGTCGTGCCGCATCGAGAACCTCACTCCCAGCCTTACCCGTTGCGAGGTCTCTGCAGATGGCATTACCCGGATCCGGCCGCAGGACGGCCGTGCTGTGCGCCGCCGTCGTACTTTTTGCATCAGTGGCAACACCCGCACACGCAGTGCCGGCCCAACCCGCGCCCATGGCCCTTCCGGCATCGCCCGAAATTCCCTCGCCCGAAGATATCGCTGCGGCGAAAGCGAGTGAGGCCGCGACGGCGGACCAGGTCAGTGCGATCGAGCGTATCCTGGCGGACGCATCCACAGCGCAGCAGGCAGCGTTCGCCGTGGCCATGCAGGCCAACAACTCCTACAGCGAGGCGCTGGTGGAGCTGCAGCAGCGGACGGAAGCGGCATCAGTGGCCGGCGCCAAAGCCTCGTCCGCCCGGGAGCAGCAGGATAAGACCCGGAAGCAGGTAGGGCAGCTCGCCGGTGACCTGTACCGCAACGGCGGCCTGAACCCGACCCTCGGAACCCTGGCCAGCGGCAGCGAAAGCCTGCAGCAGGCCGCCACGCTCGAGGCCCTCTCCGCCAGCCGCAGCCGGGCCTTTGAAGCTGCGGACACCGCGGCCACCGCCTACCGTTCCCTGACCGCAGCCGCGGAAGATGCCACCAAGGCCGCTGATGACGCAGCGAAGACGGCCGAACAGCGGAAATCCCAGGCGGAACAGGCCAACGCGGCGCAGACCAAGGCCGTAGCCGACGCCAAGGCACAGCGGACTATCCTCGTGGACCAACTGGCGCAGCTCCGCAACACGACTGTGGCGCTCGAATCGGCCAGGGTGGATGCCCTTGACCGGCAGCGCGAAGAGGCACGTCTTGCAGCCCTGTCCGCCGCCGCCGACAAGGCGGCCCAGGACAAGGCGGCTCAGGATAAGGCAGCGCAGGACAACGCCGCCCAAAACCAGGCTCCCCAGAACCGACCTGCCCAAAATCAAGCTGCCGGACAAAACAACGCTGGACAAAACAGCGGCCAGGGGGCGGCCCCTGCGGCTCCCGCTCCTGCAGCGCCGGCCCCCGCGGCACCTGGAGCACCAGCGCCCGCACCAGCTCCAGCTCCCGCTGCTCCTGCTCCTCCGGCGCCGGCACCCGCACCGGCACCTGCACCCGCACCGGCACCCGCACCGGCACCTGCACCCGCACCGGCGCCTGCACCTGAACCCGCTCCTGCCCCTGCCCCCGCTCCGGCACCCGCGCCTCCCACCGGTTCAGGCACCTACGAGGCAGCCATCTCCGTCGCACTGGGAAAGGTTGGCGCACCGTACTACTACCAATGGGGCGGTACCGGGGTCTACGGTTTCGACTGCTCGGGGCTGGTGCAGAATGCCTTCGCCGCAGCCGGCATGTACCTGCCGCGCACCGCTTCCCAGCAGTATGCAGCCGCCCCGGTCCACGTTCCCATTTCGCAGGCCCGCCGTGGCGACCTGCTGGTATGGGGTTCCGCGCCGAACTTCTATCACGTGGCCATTTACCTGGGGAACGGCCAGGTGGTACAGGCCCTGAACCCGCAGGAAGGCATCACCGTTTCAACCATCAGCTCGATGGTGGGCATGGACCTGTACCCGTACGCGGCCCGCTACTGATCCTCAAGCGGAGCCTGCAGGAACTGAAGGCTCCCGCCGACGTCGTCAGCTCAGGATGTCCTTGGTAACGAAGCGGCCGTAGGCGAGCGCCCCGAACACCGCCATATAACCGGCCTGAAGCAGTGCGTTGCTTGCGAAGGAATCCCACGCCACGGGCTGGCGCAGCAGGTCGCCGAATCCAAGCCAGTAGTGGCTGAAGAGCCAAGGGTGCAGCCAGTCCAGCTGCGGAAGCTGGTCCGCGACCTCCGTAACCACGGAGACCACCACCGTTGCCGCCATCGCTCCGACGGGAACCACGGTCAGGGTGGACAGGAACAGTCCGATTGCCGAAAGCCCGGCCAGCGACACGGCCAGGTAGGCGGCGATCAGCACTATCCGCAGGGCAGCCTCAGCGGGCTGGACCACCCCGCCGGAAAGCAGCGTCACCGGGCCGACCGGGAACAGCGCCGCTCCAATGGCGGCCCCCGCGAGGCCAACGGTCAATGGAGCCACGATGCAGAAGGCCAGCGCGCCGGCGTACTTGACCAGGAGGAGCCGCACCCGCCCGGCCGGCGCCACCAGAAGGTACCGGAGCGTTCCCAGACTCGCCTCCCCTGCGATTGTGTCCCCCGCAACCACACCCACCGCGAGCGGCATGAACAACGGGACGGACACCAGCATGGCGGTGAAGGCCACGAACAGCCCGTTCTGGGTGATCCGGTCAAGGAATGCGGGACCCCGCCCGGGCGGGACCGCAGAGGAAACCTTCACGGCCACGGCAATGAGTACCGGGATGGCAGCCAGCGCCAGGAGCAGCGCCCAGGTCCGCCGGCGCCCGAACAGCACCTTGAGCTCCGAGCCCAAAAGGGACAGGCCGGAACTACGCGGCGCGCCCGCCGCCCGGGCAGTCTGGGCGGCCTGCGGCATGTCGGCGGGAACACTACTGGGCAACGTCGAATCCTTCCCCGGTAAGGGCAACGAAGCGGTCTTCAAGGCTTTCACGCTCGACGGCGAAGCCCCGGACGCGGACGCCGGCCTGGACCAGGTGCGCCACGACGTCCTCCGGCAGTACCGACGGTCGTCGGGTGCCGGTATGTAGAACTGCCACAACAGTCTCCCCATCAGGTTGAGCGCGCGGTTCACTTTGTCCCGGGCCGGGCACCAGCCCCAGGCCGGCCAGGACCTGCCGGGCCGCGCCGGCGTCGGGCGTGACCAGCCGGAGGCGCATGCTTCCGGCCTGCCTCAGCTCGGCCAGGGGTCCCTGTGCCACGAGCTTGCCCACGCTCATGACGGCGGCATGGGTGCACATCTGGTCCACCTCGGCCAGCAGGTGGCTGGACACGAAGACGGTGGTGCCCTGATGCGCCAGGGACCGCACCAGGTTGCGGACTTCGCGGGTGCCCTGCGGATCCAGCCCGTTGGTGGGTTCGTCCAGTACCAGCAGGTCCCGCGGCGAAAGCAGCGCGTTGGCTATGCCCAACCGCTGTTTCATTCCCAGGGAGTAGGCGTGCACCCGCTTCCCTGCCGCGTGTTCCAGGCCCACCCGCTCCAGTGCCTGCTGCACACGGGCTTTGCGCGTGGCGGGCACGGTATGCGGGCTGGCGGAGTCGAGCCGGTGGAGGTTGGCGGCGCCGGATAGAAAGGGGTAGAAGGCCGGGCCTTCCACCAGGGCGCCAACGCGCGGCAACACGTCGTGGAGTTTGTCCGGCATCTCCTGGCCCAGCAGGTTCACCGTCCCTGCGGACGGGGCTGCCAGTCCCAGCAGCATGCGGATGGTGGTGGTCTTGCCGGAGCCGTTGGGTCCAAGGAAGCCGAAGACTGTTCCGTGCGGGACGGCCAGGTCTACGCGGTCGACGGCGGCCTGCTGGCCAAAGTGCTTGCTGAGGCCCCGGGTCTCAATGGCCAGGCCGCCAGCCACCCGGCCGGCTCCGGCCCCGCCATCACTCCCCCGTCCGTCCAATATGCCTACCGGGCCACTGCCGCTGCAGCCTGCAGCCTCTCCGGCGGCACCATTCCCGCAAAGATCCGGCCGTCGTCGGTGATCAGGATGTTGAGGAGTGCCGTGGAAAGCAACCGGCCACCTGGTACGGCGACGGCGGCCTGGGACAGCAGCGGGTCCTGCAGCAGTGATCCGGCCGCCGCAGCAGATCCAGGCGCCGTGCCCACCACGGTCTCCCAGCCGGCACCGGCAACAGTCACATTTTCCTTGGCATCGGCGTGCATGGCACTTGGGTCATGGGCGTCGGCGTGCTTCCCTGACCGGTCGGGAACCGGGAGTTCCTTGACGGAGCTGCCCGGCGGCGGGCTGAAGGTGAAGACTGACTGATCCGGTGCGTCCAGGGAAAGGCTGGTAAACCCGGCAGCGAAGGCAGGCTTATCAGCGCCGCGCGCGGTCACTTGGACAGACAACGGCATGCCGCTCGCGCCGTCGACGGCGATGGCCACCTTGCCCACCAGCGTTGCGTCCGTCCGGGGCTCGAGCAGCAGGTTGTAGGCGGCGCGCCCTGCCACGGAAACGTCCGGGCCTACGGAAACGGCGGTGCTGGGATCGACCTTGGACAGGAACTGCTGGGCCAGCTCACCGGGAGTGTGCATGCCCGCTGCGCCTTGTCCTTCTTTCGAAAGCGCGGGGTCCTTCGTTTGTCCAGGGTCCTGGCTGCGGGCGGGCAGGGCCAGGTGCTCTGCTGTGTTGTCTTTTGAGGAGTAGAACCAGACATCGCTGCCGTGGCGGACCGCGTCGCGTTCGGCCAGCTGGTCCATCACCTGTACGCGGGCATTATCCTTGCCGTCCACGTAAACGCGCGCCGTGTGTGTGCCCGTGAGCAGCTCCACCACCGAAGCCACGCTGCCAACGCTGCCAGGGGAAGCAGGCCCCGACGGCTTCCCGGCCGCCGGAAGCTCGGGCAGCCCCAGTTCAGCGGACTGTTCCACGGTCCCCGAAAACGACTGCACCTGGTGGCTGGCTGCCAGCTCCAGGACCTGGGCGGGCGTCCTGGCTGGCAACGGGTTGCTGGCCCCTGCCGGCAGGGACCCAATCAGTGCACCGGAGGCAATGGCCACCGGAGCCGCGACGGCGGGCAGCCACCGCAGCCACGCCCTGCGGCCCGCTGTGTTGTTTCGTTGGAACCGTCCGCTGGAATCCAGCCTGTTGGAGCCCATAGGTAAAGACTACGCCCGCGCAGCTGGGTCCGTGCCCCCGGGAACTTGTCGGCTCTGCGGCGCGCCGGGATGTTCCGGCACTACGGTTCCCGCACCGCCGTCGACCGTTATTTTTTGGCCCGTGCTGATCAGGCCGGTGGCGTCCGCCACGCCAACAACTGCGGGTATACCGTATTCCCTGGCCACGACGGCGCCATGGGAGTTTGCTCCACCCATCTCCATCACCAGCCCTCCTGCGGTCAGGAACAGCGGAGTCCAGCCGGGGTCCGTGGACGGGGCAACCAGGATCTCACCTGGCTCCAGGCGGGCTCCGACCGGATCAAGGATGACACGTGCCGGAGCTGTCACCGTTCCGGCCGAGGCCGGACTACCGGCCAGGGTTCCGTTTCCGGAAATTCCGACGGCGGCGGGAACCGCTTCGGGTTCCGTGCCGTCCGAGAGCAGCACCCTGGGGATATGCCGGCGCTTGAGCTCCAAGGCGTAGTCCTGGCGTCGGGCCGCAACGAGTGCCCGCAGGCCCCGGGAAGAGGATTCGTTGTCCACGGCTGTTCCAGTCAGTGCCTGGCGGACCTCCGCGAAGTCCAGGAAGAACACGTCGTCCCGCCGTTCCACCGCGCCCGCCCGCGCCAGTTCTGCGCCCACCAGGAGCAGTTGCCGGCGGACTTCGCCGAGGCCCACCACCAGTTGGTACTTTGGCAGCTCCCGCAGTCCGGCGAACAGCCGTGCCCGCTGGAGTGCCGCCCGCACCAGCCTCCCCCGGATCCTGCTGCGGGCAGCGGCGCGGGCAACGAGCCGGTCAACCTGTGTTTCCGCATCCTCGGCTGCCTTGCTGAACTGGGCATCAGGCGCCAGGGCGGGGTCTTCCAGCCGGAGGTAGTTGGCAAGGATGCCCAGGATGTGTGTCGGCTCCTCCGACCATCGCGGCAGTCCGACATCGATTTCGCCCACTGCCCGGTGACCGTACCTGTCCAGGAACCTTGACAGGCCCGCGTCCAGGCGCGCCGGCAGCTGCCCGGCCTGGAAAGCGGCAGCGAGGGCGGCGGGAGGGTCAGTCATCAGGGCGGTGCGTGATTGAGCGTCTTCCCGGACTGCCTGCGCCAGGTGCCACAACTCCAGGTCCATTTCGGTGGTGACGTTGTTGGGCAGGCCGCGGATTACCGGCTGCAGCTCATCCCACGCGCTTCCGCCCAGCAGCTTCCCGGCAACGCCCAGCATCGCGAAGCCCAGGGCGGGAAGGGGAAGGATGGCCGGAACAATCGGAAACAGCCGTGATCCCACCAACGATTCGGCGTGGTCAAGGCGTGCCATGGCGCTGGCGCCCTCGCTGGGAGCAAGCGCCGCGTCGAATTCCCGGGTAAAGCGGTCCAGCCGGCGGAGGGCGGCAGCGGGCCTGGCCAGTGCACGGAGGAAGGTAGCGGGAACCTCTGCACGGACTGCGGCAGGCACAACGTGTCGCAGCAGCGCGAAGGGCGTCCTTGTGGTCACGGAGAAGGCTGGGTCCGCGAACAGCAGCCGCATGACTGTTGCGGTCCGCGCCTCCATGATGTCGAAGACGCGGGGAACCAGCCGGCGGCCCACGGCGCTGCGGATGGGAGTGGTGAAGTCGATATAGATCCGCTGCCCCGCTTCGGCATACGGGGACGGCCCTCCCCAGGGATCAGGGACAGGGAAGCCGGCGGCCGTAGCGACCGAGGAGGCGATGAGGCGAACCGCCGCGAGTCCCATGGGTGTGAGCGGCCGCGTCAGCCCCTGCGCGAGGCTGAAGCAGAGGTACGCCCGCGTGCCGCCAATGACCGGCGTGGCCTGGGGAACCCTGCCGGCGGCACCGTTGCTTTTGGGAACCGGATAGAGCGTGGTGATGGGCCTGGACTGCGTGAGCCACAGCACACCGGCGCCGTCCAGAGCCCACTCGGTGTCCTGTGGGGCGCCGAAATGCTCTTGAGCCCGCAGCCCCAGCCGCATCAGGCCAACTACCTGGCTGTCCGTGAGGCAGGCAGTGCCCTGGGCGGCCCGCAACTCGCGGATTTCGGTCCCGCCACCCGCAAGCGGGCGTATTTCCACGCCTTTGTCGCCGGGTTTCCGTTCCAGCACGCGGCCGCTCAGGGCGTCCACCACAAAGTGGTCCGGATTGACCGCGCCGGAAACGACTGCCTCACCGAGGCCGGGGCTGGCATCGATCACTACCTGCCGCCGGCTGCCGGTGAGGGAATTAGCCGTGAACATCACGCCCGCGGTCTCGGCGTCCACCATCCGCTGGACCACCACAGCCAGCGCTACTGTTGCGGGGTCAATCCCAAGGCTGGCCCGGTAAGCGGTGGCCCGGTCGGTCCACAGCGACGCCCAGCAGCGCCGGACGGCGTGAAGCACCGCGGGTACTCCGATGACGTTCAGGTAGGTATCCTGCTGCCCGGCGAAGCTGGCGAAGGGGAGGTCCTCGGCGGTGGCCGAAGACCTGACGGCCACCGCAATGTTGGGGCCAAGCGCCCTGTAGGCCTGTTCCACCGCCCCGGCAACGGCCGCCGGAAGCGGAGCCGCCAGGATTGCCGCCCGGGCCGTTCCGGCCAGCCCGGCCACGTCGAGTGAAGCCCCATCGGCAGCCCCTGCTGTAGCCGCCAGGGCTTTGTGGACTCCCGCCAACGCGGGAAGCAGGGCATTGGGGGCACCTATTGCCTGCCAATAGGCGGCCGTGGTGAGGCAAAAGCCCTCCGGGACCGGCAACCCGGCGGACAGCAGCTCCCCAAGGTTGGCCGCCTTGCCGCCAACCACCGCCAGCATCCCGGCGTGGATGCTGGTCAGGCCGAGCACCAGCCCGTCAGGTCCATCACCGGCTGCGTTCTGCGTCATGTCCGCGGTCCCCGCTGGCTGCCCGGAACAGTGGGGGTCAGGCGGCGTCGCCCAGGATTGGGCCGAACCGTCCACGGTCGGCCAGCCGGGAGTCCTCCCGGTCCGGGACCACCATGACCGGGCCCTTGGCATGGTGCAGCACGCCGTCTGATGTTGAGCCCAGGAGCATCCCGGTGAAGCCGCCGCGGCCGCGGGTCCCCACCACCACCAGTTCAACGTGCCGGCTTTCCTCGACAAGCACGTCCACCGGGGAGCCGTCCTTCAGCTCGTAGTCGGCCTGCAGCCTGGGGTAATGGCTCCGGAGCCAGTCCATGCCCGCGTCCAGGGTGACCCGGATGTCATCGAACAGGGCCTTCCGGTCCATGGGCGCCGGAACCCAGGCCAGGGAGCCGCTGTATTGGGGCACGGCGCAGACCACGCGGAGTGAGGCGCCAAGGCGTTCAGCCTGGTCGGCTGCTTCGAGGACGGCAACACGGGCCTGCTCGGAGCCATCCACGCCAACCACCACCACGTTTTCTACCGGCTGATGCCCGGATTTGGCCTGCTCGGCCTTGACGCGGCGGTCCTCCGTGGACTCGCCGAGCCGGTCCGAGCAGAACAATGGGACCGTGACCGTAGGGCACTCTGCGTGGGCGGGCAGGGCACTGCTGACGGATCCCAGGAGCCGCCCCACGAAGCCGCCGCGGCCGCGGGTGCCCACCACCAGGAGTTCCGCGGTTCGGGAGATGTCCAGCAGGACACCTGCGGCGTCGCCGTTCTCCACGGCGGAACTGACGTCCACGTCGTAAGCGGAAACCTTCTCCAGGGCCTGCCTGGCAATAGCCTCGGCCCCTTCGCGGATGACGGAATCGTCCACGGTGGCGTAACCCCCGTCCAGCCCGGACGCAGCGAAAATCGGGACGGAATAGGCGGTGACGATATGAAGGGGACGACGGCGCCGCTGCGCTTCCCGCGCGGCCCACACCAAGGCGCACTGGCCGTGGTCCGAACCGTCCACGCCCACCACGATGCCATGGGGAGCGGAAGACGCACCGCCACCGCCCCGGGCCGGGTCCGGATGCAACTCTCGTGAGCCCATGGGGGCCGCCTCCTCGCGATACGCCTGATGTTGCGGCTATTCTGCCAGAAAACGGGACCATCCCTGCGCACCCGGCCCATCCGCGGCACGGGCAGGAAAAGAACCGCTCCCGCTTCCCACTATTCTCCGTCGCCTACGGCTTAGCAAGCCTGTTCAGCGGCGGATAGGCGTAGTTATCCACAGGCTTTCAAGCCGGCGTGGGAAACCGCCTTCAGGGGAAGAATCCGTTTTCTTCCATGGGCTATCCACGGCCGCATTTGTTCTGTAGTCTTCAGGACATTGTTGGTCCGGGACGCCAACTGCATCTTCCTGCCAGGACGGTCCCGGGCGCTGCGGCCGTACTTGGGGGTAACGGGACGCTTGGCCGGCGAGGATGCCGGCACCTGCCGGAGCTCCAAAGGAGGGAAACTGTAGTGTCAACCATGCCTGGGGATGCCAGGACCGAACAGACCACCGCTGTCGTCATCGGCACTGGCCTGTCCGGACTGGCCGTCGCTGCCGAACTGCGCCGGCATGGAGTGGACTCCATCGTGGTGGACGGCCTCGACATCCTGGGCCAGTCCCAGCCCGCCAATACCACTTCGCTGCAACGCTGCGATGCAGCGGACAGCGCCACCCTCCGCGAACGGAACGAGATCCTTCGCCACCTGCGCAACTACGCCGCAAGCCACAGCGTGGACGTGCGGAACACCACGCGGGCAGTCCAGTTGACCATGCTCGAAGCACCGGACCAGGCCGCGCCGCAGTGGCAGGTTCACACCCCCACGGGCATCCTGGTGGCAGACCACATCGTGCTCACCCGCTGTGCCCACAGCCAGCTGCGGCGCATGCTCAATGACTTCGGCATTGCCGTGGGCCGGAACGTGGCGGCTGCCATGCGGGCCATCGGCATCTACCTGGTGGGAGTGGGCGAGCTCATCACGCCATCGCCCAAAGAAGTGCTGCGCCAGGCCAAGACCGTAGGGCAGGCCATCTCCGCCAAGGTCAATCCGGACGGCCCCCATCCGTCCACCGCCGTCTTCCCGGTAACGGGAAGCTTTGCTGTGCTGGGCTGCTGACGGCGTCCACGGCAGGCGCTGCCAGGCTGAAAGAACTGTCCCTGCCGGCGGGTGCTACTCCCCGGCCCGGTCCTCCGCCTCCCCATCATCGTCGGTATCCCCGTCACCCGTAAGGCGGCGCCTGGCAATAACGCCGAGAGCCACCAGCAGTCCCACGGCGACCACCGCAAAAATCACAATGCTCCACTGGAACGGCTGGCCTGCGCTGGCCGGCTCCGATGGCTCCTCCGTCACCCCGGGCCGGGCGGTGCCCATGCCCGGGACCGCACCCGCCGCCGTCGAACTTTCCGCCGCGGGAGTCCCTGACGAAGCGGCACCGGGCGCACCGGACGCCGCGGTGAAGGTGAACGTTCCCTCGATGGGGTGCGAGTCCGAGCTGACCACGCGCCAGGCCACTGTGTACATGCCCGCCGGACCGCCCGGCCGGAGCTTTTGGGTAGCCACGTTGTCCACGATCTGCACGGAGCCGTCAGCCCACTCCTTGCCGCCTGCATCCTTGACGGAGAAGGACGAGCCGATACCCAGCGGCGTGTTGCTGAAGGTCACCGACACTTCGGCGGGCGGGGCTGGCAGCGCAGCACCCTGGCCGGGGCTGGTGGATTTGGCGGCATCATGCGCGGAGGCCGGGCCAGCGATGCCCAGCGCAGTGGCCGCGAGGATGAAGGAACCGAGCGCAAGGCTCATCAACTGGCGGCGGACGTGGCGCATGGTTGGGCTGCTCCTTGTGTTGTCTTCCTTACAGACTAGGCGAATTTGGCGGCCCATTCCCTGCCGCTCCCTTAGGATGCAGGTATCCCACACACTTCCCCGGAGGACTAATGCTTAAGCAAGGCTCTGCCCTGGACCGGTATTTCATGGTCACCGAGCGCGGCTCCAACCTTTCCCGCGAGATCCGCGGCGGGTTCGCCACGTTCTTCGCCATGAGCTACATCGTGGTGCTGAACCCACTGATCCTGTCCGGTGCGGATTCCAGCGGTGCCACACTGGGCTTTACCGCGGTGGCGGCCGTGACCGCGCTGGTGGCAGGCATCCTCACCATCCTCATGGGCGCATGGGGGCGGCACCCGTTCGCCCTGGCCACGGGCCTGGGCGTCAACGCCTTCGTGGCTGTCACCGTGGCCACCAACCCGGGGCTCACTTGGCCGGACATGATGGGCCTGGTGGTCCTCTCCGGCGTCACCATGCTGATCCTGGTCCTCACGGGCTTCCGCACCGCCGTATTCAGGGCAGTTCCGGACGGACTCAAGACGGCCATCGTGGTGGGCATCGGCCTGTTCATCGCCCTGATCGGTCTGGTCAACGCCGGGTTCGTGCGCCGCATCCCGGACGTTGCGGGAACCACCGTTCCGGTTGGCCTGGGCTTCGAAGGCAAGCTCCTGGGCTGGCCCACCGCGGTGTTCGTGTTCGGCCTGATCCTGACCATCGCCCTGGTGGTGCGCAAGGTCAAGGGCGCCATCCTGATTGGCATCATCACTTCCACGGTGCTGTCCGTCATCCTCGAATCGACCCTGCACATCGGGCCCAGCTTCGATGGCAAGAACTTCAACCCGCAGGGCTGGTCGCTGGTGGCACCGGCGTTCTCCGGCTGGGCCGCCCCGGACCTCTCCCTGATCGGCAAGGCCAACCCGTTCGGCGCCTTCGCGCACCTCGGCTTCGTTGCCGCCGCGCTGCTGGCCTTCGTCATCCTGCTCAGCATTTTCTTCGACGCCATGGGCACCATGGTGGGCCTCGCCAACGAAGCCGGCACGGTGGATGAGCACGGCAACATTCCCGACGTCGACCGTGTGCTCCAGGTGGACGCGCTCGGCGCCATCATCGGCGGCGGCGCGTCCGTCTCCTCAAACCAGATCTACGTCGAAGCCGGTGCCGGCATCGGCGAAGGTGCCCGGACTGGCGTCGCCTCCATCGTTACCGGCCTGCTGTTCCTGGTGGCAATGTTCTTCACCCCGCTGATCAACCTGGCGCCCTTTGAGGCCGTGGCCCCGGCGCTGGTGGTGGTGGGCTTCATGATGGTGTCCCAGGTGGGCAAGATCGACTGGCAGGACTGGGGCATCGCCATCCCCGCGTTCCTGACCTTCACCCTGATGCCGTTCACCTACTCGATCGCCAACGGCCTGGGCGCAGGCTTCATCGCCTACGTCCTGATCCGCACGGTACAGGGCAGGGTCAAGGACATCCACCCGCTGATGTGGGCTGTGGCCGCGGCGTTCGCGCTGTTCTTTGCCATCGGCCCCATCGAGGCGGCCCTGGGGATGAAGTAACTCCCGGAAATAGACAAAAGGGCTGGTGCGGCAGATGCCGCACCAGCCCTTTGCTTATACGGGGGTATTTGGTGCGAGCCCCTCGTCGCCGGAGACCGCCAGCGCCTTCTTCTTGCGCAGCCGGTCCAGCCGGTTCATCAGGGGCGAGGTGGTGGCGCCGTGAATCACGATGGACAGTGCCACCACCAGGCCAATGAAGGACCAGAGCCAGTGCCCCTGGTCCGTGAAGTGGCCTTCACCCAGCGCAAAGGCCAGGTAGTACAGGGAACCGATCCCGCGGATGCCAAAGAATGACAGTGCGACACGTTCCCGCGGACCGGTCTTGCCGCCCAGCAGGCCCAGCCAGCCTGCCAGCGGCCGGACCACCAGCAGGAAAGCGAGTGCCACCAACAGTTCTGCCAGCCCGATGCCGGCGAGCAGCCCGCGGGCGATGGCACCGCCGAGCAGGACCAGGATCACCACCGTCAGGAGCCGTTCCAGTTGCTCCACGTAGGAGTGCAGCACCCGGTGGTAGCCGTGAGTGCGCTCGGCGGCCCGGATGGTCACGGCACAGACGAATACCGCAATGAATCCGTAGCCCTCCACCATTTGCGTCAGCCCATACGCCAGGAACGTCGCGGCCAGGGCCACAAAGCCTTCTGAGTGATTGGACAGGCGAAGGCTGTCGGCGCGGGTGGAGAAAAACAGCCTGGCGAGCACCTTGCCGGTGAGGAAGCCCACCAGGAGGCCGATGGCAAGCCGCCACACCACGTCCAGCCCAAACCACTCGCCGAACCAGGCGGACGGGTCAGCTCCGGCAACGCTGATGGCAATGGCAAGGTACACGAAGGGGAATGCCAGCCCGTCATTGAGCCCGGCCTCCGAGGTGAGACCGAAGCGGACCTCGTCCTCCTTGTCCGTGCGGTCATCCTGGTCAGCAGGCTCGCCCACCTGCACTTCCGACGCCAGCACGGGGTCCGTGGGCGCCAGGCTGGCGGCCACCAGCAGCGCCGCGCCGAGCCCCAGACCCAGGAACCACATGCCCAGCAGGGTCAACCCCACGATGCACAGCGGCATGGCGATGCCCAGGAGCCTCCAGGTGGTCGACCAGCGCTTACGTCCCACGGGCCGGTCCAGGGCCAGCCCCGCGCCCATCAGCGAAATGATGACGCAGACCTCGGCGAGGTGCATGACAAAGTCGCTGTGCTCCACCGGGTTCGGATTGGGCAGCGAAGGAATCAGCGCGAAGGCGGCCATTCCCCCGCCCAGGAAGACCATGGGCATGGACAACGGGATGTCCCGCAGCAGCTTGGGCAGCACTGCGGCGATAAACACGGCCACGCCGGCCGCGGCAAAGATAATATCGGGGGCTTCAAACATGGGCTCTCCAGCCTGGGATTGTCTTGTCGCCGGCCGGCAGGAACCGCAACTGCTGCGGACCGACCGTCCCACCCTATCCCCGTACCCACCACGCCGGCCGTGCCCCGCGAACGCTGGATGGGTTCCCGGTTCTTGGATTCCGGACAGGACGACGGCGGCGGCGCTGGTTTTCGTGCCCGGCATGCGGTGAGCTTGAGGCATGTCCCTCCAGCTACCCGCCATTGACGTCCCGCCCCAGCCCTGGACCGGCAGGTTCGACGGCGATGGTCCCGGCCACCGCCGCTGGTGGCAGGCCGTCACCGCCTCCGATCAGCTACAGAGGGCCGAACCCGGGCCCAGCCCGGCTGCCCTGCTGGGATTTGCCAGCGACGAGGGGGTGCGCCGCAACCAGGGCCGGACCGGGGCAGCCGCGGCCCCGGCGGCGCTGCGGAAAGCGCTGGGCCCGCTGGCCTTCCATCTGGACCGCGCGGTGACTGACCTCGGAGACGTCGTGGTCTCCGGTGAAGACCTGGAAGCCGGGCAGGAACGGCTTGGCCAGGTGGTGGCTGCCCTGCTGGACGCCGGGCACCGCACTGTGGTGCTGGGCGGCGGCCATGAAACCGCCTATGCCAGTTATCTCGGTGTCAGCGCATCCTCGGCGGTCCAAGGCGGGCAGCGCCTGGGCGTCCTGAACCTCGATGCGCACTTCGACCTCCGCGACGAGCCCGCGCCCAGTTCGGGGACGCCGTTCCTGCAGATGGCCCGCGCGGAAGCGGACGCCGGACGGGAATTCCGTTACGCCGTCGCCGGCATCTCGGAACCGGGCAACACCCAGGTCCTGTTCGACACCGCCGACAAGCTGGGTGTCCGGTACCTGCTGGACGAGGACTGCGAAGCGGACCGGGTCCGTGGCTTCGTGGCGGACTTTTTGGCGGACATCGACGTCCTTTACCTGACCATCGACCTGGACGTGCTGCCCGCCGCGGTGGCGCCGGGGGTGAGCGCGCCGGCAGCCTACGGCGTGCCACTTCCTGTCATTTCGGCGGTGTGCCGGCAGGTGGCCTTGAGCGGGAAGCTCCTGCACCTGGACGTGGCGGAGCTGAATCCGGCGTTCGACATTGACGGCCGGACCGCCAGGACCGCCGCCCGGTTGGTGGACACGCTCCTGCGCTGACAGCGTGTCCCGGCAGCCTTGTCCCAGCGATGGGCTGCTGCCGCAGGCCGGGTTCAGGCCTTCAGGACGTACCGCCGCTCCGGCCGTCCCACGCCGTACTTGAGCCGCTGGCACCCCTGTGGGCCAAGCTCCTGCAGCTCCCCCGGCCGTACCTGTACGCAGGCATCCTGTTCTTCGCCACCCTGGGCGCCTACTCGGTGAACCTGCAGGCATTCGACCTGGTGATCCTGCTGGTCCTGGGTGCCCTCGGGTTCATGATGCGGCGTTTCGGGCTTCCCGTGCTGCCGCTGATCCTCGGCGTGATCCTGGGCCCGCGGATCGAAGGGCAGCTCCGCAAGACCCTGCAGCTGAGCGCCGGAGACCCGGCAGGGCTCCTGGGTGAGCCGATCGCCGTCGGCATCTATGTCATCATTGGCCTCATCCTGCTCTGGCCCTTTGCCTACAAGCTGTTCCGCCGCAAGCGTCCGGAGCGCAGGCCGCTGCTTCCCGCCAATTCGGGTGCAGCCGATTACAGTAACTAAGCAGCCGCACCAAAGCCATTTACCCGCACCGAGCAGAACAAGGAGACACCATGACGGTGGTTGTGGGATACGTCCCGACACCAGAGGGCGAAGCGGCCCTGACGCAGGCCATCACCGAAGCCCGGAAGAGCAACAGCACCCTGGTGCTGATCAACTCCTCCAAGGGTGAGGCAGCCGTGGACAACCGCTTTGCCCAGGAACGTGACATCCAGGACATCGAGCAGCGGCTGGCCAGCCAGGGCATCCAGTACCTGGTCAAGCGCCCCGTCCGCGGCCATGACGCGGCGGCTGAGGTGCTGGATGCCGCGGAGGAGCACAACGCCGACCTGATCGTCATCGGCCTGCGCCGCCGAACTCCGGTGGGCAAACTGATCATGGGCAGCACATCACAGCGCATCCTGCTTGAAGCGGACTGCCCGGTCCTGGCGGTAAAAGCGGTCTAGACCGTAGTGGCCGCCCGTGTCCGGAACAGCTCCTGGCGCTGGCGGCCCAGGCCCTCCACCTCTACCTCCACCACGTCGCCGGGCTGGAGGTAGGGGAAACGGCCGCTGAGGGCCACTCCCTGGGGTGTTCCGGTGAGGATCACGTCGCCCGGCTCCAGGCGCATGTACTGGCTGCAGTGGTGGATCAGCGTGGGTGCATCAAAGATGAGCTCGGACGACGTTGAATCCTGCCGCGGCTCCCCGTTCACCCAGCTGCGAAGCCTCAGGCTGCCGCCGTCCGTCTCGCCTGCAGGAACCAGCCACGGACCCAGGGGCGTCGACCCGGGAAGCGATTTTCCCTTGGTCCACTGGCCCGCGGCTCCCGGCAGCTGGTACTCCCGTTCGGAGAAGTCATTGGCAGTGACGTAACCGGCAATGCAGGCGGCTGCTTCCTCCGGGGAGCCGAGGTAGCTGGCCTCCCGGCCGATGACAATGCCCAGTTCCACCTCCCAGTCGTATTGCGTGGAGCGGGGCGGAAGCGGGGCCGGGTCGAACGGGCCGGTGACGGTGTTGCTTGGCTTGAGGAAGACCACGGGAATGGTGGGCGGCTCGGCCCCCGATTCCGCGGCGTGGGCGGCGTAGTTCATTCCGATGCCCACTACCGACCCGGGCCGGGCCACGGGGGAACCAACCCGGAGCGCTGAGGCGCCTTCCAGGACCGGCAGCTCACCCGCGTCCAGCGCCTTCCGGACCTTGTCCAAACCGCCGGCAGCGAGGAATGCGCCGTCGACGTCGGCGGTGAGGGGCAGCAGGCTGAAATACCGGTCGACGCCGTCCGCGGAGGACACCAGGACGGCAGGCTGTTCGCTGCCGCTTTCGCCCAGGCGCATGATTTTCATACCGAATTCTCCTCAAGCTGTATCGATAGGGGTTCCGGGCCCGGTGGGCACCCGATTCCATGGTCCCTGATTTTCCCCGGCACCGGGAACAGACGGTTTGTGACCGCATCCGGGGGTTCCCTAAGGACAGTCATCTGACATATAACAGAAGCAGCCGGTAGAATGTTGGAGCCATCCTGGCACGAAACACAGAAAGTTCAGCACATGACTACAGCCACCATGGAGCGCGTCCCTGCCGCTGCCCAGACCACAGAAGGACCAGCCCCGCGGTCCATCACCCTGGAGTTCTCAAGCGCCAGTGAGGTCCACGCCGGTCTGGAAGAGGCAGTGGGCGAACTGATTGAGGTTGCAGCGCAGGACGCCGCCTGCGGCATCCTTGTCACCAGGCTGCACCCGGGAAGCTACACCGTAGCCCTGGACGAATCAGTACCGTTTGGCGAGACGTACGAGTCCTTCGCCGCCTGACCAAAACCACAAAAATCCCCGCACACCGTTTGGGAGTGCGGGGATTTTCGTTGCTGCTGGTGCTGCTGGCCGGACTGTCAGCCGCGGCGGACCTGCACGCCGTCGGACTTCAGGAAAAGCTCTTTCTCCGCCGGACCTGACGGGCCCGCGGGGACCAGCCAGAGGACGTTGCCGCTCTGCGACACCTCTTCCACCTCCCCGGCTGCCACCACATGCGCATGCTTGATGATCTCGACGCGGTCCCCGGCCTGGAGGGACTTCCAGTTGGACACCGCTGCGGAATGGGCACTGCGCCTCGACAGGACTGCCCCACGTGCTTTCATTTGAACTTCTACCCCTTTGTATCGTTCTGCCGCCACAGCCTCTTTGATGTGACTTTCACTACACCTTCAGTTCTACTACACTCCCGGCGCCACGGCAGGGCGTGGCGCCGGATATTCCGCACTCCGGACGGAAGCGCAGCATGGCCTGAAGATCCTTCGGCGTCAGGCGAGCGGCCCGACGGCGGATTCGGCCGCCGCGCGCACGTCCCCGGAGGCGACCAGCCGGTCAGCCGCTTCCAGTTCAGGGGACAGGAAACGGTCCGTCCCCGGCCCC
Organism: Arthrobacter sp. ISL-85; assembly: GCF_018613675.1. Classification (GTDB taxonomy): domain Bacteria; phylum Actinomycetota; class Actinomycetes; order Actinomycetales; family Micrococcaceae; genus Arthrobacter. Next base: position 26,320 of record NZ_JAGGPQ010000012.1, on the reverse strand, counting down.
TCCACCACGGCACGGAGCGCTGCCACCACCGCGGTGCCGGCCGGTCCCGGGGTCAGCACGCCGCCGGAGAGCTGCGTGCGGATGTCCAGGGCCCGTGCCGAGGTCACCAGTTCGATGGCCAGGACACGCCGCAGGTTCTCCACGGCCTTGCGCAGCTTGCGCGCCGCGTGCCAGCCCATGGACACGTGGTCCTCCTGCATGGCGGAGCTCGGAATGGAGTCCACGGAGGCCGGGACGGCCAGCCGCTTGTTGTCCGATACCAGCCCGGCCTGGGTGTACTGGGCGATCATCAGGCCCGAGTCCACGCCGGGGTCGGACGCAAGGAAGGCGGGCAGGCCGTGGGACCGGGCCGGATCCAGCATCCGGTCGGTCCGGCGTTCGGCGATGGAGCTCAGGTCGGCCACGGCGATGGCGAGGTAATCCAGGACGTACGCCACGGGCGCACCGTGGAAGTTGCCGTTTGAACTGACGCGGCCGTCCGGAAGCACCACCGGGTTGTCAATAGCCGCCGCCAGTTCCCGGGTTGCCACCAGCTCGGCGTGGTCCACCGTGTCGCGGACGGCGCCGGCCACCTGCGGGGCGCACCGCAGCGAGTAGGCGTCCTGCACCCTTGAGTCGCCCACCTTGTGGGACGCCACGATGGGCGAATCCGAGAGCACCCGCAGCATATTGTCGGCACTGGCCGCCTGGCCCGGGTGCGGACGCAGCGCGGCGTGCAGTTCGGGCAGGAACACCTGGTCGGTGCCCAGCAGCGCCTCGACGCTCAGCGCGGCGGTGATGTCCGCCGTCGCCAGCAGCTGGCGAAGGTCCGCGATGGCCATGAGGAGCATGCCCAGCATGCCCTCTGTGCCGTTGACCAGCGCCAGCCCTTCCTTTTCGGCGAGGGTGACGGGTTCGATGCCGTGCTCCGCAAGCAGCCCGGCGACAGTCCGTTCGCCGCGCCCGCCGTAGGTGACGCCGTCGGGCCCTTCCGCCTCCCCCTCGCCCATCAGGACCAGGGCGCAGTGCGAGAGCGGTGCGAGGTCACCCGAGCAGCCCAGCGAGCCGAACTCGCGGACCACCGGGGTGATCCCGGCGTTAAGGACGTCCACCATGGTCTGCAGGACCACGGGGCGGACGCCGGTGCGGCCGGAGGCCAGGGTCTTGGCGCGCAGGAACATGATGCCGCGCACCACTTCGCGCTCCACCGCGGGTCCCATGCCTGCCGCGTGGCTGCGGATCAGTGACTTCTGCAGCTGCGTGCGCAGTTCGTTGGGGATGTGGCGGTTGGCCAGGGCACCGAAACCGGTGGAAATGCCGTAGGCAGGGGTGTCACTGGAGGCGAGGTTGTCGATGTGGGCGCGTACCTTGGCCACGGTTTCCAGGGCGTCCGGGGCGATGGCCACCTTGGCGTTGTGGCGCGCGACGGCGAGCACATCCTGGGGCGTGATTCCGGCGGAGCCGAGGGTGACGGTGAGCGGTTCGTGGGTTGGGGCCAGGCGGCCAGGGTTCCCTGGCCGAGCTTGCGAGGTTAGGGAGGTCGTGGGGATGGTCATTGAAGTTCCTTGTCGTATTCCCATCGATTGCTCCGTAACTGCCGTTTTCGGGACTCTAAACGGCACTTACGGAGCAGTCGATGCAGTCATTTGGTCTTAGCGGCTTTCCTGCATGGGGATCCGGACGCCGCGCTCCTTGGCAACGTCGAGGGCTCGCTCGTAGCCGGCGTCGGCGTGGCGGATGACGCCCATGCCGGGGTCGTTGGTGAGGAGCCGCTCAAGCTTTTGCGCGGCGAGGTCCGTGCCGTCGGCGACGGAGACCTGGCCGGCGTGGATGGAGCGGCCGATGCCCACGCCGCCGCCGTGGTGCAGGGACACCCAGGTGGCGCCGGAGGCGGTGTTGAGGAGGGCGTTCAACATCGGCCAGTCGGCGATGGCGTCCGAGCCGTCTGCCATGGCCTCGGTTTCGCGGTACGGGGAGGCCACGGAGCCGGAGTCCAGGTGGTCGCGGCCGATGACGATGGGGGCCTTGACCTTGCCGTCCTTGACGAGCTGGTTGAACAGCAGGCCGGCCTTGGCACGTTCGCCATAGCCGAGCCAGCAGATGCGGGCCGGCAGGCCTTCGAATTCCACCCTTTCCTGGGCTGCGTCGATCCAGCGGTGCAGGTGCTTGTTCTCGGGGAACAGCTCCTTGATTGCCTCGTCGGTGACGCGGATATCTTCCGGGTCGCCCGAGAGGGCCACCCAGCGGAACGGGCCAAGGCCTTCACAGAAGAGCGGGCGGATGTAGGCCGGGACGAAGCCGGGGAACTCGAAGGCGCGTTCGTAGCCGCCCTTGCGGGCTTCGTCGCGGATGGAGTTGCCGTAGTCGAAGACCTCGGCCCCGGCGTCCTGGAATTCGACCATGGCCTGGACGTGCCTTGCCATCGAGGCCTGGGCCTTCTTGGTGAAACCTTCCGGATCCGCCCCAGCCTCGCGGTGCCATTCGTCCACCGAGATGCCCTCGGGCAGGTAGCTGAGCGGATCGTGTGCCGAGGTCTGGTCGGTGACGATGTCCACGGTGAGTTCGCCGGCCTTGTGGCGGCGCAGGATTTCCGGGAAGACCTCGGCGGCGTTGCCCACGTAGCCCACGGACCAGCCGCGGCGCTCTTCCTTGGCCTTGAGCACCTTGGCGATGGCGGCGTCGAGATCGGTTTCCACCTCGTCCAGGTAGCGCTTGCCGGCGCGGCGGCGCAGGCGGGACTCATCGACGTCGACGATCAGGCAGACGCCGTCGTTCAGGGTGACGGCGAGCGGCTGGGCGCCACCCATGCCGCCGCAGCCTCCGGTGAGCGTCAGGGTGCCGGCGAGGGTGCCGTTCTCGTCACCGGTGAGCTTGCGGGCGATCGCGGCAAACGTTTCGAAAGTGCCCTGCAGGATGCCCTGGGTGCCGATGTAGATCCAGGAGCCGGCGGTCATCTGGCCGTACATCATCAGGCCTTCTGCCTCGAGCCGGCGGAATTCGGGCCACGTGGCCCAGTCGCCCACGAGGTTGGAGTTGGCCAGCAGGACGCGGGGTGCCCACTCGTTGGTGCGGAACACCCCCACGGGCTTGCCGGACTGGACCAGCAGGGTCTCGTCCTTTTCCATGGTTTCCAGGGTGCGGGTGATGGCATCGAATGCGGCCCAGGAGCGGACGGCGCGGCCGGTGCCGCCATAGACCACCAGGTCGTCAGGGCGCTCGGCGACCTCTGGGTCCAGGTTGTTCATCAGCATGCGCAGCGGCGCTTCGGTCTGCCAGGACTTGGCGGTGAGCTCGGTGCCTCGGGCTGCTTTGACCGGGCGGGCACCGGTGGTGAAATCGGCGGGTGCCATGGTGGCTCCTTCTTGTGGTGTCTGTTGGAGGAAAGAAGTTCTGTTTCCAATAAAGCCCTTTGGGAACGCGCTTCACAGGGCTTTTGCGGGCTCGCTGTCCGGGATGCCAGACGCGGGTTGGGGGTTATGTGGCGGGCGGTTATTTGACCGGACGTCCGTGGATCCGGACCGAGAGTTCGTCAGCCACCTTCTGGACCCGGGCAGCCAGCACCGGCCATTCTTCCGGGGCCAGCTTGTCTTCCAGGAAGGTGACCGCGACGGCCGCCGTGGGCCAGCCCAGATGGTCCGTGACGGCGGCGGCGATGGAGCCGAATCCGGGCGTGACTTCTCCGTGCTCTGTGGCGTAGCCGCGCTGCCTCACCTGGTCCAGGTGCGAGGAGAGCGCCGAGTACTTCATGATGGCGCCCTCCACCTCATGCCGTGCACTGAAGGCCGCGGCATTCGGGTAGAGCGCGCGGACCTGCGATTTGGGCAGGGCCGCCAGGATGGCCCGGCCGCTGGCCGTGAGGTGGCTGGGAAGGCGGACGCCGACGTCGGTCACCAGGGATGGGCGGTTCTTGGCCCGTTCCTCCACGATGTAGAGCACGTCCCGGCCATGGAGCACGGCAAGGTGCGCACTCTCGCCGATCGCGTCCACCAGGCTCGCGAGCAGGGGGCGGCCCAGACGCGACAGGGGCTCCTGCCGGGAGTACGCGGAACTGAGTTCGAAGGCGCTGATCCCCAGCCCGTACCGCTGCTCCTCGTGGAGGTGGAGCACGAAGCCGTTGGCCTCCATCACACCAAGGAGGTGGTAGACGCTGGACCGCGGCAGGTCCAGGCTGGACGCGATCTGCGACGCTGCCATAGGCCCCCGGCGCGATGCCAGGAGCTTGAGGATGCGCAGGGTGTTTTCCGCGGCAGGAACCTTTGACGACGCCTTGGCCGCGGCCCGGGGGGCCGGAGTTTCGGTGCCTGATGCTTCGGTGTTTCGTGGTTCGGGGCTTGATGCGGTGCTCATGGGCTAAGAGGGTCTTTCTGGTTGGCTCTGTCCGGTATCCCGTACTCCAGCTTGCGCCTTCGGCAGTACCCAACGCGACCGATCGCGAGGTGCGATGTCTCCAATACCAGACATAGCAGGGCGGTCCAGTGCAGAGGTCGGTAACCCCACGGCCGCCGTCGTCCACATTTCGCTGCGCAGGCTCCTACCCGCACCGGAAATACCCGTAGCGAAAAGGAACCTGCGCCGCGGAAAATGTCCTGCCCACAGTCTGGAATGAAAGACACCAAGCCGGCGTGAGCCTCATCACGGCGCCCGCGGAAATGGTCTGCTGGTTAGCGGCTCCCCTCCCAAAGACGAGAAGGTATCTGTATGCAAGCAGCACCAACCCCCACCCGGGCCGAAAGTCCGGCCGGACAGCGGACCCCAACTGCCGCCGTCGGACAGGTCCTCAACAGGGGCCTGAACGTCCGGCACATCCGGTTCATGGCACTGGGATCGGCAATTGGCACCGGCCTCTTTTACGGCTCCGCTTCGGCGATCCAAAAGGCAGGACCTGCCGTCCTGCTGGCCTACATCATCGGCGGCGCGGCCGTGTTCATGGTGATGCGGGCCCTCGGCGAGATGGCGGTGCGGCATCCGGTGTCCGGCTCCTTCAGCCAGTACGCGAGCCGCTACCTTGGCCCCCTTGCCGGCTTCGTCACCGGCTGGACCTATGTTTTCGAGATGGCGATCGTCGCGATCGCCGATGTCACCGCGTTCAGTATCTACATGGGCTTCTGGTTCCCGCAGGTGGACCGCTGGATCTGGATTCTCGCCGTCATCTGCTTCCTGGCCGCGCTGAACCTGCTCAGCGTCAAGGTCTTCGGCGAGCTCGAGTTCTGGTTCTCACTGATCAAGGTCGCCGCGATCATCGCCATGATCGCCGGCGGCGCCGCCATTATCGTGTTTGGTTTCCAGGCCGCTGATTCCACGGTGGCGCCGGGCCTTGGCAACCTCGTGGAGCATGGCGGCCTCTTCCCGAACGGCTTCGAAGGCCTGCTGGCATCCTTCGCCGTGGTGATGTTCGCCTTCGGCGGGATCGAGACCCTGGGCATCACGGCCGGTGAAGCAGCAGACCCCAAGAAGGTCATCCCCAAGGCCGTCAACACTGTTCCGGTCCGCGTACTGCTGTTCTACGTCCTTACCCTGGGCGTCCTCATGAGCCTCTTCCCGTGGGACCAGGTGGGCACCAGCGGCAGCCCGTTCGTGCAGATCTTCAGCAGCCTGGGCATCCCCGCGGCACCGCATATCCTCAACGCAGTGGTGATCACGGCCGCGCTTTCCGCCATCAACAGCGACATCTTCGGCGCCGGGCGCATCCTCTTCGGGCTCTCCAACCAGGGCCATGCACCGGCCGCTTTCGGCAAGGTCTCCCGGCACGGCGTCCCGTGGATGACCGTGGTCATGATGGCCGGGATCCTGCTGGTGGGCGTGGTCCTCAACGCAGTCATTCCGGAGGATGTGTTCCTGGTGATCGCCTCCATCGCCACCTTCGCCACCGTCTGGGTGTGGGTGATGATCCTCGCGTCCCATGTGGCAATGAAGCGGGAAATCGCACGCAAGGGCCTGCCGGCGTCGGAATTCCCCTCACCGTGGTGGCCGGCGGCATCGGTCCTCACCATCGCGTTCATGGCGCTGGTGATCGCCGTGCTGGGCGCCTTCGAGGACACCCGGATCGCGCTGTACGTTGGCGCGGCGTGGTTGGGGCTGCTGGTCCTGGCTTACAGGCTGTGGATCAAAGGTGACGGCCGACGCCGGGCCCAGCTTGCGGACGAAACGTCACCGCTGCCGGTGGTAGGGACCGCCCGCAGCGGCGGGTAGGCCCCGCCCGCCCTGCAGGTTGAAAGTGGAAGGTGCCCGGTCCCCCAAAGGGGCCGGGCACCTCGCCGTTTTACTGGCTATGCGGACGCGACGGCGGCCCGGACCGCCTGGCCCAGTGTCGTCGTCGGGCGCCCGATCAGCCTCTGGAGGTCGCCGGTGCTGACCAGGAGGTCGCCGCGCGCAATGCCCAGGTCCGAATCCGCCAGGATTTCCGCGAAAGCCTCCGGCACGCCCACGGACGCGAGCAGCCCCGCGTATTCCTCGGCGGACAGATCGTTGTAGCTGATGGTCTTTCCGGCGGCCGCACTGATCTCCGCCACGAGCTCCGCCATGCTGAAGGCCTCATCGCCGCCGAGCTCGTAAACCTTGCCGGCCTGGCCCTCGGCGACCAGCACTGCGGCGGCGGCATGGGCGTAGTCACCCCGTGAGGCCCCGCTGACCTTGCCCTCGCCGGCGCTGCCCGCGACGGCACCCTGGGCGAGCGTTCCAGGCAGCTGCTCCGTGTAGTTTTCCAGGTACCAGCCATTGCGCAGCAGCACGAAGGGTACCCCGGACTCGCGCAGCAGCTCCTCGGTGGCCTTGTGCTCGTCGGCCAGCTTCATACCGGTGGTGTCCGCGTTGGCGATGCTGGTGTAGGCCAGCAGCTCCACGCCTTCGGCCTTGGCGGCATCGATCACGGTGTGGTGCTGGTCCACCCGCCGGCCCACCTCGCTGCCGGAGATCAGCAGCACCCGCGTGGCGCCCTTCAGGGCAGTGGCCACCGAACCGGCGTCGGCATAGTCCATGGGCTGTACGCGCACCCCGCGGGCGGCGAAGTCCGCGAGCTTGTCCACGGACCGGCCGGCCGCGACGATATCCCCGGCCTGCACTCCGCGCTCCAGGAGGGCCTCAATGACGTGGCGGCCCAGCTGTCCGGTGGCGCCTGTAACAACGATGCTCACGATGATTCCTTTCGGGATTTTTTGCTCTGTCAGGGGAAACAACCATGCCCCTTCCCCGAAACTTCCCAAAAGTGAGTACGCACTTTAAAGTAAGGTACTGACCTTTAGGTAAGCTGGGACCATGCAAGCAACTCCCCTCCCCCTTGCCTTTGCCGACGGCGTGTTTCCCGCCGGATGCCCCAGCCGGGCCCTGCTGGACCACATCACCAGCAAATGGGGTGTGCTGATCCTGATTGCCCTGTCCGAGGGTGAACAGCGGTGGAGCGACCTGCGACGCCGGGCCGAGGGCATCAGCGAGAAGATGCTGGCGCAGACGCTGAAGACGCTGGAGCGCGACGGACTGGTCAGCAGGAATGCGCAGCCCGTCATCCCGCCACGGGTGGACTACAGCCTCACGGAGCGGGGCTACGAGTTAAGCGCGCTCCTGGTGCCGCTGGTGGCCTGGGCATTCGACAATGCAGACGAGATCATCAACGGGACCGAAAAAGCCAAGTAGTACAGGCGTTGGAAGTTGAGTACCTGTTACTGGTGTGGCTTATGTGAACAGCGCCTAGCGTGGGCGTACGGTGGCGGCCGGAATGGGAGGACCATCCTCTGCTGGGAGCATTCCGCCAACCAGCACCGTTAGCAGGCGGCAGGCTGCCGCTTGGAGGAGTTGGTCACATGGCCAGGGACTATGTACAGGATCTTTCCGGCATGGGCCGGCCCGTCAGCCTCGGCACTGTCCTTGCCGGGGCGTTCGGCCGGACATTGACGGTTTTCAGCCCCCGCTGCCCTTACCGGGTGGGGGACACGGTCATCGGCGACGACCCCTTCAGCGGCAGGCGCGAAGGGGTCGTCGTGTGGCAGGACCGCCGGTCGGTGGGAGTGAAGACCACGTACGGTGTCTTCTTTTTCGACCACCGGCTGGTCAAGCCCTTGGACTAGCGTGTTAGCGGGCGGACCAGCCGCCGTCCATGGTGTAGCTGGCGCCGGTCACCATCCCGGCATCCGCGGATGCCAGCCAGGCCACCAGGGAGGCCACTTCGTCCGGTTCCACCAGGCGCTTGATGGCGGATTCGGTGAGCATCACCTTGGCCAGGACCTCGGACTCAGGGATTCCGTGCACCTTGGCCTGGTCCGCGAGTTGCTTCTCCACCAGGGGCGTACGCACGTACCCGGGGTTGATGCAGTTCGAAGTGACACCGTGCGGACCCCCTTCAAGCGCCGTCACCTTGCTCAGCCCTTCCAGGCCGTGCTTGGCGGAGACGTACGCACTCTTGAACGGAGAGGCCCGGATGCCGTGCACCGAGGACAGATTGATGACGCGGCCGAACTTGTTGGCGTACATGTGCGGCAAGGCGGCCCGGATGAGCAGGAACGGAGCCTCCAGCATCAGGGTGATAATCCGCCGGAAGTCCGCCGGATCGAACTCCTCGATGGGGCTGATGCGCTGGATCCCCGCGTTGTTGACCAGGATGTCGCAGTCCAGGCTCAGGGTGGCCAGGGCGTCAACGTCCAGCAGGTCCACTCCCCAGGCGCTCCCACCCACCTCATCGGCGAGGGCCGCAGCGGCGGCCGAGTCGACGTCGGCCACCACCACCTTCGCTCCCCGCGCCGCAAGTGCGCGTACGCAGGCGGCCCCGATTCCACTGGCACCACCGGTGACCAGTGCCTTGCGTCCATTCAACGTGTTGTCCATTGCAGTTCTCCTTCGTGCACCCAAACAGTCCAACGGCTGACTCAGCCCAACAGCCAGGTCAACGCTGTCCAGCGGTGAGCAGGCCCTCGCGGGCAGCGTCTTCCTTGTCCACGTCCTCCAGGGCAATACCCTTGGTTTCCTTCAGGCTTAGCACGGCCACCACTGTGATGGCGCAGGCAATGACCAGGTAAATGGCCGTGGGCACCCATGATCCGGTGTCCTTCAGCCACTGGGTGGCCAGCAGCGGCGCCAGCGAACCGGCAAAGATGGACGTGACCTGCGAGCCGAGGGATGCTCCGGAGTACCGCATGCGGGTGGGGAACATCTCAGCCATGATGGCCGGCTGCCCCGCATACATGAGGCCGTGCAGGCACAGGCCAATGGTCACGGCGAGGACGATCACCACGGCGTTGCGCGTATCGAACATCGGGAAGGCGAAGAACGGCCAGGTGGCGCCCAAAATGGCGCCGGCCAGGTAGACGGGCTTGCGGCCGATCCGGTCCGCCAGGCGGCCGTACTGCGGGATGATGGCGAAGTGGACCACGTGCGCTATCAGCAGCGCCAGCAGCAGCGAAGAGGTGTCATACTTCTGCACACTCTTGAGGTACACAATCGCGAAGCTGACCACCAGGTAGTACATGATGTTTTCCGCGAACCGCAGGCCCATGGCCTGGAAGATGCCCTTAGGGTACTTGCGGAGGACCTCGAAGACGCCGTAGCTGACGGCCTGCTCCTTCTCCACCAGTTCCTTGGCTTCGAGGAAGATGGGTGACTCACTGACGTTGGTGCGGATGTAGTAACCCACGAAGACGATCACGGCGGAGAGCCAGAAGGCCACCCGCCAGCCCCAGCCGAGGAAGGCCTCGCTGCTGAGGGTGGTGGACATGATGTAGAGCACCAGCGTTGCCAGGAGGTTGCCCACCGGCACGGCGGCCTGCGGCCAGCTGGACCAGAAGGCGCGGGTCTTGTTCGGGCTGTGTTCGGCAACCAGGAGCACAGCGCCGCCCCATTCGCCGCCCAGCGCGAAGCCCTGGATGAACCGCAGGGCCACCAGCAGTGCCGGCGCAAGGTAGCCGATGTCGGCGAAGCCTGGGAGGCAGCCCATCAGGAACGTGGAGATGCCGATGATGACGATGGTGAGCTGCAGCGTGGGCTTGCGGCCCAGCTTGTCGCCGATCTGGCCGAACACGATGCCGCCCAGCGGGCGTGCGATGAAGCCCACGGCATAGGTCAGGAAGGCCTGGATGATTCCGTCCAGATCGTTGCCTGTGGCGGGGAAGAAGTACTTGCCGAAGACCAGCGTGGCCGCGGTGGCGTACAGGAAGAACTCATACCATTCCACCACCGTACCCACCATGGAGGCGGCAACAATCCTCTTCAGTCCCGATCCCTTGGGTGCATGCCCGGCGTCGTGTGCCCGGCTTTGCTCATTACTCATGGTTCTCCTCAGTGTCCACGTTGACACGTGCTGTGATCTCCAGCACAAGTGACTCAGATGAGTATTGCTGCACAATTCCTGTCCTTCAATGACCAAAGAGGCACCCGTTGTGTGCACAATTGCAGATATGAATGCGAACCCCGATGACCTGCTGGTCCTCCTCGCGGTGTCTCGCTCCGCCAGGTTTACGACGGCGGCCCAGGCCCTGGGCTTGAACCACACCACGGTCTCGCGCAGGATCGCCGCACTGGAGAAGTCGCTTGGCGGCAGGGTCCTGTCCCGCGCCGCGGGCGGCTGGGAGGTCACGGAACTGGGTGAACGCGCCGTGCGGGCGGCGGAGCAGGTGGAGGCGGTGCTGGGCACGCTGGGACCCGCCGGCCAGGCACCCGACCCGATTGCCGGCGTCGTACGCATGACCGCGACGGATGGCTTCAGCGCCTACATTGCCGCTCCTGCTGTGGCGCGGCTGCGCCGGGACCACCCCGGCCTGGGCGTGGAGGTGGTGACCATGACCCGCCGGGCCCTGCAGCAACGCTCCGGGCTGGACATCGAGGTGGTGGTGGGCGAGCCGCAGGTGCACCGCGCGGAGGCCATCCGGCTGGGCGAATACCGCCTGGGCATGTACGCCTCCCGCGACTACCTTGCGGAGCACGGGACGCCCGCCACCGTGGCTGAACTCAACGGGCACCCGCTGGTCTACTTCGTGGACTCAATGCTGCAGGTGGACGATCTCGACGCGCCGCGGCGGCTGGTGCCGGCCATGCGGGAAGGGCTGACCTCCACCAACGTGTTCGTCCATGTCGAGGCCACCAGGGCCGGCGCGGGCGTCGGGTTCCTGCCCTGCTTCATGGCCGACCTCCACGATGACCTGGTCCGCCTGCTGCCCGACAAAATCGGCGAACTGCTCCCCTACTGGATGGTCCTGCGCCCGGACTCGCTGCGCCGCCCCGCGGTGGCCGCCGTCGTAGAGGCCCTCCGGGAACGGATGGCCGAGCACCGCGCCGCGCTCCTGGGCAAGGACTAGTCCTCATCGACTGCTCCGTAACTGCCGTTTTGACCTTCCAAAACGGCAGTTACCCAGCAGTCGATGGGGCCGGGGCGGGGTCGTGGCGTACCGGGGCTCCGGCCGCGAATGCGCGGACCTGGGCGTCGTCCCAGAGGTGTGCCGGAACGGCCCCGCCCAGGAGCCGGCGCCGCAGCTGGGGATCGTCCGCGAAGGGTACGTCGCTGCCGGCCATGACCATGTTGCCGTACCGCCGGCCTTTCAGCATGGCGGGATCGGCGATGATCACCGTGTGCTTGAAGGCGGCCGCGATGGTGGCGGCATCCTCCCGGGCGTTTTTCAGGTCCGGGGCGTCCCCTGAGTTGGCAACGTACAGCCCTCCGGGGGCCAGTACCCGTTTCACATGCTGGTTGAACTCAGCGGTAGTCAGGGGCCTGGGGGTCAGGGCGCCTGCGAAGACGTCGCGGATAATGAAGTCCCGGGTCTGGGCGGTGAGGGTTTCGGTCACCCCCCGGGCCTCCCCCACGCGGATCCGCAGCAGCGGCGCCTTGGGAAGGTCGAACCAGCCACGGACGTACTCGGCAAGCTTCCCGTCCAGCTCCACCACCACCTGCCGCGCCTCCGGGTAGGCAGCGGAAAAGTAGCGGGCCATGGAGCAGGCGCCGCCGCCCAGGTGCAGCCCGCGCAGCTTGTGTTCCTGCAGCCCGCGCAGCTTCGCCGAAGACGTGTCCGACGGCGGCCAGCGGGACTCGATGAGCGCCGCCATCCACCGCATGTACTCGAAGTCCAGAAACAGCGGATCGGCGAGGTCGATGTGCGAGCTCATGACGCCGTTGATTTTCAGGAGCCAACCGGTGGAATTGTCCTGGTCCGCGATGAGCTCGCAGTCACCGGTGTCGATGTAGTACACGCCCTCCACGGGGCCGTTCACCACGGCTCCCTTGGGCACCTCAACCACCCCGGCTGCGGGGCGGGCCGCCCTGCCTGCTGACTTTCCGCGTTTGCCCATTACCCGTGCCCCGCTTCAGTCATGCATCAACCCTAATTGACCAGCCCTAGTTGACCGGGCTGGCTGCCCCCTGACCGTCCCGGATCCGGTTCACCACTGCGGTAGTGGACCGTTCAGCCACGTAGTCAAGGATGGCCACGCGGCCGCCGTACTCCTCCACCGCCGGGGTCTCCGCCAGCATTTCGGGTGTGTAGTCCCCGCCCTTGGCGTAGACCTCGGGCCGGAGCCGGCGGATCAACGGCGCGGCCGTGGGGGTGTCGAACACCGTCACGTAGTCCACGCAACTCAATGCGGCCACCACCGCTGCCCGGTCCGCCATGTTGTTGATGGGCCGGCCCGCGCCCTTGAGCCGACGGACGGAATCATCGCTGTTCAGCGCCACCACCAGGATGTCGCCCAGCTGTTTGGCTTGGTTGAGGTACCTGGTGTGGCCACTGTGCAGTACGTCGAAGCAGCCGTTGGTGAGCACGATCCGTTGGCCCTGGGCGCGGTGCAGCTCCATCTGCCGCTCCAGTTCGTCCTCGCTCAGCGCAGTATCAGCGAAGGCCTCCAGGTACCTGCTGAGCTGGGCCGTGCTGCAGACCGACGTGCCCGGCTGGTGGACCACCACGTCGGCGGCCGCCTGGGCCAGGTCCAGGCTGGCCGTCAGCGGCAGTCCGGCGGCGCGGGCCAGCGTCAGGGCCGCCACGAAGGTGTCGCCTGCCCCGGACGCCTGCTTCTCCGCGGCCGGCCGGGCCCACGTCCGGTGCCGCACGCCGTCGGGCGTCAACAGGACGGTGCCGTCCCGGTCCAGGGTGACCACCACGGCCCGGGCGCCGGTACCCTTCAGCAAAGCCTCCCCAGCGCCGCCCACGGCTTCCACCCGTTCCTGGCCCTCCGGCAGCTTGCGGTCCAGCAGCCGCGCGGTTTCCAGCGCATTCGGGGTCACCAGGTCAGGCTGCAGGGCGGCCCATTCGCGTGGGTCGTGGGCGTCAACCACCACCAGTGGCCGGTCCTTTCCTGCGGCGGCACTTCCACATACGTCGACCAGTGCTGCGCGGACGGGGTCCGCCACCACGCCGGTCCCGTAATCACATACCAGGACAGCGTCCCGGCGTTCGACGGCGGCCCGCACCGAGGCGGCGAGCGCGTCCAGGGCATCGGCCGGGACAGCCGTGGCCGAGTCATCGAGGCGCAGCATCACCTGGCCGCCGCTGCTGATCCGGATCTTGGTGGTGGTGACCATGTCCGGGTGCGACAGCAGGTGCTGGACATCGATGCCTGCAGCCGCCAGCTGCCGGCGCAGTTCCTCGCCGGCGTCATCAGTGCCGATGATTCCGGCCACGGACACCTTTGCCCCCAGGGCCGCCAGGTTCATGGCGGTGTTGGCCGCCCCGCCGGGGACCGACTCCCGGGACTGGATATCCACCACTGGCGCAGGGGCTTCCCGGCACAGCCGTTCGATGCTGCCGCTCCACCAGCCATCGAGCATGACGTCGCCGATCACCAGGATGGAGGGCTGTTCCGCGGCCAGCCTGCCGGGCAGCCAGTCGGACAGTGCCCGCTGGGTGGAGAGGTCAATGGAGTCCGGGGACCCGCTCATGACAAGTCCTGTTCATCGAGGCTGATTTCGCTTTCCGTTCCGGAGCCGGCGGGTGCCGGTGGAGCAGCAATGTGCACCACCTTGACCTGGCTGAACTCGTCCAGGAGTTCCGGCCCGTAGCCAAACCCCGCGCCGCTCTCGCCGCGCGGCTGGGCTGCGCCGCCGGGGGCGCCGCCAAAGACCGCATTAACCTTCACGGTTCCCACCGGCAGCGCGGCCACGGCCTGCTGGATGTGCGCAATGTTGCTGCTCAGGACGGTGGCTGCGAGGCCGTACCTGCCGCTGCATGCCAGGCGCAGGCCGTCGTCGAACGTGTCCACCACCTGGACCGGTGCAACCGGGCCGAACGTCTCCTCGGTCATCACCTCCATTTTTTCGGTGCAGTTGAGCAGGACGGTGGCGGGGTAGAACGAGCCCGGCCCGTCCGGAACGGCACCGCCCTCCACGGCCCGGGCACCCTGTGCCAGGGCGTCGGAAACGTGCGCGTGGACGGCGTCCCGCATCCGCAGGTCCACCAGCGGCGCCACGGTGCCGTTGCTGTTCCGGAGCGCGGCCTCCGCTTCCAGTGCCCTGGAAAACTTCGTGGCAATGTCTTTGTGTACATAGATCCGCTCCACCGCGGTGCAGATCTGGCCGCTGTTGCTGAAGGCACCGATCGCGGCCTGCTCCGCGGCCCACGCCGGATCCACGTCGCGGTCCACCAGCAGGGGATCATTGCCACCGTTTTCGCGGATGACGTGCGCCCCGGTCAGTGCCCCCGCCTGGGCAATCCGGGCACCGGAGGCGCTGGACCCCACGTGCGCGATCACGTCCACCGCTGCCTGCGACAGAACCGCCCCCACCTCCGCGCCACCGGACAAGGTCAGGAAGACCCCGGCCGGGAAAGCCGGTGCCAGGACCTCGCCCAGCGCCTCCCCCAGCCGGGGGCAGCGCTCGCTGGGTTTGTGGATGACCGCGTTGCCCGTCACCAGTGCGGCACCGATCAAGCCGCAAGCTACTGCCACCGGGTCATTCCAAGGGGTCAGCAGGACAGCTACGCCGCGCGGTTCCGCAACGGTGTAATCGGACGCGAGCCGGCTGCCGCGGAGGCTGTGGCCGCGGTGCACCGGGCCCAGCTCGGCATATTGCTCCAGGGTGGAAACGGCGGCGGCAATGCCGGCCAGCGCCTCATTCTCCGGCCGCCCGGTTTCGCTGGCGTTCAGCCCTGCGAGCTCCTGGGCGGCGGCATCCAGCGCCTTGGCGGCGGCCCGGAGCGCCGCGCCGCGTTCGGCCGGAGCGGTTGCCGCCCAGCCGGAGGCAGCCCTGCGGGCTACGTCCACGGCATCCTGCACTGCCTGTGGCCCCGCTTCGGGCACGGTCCAGAGCACTTCACCTGTTCGCGGGTCCTGGATGGTGATGCCGGCGCCCTCGACTGTTTCGTTGCCTGCGGTTGTTTCAGTGGCTGTGGTGGGCATGGTGTTCCTCCCGCCTTTCGGTGCTGGTATGTCGGTGCTGGTGGTGCTGCTGCGCCATCAGGGGGTGGTGGCCGGTTCCCGGCTTAGGGCCAGGAACCCTCTTCCTCGTGGCAGATCAGCATTTCCCTGACCTCGCAGCCTGTGGGCTGGTTCAGGGCGAACAGGATGGCCTGCGCGGTGTTGGCCGGATCATTGAGCCGGGAATCGTCCTGTGGCTTGTACTGCTCGGTCCGGTCATCGAAGAACCGGGTCTTCATGCCGCCCGGGATCATGGTGGTCACACCGATTTCCCCGCCGGTTTCCGCGGCCAGCGCGTGGCTGAACCCCACCACGCCGAACTTGGAGGCGCAGTACGCGGTGGCATCCGCCACGGCACGCTTGCCCAGGGTGGAGGCCACCGTCACCACGCGGCCGTGGGTTTCCTTTAGGTAAGGGAGGGCGGCGCGCACCACGGAAACCGTGCCCATCAGGTTGACCCCGATGACCTTTTCCCACTCGGTGGCTTCGACGTCGGCGAGTTTTCCGCAGCGGTCGATCCCGGCGGCGGTGACCACGGCGTCCAGGCCGCCCAGGGTCTCCGCGGCTTCCCGGACTGCGTGCTCCACCGCGGCGCGGTCCGCAACGTCCACTTCGAAGGCCTTCACGCCGGAGACGCTGCTGATGTCGCGGTCCAGGACCACGGGGGTGCCGCCTGAGCGAAGAACGGCTTCGACGACGGCGGCCCCCAGTCCGGAGGCACCTCCGGTGACCAGGACGCGTCCGGGCGTGGTGGCGGCAGTTGCAGTTGATTCTGCAGTCATGGTGTTCCTTTCAATGGGGAAAACAAATTCGAGGGGTAAGCGGGTTCAGCTGACCTTGGCGAGTGCGTCCGCCAGGCCAGTGGTCGAGCGGGCGGGGTGGAACGGTACGGTGAGGCAGCGGCCGCCCCAGCTCTCCACCAGGTCCGCCTCAGGCAGGCGCGCACCCTTGTAGTCGCCGCCTTTGACCCAGATATCGGGGCGGAGCCGGTCCAGCACAGCTTCGGGGGTGTCCTCGTCGAAGACCATCACCGCGTCCACGCATTCCATGGCAAGCAGCAGTTCCGCCCTGTCGTGCTGGCCGATGATGGGACGCTGCGGGCCTTTGAGCCGCCGCACCGAGTCATCCGAGTTCAGGCACACGATGAGGCAGTCCCCCAGTTCCCTGGCGGCGGCGAGGGACCTGATATGGCCGGCGTGGATCAGGTCGAAGCAGCCACCGGTGGCCACCACCTTTCCGCCGCTTTCGCGAACGGAACGCGCCAGCAGCAGCGGTTCGGTGGTGCGCCGGCCCCGTGCCGGTTCAGCCGCATGGACTTCCGGGGCGGAGCCGTTCCCTTGAGTATCAGGCAGCGACGAAACCCCTCCGGCGGCCAGGAAATCAGCGGCATCATGCACTGCGAGGGCTGCCGCCTCGGGCAGGTCGCGGCCGGCCAGGAGATGCACGGCCAGGCTGGCTGCCAGGCGGTCGCCCGCCCCGCAGGGGTCCCCTGCTTCCACCCGTGGAGCGGGAACGGCACGGGCAGCCTTTTCCCCCCGCTGCAGAAGGACAGCCCCCTCCTCGCCCTTGGTCACCAGGACGGCCTGGCTGTGCCACCGCTCCAGCAGGATCTCCGCCACCCCGTCTGCCGATGCGGGCACGGTGCCGACGGCGGCCTGAACCGCCTTGGATGCTTCGGAAAAGTTCGGTGTCACCACGGCAACGCCGGGCACCGGCTCCGGGCCTGAGGGGTGCGGGTCCCACACGATGGGAACGTCACCGGCGAGCCGGCCCAGCAGCTCCCGCAGCTGGGGGTTGGCGGCCAGTCCCCTGCCGTAGTCGGCCACGATGACCACACCCGCTTTTTCCACCGCGCACAGCATGGCCGGGCTGACGTCCGGGACCGGAGTCCTTTCGCAGCCCTGGTCAAAGCGGACTACCGGATGGGAGCCCGCGCGGACCCGGGTCTTGACCGGTGAGGCGTAGCCGCTGGTCCCCGCCACGAGCTGCACTCCGGCGAGGTGCCCGCGCAGCTGGCTGCCGGCGTCGTCATCCCCCAGGACTGTCACCAGGGTGACGGGCCAGCCGTCCTGGGCCAGCATTCGCGCCACCAGGCCCGCCCCGCCCGCGCGGCGGCGGACGTCCGAAACGTCCACGACTGGAACGGGAGCGTCTGGGCTGAGCCGGGTGGCTTCACCGGAGAGGTCGACGTCGAGCATGACGTCACCCACCACCACGATCCTCATGGCCTGCCCCCTCTCGCCAGCCCGGGGACCAGGGATGGAGTGTGCCGGGCAACCTCAAGGTCAAAGGCGCGGCAGACGGCATGCAGGGCGATCAGGTGCCCTTCCTGGGCATTGGCGTTCAAGGCATCGATCATCACGGCCTCATCGCAGGCGTCCGCCAACGGGTTGGGTCCGGAGCCCGTGAGCGCCCAGGTGGTCACGTTGAGCCGCGAGGCAACTTCTGCGGCCCGCAGCAGGTTGGGGCTCTTGCCACTGGTGGACAGCAGCATGAGCACGTCCCCGGACCGGCCGTGCGCGCGCACCTGGCGGGCAAAGACGTCGTCGTAGCCGTAGTCATTGGCGATGGCCGTCATGGCTGACGATTCGGCGTGCAGGGAGATCGCGGAGAACGGGACCCGCTCGCTGTCGAACCGGCCCACCAGTTCCGCGGTCAGGTGCTGAGCCTCCGCGGCGGAGCCACCGTTGCCCGCCGCCAGGAGCCGCTGGCCCCGCAGCAGCCGCTGGGCCAGCTCCACACCCCAGGAGGCGAGCCGGCCGGACTGGCTGCGCAGTGAGTCGAGCGCCGGAAGCACATTGTCCAGGTGGGTGCGGACAGCGTCGGCGCTCGCAGGATCAACGAACGTGGCGCCGGGCAGCACGGCAGGCAACGCCGGGGTTGCGGTCAAGGTGCGCAGGTCTGCTTCGCGCAGGGACGATTCAGCGGTCACAGTGCGGCTCCTTCCATCGGAACGATTCCGGCCGCAGCGCGGGCCGGCGCCCCGGCCACAGCCTGCTGGTAGGCCTTTTCCGTTTCCGCGGCCACCCGGTCCCAGGAGTATCGGGTGCGGGCACGCCGCTCTCCTGCCTGGCCCAGCTTTGCCCTGAGTGCGGGGTTTTCCAGCAGCAGCGACAGTGCCGAGGCAATGGCTTCCGGGTCCCGGGGTGGCACGTGCAGGCCGGTGGCGTGGTCCACCACGGTGTCCCGGAGCCCGCCCACTGCGGCGGCCACCACGGGCACACCGCAGGCCATGGCCTCCAGCGGCACAATGCCGAAGGGCTCGTACCAGGGCGCGCACACCACTGCGTCGGCGCTGCGGAAAATGCCGGGCATTTCAGCCCGGGACACCTGGCCCTGCAGGGTCACCTGTTCGGACACGCCGAGTTCGGCGGCAAGGTCCAGCAGGCGGCGGATTTCCGGGTCGGCATGCATCACGTCGGAATCGCCCCCACCGCCCACGATCAGGAGTTCGACGTCCTCAAACCCTGCCGCCTTGAGGTATGGGAGGGCGCGGATTACCAGGTCAACGCCCTTGCGCGGCACCAGCCGCCCCACCGAGAGGATGCGGTAGCGGCGCTTCCTTGCGGCCACCGGCCCCTCCGGCGAAAAGAAGTCGAGGTCCACACCGCAGGGCGCGATCGAGATCTTTCCGGTGGCGATGCCCATGGCCTTAAGTTCGAAAACTTCATCGGAACACGTGGCGATGATCCGGTCCGCGGAGCGTCCCACACCCGGTTCCAGCCAGCGGCGTTCCTCCGGGCTGGTGTCCCCGGCACCCTGGTGCCTCCGCTTGACGGTTCCCAAGGCGTGGAACGTCTGCAGCATGGGCACGCGGTATCCGGTGTCGGGCCGCCTGGCAGCGTCCAGCGCGGCCAGGCCGGACATCCAGAAGTGGCCGTGGACCACATCCGGCGGCCGCTGCCCCCAGTCCCTGGCCACTCCGTCCGCGAGTTCACCCATGTAGGGCAGCAGCTCGTCCTTGGGCACATGGCGGGCCGGTCCGGCGTCCACGTGGACCACCTCCAGGCGTCGTCCCACCCGGACCCGTTCGGGAAGCTCCGTCGCGTCCCTGCGGGTATAGACGGTGACGTGGTGGCCCCGCTGGGCAAGCGCCTCGGACAGCGCGGCAACGTGGACGTTCTGGCCGCCGGCATCCACCCCGCCCAGTGCGGCCAGCGGACTGGCGTGCTCGGAAATCATGGCGATCTTCATGGGGTCTTCCTCTCCCGCGCCGGAACGAGGATCCGCTCGTCCGGCCGTTCGTTGGCGGAGTGCCGGGGCCGGCTCCGCAGATCCGCCAGGAGCCCATCCCAGTGGTCCTGGAACTTGCCCAGGCCGTAACGCTCCAGCGCCGCTTCCCGGGCGGCGAGTCCCCGCCGTCGGGCTTCATCCGGATTGGCGACCAGCCGCTCCGCGCAACGGAGCAGTTCGTCGATATCTGCCGAAACAATGCCGGCTTCCTGCGGCACTGCCCTTGGGGCCTCCGTGGCGGCAAGCACCACCACGGGCATCCCCAGGTGCATGGCCTCCAGGAGGGACAGCCCCAGGGAGGTCCAGCGCATCGGATGGACGTAGACCCGGCAGCGGGCAAGCTCGCGGTGCAGGTCGCGTGTTTTCAGGTCGCCCCTGGCGGTGAGCCGCGCAGGGTCCATGCCGGTGGCGGCGGCGAGCCCGTCGGTTTTCATGCCGAACACCTGCAGCGGCGCCACGGAGGCGAAGGCGGGCAGGAGGTCCGTCCCTGTGACCCGGCCACGCCGCACGGGCTCGTTGACCACCACACCCAGTTCGGGCAGCTCGCCGGTGTAAAGCTGCCCCGGGTCCGGGATCCCGTGCTCGATCACCACGGTGGGGGCAGAACCGCTATCCCAGGCCAGCCGGTTGAAATGCGTCACGTGGACAACAGGGATGCTGCTTTGGTCCGCGAGGGGGTGCCTGATGTTGGGGAAATTTCCTTTGGGCGTGTTGTGCTCGACGAACACGGCGGGCAGGTCGACGCCGGGCATGCGGCCCAGGGTCCGCGCCACTTCGTCGATTTCTTCGGGCCGTTGGAGGACGACGGCGTCCACGGCGTCGGCGTCGAGCGTCGCCAGGTCCACCTCCCGCGCGGAGTCCGGCCAGTCCCTGCCGGCGCGGCCCAGTCCCCAGGCCCCACCTCCGGGCAGGACGGGAAGCAGGTATTCGTGACGGCCGCGGACAAAAGCGTCCGTCCAGGAACCGTGGACATGCCAGAGCAGGATTCTCATCTGTTGCGGGCCTTTCTACGGGTGCTGACGTGCGTGCTGAAGGAGCTCACTCCGCTAATCAGGCGATCCACCGCCGCCACCACTTCCTCCGGCGAAACCGAGTCGAGGCACGGGTGGCCCGGAACCGGGCAGTCCCTGGCGCGGGACATGCGGCAGGGAGCATTCTGGTCCCCGAGGAGTTCCAGGGGCACCCCGTAGGGCGCCCAGCGGATCGCCGGGACCACGGGGGAAAAGAGGCACGCTACCGGTGTACCCACCGCGGCCGCCAGATGGGCCGGTCCGGTGTTGCCGCTGACCACGGCATCGGCCCCGGCCATGACGCCCGCCATGGTGGCAAGGTCGGTACGGCCGCCGAGGTCCAGGGCGGAGGGGCCGGCCACCGTGGCCGTCAGCGACTTCTCGCCGGGACCGCCGGTGACCACCACGCGGTACCCGGCACCCTGGAGGAGTTCGACGGCGGCAGCATGGTGCAGAGGGGGCCACGCCCTGGCAGGGACGGCCGCGCCGGGGTGGACCACAACGTAGGGCTCCGTGCCCACGAGTGCTGACACCTCGGCCACGGACTTGACGCGCAGCTTTCCGTCATCGCCCGCGGGGAGCCGGAAGCCTGCAGCCTCGGCGATGCCCAGCGCCCGTTCCGCTTCCGGCTGGTCTTCGGGAAAGTCCTCCCCGGGTTTCAAGCGCACGTCAAGCAGCGAGCCGGCGTAGTCCGTGGAGGCGCCGGTGATGCGCTCCACTCCCGCCAGGCGCAGCAACAGGGCCAGCGGCAGGGGCGATTGGTGGAAGGAGGTGAGGATGACGGCTTCTGTGATGCGGGAATTGCGGACGTATTCGATCAGCCGGTCGGCATGCGGGCCTGTCATCCGGGGTGCGGGGTTCATGATCCAGGGGCTGTCCCAGCTGTAAACGTCGTCGACGCCGGGGAGCATGGCGGCTGCGGCCTCACCCTGCCTGCCGCACAGCATCACCACGCGGTTGGTGCTGCCGCCATGCTGGGCGCGGCCACTGGCCACGGCGCGGACGGCAGGGCCGGCCAGAAGGACATCGCCCATGCTGTCCAGCCGGGCCACCAGGACGCGGCCCATCAGGGCGCCTCCTGCAGCAGGCCGACGGCGGACGCCAGGTCGGAGGCAACCAGCCGCGCCGCGGCCACCTCCTCGGCACGGGTCACGGGGGTGGGGACCAGGACTCCGGTGGCACCGGCAGCCTCGGCAGCTCCCACATCTGCACCGATATCCCCGATGAGGGCGGCCTCCGATTCGTGGATCCCCAGTTTGCGGCAGGCGCTGTGGACCATGCCGGGGGCGGGTTTGCGGCAGGAGCAGCCGTCCTGCTCCGCGTGGGGGCAGACCTCCCACACATCGAACGGTCCCAGGAGTTCCTCCACCCGGGCATTGACTTTCTCCACGTCTTCGGCCGTAATCAGGCCGCGGGCAATGCCCGACTGGTTGCTGATCACGCCGGTGGCGATTCCATCCGCCCGCAGGCCGTCCAGCACCGCTTTGGCACCGGCCACGGGCCTTACCTTGCCGGGGTCCCCGTTGTAGGGCACATCGATCACCAGGGTCCCGTCCCGGTCGAACAGGACAGCCCGGAGCTTGGACATTTCAGAGCTTCCCATAAACAACCTGTTCCCTCCTGCTGCTGCTCCTAAACAAGGACACGGGCTTTTCGGCTGCGGCAGGGGCGTGCTGGCGCCCTCCTGAACAGGCAAGATAGGGATTTGTGTTGCGCCTTGCAGCAGGGCTGCTACCGGGTCCCGGTACCGCCGTGGAGCCGGTCCGCGCGCTGGCCGGCAGTGCCGGGATGTCCGGCCCTCCCGGTCCGGTGGAACGGCGCAACGGGGCTGGCCGGGTGGCCTGACCGTCCAACGCGGTCTGGTGTTCCGTTTCCGGCGGCGTCTTCCGGGCTCCCGAGCTGCGCGCTTTCTTCCAGCCTGCGCTGCAGTTCCACCAGCACCTTGGCCAGGCGGCGGGATACCTGCATCTGGGACATTCCCAGCCGCTTCCCCAGCTGCACCTGTGTCTCCTCGCAGAAATAGCGCCGGTACAGGAGCTCGCGGTCCGAATCGTCCAGGTCCTGCATGGCGTCGCGGAGGCAGGCAAGCTCTTCAAGCCGTTCCAGCGGAGTTTCCGGGCAGGCCAGCACCTCGCCGATGGAGGGCGCATCCGAGTTCGGGTTCACGGCGTCGAGGGAGTCCGGGTGCATGCTGCTGGACGCGGAAATAGCCTCCTGCACTTCAGCCGGGTCACTCCCCAGCTCGCCGGCCAGCTCCGCAACGCTGGGGTTCCTGCCCAGCGATTGGGTCAACTCTGGTTCTGCCCGGAACAGCCGTGTCCTCAGGTCCTGGATATGGCGCGGCGGACGGACAACCCATGTCCGGTCGCGGAGGTACCTCTTGAGTTCGCCGGTAATGGTGGGCGCAGCGTAGGCAGGGAAACTCTCCCCCTTGGCCTGGTCGAACCCACGCGCTGCCTTCACCAGGCCCAGGTAGGCCACCTGGTTCAGGTCGGCCCGCTCCCTGCCGCGGGCTTCAAAGCGGGCAGCGAGAGCTTCGGCGAGGTCCAGGTACCTGAGGACCAGGTCGTTTTCGAATGTCTCCCGGAGCCGCCCTGAGGTGGCTGGAGGAGATTGTTGTTCTACGGGTACCGTCAGTTGGTGGACAGGGGCAGCGTCCACAGCTGGTGCGGCGGCAAAGGATTCGGGCATGAGTGTTGGTTTCCCTCGGTCTGGTTCCGAAAGCCTGCGGCAAGACTTAGAAGCAGCAAATCATAAGCTTGCTTATAAAACAATCCTCCTCCGCTATAAGCTCGGAAGGTAGACGGCAACCGGACCAATCCGCCAAGGAGTCTTTGTCATGCGCATAGCCATCACCGGAGCCAGCGGAAACGCGGGAACAGCACTGCTGCGCAACCTGCAGGGCCACCTGGCCGGAAGGCCCGGAAGCCTGGAGCTGGTTGGAATCAGCCGGAGGCTTCCCGACACGTCCCAGGATCCCTACCGGGGCATACAGTGGCACACCATGGATGTGGGCCTGGAGCGGGACATGCCCCTGTTGGAAGAGGCGCTCACCGGGGTTGATGCAGTGGTTCACCTAGCGTGGCAGATCCAGCCGAACCATGATCTGGACCTCCTGCACCGGACCAACGTCACGGGAACCAGGAACGTCCTGGACGCCGCCGCCCGCGCAGGAGTCAAACAAGTGGTCTGTGCATCCTCCGTGGGGGCCTACAGCAAGTCCGGCAAAGACCAGCGCAGGGACGAGTCCTGGCCGGCGGAAGGAATGGCCGGCTCACACTACAGCCGGCACAAAGCCGAGCAGGAAAAGCTGCTGGACGGTTTCGCGGCCGCAAACCCAGGCATCGCCGTCGCCAGGCTGCGGCCGGCGCTCATCTTCCAGAAACATGCAGGGGCTGAAATCGGCAGGTACTTCCTGGGCCGCATCCTTCCCCGGCTGGTTCCGGCCAAACCCTGGCTGCCGATACTGCCGGCACCGGACAACCTGATTTTCCAAGCGGTGCATGCGGACGATGTGGCAGAGGCCTACTGGCGGGTCGTGGACCAGCGGGCCAGCGGAGCCTTCAATATCGCGGCGGAACCCGTCCTGACGCCGCAGGAACTGGGGCGCATCCTTGGCGCCAAGAGAATCCTCCCCATCCCCATGCGCCTGCTCCACGCAGTTGCGGATGTGACATGGCGGGCACGGCTGCAGCCCACTGATTCAGGATGGGTGGAGATGGCTGCCGGTGCGCCCATCATGGACACCAGCCGCGCGGAACGCATTTTGGCCTGGCAACCGAAAGTGTCCTCTGTTGACGCCGTCAAGGAACTGCTCGCTGGCATGGGAACGGGGGAAGGGGTTACCCCTTCCCCCGTTCTGAAGCCGCGCCGCCACCGCTAAAGGAACCGCTGCCGGCCGGGCTGCGGCGCAGCCTCGCAGCTCCAGGCGTCGGTGGGTCCAGATGCCGGCGCTTGTTTACCTGCGGCGCCTTTAGATGCCGGTGCGCTGCTCGCCTTCGCCACGCTCGTCACGCACACCATGCTCCGCGGCGGTGTCCTGGGCATCAGCCTGGCGCCTCCGTCCGGACTCAGCCTCCGGGACATCTGCATTGGCACCCGGAGCGGAGGCTTCATAGTGCGCACCGTGGCCAGGCCCGGCGTCGGAGTATCCGGCGTCAGAGCGCCCGGCGTCCGGATGTCCGGCATCCAGACGCCCGCCGTCCACGTGCCCTGCGTCGCGGCCGGCGGGGGTTTCATGGCGTCGGCCGCCGTCCCGCCCGGCGTCAGGGTCGATCTCGTCCGCCTTCCGGGCATGGCTGGCAACATCCCCGCGCAGGGATTGCGCTTCCTGGCTGCGCTGTTCAGCTTCTTTTTGCAACCGCGCTGCATCAACCTGGGCCTGTTCCGCGTCGGCACGCGCCCGGGTGGCCTTGGCCTCGCGCTCGCGGGCATCGATTTCCATGTTCTCTGCTTCGCGCCGGATCTCGGCGGCCTTCTGCCGGTGCTCCTGGTCACGCTTCTCCTGCATCGCCTTCCGGCGCCTTCCACCAACCAGGAGCAGCAGCACGATCAGCACCACCACAACCACAGCAACGACCACCCACACCCATGGGGCTGTATCCATGTTTCCCACCACTTTCCACTTCGTTGTGACCGGGCAGGCCATCGCCTTCCGGCTGACATTTTTTGGGACGGTTATAACTCGCTTAGCAAGGGTACTTACTTTTTATTAGTAACCATGCTTATCATTTTACGGCCAGTAATGCTGGTTCTTGATCAACAACCGGCCTTCTTGGAAAGAGAGAGCGAAGATGACAGAGAACCAATGGTCCGAGGATCCCGCTTACACGGCTCCGCCGGCCACTACAGGAATCCCGGGCGAGCGGGAGCCCGCCACCTTCCCGGCAACCGCAAGCCCCTATGGCAGTGACACTGGGACCGGCTACGCCCCTGGCGGCGAAACCTCTGGATCCTCGCGTAAGGACGCAGCGAAGGAAGAAGCAGCCGATGTAGCCCGTACCGCAGCGGGGTCCGCGCAAAATGTGGCCCAGACTGCGAAGGAAGAGGCCTCGAACGTGGCGCATGAGGCGAAGGCCAATGCGCAGGACCTGCTGGACCAGGCGAAGTCAGGCCTGACCAGCCAGGCCGGCACGCAGCAGCAGAAGGCCGCTGAAGGCATCCGCAACATTTCCAGCCAGCTGCACAGCATGGCCACGGCCCCGGACCAGCAGGGTATGGCCAGCGATTTGGTCCGCCAGGCAGCCGAACGCACCTCCTCGGTGGCGTCCTGGCTGGAGAACCGGGAGCCGGGAGACCTGCTGAACGAGGTCCAGCGGTTCGCGCGCAACCGTCCCGGAACATTCCTGCTCCTCGCAGCCGGCGCCGGAGTCCTGGCCGGACGCCTCACCCGCGGCCTCACCGCAGGCGCACCCGAAACTTCCACCACCCCTACCGGCACCGGCGCGGCCGGCCTGTCCGGCCAGTACTCGGGCACCACCTACGGTGACCAGTACACCCAGCCATACCCTGTGGCGGGCGGCACTGTTCCACCGCCGCCGGTCCAGCTCCCCGGCCCGGCTGCCACCACGGCCGGATACGACGGCGGCGCACCTGGCAGCAGCTACCCCGAGGCAGCGGGTCCCGCCAGCGGCCTCGACAGCCCCCAGCTCGTTGAAGAACCCTGGTCAGGGAACCAACTCTCCGACGATCCGCTCCGTGACCGTGCCCTCGCCGATGATCCGATGGCAAACGATCCCCTCACCCAGGACCGCGCCCGGGGCGGCCAGACGGGTGGTCTGTGA
>NZ_JAGGPQ010000011.1:283910-310246 GCF_018613675.1 Arthrobacter sp. ISL-85 | reverse complement strand
TCACATGTGGCACTACCATTGCACCCCCGCGGCCGCCGTCCAGGGCCAAGGGAGCCGCCCAATGGCAACCCACGGACCCTGTGAAACAGAAGGCCCCGGCCTCTTGCCTTGCCTGGCCCCATCCGGATACAGGGATATCACCGCCGGGATCAGATCCCGCCGCGCCGCCCACAATCCAAACAGCCACGGACTACACCAAAGCCGGCGCTGCGGGACCGCCCGGCGATAATGGACCGATCCCGGACGCGGCCAAAGCCCCGCGCCCCCCACCTCATATCGTCTAGGGCCGACGGGCTGAAGCGCGCCCAGCGGGGGTGCGGATGGTTATCGGCCCTGGCCCGCGCCCAGGTTCCTGACACCGGCGACCGCCGCTTGGACGGCAGCAGCTGCGGTGTCCAGATCCTCCTGGGTTACGGACGCATCAAAACTGAAGCGGACCGCCGTCTGCGCCACTTCGGGGGCAATCCCCAGCGCCGTGAGCACGGGTGACGGTGCATCCGAGCCGGCAGCACACGCTGAGCCGCTGGAGCAGACCACGCCGCGCCGTTCCAGCTCAAGGAGCACGGATTCGCCGCTGGTTCCGGGGAAACAGAAGGATGCCACCGACGGCAGCCGTTCTGCGGGATGGCCGGTGAGGACTGCGTCCGGCACCCCTGCCAGCACCGCTCCGATAAACCGGTCGCGCAGCGCGGCAACCCTTGCTTGCTGCCCCGCCTGCCGTTCCTGCGCAAGAGTGAGGGCAGTGGCCAGCCCAACCGCCCCGGCAACATTTTCCGTTCCCGACCGGCGCCCCCGCTCCTGGCCACCGCCATGGATCACCGGTTCCAGCCGCGTACGGCCCCGGATGAACAGCATGCCGCAGCCTTTGGGTGCCCCCA
Source organism: Arthrobacter sp. ISL-85 (assembly GCF_018613675.1). Taxonomy (GTDB): domain Bacteria; phylum Actinomycetota; class Actinomycetes; order Actinomycetales; family Micrococcaceae; genus Arthrobacter. The sequence continues at coordinate 309,368 of NZ_JAGGPQ010000011.1, read as the reverse complement.
GCTTGTGCCCCGAGATGCTCATGGCATCCACGCCCAGCGCCCTTGGATCGAGCGGCAGCCAGCCTGCGGCCTGGACGGCGTCGGTGTGGAACGGGATGCCCTGCCCACGGGCCAGCTCAGCCAGTGCTGCGATGGGCTGGATGGTGCCCACCTCGTTGTTGGCGTACATGATGCTCACCAGTGCGGTCTCCGGACGCAGCAGGCCGGCCAGGGCCGCGGGGGTGACACGGCCGGTTGCGTCCACCGGCACCACGTCGACGGCAAAACCGTGGAAGCGCTCCAGGTACCTGGCGGATTCCTCCACGGCAGGGTGTTCGACGGCGCTGATCACCACCCGGTTCAGTTGCGGATTGGCCGCCTGCCTGGCCAGGGCAATGCCCTTGATGGCCAGGTTGTCGGCTTCGGTTCCCCCCGATGTGAACACCACTTCGCCCGCGCGGCAGCCGAGGACCGCCGCCACCGCCGTCCGCGCCCCCGTAAGCGCGGCAGCTGCTGCCTCACCCAGGGTGTGGTGGCTGGAGGGGTTACCGAATCCTCCCGCAAGGTACGGCCACATGGCGTCCAGCACTTCGCGGCGGACGGGGGTGGTGGCGGCGGCGTCGAGGAAGATCATGGCAGCATCACGCGGTGGCCAGGTCCACGTCGAGGCCTAAGTCCAGCGCGGCCACGGTGTGGGTGAGGGCGCCAATCGAGATGACATCCACGCCTGCAGCCGCAATGGCCGCGACGGTACCGGTGTTGACATTCCCGCTTGCTTCCACCCGGGCCCGCCCTGCCACCAGCGCCACCCCTGCCTTCAGGTCTTCGATGCTGAAGTTGTCGAGCATGATGGTGTCCACCCCGGCGGCCAGGACGGGTTCGATCTGGTCCATGCTGTCCACTTCCACTTCAAAGTGGGTGGTGTGCCCCAGCTGGGCCTTGGCCGCCAGCAGGAGCCCGGTGAGCTTTTCCGGGTCCCCGCCGGTCATCACGGCAAGGTGGTTGTCCTTGGCAAGGACGGCGTCGGAGAGGCTGTAGCGGTGGTTCGCTCCGCCGCCGCACCTGACGGCGAAACGTTCCAGGATGCGCAGGCCCGGGGTGGTCTTGCGCGTGTCGGTGATGCGGGCCCGCGTTCCCTCCGTGAGCCACACGAACTCTGCAGTCTTCGTGGCTATGGCAGACATGCGCTGGACCAGGTTGAGCGCCACGCGTTCTGCCAGCAGTACTGAGCGGGCGGTGCCGCTGACCCGCGCCAGGTGGGCGCCGGCGTCGAACGCCTCCCCGTCCGCCACCAGCAGCTCCACCCTGGTGGCGGGGTCCACCAGCTGCATGGCGTCGCGGAAGACGGTGGCACCGCTGAAGACTCCGGCGACGCGGGCGTTGAGCACGGCGCTGGCGCGGGCGCCGGCGGGAATGAGCACCTGCGAGGTGATGTCACCGGAGGGCGCGTCCTCAGCGAAGGCACGTTCCAGGATGTCCCTGACCGGAGCCGGAGGAAGGGTGAGGTCCAGCGCGGGGCGCAGTGCGGCTGCCTGGTCGATCACGGCGGGTTCAGTCATGGAGCAGGCTCGCTTTCGGGCGCGAAGGGTAGGGGTTTTCGGTTTGTACGGTTTCATCAGCGCGATAGTGCGCCCCAAGTGATTCCTGGCGGCGGCGGGCAGCATCCACCAGCAACTGCGCAGCCAAGAGGAGGTTCCGGTCCTCATGCACCGCAGGATCGGCAGGGTCGGCAACAGCAGGAGGACTGACGACGGCGGCCCAGGCGGCAAGGGTGCCGGCCGCCGAAGCCAACAGCTCCCCGGACCGCAGCACCCCGGCATGCGACGTCATCAAAAGCCGAAGGGCCCCCCGCGAGAACGGCTCCCCGGCACCCCCACCCCCGGCGAAGCTGGACGGCCAACTTCCGCCTGGCGCCCCTGACCGACCGGTCGCGCCTTCTAAAGCAGCAGGGACGGCGACGTGCGCACTTGCGTTTCGCGGCAGGGGTGCGGAAGCGTGCGTCAAGCGGAGGCCGCCCGCGGCCGAGGCAGCACGCGGAGCATCGCTGACGCGGGACGCGTCCCAGCCCCGGTCACCGGAGAGGAAAGATTCAACAGCGCGGCGGCCGAAGACCAGTCCCTCGAGGAGGGAGTTGCTGGCCAGCCGGTTTGCCCCTTGGACGCCCGTGCACGCAACTTCCCCGGCGGCGTAGAGGCCGGGGACGCTGGTGCGGGCGGAGAGGTCGGTGGTGATGCCACCCATCCAGTAGTGGGCGGCGGGGGCGACCGGGACCAGTTCGCGCGTCCAGTCGATGCCGGCGTCGAGGGTTTTGCGGGTGAGCGTAGGGAATCTCTGCTGGAGGAAGCCTTTGCCCCGGGCCTGTTCGATGCCCCGGGCGTCGAGGTAGACGTGGCCGTTGGGGTCGCCGAGCTTGGCGAGGTGGAGGGCGATGCTGCGTGAAACCACGTCGCGTGGCGCCAGTTCGGCGTCGGGGTGGTAGGCCTGCATGAAGCGCCGGCCGCCGGAGTCCAGCAGGGTGGCCCCCTCGCCGCGGACCGCTTCCGAGATCAGCAGCGGTCCGTCCAGCCTGGCCGGGTGCGCGGTGGCGGAGCTGACCAGGCAGGTGGGGTGGAACTGGAAAAATTCAAGGTCTGCCACTGCGGCTCCGGCGCGGACGGCGAGCGCCAGTCCGTCGGCGGTGGCAACGGCGGGGTTGGTGGTTTGGGCGAACAGTTGGCCGGCTCCCCCGGTGGCGAGCAGGACGGCATCCACGTCCAGGTTGTGGTGCCGGCCGCCCTGGAGGTACTCAACTCCTGCCACCTGGCCCTCCCTCGTCACTAGGCCGGTGGCCTGGGCGTAGGTGAGGATGGCGAGCTTTCCGTCGTCCCGCCGGGACAGGATGGCCTGGATCAGCGCGCCGGCGACGCGTGCACCCGTGGCGTCTCCTCCTGCGTGGAGGATCCGCGGGGCACTGTGGGCTGCTTCGAGCCCAAGGGCCGGCCCGCCGTCGTGCGTTGCCCCGGCCGTCCGCGCTACGGCGGGCCCTGTGTCGAAGGCGACACCGTAGCGCTGGAGGCCCGTGATGTCCCGCCGTGCTTCGGTGCACATCAGCCGGACCGCGGCCTCGTTGCAGTGTCCGGCTCCTGCGCGGAGGGTGTCGGCGATGTGCGCCGCGACGGTGTCCCCGGGCGCGGGTTCGGCGAGTACGGCGGAGATGCCGCCCTGCGCGTACCAGGTGTTGCTGTGGTCCAACGCGCCTTTGGTCAGCAGCACCACGTCCGCGCCGGCGTCTGTGGCGAGCAGCGCAGCGTAGAGGCCAGCGATGCCGCTTCCGACGACGGCGAGGCGGCGCTTCATCACGGCCTCGCCGCGAGCATGCGCTCGAGCGCTGTCCTGGCGTTGGCCTGCACGCCGTGGTCCACGGTGATGCGGTTGACCACGCGCCCGGCCACCAGTTCCTCCAGCACCCAGGCGAGGTAGCCGGGGTGGATGCGGTACATGGTGGAGCACGGGCAGATGACCGGGTCCAGGCAGAAGATGGTGTGCTGCGGGTACTCGGCGGCCAGCCGGTTCACCATGTTGATCTCGGTGCCGATGGCGAACGTGGTGGGCTCAGTGGCAGCGGCGATGGCTTTTTTGATGAAGTCGGTGGAGCCGGCGCAATCCGCTGCGTCCACCACTTCCATGGGGCACTCCGGATGCACGATGACCTGGACGCCGGGGAAGTCCGTGCGCGCCTTCTCGATCTGGGCGACATTGAAGCGTTTGTGCACCGAGCAGAACCCGTGCCAGAGGATCACGCGGGAGTCCAGGAGCGCTTGCTCGTCATTGCCGCCCAGCTCTTTGCGCGGGTTCCACATCGGCATGTGTTCCAGGGGCACGCCCATGGCCTTTGCAGTGTTGCGGCCCAGGTGCTGGTCGGGAAAGAACAGTACGCGCCGGGCGCGCTGGAAGGCCCACTCCAGGACTGTCTTTGCATTGGAGGAGGTGCAGACGATGCCGCCGTGTTCGCCGCAGAACGCCTTCAGGGCGGCGGAGGAATTCATGTAGGTGACAGGGATGACCGGGAGCAAGCCCTCGGCGTCGGGCTCGGTGCCGAAGATCTCTTCAAGCTGTTCCCAGCACTCTTCAACGGAGTCTGTGTCCGCCATGTCGGCCATGGAGCAGCCGGCGGCCAGGTTGGGCAGGATGACGGCCTGTTCCGGTGTGGACAGGATGTCCGCGGTTTCGGCCATGAAGTGGACGCCGCAGAAGATGATGGCCTCCGCCTCGGGCCTGGTCAGTGCGGCGTTGGCGAGCTGGAAGGAGTCTCCCACAAAGTCGGCGTACTGGATCACCTCGTCGCGCTGGTAGAAGTGGCCCAGAATGACGGCCCGGTCACCCAGGGCGGCCTTGGCGGCATGGATCCGCTCGCGGAGTTCGGCATCGCTGGCCAGCTTGTACTCCTCGGGCAGCTGGCCCTGGCGCGGCGTGCCGGCCGGGGCAGGGTCCGCGCTCGAGGCGCCCGGACCGTAGGCGGGAACGCCTGCGAGCGCCTCGGCCAGATCGTAGTCCCACGGGCCCTTGGCCAGCGCCGGGCTGCAGGTGCTGCGGTCAGCGGTTGCGCCCTTTTCGGCCTGTTCGCGCGTGATCAGCTGGATTGCCGTGTTGACGCTGCTCATGGTGTGCTCCTGTTGTCTGGGTCAAGGCCTGGCCGGCCGGTGTAGCGGTAGAGGCGCGGCGGGCGGTGCTTGCCGCCCTGGAGGTATTCCCCGGTTTCTTCGATTTCCGGGGTGGACTTGAGTTGGCGGCGGAAGTTGGCCGGGTCCAGCTGGCGGTCCAGGACGGCTTCGTAGACTTCGCGGACTTGGGCCAGGGTGAAGTACTCCCCCAGCAGGTGGTAGGCAATGGAGCCGTAGGCGAGCTTGTTGCGCAGGCGCCAGAGGGCGTAGTCAACGATCGCGTTGTGGTCGAAGGCCAGGCTGCCCAGGCGGTCGGCCCGGAACCACCTGACGTTCTCGGATTCATCCGCGAGCGCCGCCTCCGTGGGCTGGACCAGGGCCCAGTAGACAATGGAGACCACGCGCTGGGCGGGCGAGCGGTGCAGGCCGCCGAAAGCATAGAGCTGCTCGAGATAGCTGGGGCTGAGGCCCGTGGTTTCGCGGAGGTTCCGGGACGCGGCGTCCTGAAGGGATTCATCGTGGCTGAGTGGTCCGCCCGGCAAGGCCCACAGCCCCTTGAAGGGCTCCCGGATGCGGCGCACCAGCGGAAGCCACAGGGTGGGTCGGCCCGAGGTCTCGCTCGGCCGGAGTGCGAAGATCACGGTGGAGATGGCCAGCAGCGGCGGTGCGGCCTGCCGCTCGGAAACATTCGCGGAGCTGTAGTACACCCGTTCCACCGCCTTCCGTCACCCTCGACCGCCCTGGGGGCGCGCTCTCCGTAGTTATAGTCATCCTGACCAAAACTAATTCTACGGCCAGCCGTAGTCGAAAAGGAAATGTTTCTGCCGCCCGGCAGGAGCCATAGCCGCCGGGCAGGACAGGGCCCTCCTCCCTCGCTTTTGGGGCCTCCCTCCTCTTTCCGTTTTTTGGGGAGCATCCGGAAGCGGTAAATTCAAGAGGTCCCACAAGGACCCCGGACCCCACGGCCGGACCATCAACCAGCCCCAGAAGGTGCATTGCCCCATGACAACGAAGTCTGGCGGGACCACGTCCGCCGTGCCCGCCACGCCCGCCACGCCCGCCACGAAGACCGCAGCGACCCACAGCATGAAGCCGCGCCAGCTCACCATGATGGGGCTGGGCAGCGCCATCGGCGCCGGGCTGTTCCTGGGATCGGGTGCCGGCGTGCAGGCAGCCGGACCTGCGGTGCTGGTCTCCTACCTCGTGGCCGGAACGCTGATCATCCTGGTGATGTGGGCCCTGGGTGAGATGGCGGCCGCGAACCCCAACAGCGGGGCGTTTTCCGTGTACGCGGAGCGGGCGCTGGGCCGCACGGCAGGGGCCACCATCGGCTGGCTGTGGTGGCTGCAGCTGGTGGTGGTGATCGCAGCCGAGGCCCTGGGCGCCGCCGGGCTGCTGTTCTCCGTCTGGCCGGTGGTGCCTGTTTGGGCACTGGCATTGCTGTTCATGGTGGTTTTTACGGGCATCAACCTGACCGGTGTTCGGAATTTCGGTGAGTTTGAGTTCTGGTTCGCCATCCTCAAGGTGGCCGTCATCGTGCTGTTCCTCGCAGTAGGTGCCGCCCTGCTCCTGGGCCTGCTGCCCGGCGTCGGCTCCCCCGGCGCGGAAAACCTCACGGGAAACTTTGCTCCCCAGGGCCTCGGCGGTGTTGCTGCGGCCCTGTTCGTGGTGATCTTCGCGTTCGGCGGGAGGAAATCGTCTCGGTGGCCGCAGCCGAAACCGAGGATCCCGGGCACAGCGTCGGCAAGGCCATCCGGACGGTGGTGTGGCGGATCCTCGTGTTCTACATCGGCTCCGTCTTCGTCATCGCTGCCATCCTTCCCGCCACGTCCAAGAGCCTGGCGTCGCCCTTCGCCGGCGTGCTGGACGCTGCCAGGATCCCCGGCGCCTCCACCGCCATCACCCTGGTGGCCGTCGTCGCACTCCTCTCGGCGCTGAACGCGAACCTCTACGGCGCCTCCCGCATGGTCTACTCGCTCTCGCAGCGGGGTGAGGCGCCGCGGATCCTGACCCGCCTCAACAACGCCGGCGTCCCCCTGCTCGCCGTGGCAGTATCGGTGGCTTTCGGCTTTATCGCCACAGTCCTGGAGCTGTTGTTCCCGGAACGGATCCTGCCGGCGCTGTTCCAGCTGGTGGGTTCCACATGCCTGGTGGTGTGGGGCAGCGCCCTGGTCTCCCAGCTGATCCTCCGGCGGCGGGCCGACCGGGACGGAACCCCGCTGCCGCTGCGGATGAAGGGCTTCCCCGGCCTGACCATCCTGGGCCTGGTCCTGCTGGGCCTCATCTTCGCCGTCGGCTTCAGCGCGGAGAGCAGCCGTGTGCAGCTGTTCAGCACCTTCACCCTGATCGCCGGCATCGCACTGGCGTGTGCCGCCGGCGCCCGCCTTACCAGCAGGAACCGTGCCGCCAACAGGTAGAGTGGTGCGTACCTTTCCACGGAAGACGCACCGACGCGCCGGGCCCGCCCAGGCGCCGTACCTGATTGAGGAACTGACACCATGAGCGGCAGGCACACCGGACAGCAGCAGGGGCACACCGTTGAAGGGACCGACCCGCAGCTGTACGTGGCGGTCCATGAACCAGCGGATGACGCGGGCCTTCGCCCGGTCCTGTTGCTGCACGGCTTTTCCTCATCCTCCAAGCTCAACTGGGAGGACACCGGCTGGGTTTCGGCCCTGCTTGACGCCGGCCGCCGGGTGATCACCGTCGACCTGCCCGGCCACGGCCGCAGCGGGGCGCCGGAAGACCGCGATTCCTACTCCCCCAGCAGGATCAGGGCGGATTTACTCCAAGGAGCGTTCGACGCCGGCGCGCGCCCCCTGCACGACGGGGACCCTGCCAGCGGGCTGGACGTTGTGGGCTATTCCCTGGGGTCCCGGCTCGCCTGGGAGTTCGCCGCAACCCAGCCGGAGCTGGTGCACAGGCTGGTGCTCGGCGGACCCAACGACTCCGACCCCTTGGCCGCATTCGACCTCAGGGCCGCCCAGGACTACCTGGCGGACGGCACGCCGATCAACGACGAATCCACGGCGCAGCTGCTCAAAATGGCCCTTTTGCTGCCAAGCAACAACATCTTCGCGCTGCTGTCGCTGGTGGAGGCCATCAAGGCTGAACCCTACGACCCCGCTGAAGCAGTCCCCCACGTTCCCATGCTGCTGGTGGTGGGCGACAAGGATGAGCGGGCCCACACCCTGCCCAGGCTTGCCGAACTGGCCCGCAGTGCCGGCTCCATGGCCGAACAGCTGGTCCTCCCGGGCCGGAACCACACCAACGCCATCACCAGCAGGGCCTTCAAGCAAGCCGCCATTTCTTTCCTGGGCGTCTGAGCTGCCGGGATCCCTTGAGCAGCCTGGATTGACTTAGGCGCTGGCCAGTCACTCGGCTTCGATCTGCTGCAGCAGGGCCACGACGCCGGCATCCGGACCGAGGACCATATCCATCGTTCCCGGCCAGTAATAGTTATTCCGGGCGATGGGCAGGACTGCCCTCAGGCACCGGCAGCCCGGACCGTACGGTCCGGGCTGCGATTGGCAACGGGTTCAGCGCCAATTGGAATTGCGGTTGGGCCTCAGTGGTGGCTGCTGACGCCGAGCGGGCGGCCCTTGGTTTCCTTGGCGAGCACCACCCCGACGGCTGAAATGACGCAGAGGACCATGATGTAAATGCCGATCGAACCTGTCCATTTTGTGGATTGCAGCAGGGATTCGGCGATGGTTGCGGCGAAGGCGCCGCCCAGGATTGCACCGAAGGCGTACCCGATGGAAATGCCGGAGTACCTGACGTTCGCAGGGAACATCTCGGCATACATGGCGGACATGGGGCCGTACGACAGGCCCAGGCCAATCGTCAGGACGAACAGGGCAACGCCGTAGAGCACGATGTCCTTGGTGTCGATCAACGCGAACATGGGGATCATCCACGCGAACACGATGGCGTAGCCGATCAGGAAGGTTTTGACGCGGCCAATCCGGTCCGACAACCAACCACCCACCAGCGTGAAGATCAGCCAGCCAAAGGAGGCCAGCGTAGTGGCCAGGAGGATCTGCGGCGTGGGCATCTTCAGGGTCTTGGTGGCGTACGAGATAAAGAATGCAATCAGCAGGTATCCCGCCGCATTGTTGCCGATGAAAATCAGTGTGGAGTACAGGACTGGCATCTTGTGATTCCGGACCAACTCACCCAGGGGCGCCTTGCTTTCCTTCTTCCGCAGGGCCATCTCCTGGAATACGGGGCTCTCAGCCACGGCGCGGCGGATCAGGTATCCCACCACGATCAGGACGATGGACAGCAGGAACGGCACCCGCCAGCCCCAGGCCGCGAAGTCCTCCTTGGACATGCCTGTGTTGAGGAAGAACAGCAGGCCCGTGGCCAGGATCATACCAACGGGCACCCCGATCTGCGGGTAGGCGCCGAACAGGCCGCGCCGATTGATCGGCGCATGCTCCACGGCCATCAGGGCAGCACCGCCCCATTCACCGCCGGCAGAGAAACCTTGGACGATGCGCAGCAGGATGAGGAGAACGGGGGCCCAGGCGCCGATCTGCGCGTAAGTGGGCAGGACGCCGATCAAGGCAGTGGCGGCACCCATCATCACCAGGGTGAAGACCAGCATGGCCTTCCGTCCCAGGCGGTCGCCCAGGTGCCCGGCAATAACGGCGCCAAGGGGGCGGAACAGGAAGCTGATGCCAATGAGGGCAAAGGAGAGGATCTGCGCCAGGCCCGGGTTGGACTCGTTCAGCGGTGCCAGGAACAGCGGTGACAGCAGCGTTGCGGTCAGCTGGGCAAAGATGAAGAAGTCATACCACTCGATGGTGGTGCCGACGAGGGTGCCGGCGAGGACCTTGCGCTCCTCCCGCCGGCTGCTGGGACCGGTGAGTGTATCCACCTTGGAAGGTGTGGTCATTGAAACTCCATTGTTTTGTGGGCAGCAGCGCAGCCCGGACGCCTTCAGGATTACTGACAGAACGGTCAGTTAGTTAGTAGGGTACTACGCGGTTGTGATGCGAGACACGGAACGTGGCAATTTTTGCGACGAACGGTAGAGAGTAAAGAAACAGTTCTATATTTGAACTGCAAGTTCGTATAGAGGACAATACCGGCACGCGGCGGCTGAGACAAGAGTCACGTAGCCGGTGCCCAACCGACCTAGGATGGAACCCATGACTCCTCCAGCAGCCGCAGCCGGTAAGGAAGCGGCGCCGCAGGCTTCGCCATCCCAGACCCTTTCGCGTGGCATCCGCGCCCTCGAGATCATGGCTGCCGCGCCTGGGCCATTGACCATTGCCGAGTTGGCCGATGCCATGGGCGTCCACCGCTCCGTGGCCTATCGAATCCTTCGCACATTGGAGGATCATTCCCTCCTGGTGCGGGACGATGCCGGCCGGGTCCAGCCCGGCCCCGGACTCGCGGTCCTGGCGCGGGGTGTGTCCCGCAACCTGCAGAGCGCCGCCCTGCCGGAGCTTACCCAGCTGGCAAATTCGCTGGACATGACAGCGTTCGTGGCAGTGTGGGACCACCATGACTGCATTACGCTCGTCACGGTCGAGCCAAGGCATTCGGGGGCAACTGTTGCCCAGCACCCCGGCACTCGCCACCCCATTAACGCCGGCGCGCCTGGTATAGCCATCCAGTCCGCCCTTTCGGAAGAGGACTGGGACCGGCTGGCAACGGGAGTCCCCTACCGGCCAGAAGCGGCAGAGGCCCGCAGGAGGGGCTACTCAGCAAGCCATGACGAGGTGATTGCAGGTGTTTCCTCGCTGGCGGCCCCTGTCCGCGTGCCTGGCGGACGTCCGGCCGCACTCGCCGTCGTCTATATCCGTTCCGCCCATGATCCTGATGCCGTGGGGGCTGCCATTGCTGAAAGCGCGGCCAGGATCGAGAGCCAGCTGGTGTAACAGCGCAACGGCGGCGCCGCATGCAGGGCGCCTCCCCTTCAGGCCCGCCGGCGCAGGGCCACGGCGGTTCCCGCACCGAGCAGTGGCAGCGCCGCCCCAGCGCTGACCGGGACGAGGAACGCGGCCGCCGCCCCGTGGAGCTGGGCCAGCTGTCCCCCAACCGAGGACCCGATGGCCGTGCCGGCGACAATCCCGCTGGCCAGCGCGGTCATGACCGTGCCAAGCCGGCCCGCGGGAGCCAGCGTGCCACCCACCGCGAAGACGGTGACCATGACGGGACCCACCGGGAGCCCAAGGACCAGCAGGACTGCCGCCATCCATGGCAGCGACGACGGTACCAGCAGCAGGACCGCCAGCCCTGCCATCAGGACTGCGCAGAACACCCAGCGCAGCCCGAGCCCGACGCGGCGCGGCCAGTATGCCACCGGAGAATGCGGCGGCCGCCGAACTGAGGCCCATGACCGCATACAGCAGCCCGGCGATTTCCGGGCCCGCAAGCCCGGCAGAGAAAGCACTCAACGCAGCCTGGGTGGACCCAAAGAATGTGCCCATGCAGGCCATGGCCAGGACGGGCAGGGCAACGGCCCACGGCAGCTTCGAGGTATTCGCAGCACCCTTGCGCTTTCCGCCTGCCGGACGCCCGCTGGCCGGTACGGCCCGGTGCGTGGGATGCACAGCGAAGGCCGGCACCAGCGAGATGGTCATGGCCGCGGCCAATACCAGCGGAAGCCAGGGCGCCACCAGGCTTGCCAGGATTCCCACCAGGGCCGGTCCGAGGACAAAAGTCACCTCATCGGCCGTGCTCTCGTACGAGAGTGCTGTGTCCAGGTCGCGGGCGGGGCTTTCGGGCGGGGCCTTTGGACTTCCGGCATGTGCCGTCAGCGACATCCACCGGACCCGCGCCAAGGGCCCAACCTGCGGGCAGGTGGCACCGGCCGCGAACGCAACTGCCAGGACAGCGGGCGGAAAATCGCCCGACGCCGCAGTCCCGCTGGCGGCGAGGACCAGGGCCAGCACGGCTAGCGTATTGAGCACCGCGGACAAAAGCAGGACCGGCCGCTGTCCCCTGCTGTCGGCAAGGGACCCCAGCACTGGAGCCCCCAATGCGGAACCAATGCCTGCTGCGCCTGCGGCTGTGCCACCGGCCGCAAACGAGCCAGTGACGGAAGTGACCAGGGTGAGCGTGCCCACGGCCAGCATGGCCAGGGGAAGCCGCGCAAAGAGTCCAAGGGGCATGAAGACCGGGCCGGCCAGTTGGGCAAGGCGCGAAAAGCGTCCCGTTGCTGGCGCTTCCGTGGAGTCCGGGCCGGGGCTTTCCTGGCCTGGAACGGCCTGGGCAGGGGTGGTGCCGATAGCTGAAGGGGTGGTTTGTGGTGTCACTTTGGGGCTCGCTCAGTAAATGCGCATCGTCCCTCCTCCCGATGCGCGCAACCCGGTAACGCGGTCCAGTATATCGGCCGGATCAAAGGATTGCCCCGGTCAGACGAGGGCATCCAGGCTTTCGGAGATCCGCAGCGTGGAGCCGTTCCGGTTCTTAACCACCTGCAACTGGGTACCAATCCGCTGCTTCATTTCGGCAACATGGCTGACCAGCCCCACTACCCTCCCGCCGTCCCGGAGTCCTTCAAGGGCATCCATGACCTGCTCCAGCGATTGGTCGTCCAGGCTGCCGAAGCCCTCGTCAACGAACAGGGTCTCGATTTCCACCCCTCCGGATTCCTGCTGAACCACATCCGCAAGCCCCAGAGCCAGTGAGAGCGAAGCCATGAAGGACTCACCCCCCGATAGGGTGGAGGTGTCCCGGCGGAAGCCCGTCCACTGATCCACCACTTCCAGGCCCAGCCCCGACTTTGCACCGCGGGCCGCCTTGGCGTCGGTGTGCTGGAGCAGGTACCGGCCATCGCTCATGGCCACCAGGCGCTCGGAAGCAGCAAGGGCCACCTGTTCCAGCCGCGCGGCCAGGACATAGCTGGTCAGGCTCATCCGGTACGTGTTCTCACCCCGGCCTGCTGCGGCGTCGGCCAGGCCGGCAAGCATCTGCGCCCGTTCCGCGGGCTCGCGCGAGGAGCAGGCCAGCGCTTCGTGTTCGGCGGCTATGGACTTCAAGGATGCAAGGCAGCGGACTGCCATGCCGGCAGCCAGATCGGCCTCCCGCGCCTCATTCCGGGCCTCCTCCGCGTCCAGCCGCAGGGCTGCCAGCCGTTGTTCGTCCGCCTGGAAGCCGCCGGCGGCTTCCTCCAGGGCGAGCACGATGTCTTCCGACTCGAACAGCCCAGCCACGCGGGCCGCTTCATCCTGGGCGGCACGGATGGTGGCCTCAAGGGCGGCGAGTTCAGGGGCGCCAAGGAGCTGGCTGCGGACATCGTCCGCCGTGGCGAAGCCGGCACCGGGCAGGGACCGTTCCAGGTGTTCCTGCGTTTCGGCGGCCTGCAGCCGCGCACCGTCAAGCCGCGCCTGGGCTTCGACGGCTTTAGCCAGGACCGCTACCGCCTCATCAAGTGCGCGCAGCCGGCGGTCAAGGCTGCGGTGGCCGCCCCGCAGCCCGGCAAGCGCCGCATCCAGGGAAGAAGCCTGTTCGCCGAGGTCGGCGAGGGACGCGGTGGCTTGGGACAGCTCAGCCTCCGTTTCGGACAGCGTGGCCCGGGCCTCGGTGAGGCCGGCGTCCAGGGCTTCCAGCCTCTGCCGCCTGTCCTGCAGCTCCTCCACCGCCTGCTCGGCATCCAGTGCCGCGGCGAGTGCATCATCCGCGCCGGAGCGCGCGTCCTTCACGGGTATGGCCCCGCCCTGACCGGCAAGGACGGCCACCGCCTGCTCCGCCTCGGCAAGGTCAGCGGCCGCCAGGGCGTGGGCTGCTTCAGCGGCCTCATACACGCCGTGGGCCCGTTCTTCATCCTGCGCCAGCGCCGGGCCTCCGCTGCCCGCATCCGCTGGGCCGGGATGCTGTCCGCTTCCACAGACGGGGCAGGGCTCGCCGTCAACCAGCCCGGCGGCGAGTTCCGATGCAGCATTGGCGAGCCGTTCCTCCCGCAGGTCCAGCCAGCGGCTTTTGGCCTCCAACAGGTTCTCCCGCGAGTCTTCATGGCGGTTCCTGGCCGAGTCCCTGCGTTGGACGGCCGCGCCGTACCGCCGGACCACGTCCAGCAGTTCCGCGGCAGCGGCAGCCTCCTTGCGCCGCAGTGCGGCTTCCGCGGAACGGGCCTCCAGCTGGTCCATGCCGTCGGCCAGCTGCTCACGTTCCGCCACCAGGTGCGCGGCGCGCCGGCCCAAGGTCTCTACGGCAAGCTCCAGCTCGCCCAGCCTGCCGGCCAGGCCATGCTGCCTCTTCCGCAGGTCCTGGAGCCTGTCCTCGTCAGGCAGCCGCGCCTCGACGACGGCCAGCAGCGAACGCAACCGGTCCAGTTCCTGCGGCGCCCCCTGCACGCTCCCCCAGGCCTCCCCGGCCATTCCGGGAATGGCGGCAGTTGCGGCCCCTTCCGTTCCAAGGCCGAGCTGGGCCAGTTCGTTGCCATCTGCGGCAGCCAGGCGGAGCAACGTCATGGCGGATTCGGCGGCAGCGGCGGCGCCGTGGACTTTAGCGGCTGCAGCGTCCACGGCCTGCAGTTGCCCTTGGAGAACCTCCGCCTGGCGGTGCCTCTCAAGCCGGGAGCGGAGTTCCTGCTGCCGTGCGGTCCCTTCCTCGACAGCCTTTTGCCGTGCGGCGGCGGCTTCGAGTTTCCGGTGCCGTTCATGGCGCGCAGCCTCGCGTTCAGCCTCTGCGCGGCGGTCCTGATTGACAGCCTCGGCGGCGGTGGCCTGGTCCGTGAGTTCTGCCAGGCGCATGGCGGCAGAAGACTGCAGCCAGCCAAGGCGGCGGGGAATGTCGTCCACCGGCGGGGCCCCGGCGTCCGGAAGCTGCAACGGGGCCGCTTCGGTTTCGGCGCGCGCGGCAAGGAGGCCGAGTTGCCCGGACAGGACCGCCACGTCCTCCCGTGCGGCAGCCGCCTGGCGCGACAGTTCCTGTTCCAGTGCTTCAAACCTCTGGGTGCCGAAGAGCTTCTGCAAAAGGTCCAGCCGGTCAGCAGCCTTGGAGCGCAGGAAAGCAGCGAAATCACCCTGCGGCAGCATCACCACCCGGGTGAACTGTTCACGGTCCATTCCCAGCAGTGCCATGATTTCCGCGCCCGCTTCATCATTGCGCGCGGACTTCTCCACCCAGGCCCCGCCCACCCGTTCGCGAAGCAGCGTTTTGGCCTGCTGGACCGTGAAACCGTTCTTCCCGCGGGCGCTTGGCTTGTCCCACGCCGGGGAGCGGGTCACTTCGAAGCGGCGGCCCTGCGCGGAAAACTCACATGTGACGGCTGGTTCCTGCCCGGGCTCGGCATGGTCGCTGCGCAGCCGCTTGCCGTCCTGCCGCGCGCCCGGGACGGAGCCGTAGAGGGCAAAGCAGATGGCATCCAGCACGCTTGTCTTGCCGGCACCGGTGGGCCCGTTCAGCAGGAACAGGCCGTGTGCGCTGAGGCGGTCAAAGTCGATGTCCTCGGTTCCAGCGAAGGGCCCGAACGCTGAAATGCGCAGATGGTGGATCCTCACCGGGACGCCTCCAGAAGCCGTACGTTTTCCAGGGCGGCGGCGAGCGCGGTTCTTTCCGCCTGGTTGGCGCTCCGGCCCCGCACATGGTCCAGGAACCCGCAGCACACCGCCAGGTCATCCGGCGCGCCCGCGAGCCTGCTGCTGTAGCTGGCCTCTGTGGCGGCAGCGGCACCCTGCGGATCGAACGCCAGGACCAGCGTGTCCGGGAACCTGGCGCGCAGCCGTTCCATGGCACGGGAGGGACGCTCGGCATCGGTCAGGGTGATCTGGCAATATGCGGCCTCCGCCCAGGCATAGCCTGGATCCACCAGGAGATCGTCCAGCGGTCCGCGGAGTACGGCCAGGGTACGCGGGGCCTCCCAGGGGACTTCCTCCACCGACACGACACCCTCTAGGCCGATGTCCACGAGCCAGGCGCCCTTCTGGTGGGTGGACTCGGAGAAGGAGTAGGCCAGGGGCGAACCCGAATAACGCACCGAATCGGAAAGCTTCTGCCGCCCGTGCAGGTGGCCCAGCGCGGTGTAGCTGAAACCGTCGAACAGGTCCAGCGGAACAGCTCCCACGCCGCCGATGCTGAGGTCCCGCTCGCTGTCCGAACTGATGCCACCGCTGGCGAAGGTATGTGCCAGGACCACCGAATGGACGGTGGCGGAGGCGGCGCGCCGGGCGATGTCCGCCCGGACCAGGCTGGTCGCCGCGCGGGTGACCTCGAAGTGGCTTGCCGTTTCCACGCCCAACTGTTCGGCGACCATTCTCGGCTCAAGCCATGGGATGCCGTAGAGCGCCAGGGTGGCTTCCTTCCCGGCAGCATCCGTTCCCAGCGGCAGCAGCAGCGGCTGGTCGAGGTCCTCCACCCTGGTGCGCAGGTGCACCCCCCCGCGTTCCAGCAGGCGGGACGCGAAACCCAGCCGGATGGCGGAATCGTGGTTGCCGCTGGTGAGGACCACTTTTGCCCCTGCGGCAGTGAGCCGGACCAGCGCGTCATCAAGCAGGTGGACCACGTCCACGCCCGGAAGCGCCCGGTCATAGACATCACCCGCGATCAGGACAACGTCTACGTTGTCCCGTTCAACCGCCGCCACCAACTGGTCAACGAAAGCCCGCTGGGCGTCCAGCATGCCGACGCCGTGGAAGGAACGGCCCAGGTGCCAGTCCGAGGTATGAAGTAACCGCATATTCCTAAGCTATCGGCAGCCACTGACAGTGAAGAAAACGCCGCGGCAAACGGGCGTCAGGACCTTTTTCCGTCAAAGAACTCCTGGGCCTCGCTGACGCCGGCCTGCTCCTGGCGGGCAGCCGCAACGGCGTCCTCATTCACGGAGGAAGCGTCGACGGCGGCAGCGCCGACGTCGTCCTCGTCATCATCGTCGTCACCCTCGCCAGTCTCGGCGTCCACGACGGGCGCCGGGGACCCACCCACCGCTGCGATCCGGAATACCAGCCCTGCGATGGCAGCGCCGGCCAGCGGCGCCACCAGGAAGACCCACAGCTGCTCCACTGCCCAGCCGGAGCTGAAAACGGCGGAAGCGACGGCACGGGCCGGGTTGAACGGCAGGTTCCCCACCGACTGTCCTACCTGCAGCAGGGCGGCAAAGGACAAGCCGACGGCGACGGGCGCCACCGTGCGGCTGCTGCTGTCACGGCCCGCGGCACCCAGGAAGACCGCCACGATGATGGCGGCGCCCAGCAGTTCCAGGAGGACGACGGCGGCGAGCGGAGCCTGGATGATGGAGTGCCCACCGAAGCCCGCGGCCACGGTATCGAAGGCGGTGCGGCTGTCCGGAATGCTGGGCAGGGTGCGCAGGATTCCGAACAGGGCCAGGGCGCCCACCAGGGCCCCGACGATCTGGGCGGCGGCGTAGGCGGCTGCCGCGCCGGCGCGGATCCGTCCGGCCAGGAGATGCCCCAGGGTGATGGCCGGGTTGAAGTGGCCGCCGGAGATATGCCCGAAAGCCAGCATGGCCGCGGTGATGGCCAGGCCGGCGGCCAGGGCGGAGGGGACCGGGCTGGACTGCGGGATGCTGAACAGCGGCACGCCCAAACCGGCCACCGCCAGGAAGAGGCTGCCAAAGGCCTCGGCAACCAGGCGGGGCAGCAGGCCGGTGTGCGCTGCAGCGGTGCCGCCGGGCTGCAGTGCGTCGCGGGCTGGGACAGGGGTGCTCATGGTGGGACCTTTGTTTGTGGGAGTCTGGGGTTCCGGCTGCTGTTCACGGTTCAGGCACTGCGGACGGCCAGGGGCTGGCGCCGGGCAACCCGAGCAGTATTCCAGCCCAGGCTGTGTGTTTGCTGGACAGCAGCTGTCCGCGCTGCTGCAGCACCATGGTGCAGGGCGCCCGGTGCGGGTTCCGGACGGTAAATTTACTCCATGAGCTCTGACCTCGGTATCCCCGCGCCCACCCTCAAGTCCCGCATCCACGGTTCCCTGCTGGGCGGGGCGCTGGGAGATGCCCTGGGCTATGCCGTAGAATCCGATTCCATCGCGGACATCCGGCAGCGCTTCGGAGGACGGGGCCTGACCGGGTTTGAGGACCTGTCCGGCCCCTGCCACTTTTCCGATGACACCCAACTCACCCTGTACACCGTGGACGGGCTGGTGGAGGCGCTGGAGTGGGCCAACTCCGGCGTGGGCGCGGACGTGAACGCGTGCCTGTGGCTGGCCTACCTGCGCTGGCTGGCGACGCAGGGTGAGGACGCCGGGCCGTCCGCACCGGCACCCCAGCCGCGCTGGATCGACGGCAATGAAGCGCTCAGGCAGCGCAGGCATCCCGAAAAAGACTGCATTACCGGGCTCGCCACCGGCGAGATGGGCACCGCCGTGCGCCCGGTGAACCCCGGGGCCAACGGTGCAGGCACCGTGATGCGTTCGGCACCGTTTGGGCTGGTTCCGCACATCACGCCCGACGCCGTCTACAAGCTAAGTGCCGACGCCGCCGCACTGACGCACGGACACCCTGCTGCACGGCAGAGTGCCGGGATCTTCAGCCTCCTGATCCACCGCCTGGTATCCGGCGAGGGGCTGCGGGACGCCGCTGCCGGCGTCACTGCGCACGCGGCCACCCTTGTGAATGTGGCCCCGGAACTGCCGGAACACCTTGAAGCCGCCCTCCGGCTTGCGGAAAAGGCACGTGTGGGACCCGAGGAACTGCTCCAGGTGCTGGGCGGAGGCCGGACAGCGGAGGAAGCACTCGCCGTCGCACTTTATGCCGTCACCGCCACTGTCCCGGCCCACGGAGCGGGCGCGCAGCCCGTTGCGCATTTCCGGGACGCCATGGCGGTGGCCGTAAACCACAGCGGCGCCAGCGACACCGCGGGCTCCCTGGCGGGAAACATACTGGGGGCTTTGTACGGCGAGGACTGCCTCCCCGCCGAGTGGCTCGGGGCGCTGGAAGCGCCGGAGGTAATCCGCGGCATGGCCGATCAGTTGGTGAAGGTTACGACCGGCGAAGGCTGATGTTGTTGCAGGCCTCGCAGACGTCCTCGGGGATCACCCCGCGGCGCTGCAGGAACCCGAAGATCGTGCATCCCAGGCAGAACCCGGCGAAGGCCTCCAGCGATGCAGCAATCACCAGGACGCCCAGCAGCGCCCAGGCGGCCGGCGCCACGCCCGCGGCGAACAGGAGCAGGGCAGCGGTGGATACTGCCGCGCCGATTCCCTGGGCAAAGCGCTTCGGTGGCCCGGCGACCAGCCTCACCTTTCCCAGCCGCGGGGTGATCACCTTCACTGAGAGCAGCGCCAAGGGTGAAATGCGGGGGCCGAAGAGGAGCCGCAGCCAGAATCCGACGGCGATGGCCACCAGCCCCCACCCGGAATTTGCCACCGCGGTGACGACGGCGAGCAGCACCACGAGCCCTGCGGTGACACGCGCGGCGTACTCGTTGACGGGATTGGGGAAAGCGAACAGGGAGGCCATGACGCTAGGGTAGGAGTCATCGGCAGGAGCGGCCAAGCTATGTTGCGCCGCATGACCGCGTGCCGCCTCCCGCCTGCCGGGTCAGGCGCTGATGGCAGGTTCGCGGGCGCCGGTCCAGGCTTCCCCTGCACTCCCGAACGGTCCCTGGGCGGCGTCCCCGCCGCCCACCATCTGCAGGAACTCGCCCTCGGACAGTACCTCGATGGCCTGTCCCCGCTCGTGGAGTTCCAGGACGCGGCGTGCCTTGCCGGTGAGCCTGCCGGACCGCAGGTCCGAGGCAACGAACCCGTCCCCCACCACCAGCACCGTGGTCCGCGCGGTGACCCGGCTCTCGGTCCGCGCCCCGCACCGGGCCGAACGCAGTTTGGCTTCCGGACGGTTGATGGAGAGCTGCCCGGTGAACACCACGGTCTGCGCATACAACGGGTGACCTGGCTCAGCGTCCAGGTTGGGTTCCGGGTTCGCCCCTTCCTCGGGCCAGCCGGACTGGAACCGGTGGACCAGGGCGGCCCCGTTGCCGGAACCGCCTGCCATGGCGGCGAGGCTGGGCTTGGACAGTTCCCCTGCGGCCGGATCGAAGGCGTGCTGCCGCGGCATGTCCAGGCCCAGGGACAAGTAGAGTTCGGCAATGCTGTTGGCACCGTTGCGTGCGGCGATATCGATGAGGATGCCGGCGCAGGCACGGGCATCCTCTGCGGCGTCGTGGTGGTTGACCAGCGGCACGCCCGCTTCCTCGGCGGCAAATGGAAGGGAATTGGAGACGAGCGAGTAGCAGCGACGTGACAGCATGACCGTGCAGACATAGTCGTAGGCGGGCCCGGGCAGGCCGGATACCTCCAGCGCCGAACGGATCACGCCGAGGTCGAAGGCAGCGTTGTGGGCGGCCAGTACGTCGTCGCCAATGAATGCGCCGATTTCCGGGAACAGCTCGCCGAAGCGGGGCGTGCCGGCCACGTCCGCGGCAGTGATGCCGTGGATTCTCACGTTGTTGTGGTCAAAGAAGTCGTATCCGTGCGGCGGACGCATCAGCCAGGAGGCCTCTGCGACGATCCTCCCGCCCCTTACCTTGGTCAGCCCCACTGAGCACGGGGAGCCCCGGAAGCCGTTGGCCGTTTCGAAGTCGATCGCCGTAAAGTCCAAACCCACGGCCCCTACCCTACCGCCGCCGGCGTCCCAACCCGGGAAGCACAGGCCGGTCAAGTACCCTTGAGGGGTGAACTTTCCTGTGATGAATGACCTCGCTGTGTCCATGCTGGGCGGTGCGGGACCGGTCCAGCCGAGAATGGCTTCCTTCCTGCCCGACTGGCTGAACCCCCAGGTCTTCCTGGCCGATCCCGCGCTGGCCCCCTGGGTGGTCCTGCTGGTGTGCGGCATCATCTTCGCCGAGACCGGCCTGCTCATGGGGTTCTTCCTGCCGGGAGACTCCATGCTGTTCACCGCGGGCCTGCTGGTGGCCACGGGCACCATCAAGTTCAACATCTTCGCGTTCGCCGCGTTGATCTTGGTGTCCGCGATCATTGGCAACCAGGCCGGCTACCTGATCGGATCCAAGGCCGGCCCCGCCATCTTCAACAGGCCCAACTCCAAACTGTTCAAGCGCGAAAATGTCGAGAGCGCCCACGCATTCTTCGAAAAGCACGGCGGCAAGGCACTGATCCTGGCCCGCTTCGTGCCCATCATCCGTACCTTCGTGCCCGTGATCGTCGGCGTGGCGCAAATGAGCAAGCGAAAGTTCTTCATCTACAACGTCATCGGCGCGGCGCTATGGGGCGGCGGCGTCACGCTCCTCGGGTACCTGCTGGGCGATACGGTGCCCTGGGTCCGCGACAACCTTGACATTATCTTCATCGTCATCGTGCTGGTCTCGGTGGTCCCCATCGGCATCGAGCTCCTGCGCGGGCTGTCTGCCAGGCGCCAGGCGGCGGCCTACGGCACCGATGCCGTTGACGAGTTCATCGAGGAACACGAACCGGAAGAGGAGCAGGACACTCCCCGCAACATCCACCGCGGCCGCCCGGAGTAGCAGCCCTCCACCTGCTCCCGGATTGCCAAAAAGGTGCGCACCCCCGCCCGGGTGCGCACCTTTTTTGCGGGTTTTCCCGGCCGCCGCTTACGCCGGGCCGGCCGCTTCGAGTGCCGCCACGATGGACGGCAGCAGCGCCCGGAAAGCCTTGCCGCGGTGGCTGATGGCGTTCTTTTCCGCGGCGGACAGCTCGGCGCAGCTGCGGTCCTCGCCCGCGGGCTGCAGTACGGGATCGTAGCCAAACCCGCCGGCGCCGCGCGGTTCACGGAGCAGGATCCCCTCCAGCTGCCCGTACTCCACTACATCGCGCCCGGGGCCCTCCGCGTCCGCGGGCATGGCCAGGGCGGCTGCGCACACAAACGCGGCACCGCGGTGCTCGTCGGGAACATCGGACAGCTGGTTCAGCAGGAGTTCCAGGTTGGCGGCATCGTCACCGTGCCGCCCCGCCCAGCGGGCGGAGAAGATGCCCGGGGCCCCGCCCATGACGTCCACGGCCAGGCCGGAGTCGTCGGCGATGGCCACCAGGCCGGTGGCCCCGGCCACCGCACGCGCCTTCAGCAGGGAGTTCTCGGCGAACGTCACGCCGGTCTCGACGACGTCCGGCGCACCCGCCGCAGCGGCGTCCACCACCTGGGTGTCGACGTCGAGCCCCGGCACCTGTCCGCGCAGCAACTCACGGAGTTCGCTGAGTTTGCCTTTGTTGTGGGTGGCCAGCACCAGCCGGGGAGCCACACCGGTCACAGGGTATCCGCCAGTGTCTCCCGCTGGATAGCAGCCAGCTGGGCAGTGCCCAGCAGCGCCAGGTCCAGGAGCTGGTTCAGCTCATCCCGGTCGAAGGGCGCACCCTCTGCGGTTCCCTGCACCTCCACGAACTTGCCGGATCCGGTGACCACCACGTTCATGTCGGTCTCCGCCCGGACGTCCTCCACGTAGGGCAGGTCAAGCATGGGCACGCCGTCAATGATTCCCACGGACACTGCCGCTATGGTGTCGATGAGCGGCTGGGCGTTCCTGGCGATGAGCTTGGTATCGCGGGCAAACCGGATGGCGTCGGCCAGGGCCACGTAGGCGCCGGTGATGGCCGCGGTCCGGGTGCCGCCATCGGCCTGAAGGACGTCGCAGTCCAGCACGATGGTGTTCTCGCCCAGGGCCTTGGTGTCGATGATGGAGCGCAGCGAACGCCCGATCAGGCGGGAGATCTCGTGCGTGCGGCCGCCGATCTTTCCCTTGACGGATTCCCGGTCCGAGCGCGTGTTGGTGGCGCGCGGCAGCATGGCGTATTCGGCGGTGACCCAGCCGCGGCCCTCGCCCTTGAGCCAGCGCGGGACACCGGCGGTCAGGGATGCCGTGCACAGCACCCTGGTGTTGCCGAACTCGATCAGCGCGGAACCCTCAGCCTGGTTGGACCATCCGCGGGTGATGCTGATGGGCCGGAGCTGGTCGGGGGCACGGCCGTCGGCGCGCACAATGGGCACTGCTGTTGCTTCAGATGTCATGCCTTTAGCTTATCGAGTGCCGGCGGGGCTAGATGGTGTAGTGCACTCCGGCCACGGCAACCGCCACGTCACCGGGAAACACGGGGCGGGCTTCGGCCATCACGGTGGTCTGGGACGTCCACACCGGGATGTGAGTCAGCAGGAGCCGCCGTGCGCCGGCAGCCGCTGCGGCCTCCCCGGCCCGCTTGCCCGTCAGGTGCACGTCATTGATGCCGTCGTCACGGCCCTCTTCAAAGGCTGCCTCGCACAGGAACAGGTCGGCGTCCTTGGCGGCTTCCTCAAGTCCGGCGCAGGAATCGGTGTCCCCGGAGTAGGTCAGGACCCGGGAGACCGCAGTGCCGTCCTTGCCGGGTTCCACCACCTCCACCCGCAGGGCATAGGCCTCCTCCACGGGATGGTTCACAGCGAACGGGGTGACGGTGAAAGGCCCTACGGTTACCGGTTCGCGTTCGGCCCAGTTGGTGAAGTCGAACTCTTCGTGCATTCCAGGGTCCAGGTCCAGCCCGTAGGCGGTGGCCATCCGGTCTGCCGTGGCGGCCGGTCCCCACACAGGAATCCGGCCGCGGCCCCAGCCTCCCGGCTTCCAGCGGATGGCAACGTGCAGCCCGCACAGGTCCATGCAGTGGTCCGGGTGCAAATGGGTGAGGAAAATCGCGTCGATGTCCTCCAAATCCGTGTACCGCTGGATGGCTCCCAGGGCGCCGCTGCCAAGGTCCATCACCACCTTCCACGTCCGTTCACCGTCGGTGGCGGTCAGGAGATAGCACGACGCCGGGGAGCCGGGCCCGGGGAAGGAGCCGGTGCATCCCACGATGGTCAGCTTCACAGGGCAGGCCCCCCGCTCCGGCGCGCCCGGGCGAGCCCCCCGCCAACGAAGTTGGAGATACGGGGACGGTTGCGTGCGCTTTGTGCGGCGGCGATCATCTCAGGGGTAATCCGGGCCAGGCTGCCCGTCGGGTACTGCGCGGCCACATGGTCCACGTGCCGGACGGACAGTACTTCCGGGCCCAGGAACCGCCGGGCGAGCGCCTCGAACTGCCCGGCGTCACCGGTGGCCACGAAGTGGTGTTCGGGCGGAGCCTCCGAGGTGCGCTGCAGGTTGTGGGTGGCCAGGGCACGGTAGACGTCCTTTGCGGTCTCCTCCGCGCTGGAGACCAGGGTGACGTCCGCGCCCATGACGTAGGAGATGACTCCCGTCAGCAGAGGGTAGTGGGTGCAGCCCAGGACCACGGTGTCCACACCGGCCGCCTTCAGCGGCGCCAGGTATTCCTCCGCGACGGCGAGAAGGGCCGGACCCGTGGTGATCCCGGCCTCCACGTAGCTGACGAACTCCGGACACGCAACGGAGGTGATGTCCAGGTCGGGCGCGGCGGCGAAAGTATCCTCGTAGGCGCGGGACCCGACCGTTGCAGAGGTACCGATCACACCCACTTTTCCGCTGCGGGTGGCGGCAACGGCGCGCCGGACCGCAGGCTGGATCACCTCGATGACCGGGATGCCGTACTTGGCGGTGTACCGCTCACGGGCGTCCCGCAGGACAGCGGCCGACGCCGAGTTGCAGGCGATGGTGAGCAGCTTGACGCCGGAGTCCACGAGTTCGTCCATCACCCCCAGTGCGTTCGCGCGCACCTCCGCGATGGGGAGCGGCCCGTATGGCCCGTGGGCGGTGTCCCCCACGTAGAGGATCGACTCATTGGGAAGCTGGTCAATGATGGAGCGGGCCACGGTGAGTCCGCCGACACCGGAATCGAAGACGCCGATCGGACGGGATTCCGGAGCAGCGGCCGGAAGCCCGTCTTCGTCGGCCGCAGGTTGCATTTCCGCCGGTGGTTCCATGCTCGGGGCTGTTGTCATGATTATTCGAGGATAGGTGTTCCCGGATGCGTCAGCCATCATCTTGTGTCCGGTAACTCATGTCTGCTGTGTCACAGCGGACGGCCTCCCCCAGGCCGCCGTGGCTCACCGTCGGGATTCCATGGACTGCAGCATGGCCTGGACCAGGGACTCCTGCAGCCAGGTGGTGAAGTTGTAGACGAGTGCCAGGTAGCTCTCCACATCCTCGGCCTGGGACCAGTCCTGCATGCGGTGGACGTGTTCGGCGTCGGCCTCGTCCCGGATGTCCAGCCGCTCTGCCAGGACCAGCCGCACATCGTTCAATGCCATGGACCAGTGCCGGGCCCCTTCGGGCGTCAGCACGATCTCGTCCTTGTCCAGGTCCAGTGCAGCCGCGCGCAGGGCACCGATTTTTGTTTCCCGCAGTGAACGCTCGGTGAGCTGGCGGAACTCAAGGGACGCGGCGCCGTCGTCCTTCACCACATTGGGCAGCAGCCGCTTGACCGCACGGTCCGTGGGTTCGGCCACGTCCATATCCAGGCCAATGAGGGCTGCCAGCGGGTCCTGCCCCGTACGGTCCTCGGGCTGGAGCATGGAGATGACATCGTCGATGAGGCTGCGGAGCAGTTCCCGTTCAGCGGGTTCCAGGAAGCCGGTGATGCCTTTGAGTCCGTATTTAAATGCCTTAGCCACGCTTCCCCTTACCCTGGCCGGGGCCGCCGGACTTGCCGGAATTACCGCCGGTTCCGCCGCTGGCCTTTTCCACGGTGGCCCACAGGCCGAATCCGTGCATGGCCACGGCATGGCGCTCCACCTGCTCCTTGCTGCCGGCGGCAACGATGGAGCGGCCCTTCTTGTGGACCTCCATCATCAGCTTGTTCGCCTTGGTCTCCGAGTAGCCGAAGTAGCTTTGGAAGACATAGCTGACGTAGCTCATCAGGTTGACGGGATCGTTCCAGATCACCAGGTTCCAGGGGATGTCCGGCGCGGTCAGGGAGTCGGTGGACTCTGCTGTGCCGGTCCGGATGCCCTCCTGTGTGTCAGGGCCGGGCGCAACGCTTATGGTCATCTGTCCATTCTATGGGGAGGGCCCCGCGGCGAAGCGCAGCGAGA
>NZ_JAGGPQ010000011.1:0-283779 GCF_018613675.1 Arthrobacter sp. ISL-85 | reverse complement strand
CGAGACGTGGGAGCCGGTGGGGACTAGAGTGACTTTCGTGAGCACCTCAGCCGGCTGGGACCATCCCCGCACGTCCTTTTATACCGACCACTACGAGCTGACCATGCTGCAGGCATCCCTCCATTCAGGGGCAGCACACCGCAGGTCCGTGTTCGAGGCATTTGCGCGGCGCCTGCCTGACGGCCGGCGCTACGGCATCGTTGCCGGCACCGGGCGCCTCCTGGAAGGCATCTCGAATTTCCGCTTCGGCGAGGCGGAACTGGATTTCCTGGAGCGCACCAACGTGGTCAACCAGGAAACGCTGGAGTACTTGGCGAACTACAAATTTTCCGGCGACATCTGGGGCTACGCCGAAGGCGAGGTGTATTTTCCCAACTCCCCCATCCTGGTGGTTGAGGCCTCATTCGCCGAAGCCTGCATGCTGGAGACCTATCTGCTGTCCGTGCTTAACCATGACACCGCCATCGCGTCCGCCGCGTCCCGGATGGTCACTGCGGCGGGCGGCCGTCCCTGCATCGAAATGGGCTCCCGGCGCACCCATGAGGAGGCCGCCACCGCGTCCGCGCGAGCGGCCATCATTGCCGGGTTTGACAGCACGTCCAACCTCGAGGCGGGCATCCGCTACGGCGTGAAGACCGTCGGAACGGCAGCCCACTCCTTCACCCTGCTGCACGATACCGAGCGGGAGGCCTTCGAGGCCCAAATTGCCTCGCTGGGCGAAGGCACGTCCCTGCTGGTGGATACGTACGACGTCGAAAAGGCCGTCCGCACGGCCGTCGAGCTGGCAGGGCCCAGCCTGGGCGGTGTCCGGCTGGACTCGGGCGACCTCGTGGCCCAGGCCCAGTGGGTGCGGCGGCTGCTGGACGACCTTGGCAATGAGCACACCAAGATCGTGGTGACCTCGGACCTGGACGAGTACGCCATCGCAGCGCTGCAGTCAGCCCCTGTGGACTCGTACGGGGTGGGCACGTCGCTGGTCACCGGCTCCGGCGCCCCCACTGCAAGCATGGTCTACAAGCTGGTCAGCCGTACGGACGACGACGGCAACTTCGTGTCCGTGGCCAAAGTGGCCAAGAACAAGGCCAGCGTGGGCGGCCGCAAGTACGCACTGCGGAAGCTGGACGAACGCGGTACCGCCACTGCAGAGGTGGTGGGTGTGGGCCATCGTCCGGAGGATGACGGCAACGACCGTCCGCTGCTGCAGCAGTTCATGAAGAACGGCGAACTGCTGCCTGGCTGGACGGGCCATGAAGGCGTGCTGCGCGCACGGCAGCGCCACGCAGACTCCATGGCTGAATTACCGCCGGTGGTCAACCGCCTGCAGCGCGGCGAGGCCGCGATCCCCACCATTTACGAGGAGCACTGATGTCCCGCGCTTTGATCATCGTGGACGTCCAGAATGATTTCTGCGAAGGCGGCTCGCTCGCCGTTCCCGGCGGCGCGGCGGTGGCCGGCGCCATCAGCGAATACCTGGACGGCCACCATAGCGAATTCGACCATGTAGTGGCCACGCAGGACTGGCACATCGATCCGGGCAGCCACTTTTCCGATTTCCCCGATTACCAGGACAGCTGGCCCCGGCACTGCGTGGCAGGCACCCGCGGGGCCGAGCTCCATCCGGACCTGGACACCGAGTACGTTGACGCTTACTTCCGGAAAGGGCAGTTTGCCGCCGCCTACTCGGGATTTGAGGGCCTGCTGGCCCCGGAGGATGCTGTCCCCACCGGCGAACGCCAAGCCGGCGGCCTGCCGGGCGCCGCGGCGGCGCTGGAAGGTGATGAGGACGCCATCGGCCTCGATGACTGGCTGCAGAGCCACGACGTGGAGGACGTGGTGGTGGTTGGCATCGCCACCGACTACTGCGTGAAGGCTACAGCGCTCGACGCAGTCCAGGCAGGCTACGGCGTCACTGTGGTGCGGTCGCTGACCGCCGGCATCGCCGAGGACCTGGAAGACGCCGTTGCCGAGATGGAACTCGGCGGGGCGGACATCGCCTAGGCGTTATTTCCGGCCTACGAACCAGTCCTGGAGCTTGCGCAGCCGGGACTTCAGCTGCTCCTCGTTGGCCTGTGCCACGGGCGGCCCGCCGCAGACAGTGCGCAGCTTGGTGTGCACCACCCCGTGCGGGGTCCCGGTCCGGGCAGCCCAGGCGGCCACGTTCTTGGCCAGCTCGTTGCGCAGATCCATCAGCATGCGGTGGTCGGGTACGGCCGGGACCTGCTGGGCTGCGGCGGCCGGGGCTTTCCGGTTCTTCCGGTTCAGCTGCTCGTGCTGGCGCTGGCGCAGCAGCGTGCCCACCTGCTCAGCGTCCAGCAGGCCGGGGATGCCCAGGAAGTCCATCTCATCGTCAGACCCCACTTCGCCGCCGGTACCGAACTCGCCGCCGTCGAACAGCACCCGGTCAAAGGATGCCTGGGAGTCCAATGCCTCGAACTTGCCCTTGGTGAGGCTGTCCGAGGCCTTGTCCTCCCGGTTCGCCTCCGCCATCAGGGAGTCTTCGGGGTTGAAGAGGCCGTCGCCGTCCTCCTTCTCGGGCCGGTCCAGCGCGTGGTCCCGCTCCATCTCCATGGAGTTGGCCAGCGCCATCAGCTGCGGCACGGACGGCAGGAAGACCGACGCCGTCTCGCCCCTCTTGCGGGCACGCACGAAACGTCCCACGGCCTGGGCAAAGAACAACGGCGTGGACGTAGAGGTGGCGTAGACGCCCACGGAGAGCCGGGGAACGTCAACGCCTTCGGACACCATGCGGACGGCCACCATCCAGCGCTTCTCGCCGGCCGAGAACTCCTCGATCTTGCTGGAGGCCTTGGCGTCGTCGGACAGGATCACGGTGGGTGACTCCCCCGTTATCCGCTTCAGCTGCCCGGCGTAGGCGCGGGCGTCCTCGTGGTCGGTGGCGATGACCAGGCCGCCGGCGTCGGGAACGGTGCGGCGGACCTCGCTGAGCCGCTTGTCCGCACCGGCCAGGACAGCAGGGATCCATTCCCCTGCCGGGTTCAGGGCGGTCCGCCAGGCGTGGCTCGTGATGTCCTTGGTTACCGCGGCCTCGCCGAGGGAGGCGGCCATTTCCTCGCCGGCGCTGGTCCGCCAGCGCATCTGGCCGGAGTAGGCCATGAACATCACCGGCCGGACCACGTGGTCGCGGAGGGCGTTGCCGTAGCCGTAGGTGTAGTCGGCCTTTGAGCGCCGGATACCGTCACGGTCCTCGGCGTACTCCACGAACGGAATGGGCGAGGTATCGGAGCGGAACGGTGTACCAGTCAGCGACAGGCGGCGCACGGCAGGGTCGAAGGCCTCGCGCAGTCCATCGCCCCAGGACAGGGCCTCACCGCCGTGGTGGATCTCGTCCAGGATCACCAGGGTGCGGGCGGCCTCGGTCTTGGCACGGTGCAGCATGGGTTTGCTGGCCACCTGCGCATAAGTGACGGCGACGCCAATAAAGCCGCGGCCGTGCTGGCCGTCCGAGTTCTTGAAGTTGGGATCGATCGCAATCCCCACCTTGGCGGCCGCATCCGCCCACTGGCGCTTCAGGTGGTCCGTCGGAGCGACGATGGTTATCCGGTTGACGGCACCGGAATCGATCAGCGTGGATGCGATCCGCAGAGCGAAGGTGGTCTTACCGGCACCGGGGGTTGCTACCGCCAGGAAGTCGCGCGGACTGTTCGCGAGGTAAAGGTCGAGGGCTTGCTGCTGCCAGGCACGGAGTTTCGGGGCGGTTCCCCAGGCTGCACGTTCCGGATAAGCCGGAGGCAGGGTGGGGCCGCCAAAGAGCGTCTCCGTCACTACTTGTTGTTGCCCGAGCCGCCCGGACCCTTCCCGCCGTCGTTGCCCGGGCGGAGGCCGTCATAGACTTCCTTGCACTCGGGGCAGACAGGGAATTTCTTCGGATCCCGGCCCGGGGTCCAGACCTTGCCGCACAGGGCGATGACGGGTTCCCCGGTCATGGCGGACTCCATGATCTTTTCCTTCCGCACATAGTGCGAGAAGCGCTCCCGGTCCCCCGGCTCCACTTCCTGGCGCAGTTCCTCGCGCTCAATGGTGGCCGTGGACGTTCCAGCCCCGGAAAGCTCGCGCATCGGGTCGTTTTCGAGAGGGTCCGTCATGCTAGTCATGGCATCCATCTTAGCTGTTCCACCGGCCGCGCGTTCGACGGCGGCACGCCCGCGCCGGGGTCCGGCACCGGCCGCCGTCGTACTTTTTGGGCACTCCGTGCACGCACCGGGGCAGCTGCTACAGTGCCTGCCACGCGGGCTTGTTCTCGTACGTGTGGCGGTAGAAATCCCCCAGCTTGAGCGCTGAGGCGGCGGACTCGTCCAGCAGGACCGTGGCGTGCGGATGGAACTGCAGAACCGACGCGGGACAGATGGCGGCCACCGGTCCCTCCACGAAATCGCGGACCGCCTGCGCCTTTTGCGCCCCCGTGGCCAGGAGAATCACGTGGCGCGCCGCCATGATGGTGCCCAGCCCCTGGGTGATGACGTGGTGCGGCACCTCGGCCAGGCTCGTGAAGAACCTGGCGTTGTCCCGGCGTGTCTGTTCGATCAGGCTCTTGATCCGTGTCCGGGACGCGAAGGAGGAGCCCGGTTCGTTGAACCCGATGTGGCCATCGGTCCCCACACCCAGCAACTGCAGGTCCACGACGCCGGCTGCGGCGATGGCCTGTTCGTACGCCTCACAGGCAGCGGGGATGTCAGCGGCGGTTCCGTCGGGACCGTGGACGTTCTCCGGTGCGATGTTGACGCGGTTGGTGAATTCCCGGCGTATCACCTCGCGGTAGGACTCCGGGTGCCCGGCTGGCAGGCCCACGTACTCGTCCAGCGCAAACCCGGAGGTCCTGCTGAAGTCCAGGCCCTGTCCATGCCGGTCCGCGAGGTCATCGTAGACGGGCAGCGGTGTGGATCCCGTGGCCAGGCCAAGGACCGCGTCCGGCTTGCGGCGGATCAGTTCTTCAATGGCATCGGCCGCAAGATTTCCGATCTGCCTGCTGCCGCCGAGGATCACGACTTCCATGGGGTTCCCTTCCTGGAACTGTCAGCGGTTGACGGTAACCTGCGCCAGGAGTTCCGGCCCGCGGGCCTCAAGCCACCTGCCGCCCAGCCGGATACCGGTAAGGAAAAGGAGCAGGCCCAGGATGGTTCCCACGGCGAGGTTGAGCCAGCCAAACAGGACGTTGCCCGTGACTGCTTGGACAACCAGCAGAGCGGCCTCGGGCAGGACCAGGACCATGAGGACCAGCATTCCCACGAACTGCACGGCCAGGGTCTGCCCTACGTTGCCGGGCGGCTTCTTGAACGGGCTGTCCCCGGGCAGCGGAACGGTGACCGTGTACCGGGCCGATACCACCGAGGACAGGCCCAGGCCGGTGAAGAGGATTCCCAGGCTGAACCCCAGCTGGCCGGGCAGGCCTGTCCAGCTGCGGGTAAAGGCTACGTAGCCCACCGAAAACACCAGGACCACGGGCAGCGCGAAGGTCATGCATGCCAGCGCCCGCCCCAGCCGGTCCGCCACCCCCCGGACTCCGGTGGCCAGGTGCAGTGCAAACGCCGTGTTGTCGTAGGAGACGTCGGCGGAGATGGACCAGGCCAGGATGAAGGCGGACACCGGGGCAAGGAAAGCGAGGCTGCCATAGCTGCCGGTCCGCGTCCCCTGGAACGCCAGAACCACCGGAAGCAGCGGGATGACAACCAGGGAACCCGAATACCGCGGATCCCGGAGCCAGTAGGTGAGCGATCTTGCCATCACGGCACCGGCGGGGGTTGCAGGCAGCACGCCGAACAGTCCCAGCCGGCCGCCCCTGCGCTTCCCGGCGCCGGCGTACGGCGGCGTGACCAGTGCCCGCTCAAGCAGCAGCTTCCAGCACCAGGCCAGGGCGCCGAGGACCGCCACCGAAACCACCAGCTTCACCGCGGCCTGCCCTGGCCGGCCTGACGCGATGTCACCGCCGAGCGACCATGGTGCACCGAGCGGCGTCCAGGACAAGGTCCGGGCGAACTCCGGCAGGAATCCGGTGGAGGCGGAGATGCCGCGGCCAACTCCCGCCACGATGGGGCCCAGCAGGACCATCGGCACCATGAACGCGAGGGCACTGATGTCCTTGAAGCGCCGGGAAGCTGCCAGGCTTGCCGTCGCGGTGGTGACCACCTTGGCCAGCACGATGCAGGTCATGACGCCCAGGCACGCGCCGGCCAAAGCGGCGAGCGCCGGGAGCACGCCGCGGGACCAGGTGACCACCGTGGACAATGCCACCAGCGTGGTGGCCAGGCCGGGGATGCCGATCAGCCCGCCCAGGGCAAGTCCGGCGAGCATCTGCTTCATGGGGATCGCAAAGGTGGTGAAACGGGCCGGATCAAGGGTCATGTCCGTGGCCGATGCCACGACCGGAATCACAGCCCAGCCCAGGACGGCCGCAGAGCCGCCCAGGACCACCGCGGTGTGGGCGGCCACGGGTCCGGCGTTTCGCAGCAGGACAAGGGCAATGATCAGTGTTGCCACGACGCCCAGCGCATAAAGGCCGGCGATGGCCATGCCCACCAGCTGCCAGGGGCTGCGGCGCAATCCGTTGCGGAGCAGCGTGAGCTTGAGCCTTAGAAGGTGCGCAACCATTCCAGCCCCTCCGTGTGGCTGTGCCCGCCGACCAACTGCACGAACCGGTCCTCCAGGGAAGCACCGGCACGAACCTCATCCACGGTCCCCGCCGCCAGCAGCCGGCCCTTGGCCACCACCGCAACATGGTCGCACATGCGCTGCACCAGGTCCATCACGTGGCTGGAGACAATGACTGTTCCGCCGGAATCCACGTACCGGTCCAGGATGGAGCGGATGTTTGCCGCAGAGACGGGGTCCACGGCCTCGAAGGGCTCGTCCAGGACCAGCAGCCGCGGCGCGTGGATCAGCGCAGAGGCCAGGGCAATCTTCTTGGTCATGCCCGCCGAATAATCCACCACCAGTGTTCCGGCGTCCTGGCTGAGGTCCATGGCAGCCAGCAGCTCGCCTACCCGCGCAGCCACCACATCCTTATCCATGCCGCGCAACAGCCCGGCATAGGTAATCAGCTGCTCGCCCGTAAGCCGGTCGAAGAGCCGGACACCGTCGGGCAGGATCCCCATGAGCCGCTTGGCTTCAAGGGGGCGCTGCCAGACATCGACACCGTGCACCACGGCGGTGCCGAAGTCCGGGCGCAGGAGGCCGGTGGCCATGGACAGCGTGGTGGTCTTGCCTGCACCGTTGGGGCCCACGATGCCGAAAAACGACCCTGCCGGGACTTCCAGGCTGATGCCGTCCACCGCGATCTTCCCGCCGAACCGCTTGGCCAGCCCACGGATGGAAAGGGCCGCTACGGGGCTGGAATTCGACGCCTGGCCAGGGATCGGAGCAGTCATGCTGCCAGCCTAGTCCGCGGGCCGCTGTTCCGGGGATGGGAGACTAACCTCATGGACATTGCGTTGGGCCTGCTGGTGATCGTTGCCGTGGTGTGTGCCGGCAGCGCGTCGGGGCGGAAGCTCAATCTCCCGGTTCCCCTGCTCCTGGTCCTGGCCGGGGTAGCGGGCTCTTTCCTGCCGTTCATTCCGCCGGTTGAGCTCAATCCCGAACTGGTCCTGGTTGGCCTGCTGCCTCCGCTGCTCTATGCGGCCGCATTCCGCACATCACTGTTCGACTTCAAGACCAACCGGCGCTCCATTGGGCTCTTGTCCGTGGGCTACGTCGTCTTCGGCACCCTGGGGGTCGGGGCAGTAGTCTGGTGGCTGTTCCCGGAGATCCCGTTGGCGGCAGCCTTCGCCCTGGGCGCAGTGGTGGCACCTCCGGACGCCGTGGCCGCCACGGCCATTGCCCGGAGGGTGGGCATGCCCCGCCGCATCGTCAACATCCTGGAAGGCGAATCGCTGGTCAACGATGCCACGGCGCTGGTATGCCTGCGGGCAGCGGTGGCCGCCATCGCCGGTTCCGTGTCCGCGCTGGACGTGGCTGGCGGGTTCGTGCTGGCCGCCGGCGGCGGCCTGGTGGTGGGCCTCGGCGTGGCCTACGTCCTTACCGAAATCCGGAAACGGATCAGCAACGTGGCCATCAACACCTCCACCTCGCTGATGGCCCCGTTCGTTGCCTACCTCCCTGCCGAGGCTATCCACGCGTCCGGCGTACTCGCCGTCGTCGTCACCGGACTGGTGATGGGCACCAAGGCACCGTCCATGCCCAACGGCGCTGCTCGGCAAAGCTCCCGCAGCAATTGGGACACCGTGCAGTTCCTGCTGGAGAACTCCGTGTTCCTGCTCATCGGCCTGCAGGTACGGACCATCGTCGAAAGCGTCCAGGACGATTCGCTGGGGGCCGGCCGCGTGTGGTTTGGCTGCGCAGTGATCCTCTTTGCCGTACTGGTGCTCCGCCCCATCTGGGTGTTCCCCGCGACGTACCTCCGCCGCCTGATTCCCTCCGTGCAGCGAAAGGATCCGGCGCCGCCGTGGCAGTTTGCCGCCATAGTGTCCTGGGCGGGGATGCGCGGAGTGGTCACCCTGGCCGCCGTCCTGACGCTGCCCGGTGACCTGGGGCACCGCAACGTGCTGGTCCTGGCGGCCCTGGTGGTGGTGGGAGGCACCCTGGTGTTGCAGGGAATCACGCTCCCCTCCCTGGTCAGGGCCCTGGGGGTGCCCGGGCCGGACCGGCGCGAGGACGCCCTGAACCAGGCCTCCCTGATGCAGCTGGCCACGGCGGCGGGAATGGAGCGGCTGGAGCAGCTGCGGCGTGAAAGCGACCCGCCGGAGGTCATGGACATGCTCAGGCGGCGGACCCACGAACGCGGGTTGGCGGCCTGGGAGCGCTTGGGCAGGCCGACGGCAGAAGCAACCACCCCCAGCCAGCGGTATGCCCAGCTGCGGATGGCCATGCTGGAGGCTGAACGGGACAAGGTGCTGGAGCTCAGGCGCGGCGGGGAGTTTGCCCACGAAGTCCTCAGCGAGGTCCTGGAACGGCTGGATGTGGAGGAGTCCATGCTGGATGCTTCCCTGAACGAACTGGACTCCGCTGCTGATGCTGGCGGCGGCGAGGGGCTGTCCCAGCCGGGCGGCGTCTGCGACCACCTGACGGCAGCCATGCCATCACCGCTTCCCGACAACCCGGCCTGTGCAGGCTGTGAACGGGAGGGCACCACGCCTGTGCACCTTCGCATGTGCCTTGCGTGCGGAAACATCGGCTGCTGCGATTCCTCCGCGGGACGGCACGCCAGCCGCCACTTCAAGGAAACCGGCCACCCTGTCATGCGCAGCGCGGAGCCGGACGAAGAGTGGCGCTGGTGCTACGTGGATGAGCTGCTGGGCTGACGGCCCCTGGCCTTCAGGTCGCCTGGTCTTCAGGGCGCCTTGCGGATCCGGATCGGGCCCCTGGCCGTCGCGGGATCCACCACGGAACCCCCTTGGGTGATGTGTACCTGCCCGGCGTCAACCAGCCGCCGGGCGGCTTCGCGGGCCGGCTCCATGAGGGGGCGCCAGTCGTCGCCGCCCACGGCCCTGGCGGCGTCCGAGGGGCAGATGGTGGACGTCGCCGCCCGGGCAGCCAGGAGTTCCAGGATCTTCGCTTCCAGTTGCCGGCCAATGGGACCGTGCGGCCCATTCTCCTCACGTTGCGCCACGACGGTTCCGTGTCAGAACGTGCGCCGCGGGACGGCCCGCTCGTACTGTGGAGGCCACGCAAGGTCGTGCCCCAATTCGAATGCCGCCCGGAACCACCAGTGGGGATCGCGCAGCGCCGCCCGGGCAATGAAGACGCCGTCAGCCTGCCCGGTGGCTACAGCATGCTCCGCCTGGCCCGGCGTGGTCACCAGGCCCACCGTCCCGGTGGCGATTCCTGCCTCCTCGCGGATGGCGGCGGAGAACCCGGTCTGGTAGCCCAGCCCCGGTTTGATCTGTTGGTGGGCCACCGCCCCGCCGCTGGAGACATCCACCAGGTCCACCCCGTGGGCAGCCGCCTGGCGGGCCAGGCGGACCGATGCTGCCTGGTCCACCCCGCCGGGGGCCCAGTCCGTGGCAGAAATCCGGAGGAGCAGGGGCATGGAATCGGGGATCACGGCGCGGACGGCGTCAACCACGGCCAGCATCAGCCGGTTGCGGCCAGCCTCATCCCCGCCCCATTCATCCTCACGCTGGTTGATCAGCGGGCTCTGGAACTGGTGCAGCAGGTAGCCGTGCGCCCCGTGGATCTCCATCGTGTCAAAACCGGTGTCCACCGCACGCACGGCGGCGGCGGCGAAATCGGCGATGACACCCTGGATCTGTTCCACGGTCATGGCGGCAGGCGCCGCGTAGCCCTCGAAAGAGGTGGTGGACGGCCCCAAGGTGTCCCAGCCGCCGTCGGATGCCGGAACACTGCCGTGCTTGCCCGAAAACGGCCAGTACGTGGACGCCTTCCGGCCGGCGTGGGCCAACTGGACACCGATCTTGGTTCCGGCGGTACCGTTCCGGTGGACGAAGGAAATGATCCGCTGCCAGGCAGCCGCCTGCTCGTCGTTGTAAAGACCCGCGTCCCGGGGGCTGATCCGCCCCTCGGCGTTCACCGCCGCGGCTTCCGTAAGGATCATCGCCGCGCCGCCCACGGCAAAGCCGCCCAGGTGCACCAGGTGCCAGTCGTTCGGAACACCCGGGGCGTTGTCGGGATCGCAGCTGTACTGGCACATGGGCGAGACCCAGCCCCGGTGCGTCAGCTCCATGGCCCGCAGCGCCAGCGGCTGGAACAGGGCCGGCACTAGAACAGCACCCGCGCAAGCGCCTGGCGCGCCTTTGCCACGCGGGCGTCACCGGCGCCCACCACCTCGAAGATTTCCAGCAGCCGCACGCGTGCAGTTTCACGCTCCGGGCCGAAATTCCTGCCGATGAAGGCTACCAGCCGGTTCAGCGCGTCCTCCACATGCCCGCCGGCCACGTCCAGGTCCGCCACCCCGAGCTGGGCTTCCAAGTTGTCCGGCTCGTTCGCGGCCAGCGCGCGCAGCGCTTCACTGTCCTGCGCCGACACAGACTGCAGCCGGTTCATCAGCTCCACCTGCGCCAGCCCGGCCTTGGCTTCGTGGTCCGACGGCATTTCCTTCAGCGCCTGGCGGTAGGCCTCGGCGGCGGCGGCGTAGTCGCTGGCCTCGATGGCATCGTAGGCGGCCTGGTGCAGCGGCGGCAGCGGCGCGGGTTCCTGTTCAGCGGCCCCGCCGGCGTCGAGGCTTCCGGTGACGCCGTTGGCCGCGGCCACCTTGAGCAGTTCGTCGAAGAGGCTGCGCACCTGGGCTTCCTCCGCCGAGCCCTGGAACAGCGGTACCGGCTGCCCCTTCAGGACGGCGACGGCGGTGGGGACGGCCTGCACCTGGAACGCTTGGGCAAGCTGCGGAAAGGCTTCGATGTCGGCTGCGCCAAGCACCAGGCGGCCGCGGTAGCCTGCAACGATGCGGTCAAGGGTCTCCACCATCCTGCCGGACTCGGGCGAGTAGGAGGCCCACAGGGCGAACACCACCGGGACTTGTGCGGAGAGTTCCACCAACTGCTGGAAGTTCGCTTCGGTGACGTCAACCCTGAGCGCGGGTCCGCCCTCGGCCGCACCCGGCAACTCCCCCTGCGCCGCCGATGGAGGCGCGGTTCCGGCGGTGGCAGTACCAGACGGGGCAGCGCCGGACGGAGCTGCGGGGCGCTTCAGTGCGGAAAGGTCGACGGCGCCGCGCAGGTTAAGCAGGCTGGCAGCGGCAGGAGGGACTGGGCGGGAAGCTGGCGAACTCATATTTCCCACTCTATCCACTCCGGCCGCTGCCGGTGGTAATACAGGCAGGGGCTACTTGAAGCTGGCCCCAACCAGGCCCCGGGTGGCCGCAACGAGCTTCATCGGATCCGTCGATCCTGCCGGCGGAACGTAGATGGCCATTGATTCGGCGAAGTTCAGAACCATGCCCGTGGTGGTTTCCTTGCCGCCCGCCAGGGCTGCCGCGTCGTCACCGATGCTGAGCTTGTCGCCGGCGGCCTTCGGGGTGCCTTCGAAGCCGAAGTTGATCCGGCCCAGGACCAGGGCGCCGCCGTCGGACGTCCGGAACACCACGGTGCTCTCCGGAACCACCTTGTGGGTGAAGGAGAAGTTGCCGTTCTCGCCGGCCTTCACCACCTCTGCCTGGTAGGACAGGGTGTCCGCGATGTACGGCGAGGAGTCACCTTCGACGAGCTTGTCCTTGAACGGCGAGTCCGCGGACGTAAGCCTGTCCGCAAGGCCGGACATTGCTTCCTCACCGCTGTAGAGCAGGCCGGACTTGTCCGCGGCAGCCAGGTTCTGGGTGCCCCCGCGGCTGATGTTCGGGAACGTGGTGCCCGGCTGCAGGGGTGTGGTTTCCATGAGCTTGTAGTTCTCGCGCGGTGACTGCTGGACCAGCGTCAGGATCTGCGGGACAACGTTGCCTTCGCCCTGGGTAACGGCCAGCACCGAACGCGGCCAGTCCCGGCCGCTGGTGACCACCGTGGTCAGCAGCTTGGTGGAGCGCACGGGCATGCGGGGCTCGTAGGAACCCACCTGGGAGCGGATCTTGTAATTCTGCGTGCGGATTTCCAGTTCGGGGCCGGCAACGCGGTCCGCGAGCTTGGCGGCGTCTTTGGCGGCGTCCCCGGCATCGGTGGCACTGGAGACCTGCTCGAGGATACGGCGGAACTGGGCGTCCAGCAGGACTGGCGTACCGGCCGCTTCCTTGGCCGGCGACGAGGCATTGCCGGCAGGCTGCGGGCTGGGGCTGGCCGCCTGCGCGGCGGTGCCGGATCCGGCCAGCACGGCTGCTGCCACACCCGCAGCCAGCATGGTGACCTTGGAGGAGGACGACGACGGGGCCTGGCCCTGTGCCTTGCGGGCACGGGCACGGCGGGCGAAGCCGGAGTTTCCATCGCCTTCGCCGTTCTTACGGCGCGCGGAGAGCAGCGCCAGGACGATTCCGCCCAGGATGAGGAGGCTGCCCAGGACCATCAGCGGAACGGCCCAAGGCGTGGACGTGTCGTTCGGGAACGTCATGGACACGGTGGCCGGTGCAGGCTTGGTGCCGTCGGAGGCGAGCAGGAGGCTCCAGTCACCGTCGGCGGGCGGGGTCCAGGTGTACTCAAGCTCGCCACTGGCGTTCTCGTTGGACACCCAGAGGTCCGCACCGGCCGGGTTCGGGGCGGTAGCTTCGCCGTCGGCGTGGTCAACCTGGAGGGACTTTTCGTCCTCGGAAACCCCGGTGATGGTGTTGTGTGCTGTCTTGCCCACCCACGCGCTGACGTCATCCGGCCGGCCCGAGGCCAGCATGAAATTACCGTCGCCCTGGACGTTGATCTTGACCGTTCCGCCGTGCAGGGTGCGCAGCTTCTGGTCAATGACAGTCAGCGGGGCAGCGGCCGCATCGGCGGGCGCGGAGGCGGTGAACGTCTCGGAAGGAGCCCAGATGGTTCTCTGGCCGATACCGGCCAAAAGTGTCAGGAGGCCGAGCAGCACAAGTGCGGCTGCAGTCTTTAAACGCAAGGGAAACACCTATCATCAGCGGGGGTTTACCTTCAATAGTAACCTTTCTGTTACCACGGGCCCCTTTCCGGCCGGCCCACCCGGGGCTTCGCCCGCCCCCCGGCGGCGCCTTCGGCTCGGGGTGACAAGCCTGCTGATAGTGTTTGCGATGATCATCACACCGGCCCGCGCAGGCGGTGCCACGCACGGAACAGGCCCCTAAAACCAGTGACTGACAAGACGGACCCGTCCTCGGCTGCAGCCGGAAACCAGGGGGATCCCAGGGGCCCTGTCCCTGCCACGATGCCTCCACTGGGAATGGCGGCACGCCGCGGGGGTTCAGCCGCTGCAGCCCTTGGCCACGTGATCCGCAGGCTTCGCCAGCCCTTGCCCGGCGCGCAGCCCCGGCTTCGGTTCGAGATGCCCCCGGAATACACCGGCCAGGTTCCGGAGGCGGACTACGACGGCGACGAGGAGCCGCAGTTCGGCCATCCCGGGCCGCGGATGTCCCCGCAGCACCCGCTCTACATGGGGTTTATGGGCACCGTGGGCGTGGGGCTGGCGCTGCTGGTCTACTGGATCGGTTCCCACACCACGCAACTGCTGCTGTGGATCGTGGCAGCGCTGTTCATCGCCCTGGGCCTTGAACCGGTGGTCGGCTGGCTCGAAAACCGGAAAGTCCCCCGGCCGGCCGGCATCCTGCTTTCGGTGGCCGTCCTGATGGGGGCCGTTGTCGGATTTTTCGCCACGCTCATCCCAACGATCGTTGCCCAGGTATCGGAAATAGTGCGGCAGGCGCCGGACTGGGTACGCAACTTCATGGACTCGGATTTCTTCCGCAGCCTCGATGACCAGTTCGGCGTGCGCGACCGCATCACCGAGGAACTGAACAAGTTCGTCAATGATCCCGCTGCAATGGGCGGGATCTTCGGCGGCGTTGTGGGGTTCGGCTCCACCCTCGCAAATGGCCTCTTCGGCACCCTGATCGTCCTGGTGCTGAGCCTGTACTTCCTCGCGGCGCTCCCGGCCATGAAGAAGTGGGGCTACCGCCTGGCGCCACGCTCCCGCCGGAAGCGGGTGGCGGCGCTGTCGGAGGAGATCACCCGGTCGGTGGGAAACTACGTCATCGGCCAGGCCTGCGTGGCCCTGCTCAACGCCACCTTCGCCTTCGTGGTGATGTCCATTGTGGGCATCCCTTTTGCCTTGCTCCTGGCCTTTGTGGTGGTCCTGCTCGCCTTCATCCCCCTGGTGGGCGGCATGATCGCAGGCATCGTGGTGATCCTGGTTTCCCTCACCCAAGGCTGGCAGGCGGCTGCCATCTACGCAGTCTGCTACTTCGCGTACCTGCAATTCGAGGCATACTTCATCTCACCGCGCATCATGCAGAAGGCCGTTGCGGTGCCGGGCGCGGTGGCGGTGATTTCCGTCATTGCCGGCGGCAGCCTGCTGGGTGTGCTTGGCGCCCTGATCGCCATTCCCACCGCGGCCGCCGTCCTGCTCCTGGTCCGGGAGATCTACATCGCCCGGCAGGACCAGCACTAGGCTTCCCCGCCCTCAGCCGTCGCTAGGCACCGGCTGCCGCCGTCGGACCGTCCCATTCCTGGGGCAGTTCCCGTCCGGCGGGGTCGGGGCTGACCTGTGCCACAATGTCGTTCAGGACCCGCGCGGCGTACTTCTCCCCCACCCACAGATGTTTGGCCCCGGCCACGCCCACCACGCGGGCCTGCGGCACCAGGCTGAAACGTTGGGCCGCCTCGGCCGGCTGGAGGAAGTCGTCATGCTCCGGCACCAGGACGGTGAGGGGCTTGCCCGACTCCGCCCAAAGCTGCAGGTGCTTGTCCGTGGCACGGTGCAGCGGGGGCGACAGCAGCACCGCGCCCTCGATCTGCCCCGCCACGGGTTCTACGGCACCGTACATCAGCGCAAGCTCGGTCCCGAAGGACCAGCCCACCAGCCAGCGGTTGGGCAGCCCCCGCTCGACGGCAAAGCGGACGGCCGCCTCCACGTCGTAGCGCTCGCCCACCCCTTCCTCGAAGGCGCCGCTGCTGGTGCCGCGGGGTGAGGCGGTGCCGCGCGTATTGAAACGCAGCACCGCGATGCCTGCCAGCGCCGGGAGGCGGTAGGAAGCCTTCCGGTAGACGTGGGAATCCATGAAGCCGCCGTGCGTGGGCAGCGGGTGGAGCGTGATCAGCGTGGCCTTGACCGGGCCCGATTCAGGCAGTGCCAGCTCCCCCACCAGCGTGTGGCCATCCTCCGTTTGCAGCTCGATGTTCTCGCGCCGGGCAGGCAGGACAGTGGAGGCGCGGATTGGGG
Organism: Arthrobacter sp. ISL-85; assembly: GCF_018613675.1. Lineage (GTDB taxonomy): Bacteria > Actinomycetota > Actinomycetes > Actinomycetales > Micrococcaceae > Arthrobacter. Next base: position 268,005 of record NZ_JAGGPQ010000011.1, on the reverse strand, counting down.
CGCGGCCCTGGGCTTGGCTGAATGCGTACGACGCCGGATCAAAAGTCATGCATTCCAGCTTAGCGACAGCAGGGGTTCTGCTGAGCGCAGGATCAGCGGTACCGGTAGCTGCGCGTCATCCAGCAGTTGGTATGCCAGTGCCGGCGTTCCGCCAGGCCGGCAGCCGCTCCAAAGAGATGGTCGTCCTTCCAGACAACCAAGTGCGCAACACCGGGCAATACGGCGGTGGAGCATTCCGGGCAGATGTAGGTCTTCTCGGCGTTCCTGGCGGTCATGGTGCGGACCATCCACTCACCGTCGGGGGCGCTTTCCCGGCGGGCGATTCCAGCCCGTGCGCGTTCCAGGTCCAGCTCGGGAATGTCTGCATTCCGTTTCCGGCCGGCGCCCCGGCCGGAAGCGGGGCCCTTGCCGGAAGCGGGACGGCGGGGACGGTTGGAACGCGGCATGCATCCATTCTGCCCCAGCCTGTGCGCCCTCCCGGCCCGGCCATGGGTGTCCCTGCCGCCCCACCCGCCTCCCGCCGTCGGACATGGCCTGCCGGGCCCACGCGATAGTCTGTACGGCGTGCGACTCGTCATAGCCCATTGCTCCGTTGATTACGTTGGCCGGCTCAAAGCCCATCTCCCCCTCGCCACCCGGCTCCTGCTGGTGAAGGCGGACGGCTCGGTGCTGGTCCATTCCGACGGCGGTTCCTACAAGCCGCTGAACTGGATGAGCCCCCCGGCAACCCTGCGCGTTTCGCCCCCGGACGACGTGGACCTGGAACTGGGCGTGGTGGAGCAGTGGACGGTGCAGTCCGCCAAGACCGATGACCGGCTGATCATCAATATCCACGAGAAGGTCAGCGAGTCCTCCCACGACCTCGGCGTGGACCCCGGGCTGATCAAGGACGGCGTGGAAGCGGACCTGCAGCGGTTGCTGGCCGAACAGATTGAAACGCTGGGCCAGGGCTACTCCCTGATCAGGCGCGAGTACTTCACCGCCATCGGCCCGGTAGACATCCTGGCCCGGGATGCCGACGGCGCCACCGTGGCGATTGAGCTCAAGCGCCGCGGGGACATCGACGGCGTGGAGCAGCTGACCCGGTACCTTGAACTGCTCAACCGCGACCCCCTGCTGGCACCGGTCCGCGGGATCTTTGCGGCGCAGCAAATCAAGCCGCAGGCCAAGGTGCTGGCCAACGACCGCGGGATCGACTGCATCACCCTGGACTACGACGCCATGCGGGGCGTGGACGACAGCGAATCCCGGCTTTTCTAGAATGTCCCTTTGTTGCTTCGGGCACCTAATTGACCCCTTTACAGGCAGCGTTCCCTCCGACCCGGTTTGTGCCTAAATTTTTCCTTTTTTGCTGTTCGGGCCGTTGACCTGCGGGAACGGGCATGAAATTCTTATCTCAGTCTTTGTGTAGGTGTTTTTCATGCTCGCAAGACGTGTTGCGAGCGCGAAGCTCCTGCAGCGCCGGACCTTTCCAGGCAAGGCAAACCAGGATTCTTCTCGCGGAGTGACCAAGGGCGGCACGAGGTGTGCCGGTCTTAATAAGTTCCATAATGAGGAGAAATAAATGGCACAGGGAACCGTCAAGTGGTTCAACGCTGAAAAGGGCTTCGGCTTCATCACCCCGGACGACTCCGATGGCGATGTCTTCGTTCACTACTCCGAGATCCAGACCGGCGGCTTCAAGACCCTCGACGAGAACCAGCGCGTTCAGTTCGAGATCGGCCAGGGCGCCAAGGGCCCCCAGGCCACCGGCGTAACCTTGGTCTAGTACGCGCCCGGCCGCGAACCGCGGCTGTCAGCATATACAAATGATCCCCGGCGTAATTGCCGGGGATCATTTGTTTATGCAAATATGCAGCGCACCTATGGCGTCACCATTGAGGGCCGCTCATACAGCCTGCCTCCCCCGTTACCGCCTCAGGTCACCAGTTTCCGGACCAGCCGGGCGCCCTGTGCCAGGGAAAGCCCAGGCAGGTAGGCCCGGGTCAGCGCCCTCCCGATGGCGGGCAGGTGCAGCGGGTCCTGGTAGTACAGATAGAGCGCCCGGTACTCAGGCTTGAACCGGGACTTGAACGCTGCCAGGGAGCGGAAGCCGTAAACCGGCTCAAGCGCATGGCCCACCAGGTCCAGGATCCGCACGAGGTTCTGCGCGCCCTCGTCGGTGGCGGCCGGGTCGTCCTCCTCCGGACGGCTGGCAAGGGGCGAGCCGGACAAAGAGATCACGTCCACGGAATCACGCAGCTCGAGGACGGCGGAGGCGATCAGGAATTCCATCACGCCCGGGAAGCCCTCACTGCCCCGGCGCATGACGTCCAGCGTCCGGCTGACCAGCCGGCCGCCGTCGTACACAGGCAGCCAGCTGGTGACGCCGTGAACCGCGCCACTACTGTCCACCGCCAGGCAGCAGAGGACCTCCTCGTCGTCGAGCTCGTCCACTCCCCCAAGCGTGAAGCCCATCTCCGGAACCGATTTGCCGGCCGCCCATTCCTCGGACACTTCGTTCAACCGTGACCGGAGTGCTGCCGGCAGTGCATGGTAGGAGCCCCAAACCGCGTGGACCCCCAGCTTGGTGGCGCGGTTCAGGGCCGTCCTGACGTTCTGCCATTCCTTGCCCTTGAACTCCAGTTCGTTCAGCACAAGCCGGGTCTCCTGTGCCACGGCCACCCGGGAGAAACCGCGTTCCCTGAGTGCCGGCCACAGGGTGTCATCGCAGGAATACAGGGCCGGGATCAGCGCCTGGCTGCGGCAGTAGTCCAGGAACCCCTCCGTCACGCGCTGCTCTGCCGTGCGCTCACCAAACGCGCCGCCCAGCGTCAGGGCCACCGTCCCATGCTGCTGGAAGGCCATGGCGCCGGCACCGTCCGGGCTGAACCAGTACGTGTTGGGCTCCCACAGGGCCATCCATGACAAGGGGCCGCCGCCCTGGTGGAGCAGGTTCCGGGCGCGGTCCCGGTCCTGCCGCCCGAAGTTCAGGCCGTGGTGCCGGCCCACAAGCACCCACCACACCGCCACCAGAGCTACGAGCCAGAACGCGGGGCCCGAGTAGGCAAACAGCAGGGCTTCGGCGCTGTCCTGTTCCGGGAAGACGCGGCGGAAGTACTGCGGTATGGGCACCGGAACGTACTGCCGGGCCAGCTCCGCGAAGAGCCCCAGCAGGCCGCCGTCGCGCGCCAGTCCACCGGACCAGAACCAGGCCACGGTGTAGGAACTGGCCAGGACAAGCCACGTTCCGCAGACCACGGCCCCGAGGGCGCGCCGGGCACCCGGGCGGGTCTGCACGCGGAACTGCCTGCGGTTCAGCCACAGGACTACTGCCAGCGTCAGGGGGACAACCACGAGCGGAAGCACATGCGCGAAGGCCGAGGACATTGGCGTTGCATGCGTGCCCTGCAGGCGTGAGGGAACAAGGGCGAACAGGGCAAGGTACACCGCCGCCAGGGCCGTGACAGCCAGTTGGATGGCCAAGGCTATGTTCAGCGCCAGCCGGCGCCCCCGGCGCATGCCGTCCGCACAGATCAGCAACAGGACCACCGGCACCACCGCCAGCGCCAGGCCGAACGGGCCGGCAAACCCCGCCCTTCCCGTTTCCAGGCAGGAGGCGTCAACGGTGGCGCCGCAATTGAACACGAGTTGGCTGAGCGTGGGCATGGGACTCAAGACGACATCCCGCAGCAGGGCCAGCGGGCCGGTGGGCGCGCGCGTGATTCCCGTCAGGATGGGGCCCACGGCGAACACGGCAACGGTGAGGGCCAAAAGGTTCCTGGCCTCGCGGCCCGTGGACCGGTGGCGATGGAGCCTCCCCTGGTCCCCCTGGATCCACCAGCCCGCCAGAAGGCCAAGGAGGGCACCAATGAGGCCAATGATCGTTTCGGCGTGGCCCACATAGAGGACCAGCAGGATCGATATGGACAGCACCACGGTACGGAGCCGGCGCTGCCACAGCAGCGTAATCCGGGCGCTGGCGGCCAGGCCCGCCGTCAGCACCGGGGCGTAGGGGCCAATGAGGCTGTCATTCGCCATCCGGTCCAGCCAGCCGTCGCCGACATACACCGCCAGCTGGGTCACCAGGAGGAACACCGTGACGGCAGCAAACTGCCCGCCGAAGAACAGTCCGACGGCCGCGCGCCGGCCCAGCTTTCGCTCCGCGAGTCCCAGCAGCAGGACAATCATCAGTGACGCGGCGAGGTAGGCCAACGGGTTGGTGGCGAAGAAGAGGCTGGTGAACAGGGACCACCACTGCCCGTCGCGCAGGCCGGGCCCGCTGACCGAGGCAAGTCCCAGGAGCTGCTCCGGCGGTCCGTCCAGGAAGCTCCCAGTCAGGGCAGCGGCCGCCAGGAAGGCCACAACCACGCCCAGTGTGAAGGGCATGGATTTCAGCGTGTCCAGTGCCTGCCGGACTGCAGGGCGCCCGACGGCGGCCCACATCAGGACGACTGTGCGGTCCGGTTTCCGGGTGCTCACCACTGCAGGCCCCATTGGGTGCCAAGGAACTGCAGTGCGTCCGCGAAGCGCTTGGAGGAGGTATCCCAGGAGTGCCCCGTGTGCTCCACCTCGTGTGCCTGCACGGTGAAGCCCGCGGTCTCTGCCGCAGCAGCCAGTGTACGGAGGTTCCCTACGAACTCGGGATCGTTCTGGCCTGCAGTAAGGTACATGCCGCTGGACTCAAACCGTTGGTGTTTCATGATCTCCAGTGGAGTCTGCTTGGTGAATTCGTCAGGGTTTCCGGGGAAGGCGGCGTCGATGGTCTTCTGCCGTTCCTTGGCAATGGCGGGTTCGGCCTCGCTGGAAAATGCCAGCACATCCGCGTAGACGTCTGGATGCCGTGTTCCCATCTGCACCGCACAGGTGCCGCCAAATGAGAACCCGCCCACGGCCCAGTGGCTGTGGTTGGTATCTACCGCCAGTGTGGAACTGATCCACCGCGGCACATCCTGTGAAAGGTACGTGTCAGCCTTGGCGATGCGGCTGTCCATGCACATGGTATTGGCAGACTGCGTTCCGTTGGGATCCGGGATGACCACCACCGGGGACACTCCGCCGTGTGCAGCGGCAAAGGAATCCATATGGCCACGGATTGCGCCGCCGGTGAGCCAATCGCCAGGGCCGCCGGGCTGGCCGGCCACCAGGACCAGCACCGGCAGTGCGGGCCGGTTGGCTGCAAAGTAGGCCGGGGGAAGGTAGATATAGGCGTCGCGAGTGTTCATCCCGGACGCTGTCCCGGGGATGTTGGACTTACGCAGCTCGCCTCCAGCAGGCAACTCCCCTGCCGGCTTCCAGCCCTGGAGGGGTACGCCGTCGGATTCCCCGGCATGGCGCATGAGATCCTGCTCAAGCACCGGTATCCGGGCCAAGGCCGTACCCAGCAGGTCACTGACGGTCCTGTTGAGGCCGAAGTAGGCGTTGATTTGGATTGCCGACAGCAGTAACACCAGCAGCGCGGCGAGGATCCCGCCCCCGCGCCCGCCCCAACTGGTCCTGGGCAGCCGGAGCACGCCCAGGAGTACTGCCGCCACGCCGGGCACCAGCCACAGCAGCACAGGGTCCGGCAGGTCCTCGGGAAAGATGGTGAAGATGTTGATGAGCGCCCAGTGGACTGTGCCAACCAGCGCAAAGGCCGCGGCAGCAGCAATGAGGATGCGGACCGCCCATGCCCTGGCACGGTGGACCGGAACCATGGCGACGCGCCAAGGCGGCACCAGGAGGTAGGCTGCGCCGCCCATTCCCAATACCAGCACGGTTCCATACAGTGGACCGTCGGTGAGCCGGATGTCTGAAAACCAGTCCACGTTGGCTAGCGCCAGGTCCCCACGCCAATGACCGGACCTGCCTCGAGCCAGGATGAAAGACCCGTGTAGGCGTCGAACTTCATGGCGAGGCGCAGGTCCTGCCCCTCATAGCGGAGTTCGACGATCACCACGTCCGGCTGCACCTTAACCGCCTCAGCTTCCGTGGGCTTCCGGCGGCCCAGCAGCTCCAGCGAACTCCGTTTGAAGGTGTATTTGGGGCGGACACTCAGAGAGATGAGCCTGAACCATTCAAGGTCGTTGTCCTGATAACGACAAACCCCCATCTGCCAGCCGTTTCCAGCTACGCAAATGGAGGCGTCCACGGTGCCGAGGGCGCGCCGCAGGTTGAAGCGGCGCACCCCCGAAAGGCACAGTGCAAGAATCAGCAATCCGAAGGCGATTGCCAGTGCGATGAACGTAATACCCGGCGCGTCCATCGAGGTCGTGCTAGCGGATCCCAGCGGTAGCCGAGCCGCCCAACTGGGCGTTGTCAGCAACGATCACCACGCGGTTGTTGTCAACGGAGAAGAACCCGCCGTCGACGTCCACCGCGATACGGTCTCCGGACACCGGCTGGATGGCCAGTTCACCCTCGGCCAGGATCGCCAGCAGGGGCGAGTGGCCGGGCAGGATTCCGATTTCACCATCGCTGGTGCGGGCCTTGACCATCTTGGCCGCTCCGGACCACACAAAGTGGTCCGCTGCGACAATCTCAACCTCAAGCTCAGCCATATTACTTGGTCTGTTCCTGGATCTTGGCCCACTGGCGCTCAACGTCATCGAGGCCGCCGACGTTGAAGAACGCCTGCTCCGCGATGTGGTCGAGTTCGCCGTCGCAGATGGCCGCGAAGCCTTCAACGGTGTCCTTGATGGAAACCGTGGAGCCCTCCACGCCGGTGAACTGCTTGGCGGTGTAGGTGTTCTGCGAAAGGAACTGCTGGATGCGGCGTGCACGCGACACGACGATCTTGTCTTCCTCGGAGAGTTCATCGACACCAAGGATGGCGATGATGTCCTGGAGTTCCTTGTTCTTCTGCAGGATCTGCTTCACACGGACGGCCGTGTTGTAGTGGTCCTTGCCGATGTACTGCGGGTCCAGGATTCGCGACGTGGAAGTCAACGGATCAACCGCCGGGTACAGACCACGGGAGGCGATTTCACGGGAAAGTTCCGTGGTGGCGTCGAGGTGCGCGAAGGTGGTGGCCGGGGCCGGGTCGGTGTAGTCATCTGCGGGAACGTAGATGGCCTGCATCGAGGTGATGGAGTGGCCCTTGGTGGACGTGATGCGCTCCTGCAGGAGGCCCATCTCGTCAGCCAGGTTGGGCTGGTAGCCCACTGCGGACGGCATGCGGCCGAGCAGGGTGGAAACCTCGGACCCTGCCTGGGTGAAGCGGAAGATGTTGTCGATGAACAGCAGCACGTCCTGGTTCTGCACATCGCGGAAGTACTCCGCCATGGTCAGTGCGGACAGGGCCACGCGCAGACGCGTTCCCGGCGGCTCATCCATCTGGCCGAACACAAGGGCGGTGTCCTTGAGGACGCCTGCCTCTTCCATTTCCACCCAGAGGTCATTGCCCTCACGGGTACGCTCGCCAACACCGGCGAACACGGAAGTACCACCGAAGTTGCGGGCAACACGGGTGATCATTTCCTGGATCAGAACAGTCTTTCCCACGCCGGCACCGCCGAACAGGCCGATCTTTCCACCCTTGATGTACGGGGTGAGGAGGTCGATGACCTTGATGCCGGTCTCCAGCATCTCCGTGGAGCCTTCGAGCGAAGCGAAGTTGGGGGCCTTGCGGTGGATCGGCCAGCGTTCGCTGATCTCCAGCTCGGACTCGGTCACGTCAAGGGGCTGGCCCAGGACGTTGAAGATGTGGCCCTTGACGCCGTCGCCGACGGGAACGGAGATCGGGGCCCCGGTGTCAATGACGCCGGTGCCGCGGACCAGGCCGTCGGTCGCCTGCAGCGAGATGGCGCGGATGAGGTTGTCACCGAGGTGCAGCGCAACTTCGAAGGTGATGGTCTTGGTCTCACCGTTGAGAGTGATCTCGGTGGTGAGGGCGTTATAGATCGACGGGATTGCGTCAGCCGGGAATTCGACGTCGACAACCGGGCCGATTACGCGCGCAATACGGCCGGTTGCACCGGACGTTGCGGCTACGTGTTCGGTAGCAGTGGCAGTCATCTCTCTCACTTCATTCAGTAGATGGCGTGGGGTTAAGTCTATCTGTGGTGGTGCTGGTTCCGCGGAACCGAGGGGCGGGAGGCTACGACGCGAGGGCGTCGGCACCTGCAACGATCTCGGAAAGCTCCTGCGTAATTTCGGCCTGGCGGGCCGTGTTGCGCAGGCGCGTGTACTTCTTGATCAGGTCGGTTGCGTTGTCGCCTGCGGACTTCATCGCCCGCTGGCGGGCGGCAAGCTCGGAGGCCGCCGCCTGCAGCATGGCTGCGAAGATACGGGATTCGATGTAACGCGGCAGCAGGGCGTCAAGGACACGCTCCGTTTCCGGCTCGAACTCGTACAGCGGCAGGAGATCCGATTCGGAGGCAGCCTGCTCTTCCACAACTTCAAGCGGGAGCAGGCGGATGACCGTCGGTTCCTGGGTGACCATGGACTTAAAGCGGGTATAGACAACGTGGATTTCATCCACGCCGCCTTCCTCGAAGTCGGTTGCGAATTCTGCCAGCAGCGCCTCGCCGATCTCACGGGCGGTCGTGAACTCTGGAGCGTCCGTTCCGCCGGTCCAGACCCGCGCGTACTCGCGGCTCCTGAATTCGAAGTAGGCCTGGGCCTTTCGGCCCACGAGGTAGGTCTTGACTTCCTTGCCTTCAGCGTGGAGCAGCTCGAAGAGACCTTCCGCCTGCTTGAGCACACCGGCGGAGTAGGAACCTGCCAGGCCGCGGTCCGAGGTAATAACCAGGACGGCGGCACGGCGGATCTGCTCCGGCTCGGTGGTCAGCGGGTGGTCGATTTCGCTTTGGCTGGCGACAGCAGAAACGGCGCGCGTGATCGCGTTCGCGTAAGGCAGTGAAGCTGCTACGCGCGCACGGGCCTTCCCGATGCGCGAGGTAGCGATCAGTTCCATCGCCTTGAAGATCTTGCGCATCGACGTGGTCGAGCTGATCTTCTGGCGGTAGACCCGGATCTGGGCTCCCATACTTATCCTTTCCTAACATTCCGTAGCCGGGTGTGCCGGACCCTGGGGTCCGGCACACCCGGCGGATCGGAACTAGCGCTTCTGCTTGACGATCTTTTCCTGGTCGACTTCGCCCTCGGAGATAGCGTCATGCTCCTCGTGGCCGGCGCCTACCAGGTGGTTGTCACCCTCGCCGAAGAAGCCCTTCTTGAAGTCCACAATCGAGGACTTCAAGGCGGCAACGGTGTCATCGTCCAGCACGTTGGTCTGGGCCAGCGTGGTCAGGATCGAGGACTTGTGGCGGAGGTGCTCCAGGAACTCGGCTTCAAAGCGGCTGATGTCCTCGACGGGAACGTCATCCAGGTAGCCGTTGGTGCCGGCCCAGATGGACACAACCTGGTCCTCGACCGGGAACGGCGAGTACTGGCCCTGCTTGAGCAGTTCCATCAGGCGGGCGCCACGGGTCAGCTGCTGGCGGGACGCTGCGTCCAGGTCGGATGCGAACATCGCGAACGCCTGCATGTCGCGGTACTGGGCAAGGTCCAGCTTCAAGGTACCGGAGACCTTCTTCATGGACTTCACCTGGGCTGCACCGCCAACGCGGGATACCGAGACACCCACGTCAACAGCGGGGCGCTGGTTGGCGTTGAAGAGGTCCGACTGCAGGAAGATCTGGCCGTCAGTGATGGAAATGACGTTGGTCGGGATGTAGGCGGACACGTCGTTCGCCTTGGTCTCGATCAGCGGCAGGCCCGTCATGGAACCGGCACCGAGCTCGTCGGAGAGCTTGGCGCAACGCTCCAGCAGGCGGGAGTGCAGGTAGAAGACGTCGCCCGGGTAGGCTTCGCGTCCCGGCGGGCGGCGGAGCAGCAGCGACACGGCGCGGTATGCCTCGGCCTGCTTGGACAGGTCATCGAACACGATCAGGACGTGCTTGCCGCCGTACATCCAGTGCTGGCCAATGGCCGAGCCTGCGTACGGTGCCAGGTACTTGAAGCCTGCGGGGTCGGACGCGGGAGAGGCCACGATGGTGGTGTACTCGAGCGCGCCGTTGTCCTCAAGGGTCTGGCGGATGGCGGCGATGGTGGACGCCTTCTGGCCAATGGCGACGTAGATGCAGCGGACCTGCTTGGTGACATCGCCCGAAGCCCAGTTGGCCTTCTGGTTGATGATGGTGTCGATCGCGATGGCGGACTTGCCGGTCTGGCGGTCGCCGATGATCAGCTGGCGCTGGCCGCGGCCAATCGGGATCATCGCGTCGATGGCCTTCAGGCCGGTCTGCATCGGCTCGTGGACCGACTTGCGCTGGGTCACGCCGGGCGCCTGGAGTTCCAGGGCACGGGTGGTCTCAGCCTTGATCTCGCCCAGGTCGTCCATGGGCTGGCCCAAGGGGTCAACCACGCGGCCGAGGAAGGCGTCGCCAACCGGAACGGACAAAACCTGCCCGGTGCGGTGCACTTCCTGGCCTTCTTCGATGCCCTGGAAGTCACCGAGGATAATGACACCGATCTCGCGGACGTCAAGGTTCTGGGCCAGGCCCAGCGTGCCGTCTTCGAAGCGAAGAAGCTCGTTCGCCATGACCGAGGGAAGGCCCTCAACACGGGCGATGCCGTCACCTGCGGTCGTTACACGGCCAACCTCTACGCGCTCTGCGTTTCCGGGTTCGTAGGACGCCGCGAACTCGTTCAACGCATTACGGACGTCGTCGGCGTTGATGGTCAATTCGGCCATCTGCAGTCCCTGCTCTCCTGTTTGTGATCACCGCAAACGGTGACCGGGGTTTCTATCAGTTTGGTTGTGCTTGTCCGGCTAGCCGGCCAGCTGGCGTTGCAGTTCGCCCAGCCGGGAAAGGACGGAAGCGTCGAGCACTTCGTCTCCCACCTGGACGCGGATTCCGCCAATGAGCGACGGGTCAACGTTGACGTTGACCTTGAGTTCCCGCCCGTACAGGGCATTCAGGCCCGCCTGGAGGCGTGACTGCTGCGTCTGTGACAAGGGGCGGGTTACGCTGACCGTTGCAATCCAGCGCTGCTGCCGCTTGGCCGCCAGTTCGGCGAACCGCTCCACAAGCCGGGTGGGCTTGATTCCGCGTGGCTGGCTGACTGCCTGCGTAATGAGGACTCTGGCTTCCTCACTGACGCCCGGCACCAGCTTGCCGGCAAGGGCAGCCTTCGCAGCGGCGCTTGCCTGCGGTTCGGACAGAGCACGTTGTACCTCGTGGTTGGAGGCAACAGCCTGGTTGAAGGAAAACAGGTCATTTTCCAGCTCCTCCAGGCCAGTGATTCCGGAGGCAGAAACGGCCGACTTGTTTTCAGCAACGGAAATGACCACCGTTGCGGCAAGAGTCTCGAGTGCATCGCCGATGTCACGCGCCGATGCCCAGCGTGAGCTGGCCAGCCCGCCCGCGATCTCAGCAGCATCAGCGGAGACTTTTCCGCCAACCAGCTGCCGTACCAGCGCCGACTTTTCGTCACCGCTGCGGGAGGGGTCAGTCAGGGCCCGGCGCAAGCCAGCCGAGCTGTCCACCATTCCCAGAATTCCGAAGAGTTCCTTTGCCAGCTGCAGCGACGCCGTGGGAAGCTTCGCTTCCAAGGCGGCAAGGGCTGTTGCCAGCGATCCGCTCGATACGCCTGCCATTACTTAGCTGCACCTGCGTTCTGGGACTCCAGATCTGCCAGGAAGCGGTCCACTACCCGTGCTGCACGTGCGTCGTCGTCGAGGGACTCGCCCACGATGCGGCCGGCAAGGGTGGTGGCCAGGGTGCCAACCTCAGAGCGCAGGGACACAACGGCCGCCTGGCGCTCGGATTCGATCTGCGCGTGGGCCTGTGCGGTGATGCGGGCAGACTCAGCTGCCGCCTTCTCCTTGAGATCCGCGAGGATCTGGGCACCTTCGGCGCGGGCTTCCTCACGGATGCGGTTGGCTTCGGTGCGGGCGTCGGTCAGCTGCTGCTTGTACTCTTCGAGTGCAGCAGACGCCTCAGCCTGGGCCTTTTCAGCCTTGGCGATACCGCCTTCGATGGCCTCGGCACGCTCTGCGAAGGTCTTCTCGAACATCGGGACAACGTACTTGACCGCGATGAAGAAGAGGATGGCAAAGCCCACAAAGACAACCAGCATTTCCCAGCCATTGGGAACAAGGGGGTTGACGTCGCCTTCAGCGGCGGCTGAGATGATCAGCTGATGCATATTTCACCCGTCCTTATCTACTCGGTTCTGAATGTTCGCTGAAGTTCTGAAGGTTTACTTGAGAACGAAAGCGAAGACCAGGCCCAGGATGGCGAGTGCTTCGGTCAGGGCCAGGCCAAGGAATGCGATCGGCTGCAGGACGCGCTGGGCTTCCGGCTGACGTGCAACGCCGTTGATGTAGGCAGCGAACACGAGACCCACACCGATACCACCGCCGATAGCCGAGAGGCCATAGCCGATGAGGTTGAGGGAGCCGTTGATGGAGCCTTCCATTTTTTTTCCTTTCAAGATGCCACTTCTGCGGCAGGTTGTTTGGGTTGCTTCATCCCCGCAAGGGGAAGACTGTGGTGTGCCGTAGGAGCGTCCCGCCCCGGGCGGCGTGCCTAGTGGCTGTCGGCGTGCAGTGCGCCTTCGATGTAGATCGCGGTCAGCAGCGTAAAGACGTAGGCCTGCAGGACCATGATCAGGGCTTCAAGCATGTACATGGCGATCGCGCCGGCAAGGACCAGGACCGAGGTTCCCTTCAGCAGGACGTTCTCCTGCATGATGAGGTACTCGATGCCGGAACCGGCGATCATCACGATCAGGTGGCCGGCGAGCATGGTCGCGAACAGACGGAGGCTGTGCGTGACGGGCCGGACAACGAAGTTGGAGATGATTTCGATCGGAATAACGATCGGCAGGATGTACCACGGCACGCCCGACGGGACGGTGGCCAGCTTGAAGTAGCGCAGGCCGTTCTTCTTCAGGCCGATCGCGATCCACGTGACGTAGACCAGGCCGGCCAGCACGTACGCTCCACCCACGTGCGAGAACGTGGGGAGCTGGAACACCGGAATGGCGCCGTAGATGTTGTTGACCAGGATGAAGAAGAACAGGCTGAACAACAGGGGGACGTACTTGATGAAGTCCCTGCCGCCGATGATGTCCTTGGCAATTCCGTTGCGGACAAAGCCGTATGCGGCTTCGCCGGCGAACTGGAGCTTGCCGGGTACCAGCTGCTGCTTGCGTGCGGCGAGCACGAAGAAGACGGCGATAAAGACGACAGAGAGGAGGACCAGCAGCATCTGCTTGGAGAATCCTTCTGCGGCACCCCACGGCAGAATTGCCGGCAAATGCATTTCGTTAATACCAGGAGGAGTAAACTCTCCTGAATCTTGGGCCGGGAGCGCAAGCGCGATCAACGCGTTTCCTCTCTGCAGTGTCCATCATTGGGCGTTGGGCGGGGTCCGGCAGCCTGACAGCCTGCTGTTCCCCCTGTGAAATTATTTGGCATTATCTGTTCCGTCCTGGGACGGTGCGCTGGGAGCATGGCGCCCACCAGCAATTTTTCGGGAACTGGTGAAGCCGTGCATGTGGGAAAGGTAGAAACCTCCGACGGCTCCAAGCAGAGCGCCTGCGAGCACAATCCAGCGCGTTCCCCACAGATAATCCAGTCCCCACCCTATCAAACTCCAGACGACGATTCCGCCAATGATGTAGCTGAATACAGCCATTCCAGCGTTGTAGCCGCCATCGGTGGACTGGTCGGATGCAGCCGGCGTGGACCCGCTTGAGCCGTGCTTGCCATGTGCGCCGCCTGTAGTTTTTTTCGGATCACGCATCGGATGCTTCCCTGTCTTCTGGATCGTTGTAGATCTGGAGCCGGGCCCTGCTGAAGCCATGGATCTCCGCGGCCTGCCAAAGGACGACCGCCACGACTGCGCCGATGACGAACCAGCGGCCATGGAGCCACTCCGGAGCACCGATGACGAACAGGACGACGGCAAAGCCAACTACCTTGATGAAGTAGGTGGCGACGAACATCCCTATCGCGCCCGAGGGGTTGCGGCGTCCCACAAAGTGCCCCACCAGCAGGCTGATGCCGAAGAAGAGCATCACCAGCAGGCCGCCAAGGAAACTGGACACCGCCCCGGTTGTCCCGTTCAGGAGACCGGCAGGGATGGCGCACAGCACAAGTCCGGAAGCGGCGGCAATTGAACTGCGCTTGAGCAGGTTCAGCCAGAGCGAACGGGTGGGACCGGACGTACCAACGGGTCCATTGCCGGACGCAGGTCCGGATTCGGCGTTGGAGGTCATGCGATCCAATCGTCGGCACCACATGGCGGATCACCAGGAGGCAGGGGGTGGAGTGGCAGCTTGGGCTGCCCCTAAATTCTACATGAGATAGAAATAATTCCGAACCGCCGTCACGCCGCGGTTTCCCCAGCTCCGCGGGACAGGTACGGCCAGGCAGTGACCAGTCCCATGACCAGTGTGGCGAAGACGTCCACGGCGAGCACGATGTGCCAGGGGAGGACGGCGAACGCCAGTCCGCCGAAGGAGAGCACGGCGGTCCACAGATACATCAGGATCACGGCGGTACGGTGCGAATAGCCGATGTCCAGCAGCTTGTGGTGGAGGTGTCCGCGGTCCGCTGACCAGGGCGAACGCCCGCGCGCTGTCCGGCGGACTACGGCCAGCCCCAGGTCCAGCAGCGGAAGGAAGAGGACGGCGAAGGGAAGCAGGATGGGAATGACGGTGGAGATACCGTTGGCGCGGTCGTAGAGGCCCGAGGTGATCTGCCCCGTGGACACGACGCCGGCCGAGGCCATGAGGAGTCCAATCAGCATGGCGCCTGAGTCGCCCATGAAGATCTTCGACGGAAAGAAATTGTGCGGCAGGAAGCCCAGGCATCCCCCCACCAATACAGCGGTAATCAGCGTAGCCAGGTCCGAATAGTCCAGCAGCACTGCGTTCCGGTGCACCCAGTAGGCGGTGAAGAAGAATGCCGTGCCGCCGATAATGGCCACTCCTGCAGCGAGGCCGTCGAGTCCGTCAATGAAATTGAAGGCGTTCATGGTGGTGACGATCAGTCCGGCCGTCAGCACTATCCGCAGCGTTCCGTCATGGAGGTAAATGGGTTCCGGCACCCAGGGGACGATGGTCATTTGGACACCCCAGGTGGCTACTGTCAGTCCGGCGGCGCTCTGGCCGATCAGCTTCACCCACCACCGGATGTCCAGCAAATCGTCAGCCACGCCCACCAGGACGATCACGGCGGCGCCAGCCAGGACACCCCACGGTGAGAAGTTGTTGCGGTAGATGTCCTTGACGAAGAAGGACTGGCTGGCAACGACCAGCGCCACCATGACGCCGAGGAAAATCGCCAACCCGCCCAGCCTGGACACCGGCGTGGAATGCATGTCGCGGCTGCGGATGGGCAGGTGCAGCTCAAGCCGGTGCCCCACAACGCGGGCCCCCCACGTGGCCGCGTAGGAGACGATGGCGGCGGTGAGCCCCATGAGCAGGTACATGATCATGGGACGGGAACCGCAACTGGCGTGATGGTGCCGAAGATGTTCAGCTGCTGCGGCAGCCGGTTCGGGGCGGGTGGGCTCACGGGCCGGGAATCTGTTCTTCGATAAATGAAACTTCTCCGTCGCCGAGCGCGCAGCAGGCAGTGCGCACAGTCTTACGCGCAGCGCCTTACAGGGCTGTATTACAGTGGACTCTAGTCAAAGATACTAGTGCCACCGGCACCATGGCTCTGCGCCACACGGGCGCACAACAGGTGGGGAACTCCCTGGCGGCCATGCTGAAAGGACCTCCATGACCCCCCGCATTGCGGTTGCCGCCGTGACTTTCGACCGGCCCAAGGAACTGTCGGTCCTGCTGGATTCGATCAACGCGCAGAGCCGGCAGGTGGACACGATTTGCCTGGTGGACAGCGGCACCACTCCGGCCGAGGACGTGGCGGCGGCGCACCCCAACGTGGACTATGTCCGCTCCGAAGCGAACCTCGGCGGCGCCGGCGGGTTCGCGCTGGCCGCCCTCAAGGCGGTGGCCAGCGGTGCACGCTGGATCTGGATGATGGACGACGACGCCGAGCCCGCTGATCCGGAATGCCTCGCCACGCTGCTTCGTGAGGCGGAGGCACGCGACCTTGAGGCAGTGGTCCCCTTGGTCACGGCGCCCGGCCACCCCGACCGGCTGTCCTTTTTCTTCCGCCTGGATGGCAAGGTCACGCATGACAGGGCCGAAGTGGAGAAACTTGGCTTCCTGCCGGACGATGGCCATTTCTTCAACGGTGCGTTGATCCGCTCCGACGTGTTCTTCAAGGTAGGCCTGCCGGACATGCGCCTGTTTATCCGCGGGGATGAGGTTGATTTCACCATCCGCCTCCGCAAGGCCGGGATCCGCTTTGGCACGGTCACCACCACCGCCATCACGCACCCGCACGCCTTCGGGGAAACGCAGCACGTCTACGGCGCCCGCTGGCACGTTATCGTTCCGGACTCCGCCTTCAAGCGCTACTACTACTACCGGAACCGTGGCTATCTCATCCGCCGGTACTTCCGCGTGCGCTCGTTCGTAGCCGACGTGGGCGGCTACCTGGGCTACTTCCTGCAGCGCAGGGACGTTCCGGGCTTTTTGGGCTGGGCGCGTACGTTCACCGCCGGCCTGCGGGGTAAGGGCTTTGCCCCACTGGAAGACCAGAAGTTCTAGGCAACCCGCCGCTGTCTTCCACTCCCCCGCTGCTTTCGGGCCCCGTTTATTTGGCCAGCCCCGCCCTTTTTAGTCTTCGGGCGGCCAGGAGCCACAGCAGGACCCAGGGCTCCCCCAGGACACGGTAGGCAACGCGGCGGGGATGCAGCAGCAGGCGCCAGGCCCACTCCAGGCCCATCCTGCCAAGCCAGCGGGGAGCGAGCTTCTGGACCCCCGCCAACTGTTCGATGGCGCCCCCCACGGCGCAGTACACGGCCGGCGGCATGTCAGCCAGCCGGCGCTGCAATACTTCTTCCTGAAGCGGCATGCCCAGGCCAAGCAGGACCAGCTGCGGCTGTTCACGGTGCAACCAGGCAACGGCTGCTTCTTCCAGGGCAGGACCCCACCCTTCGCCGGGAAAGCCTGACACGCGGGCGCCCGGCACGATGTCCTTGAGCCTGCTGACTGCCCCGGCGTTCGCTTCCGTGCCGGCACCGATGACGGCGATCCGTTCCAGGCCGCGCACCTGGCCAAGTGCCGGCAGCCAGTCCGTGGAACCGAGCCGGTAATCCATGACGGGGCCTTCGGCGTTGCCGGTCCTCCCCCACAGCCACAGGACGGGTGCCCCGTCCAGGAGCACAACGTCGCTGTCCTCGTAAAGGCGCCGGAATCCGGCGTCGGACAGCGCAAGGGTGACGCTGTGCAGGTTGTGGCCCAGGACGGTACGGGTTGATCCTTCCGCCAGGAAGCTGCTCAGTTCCGCCACCAGCTCGGGGACCCGCAACGGCGTGGCGTGGACGTCCAGGACAGGAATCGGCTGGCGGTCCAGCGCCATCAAGGCTGCTGGCTCCCGGCCGGTGTGGTGGATTCCGCTGCTGGAGCCGGCACGGCGGATGAGCCGGACGCGGCAGGTGCGGGCCCGGCGTCGTCCTCTGCGCCCCCTTCTCCGGACTCCCCGCCGGATACCTCCCCAGGGCCTGCCACCTCCCCTGGGCCGGCTTCCTCCTCAGCCATGGGGATCTCCCCCAGCCCCAGGACACCCGGGACGTGCTCGCGGAGCTGGTCCAGGCTCACTGCTCCGTTGCGGACCACCCGGAGAACGGGACCCGTGGCGTCCACGATGGTGGACGGCACTCCGGCCTCGCCCTCAACGGGACGCTGGCCGCCTTCCAGGTATACCTCCACGGAATCTGCCAGCTGCTCCCGGGCGGCAGCGGCAGTCTGCGCAGGAGCGTGGCCGGTGCGGTTGGCGGAGGACACGGCCAAGGGGCCGGTCAAGGTCAGCAGTTCGAGCGCCACTTCGTCGGCCGGCATCCGGAGCGCCACGGTCCCCTTGGTTTCGCCCAGGTCCCAGTCAAGGGACGGCTGTGCGTGCAGGATCAGGGTCAGGCCGCCGGGCCAGAAGGCCTCGGCCAGCTTTCGGGCGTCCGTTGAAACGTCAGTGGCCAAGCCATCGAGTGCGTTGATGCGGGGGATCAGGACGGGCGGCGGCATGGTGCGGCTGCGCCCCTTGGAAACCAGCAGCATGGTGACGGCCTGCGGCGAGAACGCATCTGCGCCGATCCCGTAAACCGTGTCCGTGGGGAGCACGACGCACTTCTTTTCGCTGATGGCACGCTGGGCGTCCTCGAGGCCCCTGGCCCGCTCGTCATCGGTGGTGCAGTCATAAGTTGTGGTCACTGGCCCATTCTTTCATTTCCGTGGGGTCTGGTCCGCGAGCACGGCGCTGGTGGCGCGCTCCTTGCCGTTAAGGTCCAGGTGCGTGGTGATCGCTGTCCAGGTTCCGCTCCTGGCAAGCATGGCGGCAATCCCGCCGGCCTGGACTTCGGCGTGTTCCATGACGAAGTAGCCCCCTGGCCGCAGCAGGCGCGCAGCGGAGTCCGCCGCCGCCGTCGGAAGTTCCATGCCATCCGCTCCGCCGCCGTACAAGGCCTCGGGCGGATCGTGCAGGGCTACCTCGGGTTCGTTGGGGATGGCTTCGGCCGGGATGTACGGCGGGTTGGAAACCACGACGTCGACGCTTCCGTTGAGTTCCGGAAAGGCGTCGCGCAGGTCCCCGAGGACAAGGTTGACGCCCAGTGGCGCCAGGTTTTTCGCTGCCCACGCGTGTGCGAACGGGCTGTATTCGACGGCGTGCACCTCGGCTCCGGGAACCTCTGAGGCGAGGGATCCGGCGATGGCGCCGGATCCTGTGCCAAGGTCCACAATGCGGGGATTGACCATGCCGCGGACGTGGTCGATAGCCAACTGGACCACCGATTCGGTCTCCGGACGCGGTATGAACACTCCCGGCCCCACGGCCAGTTCGAGGTAGCGGAAATGCGCCACTCCCGTGATGTGCTGGAGCGGGATGCGGCGCGCACGTTCGGCTACGAGCTCGGCATATCCGTGCGGCGCGGGGGCGTCTCCGAGCATCATGGAGCGCAGGCGTCCCAGCCCGACGTTCAGGAGATGGTCCGCCAGGAGCTCCGCGTCGGTCCGGGGGCTGGGGACTCCTGCCTCAGCCAGGAGTGCGGCGGCCTCACGGACCGCTGCGGCCAAGGTCCGTGCAGGCGCCGCGTGGGTGGGCTCGGTCATGGTTGCTTCCGGTCAGTCCCCGATGGCGTCCAGCCGCGCCTGCTCATCCATCTCGATGGCGGACTGGATGACCGGTTCCAGGTCACCGTTCATGACCTGGTCCAGGTTATAGGCCTTGTAGCCGGTGCGGTGGTCCGCAATCCGGTTTTCCGGGTAGTTGTAGGTGCGGATGCGCTCGGAGCGGTCCATGGTGCGGATCTGCGACTTCCGCTGGGCCGAGTTCTCGGCGTCGATCTGCTCCTGCTGGTGCGCCAGGATGCGTGCCCGGAGGACGCGCATGCCGGCTTCGCGGTTCTGCAGCTGGGACTTTTCGTTCTGCATGGCCACCACGATGCCCGTGGGAAGGTGGGTGATGCGCACGGCGGAGTCCGTGGTGTTGACCGACTGTCCGCCCGGACCCGATGACCGGTACACATCGATCTTGAGGTCGTTCTGGTTGATTTCGAGCTCTTCAGGCTCGTCAACTTCGGGCAGGACCAGCACGCCGGCAGCGGACGTGTGGATGCGGCCCTGGGACTCGGTCACGGGCACCCGCTGGACGCGGTGCACGCCGCCTTCGAACTTGAGCCGGGCGTAGACACCTTCGGCGGGGTCGTTCGAGTTGCCCTTGACGGCCACCTGGACATCCTTGTAGCCGCCAAGGTCGGATTCGGTGGCGGAGATGATTTCGGTCTTCCAGCCGCGGGACTCAGCGTACCGGGTGTACATGCGCAGGAGGTCGCCGGCGAACAGGGCAGCCTCGTCGCCGCCTTCGCCGCCCTTGACCTCAAGGATCACATTGCGTGCATCATCCGGATCGCGGGGAATCAGCAGGCGCCGGAGCCGGGCGGCAGCCGTTTCCAGCGCAGCCTCCAGTTCAGGCACCTCAGCGGCGAACTCGGGATCCTCGTCAGCCATTTCCCTGGCGGCAGCGAGATCGTCGCGGATGCTTTCCCACTTGTGGTAGGCGTCAACAATGCCATTGAGCTGAGCCGACCGCCGCCCCAGCTTCCGGGCAAGCCGCTGGTCAGCATAAACAGCAGGATCCCCGAGCTGCGCCTGGATGGAGTCATGCTCATCAAGCAGGCCCTGTACGGACTCAAACATCTATAAACCTCTTTCGACTTGTACAAGTCTAGTAACAAACAAAACCGGGACAGCGGCTGGTGACTTAACGACGAAGCCGCACGGATTTTTCCGCCCCGGGAGTGGCATCGGGCCTGCCGGAGCTGGGAGGCTGACGATCGAAGATCGAAAGCCTCCCAGCGTAGGGGCGGGGGCGGAAAAATCCGTGCGGCGTCAGCACCGGGGCAGCAAATCAGCCGCGCCCCTGAGCCTTATTTGTCGTTATCCGACTTCGCACCAAGCGTCGTCTTCTGTACCTGCATGAGGAACTCGACGTTGCTCCCGGTTTCCCGGATCTTGTTGGTGAGCAGTTCAAGGCTCTGCTGGGTCTCGAGTCCGGACAGGACGCGGCGCAGCTTCCACATGATCTTGACTTCTTCGGGCGAGAGCAGGTTCTCCTCGCGGCGGGTACCGGATGCGTTGACATCCACTGCCGGGAAGATGCGCTTGTCTGCCAGCTGGCGGGACAAGCGGAGCTCCATATTGCCGGTGCCCTTGAACTCTTCAAAGATGACCTCGTCCATCTTGGAGCCGGTCTCGACGAGAGCGGTGGCCAGGATGGTGAGCGAGCCGCCGTTTTCGATGTTGCGGGCGGCGCCGAAGAAGCGCTTGGGCGGGTAGAGGGCTGCGGAGTCCACACCACCGGAGAGGATACGGCCGGAGGCCGGTGCCGCCAGGTTGTAGGCACGGCCCAGGCGGGTCATGGAGTCCAGGAGGACCACCACGTCCATGCCCATTTCCACGAGGCGCTTGGCGCGTTCGATGGAGAGTTCGGCCACTGTGGTGTGGTCGTCGGCGGGACGGTCGAAGGTGGAGGCAATGACCTCGCCCTTGACGGTGCGCTGCATGTCCGTGACTTCTTCGGGGCGTTCGTCAACCAGCACCATCATGAGGTGGACCTCAGGGTTGTTGGTGGTGATTGCGTTGGCGATGGACTGCAGGATGAGCGTCTTGCCGGCCTTGGGCGGGGAGACGATCAGGCCGCGCTGGCCCTTGCCGATGGGGGCCACGAGGTCGATGACGCGGGGGCCGATCTTTTTGGGATCGGTCTCGAGGCGCAGGCGCTCGGACGGGTAGAGCGGCACGAGCTTGGCGAACTCCACGCGGTCCTTGAGCTCTTCCGGCGTCTTGCCGTTGACCGACGTGACGCGGACCAGGGCGTTGAACTTCTGGCGGGCGGACTGCTGGCTGCGGTCTTCGCCTTCGCGCGGAGCACGGATTGCGCCTACAACGGCGTCACCCTTGCGCAGGTTGTACTTCTTTACCTGGGCCAGGGAGACGTACACGTCGTTGGGACCGGGCAGGTAGCCGGAAGTGCGGATGAACGCGTAGTTCTCCAGGACGTCAAGGATGCCGGCGACCGGCAGCAGGACGTCGTCGTCGGTGACCTCGACGTCGTCCACGTCCGGACCCTGGTTACGGCCGCGGCGGCGGTCGTTGCGGTCACGGAAGCGGTCGTTGCGGGAGTTGTTGTCCCGGT
The DNA here is from genome assembly GCF_018613675.1 of Arthrobacter sp. ISL-85. GTDB lineage: Bacteria > Actinomycetota > Actinomycetes > Actinomycetales > Micrococcaceae > Arthrobacter. The sequence continues at coordinate 246,263 of NZ_JAGGPQ010000011.1, read as the reverse complement.
CCTGGCCGCCGGAGCGGTCGTTGCGGTCATTCCGGTCCCGGCGGTTACGGCGGTTGCGGCGGCTTCCACCGTCGGAGTCGTCGTTGTCGCGGGTGTCCCGGGCGCCGTCGCGCTGGCCTGCCTCGCGACTGCCGGTGTTATCGCGGCCGCCATCGGAGTCGCGGGTGGTGTTGTCGCGGCCGCGGGTGCGGCCGGTTTCACGGCGGTCGGCGCGCTGGCCGGAGTCGCCCGCTTCGGCGGGGGCTTCGGTACGCTGCTCGCCCGAACGCTGCTCGGCTGCACGCTGTTCCGCTGCCGGCTGCTCCGCCGGGGTTTCCACCGGGGCTTCCTGGACGGAGGCGGCCGCATCGCTGCGGCGGCGGTTGCGGGTGCGCGGCTGGCGGCGCTCGGGAGTGCCTTCCGTGGCCTCAGTGGTTTCCACGGGGGCGGCCGACGGCGCCTCAACGGTTGCAGTGGCAGGTGCGGCAGCGGCTTCCACCACCGGAGCTTCGGTTGCGGGGGCAACCACGCCGTCACTGACTGCGCGGCGGCTGCGTCCGCGTCCGCGGGTACGGGTGCCTTCAGCGGCAGGAGCTTCCGCGGCAGCGGCCTCCGGAGCGGCTGCGGCGGGAGCCACGGTGCTTTCCGGAGCCTTTTCCGCTGCCTTCGCGGGGGTCTTCACGGTAAGGGTCCCTGCGCGGTGGGCGGAGATGGCCGAGACCAGGTCCCCCTTGCGCATGCGGGAGCCACCGGAGATACCGAGCTGGCTGGCGAGGGCCTGCAGCTGGGCGAGCTTCAGGCCGGCGAGGCCGCTGCTCTTGGCGGGTGCGGCCGTTGATTCGGCAGCAGAAGTTGTGTGTTCCACAGCTGGCGACAGCTCAGTGGTTTCGGTCACGAAGGATCCTTCCCCCTCGACGGCGTCCAGACTGGGAGCTGGACGCGATGATTTGATCTGGGCTGCAGTTCAGATCTACAGCCGGGATTTTCGGCCTTGCCGGTTGGATTTCGGCCAGCAGGGCCGGATACTGATTCACCTTGCGCTGCGCCCAAGGCACAACGCCGGGCTGACGGTTCAGGGGCAGTTGGATGCTGCAGATTCCTGCGACAGACCAAGCAGGCGGCACCGGAATACATTCACAGTGGTAGATCAAACAGCAACTGAATGCAGGAGCAGATCAGAAAGGCGGAATTACCGCCGGTGCAGTTCAACCTTAGCACCTTCAACGTCCACTGCGAGCTTCAGGACGCGCCAGCCGATGTCCGGTGTGTTCTCCGCGGTAAAGGCTTCGATAAAGGCCAGGGCGTTAGCCGCCTGGGCTTCACCGTTGGCCAACACTAAAACGGTCGGTCCGGCCCCGGAAACCACGGCCGCGTATCCCGCCTTGCGGAGTGCGCCGATCAGCGCCGCGCTGGGCCGCATGGCCTCGGCCCGGTAGCTCTGGTGCAGGTAATCCTCGGTGCCCGGCAACAGGTATTCAGGCTTCTGCGTCAGCGCGTGGATCAGCAGGGCGGCCCGGCCGGAGTTCATGGCAGCCGCATGGTGTGCCACCGACGCGGGCAGCAGGGCCCGGGCTGCTTCGGTGGAGAGTTCGAAGTCGGGTACAGCCACGATGGGGATGATGGAACCGGCAACGGTGGCGCTGGTGCTGCTGTACTGCTCACTGTCCTGCCATGAGAGCGCCAGTCCGCCGAAAATGGCGGGTGCGACGTTGTCCGGGTGGCCTTCGAGCTCGCTGGTGACCTGGAGGATCCAATCCTTTCCGCGCTGGCTTTCGGCCGGCACCATGGCGTTGGCAGCTGAAACGGCGGCTACCACGGCAGATGCGGAGGAGCCCAGCCCCCGGCCATGCGGGTTGACGTTTTCGGCAACCACCTTCAGGCCGCCGTGCCGGTAGCCCAGCCGTTCGAAAGCGAGGTCCATCGCGCGGACCACCAGGTGGCTGGCGTCCCGCGGCAGCGTGTCAGCGCCCTCTCCCCGGAGCTCGAACACGAGCTCGTCCGAGTCAAGGCTTTCCACGGTGACGGTGTCGTGCAGGGCAAGTGCGAGCCCCAGGCTGTCGTAACCGGGACCAAGGTTGGCCGTGGTGGCGGGCACGCGGACGGTGACGCGCTGGCCCGGCTCGATCACGTGCAGTCCGACGGCGGCCTGCGAGGTGGTGTCCAAGGCTATTTGTCTTCCAGTCCCAGCTCAGCGGCGACGGTGACGACATCGTTGGGGACCTTCACCGGCTGGACATCGCTGCCGTCCTCGGTGCGGAGGGCCCACTGGGGGTCCTTGAGTCCGTGGCCGGTCACCGTGATGACGATGGTCTTCCCGCTGGGGACCTCGCCGGCGGCGTGCTTTTTGAGCAGGCCCGCCACGCCAGCGGCGGAACCGGGCTCCACGAAGACGCCTTCCCTGGCTGACAGCCAGCGGTGGGCGTTCAGGATTTCCTCATCGGTGACGGCCTCGATGAGCCCACCGGATTCGTCACGGGCGCCCACGGCGCCATCCCAGGAAGCGGGGTTTCCGATGCGGATGGCGGTAGCGATGGTGTCCGGCTCGGTGATGGGGTGGCCGGCCACGAAGGGGGCAGCACCGGCAGCCTGGAAACCCCACATCGCGGGTGTCCTGGTGGATACTGCGGGAAGCGTCCCCGCCGTATCCGATTCGAAGGGCGCGGAGTACTCCTTGTAGCCCTTCCAGTAGGCCGTGATGTTGCCGGCATTGCCCACGGGCAGCACGTGGATGTCAGGTGCGTCGCCGAGGGAATCGACCACTTCGAAGGCACCGGTCTTCTGGCCCTGGATGCGGGCGGGGTTCACTGAGTTCACCAGGAAGACGGGGTAGGACTCCCCGAGCTTGCGGGCGATGTCCAGGCAGTTGTCGAAGTTGCCGTCCACCTGGAGCAAGGTGGCGCCGTGGGCGATTGCCTGGCTGAGCTTGCCCATGGAGATCTTGCCTTCAGGCACCAGGACGGCGCACTTGAGACCGGCGGCCGTGGCGTAGGCAGCGGCGGATGCGGACGTGTTGCCGGTGGAAGCGCAAACGACGGCCTTGGCACCGGAAGCAACTGCAGCCGTCATTGCCATGGTCATGCCCCGGTCCTTGAAGGAGCCGGTGGGGTTCATCCCCTCCACCTTCAGGTAGACCTCGGAACCGGTGAGTTCGGAAAGCTTTTGCGCGCGCACCAGCGGGGTGCCGCCCTCCCCCAGGGTGATGACCCTGGTGGACTCCGTCACGGGCAGGCGGTCAGCGTATTCGCGGATGACACCGCGCCATTGGTGAGCCACTTAGACTCCTTCTACCCGCAAAACGGATGTCACTGAATTGATGACGTCCAGGCCCTTCACGGCCTCGACGGTGGCTGCAAGGGCAGCCTCTGACGCGCGGTGGGTAACGATCCGCAGTTCGGCCGACTCCACATTGGAAGCCGAATCCCGGTGGATGGTCTGCCGCATGATTTCGATGGAGACACCGTGCCCGGCGAAGAGCTGGGCGATCTTTGCCAATACGCCCGGCTGGTCGGCAACGTCCAGGCCGATGTAGTAGCTGGTGGTGGCGGCGTCGATTGGCAGCGCGGGAACGTGGCCTGTGGTGGTTTCGGTGCGTCCGGGACCACCCAGGACCAGTCGGCGGGCGGCTGACACGAGGTCGCCCAGAACGGCAGATGCTGTGGGGGTACCGCCGGCACCCTGGCCGTAGAACATCAGCTCACCGGCGTTTTCGGCCTCGATGAACACCGCGTTGAAGGCACCGCGGACAGCTGCCAGCGGATGTTCCCGGGGCAGGAGGGTGGGATGCACCCGGACGGACACGCCTTCGGTGCCGTTGGCGTCGGTCAGTTTCTCCGCGATGGCCAGCAGCTTGATGACGAAGCCGGCGTCTTTCGCGGCGGAGATATCCGAAGCACTGACGGAGGAGATTCCTTCGCAGTGGACATCCTCCAGCGCGAAACGGGTGTGGAAGGACAGCGACGCGAGGATGGCGGCCTTGGCGGCGGCGTCGTGCCCTTCGACGTCGGCAGTGGGGTCCGCTTCCGCGTACCCAAGGCGCTGGGCCTCAGCGAGGGCGTCCGCGAACTGGGCGCCGGTGCTGTCCATCTGGTCAAGGATGAAGTTTGTGGTGCCGTTGACGATACCCAGCACCCTGGTGATCCGGTCGCCCGAGAGGCTGTCGCGGATAGGCCGGAGGATGGGGATGGCGCCGGCGACGGCGGCCTCGTAGGACAGCTGGACGCCCGCCTTGTCCGCCTCTTCGTAGAGCGTGGGGCCGTCCTGCGCCAGGAGTGCCTTGTTGCCGGTGACCACGCAGGCACCGTTCCGCAGCGCGGAGAGGATCAGCGTGCGCGCGGGCTCGATGCCGCCCATCAGTTCGATGACCAGGTCAGCGTCCTTGACGAGTGTTTCGGCGTCGGTGGTGAAGAGCTCCTGTGGCAGGTCCACGTCGCGGGGGGCGTTGACGTTGCGCACGGCGATGCCGCTGAGCTGCAGGCGGGCACCGGTGCGGGCAGCGAGGGCGTCGGCGTCCTCGATGAGGATCCGCGCAACCTGGGCCCCAACGTTGCCACAGCCCAGCAGGGCTACTTTCAGCGTTCGCATTTCCGTCATTCAGGCTCCCATGTCGCGGTTCAGCAAGTCTTCTTCGGTTTCCCCGCGGACAATCAGCCGGGCAGATCCGTCGCGCACCGCGACAACGCCCGGCCGGGCCAGATAGTTGTAGTTGCTCGAGAGGGCCCAGCAGTAGGCGCCGGTTCCCGGTACAGCAAGCAGATCACCGGCTGCCACGTCCTCGGGCAGATATACATCTCTAACAACTATGTCGCCGCTCTCGCAATGTTTGCCCACCACGCGGGACAGCTGCGGGGCCGCGGTGGAGGTGCGGGAGGCCAGGACGGCCGAATAATCCGCGTCGTAGAGCACCGGGCGGGCGTTGTCGCTCATGCCGCCGTCCACCGAAACATAGCGGCGGGGATACGTAACGTTGTTGCCCGCGTCACCGTCGCCGGAAGCGCCGGGTGCGTCCACGCGGACGGTCTTGAGCGTGCCCACCTCGTACAAGGTGAAGGTGGTGCTGCCCACGATGGCGCGTCCGGGCTCGATGGAGATGCGCGGCGAGTCGATGCCCAGCTCGGCGCAGGTGGAACGCACGACGGCGGCCATCGCGTTTGCGATCTCCGTTGCGGGGCGCGGGGTGTCCACCGGCGTGTAGGCAATTCCGTAGCCGCCGCCAAGGTCAAGTTCCGGCATGGTGATGGAGTATTTTTCCTGCATGGCGGCCAGGAAGCGCAGCAGCTTCTCCGCGGCCAGCTCAAACCCGTCGGGCTCGAAGATCTGCGAGCCGATGTGGCAGTGCAGGCCCAGCAGTTCGATGCCTGGGTTGGCTGCCGCCACAGCCACAGCTTCCTCGGCGGCGGAGACACCGGCTTCATCGGTGGTGTCGGCCGCCATGGAGAGGCCGAACTTCTGGTCCTCATGGGCGGTGGCAATGAATTCGTGCGTGTGGGCATGCACTCCGGGGGTAAGCCGCAGCATCACCTTCGCCTGCTCCCCGCGGGCCTGCGCGATTGCCCCGACGCGCGCGAGTTCATCCAGGCTGTCCACCACGACGCGGCCCAGCCCCATGTCCAGTGCCCGGTTCAGTTCGGCGTCGGACTTGTTGTTGCCATGCAGCGCAACCCGCTCCCCCGGCATCCCGGCTCGGGCGGCCACTGCCAGCTCTCCGCCGGATGCGGTGTCCAGGCGCAGCCCTTCCTCCTCCACCCACTTCACCACTGCGGTGCAGAGGAAGGATTTTCCGGCGTAATAGACGTCAACGCCGCCGCAGATGTCGGCGAAGGCGGCGTCAAACGAGTCCTTGAAAGCGCGGGCGCGGGACCTGAAATCCGCCTCATCCATGACGAACAGGGGCGTGCCGAACTGTTCCTTGAGCTCCTGCACGTCCACCCCGCCAACAGTGAGGGCGCCGGAGCCGCTCCGGACCGCGCTGCCTGCCCACATGGGCTCCTGCAGCGCGTTCAGGTCGGCTGGGACCTGCAGCCATTCCGGGGCAAGCGGGGACGCGGCGGTGCTTGGGGATACTGTCATCGTGCTTACATCCGTTCCGGCGCGGAAACGCCCAGCAGGTCAAGGCCGTTGGCCAGTACCTGGCTGGTGGCGTCGTTGAGCCAAAGCCGGGTGCGGTTGAGGTCCGTGACGGGTTCCTTCCCCATGGGGGCGATGCGGCAGGCGTCGTACCAGCGGTGGTAGGCCCCCGCGATGGACTCGAGGTGGCGTGCCACGCGGTGCGGTTCGCGCAGTTCCGCGGCTTTGGCCACAATCGACGGGTAGCTGCCCAGGTAGGACAGCAGCTCGTTTTCCGTGGGGTGATCCAGGAGGGATGCGTCGAAGCTGTCCTGGCCGTCCAGCTGGCGTTCGACGCCGGCGGCCACGGCATTGCGCGCAGCGCCGCGGGAGCGGGCGTGGGCGTACTGGACGTAGAACACCGGGTTCTCGTTGCTGTGCTTCTTCAGCAGTTCGGGATCGAGGGTCAGCGGCGAATCTGCAGGGAACCGGGCCAGGGAGTAGCGGACCGCGTCCTTGCCCAGCCATTCGATCAGGTCCTTGAGCTCGATGATATTGCCTGCGCGCTTGGACAGCTTGGCCCCGTTGACGGACACCAGCTGGCCGATGAGCACCTCGATGTTGACCTCGGGGTCGTCGCCCGCGGCGGCGGCGATGGCCTTGAGCCGGTTAATGTAGCCGTGGTGGTCAGCGCCCAGGAGGTAAATCTTTTCGGTGAAGCCACGGTCCTTCTTGGACAGGTAGTAGGCAGCGTCCGCAGCGAAGTAGGTGGGCTCACCATTGGCGCGGATCATCACGCGGTCCTTGTCGTCGCCAAAGTCCGTGGTCCGCAGCCAGACCGCACCGCCGTCGTCGAACACGTGGCCCTGCTCGCGAAGGCGCGCCACGGCACTTTCGATCGCACCGGCGTCGTGAAGTTCCTGTTCGGAGAAGAAGACGTCGAACTCGACGCCAAAGCCCGCCAGGGTGGCTTTGATGTCCTTCATCTGGGCCTCATAGGCGGCGGCCCGGATGACGGGCAGGGCGGCCACTTCGGTGAGCTCGCGGATGTCCGGATGCGCGGTGAGGACCTCGTGGCCAAGGTCGGCGATGTACTGCCCGGGGTAGCCGCCGTCCGGCACGGGAAGGCCGTGCAGGCGGGAGTAGACGGAATTGGCGAAGGTGTTCATCTGCGAGCCGGCGTCGTTGATGTAGTACTCGGCCGTGACATCCGCGCCCGAAGCGCGCAGCACGCGCGCGATCGAGTCGCCCAGGGCAGCCCAACGGGTGTGCCCGATGTGCAGCGGCCCGGTGGGATTTGCGGACACGAACTCCATATTGACGGTGCGCCCGGCGAGCGCGGTGTTGGTGCCGTAGTCCTTGCCGGCCTCTACGATGACCTTGGCCAGGGCACCGGCGGCTGCGGCATCCACGGTGATGTTCAGGAACCCCGGGCCGGCGATATCCACGGCGGAGACGCCGTCGATGGACTTGAGCCGGCTGCTGAGGACGGCGGCGAATTCCCGCGGATTGGTGCCGGCGTGCTTGGCGAGCTGGAGGGCGATGTTGGTGGCCCAGTCGCCGTGGTCCCGGTTCTTGGGCCGCTCCACACGCACCTCAGCCGGAATGGCTGACTCCGCAAGGGCAATATCGCCGGCGGCGACGGCGTCCTTGAGGCAGGCGGATATGGCGAGGGAAAGTTCTTCGGGAGTCACCCCTCTAGCCTACCGGGGGCCAGTGACAGCAAAGAATCCGGCAGCCGCGCCCGGCAGGTGGCCTGGAGAGAATGTTCCCGGCCGCTCCTGCTGCTGGTAAGGAGCGCTGATGAGGTGGCCTACGTGGAAGAACTCCGGAATTCAGGCGTCCATGTCCTGGTGCGGCTGGCGGATGGCTCCGAGCCGCCCGCCGGCCTGGCCTCCGCGTCTGCCGGAGGCCCTGGTGGGGAGGGCCGCCTGGACGGAAAGGCGCTTGCGGCGCTGGTCGCGGATATTGCCGGGCGGGAGGTCTACGTCTCCGGTTCCCCCGCAAGCGTTGCATCCCTCCGGAGCGCAGCCAGGCGTGCGGGCGCGCCGGGTCCGCGCGGACCCTTTCTCGGGCTACTGAGGCTGCTTCCGCACTGTCCAGGGCTGGTCCCGGTGGTGGTTTTCCCTTGCGGGCCACCTTCCTGCTAAGCTCTAGGACGTCCCGCCGGGAACGGCCGGATACCCTGATTGCCCTCGTAGCTCAGGGGATAGAGCGTCTGCCTCCGGAGCAGAAGGTCGTAGGTTCGAATCCTATCGAGGGCACAAGTAAACCCCCGCCGCTTCAGAGGAAGCTGCGGGGGTTTCTTCGTTTCACCGCTTGCCCGCCGTAGCTGGTGTTCCGGCAGGTTGTGCCGGTTAGAAGTGCAGGGCTGCCTCGTCAAGGGTCGCCAGGGTCAGCACCGCTTCCTCAACCGTTTCGTGATCCTCCAGCTCGCGCTCGATCCGGCGCAGGACCACCGCCACCTCATGCTCCGGGTGGTCCCCCTCGAGGTCCACTGCCGCCACGAGGTACAGCTTGCGCGGGCCGACGAATTCCAGGTGCAGGTAGGTGAGCCGGGCTATATCGCGGTGCTCCAGTACCCGCCGGGCCATGGACCGCTCGATGTCCGGAGTTACGCCCTGGCCCACCAGGAAACGCCGGTTGCGGTCGATCAGGATGACGGCGACGACGGCGAGCAACACTCCGACGGCGATCGAACCGATCGCGTCCGGCAGCGGTGATCCGGTGACCTGGTGCAGGAACACGCCCACGAACGCCATGACGAGGCCGATCAGGGCCGCGGCGTCCTCCGCGAAGACTGCGCGCAGGGTGGGATCTGAGCTGATGAGGACCTGTTCGAGGGTGTGCCGTTCCATTTCGTGCGCTGCCTTCCGGGTCTGGCGGAAGGCCTGGATAAACGAGATTCCTTCGAGGACGAAAGCCACGGCCAGCACCACGTAGGCCACCATGAAGTCCGCCGCCGGCTCAGGAGCGATGATCTCCTGGATGCCGTGCATGATGGACACCACTGCCCCGGCAGTAAAGAGGCCGAATGCGGCGAACATCGACCAGACGTAGGCCTCCCGGCCATATCCCATGGGATGGCTCTCGTCCCGGGGCCGGGCAGACCGCCGCTCCGCGAAGAACAGGAACACCTGGTTCCCGGTGTCTGCCCAGGAGTGCGCTGCCTCCGCGGCCATCGAGGCTGAGCCTGAAAGGACGGCGGCAACCGACTTCGCCGCCGCCACGAGCACATTCGCAACGAAGGCGATGATGACCGTCAGCAGGGTGGAACTGGACTTGGTTCGCTTTTCGGTTTCAGCCATGCGCCTACCGTACCCAGCTCAGCCCGCTGCAGCCGTCCGGGAGGCTCCGGAATTCGTGGCCGCGGCATCCCGGTCATTGTCAGTGGCCCCTCGTAGGCTGAATCCACCTAGTTGAGGGGGTACGCCATGCTCGTTCCATTCTGTTCAATCATTCCGCCGTACATGCTGCAGCGGCTGGCGCAGCAGGATTCGCCGGAGTTCTCATCCGCGGCAGGTGCCGCCCGGAAAGCACTGGGCCACGTCGAATCGTTCCAGGCTGCACGTTCCCAGGCAGTTCCGGCCCTCCCGCCAGGCCTGCGGGACGTAAAACCCGGGCCGGTCAAGCGCGCCATCTATGATGCCGGCGGGGACGAAACCCTGCCGGGCAATCTCGTCCGCAAAGAAGGCGGAACCGCCACCGGCGATGCCGCCGCCGATGAAGCCTACGACGGGCTGGGGGCTACGCACCGGCTCTATGCCGAGGCCTTCGGGCGGGATTCGGTGGACGGACGCGGGCTGAAGCTTGATGCCACGGTGCATTTCGGCAAGCTGTACGACAACGCTTTCTGGAACGGCAGCCAGATGGTCTTCGGTGACGGCGACGGCGAGGTCTTCGAAAGGTTCACAAAGTCGGTGAGCGTCATTGGACATGAACTGGCACACGGGGTCACCCAGTACTCGGCCGGGCTTGCTTACCGGAACCAGGCCGGCGCCCTGAACGAATCCATGTCCGACGTCTTCGGCTCGCTTGTTGAGCAGTACGTCAAGAACCAGTCCGCAGCGCAGGCCAGCTGGCTGATCGGGGAAGGCCTCTTTACGCCCAAGGTCCAGGGGCGGGCCCTGCGGTCCATGAAAGCCCCCGGGACTGCGTACGACGACGATGTCCTGGGCAAGGATCCGCAGCCTGACTCCATGGACTCCTATGTCCGGACCAGCGCAGACAATGGCGGCGTCCACATCAACTCCGGTATCCCCAACCGCGCCTTCTACCTGGTGGCGGAGGCCTTGGGCGGCTATGCGTGGGATGCGCCGGGCCGGATTTGGTACGAGACCCTGACCAACGGTTCCCTGCCGGCCTCAGCCACGTTCAGCGTCTTCGCCCGTGCCACCGTGCGCGCTGCCGGCGCTCTTTTCGGGCAGGAATCCCCCGAGCATGACGCCGTAGGGGCGGCGTGGGAAACTGTAAAGGTCAAGGTTTAACCACTGCCCCGGCGGCCCACTCGCTGGCTCCGGGCCGTATGGAAGCCCAGGGGCCAGGCCATGAAGATCAAGGTGGAGCGCACCGGCGGGATCGCGGCAATCACGCGCGTGTGGACGGTGGACGCCCAGACGGACAACGACCTCAGCCAGTGGCAGCCCCTTGTGGAGGCCTGCCCGTGGGATGCGGTTCCCAGTACTCCACGGGCAGCCGCCGCGGCCTTCGAGGCGCCCCAGCCGGACCGCTTCATCTACTCCATCACGGCAGGGCAGCGCAGGGCTGCCCTGCCCGAACATGCCCTCACCGGCCCATGGCGCGTCCTGGTCGACACCGCACGGGCCGCCGCCGAAGAAGCGGCCGCCGGATCCCGTCCCGGGGATGCCAACGGCCCTGCCTGAGGACGGCGGGCAGGAACCGGATGAGGAGCCTTTCCGTACGGCAGTAGACTGTCTGCAGCCATGACTTTTCATATCTCCTATCCCGCCGAGCTGCCGGTTTCCGAGCGCCGCGAGGACCTGATGGCCGCAATCGCCGCCAACCAGGTGACCATCATCGCCGGCGAGACCGGCTCCGGGAAGACCACCCAGATCCCCAAGATGTGCCTGGAACTGGGACTTGGCGAGAAGGGCTTGATCGGGCACACCCAGCCCCGGCGGCTGGCAGCCCGGACGGTGGCCGAGCGCATCGCAGAGGAACTCGGCGTCGAAATCGGCCAGGAAGTGGGCTTCCAGGTCCGTTTCACGGGCGAGGTAAGCAAAGCGACCAAGGTCAAGCTCATGACCGACGGCATCCTGCTCGCCGAGATCCAGCGGGACAAGCTGCTGCGCAAGTACAGCACCATCATCATTGACGAGGCGCATGAACGCAGCCTCAACATCGACTTCATTCTGGGCTACCTCAAGCGGGTCCTCCCGCAGCGGCCGGACCTGAAGGTCATCATTACCTCGGCCACCATTGATCCGGAAAGGTTCGCCAACCACTTCGGCAGCCCGGAAGATCCTGCGCCCATTGTTGAAGTTTCCGGCCGGACCTATCCCGTGGAAATCCGCTACCGTCCGCTCTCGCAGCCGGCCACGGATGAGGAAGAGGCCTCGGACGATGAACTCGAAGAGGACCGCGACCCCCTGGATGCGGTCTGCGATGCCGTGGATGAGTTGGCGGCGGAAGCACCGGGGGACATCCTGGTGTTCTTCTCCGGCGAACGTGAAATCCGGGATGCCGCTGAAGCGCTGCAGGCCCGCATCCAGTCCAACCGCAGGCTGGCAAACACCGAGATCCTTCCTCTTTTTGCCCGCCTGAGCCTGCAGGAGCAGCACAAGGTGTTCCACCCCGGCAGCAAGCGCCGGATCGTCCTGGCCACCAACGTGGCGGAAACCTCACTGACGGTTCCGGGCATCAAGTACGTCATCGATACCGGTACGGCCCGCATTTCCCGGTATTCGCACCGCACCAAAGTCCAGCGGCTGCCTATCGAGCGCGTTTCGCAGGCGTCGGCAAACCAGCGCTCGGGCCGCTGCGGCCGCGTCTCCGACGGCATCGCCATCCGACTGTATTCCGAGGAGGACTTCGAGTCCCGGCCCCGGTTCACCGACCCGGAAATCCTGCGGACCAACCTCGCCGCCGTCATCCTCCAGATGACCGCCATGGGCGTGGCTAGAGGGCCCAAGGACGTTGAAGACTTCCCCTTTGTCGAGCCGCCGGAAACCCGGGCGATCAACGACGGCGTCACCCTCCTTCGCGAGCTGGGCGCCCTGGCTCCCCCGCGCGCCCAAGGCAACGCCGGCAAGCCTGAAGCGGCCGGCGGCCGGGGCGGGCCGAACGGCGGCGGCCTCACCGCCGTCGGACAGAAGCTCGCCCAGCTGCCCGTGGATCCCCGCCTGGGCCGCATGATCGTGGAAGCCGGAAAACGGGGCTGCGTCCGGGAAGTCATGGTCCTGGCAGCAGCCCTCACTATCCAGGACCCGCGCGAACGGCCCACCGACAAGCAGCAGCTGGCCGCGGAAAAGCACAACCGCTTCCGCGATGAGAATTCCGACTTCACCGGCTACCTCAACCTCTGGAACTACCTGCAGGAGAAGCAGCAGGAGCTGTCGTCGTCGGCCTTCCGCCGGCTGTGCCGTGCGGAATTCATCAACTACCTGCGGGTGCGGGAATGGCAGGACCTTTTCACCCAGCTGCGCCAGCTCGCCCGCCCGCTGGGGATCGCCCTGGACAGTAAGCGCCTGGCGGACCCCGTGGGCAACCATGAGGGAATCCACATCAGCCTGCTTTCCGGGCTCCTGAGCCACATTGGCATCCTGGACGAACGCAAGCGCGAATACGCCGGTGCCCGGGGCAGCCGCTTCGCGATCTTCCCCGGATCGGCACTGTTCAAGAAATCCCCCACGTTCGTCATGGCAGCCGAATTGGTCGAGACCAGCCGGCTGTGGGCCCGGGTGGCCGCCAGGTTCGATCCCCTGTGGGCCGAGCAAGTGGCGCCTGACCTGGTGAAGCGCAGCTACAGCGAGCCGCACTGGTCCACCAAGCAGGGCGCCGTTATGGCCTACGAGAAAGTCACCCTCTACGGTGTTCCCATCATCGCCCAGCGGCGGATCAACTATGGCCGGGTGGATCCGGCAGTGGCACGCGAACTCTTCATCCGGCATGCCCTGGTGGAAGGCGACTGGCGCACCCACCACAAGTTTTTCCACCGCAACCGGGCCCTCCTGCACGAGGTGGAGGAACTCGAGGCCCGCATGCGCCGCCGGGACCTGCTGGTGGACGACGAGACGCTGTTTGAGTTCTACGACGCCAGGATCGGACCCGACGTGGTCTCCGAGCGGCACTTCGACAAGTGGTGGAAGGATGCCCGCAGGGAGAACCCGGACCTCCTGGACTACGACAAGTCGCTGCTGCTCAGCGACGACGCCGATGACCTGGACCTATCCGCCTATCCAAAAACCTGGCTGCACAAGGGTTTTGAGCTTCCGCTGACGTATGAATTCCATCCGGTGGCACCGGGGTCTGTCCCCGACCCGTCAGACGGCGTCACTGCCGAAGTCCCGGTCCTGTTCCTCAACCAGCTGGACGACGCCCCGTTCCGGTGGCTGATCCCCGGCCAGCGGGTGGAGCTGGTGACCGCCCTGATCAAGTCGCTGCCGAAGCAGGTCCGGAAAAACTTCGTCCCCGCGCCCGATGTTGCCCGGCAGGCGGTGGCGGTCCTCGAGTCCGACTTCGATCCCGCCAAGGACGAGCTGGAGCCTTCCTTGGAGCTTGCGCTGCGGCGGATCCGGGGCGCGGTCATCCCGCCCGGTTCCTGGAACTGGGACGCCGTCCCCCCGCACCTCCGTGTGAGTTTCAAGGTGGTGGACAGCAAAGGCAAGGTCCTGGGCGAGGGCAAGGACCTCGGCGGCCTCCAGGAAGAGCTGGCCCCTGCCACGCGGCGCGCGATTGCCGAATCGCTCGGTGCCACCCCGGCCTCCACCGCGCCGGGCGCGGGCAGGAACGGGCAGAACCGGAACGGAAAGGCGTCCGACGGCGGGCTGCCGGCCCGCCAGCCGGCGGCCCCGGGAGTGGCGGGGGTCCCTGCCGCGGCAGGGTTCAAGGAGCAGGAAGGCCTGACCGAGTGGACCTTCGGCACCATCGAGCGCCAGGTGAGCAGCATGGTCAAAGGCCACACGATTACCGGATATCCAGCACTGGTGGACCACGGCCAGTCGGTGTCACTGCGCGTGTTCCAGACGGCAGAGGAACAGCTCGATGCCATGCGCGGCGGTGTGATCCGGCTGCTGGCACTGCGCGTTCCGGCGCCGGACCGCTACGTCCTGGAGCACCTGAGCAACACCGAGAAACTCACCTTCAGCCAGAATCCCCACGGTTCGGTGACGGCCCTGATCGCCGACTGCGCACTGGCGGCCATCGACAAGCTCACTCCGCCGGAACTGCCGTGGGACCGCCAGACGTTTGACGCTCTGTATGAACTGGTCCGCGCTGAACTGATCGATACCGTCTTCACGGTCACCGCCGTCGTCGAACGTATCCTGGCCACCACCCGCCGGATCGAAAAGCAGCTCAAGGGCACCACCAGCCTGGCCCTGATCAGCGCGCTGAACGACGTCAAAACCCAGCTGGAACAGCTGGTGTATCCGGGTTTTGTGGCACGCACGGGCTACGCCCAGCTCAGCCAGCTCCCGCGGTACCTGGCGGCCGTCGAAAAGCGGCTGGAACGCCTGCCCGGGAACGTGCAGCGGGACGCCCTGAACATGGCAGTCGTGCAGCGGCTCGAGGACGACTACGACGATGCCGTGTCAGCGCTGCTGCCTGGACGGCGTGCCGGACGGGAGTTAACCCAGGTGCGCTGGATGATCGAGGAGCTCCGGGTGAGCCTGTTCGCCGTCGAACTTGGTACTGCCTACTCCGTGTCGGAGAAGCGGATCCGGACCGTGCTCAACAAGGCGCTGGCCCCGGCCTGAGTGCCCGGCCTGAAGGCTGGAGACCCAGGCGACGCCACGCCGCTACGCGGCGGGAACGAACTCCCCGTAACCGGCTTCGCGAAGGCCTTCGCGGAGCTTTTCGGCGTTGGCGTCCAGCACCGCCGGGTCCGGGTTTTGGTCCGCCGAGCCGAAGTCGAAGTCGGCCATGCTCTGCGACGGCCACACGTGCACATGCAGGTGGTTGACCTCGTAGCCCGCCACGATCAGCCCGGCCCGCCTGGCACCGAAGATGTCCACCTGGACCGCACCGATCCGCCGTGCCACTTCCATGACTTTGGCAACGGTCTCCGGCCGGGCGTCCGTCCAGCGGTCCACTTCTTCGGTGGGGACCACCAGTGTGTGGCCGTCGGCAAGCGGGCCGGTGGTCAGGAACGCCGAAACGTCATCCTCGCGCCACACGAAGCGGCCGGGAATTTCGCCCTTCAGGATCCTGGTGAAAAGTGTGCTCATGCGTCTGCCTCCTGGTCGGCTGCCTGCAGCGTGCTGGTGTCAAGCACAAACCGGTACTTGACGTCTCCAGCGACCATCCGGTCGTAGGCTTCATTCAGCTGGTCGGCGGCCACCATCTCAATGTCGGCAACCACGCCGTGCTCAGCGCAGAAGTCCAGCATTTCCTGCGTTTCGGCAATGCCTCCGATCAGCGACCCTGCATAGGCGATCCGGCGCCGGATCAGGGCGCCCGGATTGACCGGCGGCATGGCCTCGGAGGGCAGCCCCAGCTGGAACAGCGCTCCGTCCACGCGCAGGGTGCGGAAGAGGGGATTCAGGTCATGCGGCGCCGCCACGGTATCGATGATGAGGTCGATGGTGCGGTTCGCGGCGGCCATGGCCGCTTCGTCCCGGGACAGGACAACTTCATCGGCCCCCAGCTCAAGGGCAGCCGCAACCTTCGATTCCGAGGTGGTGAACACCACCACCTTCGCCCCCATGGCCTTGGCCAGCTTGACGGCCATGTGGCCCAGCCCGCCAAGCCCCACGACGCCCACCACGTCGCCTTCCTCCACATCGAAGTGCCGCAGCGGCGAGAAGGTGGTGACGCCGGCACACAGCAGGGGCGCGACGGCGGCCGGATCCAGCGATTCCGGTACGCGCAGGACGTAGCGTCGGTCCACCACGATGGACGACGAGTATCCGCCCTGGGTGATGGCGTCGCCGTTCCGCCGGTCCTTTGCTCCATAGGTTCCGGTCATCCCGTTTTCGCAGTACTGCTCAAGGCCGTCAAGGCAGCTTTCACACTCCCGGCAGGAGTCCACCATGCAGCCCACGCCCACGCGGTCGCCCACTGCGAAGCCGGTGACGTTCGACCCAGTCCTGCTGACCGTTCCCACGATTTCGTGGCCGGGGACCAAGGGGTACGCCTGGCCGCCCCATTCTCCGCGGGTCGCGTGGACATCTGAATGGCAGAGCCCGCAGAACTCGATGGCGATCTCCACGTCGTCCGGTTTGGGGGCGCGCCTGGCGACTGTCAGCGGTACCAGGCCGCTGTCTCCGGACACTGCACCGTAGGCTGCGGCGCGCACGCCGGTGCCTCCGGCTTCGGCTTCCGTGGCCGTGGGTTCATCGGCGGCTGGGATGGAATGGGCAAGGGGCGGTGGTACGGGACGTCCTGGAGTCATAGTGCGACGCTACCCCCCGCTGCTGCGGAGTTTCCACCCGGGGCCACGCCGTCCCCTGGTTCCTGGCCGGTGGCAACCGGCAGGTGGGGGCGGTTTGACCATTCCGAGAAGGAGCCCGGGTAGAGGGCGGCGGAGAACCCGGCGAGTTCCAGGGCGGCCACCTCGTGGGCTGCCGTGACGCCGGAGCCGCAATAGACGGCGACCGGCCGGCCGTCCCGGACACCAAGGGATTCGAACCTCCGCCGAAGCTCCGCAGGCGGCAGGAACCGGCCACCGTGGTCCACATTCGCCGCTGTGGGCGCGCTGACCGCTCCAGGGATGTGGCCTGCGCGGGGATCGACCGGTTCAATCTCGCCCCGGTACCTCTCCCCCGCCCTCGCGTCCAGCAACAGGCCGCCGTGCGGCCAGGTGGCGGCAGCACCGGCGTCGGCCACGGGCATCTGACCACTGCCCAGCTCGACGTCACCGGGGGCGGGTTGGACGGGACCCGGCTCGAGCGGCAGGCCGGCGGCGCGCCAGGCGCCCAGACCGCCGTCGAGCAGGTAGGCCTCGGTGAAACCGGCGTCCCGCAGCATCCACCACAGCCTGGCGGCTGCCATGTTCGCGCTGTCATCGTAGGCAACCACCACGTCGCCGTTCCGAATGCCCCAGCGGCGGGCAGCCGCCTGGAACTGGTCCCGGGACGGCAGCGGGTGCCGGCCCCGGTCCGGCACGGCGGGATCCGCAAGCTCCGTGGCCAGGTCAACGAACACCGCGCCCGGGAGGTGCTCCGCAAGGTAGTGGTCACGGCCGTGCGGATCGCCCAGCACCCAGCGCACATCCAGCAGGACGGTCCGGTGCCCGGCGGCAAGCCTGGCTTCAAGGCCGGGAACGTCAATCAACGGCTTCATGGTGCTCCTTCTGCGGGATCCGGGCCATGTTCTGGCGCAGCCAACGGTCCAACTCTAGACGGGCACGCCTGTTGCCACGGGTAGGCTGGTGCGGTGAGGATCGAGGGCAGCACCGGGACGAACAGCGGAAAACCGGACCGGGACTGGGCGGACCACGCCATCCGCACCATCAGGGCGGAGAACAACCGCTCCGCGGACACCCACCTCTACTCCGTTGACTTGCCGGAGCACTGGGGAATCCAGCTGTACCTCAAGGACGAGTCCAGGCACCGTTCCGGCAGCCTCAAGCACCGGCTGGCAAGGTCACTGTTCCTGTTCGGCCTGGTCAACGGCTGGATCCGGGCGGACACCACCATCGTGGAGGCCTCCAGCGGCAGCACGGCGGTATCGGAGGCGTATTTCGCCCAACTGCTGGGACTCCCTTTCATCGCCGTGATGGCGAGAACCACCAGTCCGGAGAAAATCGCGCTGATCGAACAGTTCGGCGGCTCCTGCCTTCTGGTGGCGAACGCGTCCGACGTATACGCGGCGGCAGAAGAGGTGGCCGCTACCTGCAAGGGCCACTACATGGACCAGTTCACTTACGCGGAGCGGGCCACGGACTGGCGCGGGAACAACAACATCGCCGAGTCGATCTTCGGCCAGCTCAGCCTGGAGCCGCACCCGGTGCCGGACTGGATCGTGGTGGGCGCCGGGACCGGCGGAACCAGCGCCACGATCGGCCGGTACCTGCGCTACCACAGCCATCACACCAGGCTGCTGGTGGTGGACCCGGAAAACTCCGCGTTCTACCCCGGCTGGCTGGGGGAATCCGCCGGTCAGCCCACCGGCTTGCCTTCGCGGATTGAAGGCATTGGCCGGGCGCGGATGGAGCCCAGTTTCATTCCCACGGTGATTGACAGTATGGTCCAGGTGCCGGACGCGGCCTCCGTTGCTGCCATGCGGCACCTGGACTCCTTTGCAGGCCTGCACGCCGGCCCGTCCACCGGCACCAACCTGTGGGGCGTCTGGCAGACAGTCGCCCGCATGCTGTCGGAGGGCCGCCGGGGCAGCGTGGTGTCATTGATGTGCGACGGCGGCGAACGCTATGCGGGCACCTACTGGAACCATGACTGGCTGGCGGCCCAGGGGTTGGATCCGGTGCCGCATGAAAGGGTGATTGCGCGCTTCCTGGACACCGGGGAATGGACCGGTTCAGCAGGTTAGACCTCCACCCACTCGCGGGGTGCCAAGTGCCGGTATTCGGTCCCGTACTTCGCCCCGATCCGCTTGACGTGCCCTTCGACGATGCCCAGGCCGTTGTCGTTGAGCAGCCCGTCATGGATCTGGAACGCCCGCGGCGCCCGCACCCCGATCACAAAGTCCACTACCTCGGCAGACTTGCTCCAGGGAGCGTGCAGCGGAACCAGGAGTGTCTGGACTGTGATGGCGTCCGGGATGATGAACGAGTCCCCCGGGTGGTACACGTTCTGGTCAACCAGGAAGCCGATGTTCGCCACAAGGGGGATCTGGGGGTGGATCAGGGCATGCTGGCCGCCAAAGCTGCGGACGTCGAAGCCGGCCGCCTGGAACGTGGAGCCAGGCTCCACGGTGTGGATGCGTTCAGCAGCACCGGGAGCTTCCTGCCGCAGCTGCTCTGCCACGCCTCCGGGAGCGTGGAGTTCGAGGTGCTGGCTGCCCTGCAGGGCTTCCACCACGGCCTTGGAGTCAAGATGGTCTGCGTGTTCGTGCGTCACCAGGACGGCCTGGGCCCCTGACAGCGCCTCCGCTGATTCCGAAAAGGTGCCGGGGTCAATGACCAGGACACCGCCGTCCTTTTCGAGACGGACACAGGCGTGGGTGTATTTGGTCAGCTTCATAAGCGCCAGCCTAGGGTCGGTTCCGGAACGCTGTCCACGAAGCCCGTCTACCAAACGCCGGCTGGTAATCTTGATGTCTGCCCCCCACGGAAGTGAGTTCGTCCATGCCGATCGGCGTCAAGGCTGATTCCGCCGCCCCGTCCCCGGCAGGAGGCGGCAAGGAACAGCGGGTTACCAAGCAACGCAAAGCCGTCAGTGCTGCGCTGGACCGCCTGGACGACTTTGTCAGCACGCAGGAGCTCTACCGGATTCTGCTGGACCAGGGCGTCTCCGTTTCGCTTGCCACCGCCTACCGGATCCTGCAGTCGCTCGCCGATGAGGGCCTGGTTGACGTGCTGCGCAATGGCGACGGTGAGGCGGTGTACCGGCGCTGCGCGGTGACCGGCCACCACCACCACCTGCTCTGCAGGAACTGCGGAAGGGCCGTGGAAGTGGAAGCCCCCGCCGTGGAGACGTGGGCCGTTCGCACGGCTGCAGATCATGGGTTCACGGAAGTTGACCATACGGTTGAAATTTTCGGGCTGTGCCCGGACTGCACTGCCCTTAAGGCCGCCGGGAAGCTGTAAGGAGCCGCCCGTTGACGCCCCGGGCCACGCGCACGGACCCAATCGCACGGCACACCACGTAGATCAGGAACGACAACGTGGTGACATAGGGGCTGATGGGAATCCGTCCGCCCAGCGCCAGCAGGATTCCACCCACCGTTGCCGTCATGGCGAAGACAACGCTGAGGACCACTGCCGCTACCGGCGAGGAAGTAACCCGCAGCGCTGCGGCCGCCGGGGTGATGAGCAGGGCGAGGACCAGCAGGGCGCCCACCACCTGGATGGACAAGGCCACACTGACGCCCAGGAGGATCATGAACACGAGGGCCAGGCTGCGGACGGGCACTCCCCGCGCCTCCGCGAGGTCGGGGTCCACACTGGCGAAGTTCAAGGGCCGCCAGATGGCCAGCAGGACGAGCATCACGACGGCGGCAGTCCCGGCGAGTGCCTGGAGTTGGACCGTGTCCACGGAAACAATCTGCCCGGTCAGCAGTCCGAACTTGTTTGCTGCGCGCCCCTGGTACAGGGACAGGAACAGGATGCCAAGTCCCAGCCCGAAGGGCATGATGACCCCGATGATGGAGTTCTTGTCCCTGGCGCGAACCCCCATCAGGCCCAGCAGCAGCGCAGCCGCAACCGATCCAGCCAGCGAGCCAAGGACCACATCCGCCCCTATGAGCAGCGCAAAAGCAGCCCCCGCAAAGGAGAGCTCGGAGATGCCGTGGACAGCGAACGCAAGGTCGCGCTTCATGACAAAGGTGCCCACGAGGCCGCCAAGGAGCCCCAGGATGGCGCCCGCCCAGATGGAGTTCTGGACCAGGACCAGCAGTTCGCCGTAATTGTCGAAATTGAAGATGGCACCCAGGAGACTGTCGGCGTCCACTACGCCACCTCCCCTGCCATCGTGTCCGCCTCCGCGTGGTGGTGGGTGGTGGCGTCCGGCAAGCCGACCACCACCAGCCGGCCATTGGCGCGGATCACTTCCACATGGCTTCCGTACAGGTCCGAAAGCACATCCGTGGTCATGACCTTGTCCGGCGGCCCCACCCGGAATCGGCCACCGGCCAGGTAGAGGACACGGTCCACGTATTCGATGATCGGATTGATTTCGTGGGTCACGAAGACGACGGCACTGTTTTGCTCACGGCTGCGCTTGCTGATGAGGGCGCTCACTGCCTGTTGGTGGTGCAGGTCCAGGGAGAGCAACGGCTCGTCACAAAGCAGGACCTGGGGATCGGCCGCCAGGGCCTGTGCCACCCGGAGCCGCTGTTGCTCGCCGCCGGAGAGCTGGCCTACCGGGACGTTGGCGTAGTCGGAGGCTCCCACGAGCTCCAGGAGCTGGTCCACCCTCCGGTTTGTCCTGGCCGACCGGAGCCGGACTCCCCAGCGATGGCCGTCCACTCCCAGTCCCACCAGGTCCCGGGCCCGCATTGGCGTATCCGGTGCAAAGGATTTCTGCTGGGGAATGTACCCGATCAGGCTGCTCCCGCGTTCCACGGGCCGTCCGCCCAGGGATGCCTCGCCTGCGTGCAGTTTCTGCAGGCCCAGCAGGACTTTCAGGAAGCTGGTCTTGCCGCTGCCGTTTGGGCCCAGCACAGCGAAGAACTCGCCGGGCCTGATGTCCAGGTCCAGGTCCTCCCAGAGCGTGCGCTGGCCGAACTTGAGGGATGCCCCTTTGAGGCTGATCACGGATTTCACCGGCTTGCCTCCAGAACCTTGCCGATGTTGCTCACATTGTCCGTCATCCACTGGAGGTAGTTCTTGCCTTCGGGCAGGGTCTCGGTGAAGTCCACTACCGGCACTCCTGCGGACTCGGCCGCCTTCTTCAGCGCTTCGGTCTGGGGTCCTTCCGTCTGGGCGTTATAGGCCAGCAGGCGCACCGTCCTGGAACGCACCAGGTCGGTGGCTTCCTTCAGGACAGCAGGGGGAACGTCAGCGCCCTCCTCGATGGCTGCGGTGTACTGCCCGGGCGTCGCGTTCACCAGCCCGGCATCCTCCAGCAGGTACAGCGGCACCGGTTCCGTGACCGCCACCCGGCCCCCGCCCCCGGCGGCCTTCATGCTGTCCAGCCGACCGTGCAGGGACGACAAGGCGGACTTGAAGGATTCGGCGTTCGCGGAGAACGTGGCTGCAGAGCCCGGGTCCAGGGCGCCAAGCTTGCCTGCTATGCCGTCAGCCATGCGCTCCATCGCCGGCAGGCTGTACCAGACGTGCTCATTGAGGTCCCCATGGTCGTGCCCATCCTGCACGCCCGCCGTGTCCGGGGCGGTTGACGGCGCAGCAGGGCCGGTTCCTTCCCGATGGGCAAGGCCGGACACTTCGACGGCGTTCAACACCGAAGCGCTGTCAAGGTTACTGCTTTCCACCAGGGTGTGGACGAAGCCGTCGTACCCGCCACCGTTTTCGATGACGAGCTGCGCCTTGGAGACAGCCAGCCGGTCCTGGGCCGTCGCCTCGTAGGAGTGCGGATCCTGGCCTGCGTTATTGATGATGGCGGTGACTTTGACCTTGTCCCCGCCGATGGTCCTGGCGATGTCACCATAGACGTTCGTTGATGCCACCACCTTGATTCCCTGTGCCAGGTCCGCGGTTTGGGACGGCTGGGAGCTGCAGGCACTAAGCAGGAGGCCAAAGCCCGCGAGGGCGGCAAGGAAAGAGCTGGCAGCGGCTGGACGGCGCACGAAAAACCTCAGTTCACGCATGATGGAGGGCAACATGGCCAGCCTATACCTAAATGCGAATCATTCCTATTTAGGCAAGGAGATGTGGCCTCCGGGAACCTGCTGCGGGAGGCGCCCGCCATCGGCCAGGGGCGCCTCCTCCGCGGTTGTCAGCTCCCGTTCGGCTGGCCCAGCCGGCGGATGCCGGTGGCCTGCGTTGCGTCCCGGATCTCGCCGACGAGTTGTTCGATCACGTCCTCGAGGAAAAGGACCCCACGCGTGTTGCCGTCCGGGCCGATCACGCGCGCAAGGTGGGATCCCGTGCGCTGCATGACGGACATGGCCTTTTCGATCTCGTCGCCCAGCGCCAGGTTGGCCAGTGACCGGATCCGGCTCTCGGCGATGGGCAGCTCATAGGCGGACTCCGGAATGGACAGCACGTCCTTCACATGGAGGTAGCCGTAGAGCATGTCCTCGTCATCGAGCATGGGGAACCTGGAAAAACCCGTACGGCTGACAGCCTTCTCGAACTCCACCGGGGTGGTGGATGCTCCCAGCATGACCAGGTTTCCGAGCGGCACCATGATGTCCTCCGCCGTGTACTCGGAGAACTCCAGCGCACCGGTGATGAGCCCGGCGTCGTCGTCCACCAGCCCGTGGCGGGTGGACTCCTGGACGATCGACTGCACTTCCTCCAGGGTGAAGGAAGAGGTCACCTCGTCCTTGGGCTCGACCCGCATCAGTTTGAGGATGTGGTTGGCCGACCAGTTAAGCACCGAAATCACGGGATGGACCAGCCGCGAGATGAACAGCAGCGGAGGGGCCAGGAACATTGCTGCCTTATCCGCCACGGACACCGAAATGTTCTTGGGGACCATCTCGCCGAACGTGACGTGCAGGAAGGTCACCACCAGCAGCGCCACCGCGAAGGCGGCCACGCCGGCCGCTTCCGCGGGCAGTCCCACCATTTCGAGGGGGACGGCCAGCAGGTGGTGGATCGCCGGTTCGGCCACCAGCAGGATCAGCAGGGAACAGACAGTGATGCCCAACTGTGCACAGGCCAGCATCAGGGAAACGTTCTCCATGGCGCGCAAGGTGGTCTGGGCGCGCTTCGAGCCGGCGTCCGCCAGGGGTTCAATCTGGCTGCGGCGGGCGGACATGATGGCGAATTCCGCCGCCACAAAAAAGGCGTTGCCCAGCAGGAGGAAGCCCAGCCAGAGAATTCCGGCCCAGTCACTCATGGCTTACTCCTGTTATTGGCGTCCTGCGCAGCCGGTTCCGACGCCGGGTGGAAACAGATGCGGTCGATCCTGCGGCCGTCCATCCGGGTAACGCTGAGTGTTCCGCCGTTCACCGGAACGGTGTCACCGACGGCCGCGATCCTGCCGAGCTTGCTCATGACGTAGCCGCCCACGGTCTCATAGGCTGCTTCGTCCGGAACGCCCAGGCCGGGAATGTGCTCGGACAACTCATCGGGCCGGAGGAGGCCAGGGAAGTACCAATCGCCGGAGGCACTTTGCAGGAGGCCCGGGCGGACCCTGTCGTGCTCGTCCGCCACCTCGCCCACAATCTCCTCCACCAGGTCCTCCAGGGTGGCAATGCCTGCGGTTCCGCCGTATTCATCAAGCACAACGGCCAGCTGAAGGTTTCCCTCCCGGAGCTCGGCCAGCAGGGCATCCAGGTGGATGGTTTCGGGCACGCGCAGCACCTCGGTCATGATGGCGCCGGCTTCGAGGTTCTGCCGGCGGTCCCACGGGACGGCAACGGCCTTCTTGACGTGCACAAGGCCGCGGATGTCATCGGCCGATTCACCAATGACCGGGAACCGGGAGTACCCGGTCCTGCGCGCGGCATCCAGGACGTCGGAAACCGGCTGGTCGGCGTCGATGGTCTCCAGCCGGATGCGGGGCGTCATGACGTCCGCCGCTGTCCGGGTGGAGAAGTTCAGGGTGCGGGCAACGAAGTTGGCCGTCCCGGCGTCAAGCGTTCCCATCGCAGCGGACCTGCGGACCAGCGAGGCAAGCTCTGCCGGCGTCCGCGCACCGGAAATCTCCTCTTTGGCCTCCAGGCCAAAGACGTGCAGGACCTTGTTGGAGAATCCGTTGAGGACCAGGATGGCGGGCTTGAAGATCGTGGTGAAAACCAGCTGTGGGCCGGCCAGCGTCCGGCCCACGGGAAACGCCAGCGCGATGGCCATGTTTTTCGGCACCAGCTCGCCCAGGAGCATGGACAGCAGCGTTGCAACCACCATCGCCAGGATGAGGGAGACGGATTCCACCGCCACGTCGGGAAGCCCGACGGCGCCCAGCGGCGCCTTGAGGAGGCGGCCCACCGAGGGCTCCATGACATAACCAGTAAGCAAGGTGGTCAACGTGATGCCGAGCTGGCAGCTGGACAGCTGGGTGGACAGTGACTTCAGGCAGGTGAGCAAGGGCACCGCGCCGGTGTCGCCGTCGTCGATTGCGCGCTGGACGGTGGACTGGTCCAGGGCGATGAGGGAGAATTCGACGGCCACGAAGAATCCCGTGCCGGCGATCAGCAGCAGGCCTGCTGCAAGGAGGAGCCACTCCATTCAGCAGCCCGCCCGGAGTTCTGAAAATTCCCGAAGCAAGGTCAGCCGCGGAGTGGGAAAACTGTTTCGTCCCGGCGGAGGATGGTCGGCGGATGCCGATGCCTGGTCCGTGCGGGTTGCGGCAAGCTGGGCCGTTGGCTGGTGATGGGCGCGTTGTCGGGGTTTGCCGGCTCTGGGGGCGGACTGCGCGGCGCTGCTCTTCGAGCTCCGCTGACAGCGCCCAGGCCGGCACCTAGATTTACTGTCCATAAGAATTTCAGTCTACAGGAGCCGCCCCTGCCGGACGCCCGGCAGGGAGGCCGGGAGCCCCTCTTTTGCCTGCCCCGGCGCCCCTGCACTTTCCGCCCGGCTGCCCCCGGCGGACGAGCGACGGCCGCCGTATTTGGCCCCCCGTTCGTCACTTCATGATTTGAGTCACCCTTATTGGCAGTTAACGCAGGATGCTCACTAGACTTGCAAAGGTCTGGGTTCAGAGGACGCAGAGACTGGTTCGAACGTAGTGCTGAAGCACCGGGGGGCCAAAGAGAAATCAAACTCATGGAAGAGGCGTATTTCAAGTGCCAGAGCAGCCAAGCCACCGTCTACCAGAGGAATTTGGCGGAAACGAGTGGCTCGTTGATGAACTGTACGAGCAGTACCAGCAGGACAAAAACGCCGTGGATGCCAAGTGGTGGCCGCTGTTTGAATCCTTCGACTCGGGTAACAGTTCTTCTTCCAACTCTTCTTCCAATGGAAATTCGGCACACGCTGCCCACCCGCCTACCCGGGAACTTCCTGTTGTGAAGGCGGCTCCCGCCGCTCCGGCACCGTCGCCGGCAGCAGCTCCGGCCGCCCCCGCGGCACCAGCTCCGGCCGCCCAGGCGCCGGCACCGGCGCCCGTCAAGAAAGCCCCGGCCACGGAGGCGCGCGACGGCGGCAAGAAAACCGAAGCCGGCACCGGCTCGCAGCCCATCCCGGCGCAGCTGCCCAAGAACGTGAAGGCGCCCACCGCACCCGAGGAAGACGTAGTCTCCGTCCTCCGCGGGCCGGCAAAAGCCATCGCCACCAACATGGTCACCAGCCTGCAGGTGCCCACCGCCACCAGCGTGCGTGCCATTCCGGCCAAGCTGCTCATCGACAACCGCGTGGTCATCAACTCAAACCTGGCCCGCGCACGCGGCGGCAAGGTTTCCTTTACGCACCTCATCGGCTACGCCGTGATCCGCGCGCTGTCCCAGTTCCCGTCCATGAACGTGTACTACGACGAGGTGGACGGCAAGCCTGTCGCCGTCCAGCCGGCCCACGTCAACTTCGGCATCGCCATCGACATGCCCAAGCCCGACGGCACCCGCCTGCTGATGGTCCCGAACATCAAGAAGGCCGAGACCCTCAACTTCGCCGAGTTCTGGCACACCTACGAGGACCTGATCAAGCGGGCCCGCAACGGCAAGCTCACCGCCGAGGACCACCAGGGCACCACCGTGTCCCTGACCAACCCCGGCGGCATCGGCACCGTGCACTCGGTACCGCGCCTCTCCAAGGGCCAGGCAGCCATCATCGGCGTCGGCGCCCTTGACTACCCCGCAGAGTTCCAGGGCGCGAGCGAAAAGATCATCGCCCAGAACGCCATCAGCAAGGTTCTCACCCTGACCTCGACGTACGACCACCGCGTCATCCAGGGCGCAGGCAGCGGCGAGTTCCTCAAGCTGGTACACCAACTGCTGCTGGGTGCCCAGAACTTCTACGACGAGATCTTCGAAGCCCTGCGCATCCCGTATGAGCCCGTCCGCTGGAGCCCGGACCTCCAGGTGGATCCGGCCGACGAGATCAACAAGGTGGCCCGGATCCAGCAGCTGATCCACTCCTTCCGCGTGCGGGGCCATCTCATGGCCGACACCGACCCGCTTGAGTACGTCCAGCGCAAGCACCCTGACCTTGATGTCCTCACCTACGGCCTGACCCTCTGGGACCTGGACCGTGAATGGCCCACGGGCGGCTTCGGCGGCAAGCCGATGTTGAAGTTCCGCGACATCCTTGGCGTCCTGCGCGACGCATACTGCCGCACCACCGGCATTGAGTACATGCACATCCAGGAGCCCGCCGAGCGCAAGTGGTTCCAGGACCAGCTGGAGCATGCCTACTCCAAGCCCAGCCGTGAGGAACAACTCCGGATCGTCTCCAAGCTGAACGCGGCCGAGGCCTTCGAGACGTTCCTGCAGACGAAGTTCGTGGGCCAGAAGCGCTTCTCCCTGGAAGGCGGCGAGTCGCTGATCCCGCTGCTGGACGCCATCATGTCCGACGCAGCCGACGACGGCCTGGACGAGGTTGCCATCGGCATGGCCCACCGCGGCCGTCTCAACGTCCTGACGAACATCGCCGGCAAGACCTACGCCCAGGTGTTCCGCGAATTCGAGGGCACGCAGGATCCGCGCTCCGTACAGGGCTCCGGAGACGTCAAGTACCACCTGGGCACCGAAGGCACCTTCACCTCGGACAACGGCAAGGAGACCAAGGTCTACCTCGCCGCCAACCCGTCCCACCTGGAAGCCGTGGACTCCGTCCTTGAAGGCATTGTCCGGGCCAAGCAGGACCGCCTGGACCAGGGCGAATCGTTCCCTGTGCTGCCCATCATGGTTCATGGTGACGCTGCCTTCGCCGGCCAGGGCGTTGTGGCGGAAACGCTCAACCTGTCCCAGCTCCGGGGCTACCGCACCGGTGGAACCATCCACATCGTGGTCAACAACCAGGTGGGCTTCACCACCGCCCCGTCATCGTCGCGGTCATCCACGTACTCCACGGACGTTGCCAAGATGATCCAGGCGCCGGTGTTCCATGTGAACGGCGACGACCCCGAGGCTGTTGTCCGCATCGGCCAGCTCGCCTACGAGTTCCGCCAGCGCTTCCACAAGGACGTTGTCATCGACATGGTGTGCTACCGCCGCCGGGGCCACAACGAGGGCGACGACCCCTCGATGACCCAGCCGCTCATGTACAACCTGATCGAAGCCAAGCGCTCCGTCCGCAAGCTGTACACCGAGTCGCTCATCGGCCGCGGCGACATCACCGAGGAAGAAGCCGAGCAGCTGCTCCGCGACTACCAGGAACGGCTGGAGCGGGTTTTTGCCGAGACCCATGCCGCCCAGACCTCCCCTATTCCGATCGTCACCGCCGACTCCGCTGCCGTATCCGACATCGAACGGCCCAAGGCCCAGCAATCCGATTCCAGCGTCAGCGCACCGGCCTCCACGGCCATCAGCGCCGAGACCCTGGCGCGGATCGGCAAGGCCCACGTCGAGATCCCCGACGGCTTCACGGTCCACCCCAAGCTGAAGCAGCTGCTGGAGAAGCGCGAACAGATGTCCCGCGAGGGCGGCATCGACTGGGGCTTCGGCGAGATCGCTGCCTTTGGTTCGCTCATCATGGAAGGCGTCCCTGTACGCCTCGCCGGCCAGGACTCGCGCCGCGGCACCTTCGTGCAGCGCCACGCCGTCTTCCACGACCGCGCCAACGGCAAGGAATGGCTGCCCCTGGGCAACCTTTCGGACAACCAGGCCAAGCTGTGGATCTACGACTCCCTGCTGTCGGAATACGCCGCCATGGGCTTCGAGTACGGCTACTCGGTGGAACGCCCGGATGCCTTGGTCCTTTGGGAGGCCCAGTTCGGTGACTTCGTCAACGGCGCGCAGACCATCATCGATGAGTTCATTTCGTCAGCCGAGCAGAAATGGGGCCAGCGCTCCTCGCTGGTCCTGATGCTCCCGCACGGCTACGAGGGGCAGGGCCCGGACCATTCCTCGGCAAGGATCGAGCGCTTCCTGCAGCTCTGCGCGGAAGACAACATGATCGTGGCCAACCCCACCACGGCTGCCTCGCACTTCCACCTGCTGCGCCGCCAGGCTTACAGCCGCCCGCGCAAGCCACTGATCATCTTCACGCCCAAGCAGCTCCTGCGCCTGAAGGCTGCCGCTTCGTCCGTCGAAGACTTCACCAACGGCACGTTCCGCCCCGTCATCGGTGACCATGAACAGCTGCCGGCCACCGGCGTCGAACGCGTGCTCCTGGTCTCCGGCCGCCTGTACTACGATCTCCTGTCCACCCGCCAGAAGACCGGCGACAAGACCACTGCCATCGTCCGGGTGGAGCAGCTCTACCCGCTGCCGAATGCAGAGATCCAGGCAGAGCTCGCCAAGTACCCCAACGCCGAAGTGGTCTGGGCGCAGGACGAGCCTGCCAACCAGGGACCGTGGCCGTTCGTCGGCCTGCACCTGCCGGAGGCCCTTGACCGCCGCGTCCGCCTGGTGTCACGGCCGGCATCCGCCTCCACGGCGGCCGGTTCCATGAAGCGGCACGCTGCGGAGCAGGATGTTCTCCTAAAGCAGGCATTTGCACGGAAGTAAGCAGTAAGG
Source organism: Arthrobacter sp. ISL-85 (assembly GCF_018613675.1). Lineage (GTDB taxonomy): Bacteria > Actinomycetota > Actinomycetes > Actinomycetales > Micrococcaceae > Arthrobacter. The sequence continues at coordinate 216,758 of NZ_JAGGPQ010000011.1, read as the reverse complement.
CTGCCCGGCCGGAGTCGAAATACCAGACTCCGGCCGGGCAGTTCTGTTTAATGGATTGAGAGCGCCTCCCCGAGCTTCCGCAGCCGCGGCGGCGACGATGGCAGCGGCCGTATCGAAGTAAACCCGTACCGAAGTAAAGAGGAACGCGTGGAAGACAGGAAGCTGCGGATCGCAGCTGTAGGAGACGAACTGCTGGCCGGACTCGGCGACCCCCGGGCGCTCGGCTGGCTGGGCCGCGTTCTGGCCCGCACTCCCCAGGACGGCATGCTGCTGGAAAGCTACGCCCTCCCCTGCCCGCAGGAAGGTACCGAAGGCCTTGCTGCACGCTGGCTGGATGAAGCCGGGCGGCGGTTCAGTCCGCAGGCTGAGAACCGGTTGGTCATCGGCCTTTCGGGTCGTGACATCGAGTTTGGCCTCTCCACGGCACGGAGCCGGTTGAATCTGGCCAACATCCTGGACTCGGCATCCCAGAACCGGATCGAGGTATTCGTTGTGGGGCCGCCCCCCACACTCGACCCGGCCCAGAACCGCCGGCTGGACGAATTGAATACGGCCTTCGCGGATGTGACCACGCGCCGCAAGCACCTTTACGTCGACACGTTCTCGCCCCTGTTGAACCACGAACAGTGGCGCCAGGACCTCGCGGCAAACGGCGGCACTCCCGGCCAGGCCGGGTATGGACTCATGGCATGGCTGGTGCTGCACCGCGGCTGGTTCCAGTGGCTGGGCATGGACGCACCGCAATAATCTCTTCGAGATATATCTTGACCTTGCCTTCCACCGTCGATAGATTGGGACTCTAACGCGATATATCGCCTTTGGAGGAAACATGGCAGGGGAAAACTGGACTGTTGCCGGGCCGCAGACCATCGAGGTGGACGGCGTAACGTCCCTTAAGCTGGGCATGGTCCGGGGCAGGTTTGACGTCGTCACGCATGCCGAACCAGTGGTTCGCCTGGAGTTCTCCGAGGTGCACGGCGACCCCGTGGCAGTGTCCCTGAACGGCGGCAGGCTTGAGGTCCGGCACCAACTGCACGGCGCCCAGGGGTGGTTCAAAAACCTCATGGAAACCGTCAACCACAACAGCGATAACTCCGCCGTCATCACCGTCGCCGTTCCCCAAGGAGTGGAGGTGGAGGCCGGGACCGTGAGCGGCGACGGACTTGTTTCCGGTACCTCCGCCCACATTCGGCTCAACACCGTGTCCGGCTCCGTCATGGCGGACAGTACCTCCGGCCAGCTTCAGGTCAACACTGTCAGCGGCAGCGTGGCCGTCAGGAACCACCGGGGCGTCCTCACTGCCAAAAGCATCTCCGGTGAGGTGACCGCGTCCGGCAGCTTCACCAACGTGCGGACCAATACCGTCAGCGGCCACCTAAGCTTCGACCTGCTCGATTTCACCCTGGATTTCGGCTCCAATTCCGTTTCCGGAGACCTGACCATCAGGGTGCCGGCTGATGTGGGCGTCGACATCGTGGCCAAGTCCGCCGGCGGAGCGGTGATTCTGTATGGCCATCAGTGCCTCCTCACCAACGGCAAGGTGGAGACTATTGCAGGGCCCGATGGGCAACTGATGCTCGTCCGCACCAACTCGGTGTCCGGCAAGACCTCTATCTTCCACGCTCCGGCGCCCGGCGACTCCCGTGGAGAAGCGGAACGCTGATGCCTCCCGTCTTCGCACACGGTGCGCTGCGCCTTTACCTCCTCTCCCTGCTCGAAAGCGGCCCCAAGCACGGCTACGAGCTCATCAAGGCGCTTAAGGACCGGTTCGGCGGGACCTACTCACCCAGCGCCGGAACCATCTATCCCCGGCTGGGCAAACTCGAAGAGGACGGCCTGGTGGCTACTGAGCCGGCGGGCAGGCGTACCAATTACCGCATCACCGCCGCCGGCCTTGCAGAACTGAACCGCCGGCGGGAGGATCTGGCGGGCGTCGAGAATGACATCGCTGCCTCCGTGCAACGGCTCACCGGAACCCTCAGGGAGGACATCCGCAGCAGTATGCGGGGCCTCCGCGGCGACCTTGCTGCAGCGGCCGAAGCGGCGCGGGCCGCGGCTGCGGCGGCAACCGCCTTGCCGGCAAACAGCCAGCCGCATTCGCCCAAGGGGCAGCCGCTCAAGGAAGCGGAACTGCTGCTGCAAGATTTCCGCGATGGTCTCCGCGCGGATCTGCGGCGCCAGGCCCTGCACCAGCCCATCAGCCCGGTGACACTGGAAACCGTCAGGACAGTGCTGGAAGAGGCCCGTGCGGCCATCCGGGGCACCCTGCAGCCTTAGTGCCCCGCCCCTGCAGCGCTGCCGCAGGTCATCCGCCGTTTCCCGGTTCGCGGGGCGCCAGATCATGTGGGAGACTGGAGGGCAGCTCTTTTGAGTACCAACAGTAAGGAGGCCAGCTATGAGCAAGCGTGCACGCAAGCGTCGTGACCGTAAGCGTGGCGGCGCGAACCACGGGAAGCGCCCCAACACCTAGGCAAATGCCAGGGACTACGGTTCAAGCAAAGGACCCCGCAAGCCAGTCGGCTTCCGGGGTCCTTTGCTGTCTGCGGTCTTGATGGGCGCAGGGGCGGCCCGTACCTAAGCCTCTACCGGACGGATGGCGTGGATCCGGTCCAGGATGGCGTTCTTCAGGTTGTCCGGCGCGGCCTCCGTGCAGGAGCGCTTGACCATGTTGCGGATGACGCACTCGAGGTCGTACTGCTCCGTGCATTCAGGGCAGTCATCAAGGTGGTCCTTGATTTCGGTGATGTCCTCGCGGGTCAGTGCCCCGTCAAGGTACTCGTAGATGCGTTGCATCCGTGTATCGTCGCAGTCGCCCAATCCCTGGCAGTCGCTCATTTCCTGTTCTCCTGTGCTTTGCTTCCTGCCGCATCCGACGCGTCGGCGGCTGTTTTGAATCCCCGCTCGGCGGCGTATTCCGCGAGCATGTCCCGCAACATCCGCCGGCCGCGGTGGAGCCGGGACATCACGGTGCCGATGGGCGTGTTCATGATGTCTGAAATTTCCTTGTAGGCGAAGCCCTCCACGTCAGCGAAGTAGACCGCCAGGCGGAACTCCTCCGGAATGTCCTGAAGAGCCCGCTTGACGTCGGAATCCGGAAGGTGGTCCAGGGCTTCTGCCTCTGCCGAACGCAATCCGCTCGACGTGTGCGACTCAGCCCGGGCCAGCTGCCAGTCCTCAATGCTGTCGGAGTTGGACTGCAGCGGCTCACGCTGCCGCTTGCGGTACAGGTTGATGTACGTGTTGGTCAGGATCCGGTAGAGCCACGCCTTGAGGTTTGTGCCTGGCTTGTACTGGTGAAAAGCCGAAAAAGCCTTGGTATAGGCCTCCTGCACCAGGTCCTCCGCGTCCGAGGGGTTCCGTGCCATACGCATCGCCGCGGAATAGAGCTGATCCACGTACTGCATGGCGTCCCGCTCAAAGCGAAGGCGGCGTTGCTCCACGCTCTCCGTGGCAACGTCCAGGGTGCTGTCCTCGGCGGCCGGCGAACCGGCAGCTGCCTGTCCGGCAGGCAAGGGCACAGTGCCTGGCCTGCCGTTCACTTCGCCGGGGGACGCCTCATACATGGCCGCAACGGCCGGATCCAGGGTGCTCATTGCCTTCAAGTCTACTGTCAGGCTCCCCGCCGCGGGCATGCCGTACTCCGGCGGCTCGGTGGCCAGCGCGTCCACTGCCACCGGTCCCGCCTTTCTGGTTTCGTCCAACACCTTCCGCAAGGCCCAACTCCGCTCCGTATCGGGTGAATGATCGTCAGGGCCCATGCTGCGGACCCGACAGCCATAACCGTCTCCCGCGGGCAAATATTCCCCAAAAGTGCAAGACTAGGACCGACTCTGCCGCTCGCCGCGGCCCGTCCATCCAGGAGGAAATCCATGTCCTTTGTCCGCACGCTCGCCAGGCCCATGCTTGCTTCCAGTTTCATTCTTGCCGGATTGGATAAGCTCAAGAACTCCGACGACACCGCACAGCAGCTCTCCCCGCTGCTGCGCAAGGCCGCGGCCTCGCTCCCCTTCCAGGCGAACGAGAAGGCCCTGGCCCGCGTCATGGGTGGAGCCCAGGTGGGGGCGGGCGTCCTGTTCGGCCTGGGCAAGTTCTCCAGGCTCTCGGCCGGCCTGCTCACGGTGGTCTCCCTCCTGAACACCTTCGTCGAGTGGCGCAGCGCGGACATCAGCAGCAAGGAAGGGCGGCAAAGCCGCAGAAGCCAGCTGCTCAAGAACCTCTCCCTGAGTGGTGGCGTCCTGCTCGCGTCCGTGGACACCGCGGGCAAGCCCGGCCTTGCCTGGCGGGCCGGTCACCTCGCCGCCGACGCCCGCCGAAACGCTTCGCACCTGGCCGCCGACGCCCGCCGAAACGCTTCGCACCTGGCCGCCGACGCCCGCAGGACCACCACCACGAAGCTGAACAAGGCGGACAAAGCCGTACGCCGCGCCGTCGAGCACGCCTCGGGAGCCTAAGCACGCATGACCGCAGCAGCTGCCACCCGGGACGCATCCGGAACACCCGTCCAGCACTGGGCCGCACCTTTTGCGTCCCGGCCAGTCAATGCCACCGTGACGGTGCCCGGGTCAAAGTCCCTGACCAACAGGTACCTGGTCCTCGCGGCCCTCGCGGACGGCCCGTCCCGGCTGCGGGCGCCCCTGCACTCCAGGGACTCCGCCCTGATGATCGATGCGCTCAGGCAGCTCGGCGCCACCATCACCGAGGTGCCGGGTGACGGCACCTTTGGGCCCGACCTGGAGGTTGTTCCGCTCCCGGCGGCAGCGGCAGCGTCCGGCACCACCATCGACTGCGGACTTGCCGGTACCGTCATGCGCTTCGTTCCGCCCGTCGCGGCACTCCGCAGCGGAGCGTCCGTCTTCGACGGTGACCCGCACGCCCGGAAGCGCCCCATGGGGACCATCATCGAAGCCCTCAAGGCCCTGGGTGTGACCGTTTCCGCTGAAGACGGCACCGCGCCGTCGTCGCTCCCGTTCGTGGTGGAAGGCACTGGCGCAGTCCGGGGCGGCCACCTGGTGATCGACGCCAGCGCCTCTTCCCAGTTCGTCTCCGCCCTCCTCCTGGTGGGGGCAAGGTTCGACGAGGGCCTGCACCTGGAGCACGTGGGAAAGCCGGTGCCAAGCCTGGACCACATCAACATGACCGTGGCTGCCCTGCGCGGCGCCGGCGTCTCAGTGGACGACTCGGTCCCCAACCACTGGGTGGTGGCGCCGGGACCCATCCGCGCCTTCGACCAAAGGATTGAACAGGATCTCTCCAACGCAGGACCCTTCCTGGCGGCCGCCTTGGCCTCGCAAGGTACCGTCCGAATCCCCAACTGGCCGGCGGAAACCCAGCAGGTAGGGGATCTCTGGCGCGGGATCCTCACCCAAATGGGCGCCACGGTCACCCTGGCCGACGGTGTCCTGACCGTTACCGGGGGCCCGGAGATCAAGGGCGGTGACTTTGCTGACACCAGTGAACTGGCTCCTACAGTCGCGGCGCTTTGCGCCCTTGCAGCGGAGCCTTCCCGACTCAGCGGGATCGCCCACCTCAGGGGGCACGAGACTGACCGGCTCGCGGCCCTGGTCGCGGAAATCAACCGGCTCGGCGGCGACGCCGAGGAAACCGCCGACGGCCTGGTGATCCGGCCCGCCCGGCTGCATGCCGGCGTCGTCCGCAGCTACGCCGACCACCGCATGGCCACTGCCGGGGCAATCCTGGGCCTTGCTGTGGACGGCGTCCAGGTGGAGGACATCGCCACCACCGCCAAGACCATGCCTGATTTTCCGCAGCTCTGGGAAAAGATGCTGGCCCAGGGTGCCGCGAGTGCCCCCGGGCCGGAAGGGCGCGGCAGTGGCGCGGAGCACTGACTCCTGGGACGAGTCGGACGTCCGGATCCGCCCCAGCAAGAAAGGCTCCCGGCCCCGTACCAAGGACCGCCCCAGCCATGACGATGCCGTGACCGGACGGATCATCACGGTGGACCGCGGCCGGTATACGGCCGTCGTGGATGAAGACTCGGACAACGAGCGCATTGTCATCGCAGCGCGCGCCCGCGAGCTTCGCCGTTCGCCGGTGGTGGCGGGCGACTTCGTATCGCTCGTCGGGGATGTGTCCGGCGCATCGGACACGCTTGCCCGCCTGGTCAAGATCCAGGACCGAAAAACCCTCCTGCGCCGGAGCGCCGACGATACGGATCCGATCGAACGGGCAGTGGTGGCCAACGCCGACCAACTGGTGATCGTGGTGGCGGCCGCCAATCCGGAACCGCGCACGGGGTTCATCGACCGCACCCTGGTGGCAGCCTACGACGCCGGGATCGAGCCGATCCTCCTGGTCACCAAGGCCGACGTCAAAGACCCTTCGGAGCTGCTGTCCAACTACACCCACCTGGACTTCCCGATGATCATCAGCCGCACCGCGGACGCGCAGGCCTCCGGCATCGACGCCAGGTCCGACGACGGCCTGTCGGCGCGGCTGGACCGCGCGGCGGTGGCCGCCCTCCGGGCCCACCTCGACGGAAATGTCACCGTGATGCTGGGGCACTCCGGCGTGGGCAAGTCCACTATGGTCAACGCGCTGACCGGGGCCGAGCGGGCCACGGGCGGTGTAAATGCCGTCACCGGGCGGGGCCGCCACACGTCGTCGTCCGCCCTGGCCCTGCGCCTGGCAGACGCACCGCCGGGCAGCTGGATCATCGATACCCCCGGCATCCGGTCCTTCGGGCTGGCGCACGTGGATCCGGACCGGATCCTGCGCTCCTTCCCGGACCTCTCCCCCGGGATCGAAAACTGTGAGCGGGGCTGCAAGCACACCTCAACGGCAGTGAACTGCGGCCTCGATGACTGGGTGGCAGGCGGACACGCAGGTCCCACCGGCCCTGCCCGGCTGGCGTCCCTGCGGCGGCTGCTTGGCGCAGACCCGCGCATGGAAGCACAGGAATCCAAGGAGCTCGGCAGCGTCAACTGACGCGTTCTCCCGGCAGAAGCGTCCGCAGACGGTAGTTTGGAACCATGATCCAACCCGCTTCGAGCTACAACGATGACCTGCGCCTGGCCCATGTCCTGGCCGACTCCGTGGATGACCAGACAATGAGCCGCTTCAAGGCCCTGGACCTCCACGTTGAGACCAAGCCGGACCTGACGCCCGTCACCGACGCCGACAAGGCAGCCGAGGAAGCCATCCGCGGCCAGCTCTCCCGTTCCAGGCCCCGCGACGCTGTCCTGGGCGAGGAATTCGGCAGCACCGGCCACGGTTCGCGGCGCTGGATCATCGATCCCATCGATGGGACGAAGAACTTTGTCCGCGGCGTTCCGGTGTGGGCCACGCTGATCGCCCTGGTGGATGAAGGCGAGCCCGTGGTGGGCGTGGTCAGCGCGCCGGCCCTTGGCAAGCGCTGGTGGGCGGCTAAGGGCATGGGCGCGTACATGGGCAGGTCCCTCGCGGCCGCCACCCGGCTCCGGGTCTCCAACGTCTCCAGCCTCTCCGACGCTTCCCTCTCTTACTCCAGCCTGGGCGGCTGGAAGGAACGCGGAAACCTTGACGATTTCCTTGGCCTCACCGAGGACGTCTGGCGGACCCGGGCCTACGGCGACTTTTGGTCGTATTGCATGGTGGCAGAGGGATCGGTGGACATCGCCTGCGAACCGGAGCTCAACCTCTACGACATGGCTGCCCTGGTGCCGATCGTGGTGGAAGCAGGCGGCCGTTTCACATCCCTTGAGGGCGAGGACGGACCGTTCGGCGGGAACGCCCTGGCCACGAATTCGATCCTGCACTCAGAGGTGCTGCACCGCCTCAACCCGTATTTGGACGACCTGCTCTAGACCGGCTCCAACTGTTGGTGTTTTCCCGCCAGAACCGAATATTGCGATGCCGGATACAGCCAGAAGGCAGTGTCCGGCGTCGTTTGTTCGATACTGCGTAACAAAGCCCTTAACAATAGCCGTGGCTTCGGTCCTGGCCGCGCCATGTCCTACGCTTTTAGACAGGTCACGAGTGCCAGCGCAAAACCCCGGTTTGCTGGCCGGCAACCCTCCATTCGCGGCGGGGTGCCCCGGGTGACGACCAGGCCGGTCCGGAGTGGATGCGGCAAGCGCGGATTCCCTATGCCGGAGTCCTGTATTCAAGTGAGGTCTCTGTGACTACTGCCACCGTCTCCCCCCAGCCCGCCATTGCGGGAGCTGCTGAACGCCATGCCGTTGCCGGCCAACCCCTTGCTGCCGTCACCGGCGCCGAGATCCAGGCACCGCTGATTTCCGGGGGCCACGTCCGGTACGCCAATCTCGATTATGGCGCCTCCGCCCCCGCGCTGTCAGTGGTGTCCGCCTACCTGAACGAGATCCTGCCCTACTACGCAAGCGTCCACCGCGGGGCCGGGTACGCCTCCCAGATCAGCACCTCGGTATATGAGAATGCGCGCACCATTGTCCGGGACTTCGTGGGCGGACGGCCGGATGATTCGGTCATCTTCACCCGCAACACCACCGATTCCCTGAACCTCCTGGCGGGCTGCCTGCCGCAGACGGGCGGCCGTCCCGACGGTGACGTCCTCTACCTGGACATCGAGCACCACGCCAACCTCCTGCCGTGGCAGGGCGTTCCGCACCGCAGCATCGTTGCCGCCGACACCATCACCGGCACCCTCGACGCCGTCCGCGCCGAACTGGAGCAGGGCGGGGTCAGCCTGCTGGCGGTCACAGGTGCTTCCAACGTGACCGGCGAAATCCTTCCCATCCGGGCCCTGGCCGCGCTGGTCCACCGGTACGGTGCCCGGATCGTGGTGGACGCAGCCCAGCTGGCACCGCACCGCCGCATCAACATCGCTGCGGACGGCGTCGACTACCTCGCCTTTTCCGGCCACAAGTTGTACGCGCCCTTCGGTGCGGGCGTGCTGGTAGGCCGGCCGGACTGGCTCGACCGCGGCGTCCCGCACCTCGCCGGCGGCGGTGCGGTGAAGGAAGCAAGGCTCGACGGCGTCAGTTGGGCCACCGGGCCGGCCCGCCATGAGGGGGGCTCGCCGAACGTCCTGGGGGCCGCCACCCTGGCCCGCGCCACACAGGTCATCGCCCAGCTCGACCAGGGCCGGTGGCATGCCCACGAATCTGCCATCCGTTCCTTCCTGGTGGAGGGCCTTCAGACCATCGACGGCGTCACCGTCCACCAGATCTTCAAGGACAGCAACCCTGAAACGGACACCATCGGAGTGGTCAACTTCTCGGTTGAGGGCTACGACGCGGGGCTGGTGGCGGCCTACCTGTCCGCAGAGCATGGGGTGGGCCTGCGCGACGGACGCTTCTGCGCCCATCCCCTCCTGAAGCGCCTGGGCCTGCCGTCCGGTTCCCTGCGCGCAAGCTTCGGCGTGGGCTCGCGGCTGGAGGACGCCGAACGCCTCCTCGCCGGCATCCGCGCGCTGCGCAGTAACGGACTCGGATGGGACTACGTGGTGGACGCGGGCCGCTGGGTGCCCGCCAACGACTTCCGCACCTACCCGCACTGGGCGCCCAACACCCCCGGGACGGCCGGCGCAGCGCCCTGCACCGACGACTGAAGCAGGGACCTTTCCAAGGCCCGGCCGCGGCGCTGAAGGCCGCATGTGCTGCCACCTGCCGGTGGCCGCACATGCGGTATCTTCGAGGGGAGATCACCGGCAGCACAAGAAGGAGGCCACACGTGGTTCGGGGTGGCCCCAGGCTGGATCAGGACCGGCGCAGGGAGCTTGGGGAGAGCTTCCAGGACGGCGGCAGGCACTACCAGCGCGTCCGCCCCGGCTATCCCGCGGAATCGGCAAGATGGCTGGTGCCCGCTGGAGCCCATGACGCCCTGGACGTCGGGGCCGGTACCGGAAAGTTCACCGCTTTGCTGCTTGCCATGGGACTGGACGTCACCGCCGTCGACCCCTCTCCGGACATGCTCGCCCAGCTGACTGCCCATTGCCCCGCCGCCACGGCTGCGCCGGGGACTGCCGAGGCGACCGGCCTTCCGGATGCGGGCTTCGACGTCGTTACCGTTGCCCAGGCCTGGCATTGGTGCGACCCCCTGGCGGCAAGCACCGAGCTGGCGCGCGTCCTGCGCCCACACGGAACGCTCGGCCTGGTCTGGAACCAGCTGGACACCTCCGTTCCCTGGGTGCACCGGCTTTCCCGGATCATGCACGCCGGCGATGTCTACCGGCCTGGCCACAAGCCCGTCGTCGGACCCGAATTCCACGGGCTCGAAGGGCATGTCAGCCACTGGGAGGATACGGTGACCACCATCGACCTGATGGAACTGACCAAGTCGCGCAGCTACTACCTGCGGGCGGGCCAGGCGACGCGGGCCAAGGTCATGGCCAACCTGGACTGGTACCTGCATGAACACCTTGCCTACAGCGATGGCCAGGAACTCGGCCTTCCGTACCTCACCCTGGCCTGGCGGGCAGTTAAGGCATGACCGCTGCCCTTGCCGCGGCCGCTAAACCGGTAGGCTTGGACGCGTGAAGACCGGCGCGCCCTCCTCCTCGATCGAGGACTACGTCAAGGTCATCTATTCCTTCACGGAATGGCAGGACAAGCCCATCACGTCATCCCAGCTGGCACAGCGGCTGGGGGTGGCCAATTCCTCGGTGTCCGAGATGGTCCGCAAGCTGAAGGACCAGGGCCTGGTGGACCACAAGCCGTACAGCGCCGTCACGCTGACCGAGGCCGGCCTGCGCCTGGCCCTGTCAATGGTCCGCCGCCACCGGCTCATCGAAACCTACCTGGTCCAGCGGCTCGGCTACAGCTGGGACGAGGTCCACGATGAGGCGGAGCAGCTGGAGCACGCAGTCTCGGACACGTTCATCGAACGCGTGGCCGCCAAACTGGGAGACCCGAAACGGGACCCGCACGGCGACCCGATCCCGACGGCGGACGGCCAGGTGCTGCTGCCGCGGGCGCACCTGCTCGCCGGGCTGGACCAGGGGCACAGCGGCAGGATCACCCGGATCAGCGATGACAATCCAGAGCTCCTGCGGTACCTCGCCGCCCAGGACATCGATCTCGACGCAGAGGTTGAGGTGACGGGCCGGAGGCCCTTTGGTGGCGCACTGATGGTGCGGATTGCCGGTCCCGGCGGCACCCGCGATTACGACCTCGCCGATGAAATCGCCTCAGCGTTGTGGGTCTCCAGCGACACCCCGCATCCAGGCTGCATCCTGGACGGCTAGGTCGGGTTCCGGCCGCTGATTTGGCCGCCTCCCGTATCGTGGAGGGTGATGATCAGCAGACGTGACGCAGCAATAACCCTTGATGTTCCCCTTGAGATGGCACAGCGGCACGGCCTGCCGAAATGGATGTCGGAGGCCGAGCTCCGCAGCATCCTGGACAATCCCCCGCCCTGGCTGGTGCAGTCACGGGCCAACCGGACCGGCAAGCGGCCTGTCTGGGTACATCTGGAATGCGCCGTCTGCGGGTATGAGGAAGCGGCGCGGCCCAAGAAGTGGTGGCCGGACTTCACCTACGTGGTGTGCGGGCATCACCCTCCCTCCGACGTCCCTGCCGTGCGTCCCGGCTGCATCCGCAGCGAGTACGACGGCGTGGGGACACGTTTCGTGGGCATCGCGGACGTGGAAGCCCCTCAAGTCAGCCCGTAGCCCTTACGGGGTCCCGTTACCCGTCATTTCCTCCGGAACAGCCGTCAGATGAAGTTCGGCGCCTTCGCGCAGGACGGCCAGGTCGAGCGGCTGGCCAATGGCGTCTGCAAACAGCAGGCGCTGCAGGCTCTCGGCATTGCTGACGGGGCGGCCACCGGCGGTAGCGATGATGTCCCCGGCTGACAGGCCTGCTTTGTCAGCGGGCGATCCAGGCAGCACCTCAACCACACGGAGCCCTTCGCGCAGCCCGGTGCGTATCACGGCGCTGGGGCCGAGCTGCATTGGCGTGCTCACCAGCCCCAGGTAGGCGCGGCGCACCCTCCCGTCTGACAACAGGGCCGAAATGATCCTGCGCGTGGTGGCGTTGATCGGGATGGCCAACCCCAGGCCGGCACCGGCCACCGCGGTGTTGATGCCTACGATCCTGGAGTGGGTGTCCGCCAGGGCACCACCGGAGTTGCCGGGGTTCAGCGCCGCGTCGGTCTGGATGACATCCTCGATGACCCGCCTGTTACCGCCGGACCAGACCGGAATGGCCCTGCCCAGTCCGCTGACCACCCCCGCCGTCACGGAGCCGGCCAGTCCCAGCGGATTTCCCACAGCGACCACCAATTGGCCCACCCGGAGGGACTCCGCCGCGCCGAATTCTGCAGGCCGGATTCCTGGCCGCGAACCATGCACCACCGCAAGGTCGGACAGTGGGTCCGCGCCCACCAGTTCCAGCTCCATCCTGCTGCCATCGCCAAAGACGGCGAATCCTTGCCGGGTGCCGCCCACCACATGGGAATTTGTGAGCAGGTAACCGTCCTCCGTGAAGAGCACCGCGGAGCCTGCGCCCACCCTGATACGTCCGTTGCGGCGCTGCGCCGTCATCTCAATTGCTGCCACGTGCGGCGTAACCGCTGCCGCGACCCGCATTACTGTCTGCGAATACGAGTCCAGGACGTCGTCATTGTCCGCTGGCATGCCTTCCTGCGCCTGTTCCATGGCGCACCTCCGGATTCAGTACCGCTCTTGGCTGTCGGGTGCCCTCAGGGGCCTTACGGGAATCAACGATGGACGGCCCAAATCCAGTCCCGGTCCAGCTACGCCTTGGGTGAACGCTGCTGCACACCTGCTCGAAGTCAAATGCGGCTGACATTCCTGTTTCAACGTCCAGGCGCCGCCCCGGGCGCGGCCCCCACCCGTGCGCGCCTGCTGTCCAGGCCCTAGGATCGGTAGCATGACTGATTCCCCTGCTGGGTCTCGAACCGAACTGCTGAATCCGGACGAATGCTGGCGGTATCTTCGCGCTTCCTATATCGGCCGGCTGGCAGTCATTAATGGTGATATTCCGGAGATCTTTCCCGTGAATTTCTCCGTAGCCGGGGAAACGCTGGTGTTCCGTACGGCACCGGGCACCAAGCTTCGCGCCCTGCTCAGCGGTGCGGTGGCCGCGCTCGAGGTGGACGGGCTCAACCCGTATGCCACGGAGGTCTGGAGCGTGGTGGCCAAGGGCAGGCCGGAACCTTTCGATGAAACCCGGATGGCCCTTCCGGACGCTGATGCCGACCGGGAGCCGTGGGAGCCGGGTATCAAGGACCATCTGGTGGCCCTCACCCCCACAGACATCTCCGGACGCCGTTTCGCAGTCAGGTCACGGACGCGGTGGTGGCCGCCGGTCGACTTCTCCGCGGACTGGCTGTAGGTCCAGCCACCCCTCCACAGCTCCAGGCCAGGACTCACGCCGTAAGGATTACTTTCAGGGCCTTGGTCTCGGCAGCCCGCGAGAAGGTTTCGTAGGCGTCGAGGAACTGATCGAAGCCGAAGTGGTGCGTGGCGAATTTCTCCGCCCTGATTTTTCCCTGGGCCACCAGCTTGAGCAGCATCGGCGTCGTGTTGGTATTGACCAGCCCCATGCTGATGTTGATGTTCTGGATCCAAAGATTTTCCAGGTGCAGTTCCACTGGTTTTCCGTGCACGCCCACGTTGGCCACGGATCCGCCGGCCCGCACTATCTGCGTGCACATCTCGAAGGTTGCGGGGACGCCCACGGCCTCGATGGCCACGTCGACGCCGTGGCCTCCTGTCAGGGCCAGGACCTGTTCCTTCCAGTCGCCGCTGCCCGAGAGGACAGTGTGCGTGGCGCCGAAGTCCCTTGCCTTTTGAAGCCGGTTGGCATCGAGGTCGATTGCCACGACCGTGGCGGCACCGTAGAGCCCTGCCGTGGTGATCGCCGCAAGTCCCACCGGCCCGGCGCCAACCACCGCTACGGTGTCGCCGGGCTTAACCCGGCCGTACTGGACGCCGATTTCGAATCCGGTGGGAAGGATATCGGACAGCATCACTGCTTGTTCGTCACTGACGCCCCCGGGTAACAAGTACAGCGAGTTTTCGGCATACGGGACGCGGACATACTCCGCCTGGGTCCCGTCGATCAGGTGGCCGAAGATCCATCCGGTCCCTTCCTGGCCCTCGCCTCCCAGGCAGTGTGAATAGAGACCGGTCCTGCAATTCGCACAGTGGCCGCAGGATTTGATGCACGAGATGATGACACGGTCGTTCACCTTCAGTCCGCTGACGGACGGTCCGGTTTCCACGACGGTTCCCACGCCTTCATGCCCCAGGATGCGGCCCTTCTCGACGGCGGGAACGTCGCCTTTGAGGATGTGCAGGTCGGTGCCGCAGATGGTGGTGGTATCGACTTTGACAATAGCGTCGCCTGGTTGCTGTATTCGCGGGTCCGGGACATCGGTCCAGGACTTGTCCCCGGGTCCGCCGTAGACGAGGGCTTTCATGGGATTCTCCTTAGGGTGAAGGCATGCTTTACCTGGCCTGCCGGGCAGCCAGCGCGGATTATGCAGTCCCAGCAGGCATCCCACAGCCTGCCACCGGGCCACGCGCCTCCTCAGTGCCATAGGTCCTTCATTTCCCGCGGGCCTTTATGCCCTTTCCGGACGCTGGAGAGTTGCCTACGCTGTGGCCTATGACTGACAACACGAACATACCTCTGCCGGAAATCCTCGATGCCGAAGAGTGCTGGACGCTCCTCGGCCAAACCGGGGTGGGACGGCTGGCCGTCATCGCCGAGGGGCATCCCGACGTCTTTCCCGTCAACTACAAGGTGGACGGCCAAACGCTGGTTTTCCGCACCGGCGCCGGCACCAAGCAGCAGGCAATCCAATCGGACGCCACCGTGGCGCTGGAAGCAGATGCCGTCAGCTCGCAATTCGGGCTTGCGTGGAGCGTCGTGGTCAAGGGCAAGGCGGCCCGGACAGTGCCGACAGGGCCTGACCTGGATGACATCCGGCGTGCCCTGTTTCCCTGGCAGGGCGTGGGGCAGGAACACTTCATCCGTATCACGCCGGAGTCTGTAACGGGGAGGCGCTTCACCGTGAGCGCTCCACTTTTGTGGCAGTCCCCGCTGGACGACGCAACCCGCGCGGGCTTCGAGTAGGCAACCCCGGGCAGGGGCAGGTTCCAGCAGGCTCTGGGCAGGAGATGCGGTGCGCGCTTGGTGGGTGAACCAGCCAGGTCCCCTGTCCACGCACCCGCTGGTCCAGGGGCGCCGGGCCGCTCCCAGGCCGGGGGCCCGCGAACTCCTGGTCGATGTAACGGTCTGCGGCGTGTGCCGCACGGACCTCCACCTGGCTGAAGGAGACCTGCCACCGCGGCACCCGCAGGTGGTACCCGGGCACGAGGCCGTCGGCGTCGTGCCCGGGACCGGTGCGGGCTGCTCCCGCTTCAGGGCCGGTGACAGGGTTGGGGTGGCGTGGCTGGGCGGCGCCTGCGGCAGTTGCGACTACTGCCGCCGCGGGGACGAGAACCTGTGCGTGTCCCCTGTGTTCACGGGTTGGGACAGGGATGGAGGCTATGCCGAGCAGGTGACCGTCGCGGAGGATTTTGCTTATCCAGTGCCGTCCGTCTTCACTGACGAACAGGCCGCGCCGCTGCTGTGTTCGGGGATCATCGGGTACCGGGCCCTGAAGCGGTCCGCCGTGCCCGTTGGTGGGCGCCTGGGCATCTACGGCTTTGGCAGTTCTGCGCACATCACGGCCCAGCTTGCGCATAAGCAGGGCGCGTCCGTGTATGTCATGACCCGTTCTGCCGGCGCGCGGGCGCTCGCCTTGGAACTGGGAGCAGAGTACGCGGGAGACGCTTACGAGGATCCGCCGGTGCCGCTGGACTCCGCCATCCTTTTTGCACCGGTGGGCAACCTGGTCCCCGTGGCACTGCGGGCCCTGGACCGCGGCGGGACACTGGCGATCGCCGGGATCCACCTGAGCCGCATCCCTGCCCTGGATTACGGCAGGGAGCTCTTCTTCGAACGCCAGGTGCGAAGCGTGACAGCCAATACCCGGGTTGACGGGCGTGAGTTCCTGGCCCTGGCAGCCAGGCTTTCCCTGGCCCTCACCACCACCGCCTACCCGTTCGAGGCTGCGGACAACGCCTTGGAAGACGTGGCAGCGGACAGGATTACGGGATCCGCAGTCCTGCGGATCCGGCCGGAACAGTCCGTCCTGTAAGTCCCGTCCCGCAGTCACCGTCCTGCAGTCAGTTGCGTGGCCAGTTGCCGGAGCGCACCGTCAGCCGAACAGGACGGCGGCCTCCTGGTAGCGCGCCTCCGGCACCACCTTCAGTTCCCCCAGCGCCTCCTCCAGGCCAACGTTCACGATGTCAGTGCCACGGAGGGACACCATGGTGCCCCACCTGCCTGCCGCCGCCGACTCGACGGCGGCCATGCCCAGCCTGGTAGCAAGGACGCGGTCGAAGGCTGTGGGTTCGCCACCGCGCTGGATGTGGCCCAGGACTGTGGCGCGGGTTTCGATGCCGGTCCTTATCTGCAGTTCTCCTTCAAGCATCAGCCCGATGCCTCCCAGGCGCGGCCGTCCAAAAGTATCCAGGCCCCGGGGAGCGTAGGGGGCCGGGTGGCCCTCGGGCGCGAAGGCTTCGGCCACGACCACAAGGGGCGCCCTCCCACGGTCACGGGCAGAGACCACCCATGAGCAGATTTGGTCCAGGGAGACGGGATGCTCAGGCACCAGGATGGCGTGCGCGCCGGCGGCCATCCCTGCATGCAGTGCTATCCAGCCCGCGTTGCGGCCCATGACTTCGGCGACCATGCAGCGGTGGTGCGATTCACCCGTGGTCCGCAGGCGGTCGATAGCCTCGGTGGCCGTCTGGACAGCGGAATCAAAGCCGAAGGTGTAGTCGGTGGCACCGAGGTCATTGTCGATGGTCTTGGGCACCCCCACCACGTTGATGCCCTGTCCGGACAGTTCGCGGGCTGCTGCCAAGGTCCCCTCTCCCCCGATGGCAATCAGGCCTTCGAGGCCGTTGCGCCGAAAGCCGGCACGTACGCCGTCGATCCCCTTGCCCAGCAGCGGATTGGTCCTGGAGGTGCCCAGGATGGTTCCGCCCAGCCGCGAGATGCCGCGGACACTCGTCCGGGGCAACGGAACCACGTCCTGTTCCAGGACACCGCGCCACCCGTCCCGGAAGCCGAGGAATTCATACCCGTGCGCAACGTCACCGCCCAGCACGGCCCCCCGGATGACCGCGTTTACCCCCGGGCAGTCACCCCCGCTGGTGAGGATTCCCAGCCGCCTCACGAGGCAGCCACCCCCGAAGCCCGGGCAGGCAGCGGGAATTGCCGGGTCCGGCCGGGCGGCAGGACCACGTCATTGCCGGACACGCGCACCGTGATGGGACCGGCATCACCGGGTGCGGAAGCGATGCTCATGTGCCCGTCCTTGAGCTTAACCCGGAGGCGGTGGCCCCGGTACAGAACCTCGAAGGCGACTGCACGCAGCCCCGTGGGCAGGTTGGGGGCGAACAGGATCGTATCCCCGCTGAACCGCAGTCCCGCAAAGCTGCGCTGCACCACATCGATGGTTCCGCCCATGGCGCCCAAATGGATACCCGTGCGTGTGGTGCCGTGCTGGGTATCGTCGAGGTCGGCGTCGAGCGCTTCCCTGAAGCTGTCCCACGCCCGGTCCGCATCCAGCCCTGCCAGGACCGATGCGTGCGCCACCCGGCTCAGCGTGGACCCGTGGGCTGTCCTGGCGAGGTAGTACTCGATGGTCTGGTTGAGCTGGTCCTGGGTAAACCCGTAATGCAGCCGCTGAAGGATGGTGACCAGTCCTTCATGCCCCAGCAGGTACGGGAGCATAAGGACGTCCGCCTGCTTTGCGAGTTTGTAGCAGTTGGTTCCGTCGTCCTCCGCTTCGAGGATCAGGTCCAGCCGTTCGATGTCGCCGTACCTGTCCCGGTAAAGCTCCCAGTCGAGTTCCTTCAAGTCTCCGTAGCCTTCGAACTGGCTGATGATGCCGTCGCTGTGGAAGGGGACGTACATTGCGGTCCCCATGTGCGTCCACCCGGCGGTTTCCTCCTCGGTGACGCCAAAGCGTTCCATGAGTCCGGCGCGCTCGCTGCCGTGCAGGAGGGACATGATGCCTGCTGCCTGCGAGCAGACCCATGCCGCCATGACGTTGGTGTAGGCGTTGTCGTCCAGCCCCGGTTCGTCGCGGCCGGGATACCCGGTGTGGTACTCATCCGGTCCCACCACGCCGCGCAGGTGGTACCTGCCGCCCTGCTGGTCGTAGTCCGCAAGGGAGTGGAAGAACCGGGCAACCTCGATCACCAGCTCAGCACCCTTCTGAAGGAGCCAAATCTTGTTTCCGGTGGCCTGGAAGTACTGCCACGCGTTGAAGGCGACGGCCAGGCCGGAGTGGATCTGCAAATGCGAGTGGTCCTTCACCCACCTGCCGGATCTGTCGTTGTACAGCCATTTTGGCGTTTCTTCGGTTCCGTCACTGCCGCTCTGCCACGGGAACTTCGCGCCCGCCAGTCCTTGCGCCGCTGCGGCGTGCCGGGCCGCGGGCAGCCGCCGCCACCTGTATTCGATCACTGAGCGGGCAATATCGGGAGTCCTTGAAGTGAGTACCGGGAGGACGAACAGTTCATCCCAAAAGACATGGCCGCGGTAGCCCTCGCCGTGCAGTCCGCGGGCAGTGACGCCGGCATCCAGCTCGGCCGTATGGTGCGTCAACGTCTGCAGGAGATGGAAGATGTGCAGGTTGAGGACCAGGCGCACCGGAACCGGGGCGTCAATCTCCACCAGGAACGGACGGAGCTCGCGGCGCCATGCCTCCTCGTGGGCCGCCAGCAGCGCATCGAAGTCTTCGCCGGCACGCTCAAGCACCGCTCGGGCGCCCGTTTCCGGGGAGGAGATGGCGCGGTCGCGTGACGTCACCACTGCCACCGTCTTGGTGATCCGCACCGCCGTGCCGGCCTCAAGGGAAAGGTGCAGGGTCCGGAAATGGAAGGCCCCTTTCCTGCCGTCCTCTATTTCTGCTGCGGCAGGAGATTCCTGTGTCCGGTATGCTGCGGCGATGCGGATGAGGCTTTGGGTGGTTTCCACTTCGACGACGGAGACCGCCTCCGGGCGCAGGCCCTCGCCTTGGCGCTGCGGGGCTGTCCTGTCAGCGAGGTGGACATCAGAGCCCTGGGCACGTTCGGGCAGGTTCGCATTGCGGACGCCGGCATTGATACCGCTTCGGACCTCCACTGCGCCGGCCCAGCCCAGTGCGGTGACAACCGTCTGAAGGACCAGCAGGTGGGGCTCGGCCATGGACGCAAAGCGGGTCTGCAGCACTTCCAGGCGCCGCCGGTCCGCACCCTCCAAAAGCAACCTGCGCTCCAGCACCGCCCGTTTGAGGTCCAGGACCCGCCGCTCACGCACTACGGCCAATCCGCCTGCGGACCACCACGGCTGGTCGGCCAGGCGCAGGTCAAGGGGAAGGCAGTCGGGCGCGTTGACCATGTGTTCTTCCAAGAGCATTTCGTCGCCGGACTTTGCCCTGACCCGGTTGTAGACGCCGGCGAGGTACATGCCTGCGTAGCTGAACGGTCCACCCTCGGGCGCCGCTCCTCGGACGCCCAGGTAGCCGTTGCCAAGGGTGGTCAGGGCTTCCCGGTGTCCCTCGTGCCCGGCGTCGAAGCCTTCAAATACCAGGTGCCAGGCATTGCCGATGACCTGGCCCAGATCCAGCTCCCCCACGTCGTTGAGGACTGTCCCGGCGCCCGCGGCTTCGAGGTGCCTGCGGTTGCCGGAGCGGTCGATTCCGACGACGAGGCCAAAGCCGCCCCGTCGGCCAGCCTCCACGCCTGCGGCCGAATCCTCAATTACCACGGCATGCGACGGAGCTACTCCCAACCTCGCGGCGGCCGCCAGGAAGACATCAGGTGCCGGCTTTCCCTGCAGCCCAAGGCCTGCCGCCGTCGCGCCGTCCATAACCACGGTGAAGAGACCCTGAACGCCGGCTGCTTCCAGGACCGCTGCAGCGTTCCGGCTTGACGTGACGACAGCCGTTGGCACTCCCGCCTCTGCGAGGCTCTGCAGCAACTGCAGTGTGCCGGGGTAGCTCTGGACACCGTCCTGCCGGAGATGTTCCAGGAACAGTGTGTTCTTCCACCGGCCCAGGCCGAATCCGGTCCAGGTTCCGGCTTCATCCGTCTCCTGCCCCTTCTCGAGATGCACGCCCCTGGCCGCGAGGAAACGCACCACCCCTTCCTCGCGCGGCATGCCGTCGATGTACGTGAGGTAGTCTTCCCTGCTGACCGGGGCGCGGTTGGTGCCCGGCGGAATTCTCGGGTCCTGCAGGATCCGGTCGAACGCGTCCTTCCACGCAGCCTGGTGGACCAGCGCCGTGTTGGTGACCACCCCGTCCAGGTCGAAGATGACGGCGTCGAACGGTGGCTTGGCAGCGGCGGCGGTGGGGGACGCGATCATAGGTCAGTGCTACCAGCATGTGGGGGCTCAGCAAAGAGCCGTTGGGCCCGCGGCCGACTAGGCAGTGTCCTCGCCTGCTGGGTGCCCCACATGGTTCCACCAGGTCAACGGCGACGTTATGGTGAAGCGCCTTCCGCTGACCGAGGAGGGGACGATCCGGACGAAGTGGTCCTTTTCACCGGACTGCCAGGGAAACAGGGTGAGCGCGGCCCCCGTCAGGAGCTCCTCTGAGGGCTCCAGGATGAGGGCCTTGCCTTTCACCAGGACGCTCCACGCTTTGGCGTCGTCGTGGCCGTCGGCTTCCAGCGCCACGGCGAGCGGGCCCCCTGCCGCGCGAAGTTTTGTTCCTTCGCCGGTGCGGAATACAACTGACTGCTGATCCACTTTGTAATTGACGGGGAAGACTTCCGGATACATTCACGAGCACAGCGAGGTGGCCGACGGACACGCCGCGAAGGAGGTCCCAGCACGCTGCGGCGTCCAGGACTTCCGTGGGTGTCTGCGGCGGGTCGTTGTGCATGCCACTGAAAGTAGCGGGGTGCCGGGCAGCCTTGGTAGGGCATTTGGACCCGGCCTTGCGGGTAAAGAAAAACACCCCGGTCCGAAGACCGGGGTGTTAATCTGCGGGCCGGACATCCTTGGATGTCCGGCCCACCAGGGTGGAGATGGGGGGAATTGAACCCCCGTCCGATGTCGTGTTGTCAGGGCTTCTCCGGGCGCAGTTTGCGTCGGATTTTCTCGGCCCCAGCCATGCTGCAAACAGCTGGCTGATCCGGGCCCAGTCACCTAAAAGTCCCGTTTGCTCCGGTGACGGGAGCAAACAGCAGTGGCTATCTAAATGACGCCAGGTTCCGGGGCAATAGCAACCTCGGGCTGACGGACTGTCTTACTGGTTAAGCAGCAAGAGCGAAGTCAGTGCGCTTAGAATTGGCACTTATTGGTTTGCAGACAGCGTTTACGAGATAATTCTGCATCCTCGGCCCGCTTCACCTGTCGCGACTAACATCGTCGAAACCGATCATCCCCGTATTTTGTTATCAAACCGGCTGGCAAGCCCGCCGGACTACCAATACTAACGCATGCCCCGGCGAAATAATTCCTACCGCCGCCGGTTGCGCTCACGCATCTCGCGCTGGGCTTCACGGTTGTCCTGCTGCTCCCGCAGCGTCTGCCGCTTGTCGTACTCGCGTTTACCGCGGGCAACGGCAATTTCCACCTTGGCGCGGCCGTCCACAAAGTAGAGCTGGAGGGGCACAACGGTGTAGCCGGCCTCCTGGACCTTGCGGGAAATCTTGATGAGCTCCTCGCGGTGAAGCAGCAGCTTCCGGCGTCGGCGCGCAGCATGGTTGGTCCAGCTGCCCTGGTTGTACTCAGGGATGTGGATGGCTTCCATCCACAGCTCGTCGTTATAGAACGTGCAGAATCCGTCCACCATGGAGGCGTGGCCCTCGCGCAGGGACTTCACTTCGGTGCCCATCAGTGCGATGCCCGCCTCGTAAGTGTCCAGCACGAGATAGTCGTGCCGGGCCTTGCGGTTGGTGGCCACCACCTTACGGCCACTTTCTTTAGGCACGGGGAAACTCCTCAGGTTCAGGTCAGGTGTCTCCGTGCCTGCGGGCCCGGAGCTATACAAGTCTACGCCAGCGGCGCTTCGCCCCTACAGCAGTCCCATAGGGTCCACGGCCCTGCCGTTGAGCCAGGTCTCGAAGTGGGCGTGGCAGCCTGTGGAGTTGCCGGTGCTGCCGGAGTAGGCGATCAACTGGCCCTGCGAGACCCTTTGCCCGTTGGAGACGACGATGCTGGAGTTGTGGTAGTAGATGGTGGTCAGGGTGTTGCCCTGCATCATGCCATGATCGATCTTGACACGCCAGCCGCCGCCGTCGGCGGAGTTCCAGCCGGAGCTGAAGACCTCGCCGGCAGCCGCAGCGTACACGGGGGTACCGCAGGCGGCACCAAAGTCGATGCCGGTGTGCATGTAGCCGCCGGTACCGTAGAAATCGATCGTTCCCGGCGGAGTGCTGCGGTAACCAAAGCCGGAGGTGATGGGGATGCTTCCGTCGAAGGGATGGCGGAGGCCAAAAGCCGACGGCGAACCGGCCGCGGGGGGTACGTACGGCTGAGCGGGCGGGGCGGGGCGGTTCGCTGCCGCGGCGGCGGCAGCAGCTGCAGCAGCCGCCGCCTCAGCCTGCCGGCGCTGCTCCGCTTCCCACGCCTCGCGCGCCTTGCGGTCGCGTTCAGCAATTTCATTGGCGACCTGGTTCTGGTTGGCCTGGACGCCGGCGAGTTGCGCCTGGATGCCAGGCTTGGCGGCCTGGAGCTCAGCGTCGAGACGGGTGGTGTCCGCAATCAGCTGGTCAACCTGGGCCTTCTTGGCGGCGGCTTCGTCGCGGGCCGCCTTCTCACGCTCCAGTGCAGCATCGGCCTTGGCCTTGAGGTCCTTGATCTCCCCTTCCACAGCCTGAAGGCGTGCTTCGGAGTTGACGTTGGTGGCATTTTGCTGGCTGAGCTTGTCCATGGCCGCGTTTTGGCTGCGCATCGCCTGGTCCGCGAGGTCCATGGTGTCCGTCAGGCTGCTGCCGCTGTTGGAACCGAAGAAGAGCGACAGGTTTGAGGGAACGCCGCCGGATTTATAAGCCTGGGTTGCGATCTGCCCGATCAGTTTCTTGGTGTCCGCAATCTTCTGTTTGTCCGTTTCCAGCTGCTGGGTGATCTTGGCTTTGTTTTGCTGGGCCATGTCCACGCGGGCAGCCAGGGCTTCCGATTCCTTCACCGCGCTTGCCACGCGGCCTTGCGCGTCAAGGAGGGCCTGCTGCGCACCCGGCAGTTGGCCCTGGTAGATCACCAGGTCACCGGCGGCCTTGGCGATCTTGGAGTCTACAAATTCAAGGGAGGCTTGTACGCGGGCAGCTTCAGCCTCGAGCGCAGCCTTGCGGTCTTCGAGGTCGTCGGCGAAGGCCACGGGAGTTGCCACCGCCATCCCGGCGGAAAGAATGATGGTGAGCACGCCGCTGACAATCCCCAAACGGCGGGCAGCGGAGCGCACTCGGCCGCGCCGGGGGCGGGGCAAGGTTTGATCAGTTACGTTCATGGGCAGTCCTTGGTCGGTGTGCACAGCCTAAACGCGCAAATATCTACGTAAGGTCAAGAGGGACGAAATTCCTGCCAAGGATCCGCCAAGGACCAGCAGCGCCGGAGCAAGGATCAAGGTCTGACCGGACGAAATAAAGGCAGTATCCGGGTACTGGCGGGACATGTAGTCGCCCAGGAAGAACTGCGCCACAGCCCAGAGGGTGCCCGAGGCCAGGGCTGCGCCGATGACCGCCGCTATGACGCCTTCGAGGATGAACGGCAGCTGGATGACGGTTTTGGATGCACCGACAAGACGCATGATTCCGGTCTCCCGGCGCCTGCTGAACGCGGAGAGCCTGATGGTGGTGGCGATCAGCAGGATCGCGCAGACGATCATGACACCTGCGATGCCCACCGCCACCAGGGAGGCTCCGTTCATCACCGAGAAGAGGCGTTCGAGCAGCTGGCGCTGGTCAATCACGGTTTCCACTCCCGGCTGGGAGGAGAACGTCTCGCTGATGATCTGGTATTTTTCCGGGTCCTTCATGTTGATCCGGAACGATGCCGGCAGTTGGTCCGGCGTCACGGAGTCGACAATCGGCGAGTTGGAGAACTGGTCCTTGAAGTGCTTGTAGGCCTCATCCTTGGACTCGAACTGGAAGTCGTTGATGTACTGCGCCACGGCCGGGGATTCCAGGAGCGCGTTCAGGCCCTGCTGCTGCTCGGGAGTGACCGGCCCCGACGCGCAACCCGGCGCCGTCGAACCTTCACCGCACAGGAAGATGGCTACCTGGACCTTGTCGTACCAGTAGCCCTTCATCTGGTTGATCTGCATCTGCAGCATCCCGGCCGCGCCCACGAAGGTGAGGGACACGAACGTCACCAGGATGACCGAGACAACCATGGACAGATTGCGGCGCAGGCCGCTGCCGATTTCAGAAAGGATGAATGCGAGTCTCACCGCTGGGCCTCACCTTCGGCGCCCTTGCCCGGCAGGCCGCCGTCGGGCGCTTCCCTGCCGCTGGCGTCCTTCAGGCGCCGGGACTGGCCGACGACGGGGATCATCGAGGTGTACAGGGCCCTGGCTTCGTCGCGGATCACCACGCCGTTCTTGAGCTCCACCACCCGCTTGCGCATCTCGTTGACGATGTCGTCATCGTGGGTGGCCATCACCACGGTGGTTCCGTTCTGGTTGATCTTGTCCAGCACGCCCATGATTCCCATGGAGGTGGTGGGGTCCAGGTTCCCTGTCGGTTCGTCTGCGAGGAGGATCCCGGGCCGGTTGACCACGGCGCGCGCGATGGCAACACGCTGCTGCTCGCCGCCGGACAGCTCGTGCGGCATACGGTGTTCCTTGCCTTCGAGGCCTACCGTTTTGAGGACCTCGGGGACGGTGTCGCGGATCACGCTGCGGCTCTTGCCGATGACCTGCATGGCGAACGCGACGTTGGCGAACACGTTCTTCTGCGGCAGGAGGCGGAAGTCCTGGAAGACGACGCCGATGCCGCGGCGGAGGCGCGGGACCCGCCAGCTGGAAATTTTGGCAACGTTCTGGCCGGCAACATACACGGCACCGGAGGTGGCGCGGTCTTCCTTCAGCACCAGCCGGAGGAAAGTGGACTTGCCGGAACCGGAGGCGCCCACGAGGAAGGCGAATTCGCCGCGGTCGATCTCAAGGGTGACAGAATCCAGCGCCGGTCGGGCTTTCTGGTCGTACACCTTGGTGACATTTTCGAATCGGATCATGGCCCTAAGTACCCTGCAGGGCATGGCTGATCCGTCTGATGCAGCCCAGTTCTGCAGCCGGTGCACGGGTTTTTCGTTTGGGGAAAGTAGGGCCCCGGCTCCTCGACTATACGCAGGAACGCCGGTGGTTGGGCGGGCTTTCGGTGGCGTGTCGCCGGATCACCCGACGGGCCGCCGGGACGCCTGCCTACTTTTCAGCGTTGCGGTTGTCCGTACGCCAGCGGATGCCCGCGTCGATAAAATCGTCGATCTCGCCGTCGAACACCGCAGATGTGTTGCCCACTTCGTGTTCGGTGCGCAGGTCCTTCACCATCTGGTACGGGTTCAGGACATAGGAGCGCATCTGGTCACCCCAGGAGGCCTTGACGTCGCCGGCCAGCGCCTTCTTTTCCGCGTCCTCCTGTTCCTTCTTCAGCAGCAGGAGCCGCGACTGCAGCACGCGCATGGCAGCCGCGCGGTTCTGCAGCTGGGATTTCTCATTCTGCATCGAAACCACAGTGCCCGTTGGGATATGGGTGAGGCGGACCGCGGAATCGGTTGTATTAACCGACTGGCCGCCCGGGCCCGACGAACGGAATACGTCCACCCTGATTTCGTTGTCCGGGATGTCGATGGAGTCGGTCTGCTCGATCAGCGGGATGACTTCAACGGCAGCGAACGACGTCTGCCGGCGGCCCTGGTTGTCGAACGGGCTGATCCTGACAAGGCGGTGGGTGCCGGCTTCCACACTGAGCGTGCCGAACGCATACGGTGCCTTGACCTCGAACGTGGCCGATTTCAGTCCTGCCTCTTCCGCATAGGACGTGTCCATGACGGTGGTGGGATAGCCGTGCCGCTCAGCCCAGCGCAGGTACATGCGCATCAGCATTTCGGCGAAGTCCGCCGCGTCCACGCCGCCCGCGCCGGCCCTGATGGAAACCACAGCTTCGCGTTCGTCGTACTCGCCGGACAGCAGGGTGACCACTTCCAGGTCCTTGAGGGCTTTCTTGATGGACTCGAGTTCGGCGGCGGCCTCCCCCATTGAGTCGGCGTCGTCCTCGTCCTGCCCGAGTTCCACCAGGACCTCAAGGTCGTCGATCCGGGCCGCCAGGTTGGTGAGGCGTTCCAGTTCGGACTGGCGGTGGGAGAGCCGGGAGGTGACTTTTTGCGCGGCCGCGGGGTCGTCCCAAAGGTTCGGTTCCCCCGCCCGCTCGCTGAGTTCGGCGATGTCTTCCTTGAGCGCCTCCACGTCGCTGACGCGCTCGATGGACTCGTAGGTGGCGCGCAGCGCGCGGATTTCAGCGGAAAAATCAATATTGGCCATGGTGGTTTAAGCCTACGCTATCGGGTAATACGCGGGCTTGGCCCTCAATGCGATGGGTTTACCGGGTCAACCTCGAGCGCGCGGTGGACGTCGCCTCAATGCGGATCCCGTCGGGAATGAGGAAGTTCACCACAGGCGGGTGGACGGCGGCTGTGAGGACCACGACGGCGGTGGAACCGTCCGGCGTACCCGTTGCCCCGGCGACGGCAAGGCTGGAAAAACGTTGCGAGGCGGGGCTTCTGGCAACGAAGTCGGCTGCCACGTTTCGGACGCGGGCAGGGTTGAGGACCGCCGAGGGGCTCCCGCCCTGTGCTGAGACTTCGCCAAGGGTGTAGCTGTCGGCCGCAGCAAGCGACGCCCCGTCCGCCAGGGACAGCAGGCGCTTGTGCTCCAAGTAGACAGCGGATATTCCGATGACCACGGTTGCCACCAAGAGCGCCAGGGTCACGTAGCCGAGGATCATGACCATCAACTGGCCGTTCTCGTCCGTTTCCCTGTGGTTCAACGGTACCGACCTACCAATTGGGTGGAGGACGCTTCAACCTCTGTGGCGGAGAGCCCTTCAGCAAACTGTATGAACGGCAGGGGCACGCTCAGGTGGACGGTCACCGTTACCGTACTGCCCGCGGCCTGGCAATCAGCGGGACTGCAGGTAGTGCTCATGCTGGCCCGGTCTGCCTGGTGCCCGAAGTCGGAGAGGGCAAGCGCCACCGCCTGCTCCGCGGCAGCGTCGGCGGTGGAAGCATCAGGTTGGGCCACGTAAACCTTCGCTGCCTGGTCCGCGGCACCCACCACGGCGAAGGAGCCGCCTTGGATTTGGCCGACGGTGATGACGAAGTACACCAGCGGCACCATCAGCAGGAGTGCAAGGAACGTAAACTCAACCACCGCGCTTCCCTGTTCCTGGTTCGGGTCCGGCTGCAGCGCCCGGTAACCGCGGTTACCGGAGCTGGAGCCGGCACCCTGCCGAGTACCTCGGGAGGCGCCATTCGGCTCACGGCCCCCGGCCTTCTGCCGGCACAGCGCTTCTGCCAGGCGCGCTCGAAAACGCAATTGTGCCGTGGAGTGTATCACCGGATTGGAGCCGGACGTTGTTGTGAAGCTGGGCATTTCTGTGGAGCTGGGCATTGTCACGAAGCTGGTCGAATCAGGGCTGAACGGCCGCATGCCCTTTCACCTCCAGCATGCCGCGCGGTCCGATAAGGCCGATGACGGGCATCGGGGACCGGACGGTGACTTCCAGGGTCCGCATGCCGTGGACGTTAACTTCCTGCGTACTGACTTGTTCGGCGAAGCCCTGGTTGAGGGCCAGGCTTATGAGGTTGCGGGTCCGTTCTTCGGCGTCGGAGGCGGTGCGGTCAGCGAGCGTTCCGTATCGCGCCCCGGACGCGGCAGCATCGATGAGTGTGTTCCTGACATGAAGGACCAAGGTCAATTGGATTATCGCCAGGAAGAACATCGTCAGCAGCGCACCAACCAGGACGAAATCCACAACAGCCGACCCCCGCTCGGCCGCCCGGGACAGCCCCGGCTGCTCCACCGGCCGGCGAGCGGACCCCGCCATGGTTCAGTTCCCCACCTTGTCCATTGCCTGGTTGAACATTGCCTCCAGTGCAGGGCCTGCGAGCGCCAGCAGGGCTGCGACCAGGACCGCGGACATCAGTGTGACTCGGTCCTGTTCTCACCACAGGGGGCGAACGGTTACCTTCGCACGAGGACGGCCCGGGGCGACCTCCACGTATTCAATGAGTCGGGAGAGGATATCCCGCCGCATGTCCACGGGCAGGAGATGCCAGTCCTCCACCAGCCCGGGCAGGAGGTCGACGGGTGGCTTAGCGACTGCGACCTGGACAGCTGCAAGCGCGTTCTCCGCGTCTTGCTTCTGCTTCGTGAGGTCGTCACGCAGTCGGGTGTAGGTCTCCTGGGGTACTGTGCCGTCGAGCATCTTGAGGGTGAGCTGGTCCAGGCGCCCGTCGAGTTTCTCGATCTGCTTGGAGAGGCTGATGGTTTTGTCTGCGTCGGCGGTGGTCTTCTTGACCATCTTTGCGGCGGCCGCGCCCTCGGCGTTCAGGTCGTCGGCCCACTCGGCGAGCTGCTCGAGGAGGACTCGTTCGACGTAGTCCACCATCACGTAGCCGCCGGTGTGGGTGCGCTTCTCGGATGCTGCTTTGCAACGGTACTTGGGGGTTTGCGCGGCCCCGAAAAGGCCCGCGTTCATCCTTGCCCCGCAGGAGCATCGGATGAGGCCGGACAGGAGGTAGACGGAGCGCTCGCTGCGTCGGTTGACCCTTCGGGTTTCGCGGCGTGCGAGGTACTCGGCCCATTGCTCGGGCGTGATGACTGGTTCGTGGATTCCAGGTAGGCGCTCGCCGTGTCGGGTAATGAAGCCGGCGCCGAAGCCCTGGTCCATGATTCGGCGGATTGTCCGTGCCGACCACAGGCCGTCCTTGGATACGCCGTAGCCGGTTGAGGGGCGTGTTGGCCCGTCGTTGAGGAACTGGACGAGGCTGTAGACGGACTGGCCGGAGAGGTAGCGGGTGTAGAGCTCGGCGAGGATCGGCCCTTGTACCGGGTCGGGCGTGAAGCCTTTCTCTTTGTCGTACTGGTACCCATAGCGCGGCTTTCCGTTCGCTGGCTTGCCTTGCTTCACCCGCCGTTCGTGAGCGTCTTTCCAGGACTCCCCCATGCGTTCTGATTCGAAGGCCGCCAGTTCGGCGAGCATGCCTCGGGCGAACCGTCCGGAGGAGGTGGTGGTATCCATCGGTTCGGTGGCCGACTCCAGCCGGCCACCGACGCCTTCCACGCGGTCCACGGCGATGACCCAGTCTTTGCGGTTCCTGGCCACGCGGCTGAGCTTCCAGACAACCAGGACGTCCGCGGTACCGGCTTCGATCATGGCCACGGCCTGTTCGACTTGGCGCCGCTTCCAGAACTGCCCGGACAGGTCCAGGTCCGTGAGGGTTTCCACGATCTCGTAGCCGCTCTGCTGGCAGTGCCGCTCGATGGCGGCGAGCTGCAGCTCTGGGCTGATCATTCCGTCGCGCTCTTTGGATACCCGGACATAGGCAACGGCGCGGACGGCTTTATCTGGGACAGCGCGCAGCTGCCCTCGGGAAGCACTCATCAAAGATCCCTTAGGGGTAGAACAGAAGAAGGTGTGCTGCTAAGCAGCGGCGGATGCCCGCACCAGCTCTTCAATAGCCTGGCGCTCGCTGTCGCTTAGTGCGTCGATATAGTGCTCAACAACGTCTGGAAGAACACCTAGGCGGTGGGCCATGGCGACGGCGTTGTTATCCACGAGGATAGCGTCAACGAAGTCTTGTTTCGAGATCAGCCGGACGGCTGCCCAGTGGTTGGCTTCGCGCTCGGATCGGGGAGTTGTCCCCTCGTGGCGGTAGGCGGCGTGGCCCAGCTCGTGCATGAGGGTGCAGAGTAGTTGGGTCGGGGCCAGGCCTCGTTTGAGGGTGATGACATGCAGGTCCGCGTCATAGGTGCCCCAAAGGCCATCGGGCACCCAGCCGTACCGAACATGGACGCCGAGGGCTCGGACGTACGCCTCAGGCGTCTTCGGCATCCTGATCATGTGCAATTCCCCCGTGCGCCGGCTTCGCGGCTAAATCGTAGTGCTCAGCCTGGTGAAGCCGATCAATCGCATCATCATCGAGGGGTGTGACATTCTCTGTCGAAGCGTCCTCATGTGTCTTCTGTCCAGGGACAGCGTTACGGCGCTTGCCACGCTCACGGCTGGTCCGCATGGCATCGGCGTAGTCGTGCACGATCCGGTTTCGTTCTTCCAAGTTCCGGATTCCATCATGTTCTTGTTGGAGAGCATCGTTGTCCCTGTTCATATCAACGAGGACCCTCAGCATGTCGATGGCAGCCTTGCGGGCTTTGGCCGGCAAGTTGTCAACGCCAGGCGGAAGTTCGTCGGCGAATGGCGGACCGGGGACGGGTTGTCCCGCGGCCGTGAACGCTGCCTCATCTGAAACGCCGGCCAACCAGGCAATGGCTTTGATCGTCTCGTCCGTCGGCGTGGACTTGTAGGTACCCTGCCGGATGGCGTTGACCGTCGTAGTTGCCAGGGTGAATCCCTCGCGCTGGGCGAGGAATGCCAGCTGGCGTCCAGATGTGTCGTGTCGGGTGATGGCGACTTCCACCAGCTCCCGAAGACTCTTGGGCTTATTCACGACGGTGACTCTTCCTTCTGGATCGACACTTGGGGAAGTGGCGACAGAACTTTTATGACAAGTGACAAGTACATCTTGGCAGACAACACGCGGATTACTTCGCCTATCGTCTTGACAAGTACGTTGCATATGAACCATGCTCTACTTGTCAAACCGATTACGAGGAAGGCATACTGATCATGCGACGCACCAGCCGCACACTATCGATCGTTCGTAAGGAGACCTGGATGAAGGTCAAGGACCCCGCCGCACTGCGGAGAAAGCGGCTCAACCGCAAGTTCTCCCAGCGCGACCTGGCGTTCCTCGTACGGCGCTCGCAGAACACGATCCACCTGCTGGAGACCGGTGGGATGAAGACCCTCAGCGAGGATCTCGCCCTACTCATCGCAGCGCGTCTGGACGTCGAATGGGAGGAGTACTTCGAGTTGGAAGAGCATGAAGTCATGCCCATCGTTACCGACAAACGACGCTCCACTGGTAACTGCGAACCGCGAAAGCTGACTGCATGAGCGGAAGCCGAAGGAAGCAAGCCAAAGCAAAAGGCGGCCCAGTGCCATTCCGCCAAGAAAGTTCACTGGACCGCCCCTAGAAAATCCAAGAGCCAGGCCCACCGCTGGAGGGGGTAGCCCGGCTCTCGAATCAGAAAAGAGCATATCAAATGCCTGTTCGTGGTCTCCGAACACTGCCCCCTGAAGCACAACCACATATCGCCGCTGCCGGCCGAGTACTCGCCCAGGCAACAGCACTGCTCAACTCAATGACTCCTGAGGAGATCGCCGAGGCGGCGTACACGCCCGGCGGTCCGTCCAAGGAGCAACTGGTCCTGCTCGCCAAGGCCCGCCAACTGCGGGCCTCACACCCTTCGCTGGAGGTGGCGTCTTGAGCACGCGATACGACACCGGCGGCCGCGACATCGACGGCGACGTCTACGACGCCTCCTTTGAGTGCGACGACTGTGGCCTGTCGCTCTCCTGGCCGGTCACGGAAGGACTGCCCGCAGCCCAGGACCCTGTCGCCGCGCCCATGCTCGCGCTGATCGCGGAACATGAGGACGGCGGATGCACCGCCAGCCAGCTGCAGGACGAAAGACTCCGCCAGTACCCCAAGGATCTCTACTTCAACGCGGAGGACCTCAACGTCGGACCGAATGCCCTGGAGGGCAGCGAGATAGATGTCATCCGTTCCCGCCGCCTCGGGGACTACCGCCGCGCCTGTACTCTGCTGGAGGATCTACAGTACGCAGCGAAGCCCCTGAAGGCGTTCGACCGGAACGGCAACATTGGTATGGCCGCCGCGAACCTCATGGATACCGCGCTCGCAGCGCACAAAGCGCTGCGGAATCTCGTGCAGGACATAGCCCAGGCGGAGCAGCGCTTCCGCGAGCAGTCCGCCGTCAGGGAGTCGCCCACTCCCCCACCTGCCCCGGCAGTCATCGAGCCTTCGCCCGAGGCTTCGGTGGCGGCCGGTCCCCCGCCGGCGGCCGTCAAACCAACCCCCCAGGTTTCGACGGCCGCCGGGCCCAAGCCCGGCCCTCACCTTGCCCAAGTGACCGTGTTCAACCCCGCAGTCTCCGTCAGGGAGCAGCTGTCGGCGTTCGACCGTGTCCTGGACGCCAGGCAGCATCGCCTGGCAAGCGGGCAGTGAAGGCGCGGATAAAGCGCTTCGCCATTGTTCACCCTGTAGGGCACCGTCCGTTCAAGGACCGTGCCGAGCTCCAGTATCGGGACAACAGGGAACTGGCCGAGCAGCTTGCCACGTACTGCCGCACGAAGTGGCCTATGCCCCAGCGGATCCAGATCGATGTCCATGCCGGACACGTCCTGGTCAACGGCGAGCACCGGGCTAACTTCTCCATCCACGAGCATCGGGCGTGAGGGCTCCATCAGTGCGGGTCGGCCGGAATCGCCGCCGCACTTTCCTCTACACGCCTGCTTTCGTTCTCGGCGCGCTGCTCTTTCTGGCGGCCGTCGCATCGTTCCCCGTTATCAATTCCGGCTATATCGCCGGTGTCACCTTGCTCATCGCTGGTGCCGCCGGTTTCATCCTCGAGACAGGACAAAGCAATGACCGAACAGCCCGTCGAGACTGAACAGCAGTTCCTCGGCAACGAAAGCCCCGCCGTCGTAATCCAGCTCGGAACCGTCCCGGTTTCCTCAGCGATCCCGAAGGCGATCCGACAGCACTACGTGCCGAACGCCCACCTCCGCCGCACTTCGTGGACCAGCGTGGACGACGTCGAGCTGGCGGCACTGGCCCGTAAGAGCGCACACGCCAACAAGATCGCCGCGATCGCTAAGGCCGAGGCAGTCAGGGCCGAAGACGCCCTGAAGCTGGCCCTCGAAGTGGAAGAAAAGGCAGTGCTGGAAGCCCACACCGCCGAGCAGGCCATGCTGGCGCTGGTCAGAAAGGACGCCAGAAAGTGAACGCGACCTTCCAGGAACTCCACATCGACCAGCTGGTCATCCACGCCAAGAACGTCCGCAAGGACGTCGGGATCGTCACCGACCTGGCCAACAGCATCACCGAGCAGGGCATCCTCCAGCCTCTGGTAGTCGCCCCTGCGCTCAGTGATAAGCCCTTCGGGTACCAGACGCCGGAGCTTGACGGCCAGCGATACACCATCATCGCCGGTCATCGACGGCACGCCGCCGCAAAGCTCGCCAACGTCGATTCCCTACCCTGCGTCATCCGGGAGGACCTGGACACGGAGCCCAAGCAGCTCGTGGCCATGCTCGTGGAGAACACGCAGCGCGCGGACCTTACCCCGGTAGAAGAGGCAACGGCATACCAGACCATCATCGACTTCGGGGACGGCTTCAACGTCAAGACCGTTGCCAAAGCCACCGGGCGCTCTCAGAGCCACGTACGGAAGCGGTTGCTGCTGAGCAAGCTCAACGACGACGCGAAGGGCAAGTTGGAGGCACAGACCCTCAACGTAGACCAGGCACTGGTCCTGGTTGACTTCGCCGCAGATCAGGACGCTACCGAGCGTCTGCTCGCTGCGGCGGCCAGCAGCCCCCGCGAGTTCGCTTTCCGTGTCGAGGCCGAGACCCGCAAGCGTGACCTGCCCGGCAAACTCGCGGCACTGGAGGCAGAGCTGAAGGAAGCTGGCGCCAAGTACGTCCCCGATTCGGAGCTGTACAGCGGCAAGTACACGAAGATCTACGAGAACGAAGACAGCGAACTGACGACTGCTCAGCACGTCGCTGCGGGCGACCTTGCGTCCATCGATCGCAACTGGGGCAGGCTCTCCTGGTACTTGAAGCCGAACAAAGCTGCCAAGGCCAAGGTCGAGCTGACCGACGAGGAAAAGGAAGCGAAGCGACGAGACGCTGAGCTGACCGCGGCCTTGGACATCGCACACGCCGTCCACGCCGAGCACTTCAAGCAGGTCATCGCCTCACCGCCCGAAGGCGCGGCAGACGAAGCCCTCTACCGCATCCTCTTGGACCACCTGCATCGCCGCATCGAACTCTTCGCGGAGATCACCGGCCGACATCCAGACACCGAAAGCGACCATCAAGGCATCAAAGCCGCGCTCGCCGCAATGACCGTCGAGCAGATGGCACTCCTGCTGCACCTCGCCAGCAAGTCCCAGGAAGACGAACTCCTGAAGCTCAGGGCATGGGACGCCGGCGACTTCACCTACAAGTGGCACACCAAGGGCTGGATAGAAGACCTCGGCAGCGTATGGCACTACGAGCTGTCAGCCGTCGAGCAGGAAGTACTGGACCACTTCCAGCAGGCCCATGACGCCCGCCTTGCCGAGAGCGCAGCCGAAGACCAGGAAGACAAGGACAACGACGATGAGTAACCACGGGCTGACCACCAACGAAGCGAACGAGCCTGTCTGCCTTTGCGGGCTGCGGCCGGACATCCTGGACGAAATCGCCCCGGTCGGTCGTCTGTGGAGGGCTAGGAAGATCATCTTGGAGCACGCAGATGCCCTGAATGATCCCGAGGCGCCGTCGCCGTCCGACCCGTTCCTTGTCGATGACGCGAAGTTCCCCAGAGCTGGCGTCCGCCGCACCGAGGCAGGCAAGTGGCTGCTCACCCTCTGGGATGGCATGGGCATCCAGCACCACATTCCCGAGCCGGAGTTCACGTACCGCACGGACGCCTTTGATTACGGGTGGATGACCATCGGCGCCTGCCGCCAGGCCGGAACCAACTTGAACGGCTGGGAAGCCGCATGAGCGATCAGAAGAATCCGGCACCGGGCCGCCAGCTTGTCACTGTCCTGCCACAGGTCGTCAAGTGTGACAGCTGCAAGAAGCCGCTCGACCCGCACAACGGCAACTGCCGCTGCTAGAAGGAAGGAAAGATCGATGACCGACACAATGTCGAAGCAAAGGCCTTCCGACTCCCGCGCCTGGCAGAAGAAGTGGCGCGTCGAACGAGCCCGCGGTATCAAGCGCATGGTGAGCGCAGACCGAGCACAGACCCACGTGCAGGAGCTCGTTGCCACCAAGGATCTGAGCATCCGCGGGATCGCGGAAGCAGCCGGCATCAGCGCCTTCATCATCAGCGACCTGAATCGCGGACTGAAAAAGCTGCTGTACCGCGAGACGGAAGCCGCCATCCTCGCGGTCACCATCGAGAGCGTGCTTGCAAGGTCGAACCCCGACGGATTCGTTCCGAACATCGGCGGCCGGCGCCGGATCCAAGCGCTGATGGCCATGGGCTGGAGACATCAGGACCTGACACCACTGCTTGGCATCAATACCGCCAACATCGTGCACCAAGAGGGCCAGTGGTTCACCAAGCAGAAGCACGACGCCATCAAAGAGTTGTACGACCGGATCTGGAACCAGCGCGGCCCCGCCTCCAAGATCAGTATCAGCCGGATTGCCAAGGCCGGGTATGCCCCACCCCTTGCCTGGGATGACGAAACCATAGATGACCCCAACGCCACACCCGATCTCGGTGCATCCGTAGCAGAGGGTCGGGGCAGGCCGACAGAAGGCACAATCCGGCGGTCAGATGCCCTGACAGAGGACGTGGAGTTCCTCATTGGAGAAGGGTGTAGCTGGGAAGCCATCACTGAACGACTGGGTGTAAACCCCGTAACGCTGGACAGGATGCTGCACCGGGCCGATCGCGCTGACCTGATCAACCGAGCCAAGACGATGGCCGAACGCCTCGCATACTCCAGGGCCTCCTGACCCTGTGAGCAGCGACCAGCGCCCAGAGTTGTGCGCGATGGGCTCCGGCACCCGCCGGCAACCCACCCCCGGATGCAACTGCCCAGCATGGCGGTACCACCCGGCCTACCCCAGACCAACCAACCCCGATTGCGCGAAACACGGAGAGGCCAAGCATGAACCCTGACTGCCGAGACGGGAAACACGCATCATGCAGCGGCGACGGCTGGGAAGCAGACGCCGACCAGCCCGCCCCCTGCCCCTGTGAATGCAACCAAGAAGCGAGAGCCGCATGATCCTCACCGTCAACACACTGGACCTCCGACAAGCCCTCATGGCCGTCACACCCCACACCGGCGACCCGAAGCTAAGCCAGGCGCTCGCCGTCGTGCACTTCACGGCCACGGACGGCATGCTTCACGTCACCGCGTGCAACACCGTAACCCTGGGGCACGCTGTGGCCTCGGTCTGGGAAGCGGAAGGCCTGACCGGCGATGTGAACGACGACGCCTTCAACCTCCCGGCCGACGTCGCGAAAGAGCTGCTCACCATCTTCAAAGCCAAGGGCAAGCAGCCCGAGGACGAGATCGGGGACACGCTCCGCATCACCGTCCGCGATTCCAGCATCACGTTCGTGGACGTCTCTGGGCTGTTCCCTGGCAAGGAGTTCAAGATCCCGCGGGAGGACGACAACGGCGAGTTCCCCCTTGCCTTCGGGCGCCTCCTGATCCAGGCCGTCCTGTCCGACCGGGTGATGCCGGAGCGCCTGGTGGCGGCCGGCCGACTCGTGCGCCTCTTCGCCACAGCCTCGCAGGCCTACGGGGAACCGCTGGTCATCGAACCCACCGAGGACGCCAAGCGCATCCTGATCAGCTGCGGTGAATCCTTCCTCGGCCTCCTGATGCCCATCCGCTCAGAAGACGGATCCACCGTAGCCAACGAACTGAATGCCTTCCGGGAGGGATGGATGAACCGGCTCCCCGAACTGGCTCACGCCGGCGGCGGCAAGCATCCCGAATCGCCCAAACCAGGGGACGCCAACTTCCTCCGCGACGGCCATGGCTTCCACGGGTCCGTAACCGTCAGCTCCGGCAGCAAAGTCCAGGACATCACCGACGCCGTCTTCAACCGAGTAGTAGAGATAGTGGAGCCCCACCTATGAGCACAGAAGCAAAGTCCCTTACCGGCATTCTCGAAGACCTCTGGGACGGCGGCAACGCTACCGGCCTTGATGGCTGGATCGGCCCAGGGCGTGGAGCCGGTGAAGTCGATGACCAAGCCATCTGGAACCGCGACCGAGACGTAGAGAAGGCACTGGCCGCAGTGACGCTGGCTGGGAGCCAAGTACTCGTTGAAGTGGCCGACGAACGTGGGCGCCAGACAGCCAAGTGGGGCCAACAGGACCACCCGAATGGTACGGGCCCCGCCAAACTGCCAATGCCGTATGGCAGCGGTTCTTGGAGCGCCGCCGTAGCAGCCGAAAGACTGAAGCTCATCACTGAGTGTTCCGCTCAAGTCGGCCTATGTACCTGGCTGCACATTCTCAGGGAAGAAGTCTTCGAAGCTTTCGCTGAGGATGACCCCGCCAAGCTTCGCGCCGAGCTGATCCAGGTAGCTGCCGTAGCCGTCCAGTGGGTGGAAGCCATCGACAGGGGCAAGCAGTGAACGAGCTGGAGGGAATCAAAGCCCGCCTCCAAGAAGCCACACCCGGACCATGGGAGTGGGACGGGCCCGAACACATCCGCCAGTCACTTCGAGGCGCTGAAGCGCAGGAAATCCTGCAGTGCGGTGCGCTGCTGTACCCGGAGTACCGGAACGCTGAGTTGATCGCTAACGCTCCCCGAGACCTGGCCCGCCTCGTGGCCGCCGTCGAAGCCGTGGAGAAGGTGCACGAGCCCGTGGCCATCTATGAGACGGACGACGCGGGACAAGTGCAGGACGACAAACACGTCAGAGACATCTGCGGAACGTGCTCAGACTCCTCCGTAACGGAGAGCCTGGATGACGGCAACTATGACCTCGCTGGCGAATACGGCGAGGTCGGCTGGCCATGCCCCACCCTCAAGGCCGCCACCGCAGCGCTTGAGGAGGAGCGTTGACCATCGTGCCGACAACGACCAGGGACATCTACCTCCCGGACGAACTAGATCACCCAGCGCTCGCCGATCCAGAAGGTATCGAGCTGGTGCAGGCAATCCACGACCGCAAGAACGCAAAGGAAGTAGGTCCATCCAGTGCCATGGCTGAAAGAGGGCGATGCGGCGGCGAATCACCCTATCGTCCTGTCGGCGCTGGAGATGGAGGACGCGGACGACCGGATCCTGAATGAGTGCTTCGGATGGGTGAACCGGTGCGCAACGCAGTCGGCCGCGTACGAGAAGGACTACATAATCACGATTGGCACTGCCCGACAGATGGCCGGATCGATCACCCGGTATCACGCGCTGGTCAAGGCCGCGAAGTTCTGCGGCTACCTGACTGACACGGAGATCATTGTGGACGGCGAGGTGCGCCAGGCGTTCAAGCTCGTGGAGGACAACGACCTCTTCCACATGATCCTGAAGGACGAACGAGCTTGGACGAACCAAAGGAAGAAAGACCAACGGAACCCTGAGCTCACGGTGCCGGTCCGGCACCGTGACGGGGACGCATGCAGATACTGCGGGAAGACCGTCAACTGGTCAGATCGGGTATCAGGACGCGCCGGGTCCTACGACCACACCAACCCAGGCCGAAAGGCCACCGTGGAGACTTACGTCGTCTGCTGCAAGGCCTGCAACGGCCAGCGCGCTGACGACCCGGACAGCACGTGGGAAACCCTGCCTGCTCCAACGGAACCGCTCTATGGCCCACAAACCGTCGAGTTCCTTGCGAACCACGACGTAATTGTGACCCCCACCTACACCAGGCCAGAACCACAAGTTAAAGCAGAGGACACGCCTCCTGTTGAGCAGCCCACGTCGGCCGCTCCGGGAAAGGGCGAGGCAACGGCACCTACCGGCCCGTCCAGCGACTCAGCCGACCCGGGGGCAACGGCATCACCGGCCCACGACCTAGGCAGATCATCTGGCACCGGGCTTGGTCACAGGTCTCCCAGACCAAGCCATGTCGGGACGGGACGGGACGGGACGGGTCAGGTAGGGAAGGGAGCCCAGCTCCCCACCCAACCTCCGAAGAACAAATCAAAGCGAAGACGCCCCCGATCCAGAGGACGGAACTGAACATGCCTGCCCAACGACTTTCATCGCCTAACCCCATGTCTGAAGATCAGTTCCAAACAGCTGTCATCGAGCTTGCCAAGCTCAACGGATACCGCCTGATCTACCACACACATGATTCGCGCCGCTCAGTTGCTGGCTTCCCGGATCTCGTCCTGGTTAGTGAGCACCGGCAGCGCGCCCTGTTCCGTGAACTGAAGACCAGCAAAGGCCGCCTGTCCCCTGCCCAGTTCGACTGGATCTCCAGCATGCAGCTCGCCAAGCTCAACGCCGGCGTCTGGCGCCCCGAGGATCTGACCAACGGGCACATCCTCAACGACCTGAGAGGCAAGGCATGACCACTCCCCTGGAGCTTGAGGAGAAGTACCGGGTGACTGTGGGCGGCGCGGTCGTCCTGCTGCCCTACACCCTCGCGAAGAAGCAGACCGTCTACGCCGAACTGTGCATTTTCCACGACGAAGAGCCAGCGAAAGCAGCACCTGGATCACACTTGTGCCCGGCCTGCATCGAATGGCTCCGGTCAGCCCTCACCGACGTTGCCAAGTACTGGCCCGATCTGGAGGATGCGCTTGCACCAGCTGGTGGCCGCGCTGCTTCAGCGGAGCGTGTGGGCGGGACAGGCGACCTATATCCGCCGTTGCCGATCAATGGTGAAGTCTCGGACATCATGCGCGCTGCACGCCGTGCGATCTGGTTGACCGTGGGCAAGCTGATCCAGGACCGTCCGGAGCAGCGCCTGCCGCTCGACCACGGTACTGGTGTACTCGCTGACTGGCTGGCTCGCTGGCATGTGGAGTACCTTGCCACTCACCCATCGG
This sequence comes from Arthrobacter sp. ISL-85, assembly GCF_018613675.1. Lineage (GTDB taxonomy): Bacteria > Actinomycetota > Actinomycetes > Actinomycetales > Micrococcaceae > Arthrobacter. Next base: position 176,913 of record NZ_JAGGPQ010000011.1, on the reverse strand, counting down.
TCGAGCATGTGGAAGCTGTCGGTTGGGATCTCGCCAAGATAGCCCGGCAGATGAGGGAAGCTGCCTACCAGTCCCCGCCCATCGAGGTGGACATCGACGGCAACTGCCACCAGCTGATGATCAACTCCCGGGGTGAACGAGTCCCCTGCACGGGCAAGGTCTCGGCATGGACCCAGGGTGATGGCCGCGTGGTGATCCGGTGCAGCCTGGACATCACCCACCGTGTGCCGGCAGACCAGTGGTTCGCCACCGCCGGCCGCCGCACACCCCGCCCAAACCGGGCAATGGAGACACTCAAGAAGAAGTACCTGACCGGAAGGAAAGCGTAATGACTGACCAGCAGGGCAACAACGTGGACGGCGAGGTCTATGTCCCGTACCAAGGCACCGTACAGAAGACAGCGAAGGAGTTCCTGATGGAGCAAGTGGAACCGGCCGTCCAGAAGACGGCGTCTCTGCCGCTGTTCGCCCTTGTCCGAAATCCGGAACGGCCCAGCCGTGCATGGATCTGCAAGCTGGGCGAGGGATCGGAACACACCACCTACTCAATGATCGCCGAGGGTGAGTGGTCGAAGCTCAGCGAAGACATCGACTACCTACACGCAGGAGAGGACGCGCTTCATGGCCCACGATAGCGGGACGTCGCATGAACCAATGAGTAACGAACGACTCCAACAGATCAAGGCTCACTTCCAACTGGTCGCTATGGAAGGAGAGGACCGCCACCACCGCGGCGAACCGTGGCCGGACGTCGTCGGCAGGCAGCATACAGCGATCTTTGAACTACTTCGGGAAGTGGAGCGGCTTACCAAGGACCGGAAACGGGGAAGACATGCAGCCTGACGCATCAGATGAATGGATCGTGGCGTTCGGAATCGGGGGCTACGTCTGTTCCGAATGCGGCACACCCACCGAGAGCGAGCCCTGCGAAGAGCACCAGCCGGAAGCATACGCAGCCATGGAGTAAGGAAAGAACGCCACGCCGACACGCGCAGCTTCCCGAACATCCTTGACTTAGTCCTCTAAATTATGGGGTGAGCTGGTGTTTCGCACCCAGCCACAAACCAGAGCCTCGACCGGTTAGCCGGCGGGGCTCTTCCCATGTCTGGTAGGAGGTCCGGTTCAGTGAGTAAGCGGGCCGGTCGGGCTGGTGGAAAGTGGCGAACCCTGGTCGCTAACCAGAGGGCAAAGCGCTTGGACTGTGCAATCTGCCAGCAGCCGATCGATTACAGGCTGAGGTACCCGGATGAGGACAGCTTCAGCGTGGACCACATCAAGCCACGATCGACGCACCCGCACCTCGCCGAGGAACCAACCAACCTGAGCAGCACGCACCTTCGCTGCAACAAAGCGCGCGGTGACCGTGAGGTGAAGCCCGGCCTCGGGCACGCTGTCCAGTCCTGGTGAATGAGCGGGAGGTTGGCTGGCGTTGTTCCGTGGCATCATCTCCCGCGACGACGGCGAACCTTGGGGACAGACCGGGATGACATCCGCCAAGTGGCTGCACGTTCCGACCATGACGGTGTGCATCGCTGACCTGGTCGCTACCCAGCCCGGCATCCTGCTCCATGCCCTGGTCAATGGCAGCCACCCGGTTGGTGGTGACGCACATCCCCACGTCATCGAGTGGGGCGGCACGCTCTACCTCGAAGACGGACACCATCGTGCTTTACGCGCTTTGATCGACGGCGAACAGACGCTGACGGCCCGGGTCCTGAGGGTAGGGGCCGGAAAATCTCTGGGGCTGGACGACCGGGGAGGCTTCGCCGGGTAGTGTCCTCCCCCTCCCCGTACCCCCCACCCCCCTTAGCGAAAACCCGACCCCGAGGAGCATCAAACGTGACCGTCGTAATCCGCGCCATCCCGGCCAACGTCATGCACCAGCACCAGTTCGGCGAACGGTTCTTCAGCACGGCGGGCATGACGTGGCAACAGCAGAGGGATCTGAAAGCAGAACTGGTGGAACAAGGCTGCCTAGTCCAAGAGATCTACCTGTTGGACCCGACGCAAGTGCTGATCGAGCGACGCGTCCGCGAGGAGCTCCAAGCAGAATCGGAAAAGGACTCGACGGATGGCCCGTAAGCGCCGCAGCTACACCGCCGAGTACAAGGCACAGGCAGCCCAGCTGGTTCTGAACTCTGGCCGGGCGATCGCCGACGTAGGCCGGGAGCTGGACATCCCGGAGCAGACGCTTGGCCGGTGGGTGTTCGACGCCCGCGAGGCGGCCGGCGAAGATCCCCGGGCCCCACGCCAGGTGAACTTCCAGACGCCGCTGCCTCCGGATCCAGTCGCGTTCACAGTGTTCCCCGGACCGTCGCTGCTTGAGGAGGTCCGGGAGGCCATCGCCAAGATGACCACCGAGGACAAGGACCGCGGTCTGGTCGCGCTCGCCGAACGGTACGCCCACATGATCGAGGAAGTGGCGAAGGCCGGCGGCAAGGAAGCGGTCTCGGTGATGTACCTCGGGCCTCACCTGTTCAACATGCTCAAGGAACTGGGCGGCACGCCGATGCAGCGCGCCGGCATGGGCAAGCCCGGCGAGAAGAAAAAGAGCCGCCTGGAGCTGCTGCGCGGAGGTCGGGAGGCGGTGTAATCCATGGCTAACGCGGCCGGCAAGCCCAAGCTGTACGGCTGCGAGACACCACGGATCTACACCCCGGAGCGCCGGGAACTGACCCGGGAGACGTCCAAGGGCTTTGAGTGCATCGACTTCGCTGAGCAGGTCCTGGACATACCGCTTTTCCCCTGGCAGAAGTGGCTGCTGATCCATGCCCTTGAACTAAACGAGGATGGGTCCTTCCGCTTCCGGACCGTCGTCCTGCTGGTCGCCCGGCAGAACGGCAAGTCCACCCTGATGCAGGTCCTCACGCTGTGGCGGATGTACATGGACGCCGCGAAGCTGACTATCGGCACGGCCCAGAACCTGGACATCGCTGAGGAAGTCTGGCGGGGCGCCGTAGAACTCGCTGAGGGTGTCCCGGAACTCAAGGACGAAATCGAGCGGATCGACAAGACCAACGGCAAGAAGGCGCTGGAGCTGTCCAGCGGCGAACGGTACAAGGTGCAGGCGGCGAACCGCCGTGGTGGCCGTGGCCTCTCCGCTGACCTGGTCGTCTTGGACGAGTTGCGCGAGCATTCCAGCTGGGATGCCTGGGCGGCGATCTCCAAGACGACGATGGCCCGGTTCTTCGCTCAGGTCTGGGCTGTCTCCAATGCCGGCGATGCTTCATCGATCGTGCTGCGGTTCCTGCGGAACATGGCGCACATGTCCCTTGGGAACCCGGACGGCCTGGAAGACGTCGTCATGCCCGACTTGGATGAGGGCGACGAGGCCGACGCCGACTCAACAGGACTGTTTGAGTGGTCGATGGCTCCGGGGATGTCGATGTGGGACCGTCACGGCTGGGCACAGTCAAACCCGTCCATGGGCCACGTGCCGAGCCTTGAGAAGGCGATCGCGGCCGCGGTGAAGGGCGAACCTGAAGGGCTTGTCCGGACCGAGGTCTTCTGCCAGTGGCTGGACACGACAGCTGATGGGCCGTTCCCTCCGGGCCGGTGGGAAAAGGGCGCGGACCGGGAAGACATGATCGTCGGGAAGTTCGCTTTCTGCGTGGACGTCTCCTGGGACCGCACAACCGCCCATATCGGGGTTGCGGGCTTCAACGCAGACGGCGTTCTCCGCGTCCAGGTGGTCGCCTCCCGCTCCGGCACGGCGTGGGTGGGCCCGTGGTTCGATTCACCCCCTGAGGGCCAGACAGTGGCCCGTAAGAGCAACCCGGATCTGGTCGGGGTGACGCTGCAGAAGAACGGCGCCCCGGTGTCGTCACTCCTGCCCGAGCTGGAAGCGATCGATGGGCTGAACGTCATCCCCTGGGAAGGGTCTGACCTGTCCCGCTGGACCGGCATGTTCTATGACCGCGTCCGGGGCAACGAGATGGACGACGACGGCGAGCCGATCAAGCCCGAAGACGTTGAGCCGGACATCAGCCACCCCGGGCAGCCGCTGCTGAACGTGGCGGCTGCCACCGCCTTGGCCAAGCCCTCCGGGGACGCGTTCTTCTGGGACCGCGGGAAGTCCCCGAACGATGTCGCCCCGCTGGTCGCTGTGACTGGCGCGGCCGGCTGCTTCCTGGTCCATGGCACGGTCCCCGAGAAGGTCAGCAAGTACGAAACGCAGGACCTGCTGGTCCTCTGACGAAAGGGGTCCGGTATGGCTCGCAAAGACAGGCTGCTCCGGGACGCGGAGCGCGGCAAGTTCCTGATCACCATCTCATCGGAAGGCGGCGCTGAGGAGTCCTTCGAGGGCGTCCTCGTGGAGTGGGACGACGAACACGTTGTCCTGGCCGCCGCTTTCTCGGTGGCCGAGACCGGGGACCGGCTGAAGCTGGACGGTTACATGTGGCTCCCCCGGCCACGGATCAAGTACATGCAGGCAATCACAACCTAGAGGAGGTCAGGTGTTCCTTTCTGATGGAGCCGTGGTCCCCAACCAGGTTGACACGATCGGTGACCGCACCCCGATGTTCGCGGACGCCTCCTACTACGCCTCCGGCTCAATGCAGCTCTCCGGGCTGTGGGCAGCCTACGGGGCGCTGTACAAATCCCAAATGTGGGTCGGCACCCTGGTCCGGAAGCTGGCAATGGCCACCGCGCGCATGCCGTTCGACGTCAAGCGCGCGGGAGTCGGCAATGAGCAGACCCCGGAGGCCGGGGCCCTGACAGATCTCATGCTGCGGCCCAACCCGCGGATGAGCGGATTCAAGCTGTGGCAGTGGACATCCTCCACAAGGGACATCTACGGCGAGGCGTTCTGGCTCAAGCTCCGCGACGACAAGGGCGTAGTCCGCGAGCTGCACCCGATGCACCCCACCAACGTCGTTGTCCGCAGGATGGCAGACGGGACGCTGGGGTACATCTACTCCGCCGGCGTCCGGGACGTGTCGATGCTGCCACCGATCCCGGAGACCGATGTCGTGGCCTTCACGACTTATAACCCGGACACCCTGAACCGCGGCCTCTCCAACCTGGAGAGCCTCCGGATGACGCTGCTGAACGAGGACGCCTCCCGGCGGGCCACGGCCAGCTTCTGGGACAAGGGCGCCCGCCCCTCGGTCGTGCTGCACACGGACAAGACGCTCAGCCAGCCGGCCATTGACCGGTTGAAGGCCCAGTTCGGGGCTGCCCACGGCGGCGCGGACAACATGGGCGGCACGGCGATCTTTGAGGAAGGCATCACCCCGACCGTCATTCAGCTGAACATGGAGGAAATGCAGTACATCGAGTCCCGGAAGCTCAACCGGGAAGAGGTGTGCGCCGCCTATGACGTGCCCCCGCCCGCGGTGCACATCCTGGACCATGCGACCTTCTCCAACGTCACTGAGCAGCTCCGGTCGCTCTACCGCGACACGATGGCGCCCAGGTTCGTGGACTTCGAATCGGTCATCAACCACCAGCTGGTCCCGGACTTCTACAGCCCTGGCGAGGTTTTCACCCGGTTCAACATGGATGAAGTCCTCAGGGGTGACTTTGAGGTCCGCGCCGAATCGGTGAACAAGCTGATCCAGGTGGGCGTCCTCAAGCCCGCCGAGGGCCGGCCGATGTTCAACCTCGCCCCGGCAGGGCCCGAGGCGGACAAGCTCTACGGCAACGCCGCGTTGGTCCCGCTGGGGTCCAACGCCTCTGGGCCGCCGGCAGTAGCGACGGATGGAAGTCCGATGCCGATGCCGCTGCCAGCACCGCAGGCTGGGAAGGCGGTCACGGTTCGTGCCGTGATGGGAAAACTCGCACGGGTCAAGGGCAATAAGCCCGCGATCCGGGAAAAACTCGTTGAGCTGCACCAACAGGAGCTGGGCAAGTTCTTCGACAGCCAGGTTGCCTCGCTGAAGGCCTTTGATCCCACCGACTGGGACGAGCAGCTGGCGGACATCCTGCTTCCGCTCTCGCAGGCCACAGCACAGGCGATCGGCGCGGACGTGGCCGACAGCCTGGGCGGCGAGTACGACCCGGACCGGATTGGGGACTACCTGTCCACCGAGGCGGCTGAGTCAGCAAAGAGCATCAACGAGACCACCGCTGATCAGGTGGAGGCCACGTCGGATCTGTCCGCACTGGGGGCGCTGCTGCTGGCTCGGGCCGCGCAAATCGCGCTGTCCAGGGTGGCGTTCATAGGCGGGCTGGCCTCCCAGGTCGCTGCAGAGCAGAACGAGGCGGCCACCAAGACGTGGGTTGTGAATTCCAAGAACCCGCGTCCATCGCACGCGGCGATGGCCGGCGAGACGGTCAAGCTCGGCGAGACCTTTTCCAACGGCATGAACGGACCAGGGGACATCACCGGCGGCGCCGATGAGGTGGCCGGCTGCACATGCGACCTCGAATTCAGCAAGGAAGGCAAGCCATGACCATTGTTCGCAAGGACGCCACGATCACCCCAACCGGTGATGACGAGGACTTCCCCGGCACGTTCGAGGTAGTTCTCTCCGCGCCCACCCAGGACCGCGACGGGGACACGCTGCTCCCCGACGACTGGAAGACCCCGCTGCCGGAGAAGATCACGTTCGACTCTGACCACGGGATGAGCGTGGCCACCACGGTTGGATCCGGTACCCCCCGGATCGATGAAAAGTCGGGCAACCTGATCGTCGCCGGCACGTTCTCATCGTTGCCCCGGGCCCAGGAAGTCAGGACGCTGGTCAAGGAAGGCCACATCGACCGGACGTCGGTGGCCTTCATGACCGAGAAGACCCAGAAGGACGGGGCAACGGTCACCAAGCGTGAGCTGCTCAACGGCGCGTTCGTGGCGATCCCCTCCAACCGGGAGGCCGTGGTCCTGTCCTCAAAGGGCATCAAGGCCGGCGCCCGGAACAGTGCAGCGGATGCCGAGATGATCCAGGGCATCCACGATCACGCCGCGACGCTGGGCGCGGACTGCTCGGCCGCCAAGTCCTTCCGGCGCAGTGCACGGACCACAGCGAAGAGCATCGCCGGTTCGCTGGAGGCCACCCAGGACCGGGCCCGCGACGCCCTTCAGGACGCTAACCCCGGCGCCTGGTCCTGGCTCCGTGGGACCGTCCCGGACGGTAACGGCGGCGGCTACCTGGTGTTCGAACTGGAGAACCCCGAAACCTACGACTGCGAGACATTCAAGCAGTCGTACCAAGACGACGGCAGCGTGGTCACCCTCACGGGTGACGCGGTGCCGGTGGACGTGATGGAGACCATCACGCCCGACCCCGATGAAGATGCTTCTGATGCTTCCGGCACAGACCCCGCCCCCGCAGCCGGCGCCCCCGTGGCCCCCGCAGCCGGCGCGAAGTCTGCCCCCGTAGTCGACGGGCCTTCAACCGAAATAAGCGCCCGAGCCGCCCGGCTCCGGCTGCTGCACACCTCACTTGAAGACTGATCCGGAAAGGAATCATCATGACCACTCTGCTTGAAGCGAAGAACAAGGTCCGCGAACTTTCGAAGAAGGGCCTGGAGGTCGCCGAATCGACCACCATGACCTTCGCCGAACAGAAGAACGCCCTCGACCCCATCGAGGCGGACATCAAGAAGTACATGGACGAAATCAAGTCCATCGAGTTCGTCGAGGAGAAGCGTAAGAGCTTCCTCGCCGCTGCCGGCGTCGAGTCCGGCGACGAAGCCCCGGCTGAGCCGTCCAACACGGGCGCCAAGTCCATCGGTGCCCAGTTCGTCCAGTCCGCCGGCTACAAGGGCCTGGTCGAGCGCGGCCTCAAGGGCGGCCAGTGGTCCACCGGCGACGTCGAGGTCAAGACGACCCTCACCGAAGGCACCGCCGGCACCCCCGGCGGCGGCTACTCCACCGTCCAGAACCCCACGGTCCTGCCCGGCGTCGTGGACATCAAGACCCGGCAGCTGACCATCTCGGATCTCTTCCCCGGCGGCACGACCAGCACCCCGCTGATCCGCTACCTCGTGGAAACCGCCATCACCAACGCCGCCGCAGCGGTCGCTGAAGGCGGCCTGAAGCCCGAATCTGCACTGGCCTTCTCCAAGGTGGACGAGGTCCTCCACAAGGTGGCCACCTTCCTGCCGATCTCGGACGAGATGCTCGAGGACTGGGCACAGGCACAGTCCTACATCGACGCCCGCCTCATCCTGTTCATCAAGCTCGCCGAAGAGGCGCAGCTGCTGAACGGTGACGGCACCGGCGCGAACCTCGTGGGCCTGCTCAACCGCCCCGGCCTCGCCACACCGATCGTCAAGGGCACCGCCCCCTCGGTCGCCGCGGACAATGGCATGGACGCGATCTACCGGCAGATCACCCAGATCCGCACCACGGCATTCCTGGAGCCGGACGCAATCGTCATCGACCCGCTGGGCTGGCAGACACAGGTCCTGTCCAAGAACAGCCAGGGCGCCTACTACGCCTCGGGCCCGTTCGTCAGCGAACAGAACCAGTCCCTCTGGGGCAAGCGAGTCGCAGTCACCCCGGCACTGGCAGCGAACAGCTCCTTGGTCGGCGCATTCCAGCAGGGCGGCCAGATCTTCCGTAAGGGCGGGATCACCGTGGAAGCCTCCAACTCCCACGCCGACTTCTTCCAGAAGAACCTGACCGCCATCCGCGCCGAGGAACGCCTCGCGCTCGCGGTGTACCGGCCGGGTGCTTTCGGACAGGTCACCGGCCTGTAGCCAGCCCCTCGATCTCTGCGGCCCCAGGCGTGACTTCCACCGCGCCCGGGGCCGCAGAACACCCCGATCAAACACTTTCTTGAGGAGGTCATCATGGCCCGCAGAAGCAAGCCCCAGGACCCGGACCTGTCCCTCGTGGAATCCGCAGGCAACGTCGAGTTCGACGCTGCCCCGGTAACCGTGGAGCAGCCGGCAGAGAACCAGAGCACCGGCAACGTCGAGTACGAAGCCCCCGGCACCACCGAGGTCAGCTACTACACCGAAGACGTGGTCGTCAGGGCCGAGACGCCCGGGCCCGTGACCTTCACAGTCGCAGGCCTCCCGGGCGGCCAGTACCAGGAACCGGAGGCGACGGTAGAAGCGGCCGCTGACACACCGGCCGAGAAGGACGGGACGGAGACCACAGTGACCGACGATTCGACTGCCGAGGCCAAGACCGTTGACCCCGGCGCGGTGGAGACCAAGGTCGTCACCGCACCGGACGCAGCCCCAGCTGAGACAACCACAGCTGAGGTGAAGTAGAAGCCATGCCATACCCCGGAGGTGACGTGTTTCCCGCAGGCTCCCCCGGACCACTGGCAACGGTAGAAGACCTGGGCAACTACATGCAGCAGACCATCGCCGCGGATGACCCCGCTGCGACGTTCCTGCTGCTGGTGGCCTCGGGCATGATCCGTGCCTATCTGGGGCAGACGGTCAGCCAAGTCACTGATGATGTGGAGTACGTCGATCCGGTAAATGGGTCCTTCGCCGCGTTGTCACAACTGCCGGTAACAGCGGTATCCCTCGTGGAGATCACCAACGACGACGGCACAAACTGGACCGCCGTCCCGCCCACGGCCTACAAGGTCTCACGGCGCCGCGGCACCATCACCACCAAATGGGGATACAACGTCCGGTGGCCCACGGATGAAGAATCCTGGCGGGTCACCTATACCCACGGGTTCGAGTCCGTTCCCGCGGAGATCATCGGCGTCTGCTGCGGCCTCGCCGCCCGCTACTACTCCACTCCGATTGCGATCGAATTGGAGCGGGTCGGGCAGCGGCAGGTGAAGTACGCGATTGAGTCTGCCGGGTTCACGGCCCTGGAGTCCATCGCGCTTACCGCTTTGCGGCCGGCGAGGCTTGCCTGATGGGCCGGCCACTGGGGCGCAAGACCATCACGGTGCTCACGGCCCAGCAGACACAGGATCCGTACTCGCAGGAGCTACAGGATGACTGGTCGCTACCTCCTGCTGAGGTCGATGTCCGAGGCTGCGACGTCCAGCCGGGGACTACACAGGAGTACCTGCTGAATCGTGACCAGGTCCTGGTGGCATGGACAGTCTTCGCGCCCCCGGGAACGCAGGTCACGGCCTACAACCGTGTCAGGTACAACGGCGATGTCTACACCGTGTACGGCCATCCGGCGGTTTGGGATTCCCCCAGCGGCCGCATCGATTATGTGGAAATCGTTCTGCAGGATTGGAGGGGCTGATGCCCATTCGTATTGAGTCCAAGGACCGCCTGACGGTCGGGGACCGGCTTGAGCGGGACGACGGCACGTTCGTGGTCACCGAGACCACGATCTGGTTCGATGCCGCAGACAACTACGCCTACACGGAGGCGATGTTGGAACCTGTGGGTGGTGACGGTGGCCCAGGACCCGATTGAGATCAACGAATCGGCGTTCGTTGACCTGCTGAAGTCTCCCGCGGTCATGGCCGAGCTGATGAAGCGCGCAGGGCGGATCGCATCCGCTGCGGGCCCGGGGAAGTGGGACGTCACCCCGTCCCATACCCCGACCCGTGCCCGCGTCTCGATCGGTACCGGGGACCACACCGCCCGGAACGCCGAAGCGACCAACCGGTCGCTGACCAAGGCATTGGATGCCGGCCGTGGCTGAGTCTGTCGAGTTCCCTGATGTGGAGCTGGCCGTCTGCGCGGCGCTCCGGCACCCGCTGATCGGGCTTCCTGTCGTGGGGGACGTCCCATCGATAAGGCCTCAGGAGTTCATCAGGGTCATGCGCACGGGAGGTCCGAAAGAGACGCTCAAGACTGAGGCCGCGCAGGTGACCGTTGAGGCCTGGGCGCAGAAAAAGGACAGGGCTTCCCAGCTGCTGAACCGCTGCCGGGCGATCCTGAACCGCGCGGAGGGCACCTTGTTCGGTGTCATCGAACTGTCCGGACCAGCAAACCTACCCGACCCTACGACAGCTCAGATCCGCTACACCATGAGCTTTCAAATCCGCGCGCACGGCGCCGCAGTAACCGTGTAACCCATCAAATCCAGGGGTCCGCAAAACATCCTGGAAAGGGGCAGTCATGTCCAGCTCAGTAAACAATGTGGTGGTTGGTAAGCCGCTCGTCACGGGTGGCATCTCGGTTGCCCCTCTCGGGACCACGCTCCCCACCGATGCAACATCCCCTCTCGACGCGGCCTTCACGCCAGTCGGGTATGTCACCGATAACGGCGTGACCAAGTCGGAGAAGCGGAACACCGGCACAATCGCCGCGTGGGGGGGCGACACGATCGCGGCCACCAAGAAGGGCATGGACGTCACGATCAAGCTCTCCATGGCCGAGCTGCTCAACAAGATCGTCCAGGGCCTCATCTACGGCGATTCGAACGTAACGGTCACCCCGGCAACGCTGACCAAGGGAAACCTCATGAAGGTCACCGGCACGTCCGCTCCCACACCCAAGAAGGTCTGGGTCATCGACGTGTTCTCAGACGCTGCGCGGGTCCGTGTCGTCTTTCCGATGGCGAAGGTCATGGACGTCGGCGACACCACGTTCAAGGATGATGCGATCGCAGCGGCCGACGCCACTATCCAGGCTTTCCCGGTCAACGGCGATTACTTCTACCAGTACTCGGACGACGGCCAGCTTCTGCCGGCCTAGTCCCTCAAAACCGGGTGGGCCGGGGTCGTCGTGCGGACCCCGCCCCGGCCCACCCTTCAAACCCCTTCACTGGTCCGCACACACCTCCAAAGGAGTCCGCACATGGTTTATCAAGTCCCCGCATCCAAGGCATCCCTCAAGCAGAACCGCTTCGAGTTCCAGATCCCCGGATCCAAAAAGATCTACGACGTCCCGCTGCTGAAGTTCCTCAAGCCGGCCCTCGCATTCACCATCCAGGCTGCCACCGAAGCCGAAGCCGCCAAGGCCCTCTTCGACGAGTACCTGCCCGAGGCCCTGGATAAGTTCGAGGACGCCGAGCAGCTTGGCGCCTTCATGGAAGCCTGGTCCGAGGCGTCTGGAGTCACCGTGGGGGAATCCAAGGCCTCTGCCGACTCCTAGACGAGCACGGCGAGGCCATCGAACATGACCTCCTGGTCATCGGCAAGCACCGTGACTGGCTCGGAACGCGCCGGCTTACCTGGAGAGACCTGCTGGTCCTGGTCAAACACTCATCGCCCGGCACGGCACTCTACCGGGCGATGGGCCACTGGGACCTAAAAGAGCATCTGCTCGCGGTTCAGATAGACGTCCTCGCACAGGCCAACTGGCAGCGTGGCGGCGACGCCCAGGCCAAGAAACCAACACCCATCCCTCGCCCCGGAGCCACCCCGACGGCAACAGAGGGCGAAACCATGGCCCGCGGCAAGCCCGTCTCCATCGAAGAAATGAACGCTCTGCTGGGCTGGGGCGCGCCCAGCCCCGAAGCTATCCCGCCGAGGCCAAAGCGTAAGCGGGATTCTCGTGGACGGTACACCAAGTAACGCCCTGCCGGGCTGGACAAAAGAATAGAGGACATCCGTGGCCGTCGAGCTTGCTACCGCCTATATCTCCCTGGTCCCCAGCCTCAAAGGCGCAAAGGGCGCCATCGCTGCGGACCTCGCCGGGGTGGACAGCAAGGGCATCGGCAACGAGATGGGCTCGAAGATCGGCGGGGGCCTCGTGGGTTCCATGAAGGCCCTCGTCGTCCCGGCGCTCGCAGTGCTGGGGTCGGGCATGTTCGCAGGGTTCATCAAGGACGCTGCTGCGGCCAGCGATGCCACGGACAAGTTCAAGGCCACGATGAGCTTCGCCGGCATGGATACGGGAGCCATCAGCGCGGCTGCCAAGGCGGCGAAGGACTACGCGGACCAGACCGTTTACGATCTGCCGACGATCCAGAACATGACGGCCCAGCTCGCTTCCAACGGGGTGAAGGACTACACCGGCCTGACACAGGCTGCGGGTAACCTGAACGCCGTTGCTGGCGGAAACGCGGACACCTTCAAGTCAGTGGCCATGGTCATGACCCAGACGGCCGGCGCGGGAAAGCTGACCACAGAGAACTGGAACCAGATGGCGGACGCCATCCCTGGTGCAGCTGGTCCCCTGATGAAGGCCATGCAGGATGCGGGCGCCTACACCGGGAACTTCCGGGACGCCATGGCTGCCGGGCAGATCACGTCCGAGGAATTCAACGCCGCGCTGATGAAGCTCGGAACTGACCCGGTAGCGGTAGAGGCTGCCAGGTCAACTAAGACCTTCGAGGGTGCCATCGGTAACCTTCAGGCCACCATCAACTCGGGCCTGATGGGCGCCCTGAACGCGCTCAAGCCAATGATCACCGGGACCATCAATGGCCTGGCCGCCGGCGCGGGTGCAATCTTCGACTGGGCGGGTAACCTCCTTCCCGGGCTGTACGCCATCTTCGCCAAGGGCGACATCACGCCGGGGCTCCTGAAGGCCCTCGGCATGTCAGAGGACTCGCCCATCATCGGCGGGCTGGTTGCGCTCAGCGACATGATTTATAGCGGCTACCTGAAAGTCGCCAACTTCATCGCTGGCTTCAAGCTCCCTTCCCCGGACGCTTCCCGGCTCTGGGGCCAGTTGGACGGCGCGGCCCGTTTCGGTGTGGTGGTCAAGGAACGGATTGAGACGGTCCTGTTCGGGATCCGCCAGTTTGTTGCCGGGTTCACGATTCCTATGCCGGCGCTCCTCTCGGCTGGGGTGGACACGTCCGGAATGGTGGGTATCGGGGCCACGGTCCGGGACATCTTCAATGGGCTGAAGGACGCGGCTGGCCCCCTGTTCACGTCCATGTTCCAGCTGTGGTCCGCGGTGTCTCCGCTCGGTACGGTCTTCCAGGCGCTGCGGCCAAGCCTTGAGCCGATCCTGTCCATTCTGGGGTCCCTGCTCCAGGTAGTGGGCTACTCGCTGGTCTCGGCGATTATGGGGGTCCTTCCGTCCATCCAGTCCCTGCAAGCGGTCTTTGTGGGCTTGTTCATGGACACGCTCTCAGTGGCGCTGCCGTTGCTCGCGCAGCTGGCAGCATCCCTGGGCGCTACCCTTGCGCAGCTGATCCCGGTCCTGGTCCCGATCATCGTCCAAGTTGCCCAGTTGGCTGCCACTCTGATCGGCCAGCTCGCGCCGATCTTCATGCAGCTGGTGTCCGCGGTCCTGCCCATGGTCGTGACAGCCCTGACAGCGATCCTCGGGGCGGTAATCCCGGTGGTGCAAATGGTGGCGGGACTGCTGATTCCGATCATTCAGTTCCTACTGCCCGTGGTGTCCACCGTATTCAGTTTGATTGCCAACATCATCCAGTCTGCGATGCAGATCGTCATGGGGATCATCCAGGTTGTCACCGGGATTATCTCTGGGAACTGGGCCCAGGTCTGGGAAGGCATTGGCAACATCTTCAGCGGTATCTGGAGCTGGATAGTCACCCTGATTACCGGATACTTCCAGATCATCGGCTCGATAGTCATGTCAGGCCTCGGCATGATTGCGGGGTTCTTCGCGCCCGGGCTGGCCGCAATTGGCCAGTTCTTCACCGATACGTGGAACAACATCATCGGCTTCCTGGCCGGGGTGTGGACCACCATTGCAGCAGTCGTCTCGGCTGGCGTTGCCATGCTGGTGGCCCCGATCGTCGCCGGCGTAACAGCGGCCTGGGATTTCATCGTCAGCATCTTCACCGCGGTCGGTGGCTTCATCTCCGGGGTGTGGAACTGGATCGTCTCGCTCGTAACCAACATCTTGATCGCTTTCTGGCAGACCCACGGCGCCCAGCTCACCGCCATCTGGAATGTGGTGGTGTCCATCTTCAACCAGATAGCGGGCTTTATCGCCGGTATCTGGAACGGGATTGTCTCTTTGGTTAGCGGCCTTGTCCAGGCTTGGGTGGCCGGTATCACTTACAACCTGAACATGATGTGGGGCTTTATCTCCGCCATTTTCTCAACCGTTTTCGGTTTCGTTGCCGGTATCTGGAACTCCATTGTTTCGGTGGTGGGCGGCCTTATAACCGCGTGGGTAAGCGGGATTGTCTATAACTTCACGGGACTGTGGGGTTTCATATCGTCCATATTCGGCCAAGTGGCCAGTTTCCTCGGTGGGATCTGGAACAACATCGTCTCCGGTGTCTCCGGGATGATCGGCAACGTCGTCGGGACCCTCGCGGGCCTCGGCGGGGCGATCATGGGCGCACTGTCCGGGGCGGGCAGCTGGCTGTTCGGGATCGGCAAGAACATCGTGGAAGGCCTGATGGACGGCATCAAGTCCCTGGCCGGCACGATCGGAAATTTCTTCCTGAGCCTGATCCCGGGATGGATCGTCGGACCCTTCAAAGCAGCCCTGGGCATCGCCTCCCCGTCGAAACTGTTCCGCGGCTTCGGCCGGAACATCGGCGAAGGCGTGATCCTCGGCGCCGGCGACATGAAGGCCGACATCACATCCACGATGACCAACCTGGTCGACATCCCGTCCGCTGCCTCGCTCAGCCCATACAGCCTCCCCGTAGCGGCTGCCGGAGCTGACAGAGCGGGGGTGACGAACAACTGGACCATCAACCAGGTGGACGACCCGGTAGGGACCGCGCACGCAATCGCCCGGCGACAAAACCGCCTGGCAGTCTAGGAGGACGGCATGCCTTACCCGAGTCCGCTCACGTACCCGGACGGGCTGCTGTCCCCCGGGTCGCTGCTCTCGTCGTTCCCGCCCGTGGCCGTCGGTGACGTGGTGATGAACACCGAGGACACCTCGGGAGTGCAGTGGGTCCTGGAGGAACTGGACGGTTGGGACTCCCCCGCCTCGACCGCGAAGGCGACGCAGCGGGCCAGGGGACACGGCGCGACGATGTCCGAGGCTTTCCTGACAGGCCGGACACTCGTCGGGAACGGTGCCATCCTCACTACCGACCCCGCGGTACTGACGGCGGCGATCGACGAACTGATCGCCGCCGTCACCCTCGAGCAGTTCCCGCTCATCGTCGCCGAACCGGGCCATCTCAGGACCATCATGGTCCAACGCCAGGACAAGGTCATCATCAAAA
Source organism: Arthrobacter sp. ISL-85 (assembly GCF_018613675.1). GTDB lineage: Bacteria > Actinomycetota > Actinomycetes > Actinomycetales > Micrococcaceae > Arthrobacter. Next base: position 161,013 of record NZ_JAGGPQ010000011.1, on the reverse strand, counting down.
AACAGAACGCCTACGAAGCCACCTTCAGCTTCCAGGTATTCGCCAAGGACCCGCTCAAATACGGCCAGCTCGTCTCCGCGTCCACAGTCCTGCCTTCATCCTCCGGCGGACTAGTCCGGCCATCCACATGGCCGCGCACCTGGTCCGGAATCACCAACGCCGGGAAGATCACCATCACCAACGACGGGAACTTCCCCGCCCCCGTCTGGATGCGCGTCGACGGACCCGTTCCCGCCGGCGGCTGGGCAGCAACCCACATCGGGAAAAAGCAGACCCTCAGCTTCGCGTCCTCCCTCGCGCTCGCCGCTGGCGAGTTCGTCACGGTGGACAACGAACGCCGCGAGGTCCTTGCCCAGGGGCAGGCTGCCCGTTCGGGCTACGTCACATCAAGGGGCTGGTTCAACCTGGACCCCGGTGTCAACGAGATTGCCTTCTCTGCCCAGAACTACTCACCGACGGCGCTGCTAACCGTCTCCACGAAACCCACCTGGTCTTAGGAGGCCTCTCATGACGATCACATTGCTGGCGCCGGACGGCGTTGCGGTCACCGCGCAGCAGGAACGCCAGGCGAAAGCCGCCCACCACGGCGCCGGGTTCGGCAGGCCGCTGGGTGGACGTTCCGGTTTCCGGGTTGGCACGCCATCGAACGTCCTGACGGCTACCTCCACGACGTGGACCCTGGTCCCCTGTGGGGCCATGATCGACCCTGGTGCTTCCACGCACCAGGGGATGTACGGGTGGGCGACTGACGCCAATATCAGCGGTGCGATCACGGCCGCAGACGCCACGTATTCTCGCAAGGACATTGTCTACATCCAGATCAACGACCCTACCGCCGGTGATGGGTCGGCCTCGGTCAGCTACGCTCCGCAATATCTGGCAGGGACGCCGGCGGCCAGCCCGGCAGCGCCGGCGCTTCCAGCCCGTTCCTTCCTCATCGGGACAATCAACATGCCGCAGGCCGGTGGTGGATCTCCGACGGTGACCGTCAACCCAGCCCGCTACGTTGGGGCAGGGGCGGTACAGCCGGTCTTTTCCCCAGGGGACCGGGCCGCGGTCAGCGCTCCATACGTGGGGCAGGAGATCCAGCGCCTCGACCTCACCCAGCTTTCGCCTTCAGGTATCCGGGAACGGTGGAACGGTGCGACGTGGGACCACCTAGGCCACATCGAGTTCACGACCCCACCAAACGCTGCGTCGCAGAACACGGCATGGGGCATGGGAACCTTCAGCCGGGACACCGCACGCAGCACCGATGACACCTTCGTCACCATCGCAGGGACCGACCAGCTGCAAATCCGCGACGCCGGACTGTACTCCATCACAGTGCTCGTATCCTTCACATCCGCAGTGGGCGGCATCTCCTGGCTCTCGGTGGACGGCTCCTACACCGTGACCATGGGCGGCGGCCTCCAGAACTTCATCGCCACGATGCCCAACGTGACTCTTGCAGCCGGCCAGATCCTCAAGCCGCTTCTGGCCCACGGCTCCGGCGGCGACAGGACGTTCACCTCCAGGGTCCGGATCACGAGGATCGCATGAGACGCCCGGCAATCCTGAACATGTCACCCGAAAAGCGGGTGGTGATGGGCCGCAACATCACGCTCTCCGCGGGCGTCCTGTACGCCTTATCGCGGTCTATCTACTACAGCACCATCCGGCCCGACTCACTGTCCGGCGCCCAAGCCGTGATCACCGCTGACGGGCACCTGCTGGGGTTATGGGGTGCCGCGTGGGGCATGGTCGCTACGTTCTGCATCGCAGACATGGTGAACCGGCACACCCGCTACGGGCTGTCACTGCTCGTGGGGATAACGATCGTGTGGGGCTTCAGCTACCTGATCATCTGGGCAGTTGACGGGTTCCGGGACTTCTCGCTCGTGTCGTCCGCCATCGGCTGGCTGGGCCCCGCCGCTTTCATCTTCGGTTTCCTCCTGAAGGTAACGGCGTTGCAGGACATGGTGAGGATGCGCCGGCCGCCGCAGGAGGTCCCGTGATTGAGATCAACTGGGAAGTCATCGGCCCCTACGTGATTCTTCCAGCAGCGAGCCTTCTCGCCGCCTGGCTTGTCGCGAAGATCCAGCACAAAGGACGTCCCGAGAATGCGCTGATCGACCAGCTGCAGGAGGAACTGACCCGGCACGCAACGAGGATCACGGGCCTTGAAACCGAGCAGAACAAGGCGAAGAAGCGCGAGCGGATCCGCGATGACTACATCAACAAGCTGCGCGAGCACATCAACGCCGGCAACCCGCCACCACCACCCGCATGGCCCGAAGGCCTCTACGACTAGGAGTCACAAATGGTTTTTCAGCAGCTAGTTGAACCAGACCCTGACATCCCCTGCAAGCCCGGTTGGTGCCTGCAATACGTCCGCCAGACGTTCGGCGCCCCTGCTGTGGAGCCAACAGCTACGGCTGGCTGGAACAACGCCAAGTACCGTCACCAGGACTGGGACTTTCCCGCCGAGTGCGCGGTTCCGGTCTGGTTCAAGCTGGCCACGGAACCGGCAGGGCATGTTGCTCTCCGTATGGCGGACGGAAGTGTTTACTCCACCTCGGACGACTCCGCCGTCCCACACCACCACCCCAGCCTGCAGGACCTGATCGCGTACTACTGGCGAAACCCACTTACCTACCTCGGCTGGTCCGAGGATATTTCCGGCATCCGCGTGGTGCAGGAATCCAGCATCCAAACTCAATCCGAATCCATCACCCCCTTGGAGGATGACATGCCATCACTTGACGAAATCGCCCGCGCCGTTTGGTCCTACAAGAACCCCGACATCGAACAGAGGGACGCCTACCAGGTGCTTCGGGACGTCCCCGGGGACACTCTGACCCGCCAAGTTCCCCACAAGGACCCGATTACCGCTCAGGACGACGGGCAGACCACCAGCCTCGCCACAATGGCAGGGTTCACCGACTACCAGCACACTGCTACCCGCGAAACTCTCCTTGCCGCTGTGCGCGGCATCGTGGACGCCGTTAAAGCTGCCCCAGGCCCGGACGCTGCCCAGGCCGCCGAGGACGCCTACAACGCCTTCGCTGCCAAGCTGAACACCATCAAGGTGACCGTCACGGCAGGGGGCAACTGATGACGCAGTTCCTGACCGCGATCCTGCGGACCGTTGTCCCGTCCCTGTGGGGCGGGTTTATTGCCTGGCTGATCCTGCTGGTCCCGCAGCTGCTGCCCTTGCAGGCCTACCTGTTGGGCCTCTCCGAGCCTGTCACCGCAGTCGTGACTGCGGTGTTCACCTCGGTGGTGATCGCCGCTTGGTACGCCCTGTGGCGGTGGCTCCAACCGCGCATCCCGGTGTGGCTGGTGCAGGCCGTCCTGGGTTCCGCAAAAACGCCGGTTTACTCCCTGACCCCGGCCGCGGGTGCGATTGACGACGGGCCCAAGCATTCGGCAGCCGCACCTGTAGTCAACAACATCACCATTCATGCCGCGGAGGATCCGCAGGCAACCGCTGAGCAGGTGGCAAACCGGCTCAACCAGCTCAGCCCCTAGGAGGCAGTAGTGACGCTCTCGTGGACCTCGGTCAATGCGAACAACGGGAGCGTCATCACTGACCTCACCGACCTGCGGGTGGACGCGGCGCTGAAGCAGACGCTGATGCGCTACGAGTCCCAGACGGCCAAGCTACCGCTGGATACCGCGCCGACGAACTGGCGGCAAGCAACCCGGAAGCGGTCGGTGTTCCTTGTGGCCCTGGACATCCTCAAGGACGGCACGGAAGTGCCTATCTGGGGAGGCATGGTGACCAAGAGGGTCACCAACGCCGGCCCAGATGTCGAACTCTCCCTGGTCACGGCCGAGGGATATTTCGATCGGGTATTTGTCGGGGACGAGAACTACAACAACATCCCGCAAAACCTGATCATCAAAGACCTCATCGAGAAGTACGCCGCGACAACCGCCACGAAGCGCGGCATCCCCATCCGCGTGGAGATCCACGGTGGTGACGGCACTCCCCGGACCCGGGCCTACACCGATGCTTCGGACAAGACGCTCTACAGCGTCCTCCGCGACCTCTCCGGGGTCGTCGGCGGCCCGGAATGGACCGTGAGCTGGGAATGGGTGGACAGCCAGACCCTGGGCCTGGTCGCCCACGTCGGTGACCGGCTGGGCTCCCCACCCCCGGACGGCCTGAACCCGGCAGCCCAGTTCTACCTGCCCGGAGCTGTGGACTCGGCCGAGCTCACCGAGGGCTACGACTCGTCCGAGGGCGCCAACGACGTCATGGCCGTGTCCTCCGGCGTGGACGGTGCCCGGCCGCAGTCACCCCACCAGGTGGACACCACCGACCCCAGCCCACGCTTCGAGTACCGCTGGACCCCCTCAACGTCCATCACGGACGTGAACACGCTCACCGCCCACGCCCAGCGCGCCCTGGCCGCCATGAAAAACGGGACGCTCGCGCTCGCCATCACCGCGAACCGGCAGGAAGCGCCGCGGCTGGGCACGGATTGGTTCCTGGGCGATGACATCGGCTTTGACCTGACGGCACCTGCATGGCCGGACGGGCTGACCGGGACGGCCCGGGTAGTCGGCGCGGAGATCACTGACACCACCATCACGCCGCTGATCGACGTGAGCGACATTGAGGGGATCGACTAGATGGACCAGCCAGGGCTTCCCGGCTCGCAGTTCCCGGGTGAGGACGCGCTGCAGCGCAGGGTGCAGGAGCTGGAGCGCAGCGTCCAGCAGTTCAGCGCCGCGAACATCCTCGCCACAGCCGGAATCGGCGTCATCCCAAACGGCGTCCTGGTCAACGGCCAGATGCAGTTCAAGCGCGAGGACGGGACCCTCGGCGTCAGCGTGGACCCCGCCACCGGCACATTCGTCGCCTATGACTCCGCCGGAACCAGCGCCGTGGCCCGGTTCGGCGCGCTGATCGAAACCAACCCGGGCGCGTTCGGCGTGGAAGTCCTCGTCGGGCCCACCTGGGTGCAGGTCGGCGCGCAGGCCACCACCTGGGACACCGTCTCCGGCAAGCCAACGGACTTCGCCCCGCTGGTGACCTCGGCGGTGGCCAACGCCACCGCAGCGGCCACCGCCACCGAGGCCACCCACGCCGGGCAGTCGGACGGCTCCCAGTACGGCTGGACGAACAACGTCGGCGGCACCGAGTACTACGCCGTCTACGTCGGCAACAACGGCGGGTTCAAGTTCGGCCGGAACGTCTCCTCCATCCAGTACAAGCAGAACGTCCGGGCGCATTCCATGGACCCGGCCCGCGTCCTGGCGCTCCGGCCCGTGCTCTACGACAAGAAGCCAACCTACCCGCCGGTCCTCACCCCGGACGGGCAGCCGGCCGAGGGCCCGGTCCAGGAAATCCCGGGCCGGAAGAACGAGTACGGCCTGATCGCCGAGCAGGTGGCCGAACATGTCCCGGAGCTGCTGACCTGGTTCGACGGGAAGATCGACTCCGTCCGCTACGAGCTGCTCACCGTCGCCCACCAGGACGTCCTGCTCGACCACGAAAACCGGCTCCGCGCCCTGGAAGGCCGGCCGCTGCTGCCGGCACCAGCCCCCACCGACAATGTCCCCGCCCCCGGTGCTCCCACGGTCGAGCCCCCCCCGCTGCCCTACACGATTCAGGAGTAAACCGATGCGCAAACGTACCTGGAAGAACGGCATCCTGGGCGGCACGCCGCTGAACGATGTCAACCTCAACCACCTTGAGGACGACATCGGCGCAGCGCTGCTGGCGCTCGCCGCTGACCCGTCACTGCTGTTCTCCGGGTCGGTGACCAGGGACGCCAACGGCGTGGCCACGTCAGCGTCCCTGCTGTGGCCGGACGGGACCGCCGGGGTCTACTCCGGGACCCCGTCTACCACGTTCCCCGGCTCGGTGGATGCCTTCACGGTGACCTACGCCGGTGCCACCACCCTGACCGTCACCCAGCCTGCCGTCACCCGTGACGCCGCCGGCCGGATCACCAACCAGCCAGCCCGCACGATCGCCTAAGGAGCATCATGAGTGGATTCCTTGACCTGTCCCCCAGGGACGTTCTGAAGCGGGAGCTGTCCGACCCGACGAGCCCATCCTCGGTGGCACTAACTGCCACTTATGCCAACTACGCGAACCTCGCCAAGAATCCTGATTCGATCATTGCCGGGGCGGTTACTGTGGACGCGAACAACCTGATCACAAGTGCCGCTGTGGTGTGGCCGGACGGCAAGCCGGGGACCATGACCATCACCAGCCGGGACGCGAACAATGCTGTCCTCGCCTACAACATCACCTACGGCTCGCCGGTCATCAAGACCTTCACGCAGCCTGCCATTACCCGGAACGCTGCTGGCGCGGCGACCAACGTACCCCAGATTGTGGTGAGCTAACTATGGGCATCCTTGACGCACCAGTAACCCCGACAGCGATTGGCGCAGTACGACGCACAGCACCATCATTCAAAGCGCTCCCGTCCCGCCTGCGGAACCCACTGCCTGGCAACGCATCGCTGGGCACGGTCACCTATGGAGCCAACGGAACCACCACCATCCCACTGGCCACCCTGACAGACCGCACAGATTCGCGGTTCGTGTACACCGGTTCGGACGTTACCCCGTATGGCGCGTGGTACTGCCTCGCCAAGAACATCGGTACCAACTCCGATCATGGCGGGCTCGCTGTGAACTTCGGCTTCCAGGGGCAGGCGTTCGAGTTCCGCACCTACGCCAACAAGGGCATGTACCGCATCTGGATCAATGGGCAGCCGCTCACGGCCGACTTCCAAACCCAGCCCGTCACGGACAGCAGCGACCGGCTCATCAAGGTAGACATGGGTGTCCGGGGAACCTATGACGTCCGGATCGAACTTGACCGGATGGGCTTCGGCGGCATCATGAAACAGCCCATGGACCTGCTCTTTGCACCCTTGGACCCTTCCCCGCTGCGCGTGATGATCGTTGGGGATTCATTCGGCAACGGGCAGGCTTTCGATAACGTCGCCTACGCGCCGTCTTACACTCCCGGCTACTACTACACGCTGGCCGAAATGCTGAACCTCAAGGACCTGTGGCCCCGCAGCATCGGCGGAACCGGCTACCTTGCCACTAACAACAGCACCCAGCCAACCTACCGGGGCAGGTTCGCCGCTGACATTGCACCCTACGCGCCGGACGTGCTGATCTTCCAAGGAACCATCAACGATTCCGGCTACACCAGCCAGCAGATCACGGACGAAATAAACGCCCTGTACGCTGCGGTGAAAGCCGCCCTGCCAAACACGTACATCATTGCCACCTCACCGCTTCTAGCCGCTGCAACGAGCGCGGGCATGGACACCCTCACGACAACCGAGCAGACCGCATGGACCGCGCTGGGCGTCCCGTTCCTGGACGTACACACCATGAACACTGGCACCGGCTGTGACGGATACCGCCAGGTAACGGATGGGGTAACAACCAGCGGGTCAACAACCCTCACCAGTGCAACAGCCAACTTCGGGGCCGGTGACATCGGCAAGACAATTAGGGGCGCCGGCATTCCGCCACTGGCCTATATGACCGCGTTTGCAAGTGGCACGAGCTGCACACTTTCCGCCGCCGCTACGGCCTCGGCGTCCGGCGTAACGTTGCAGATAACGGCCCAAAAGCGCGACGGCTCAGCAGACTACAACAGGTGTGGGGACGCTACCCACCCGTCCTACCCCATCGGATTCCGACACATAGCGCAGCGCCTGGCTATCGGACTGGCACCGATCCTGAAGGCCGCTGTTTAGCGGATCGAGTTCATCCATTCTTCTTCGCTGGGGTCTACTGGCTTGGTTAGTCCAAGAGCCCAAACCCCGGCGAAGAAGATGATGCCGAGCATGAACGCGCCCACAGCCAGCGCCTTGTACCCGTCAGCTCCGGTTGTCGTGTACTCGACTGCGCCTAGCACGGCGGCGATGAAAGACGCGACCGCAGCCCAAAAGGCAACGCGCTGCTTGATATTTCCCCCAAAAGTCATGCCCCCATCATATGGGCAAGGTGAGTCGTCACATGATGTACGTTTCCTGGTCTTCGGCTGCGTGCCCGTCTGTGCAGAAGACCATGCCATGCTCACGGTAGCCGCAGTATGGTTCCACGATCACGTCGCATCGTAGGGCCATGCTGTCGGCGGCCGCCCCGTATTGGCACTGGGCGGCTTCACCTGCCGGGGTGCCGTGCTTAGCCCGCAACCAAGCAAGTTTCAGGCGGTCAATTGGAAGTAGATTCCCCATGGGCCCTGACCTTACCAGCAGCAACCTGTCTGAGCTGAAGGTCGAACCTGAACAGGATTGCCAATCGAGGATATCTGCGAACCAAGGCAAGTGCTATGTACCCGGCCGCCAAGCCGGCCGCCAGGTTTCCAGCCGCGAGCACCAAGCCGTTGCTGACGCCGAGCTTTGCGAGCAGGTTCCATGCGTAGACCATCACCGGCCAGTGAAGCACGTAAAAAATGATCGTGTGCTGCCCGTAGCCACCGATGGCCTTGCCGACTTTCGATCGGCTTAGCCTTTCCACTAGCGGGATGATGGCGGCGATACTAACGAACACGGGAATGGAGTAGAGCGGAATGTACTTGACGTGCACACCGAATGCCGATGCCGTGGCAAGGCCAACCGCTACCATCGCGGCAAGGATTCTTACCTCTCTCCGCAAAATCAAGGGAAACACCTTGTCCGCGTTCCGGCTGATGCAATCACCTAGCAGGAAGAATGCGAGCAAGTAGAAGAATCGGCCACCATTGTTATCCCCAATAACCGCTGACGCCAGCATCGATGGAACGATCGCGGCCAGCCCACGCCAGCCGTTGAGGAACAGGCCAACCGCGTAGTAAACGGCGAGATACGCCAGGAACCACATCGGTGTAGTGGTCGGGTTGACAAACAACTCACCGAACAGGTTCGGCCGGTCATCGCCCCAATTCGCCAGGCCCCAAATCATGACTGACCAGATCAGATATGGCCAGACAATTCGTGAGCACTTACCCCGCAGGTAAACCCCCCCAGGCTTCTCGAGCGACTTCGGCAAGAGCATCCCGGACAGGAACATCAAGGCCGGGATGCGGAACGGCGCGAAGACGTTACTCGCATGCACTAGCCATTCCGGTAGTGGAACTGGCGTGAGGAGTATCGCGTGTTCGAATATGACCAAGAACACCGCTAAGCCACGAAGTGTGTCCATCCAGCCTAGGTGCTTGCCGCTTGCTGGCGTTAGTACGGTCTCCCCCATGCCCCGGACGGTAGCACGAGCACATTGTGACTCACGAGTCACAAGGGTTACCAGCGGTCGGCCATGACGCGCTCGGCGCACTCCTCATAGCATGCGCCGACCTGCTGATGCTCACAGGATAGATGGCTCTGGGGTGGGGCGTGCAGGCTTTTCCGTGAGCCCCTTACCCCATGCCTGCGCGGGCCTCTCAACTAGGACGAAGCTCAAGAATGCCAAGGGGACAGTGCACAACACGCTGAGAACGATGACCATAGGCAACGAAGCTGAAGCCCCAAGGGTCAGCATGACGAACTGCTGTACAGGCCACGCATAGATGTACATGCCATAGGAGATGTCGTACTTGGACCCGATCCGCGTCAGAGGGAGCAAGCAGCCCGCTACCATCACCAGATAGACGAAGGGAAGCGACCCAAGGGACTGAACCATTCCCAGTGGGATCGAGATTGCGAGCACAGCCAAGGCCCCCGCCACTGCCAGGAAGGACACTCGAATGTGGTCTTGGTATAGGAACAACGTGGCGCCGGCAGTGAAGGCGATGATCAGCGAGAGAACCCGCGTAGCTTGCATCGGGACACTAATCGCATCGGCATCACACAGCAGCCGCAGCGCCGTACAGGCGACGAAAAGCACCAGGGCAGCCGGCGGCAGAGCCTTGCGCGGCAGGATAGACGCCGCGACGCCGACCGCCATGTAGCAGGCAGCCTCCCAGAACAAGGTCCACAGCGATCCATTCCACATGATCGGATAGGCGACATGCTCCAGTGTCCCGGCGACGCCTTTTTGCGAGAAGTGGGGCGGATATAGGGCAGCGTTGCTTGCAACATACTGGAGGGCGCTCCCGAAACTCCAGCTTCCCTCATGGTCCAGGAGAATCGACAGCGGCGCGAATACGAACCCGACCACAGCGATGCATACGATAAAGCCGGGGAAGATGCGGAGGAACCGGGCACGGTAGTACCTGAACGAGGTCTGGCCGGAAAGGCGGCTACGCGTGATCAGGAACCCGGAGATACCGAAGAATCCAAGCACTGCCCAGACCCCGGCAGTAGTCCCGCCGGCAGATGGCTCTACTCCGAACTCACCAACTGCCCAAGCGTGAGAAACGATAACCGCCGTGGCGAAGAGCAGGCGGACGGCGTTGAGCGAATTGCTGCGCGGCTCGAGGACATCGCGCAAAAGTTTCCCGGCCAAACGAACCCCCAATAGTGGACCAAAAGCTTCATAATTCTAAGGGGCCAATAAGACCGGTTATGCACCACCTTTGAATGTTGCGGCCCATCCCTTCGGAGGTGGGCCGCTTTCGGTGGTTAAGTGGGATTGTGGGACTTTTCGATGAGCACACCGCGTTTGTGCAGGACGGCGCAGAGTATGCGCATGCCGACCCTCGGCCGGAGCTGGCGCCTGGAAGCGTCCGGAGGTTCGTGTACGGCAGCGAGCCCAAGGTCATCGCGCAGGTGCCGCTGGCGAGTGGCGGGACGGTGGAGGTGCACGGTTACGCCACGCATTACAACCAGGATTGGGTAAGCGTCGCCTGGACGGATGAAACTTTCCAGCACCTCTCGTGCTGGGTGCCATCGGCCAGCGTTCGCCGTCCCGGTGAGGGTGAGTGGAGCGGCCGGTTTGTGCAGTTCGGCTAGGGCAGGAGTCGTGAGTGCAGCCGGGTTTTGGGCCTGCGGCGGGCGTTGAGCCGCCGGACTGCTTCGGGTCGGTAGGCTGCGGCCTCGGATGTCTGTAGCAGTTGGTTCATGACTTGCCAGTACCTGGTGGGGGTGAGGCCGAAGCGTTCCTTGACCAGGTCTTCGAGGGAACCGGCGTACTTGTAGTTGCCGGCGGCGAGGTCGATCATGGCCTTGTGGTCGTCGGTTAGCAGGGGATCCTCCTTAGTGGAGTTGCCACAATATTGGGCAGGTCCGACATCAAATAGATGCTTGGGTGGGATCAGGCACTAGTCACGAGGGTAATCATCACCCAGCCCGGCACGTCTCCGCGTTCAAGGTCATCGCCAGCGGCTGCCAAGGACTCTTGGCCCTTACCCGGGCGGCCGCTGCGCTGTGCGGTCCGGAGAGGGTGCGGACCAACAGCCCTTACCATCTGAAGCTGCAGCAAAGCCGCAAGAGCAAGAAGCAACGCCGCGCAGCGGATTCCCGTGGTTTTCATCTTTCGTCCTATTCCTATTTCGTTGAGGGGACTTGCAGGTTCCGCTGAAGTGCGGCTTCGAGTTTTGCGCTTCATCAGAAACCCAGGCTGATCGCCGCGAGGCCGGGGAAGACCGCAAATACCACGGTCAGGGGAAGCACTCCGAATACCAGCGGCACCCTGTTGGTGCGGTTCACCCCTTACTGTGGGGTCTATGAAGCGCGTAGCGGTGTATGTGAGGCAGAGCGAGGACAAGACCGGCGAGGGAGCCGCCATTGAAAGGCAGGAGCGGGATTGCCGCCTCCTGGCTGAGGCCAAGGGCTGGCAGGTGGCCACGGTTTACCGTGACAACTCCATCAGCGCCTCAACCGGCAAGAATCGACCCGGGTTTGAGCAACTGGTGGGCGACATTGAGCGCGGCCACGTGGACGCCTTGGTGGTCTGGCACCTTGATCGGCTCACACGCTCAATCGCGGACCTAACTCGGGTCATCGACGCGGGCAAGGCGCGGAACGTAAACATAGCCTCCGTCCATGGCGTCTCCATCGACCTGGGCGACCCAACGGGCATTGCAGTGGCCACAATCCTGGCTGCAATCGCCGCCATGGAGGTCCAGCACAAAGGCAACCGCCAGCGGACCGCCAACAGGAAACGCGCCACGGAGGGCAACGCCTACTGGTCCCGCCGCCCATTCGGATACGACCGCGAGAACGGCGGCGGCGTGGTGGTGATTGAGGACGAGGCCCGGCTCATCCGGGAGGGCGCCGCCAAGATCCTGGAAGGTGCCACCGTCGCCTCTGTTGCCAAGCAATGGAACGGGCTGGGATACCTAACTACTGCGGGAGGACGCTGGGGCGTCACCCAAGTCCGGCGCCTCCTTATTAATCCGCGCATGGCGGGGCGCCGCATCTACAACGGCGAGGACATGGGCTCCGGCGAATGGGCGGCCATCCTGGACCAGGAGACGCACCGCCGTCTGGAGGAGAAACTGACGGACCCGCGGCGGCGGACCGCGCCAGACGACCTCAACAGTAAGTACCTGCTCTCGGGGATATGCCTCTGCGGTGTCTGTACAGACAAGATGTACGCCTCCCCCATGCGAACCAGCAAGCACAACTACATGGTGTACCGCTGTAGGAGCCATCACATGACGCGCCGGATGGACCTGGTGGACGGCGTGGTGGAGGACGTGGTGGTGGGCATCCTGTCCCGTCCGGACGCGGCCCGTCTGTTCTCCCGGTCCGATGACCTCCACACGCTGAGGGCCAAGGCTGTAGAGCTACGGGACCGCCGTGACGCCCTTGCGGCAATGCTGGCGGAGGGTCTGCTGTCGGCGGCCGCCGTTCGGGAACAAGCAGGCAAGCTCGGCGCAGACCTGGCCGCCGTGGAGGGCGCCATTGGTGCCCACGAAACGCTAAATCCGCTAGCCGCAATCGCTGGGGCGGACAACGTACCGGAACAATGGGCGGCGCTCCCATTGGAGAACAAGCGACAGATTATCCGGTCCCTCATGGAGGTGACCATCGAAAAGGCAGGTAAGGGGGTCCGGTTCACTGACGACCAAGTCCGCATTCAACCCAAGGGATAGGTAGACACGCCGGGCTTGGCGGCGGAATAGTCCGGAAAATCGTGTTAATTTGGTCGCGTAGTCCCGCTGTATAGCCTGAATACCTAGGCGGGAGAAACGTAGGATCACCACGTACTCGGCATTCCCACCGCATCACGCGGGGTAGGCAGGATTCAGGCCCGTCCAAGTCCCCCGGAGCCAGCGGCAGCTAACCACTGTCCAGGAGGCTCCAATGCCTGAGTCAACGCCCCGCTACGCATCCCCGGCCACGGCCGCCAAGTATGCGGACGTCACCCCGCGGACCATCCACAACTGGATCACCCGCGGACTCCTCACCGCCTACCGTGTCAATGCCAAAGTCATCCGCGTAGACCTCAACGAGATTGACGGCCTGCTCACTCCTGCCGGGGGTGCCCAGTGAGCGCCAAGGCTGGCCGCCAAGAGGCGGAAACCAAGCCTGTCCCCACGGCGGAGTATGTCCGCCGCCTGGTTGAGACGTGGCCACCCCTCACCCCGGAACAATCCGAACGTATCGCCGTCCTGCTCCGCGTGGGCGGTGGATCCCAGTGAGGGCAGAGAAAAGCCCCGGCGGGGGGTCCGGGGCTTTCCATCAGCAAGGCGGGGAGCCTTCAGTAACTCCAATTTTACCCGCCGGTAGCTCCGTTTATGCGGAGGCGTTCGACCTTTACCGGGACGCCGGGTGGCGGGGGGTCCTGCCCATCCCGGCCCGCCAGAAAAAGCCCGTCCCCACCGGGTACACCGGGCGGGACGGTGCGTGGCCCAGCTACTCGGACGTGTATGACTGGGCGGAGCAACTCCCGGACGGCAACATAGCCCTCCGCCTCCCCGCCGGGGTTATTGGGATCGACGTGGACCACTATGAGGGCAAGGACGGCGGCGGCACCCTGGCCGCGCTCCAGGACGCCCACGGGCCGTTGCCCGAAACCTGGCGGACCGGCTCCAGGGCGGACGGCGTCTCCGGGATCCGCCTGTACCGCGTACCGGAGGGCCTCCGCTGGCCCGGGGACCTCGGCAACGGGATAGAGGTCATCCAGACCCGGCACCGGTACGCCGTTGTCTGGCCCTCCGTCCACCCCAACGGCGGGACCTACCGCTGGACCGGGCCGGACGGCGTCACCCGCGCCAGCGGCGTCCCCGCCCCCGCGGACCTGGCGCCTCTGCCCCCGGCATGGGTTAAGGCCCTCACGGGCGGACACCGGGAACAGGACGTCACCGCCGCCAGCCTGGACGGGGCCGCCGTCAACGCCTGGTTGGCGGGACACGGCGCCGGGGAGACGTGCCGCCGGATGGCCCACGCCGCGCAGGGTTACGCCGCCGCGCTCGCCTTCGGGCAACGCTCCAGGCATGACGCGGCCATGGACGCCGCCATGGGTATCTGCCACCTTGCGGCGGAGGGCCACATCGGGGCGCTGGAGGCCCTGGGCGCGGTCCGGTCCGCGTTCCTGGACGCCGTGGCCGGAGATAGGACCCCGGAGGAGGCCGCCGCGGAATGGGACCGCCTCCAGGACGGCGCCGTGGCAATCGCCGCCGCCGGGACCGCGGCCAGCGTGGACCCTTGCGCGGACCCGCTCACCCAACTGGACGGACTCATCATGCCGGAGGACCGGCCCGCGGCACTCGCGGCCCCGGTGGTGGCGCCCAGCGCTATGGCGGCGGCGGAGGTGGCCCTGGCGGCGCCCGTGGAGGCCGTGGACAACTACAGCCGGGCCGTGGCGGAACGCCTCCTCCAGTTACGGGTCCAGGATGACGCGGCCCGCATGTTCCGCCAGCAACGGGACGGCGGGACCGGCGCCAAGCCGGAACTGGTGAAACTGGCCGCCCTCCTGGATGAGCCGGACGAATCGGAGGACTACCGGGTGGACGCACTGTGGCCTACCGGCGGCCGTGTGGTGCTGGCGGCCCAGTACAAGGCGGGCAAGTCCACCGCGGTCGGGAACGTCCTCCGGTCTCTGGCGGACGGCGCTGACCTGTTCGGACGCTACCGGACCGGCCAGGCCGCGCGCGTGGTCCTCATCGACAACGAACTCCACCGCAAAACGTTGCGGCGGTGGCTCCGCGGGCAGGGCATCGGGAACGTGGACGCGGTGGAACTTGTCCCGCTGCGCGGGCGGGTGTCAGAGTTCGACATTCTGGACCCGTCCGTCCGGGCGGAATGGGTGCGGCTCATCCAGGGGGCGGACGTGGTGGTCCTGGACTGCCTCCGGCCGGTCCTGGACGCGCTGGGCCTGTCGGAGGACAAAGACGCGGGCCGGTTCCTGGTGGCGTTTGACGCCCTGTTGGAGGCCGCGGGGGTTGGGGAGGCCATGGTGGTCCATCACATGGGGCACAACGGGGAGCGGTCCCGCGGTGACTCCCGGATCCTGGACTGGCCGGACGCCACGTGGAAGATAGTGAAGCAGGACCAGGACAACCCGTCCGGCCCCCGCTATTTCAGCGCGTTTGGCCGTGATGTGGACGTGCCGGAGGCTGGCCTTGCTTTTGACGAAACAACCCGCCACCTGACCCTCACGGAGGCCACCCGCAAGGAGGCCAAGGCTGAGGAGGCGCTCCCCGCGGTGCTGTCGGCGCTGACCGGGGTAAACGCCCTCTCGGGCCGCCAGGTGGAGGAGGCGCTCAAAGACTCGGGTCATACCCGGAGGCAGATCCAGGAGGCCCTCATCCTGGCGCACAACCGGAAGTTGCTCGTCAAATACGAGGGCGCCCGGCGGGCCATCATGCATTCCCTTACCCCCAGTGCCCCAAGTGCGCCATGAGCGCGCCGGGGCACTGAAAGTGAGTGCGCCAGTGCCCCTTTAGGGGGCACTGCACTCACACGCCGTCCGAAGCAGTGCGAGTGAACCAAGCGGGGCACTCACGAACGTAAAGGCAAGGAGCAAGGAAAATGAGCGAGAACGAAGTATTTGCCGTAATGAACAAGCACACCCCGGCGAACAAGCACACCCTGGCCGTCCAGGCGGTTACCGCCCTGATAGAGGGGGACCCCCGCGTGGTCCAGATCATCGGCGCCGAATACATGGAGAACCTCCACGCCTCCGGACTCATGGACGGCATGACCACCGGGGAAGCCGTGGAGAAGATCCTGGGCCACCAAACGGCGGACCCTTTCACGGAGGCCCTGTTGTGTCTGGCGGCGGACCTCATGGCCCGCCAACGCCACGGCGTAGCCCAGTCACGGTATGAGGCGCTCCGCCGTGAACTCGGACCCCGGGACCTCCGCTGATGGGCGCCAAGCGATTTACCCCGGCCGGTCACCGTCTCGCCATTTCTACAGGGGCGGACGTCTCACGGATCGAAATTTCCAAGCGACGGGAGGCCCGGAAGTGGACCCAGGCGACGGAGGACGCATTCCATGCCCTGGCATGTGAGGAACAGGAACTCCTGGCGGACCGCGGACTGGAGGCGCCCCATTACGCGGGCGCCAGGGTTGTCCTGGTCAGCGTCCTGACGCCCCGGGTGGCGGAGATCCTGAAACGGCTGTACGCCATCGAATCCCAGCCATTAGGACACGCGCGGCGGCCCGGCTGTTAATCGCCTGTCCGCCGCGCTATCCTGAATTTCGAAGCCACCTACGGGAGCGAGCTTGGAGCCGCGGAGGTCAGGGCAACCTGATAACCGGCAAACCTGAAACTCCCCGAACCCGTTTCATGACGCACACGGAAGACGCCAGCGGTAACCAGCCCGCCCGCTCACCGGCACGTCACCCCCTCAACGGCGCAAGCCCCCGTTCCCCGTGGACCGCGCGGCGCCCCATCACTCACTGAAACGGGAAAACCAATGTCTATTCACGCCAAGCGTGCCGCGGCCCTCAAGTCCGCCCAGTCCATCATCGACGCCGCCAAGTCCGGAGGCCGGGACCTCACGGACCAGGAGGAGGCCCAGGTCAAGGCGTTCCACGACGAGATCCGCGACTATGACGCCACGATTACCCGCGTAGGCGGACAGAAGTCCGTCATTGACGGTATCGCCGCCCTTGCCGGACCCCAGGGCGGGGAACCCGGCGACGGCACCCAGTACCTTGACCTGGGATCCAAGGCCCACGCCGCCAGCCTGACAACCGCCATGAAAAGCACCCGCCCTGACGGCGCCAAGGCCCTGGTCACCAACGGGTCCGTTGTGGTGGGGACGCCCCTAGTGGACACCACCCCAGTAACCCTGGGCCGCCCGCTCCGGACGTTCCTCCAGGTCATCCCCACGGTAGAGCGGCCCGCCGCCTACTCTTACCTGGCCCAGTCGGTCCGGACCGAAAACGCCGCCGTTGTCTCCAGCGGCGCCGTCAAGCCCACCTCCCTCCTGTCCCTGGTCAAAAAGGACGGCAAGCTCTCCGTCATCGCCACGCTTTCGGAACCGATGGACAAGTTTGTCCTGGAGGATGGGGAGGCGCTCCAGACCTGGGTGGGCGCCGAACTGTCCCAGTCCGTCCTCACCGCCCTGGAGGCCCAGGTCCTCAGCGGCAACGGCACCGGGGACAACCTCACCGGCCTGGCCAACACCTCCGGGATCCAGACGTTCACCTCGGCCGCGGGCAACACGGACAAACTGGTGGAACTCCGTAAGGCGCTCACCAAGCTGGAAACGGCCGGGGAGGTCCCCGTCGAGTTCATCCTCAACCCCGCCGATTGGGAGGCGCTGACCATCAAGCGGAACGCCTCCGGCGAGTTCGACACCGGCAGTGCCATCGACGCGGAAACCCGCAAGGCCTGGGGCGTCCCCGTGGCCCTGTCCAACTCGCTGGCCGCAAACTCCTACTACCTGCTGGGTGAGGGCGCCGCCGTCATCGGCCGGGACAAGGGCATTGTGACCGAGTGGGGAACGCCGGGCGACATGTTCACCCGCAACCAGGTACAGGCCCGAACGGAGGGAAGGTTCAACCTTGAGGTCCGCCGCCCCTCCGCGGTCCTCAAGGGAACCTTTGTAACCGTCTAGACCTCCACTGACGGTGGCGTCAACCTCACCGCGATTGAGAGCGCGGACGGATGGCATGAACAGTCGGGGACCATCTTCTAGCCCGGCGTCAACGCACGCCAGCGCCACCAGGAACAAAAGGAGCGCCCGCCAGCACCCCAGCCGCTGGCGGGCGCTCCTTAGCGCTTTCCGGGTAACAGGAGGGGCTCAACCGTTGGTTACTCTTAGGATTCAAGCAACTTATGAGTGTCTTATTTGGGGGGAAAAATGGAGTACAAACGTTCTGCTGGCGTCTACGTTGGCGCTATCTCGCTGCTCTTTGCGGGTCCACTGTTGGCTGTTGGCGGAGGCTACTTCACCAGTTGGGCCGCGCTGAGGAACGACAGCGGCCTTGTCGCCATCTTCATCGCCGTCATGGTCCTTGGGTCAGTGGTTTCGTTCGTCGGAATCCTAATGCTCATCGTCTCCATGCACAGAGCATTAGTTAAGATCGACGCACTCCCCGTGAGGACGCAGTCCGGCCAGCGCCAGGAATGGCACGCTGACCAGTACCGCGAGGGATAGGGGGTTGCTTTCGCTGGCCAGGGACGGGTAGGCCAGTCCACCGTGAGAGTGGCCTCCCTCCCCCCGCATCCGATTTTCACCCAACATCAGGGAGAACTCATGGACGCACATTTAGCCGCCGTTGAGGCATCAATCACTGCGGCCGCGGACGCCTTGAACGGCCGTCACGCCGCATTGTTGCAACTGGTCCGTACGCTCGCCAGACAGATGGATGCCGCTGGCGCTGACCCGTCCACACGCCTGTCCGCCGCGTACCTGTCCGCGCTCAAGGACCTGGGCCGCGTCATTGCTGCCAGCCCTGCCAAGGCGACTCAACCGAGGAACGGATTGGCTGCCGCGCGGGCCATCCATGGCAGACGCTAGCCGTACGTCAGCGGCTCCTAATCGCTACCTGGCCTGAGAACGTCGTCCCGCTGGGTGCGAATTGATCTGGCCGCAGCCGGAAGTTCAAGCTCAAGTTGGTCGGTGTTGCTCAAGACACGCCGGAACTCGTAACGCGTCGATTGGACACGGTCCAGTTTGTCCTTGGTTGAGATTACAGCTACCTGCCAATTGACGGACTGGCCCAGGACTAGCCTCATTGCCGTTAGCGTTTGTGCATCAAAATGAACATCGTAGGCTGGCGAATTTCGGGTCACGCCCTGTTTGACTTTGGCATGTCCAGATTCGCGAAGCTCAGTGATACGTCCACTAACGGGTATGGTGTCCGTTGTCTCATCGGACTCATGCAGGGCCTTCACGTAGTCCATCCCGCGCGACGTGAGCTTGGCACCACGGACATCGCCGCTTCTGGCGTAAAAGCGGAAGTCTGCCACTAGATCGAGCCGAGAAAGCTCATCCGAAAGCCTCTCCACGCCGCCCAGCATTGGGGACTTGGAGTACATTCGAACATCCCGTTCATGCTCCACGGCGTCCACGAAGTCTATGAATCTACGGGCGGGGGCCGCCAACGGCGTCTCCTGAACAGCGGGTCCCTGGTCTGTCATCAAGTCAACGGGACCGCGCTTGACAGCCCGAAAATGCAGGACGCTACTTCCCTTGGAAAAGCCAGAAAGTTCCAAGGAAACGTCCTCCGACGTCCCGGCCGACACGGCGTCTTGCAGTGGTCTGAGCAAGCCCTCCCAATCCAGCCGCAGACCGGAGCTAACGGCGGTGTCCCCTACTAGACGGACGCAGAGTTCCTCAGCAAGACTGGCGCCCGGGTCATAAGACTGGGCTACCTCTAGCCATTGGCCGCGCTCAACGCGCTCCCACCCCAAATCATCGAGGGTTAGGGCGTTTTGTTCATCGACCGTAACGGCCTTCTCGATGGCTAGGGCGTGTTCGGCCACAATGCGCTTACGCCATGCAGACGTGGACTTACGCAAACTCACTCGAACACCACCTCCAAATACCCTCGTCGTGGGGGGCAGGTCTCTAGCGTGGGTCCCTCACGTTCGCCGTCCGCCCTGCACCTTTGCCACCAGTCGTCCCATGCTCCACGCCCGGCCAAGTAGTTCCTCTGCGACTCTTCCAATTCATTTAGACGAAAAACGTGCACAACGGGTTCGTAGTTCAAGAATAGGCGGGATAGTTTGAACTCTTCTAGTACGGAATCCCTTGAGCGGGCGAATATTCCCGCACCCGGGCGCCCCTTAATGGCATCCTTTGCCGCCTGGTTAATATGCAGCGTTGCATCCATGTTTCTAGGATCCAGCTTGGCACTGACATAGCTCCCGCCCAGCCACACGCGGTCCAGGAGCGGCACCGGCAGATCCTCCGCGTACTTATCCTCCAGCGCAAAGAACAACGCGAGGTAACGCTCAAAGTTGGACCATATGTCCGCGCGCGTTTGCGAGTTCTTGAATCGGGGATCATCCACCAACGCCGCGCGGGCCTCGTCCGGTGAGCAGCTGTAACGCCCGACAGGAAGGTGACCGGTTCCTACGTCAAAGGTGGGCATCATCGCCTGGTCCCGCACTTGCTCACTGCTCACTCCCCAACTGGTCGTCCACAAATCTCTGTGGAAGTCACCCGAATATATAGCGCCGATGGAAGCCGCGCGACTTATACCGCTCAGAAAGGGTAACAATCCACCAGCGGCACCATCATGGCGATTTCCTTCTTCCCTGCAGCTTCCATAAGCTCGCGCTTCGCTGAATCCCGTACGTCCTGCGCCTGCGCTCGAAGCACGTCTGCCAGGGGGGTTCCTCTTTCCACTGCAACGATGATCCCGTCGACGAACCTGACCAGCGGCGCCAAATCCGTGCGTGTAGAAAATTCCTGCAAGGCCAGGACCAGGGGCTTACCTGCCCTTGTCTCCGCGAGGATTTTCGCGAATTCCTTGGATAGTTCACCCTTCGCACTCCTGCAGACACGGTCTAGAGCACCTGTTGCGCTCTCTCCCGCGCCGACCGCCAGCGCCATCAGTTCGGCGAGGCTGGGAAACTCGGCCATCATGCGTATTTCCCGCCGGCGGACTTGGGCGCCCAGCCAGCAGTCACGAAGCAGAAAACCCGCTGCAGCACTGCCTATGACCACCGCAGCCGCAACCAAGGGGCTGAACCTGCCCACTGCGGCACCAATGAGGATAAAGGCCAGAGAGAGGACGAAGCCGGTGGCCGCCCACAGCAGCTGCTCCGCTCGGAAGTCGATGGGTGATTTATTGATCCCCGCCTGCGCCAGGCGCCGCCCGGTAGCGCCGGGTGAGGGGTTGAGCTTGCCCAGGGCGGAGAGCCAGTCCCGGAAGACAGGACGGAGGATCCGTTCAAGCGGGCCGAAGGGTGTCAGGTTATGCTCGCTGGCCCGCAGGAGTCGGGACTCCAGGTTCTGCGACTTAAGTTGGGGCTCGACCCGGTCCGACAATGTTATGGCGCGCATTGGAGGGGACCGGAAGATGACGAGCCATAGTCCTAGGCCAAGACCGATTCCACAAATGACAGCTGTGGGGGAAACGGAAATCATCGGAGCACTCTTTCGTCCTGCGGGAGGGCCCCTATTTTCAACATGATCGTGTAGCAGACCAACGAGACCACCAGGCCCCCTAGCAGCACAACGGCACCCATCGGCGTGTTGTATGCATGGATTGCTTCAGGTCTGGTCGCAAGCAGGATCATGACGATCCACGGCGCAGCGACGGCAAGGCGGGCCGCATTGATGGTCCAGGACTGCCGCGCCTCCAGCTCGCTGCGGGTCCGGGCGTTTTCCCGCAGGAACTCCGCCAGTGTGCCGAGGAGCTTCCCCAGGTCGGAGCCGCCCACTTCCCGCGTCAGCCGGAGTGCTTCGATAATGCGGTCAGCTACAGGGTCCGCCAGCCGCTGCTTCAGCTTGTTCAGCGACCCATCGAACTGGCCACCGGCGCGGTAGTCAGCGGCGAAGTCGCGAAAGGTGGGCCGCAGCTCCTCAGGCCCCTTATCTCCAAGTTGGATAAGGGCCTCTGGAAGCGGCAGGCCTGCCCGGATCGCAGATCGGAGGTGGTCGACGACATCAGGCCAAAGCTGACGCAGCAGCGCCGTCCTCTTCTTGGCCCGCCACCGAAGGATGGTAATGGGCAGCCACCCGCCGAAGAGGCCGAAGCACCCGGCAATTGGCCAGGAACGGCTAAGCGCGTAGAAGAGAAGTGTCACGAAGATCCCGAGCCCAAGGCAAGTCCCCAGCAAGCCGCGGGCCGAGACTTTGTCGACACCGGCGGCCGCCAGCAGGTCAGCCAGGCGGCCCGGCCTACGCTCCCGGTTCCCGCGGTCCGGCGTTTCCCAGCAGGACCACCAGATGAGGAAGAGGCCAACCCCCGCCACCGTTCCCACGAGCGCGGACATCATCGCGGGTCCAGCAACGCGGCGACGTCGTACCCCGCCCGTGAGAATTTCTCCGCGGACGGCATGGCGTTGGCACGTGGATGCAGGGCTCCGTTCTCCAGCCCAAAAACCAATGACGATTCGATGATGCCGTTCTCCACGCGGCGGCCCAGCGACAGGATTTGAGTGACTTGCCGCCGTCCGTCAGCGTGCCTGCTGCAGTGCACTACGAGATCAATGCATGATGCAACAGTTGGAACAACAAACGCGCTTGAGATGTTCTCCCCCGCCAACAGCGGGAGCGTGCATATTTTGGTGACTGCATCGTGTGCCGAGTTTGCGTGGACAGTGCACATTCCCGGCAAGCCCGAGTTCAGTGCGATGAGCATGTCCAGGCTCTCGGCTTCCCGCACCTCCCCCACCACCAGCCGGTCCGGGCGCATCCGCAGCGCTTCCTTGACCAGCCGGCGAAGAGGAATTTCCCCCTCGCCTTCGAGGTTCGGTTGACGGCATTGAAGTCCCACCACATCCCGGAGTGGAAACTGGAGTTCAAATATTTCCTCGACGGTGATGACACGTTCCCGGCTTCCGATGCTGGCCGCCAGGCAGTTGAGCATGGTGGTTTTGCCTGCCTGGGTTGCC
Organism: Arthrobacter sp. ISL-85; assembly: GCF_018613675.1. Lineage (GTDB taxonomy): Bacteria > Actinomycetota > Actinomycetes > Actinomycetales > Micrococcaceae > Arthrobacter. Next base: position 138,198 of record NZ_JAGGPQ010000011.1, on the reverse strand, counting down.
CCGGACACGAGGATGTTGAGTCCGCTGGACACCGCGGCGCCGAGAAAGCGCGCGGATTGCGGTGTCAGCGTCCCCAACTCCACCAGGTGTTCCAAGCGACTTGCTTTCACCACAAACTTGCGAATGTTGACTGCCCAGTGCCGGCGCGTGACGTCCGGAATGACCACGTGCAGCCTGGAGCCGTCCGGCAGGGCGGCGTCGACAAATGGTGATGACATATCCAGTCTTCTGCCGGAGCTCTTGAGCATGCGCTCCACGAGATCGCGCACCTGCTGCTCCGTGAGGCTCAGCGACGTCAGTTCGGACTCGCCGTTGCGCGCCACGTAGATTTCGTTGGGCGCGTTGAGCCAGACCTCCTCGATCGAAGGATCGTCGAGGAGAGGCTGAAGTACGCCGAAACCTGCGACGGCGTCGAAGAGGAACCGGCGCGCTGCATCGAGAGGGCCAAGAGGCGGCAGCGGCCCCATCAAGGCCCGTTCGTCATAGTCTGTGACCGCTGCTTCGACCAACCGGCGGACCTCGCCCGCCTGCCTGAGCGGGTCCAGGCCGCGTCGGCGGATCAGCTCGCGGACTTCGTCTTCGACAATTCCCAGCGCGTCCATATGTTCCCCCATACAAATGCCGCCCCCGACGGAGGCAGTGCGACTGGGCTACAGCCTAGGGAGCTCGCTCCGCCGCAACAAGTCTTCAGCCGCGTGTGTGGATAACCGAGGAACCTCAAGATTGACCCAAGGAGGGCTCAGGATTCCATCCAGATGAACACAGCTTTCACATAAGTAACATCAGAATCACTGGTTCCGCCAGTAACACCGGTGCTATGGTGAGCGCGTTATTTATCGAAATAGCACTATCAGGTGCCTTCCTGGGGAAGTCACCTGAGCAGTATCCAAAGAGGCGCTTGGGGGAGCGCCGCATTGTCTCCGGAGCACATATGAAGCGGAACCTGTCTCAGTCCCGTCGCCCAGTCATGAAGTCCTTAGGGACCGCCCTTTTGGCCGTCTCTTTGCTGTGCGGCCCTGGCATAGCCGGAGTGGCGTTTGCGGTCGAACCGAGCCCCGCGCCCACACCGACGCAGGCTTCCGTAGCCGCATCGCCACAGCCAACCGGCACGCCTTCCCCGGCGCCGACGGTGGCGGCGCCGGCTCCCACAACCATCGCGTCTCCGCAGCCCTCCACCCAAACAAGTGCCATGGCGTCGGCCACTGCTGGATCCATGGCGAAAGCCATTGGCCCCGGCGGAGCGCAAATGGGGCAGCGGTCCAAGCGGGTGACCTCTTCATCCCCTTCCGCAGACGTCCAGAAGCTCAGCACGGAGGCATTGACCACGCAGGGCACGTGGATGCCGTCCTTTGGTGTCCAGGGGCTGGACGTCAGCGGATATCAGCCCAACGTCGACTGGCAACAGCAGTGGAACATGGGCGCCCGGTTTGCGTATGTAAAGGCAAGCGAGGGTAGTTACATGACGAACGACTACTTTGGGGCGCAGTATCAGGGAGCCAGGAACATTGGCATGATCCGCGGCGCCTACCACTTCGCCATACCCAACTGGTCCTCCGGGGCAGATCAGGCGCGCTATTTTGTGAACAACGGCGGAGGCTGGTCAGCGGATGGTTACACCATGCCGCCGGTCCTCGACTTCGAGTTCAACCCCTATGCAGGCCGGACGGATATCCCGGGATACACCCCTGGCAACACCTGCTACGACATGTCCGGCAGCCAACTGGCCTCCTGGGTCCGGGACTTTGGCAGCACCATGCTGTCACTGACCGGGCGCCTGCCGGTTATCTACACCAACACGAGCTGGTGGAACCAGTGCCTCGGCACGCAAACTGGCTTTGGCGACTACCCGCTGTGGGTCGCCGCGTACCCCGGCTCCCCCAGCGACAACGCTGGCGCCGTCCCCGCAAGCTGGAGCACCTACAGCATCTGGCAGTACAGCAGTACGGGACCTTTTGCAGGTGACTCGAATGTCTGGAACGGCGACTACGCCTCCCTCCAGCGCTTTGCGGGCAGCAGCGCACCCGCTGTCCAGGTCCCATCCCAGGCCACCCAACAAATCGCAGCCTACGCAAGCAGCCACACGGCACTTGGCAGCCAAACTACTCCCATCACGTGCGGCCTGGTCAATGGCGGCTGCTACCAGGGGTTCCAAGGTGGAACGGTCATGTGGTCCTCCGCATCCGGAGCCTTCGCTGTATCGGCAGGGCCAGTCACCGGCGCATGGCAGGCCCTCGGCGCAGAACGCAGTCCGGCAGGCTACCCGACAAGTGACCTGATCTGCGGCCTGAAGAACGGCGGTTGTTTCCAGAACTTCCAGGGCGGCAGCATCATGTCGTCCCCGGCAACGGGTGCCGCGTTCGTTCCGTTCGGCGCCATCAGGGACTCCTGGGCAGCGCAGGGCTACGAGAACGGCCCGTGGGGCTATCCAACGAGCAATGCTACGTGCGGACTGCGGTCGGGTGGATGTTTCCAACTGTTCCAGGCAGGTTCCGGGCTTTGGAGCCCTTCCAGCGGCGCGCACCTGGTCAAGTCAGGACCGCTTCTGGACGCTTGGGCGAAAGACGGGTTTGAGAACGGCCTCCTTGGATTCCCCAGCACGGACGCGACCTGCACGGCATCCGACTGCACGCAACTGTTCACCGGCGGAGTCATTGGGTGGACATCCACAGCCGGAGCCTGGCCCATCTACATGGGCATCGGCGACACGTGGAAGGCAGTCCGGGCAAAGGGAGAACCGATCGGGTTCCCGCTGGCCAAGGAGGTCTGCGGACTTCGCGGCGGCGGCTGCTACCAACTGTTCCAGGGTGGAAGTATTCTTTTCTCGCCTGCGTCCGGGGCCTACGCCATGACCGGCAAAATCCTCAACTACTGGGCGCAATCCGGCTTCGAAAACGGCAAGCTGGGCTATCCCACAGGCCCGGCAAGTTGCGGCTCCGTTCAGACCGAATGCTCGCAGCCGTTTGAGAACGGCATCGTCGCCTACTCTGCAGCCACACCGATCCAGACAATTCCGGCTGGCCCGATGGCCCAGGCGTGGACAAACCTAGGTGCTTCAGGAGGCGCGCTCGGGTACCCGGCGTCTGCCCAGATCTGCGGTCTCAAAGACGGCGGATGCTTCCAGATGTTCGCCAAGGGCGCCCTCATGTACTCCCCCGCTGCAGGCGCGCAACCCAGCCTGCTGGGGCCCATCCGTGACTTCTGGCAGAAGCAGGGCTTTGAAAACGGCGCGCTCGGCTACCCCGCCTCGAATGTGATCTGCGGGCTGGTCGGTGCAGGGTGCTTCCAGAACTACCTGGGCGGCACGGTGATGTGGTCCAATGCCAGCGGGGCACATGCGATGTCGTTCGGTCCGGTCCGGGACGCCTGGATAGCTTCCGGCTTCGAGAACGGAATCCTCGGCTACCCCACGAGCGAACAGGTGTGCGGTTTGCGGAACGGCGGCTGCTTCCAGAACTTCGTGAACGGAACCGTGATGTACTCGCCCGCTACCGGAGCGCAGACCATGTCATCAGCACCCATTCGGGACAAGTGGGCCGCCACAGGCTTCGAGGGCGGTTCGCTGGGCTACCCCACCAGCGGTGCCATCTGCGGCTTGCGGAACGGCGGCTGCTTCGAGAACTTCGAAAAAGGAACCATCATGTGGTCGGCCGCCAGTGGCGCGCAGGTAATGGTGCCGGGGCCGATCCAGCAGAGCTGGGCATCACAGGGCTTCGAAAACGGCGCTCTCGCCTTCCCCACAACCGGCCAGACATGTACCGCCGACAAGCTTTCGTGCAGCCAGACGTTCCAGGGAGGCACCATCAGCTGGACCTCCGCCAGCGGGGCGAAAATCCGCCTCAACTGACCGGTGCAAAAAGCAGGGGCGGGACCGCTTTCGCGGTCCCGCCCCTGCTTTCTTGTTTGTGGGTCAGCGGCCGTGTTCCAACAGGTCGATGAGGTAAGAGCCGTAGCCGCTCTTGACGAGAGGCTCCGCCCGCTGACGCAGTTCGTCATCCGTGAGGAAACCCAAACGCCAAGCAATTTCCTCGGGTGCCCCGATCTTAAGGCCCTGCCGGTTTTCGGTGGTCCGTACAAAGTTTGAGGCGTCGTTCAGGTCATTGAAGGTTCCCGTGTCCAGCCATGCTGTCCCCCTCGGAAGGATCTCGACCTGCAGCTTGCCGCGCTCCAGGTAGGTACGGTTTACGTCAGTGATTTCAAGCTCTCCCCGGGCGGACGGCTTGAGGTTCTTTGCAATGTCCACGACGTCGTTGTCGTAGAAATAGAGCCCGGGTACTGCATAGTGGCTCTTGGGTTCGGTTGGCTTCTCTTCCAGCGAGACCGCCTTGCCGTTCTCGTCGAACTCAACGACGCCGTAGGCCTTCGGATCAGCCACCCAGTAGCCGAAGACAGCTCCACCGTCGATGTTTTCGAAGCGCCGCAACTGAGTGCCCATGCCATGCCCATAGAAAATGTTGTCGCCAAGGACAAGGGCCACGCTGTCGTCGCCAATGTGCTCGGCACCGAGTACAAACGCCTGGGCCAGGCCATCGGGAGAAGGCTGCTGCTTGTACGTGATCGAAACACCAAAACGGGAGCCGTCGCCGAGGAGCCGTTCGAACTGCTCAGCATCATGGGGGGTGGTGATTATGAGGATGTCCCGGATGCCCGCCAGGATCAAGGTGGAGAGCGGGTAGTAGATCATGGGCTTGTCGTACACCGGGACCAGCTGCTTACTGACGCCCAAGGTGATGGGGTGGAGCCTCGAGCCGGTACCGCCGGCGAGTATTATTCCGCGCATGCACCCATCTTTCCTTTAGCTAAGTGCAGCGGCAAATCCGGTAGTCTTGGGAATTATGCAGCGACTTCTTGTTACCGGCGGTGCCGGCTTCATTGGCTCAAACTTTGTCCACTACGTTATTGAGAACACCGAAGACCATGTCACTGTTCTGGACAAGTTGACCTACGCCGGCAACCTTGCGTCGCTGCAGGGCCTTCCAGCCGACCGCTTCTCCTTCGTTGAGGGTGACATTGCCGATCCCGCCGTCGTGGACGGGCTCGTTGCCGCGGCAGATGTAGTGGTGCACTACGCGGCAGAATCGCACAATGACAACTCCCTGCACGACCCCCGGCCCTTCCTTGACACCAACATCATCGGCACCTACACCCTGATCGAGGCAGCACGGAAACACAACAAGCGCTTCCACCACATCTCCACAGACGAGGTCTACGGCGATCTCGAACTCGATGATCCCGAGCGTTTCACGGAGCAGACCCCATACAATCCGTCCAGCCCGTACTCTTCCACGAAGGCCGGCTCCGACCTGCTGGTCCGCGCCTGGGTTCGCTCTTTCGGGCTTCAGGCAACCATCAGCAACTGCTCCAATAACTACGGCCCCTACCAGCACGTGGAAAAGTTCATCCCACGGCAGATCACCAACGTGATCGACGGCATCCGGCCCAAGCTCTACGGCAAGGGGGAAAACGTCCGCGACTGGATCCATGCCAACGACCACTCCTCCGCCGTCCTGGCCATCATTGCCAAGGGCCGCATTGGTGAGACCTATCTGATCGGCGCCGACGGTGAGAAGAACAACAAGGATGTCGTTGAACTGATTCTGAAGCATATGGGCCAAGCGCCGGACGCCTATGATCACGTTGTCGATCGGGCCGGACACGATATGCGCTACGCGATCGATTCAACAAAGCTCCGTAGCGAGCTCGGTTGGGAACCCCGGTTCTCCAACTTTGATGCGGGCATCGAGGACACTATTGCCTGGTACCGCGACAATGAGGACTGGTGGCGCCCACAGAAGGCCGCCACCGAGGCCAAGTACAAGGAACAGGGCCAGTAGGGCATGTCCATCGAGTTCTCAAAAAAGCTCGCCGTCCACGAAACTCCGATTCCCGGCGTCGTTCTCTACGATCTTCCTGTCCACGGCGACAACCGCGGGTGGTTCAAGGAAAACTGGCAACGGGAAAAGATGGTTGCACTCGGCCTGCCGGACTTCCGGCCGGTGCAGAACAACATCTCGTTCAACGAGAAGGCGGGTACCACCAGGGGGATCCACGCAGAGCCCTGGGACAAGTTCATTTCCGTAGCCACGGGGCGAATCTTTGGAGCCTGGGTGGACCTGCGCCAGGGCCCCACGTTTGGTGCTGTTTTCACCGCCGAACTTGATCCGAGCCAGGCGATCTTCATCCCGCGCGGCGTCGGCAATGCCTTTCAGACCCTTGAAGATACGACGGCTTACACGTACCTCGTCAATGACCACTGGTCTGCGGATGCGCAAGGACAGTACACCTTCCTGAACCTGGCAGACGAGACTGTGGCTATCGAGTGGCCCATCCCCCTCTCCGAAGCCGAGTTGTCCGACAAGGACAAGGCCCACCCCCGTCTTGCGGACGTCGCGCCCATGCCGCCAAAGAAGACCCTGGTGGTCGGAGCGAACGGCCAGCTGGGTAAGGCACTGCGGAAACAGTACGACGGCGACACTTCCGTTGAGTTCGCATCGCGCAGTGAGTTCGACCTCAGCAGCCCGGACGCTTTCACGGGCCGCACCTGGAAGAACTACTCCACTATCATTAATGCTGCCGCCTACACCGCTGTCGATGCCGCAGAGACTCCGGAGGGCCGGGCGGCCGCCTGGGCCACAAACGTGACGTCATTGACGCAGCTTGCACGAGTCGCCATTGAACATGACCTCACCCTGGTTCACGTTTCCTCCGACTACGTCTTCGACGGGGCCAAGGAGGTCCACGCGGAGACGGAAGCGTTCACGCCGCTGGGCGTCTACGGGCAGACCAAAGCAGCCGGTGACGCTGTGGTCAGCGTGGTCCCCAGGCACTACATCGTCCGCACGAGTTGGGTTATTGGGGAAGGCAACAACTTTGTGCGCACCATGGCCACGCTCGCATCGCGCGGGGTCGAGCCCTCCGTGGTGAACGACCAGTACGGTCGCCTAAGTTTCACTGACGACATCGCAGCAGGTATCCGGCATTTGCTGGAATCCGGCGCCCAGTACGGCACGTACAACCTCAGCAACGACGGCGAACCGCAGTCGTGGGCCGACATCGCAGCGGACGTCTACGAATTGTCAGGGAAAAACCGGGCCGCAGTGACGGGCGTGAGTACCAAGGAATACTTCGAGGGAAAGGATGCCGCGCCCCGCCCGCTCAACAGTGCCCTGGACCTCTCAAAGATCAAAGCGGCAGGCTTCGAGGCACCGCCAGCAGGGCAGCGCCTGACCGAGTACGTTAATTCGACCATGAGCGGATCCCCAGCATGACCGAAGCACGCCACGACACCCTTGTCATCATGCCGGCTTGGAATGAGTCGGAAGCAATCGGCAACACCATTGCGGAAGTCCTCGAATTCGGACCGCCATGCGATGTGTTGGTGGTGGACGACGGCTCCCGTGATGACACTGCCCGGGTGGCACGCGCTGCAGGCGCCACCGTGGTGCAGTTGCCGTTCAACATGGGTGTGGGCGGGGCCATGCGAACCGGCTTCAAATATGCCAAGATGCACGGGTACCGGCAAGTCATCCAGGTGGACGCGGACGGCCAGCACGACCCCCGGGACATCAAAGCAGTCCTGGACGGACTTCGCGACGCCGATATAGCCATTGGTGCCCGCTTTGCAGATGCCGGAAACTACACGGTGCGCGGCCCCAGAAAATGGGCCATGAACGTCCTGGCATGGACCATATCCCGGTTGGCACGCACGAAGCTTACCGACGTGACGTCCGGTTTCCGCGCAGCGAACGCCAAAGCAATCCGCCAATACCTGGACCATTATCCGGCCGAGTACCTGGGCGACACGATTGATTCACTGGTCGTGGCGATCCGTTCAGGCTGCACGGTCCGCCAGGTTGGCGTTTCAATGAGGGAGCGTCAGGGAGGCACCCCGAGCCATGACCCCATTAAGGCCGCCATTTACCTCGGCCGCTCAGGGATGGCGCTCTTGTTCGCGCTGACGCGCAAGAAATCCACCCCTTCCACCAACTAGGAATCCACATGTCCCTCCTTATGGGCTCCATCGTCGTCGTGGCGATTCTCTTCTTCGTCTTCGAAATGCTGCGACGGCAGAAGCTGCGTGAGAAATACGCGGTTCTCTGGATCATCATCGGCATAGGAACACTGCTGCTGGCGGCTTTCCCCGCGCTGCTCGAGCAGGCCAGCGGCCTGCTCGGAATCCAGGTCCCCGCGAACCTTCTCTTCATCACCACACTGGTCCTCCTCGTTGGGGTATGCCTCCACCTGTCCCGTGAGCAGTCACAGGCCGAAGATGAGGTCCGCATTCTTTGCGAGGAGGTGGCTCTGTTGAAGGTGGAGCTTTCGGCGTTGCAGCAGAGCGTCGGGGCACACCCGCGGCAGGACGGCACCACCGGCCCCGCTGCGTAGGAGCAGTACTCCCGCCGGGGCGGGCCGCAGTGGCCGACACAAAGAGGGAGCGACCCCGGCGGGTCGCTCCCTTTTTGTGTACGCGGTCAGCCGATTTTATGCACTCGGTCAGCCGAAAATGTGCTTTGCCAGCCGCGGGAGCGAGTCCACCCGTCCCATCGCCACAGACTTGACCACCAAGGATGCCGCGTTCAGCCGGGACGTCGTATGGAAGGACGCTGCCCGTGCAGCGCGGTTCCAGCCCAGCTCCTTGAAACGGGCAGCTTGTCCCTCGAAGAAGCGACGCTCTTCGTCAAAACGTCGCCCGTCCAGGGCACGCACGGAAGAATCTGAGGCCGAGTGCCTCCGGTAAAGGAACGACAACGTGGGGTCAACGACAAGGGAACCCCCTTCTGCGGCTATGTCCAGCAGCAGAGCGAGGTCCTGGACAACGTCCAGGCCGTCGGTGAAGCCGATCCGCACAATGGTCTCCGACCGCCAGGCCAACGACGGAAAGTATGCCCAGTCGGCACGCACCAGGCTTGTAGCCATCTGCTCACCCTTGAGCTCGATCCGTTCACGGGTCTTCGGCGCGTAGGCCTTCTTGACTGCATCCGCCAATGGGATGCAGGCAATGCCCTTTTCATCGATGACCTGAACACCGGGTTGGACAACGCTGGCATGCGGATAGGTCTCGAACGCGTCCACGACGACGTCCAGGTAGTTGGGCAGCATGACATCGTCTGCGCCCATGATGACCACGTAAGGCGCCTCGACCATCGTCAAAGCCTTGCGGTAGTTGCCGTTGGCACCCAGGTTTTTCTCGTTCTTGAGGTACGTAACGCGAGGGTCAGTAATCGTTGAGAACCAGCGTTCCGGCTCCGGGTCCGGATAACCGTCGTCGATGACGATGAGCCGCCAGTCTTCGTTCTCCTGGTTCATCACGCTTCGGGCTGCGAGCTTCATCTGATCGACATCGCCGTAGTAGGGCAGCATTACGTCAACGGTCATGGACCTGGGATTCCTTCCGTGGGCTCCGCTCGAAGAACTCGGCGGCTTCCCCACGATTATAGTTGACCGGCCCATGTCGGGCCTGTCAGGCACAGCTTGCTAGACTGCTTGGGGTCCTGCCCGCCCCGCTGGCACCGCCCGGAGTGAGGAGAAATACTTTTGGAGCCCAAAGCCACACAGCCCCGCGTCAGCGTCTGCATGGCTGCCTACAACGGCGCCCGCCACATCAGGGAGCAGATCGACTCGATCCTTCCAGAAATCGGCCCCCACGACGAAGTCATCATCGTCAATGACTGTTCCACTGACGAGACGGCCGCCATTGTCGCCGCTATTCCCGACGCTCGGATCCGGCTCATCGATGCGGAGCAAAACCGCGGCTATGTCGCCACTTTCGAACGGGCCCTCGGTGAGGCGCGGGGAGAGTTCGTCTTCCTTTCGGACCAGGACGATGTGTGGCTGCAGGGCCGGGTGGAACGCATGATTTCGGCCTTGGACGGCAAGGACATGGTGGTCAGTAACTGCAGGCACTTCGACGGAGCGCCCGGCTCATTTCATGAAATTCGTTTACGGGCCAAGGATTCCACCCACCACGTGCGCAACCTCCTTGGCATAGTGGTCGGTTACCGGCTCCACTGGGGGTGCGCGATGGCCGTTCGGCGGAACCTTTTGGCGCAGGCACTGCCGTTCCCCCACTACATGGACGAATCCCACGACCAGTGGCTTTCCACTGTGGGCAACGTCAACCGCTCCATCGTTTATATGGAAGAAGACACCATCCTGCACAGACTTCACGGCGAGAACCTGACGCCCCACGGTATCCGCTCAGCCTCAAAAATAATTCGTGCACGGATCGCCTTCCTGCGCAACGTCTACGTTGCCGTGCGCCGCTTCCGCCAGACCAGGCAGGCGTGATGGTGCAGCCTGAACCCAATCCGACCAGTCCGCACCCAAATGTGTGTGGAGTTGTATCGGCTTACAACCCCGGAGCGGAAAACGTTGCCAACGTAAAGTGGCTGTTGCGCTTCGTCGCCCACGTCGTGGTTGTCGACGACGGCTCGCGTGAGGATGTAGCCCAGGCCTTGGAAGAGATGGAGCAGGCGGGAGCCGTCGTTTTGCGCCTCGGCACCAACTCCGGGATTGCCCGGGCTCTGAACACAGGGATCAAGGAGGCACTCGAGCGCTGGAACCCGGAGTGGATTGTCACCATGGACCAGGATTCCAGGTTCACTGGAGACTACATCGGTGCCGCTCTCGCTACTGTTGCAGCATCCAGTGACCCGCACAGCGTGGGCATGGTGTGCGCGGAGTCGCACAATCACATACCCCTCCCGGTGTGGGGCGGCGGGGACGAGCCCCAGATTTTCGACCCCATGACGAGCGGCACTTTGGTGCGTGCACATACGTTCAGTGCTGTTGGCCTCTTCGATGAGGGCTTCTTCATCGATTGCGTAGATTCTGAGTTCAATGCGCGACTCCGTGAACACGGACTTCGCGCTCTTGCCGGCAGCGGCTGCAATCTGGAGCACAGCCTAGGCAGTGCACGCCCAATGAAGCTCCTCGGATGGCATGCGCACATCGGAGCCAAAAAGCTCTACATCTATTACCACGCGCCGTTCCGGGTCTACTACATCACCCGGAACTCTTTGACACTCGCACGCCGGTATGCCCTGAAACAGCCGGCCTGGGTTCTTCGCAGAATTTACATGGAAATCCAAAGCAACGTCGTGCGCTTCGGATTCGGTCCCAACAGGCGCAAACACGCGGTCGCCGCTGCGGCGGGCATCCGCGATGCGCTTCATCAAAAGATGGGCAAAATAGACGACGATCTCGCGGCCCGCCTCCGTTAGGCGCAGGTTCAAACCATCCGCCCTGCCAGGTCAACATCGAAAGACTACACATGACCACCAACCCAGGATCAATCTTCGTCCTCTATCATCGCGGCTTGCGCACAGGAGGACCCGAAGCTCTTCATCAGCTGGTCGATATGCTGCGTGAACTCGGCCAGGACGCCTACCTCGTCCCGCATCCGCACACGTCAGGCAATGACCGCGTGGAGCAGTACGGAATTTACGACGCCCCGGAGGCGGCAGAAATCGTCGATGCCGCCGAAAACATTGTGGTTTATCCGGAGACGTACGTCCACGAAATGTCCCACATCAAGCATGCCCGCCGCATGTGCTGGTGGCTCAGCATTGATAACTCTCTGACTTTCATGGCTGAACGCATGTGGTACCGGAACTCGGCAGGCTTGTTTGAAAAGGCAAAGGAAGCCGCAGTCCCTTTCGCCCGGATGTGGAAGAACCGCGTAACGCCGGCAAAGCTCCGCACTGAAAAGGACGTAATCCACCTCGTGCAGTCGTCTTATGCGTGGGCCTTTGTGGCCACTCGTCTGGACGTGGTGCCCTCATTGGTCTCCGATTACACCCCTACCGAGGAATTCCAAGCGACGGCCACCGCCGAGCGTAACCGCCAACTTGTCACCTACAACCCCGCCAAAGGCGGACACATCATCGACGCCGTGAAGGCCGTATGTCCAACCGATATTGAGTGGCAGCCAATCGTCGGGATGACCCGCGCCGAGGTTGTCGCGACCTTGCAGAAATGCGGCGTCTATTTGGACCTGGGACACCACCCAGGTAAGGACCGGATGCCGAGGGAGGCGACACTTTCCGGTGCCCTGACCGTCGTGGCGCGTCGGGGTTCCGGCGCTTTCTACGCCGACGTTCCCATCCCCTGGGAACACAAAATCACCCCTGGAGACACAGAGGTTGCCACCGCTGCAGCCATGCTTCCGCGACTCATCGCCAATTTCGACCAGGAAGTGGCAAAACAGAGCAGCTACCGTGAAACCATCCTCAACGAACGTTCCCGATTCAGGCGCGAAGTTGAAGACGTCTTCGTCAACGGGCGGCTGGGCAAGGATGCCTATGACTATGTGTAGTAGTGACAAAACCGCGATGAGGACCACGGCGTGATAAAGAGGATCGCATCCTTCGCCGGATTGCCGCTGCTCGCCTCCCTTGCGTCATTTATCCTCCTGCCGATCATCGCCAGAGTTGGCGGCGCGTTGGCCTGGAATTCCCTGGCCGTGGGCCAGGCGGTTGGGGCAATCGCAGCGATTGTCATCGGTCTCGGGTGGCCACTAACAGGTCCTGCCGCCGTGGCCTCAGAAAGCGACCCGGCTACGAGGCGTCGGCTTTACGCCACCAGTTTCGTTACCCGTTCCTTTGTCTTTGTCTGCTGCATCCCCCTTATGGCAGCCGCGTTAGGGTTCACGGGCGTTAGAGACCAGTTCTGGGTCGCTTTCCTGATGGCCAGCGCCCAAGCGGCGGCGGGGCTTACCCCGGCTTGGTACTGCATAGCCACGGGGCATGCGGGCCGCATTGCCAAGTACGACGTTATTCCACGAATGGTTGCCACTCTGGGCGTCATCCCGCTCCTGTTCGCAACCGGGGGAATTTTCCTGTACCCGCTGGCGCTTCTGCTGCTCGGCCTGGCGGGAACCATGTGGTTCAACAAGGATCACGCTCAACGGACGGACTTCCACGGGCTGACTCCCCGGGCAGTGATTCGGGAAATCTGGGAACTGAGGGGCGGAGCCGGTGTGACTGTCGCCGCGGGAGCCTACGCTTCCACTCCCGTGATTGTGGTGCAGTTTGCTGCCTCCACCTCAGGGCTGGCTGCGTTCGTATCGGCGGAGAAGCTGTACCGCATCGGGCAACTCGCGACCGCTGCGTTGGGTAACAGCCTCCAGGGCTGGGTCAACGAATTCGGCTCCGACCATAAGGAGCGGCGAAAGTTCTCCCTCCTGGCCTTGTCAGTTCTGGGGGCAGCAGGCTGGCTGATCCTGGCCTTCCTAGGCCCATGGGCCAGCACTCTTCTTTTTGGTCCAGAGTTGGCGGCAGACTCCTGGACCTGTTTCTGGTTCGGACTGTCGTTCCTCCTCGTCTGTGTAACAACCTCCACCGGAGCGCACTGGCTGGTGCCTGCCAAGCAGATGCGTGTCGTTTTCTCCAGCACCATCGCAGGAGCCATTGTCGGCCTCCCTGCCATGGTCATCCTGGCGCACCTGATGGGCGGCCAGGGGGGCGCACTGGGGCTGGCGGTGGGCGAAATTGCGGTAACCGTCATACAGCTGCGTGCCATCATTCGGCTGATACGGGAGCCGTCGCCAGAGGATAGGACTGAGGAAATACCGTCGTGAACTGGCTAGGCATTCTTCCGGCGTCGGCAGTGGCGGTCCTGCTCCTGTATATCCCGGGCGCCGCCATCGCGTCCTGCCTCAAGTTCCGGTTGGGCGGGGTCCTAGGCGTCGCACCCCTGTTCTCAACGGCAGCCGCGGGGCTTGCCGGTGTAATCGGCGGGCTCCTCCACGTGCCCTGGAGCGTCCTCCCGTATCTTCTCCTCACCGCAGTTCTCGCGGCCGGAGCATTGCTCCTGACCCGCGGCATCCCCTGGCGGCTGAAAACCCCCTCCTGGCGGCAATCCTTCCCCTTCGCCGCGTTGGCCCTTGCGATGCTGCCCATGACGTGGCGGTTCATTCAGCTGGTTGGGTCACCCGACCACCCGTCGCAAGTGTTCGATAATGTCTTTCACCTCAATGCAATCCGCTTCATTCTCGACAGTGGAAATGCCTCATCACTGACGCTGGCTTCGATTCAGGGCGCGCAGGGCCTTGACGCGGTCTACCCCGCTGCGTGGCATTCTTTTGCTGCCCTCCTGGTGCAGCTGGCTTCAGTGGATATTCCTACTGCTGAGAACGTCCTGAACCTCATCATTGTCGTGCTCCTGTGGCCTTCCTCCTGCGTGTTCCTCGTCACGAAGACCATCTCGCGAAGACCCGCAGCCCTCATCATCACTGCGGTGATCGCTGGCACACAGGTCGCCTTCCCGTTCCTCATGATTGTCTGGGGCCCTTTGTTCCCCTACGCCATGGCCCTAAGCATGATGCCCGTAGTGATAGTCGAACTCGCAGCGCTGGTCCGCATCGGGCGGACGCGGACGGAACCTCTTCTCAGCTGGGCAGCGGCACTGGTGCTGTCGCTGGCAGGTCTCGCATTTGCCCACACAAGCTCCATCAACATAACGGTGGCGCTGGGCCTTCCGATCCTCGCCATATTGTGGTGGCGGGTCGCGTCGCGCCGGGAGATGTGGCGGGTCAATACCGCCGGAGCGTGGCTGTTCCTTGGCGGGACCTTGGGGATCCTTGCCGTCGCCGCGGTCCTTTGGCTGAAGCTGCGCCCAGCGCCGTATGACAACTGGGGACCAACCGTAAAGCCGGGCGCCGCCGTCGGGGAAATACTCACAGCCAGCACGATGCAATCAGCCATACCGGCCGTGGTGGTTTCCATCCTGTCGGTCTACGGTCTCCTTACCGCCTTCAAAGTGGGGAGGTGGCGCTGGATGGCTGCATGCTACGCCGTACTCGGAGGGCTTTATATCGTTGCGGCGTCGTTCCCGAAAGGCAGCATCCGGGACATCCTGATCGGCACCTGGTATCAGGACACATACCGCCTGGCGGCACTCCTGCCCCTGCTTGCGACCCCACTTGCCGTCATCGGAGGTCTTCGTCTGTGGGACTCAGCCCGCAACTCCCGCCACGGCGCGCGGGCGTGGCAGGTATGCGAAGTCTCCATCGACCGGATAGGCGCGAGCGGGAAAACAGTACTATCCACCGCCGCTGTGGTGGTCTTCGCACTCCTCGCTTCGTTCGCAGGTCCGCTGAGCCACTACATCCAGGGCGCATCGTCCGTTTACCGCTTCGACGCACAATCGGAGCTCCTGACACCCGATGAGCTGGCTTTAATACAGCGGCTTCCTACCCATGTCCCTTCCGATGCAGTCGTAGCTGACAATCCGTGGAACGGGAGTTCCCTTGTTTATGCGTACACCGGCCGCCGTGTCCTGACAACACACCTGTTTTCAACAGACGACCCCGCTACGGAACTCATTAATCAAAAGCTCGGAGACGCCGCGGACAACGCTGCCGTCTGCGCGGCCCTGCGTAATAAAAACGTGCAGTACGTCCTGGACTTTGGGTCCCGTTACCTGATCGACCTGCCAGGGTCAGAAAAGTACCCGGCGTTAACCAACCTTGCGCCGTCGAGGGGATTAACCCTCGTGGATTCGCAAGGGCCGGACGCACGGCTTTACCGGATTTCCAGTTGTGGATGAGCATGGCCTTCACCGGTGTGGCGCCGGTCGTGTCCCATACTTGCAGTGCTGGACCACTAGGCTGGATAGGTGATCCCCGTTTCTCCACGAACTAAAGTCAGTGCCGCTGTCCTGCTGTCCGCACTATTGCCCCTGTCTGCATGCGCAACCATGCCTTCGGGGACAATCGAGGGTGCCCTGACCGGAATTGGAAGCAATGCCGGCCAGGGAGCTGTCAGTGCGTGGGGCCTCGCGTGGGGAAGTTCGGTGAAGGGAACCTACGTGAGCTACTCCCCTGACGGGTCTGCAGCAGGGCTGAAAGCGTTCCAGGACGGGCAGTCACAGTTCGCTGTTGGTTCCGCCCCGCTCCCGGAAACCGAGGCTTCCGCGGTACGGGGAATGTGCTCATCCAAAGGTGCCATGTCAATAGCTGCCGGTGTCCTGCCTGTGGGCGTAGCCGTCAAGCTCAAGGGCGTCAACGACCTCGTCCTGGACGCCAAAACCCTTGCCCAGATCCTGCAGGGTGGCATCACGCGCTGGAACGACCCCAAAATAGCGGCACTGAATCCGGAAACCACCCTTCCTGACGCCGCCATCACGGTTCTCGTACAGGAGGGGCCCGCAGATACTGCCCGCCCCGTAAATTCCTACCTCAAGGACGCAGGAACCGATTGGAACCCGCCTGCCCAGGACCGTTGGCCGGGCAGTGTAAAAGGTCAAGTCCAGTCTCCCCCATTGGATCTCGCGAACAAGCTGGACGACACCAACGGAGGCCTGTCGATCCTTGATGGAAGCATCATCGGGAACAGGTTCGTCGCCGCCCAGCTTGTCTTCGACGGCAAGCCCCAGCGGCTCCAGGCATCCTCAGTGGTCGATGCCGTGTCCACCGGAAACGTAACCGCGTCGTCAAACGCCGTCACCCAAGCACTCGATGGGCGCTCGGGTTACGGCCTGGGCACCGTTATCTACATGTACGTGTGCAGGGAGTACACCGACGACCATATGGGCCGGCTCGTCCGTTCGTTCGGTGAAACCGTACTCAGCGAAGAGGCACAAAAGAACGCGAACGCATTCGCCTTCGTCATGTCGCCAAGCAAGAAGGCGGTGAACGAAGGGCGGGCCCTCGTCAATGCAATTGGAGACGGACAGTGAGTTTATTCCTAAGAAGCGTTCGCGGACGTTCCCTTCCCCGGCCCCTTCCCACCTTCGCGCTCCTGACGGCGATCTTCTTCCTGCTATTTGGCCTCTGGTCCCTGGCAACACCATTGATGGGCGTCCCCGATGAGCCAGCGCACGCCATCAAGGCGGCAGCCGTGGTCCGGGGCCAGGTCCTGGTTGAGGATGGCACATCATTTGGCCACGGCGTCCACGTCCGGGTTCCCAACTACATCGCCACTCTTCACGCCCAAAGCTGCTACAAGTTCAACAGGGCCCAGGCAGCCGATTGCGCAGCGCCCATCTACACGGACGATACCTTCACGAACATCGGTGTCACGTCGGCCGGCTCCTACAACCCGATGTACTACTGGATAGTAGGGCTTCCTACCCTGGTTATGTCCGGTGCCCCAGCAATCTATGGCATGCGCCTGGTAAGCGCACTTTTTTGCGCGGTGTTCTTCGCCGCGGGTTTCACAGCCTTGACGGAGTTGAGGCGGCCAAAGTACGCCGTCCTCGTCGCAGCCCTGGCCATGACCCCCATGGTTCTGTTCCTGGGCGGGGGCATCAACCCCAACTCACTGGAGATTGCCGCCACGATGGCTGCCTTCTCCGGATTCGTCGTCGTCCTCGACAACCGAAGGGGCACAAAACGGGTGCTGCCCGCCCTGGCAACCGTCGCGGCCGCCACGGTGGTACTGGCGAATGCCCGGCAAATATCGCTGGTGTGGTTGCTGTGCGCCCTCATCGTAGGGGTTTGCTCTTTCAGGCTGCGCCGGGTCATGACCGTCTTCAGTGACCGGAGGGTACTAACGGCAGTAGCATTGGCAGTTCCGGGGGCTCTCTTGGGCCTGCTGTGGATGTACATCGCAGCGAATGGCCCCGCCAACGTAGGAGTCGCCCCTGAGGGTATTGCCAGCCCGCACCCCGACGCCCCCCTCTACAGGGGCTTCATGATCATGCTTGACCAGACCTACGACTTCTTCCCGCAATACATCGGTACCATGGGCTGGCTGGACACGCCGGTCCCCGAACTGGTTGCCCTTGTCTGGGGAGCTCTCATGATCACTGGCCTTGTGGTCCCCTTCTGCGTCCGTCCACTAAGGAACTGGACGGGTTACTGGGTGGCGCTGGCGATGCTGTACCTGGTCCCGGCACTCCTGCAGACCGCATTGTGGCGCGGGATGGGATTCATCTGGCAGGGGCGCTACACACTTCCCTTAGTAGTCGTTCTGTTCATCAGTGTGGGGCTTGGCCTGCGGAAGCTGCGGTTTCCAGGCGGCGCTCTTTCTTTGCGCATCTCCCGGGTCTTCTTTTGGCTCGTCGTTGCATGCCACACGCTGGCCTTTGTCTACGTCCTGCGCCGTTACGTCGTCGGGATCAGCGAAATAGCCAACTGGCAAACATTGTTTTCGTCACCACACTGGCAGCCGCCCCTTGGTTGGCTGCCCCTGACCGTCCTGTATTTGCTCGTGACAGCGGTCGGAGCCCTGCTCCTCTTCCGGTACCTCTACGCGGGAAGTCCCCTGGTCAAGGGATCTCTGTCCCACGCGGGCAAAAGCCGGCCCAGTTCGGGCACAGTGGCAGACGACACGGAAGGAAGCAACCGGCGGGAACCCGCCCCGTCGGGTGCTGCTTCTGCGACGGGGCAGCCAATGAGTGCCGGCGAGAGCCTGCGGCAGGGGAAATAGACTGACAGGGTTTCCCCTATCAGTCTCGCGCACCTCGTCTCCTCCTGCTTTCAGGGGTGACCGCGCAAGCTGCCTGCCTGGCCTTCAGCGCCGTCAGGCAGCTGCAGGCGGCCGGGTTCAGGTATGGGGCGGGACCCAGGAATCCGCTCTCTGCAGAGTTGCCCCCTCCGGCAGGTGAGGGTGGAAGCCAGAAGAGGCCTCCCAAGCTGCCTTAGGCGCTGGTCTGTTCGGGTGTCCGCCGGAAGATCCAGTGCCGGTACAGGAAATAGTTCCACGCCGTTGTAAGGATGGTGGCGGCTGTCTTACCGATGACGTAGGTCCAGCCGGCGGCGTCAAATCCAGTGACGATTAGGTCGCTGATCACGATGTTGACGATCACCAGCAGGATGTACTTCAGTGCGCTGATACTGCCACTATTGTTGGCGCGGAAAGTGAACAGGCGCTGCAGGAGGAAATTAAAGACCAGGCTGACGACAAACGCGATGGGAGTCGCTATCCATAACGCGACATCGAAAATCTCGTGAAGGATGGCCAGCAGTCCGAGGTCAATGGCAAAAGACACGCCGCCAACAAGTAGGAACCTGACCACCGGATGCCGGTAAAGTCCCATGACCAGCCCCGGAACAGCTGGAACAGCTTCGACGGGGGTTTCGGGTGATGAAGACGTGCCTGACGGCGGTGTTGGCATGGGTAGGTGGTCCTCTCAAGGTTGCGGAGTGATCAGCCTCTGCACAGCCCGCCTCCAAGTATCCTTAAACTATCATGCCGAATTCCACTCGCTCCTTGCTCATGCCCAAAATCAAGCCAACGGGTTCACGCCCCCTTCCACCGTCGGCGATGCGGGTCCTGATGATCGCGTGGCTGGTCTTCGGCTCGATGGGCAGCGTATGGAGTTTCGCCTCGCCGCTAATGTCCATACCGGACGAACCCGCCCATACGATCAAAGCCGCAGCGGTCGCCCGTGGGCAGTTACTGGGCACAGGATCGGGGGTACAGGGAGACCAGTTGGTTGTCCAGGTCCCGGGCTATATTGCCCACTTGAACGTTCGCAGCTGCTTTGCCCAGCATTCGAATATCACGGCGGACTGCGCCCAGCCGATTGACGCAACGGACCGCGGCTGGACTGCCGGGAGAACGTCTGCCGGAAACTATAATCCGGTCTATTACGCAATCGTCGGCATAGGAAGCCGGGGGCTCAGCGGTGAGTCGGCAATCTACGCCATGAGGCTCATCAGTAGTTGGTTGGTCGGGTTCTTTCTGGCAGCGATTTTTGCAGCGGCTTCTTCCCTTCGCCATTTCCGCAGGCCAGTCATCGCCGCGGCTGTTGCTCTGACGCCGGCAGTCTTCTTCCTGGCGGGGTCAATCAACCCGAACGCATTGGAAATTGCCACAACCGGCGCAGTCTTTCTTAGCCTATGCGCCATCTTCGAACAAGTTGCCAGCAAAACTGGGCCAGGGCGACTGCCCCTGGTTCTCTTCACCCTCTCAGCCTCACTCCTGGCACACACCCGTCCGCTATCTCTATTGTGGCTAGCCCTTGCAGCGACGGCGGCTGTACTCTGCTACGGATTCCGGACACTCTGGCGGTCCCTATCCAAACGGGGGTTCCAGGCGGCGATGGTCATCGTCGGCCTGTCTTGTGCCTTCGCCCTTTGGTGGGTGTTCTCCGCCAAGAGCTTTGACAGCCTGCTTGCCGGGGCGCCAATCCCAGCGGATGAGGCGGCCATAACTATGCTCGATAACACCGTGTTCTTCATGGTTCAGTACGTGGGTGTCCTTGGCTGGATCGATACGCTGCCGCCCCCGGCTACGCTATACACCTGGGTGTTGGGGTTCGGGGCGCTGCTCTTTCTCGCCTTCACTGCCCGCCCCATAAAAGGCAGGTGGGTCATGGCCCTGCTTACGGTGACGGTCATTGCTGTTCCCACCGCCCTCCAGGCCAGCACGAGTGAGAAACTTGGCTGGGTCTGGCAGGGGCGCTATGCACTGGCGATGGTTGTTACTCTGATACTCGCGGCAGGAGTGACCACACGTTTTCGGCCATTCAAAATCACGCCGTGGACCAAGTCCATGATTCGCTGGGGCCTTGTTCTGGGCGCACTTGCTCATACCTACATTTTCTTGGAAGGGCTGAGACGCTACACAATCGGCATCCAGGGGCACGTCAACTGGACCGAGATGTTCGATCCCCAATGGCAGCCGCCGTTGACTTGGCAAGGACTTACCGTGGCGTACATCTTCCTTCTAACCCTCGGCGCGGTAGGCCTGTACCGGCTGCTCACACGAAGCCACGCTAGTCGTCCGGTAACGCACCTTAAGGACCAGGGTGCGGAAATAATGGCCGATATTTAGGTTGAGTAACCTTGGATTTTCGCCGCAGGGTCGGGTCCGGGCAGGGCTTTCGTCTTCCACGAGGGAAGTGGGAATGCCGCATTCGTGGTTTATCTCAACGTATGATTTAAACCACCATGCGAACCTCCTTGCTCCTCCAGAAGCCAACATCTGCCGTTGGGACTTCCTCCACTCCCCCTTCACAGCTTCACGTGCTCCTTATCGCGTGGCTTCTTATTGGAGCAGCCAGCACAGTTTGGTGTTTTGCATCACCACTAATGTCGGCACCTGACGAGCCAGCGCATACGATCAAGGCAGCATCTGTTGCACGAGGCCAGTACGGCGGCACAAGCTCCGGAGTTCAAGGAGAGTTGTTGGCGGTTGAGGTCCCTAAGTACATTGCTGAAGTCGGAAGCTACAACTGTTACGCTACACATCCTGAAATAACAGCCAATTGCAACAAGCCCACGAACACGGCAGATCGCAGCCCGGTCAAAGCAACGACTTCCGCCGGAAACTACAATCCCGTCTACTATGCAATCGTGGGGCTCGGCAGTCGTGGTCTTGCAGGCGAACCTGCTCTTTACGCCATGCGCATCATCAGTGCATGGCTCACATCATTTTTCCTTGCGGCCTTTTTCTACGCAGCGAGCTGTATGCGCAAGAGCCGATTTATGCTAATTGCGTCTGCTGTCTCAATGACTCCCGCTGTCCTGTTCCTCAGCGGTGCGGTGAATCCCAATGCGCTGGAGATCGCCACCACTGGCGCGTTCTACATGGGCCTCTGCGTAATGCTTGAGAATGCTGCGAAATCGCAGACAAGCTGGTTGACAACAGCCATCGTTACCACGTCGGGAATTCTTTTGGCCAACACTAGGCCGCTTTCACTTTTGTGGCTTGCACTCGCCGTTGTGGCGGCCATGATTGGCCAATCTCGATTTGCACTGCTTGCTCTGGCGAAAACTAAGACATTCCAGCTTTCCGTCTTCTTGGTCAGCGCTTCATGCGTATTCGCGCTTTGGTGGACGTTAGCTGCCCATAGCTTGGACAGCCTCTTTGCCGTGACACCGCCGCTGCCGGCCGATGAGGCCGCCATACTTATGCTGGACCGGACGGTCGGCTATATGCGCGAATATGTCGGAGTCCTGGGCTCCCTAGACACTGCTCCCCCGGTGGCCGTTGTAGACGCGTGGGTCCTTGGCTTTGGGTGGCTGCTCTTGCTGGCCTTTACAACTCGACCAGTCAAGCTCCGCTGGCCCGTGGCCATGGTGACTGTTGCCGTTCTCGCCATACCTCCGCTGCTTCAAGCGGCGTCCAGCGAAACAGTGGGCTGGATCTGGCAGGGCAGATATGCACTGGCTCTTATCATTCTGCTGATCCTCGTGTCGGGGAGGGCGGTACGATTCCGGCCGTTCAGCACTTCGCCCTGGTCCGCCTCCCTAGTCCGTTGGAGTCTCGTACTGGGAGTCTTGGCCCATGTGTACCTGCTTTTGCAGGGGCTGCGGCGATATACAGTCGGAATACACGGGGATCACATAAATTGGACTGAAATGTTTGAACCCCAGTGGCAGCCGCCTAGTTCATGGCAAGGGCTTACCGTCGCCTACATTATTGTCCTATCAGTGGCCGGGCTCTGTCTTTACCGGCTATTGATAACCAAACCTTTTGCAGCGCAAATAGAGCGGAGCATCTCGGAATTCGCCTAGAGAAAGACCGCCCTCAATAAATTGGAGGGCGGTCTTTCGTTACGCTGCTTCATTCCTCATCGAGGGCGACGTTCTTCCTCCGCTAGGCCGAAGCTGCGGCGCCACGTTTCCACCGATACCAGGTCCGCAAGCGCAGCCCGGTAGTCTGCGGCCAATGCGTCCCAGTTCTTGTACAGCGCTGCGTGCTGAAGAGCGGACTGGCTCAGCATGGCCTTCAGCTTTCCAGGGTCGCGCTTGTACCATGAAGCGGCTGTCCCCTCGGCGTTGGATACCACGACGGAATCAAACTGCGCCGTACGGAACCACCTGTTGTCCACGTGGGCGAGGTAAGCCTGGGGACGCTCTAGCGAGGCGGCAGACGGCTGCCTGAGCAATTGTCGGGCCACTGTTGTCAGCCCCCATTTGACCATGTCCTTCTTGGCGGGCATCTGGCTCTCGGTTTGCCCCGAAAGTCCTGCTCCGAGGGAAGGCGCCGGGAAATCGTCTATGTCTTCATGAAGCTGTGCGTCAGGAAAGGAGTCCCGCAGCTTGTTGATGCTCGCCAGCTTGGTGGCAAGAGACGGATGCAGATGGGACGGGCCGCTCATCAGGTCCGCCCTCGCCGTGAGCCGGTTCTGCGCAGTGAAGTACTGAAGCGATACGAGGTGCTTGACGTCTTCCTGGAAAGATTCCCGCAGGACCGAGCCGCCCTTTGGGTGGGGGCTATGGAGCAGAGCAGTGATCAGGCGGTTGCGGTTGTGAAAATACGCCTGCCATCCAACCAGATCGTCTTTATCAATCCAGGAGATATGCCAGAGCGCAGCGCCGGGCAAAGACACAGTCCGGTAGCCGGCGGCCCTGGCGCGCAGCCCATATTCAGAGTCGTCCCACTTAATGAACAAAGGCAGCGGAAGCCCGATGTCGCGTATAACGGAAGTGGGTATCAGGCACATCCACCAGCCGTTGTAGTCGACGTCGACGCGCCTGTGCAGCCACGGCGTCTGTCGCAAGTTCGACACACTGAAATCGTGCCGCATCTGCATGTCCTGGTGCGGCTGGCTTGGTGAAAACCGCCGCGAATCGATCGTCTCGCCCATTGAATACAGCGTGCTGCGGCTGTACAGGTCGAACATGTGCCCACCCACAATGGTGGGCTTCCGGCACCGGCCCGAGAACGCCATCATGCGCAGGACGCTTTCGGGCTCAACCACAACGTCGTCATCAAGGAGCAGAACGTAGTCACTACCGTTTTCGACGGCTTCATACATACCCCGGGCGAACCCTCCGGACCCACCCAGATTTGCTTGGTCAATCACTCTAAGCTTGGGGCCGATGCTGGCCGCTACTTCGGCAAAGCCCGGTTGGTCGGCAACCTTGACCGTGCCCTGGTCAACGATCAGCACTTCCCGTGCCACCTCGAGCACTTCCGGGTGTTCTGCCAGGGCGCGGACATTGGCAAGGCAGAAGTCCGGTTTGTTCATCGTGGTGATTTGAATGGTCGCTGACTCAAGGGGCCGCTCTGTTGGCGCACCCTCCCAGCGGGCCTCACCCAGGATCAGGTCGCCCCGGCTTGAGGCAAGGTCGAACCAATACCATCCTCCGTCACCAAACGGTTTGATGGAAAGATCGAATTCGGTTCTTGAGTCGCCGTCGACCCGCCTACCATCCACCCGTTGAATGGTGCCGCGCGCGTTTGATTTGTAGACGGTGATGGATCCATGGCCCGACGTCTCGACCACCAGGCGAACCTCACGCAGGTGTGTCCACCGGCGCCAGTAACTGGCAGGAAATGCGTTGAAATACGTCCCTAACGAGATTTGCTCCCCTGAGCGCACGCGGAGGGAGAACCGGGACAGCAAGTCGTCGAAGTGCACCTCCCGCTGGCTGGAGCCCACAAGCTGCAGCTTGTCCTCTGCCCGTTTGGGGTTCCGCGCGGACTCATCGCTTTCCCGGAAACGTATTCCTGCCGCCGGGCCGGCGTCCGCATAGAGCGACATCGTGTCGACTCCGGACTCCGGCGGGAATATCACCCGCTGGAGCGTCGCCCAGCCCGGCGAGCCGATCATGCGTCCACGCCTCCACTCTCAAGCTGTACGCCGCTTTCGAAGTGCGGCTTGATCTTGTTGTCGAACATGCTGAGGGCCGCACCGATGGCCATATGCATGTCCAGGTACTTGTAGGTGCCAAGCCGGCCGCCAAACAGGACATCCTTTTCCGCGGAAGCGAGGTCCCGGTATTTGAGCAGGCGCTCCCTGTCCGCGGAGGTGTTGACCGGGTAGTAGGGCTCGTCACCTTTCTCGGCAAAACGTGAGAACTCACGCATGATGACAGTCTTCTCGGTCTGGTAGTCGCGCTCCGGGTGGAAGTGACGGGGCTCAATGATGCGGGTGTAGGGGACCTCGGCGTCGTTATAGTTCACAACGGACGTCCCCTGGAAGTCACCCATCTCAAGGACTTCTTCCTCGAAGTCGATGGTGCGCCAGGAAAGGTCGCCTTCGGCATAGTCAAAGTACCGGTCAACCGGGCCCGTGTAGACAACGGGAATGTTGCCCACCACTTTGTTCTTGCTGTACTCGTGGGACTCATCGAAGAAGTCGGTGTTCAACCGCACGTCGATGTTGGGGTGCTCAGCCATCTTTTCGATCCACGCCGTGTAGCCGTTGGTGGGCAGGCCCTCGTACTTGTCGTTGAAGTACCGGTTGTCGTAGTTGTAGCGTACGGGCAGCCGGGAAATGATGCCTGCCGGCAGGTCCTTGGGGTCCGTCTGCCACTGCTTGCCGGTGTAGTGCTTGATGAACGCCTCGTAGAGCGGGCGGCCGATCAGCTGGATGCCCTTGTCGTTGAGGTTCTGGGGGTCGGTTCCCGCCAGCTCCCCGGCCTGCTCCTGGATGAGCTCCCTCGCCTCGCCGGGAGTGAGGTTGGCCCGGAAGAACTGGTTGATCGTGGCCAGGTTGATGGGCAGTGAATAGACCTCGCCCTTGTGCACGCCGTAGACCTTATGCACATAGTCCGTGAAGGTGGTGAACCTGTTGACGTACTCCCACACCCGCTCGTTGGAGGTATGGAAAAGGTGGGCACCGTACCGGTGGATCTCGATCCCGGTCTGTTCTTCCTTTTCGCTGTACGCGTTGCCGCCGATGTGGTGGCGGCGGTCGATGACAACCACCTTCAAGCCGAGCTCGGTGGCGGCCTGTTCTGCGATTGTCAGGCCAAAAAAGCCGGACCCTACGATGACGAGGTCAGCGGTCACAAAATCTCCTGGTTCGAATGCGGGCAGCGCAATGTTGCGCATTGTCTGCTGCTCCAGCCTACCCGAGGGACTGCGGGGCCCGTCGAATCAGCACCGCCGCTGTGCCCGGCATGCAACTGCCATCAGGCAGGGCGGAGCACTCCGCCGTCCTCAAGGTATGCGTCCCCTGTTTCCGGGCAGATCCACTCCCCGCCCTCCTGCCGAAGGGGCTGGCCCGCCTTCCCGACCCACCCGATCCGGCGCGCTGGAACCCCCGCAATGAGGGCAAAGTCCGGCACATCCTTGGTGACGACGGCGCCTGCCGCCACCATCGCCCACGCGCC
This sequence comes from Arthrobacter sp. ISL-85, assembly GCF_018613675.1. Taxonomy (GTDB): domain Bacteria; phylum Actinomycetota; class Actinomycetes; order Actinomycetales; family Micrococcaceae; genus Arthrobacter. Next base: position 112,238 of record NZ_JAGGPQ010000011.1, on the reverse strand, counting down.
GATGGTCAGGGGTGCTATGCAGACGGCCCGGGCGCCAATGGCGGCTCCCCGCCGGATGGTGACGCCCACCTTGTTCCAATCGTCCTCCGTCTTGAGGCTGCCCTGGGGAGTTACGGCGCGGGGAAAGACGTCATTGGTCAGTACCACCGCGGGGCCTATGAAAACTCCCGCCTCCAAAACGGCGGGCTCGTACACCAGCGCGTAATTCTGGACCTTGCAGTTCTCCCCCAGGACCACGCCCGGGCCGATGTAGGCGCCGCGGCCTATAACGCAGTTCTCCCCCAGGCGCGCTGCCTCCCTGACCTGGGCGAGATGCCACACCCTGGTGCCGGGCCCTATGCTGGCGCTGGCATCGACGTCCGCGCTGTCAGCGATCGTGTTCAAAGCGGACTCCTTCGCTTCTGTCGGACCGCCGTGCCAGGGCCCGGTGTAGTGATCCTAACCGGGCTGTCACCTTCCAGGGAGCCCGAAAGCCACACGTTTATCCACATAGGCCGTGAAGCGCCTGCTGCACGCTTCCTGCTGTAGTTAGCGTGTGGATACATGCACGAAGGATCCCGACACATGACACTCAACTGCACACTGGTTGGCGGCCCAGGATCATCAGCAAAGCAGCCGCCCGTCGAACTATCCATCAACGCCCCAACAGGCACGTCAGGTGCCGGGATTTACGAGCAGCTGGTGCGGAAGTTCAGTGTGGGTGTCGTCACCGTGGATGGGGAGGACCTGCGTTCCCTGGCCCTCGGCGTGCCGCCGCTCGTAGAGGCGGCGATCCTCGTCGACGGCGGCACCGGCCCCTCGAGCCGGCGGCCCCGGCGCCGGCCTGCCCCTGAAGCTGCTGCTCCCCTGGCCCTCGCGGTCGACAGCGGCGCCGCAGCAGGAACGGTCGTACCGTTACGGCGCGGCAGTTACAGCATTGGCCGAAGCGGTACGCGGATCATCATCCCGGACCCGGAACTGTCGCGTGAACATGCGCAGGTGGTGGTAACGGATACCGACATCCTGTTGATTGACTTGGGCAGTGCCAATGGCACTTATGTCGACGGCGAAAGAATCCGGGCTAAGGTCATCTCCACGGATTCCAGCATCAGGTGCGGCCAATCGAACCTGTCACTGGTTTTCGCAGACCCTTCTGTCCGGTCACTTGCGGAAGCCGGAAGGTCCGTGACGGAACCCATCGTCGTGCCCGCCCGCATTGACGCCGGGAACCGGGCGGTACTTATTCTGACCGCGGTTCTCCCGCTGGGCTTCGGGGTGCTGCTGGCCGTCCTCACAGGAATGTGGATGTTCCTTGCCTTTTCCGCGGCTTCCGCATTTTCCGTCCTGGTCCCCGCCTTCGGGGGTCGACGGCAGAGACGGGAATTGTCCGCCGCTGTGCAGGCCGCCGTTACGGAAGACAGGGAACGCCGACGGCGGAGCGCCCCTTCCCTGGCTTTCGTAGCCTTGGTGACACAACGAGATGAGGAAACCTCCAGTTTGGGCTCCGGCAGTGACGGTGTCTGGTTGCGGCTGGGTCAGGCAGACCAGGCAGCCAATGTCAGGATCGAGCCTGCAGGTTCCGGCCCGGCGGTTCCACCGGCAGGAACGGTGCCCGTCGTCCTCGACCCGCGCCGCCAACTCACCACCATTCGCGCTTTGGGCTCAGCCACCGACGGCGCCATCCGGTCCTTCCTCATGCAACTGGCAGCGTATCCGCGGGCTGGCATGACGCACGTCCTCCTTCATGGACAGCCAGGAAGCCTGCCCCTCGCCGCCCGATACCTTCCCAGGGTGACCCTCACAGCAACACCAACTGCCGCCCTCGGTGTTGTGAACAGCAGCCATTCCCACGGCTGCGAGCGCGCGGTCTTATTGATTCGCGGGGAAAGCTCCACAGCGGGCGCTGACGACTCGGTACGGGACGCAGCGATCCAACGGGGATGGCAGGTACTTCACTTCCGGTCCGAGGAAGGTGAGTGGCCTGCACCTGACCTCTTTCTCTCGGAGCACAGGTGCGTCCTGCGGCAAGATCTCCGCGAAACCGTGTTTGTTCCCGACCTTGTGCCGGACGATGTGTTCACTGGATTCTGCCGGCGCATGGCGGGCGAACGGCGGCAGGACAAGGAACGAGTACGGTCCGTTCCCGCTACCTGCAGCCTTGACGACATCCTGCCTCTGACCCCTGAGGCAACAGCTGAACGCTGGGACTCCAGCTCGCAAAAGGACGGGCTATCCATACCACTGGGCCTCAGCGCCGCAGGTACGAAGACCCTTGACCTCCAGTACGACGGACCCCACCTGCTCGTGGCGGGCACCACCGGCTCAGGGAAATCAGAACTGCTCCGGAGCCTCACACTCGCCCTCGCTCTGAGTTATCCGCCGGAGCGGGTCAACTTCTTCTTCATCGATTTCAAGGGCGGTTCAGGGCTTGGCCCACTGAGTGAACTGGTCCACTGCGTGGGACTGCAGACGGACCTATCCGGCTCAGAAATGAACCGAACCCTGATCTCGCTTCGCGCCGAACTCCAGCTCCGTGAGAGAGTCCTTTCCGCGGCCCGTGTCCCGGACATTTCCGCGTACCGCTCCACCGGGGCGGCACACGACTTTGTCCTCCCCAACCTTGTCATTGTCATCGACGAGTTCAGGATGCTGGTTGATGATGCACCGGAAGTGCTCCGTGAGTTGCTGCGGATAGCCTCAACCGGGCGCTCCCTGGGCATCCACCTGATCATGGCCACGCAAAGGCCGCAGGGGGCACTAACGGCCGACATCCGTGCCAACGTCACGTCCAGCATCGCCCTTCGCGTGCAATCCGACATGGAGTCGGTCGACATCGTCAATTGTAAAAACGCTGCAGCCATCAGCGTCGACGCTCCCGGCCGCGCCTTCCTGGCACGTGGTACGGAAGCAGCCGAGGAGTTCCAGGGGGCATCCCTGGGGTCGGTCTCCGAGGGCAATGACTGCCCTGCCGTTATCGTCCACAAGACAACCGAGCTTCTGGCCAGCCAGGCAACCGGGCCAAATAAAGAGCAAGCCCCCGTCCCAACTCCTGCGCAGGCGGTGGAACCGCTGGCGGCCATGGTGCGGAGCCTCTGTACTCAGCAGGAGAAGCAGGTCCCGAGGAGGCCCGTCGCCCCTCCACTGCCTGAGGACCTGCACGATCCGGCTTACAGCAGTCCGCCGATGAACCCGATGGGCGAGGTTCACCTCGGACTGATGGACGTGCCCGAAAAGCAACGGGTGGAGGCCCTGGTCTGGAGTCCTGCCCGGCACGGCCACGCAGCGTTTATCGGCAGTCCCGCGTCCGGGGCCGGGGCGGCGCTGGAACTGGCCGTCCACAAACTGATGACCGGACCTTGGGAAGCCCACTTCTACGTACTGGACGCCGCGGGCAGTTTTCTCCCGCTGGCCAGTGCAGGCCGGACGGGCGCGCATGCCGGACTGGACGACTTGCGGCGGGGAGTACGGATCCTGGAGCGGCTTGTCCGGGAGCTGGGCCAGCGGCTGAGCCATCCAGGGTCCGGCACCGTACCCGTCGTCCTGGTCATTTCAGGCTGGGGATCCTGGGTTTCCGCCTTCCGTTCAGGACCCCTGGCCTGGGCGGAAGACCTGGTCCACGACCTCGTCCGCGACGGCGCCAAGGCAGGGATCACGCTGCTGCTCTCCGGGGAGCGCGAGCTTGTCACTGCCAGGTTCTTCGGCACTCTTCCCAACTGTTTCTACTTTCCGGCCGGTTCAACCGAGGAGGGCCGCGCCATGTGGCCGCGGATGCATTCGTTGCCTGCCGCCGAAGGGAGGGCTGTTGCCTTTGGCCCTGTCTCAGTCGGAGACACGGCGGTCTGCCAGTTCTACCGCAGCCCTGCCCCGCGATCGCCGGGCACGGGCGGCGCAGGATACCCGCCGGCCTCGCTGCCGCCGTTCCGGGTGGAACCCCTCCCCGCGCACATCACTGTCAGGGAGGTCGGAGCACTAACAGGACCGGCGCTGAGCCGGTCTCCATCTGTTCAAGCCCGCTCAGGCCAGGAACTGCCCGCCAACGGCCGTCGGACTCGGCGCTACGTAGCCCCCGGGAGGCAGCGTGACGTCTTTCTGGGAGTGGCCGGGGACGAGCTCGCCGCAGCGTCCTTCCGTATGCCCGTCGGCGGGGTATTAGCAGTTCTCGGCGACCCGGGAAGCGGCAAGAGCAACACCCTCCGAGTGTTGGAGGCACTCAACCCCGGGCAACTGTGGTGCGCGCATCAAGGGCCGTCCCAGGCCGAGGGAGAGTTATGGTCGGACATGCTGGTGCGGGCAGAGAATGGTTCCTTGCCGCGGGAGGCAATACTGCTGGTTGACGACGTCGACCAGCTCGCCCCTTCGGCGCTGCGGGATCTGGGCGAACTGCATGCCCTGGGCCATTCCCTGGTGATAACGGCTGTTTACAGTCCAATGCTTCTCCAGCGCGTCCCGCTGATCATGGCTGCCCGGGCGTCCGGCCTCGGCCTTTTGCTTGGCCCGCGTTCAGTGGCTGACGGCGACCCTTTCGGGATTCGGTTCGACGTCGAGTCCAATCCCCCGCCGGGCCGCGCCGTCCTCATCTCCGGCGGCCGCTCAGTGCCTCTCCAAGTGGCGTGGGCTGGAGCAGAAGGAAGGCCGGCGGCGATCTAAGGAACGGAAAAGGAGTTTGGTTCCAACACAAAGAAGTTTGGTCGAAGGGGATGGCTGGCCGGTCCGGCGTCAGAGGGCTGGGGGTGCACTCCCTGTCCGGGAGGCATGACTGACAACCTTGTTGGTAAACAGGAGGACGATGGCGGTGACCGCAGGTACCAGCATCACCAGTCCGGCCAGGACAAGGCCGCTGGTCATAGTGGGCACCCCGATGGTGAGAACGAACAACTGGGCCACCAGCGCGGCCGCCCTGGTCCAGCGGAAGCCCCGGTAAAGGAAGACTGCCACCGCATACAGCCAGGCCGAAAAAGCCAAGAGGAGCGCCAAGGTGAAGATGGCACCCCAGAAGGACAGTACGGGGCTGCCGCTGAACAGCTCGTAGGCATACCAGCCGGCGGCCGCCAGGAGGGCCGTAGCTTCTGCCGCCGCAACGCCCGCAACCACCTTAGCGGTCGCGGGTACCGGTCCAGTCCGTCCATTGGCCGCGCTGTCCGGTCCGCTGCCGGGATCATCAGAAGAGGATGGTGTACCTGCTGGGTTTACCGGGGGTCTTGACACACTGGCACCCTACCGGACATAGTCGGACACTGGTGAGGGTCGTGCCGGCACTGTGATGCATCGCTCAGGTTTCAGGGGATATCAGGCGTTATAACCCCTTGTTTACATAGCGTTAACATGACAGGCTTGATGCAGATGACCAAGGGGGCCCAGAGGGCCCCTTTCCTTTGTAGCCACTAGTGAATAATTTCACAAAGGCACTTCCCAGAAATGGAGCAACTGATCAGCATGGATTGGCGTAACCGCGCAGCGTGCCTCGAGAAGGACCCGGAACTGTTCTTCCCCGTCGGGAATACAGGACCGGCCCTCCTGCAGATCGAGGAAGCCAAGAGCGTCTGCCGCCGGTGCCCCGTTGTCGACACCTGCCTGCAGTGGGCCCTCGAATCCGGCCAGGACGCCGGGGTTTGGGGCGGCATGAGCGAAGACGAGCGCCGCGCCCTCAAGCGCCGGGCGGCCCGCGCACGCCGCGCCTCCTAGGAATCCCGCACCGGCAGAACGGCGCCACAGGACGACGGAACCGGCATACAGAGGCCCCGGGACCAATCCAGACTGGATTGGTCCCGGGCCTCTGTCAGTTGCACTCCGTCCCGTCCAGAACAACCCCTGGCCGGAACGCGCCTCCTACTTGCCTGCCAGGCTCAGCCGGATCTTAACCTCGGTCCCACCGCCCTCGCGGCGCTCCCACGTGATGGTGCCGCCCAGTTCGCTGGTGACGAGCGTCCGCACAATCTGCAGGCCGAGGCCTTCTACATGGGGGGTTTGCGGAAGGCCCACGCCGTCGTCGGCAATGGTTACCGTCAGCTCCTCGCCGTCATCCCCTTCGGAGCGGTCGGCAAGGAGCCACACTGTTCCCGCCCTCCCCTCAAGGCCGTGCTCCACAGCATTGGTCACCAGTTCGTTGATGACCAGGGCAAGTGGGGTGGCGAGGTCGCTGGGGAGCTCGCCGAAGCTGCCGGAGCGCTCCGTCCTGACCTGCTGGGAAGGGGAGGCCACCTCCGCAGACAGCCGGAACTGGCGCCCGATCAGTTCGTCGAAATCGACACTCTGCGTCAGGCCTTGGGATAGGGTCTCATGGACCAGTGCGATCGTAGCTACGCGGCGCATCGCCTGTTCCAGGCCCTGCTTTGCTTCATCGCTCACCATTCGCCGGGACTGCATCCGCAGCAGCGCGGCCACGGTCTGCAGGTTGTTCTTAACCCGGTGGTGGATTTCGCGGATAGTGGCGTCTTTGGTTACCAGCTCCATTTCGCGGCGGCGCAGCTCTGAGACGTCGCGGCAGAGGACCAGCGCGCCGAACCGCTGTTGCTCGTCCCGGAGCGGAATGGCCCGCAGGGACAGGCTTACTCCCCTGGACTCGATCTCGCTGCGCCAAGGCATCCGGCCTGTGACGACCAGCGGCAGGGTCTCATCGACCATCCGGCGGTCCTTGAGCAGGCCGGCGGTGACTTCAGCGAGGGAGCGTCCTTCCAGGGACTCACCGTCCCCCAGGCGTCGGAAGGCCGAAACGCCGTTGGGGCTGGCGTACTGCACCACGCCGTCGGCATCCAGCCTTATCAGCCCGTCGCCCACACGGGGAGCACCCCGGCGGGAGCCCGTGGGTGAGGCGAAATCCGGCCACAACCCCAACGTGCCCATCCGCAGGAGATCATACGCGCATTGCCGGTACGTCAACTCAAGCCGGGACGGCATTCGGGAACTGGAGAGATCCATATGGGTGGTAACCACCGCAAGCGTCCGCCCATTGCGCACCATGGGAACCGCCTCGACCCGCAGCGCCATCTCGCTGTTCCAGTTCGTCTCACTGGAACGCTCAATGGACCTGCTGTTCCACGCCTTGTCCACGAGCGGCTGCAGGTCGGACCGGATACCCTCACCCACGAAGTCGCTGTGGAAAGCCGTGTGCGTGGTGGAAGGACGCACATGTGCCAGGGCAATGTAGCCAAGCTCCGGGTGGGGGAACCAGAGCGCCAGGTCAGCGAACGCAAGGTCCGCGACCATCTGCCAGTCCCCCACCAGGAGGTGCAGCCATTCGGCATCGCCCGGGCCGAAATCAGCGTGTTCCCTGATGGGGTCCGTAAAGATTGCCACTGCACCTCCAGTTGCGGCGCCGAATTCCTAGCGCCGGACGATTGACCTCAAGAGCCTCAATGCTACCGACAGTGAGGCCATGTCGTCGGCCTCGAGCGCGTTCACTTCGTCGAACATGCTCTTTGCCCTGCCCAGCTGCTCGGCATTTTGTGCCTCCCAGTCGCTGAGCCGCGCATCCGGCGAGCCAGCCGCAGACGTAGCGTCCAGCACCGCCGTCGTCATATCAGACACCGTCGAGTACAGGTCATCGCGCAGGGCCCCCCGTGCCAGCGCCTGCCACCGGTCCTGCCGCGGCAGGCTGCTGATCCGTTCAAGCAGCGAGTCCGCGTGGAAGCGGTTGAACACGGTGTAGTACACGGCTGCGATATCCTCCACCCGGTCCTCCCTCGAGCGGGCGATCTTGGCGATATCCAGCAGCACGAAGCTCTCGAAGAGCTCGGCCCAGCGCAGCGCAAGGCCTTCCGGGAGCTCCCACTCGAGGCCCTTCGCGAGCCACGCCGCCACCCGCTCGCGGTCGTCGCCGCGGAGGTATTCCAGCAGCCGCGCACGCATGGGATCCATGAGCGGCTTGAACTCTGCCACAACGTCGGCGATGGGGCGGGTAACGCTTTCCTGGCTCAGCAGCCAGCGGACTGCCCGGTCCAGGAGCCGGCGGATGTCCAGGTGCACGGTGCTCCAGTGCTCCGTGGGGAAGGATGCAGGCAGGCTGTTCAACTCCCCCACCATCGTATCCAGCTCATATACCTCGCGCAGCGCCACGAAAGCCTTGGCAACGGCAACTTCGCTGGCGGACGTTTCCTCCATGACCCGGAAGGCGAAGGTAATGCCGCCAAGGTTGATCATGTCGTTGGCCACCACCGTGGCAATGATTTCGCGTCGCAGCGGATGCGTGTCCAGCTCGGCGTCAAAACGCTCACGCAGCTGATGCGGGAAGTAGGAACGCAGCGTGTCCCGGAACCACGGGTCATCGGCAAGGTCGCTGTCCCGCAGGGCCGACGCCAGCTCGATCTTCGCGTAGGCGGCCAGCACAGACAGCTCCGGAGACGTCAGTCCCTGGCCCTGCTGCAGCCGTTCCCGCAGTGTATCCGTGGTGGGCAGCGCCTCCAGGTCCCGCTTCAGGTCGGCGCTCTTCTCCAGCCAGTCCATGAGCCGCTCGTAACTCGGGCTCCACTCCGCCACCCGGGTCCGGTCGTTCAGGAGCAGGATGTTCTGGTCGATGTTGTCTTCGAGGACCAGCCGGCCCACTTCATCGGTCATGGCAGCAAGGAAGTCTGCGCGTTCCGCCGCCGGCAGCTTGCCGGCGGCCACCATCCGGTCAACGAAGATTTTGATGTTGACCTCATGGTCCGAGCAGTCCACACCCGCGGAGTTGTCGATGGCGTCGGTATTGAGGATGACCCCCTGCAGGGCTGCCTCAATGCGGCCGCGCTGGGTCATCCCCAGGTTTCCACCTTCGCCCACTACCTTGACCCGCAGGTCGCGGCCGTTGACACGGATGGCATCGTTGGCCTTGTCACCCACGGAGGCGTTGGATTCTGAGGACGCCTTGACGTACGTCCCGATCCCGCCGTTATACAGCAGGTCCGCCGGTGCCAACAGGATGGCACGCAGGAGCTCGGGCGGGCTGAGCTCGGTGGTTTCCGCCGGAAGCCCCAGCGCGGCCCGTACCTGAGCGGACACGGGGATGGATTTGGCCTGGCGGGCGAAGACACCGCCGCCTTCGCTGATCAGCGCTTTGTCGTAATCGTCCCAGGAGGACCTGGGCAGGTCGAACAGTCTCTGCCGCTCTGCGAACGAGGCTTCTTCATCCGGGTTGGGGTCCAGGAAGATATGCCGATGGTCAAAGGCCGCGAGCAGGCGGATGTGCCGGGACAACAGCATCCCGTTGCCAAATACGTCCCCGGACATGTCCCCCACACCGACCACAGTGAAAGGTTCCGTCTGCGTGTCGAGGTCCAGCTCGCTGAAGTGGCGCTTCACCGATTCCCACGCGCCCCGGGCGGTGATGCCCATGGCCTTATGGTCGTAGCCCACGGACCCGCCGGACGCGAACGCGTCCCCCAGCCAGAAGCCGTACTCCGCGGACAGGCCGTTTGCGATGTCGGAGAAAGTAGCCGTTCCCTTGTCCGCCGCGACCACAAGGTAGGAGTCGTCGTCGTCATGCCGGACAACGTTCGACGGCGGCACGAGCCGCTCACCGCCGCCTTCAGTCAGGAGGTTGTCCGTGAGGTCCAGCAGGCCACGGATGAACGTCTTGTAGCTCTCGACGCCTTCCGCCATCCAGGCTGCGCGGTCGGTCGCGGGGTCCGGAAGCTGCTTTGCGAAGAACCCGCCTTTGGCGCCAGTGGGCACGATGACCGCGTTCTTAACCGTCTGCGCTTTGACCAGGCCCAGGACCTCGGTCCGGAAATCCTCCCGCCTGTCGGACCAGCGGAGCCCGCCGCGGGCCACCTTGCCGAACCGGAGATGCACGCCCTCAACGCGAGGGGAGTAAACCCAGATTTCGAACATGGGCCGTGGGAAGGGCAACCCTTCGATCCGGGCCGGGTCAAGCTTGAAGCTCAGGTGCGGCTTGTTCTGGTAGAAATTGGTCCTCAGGGTTGCCTCGGTGAGGTTGACGAAGGTACGCAGCACGCGGTCCGCATCGAGAGTGGGAACCTTCTCGATCGAAGCTGCCAGTTCCTGCCGCACTGAAGCCTGGGCCTCAGCGCGTTCGCCATCGCTGATGGAGGGATCAAAGCGGGCGGCGAAAAGTCCAGTCAGCCCCCTGGTCACATCCGGGTTGGCCAGGAGTGTGTCCGCCATAAAGCCGAAGGAACTGCTGTTGCCCATCTGGCGCATGTACCGGGCATAGGAGCGCAGCACCGTGATCTGCCGCCAGTGCAGCCCCTCCCGCAACACCAGGCGGTCGAAGTTGTCCGATTCCGCGGCGCCGGTGACAGCCGCGCCGAAGGAGTCTGCAAGAAGTCCTCCCGTGACCAGCGGGTCCACGCCCGCGGGGTATTTCAGCCCGAGGTCGTACAGGAAGAAGTCCCTATGGTCTGCTGTTTCGATTTCAAAGGGACGCTCATCCAGGACCTCGAGTCCGAGGTTATGGAAGTACGGCAGGATCTGGCTCAGGCTCTTGGGCTCCAGCATGTAGAGCTTTACCCGGGCGTCCTCCTCCAGTGTTGCACCGGCCCCTTCGGGAAGGTACACGTGAACTCCGGGACGGTCCTGGCGCGCGCCGGCGATCCGCTCTGCAGCGGCCCCGTACTTTTCGAACCGCGCAATGTCTTCGAGCGCGTCCTCCACTTCGTAGTCCACCCGGTAGCTGGCAGGGAACGCCTCGGCCCAGGTGGCAGCGAGTTCCTTGGCCTCGGCTGCGTCCCGGCCCTCGCGCAGGACTTCGGCGATGCCTTCACTCCAGGACCTCGCCGCCCGCACCAGGCGCTTTTCCAGCTCATCGCTGTTGACATTGCTGACGTCGGCGTCCTTCGGCAGCCGGATGCGGAAGAACAACCGCGCGAGCGCCGACTCGGTCATGCGGGCTTCGTAGTCGATGGAGACTGCACGGAAAGTCTCCCGCAGTTCCTGTTCGATGCGGAGCCTGACATTGGTGGTGTACCGGTCTCGGGGCAGGTACACCACGGCTGACATGAAGCGCCCGTAAATATCCGGCCTCAGGAACAGCCGGGTGCGCCGACGTTCCTGCAGCTTCTGGATTCCAAAGGCGGTCGCGGCGAGATCGGGGATTTCGATCTGGAACAGCTCATCCCGGGGGTAGGTCTCCAGGATTCCCAGGAGGTCCTTGCCCGAGTGCGAGTCCGGGGGGAAACCTGCGTTCTGCAGCACGGCGTCCACTTTTTCCCGGACGATGGGAATGTCGCGGACGGAGCCGGCGTAGGCGCTGGTGGCAAAGAGTCCAATGAACCGGCGCTCGCCGTTGACGTTGCCCGCGGCGTCGAAGCTCTTGATGCCGATGTAGTCCAGGTAGGCCGAGCGGTGGACGGTGGATCGTGAATTGGCCTTGGTGATGACGAGGGCGCGCTTCTCGCGCGCCTTTTTGCGGCCCGGGTCGGTGAGGTGCTGGATGTGCGGGGAGTCTGCGGCCGCCCTCAGGAGCCCCAGTCCGCTGTCCTCGCGCAGTTCCAGGACGTCTTCGCCGTCAACATTGAGCAGGTCGTATTCACGGTAGCCCAGGAAGGTGAAGTTTCCGTCGTCAAGCCACCGCAGCAGGTCCTTTGCCTGCCGCAACTCGGCAATCTGTGCAGGATTGGCCACCCGGTCCAGGCTCTCGGCGATCTCCAGCGCTTTTTGGCGCATCCTGGGCCAGTCCTCGACGGCGGCCCTGACGTCGTTGAGGACACGGGTCAGCCCCGCGAGCAGGGAAGTCTTCGCTTCGTCGGAAACGCGGTGGATTTCGACGGCGATCCAAGACTCCATGTGCGAAGCGTTTTCACCCTGCGCAATGAGGTGGGAAAGGTTGGGCATAGCCGCTGTGTCCCCGCTGGAAATGCCCAGGTGCGCCGGAACCCTGTTGACCTTGACCAGTTCACCGCTTTCCCGGTTCCTGGTGGCCACGAAAAGCGGGTGGACCACCAGTCTGATGGCTGCATGCTGCCGGACAAGTTCGGCGTTAACGGAGTCGACAAGAAAGGGCATGTCGTCAGTGACGACAAAAATAACGCTGCTGTCCTCTTCGTCGATGATCGAGATCTTTGCCTGTCCGGGCTGCCTGACGGATGCTGCCCGGCGGTGCTCGGCAGCACGGGCTTCCAAAACATCGCGGGAGTAGCTTCGGGCATCCTCCTCAGCCAGGTGCTGGTAGTAGTCCCCCATGAAACCCTCAAGGCCTTCAATGGAGAGGGGCTGGTCCTCCACACTGGATCCAGACGACATCGACAACGCCTCCATCAGAGATATTCGCCGCACCTTTGCAGCTCTTATGGCGAGCCTAGTCCTTTGCCCTTCGCCGTGGTGTGGAAGAAAATACAGAGGATCTAGGTTTTCGCTGGTCGGGTGCACAAACCAGCTCGCGGATGGCACGGCGCAGCGCAGAGTCGGGTGAAGCTTCGAGGAGCAGGGAGCCGGCAAGGAGGGCTGCATCCGCGGCGGCGGGGTCGTAAGGCAGGAAGGCCTTCAGTTCCGATGCGGGGCCGTACCGTTCCCAGGCATCCCGCAACTGGCGTTCCGGACCACGCCCCACGGAAGAGGAGCGCACCTTGTTCATGACAACAGTGGGTGATGCCTGCGGTACGGCGGCTTCCAGCTCGGCAAGCCCACGCACCATGCGGGGGACGCCAACTGGGTCAGCAGCGCCAACAGCATAGACTGCGTCCGCCAGTTCCAGCGGAAACAGCGTGGCCGCGTTCCGCCGCGGTGCCATGGTGTCGAAGCTCAGTTCCTCATCGGCCTCGAGGCAAAAGCCCGTATCGACAACAACAACGTCCGCAATCCCCCGGGCCCGTTCAAGAACCAGCCCCAGGGCGGTGGCGCGGAGCTCGGTCCACCGGTCCGCGCGGGTTATTCCCGTCAGGACCCGGAATGTCCCGGACGCCGTGGCCACGGTTGCGGCGACCTTTCGGAGGGCGTCCTTGTCCAGCAAACCCTGGTCGGCGAGCCTGCACGCCTGGGCAAGCCCGGCTGACTCATCCAGGAGACCCAGCACCGCCGCGACGCTGGCGCCGTAGGTGTCGGCGTCGACCAGCAGGACATCCCGGCCATCGGCCGCCATCTCCCCGGCGATGTTAACCGCGATAGTGGTCCTGCCGGGTGACCCGGCCGGTCCCCAGACAACGATGAGTGTTCCGCTGGGTTGATCCTCCGCGTCAGATTGCGGCTGCACGGGGTCCGTGGCCAGCGCAGCCCCCGTGTCAGCGGCCGCGCTACGGTTGGCAGGACGCACCGCACCGGTCAGCTGGGCAACGGAGTCGGCGATCCGGTCCGAAAGCTCTGCGGACCCAACCCCCGTCAGCGCCGAGGCAACCCCAATTTTGCTGAGCCTGGCTGCTTCTTCGGCGTTGTCGGTCAGCGCAATGACCACCACCCCAACAGCTCCAAGGCGGTCCACGAGCGAGGCAGTCAAGCCTTCCGACCCCTCGGCCACCACGGCAGCCCTGGCCAGTCCGCTCTGACAGGCCGCGAGAAGCTCAGGAAGTTCAGCGCACCGTCGAACCACGGTCACCGGCCCGTGCAGTCTTTCGAGGCCGCCCACCAGGTCCTCCCGGCTTTGGCCAACGGTGACGACAGGGATGCTCATCGGGCGCCGCCCGGATTCCACACAACTGATATCTTCGCATCGTTGGCTTGGGCACCCAGCAACGCAGGCATCTGCTTATCCTCCACCAGGACCATCAGCACGGTGGTCTTAGACGAGCCGAGGGCAGTGGACCCAGTGGCGACCTCAGCGATTTCAGCTCCGGGAAGGATGAGTTTCGGCTCGCTGAATCCGTTCTTCGCGTCCGGCTGCGCCACCCAGACATCCACCCTGGCCCCGGCAACCGCCTGGGACGGCAAGGTTTGCGAGATGCTTAGCGCCACGGGCTTCCGGTCCAGCCGGTCCACCCCACCAAGGCTGGCCCTGGGAACCAACTGGTCCTTTGCGATCCGCTGCACGGCGACAACGTCCTGGGGCAGACCGTCCTCTACGGTGATGTAGTGCTGTTCGGTATCGCCCAGGCGAACCTTGGCGCGGACCACCTTCTCCGGCGTCAGGCGTTCACCCACGCCAATGCCGTCCCGGGCCGCGAAGACCTCGGTGGTGCGGTCCGCAGTGGCGACCAGGAAGATCACCCCGGCGACAGACACCAGGACCAGAAGAACGCCAACCAGCAAGCGCGGGTCCTTCCACGATGGGCGCTTCAGTCGTGGTGCAGTGGCGCTTGGATCAGGAACCATACCGCTTTCCCCCTAGGTATACCGGACCTGCCGGGTCTGGCCGGACTCCTCATTGTTACCGCAAGCTACCGCGAACAAAAGTCATTTACCTAAATACCCCCTATCTGTGGAAAACGGACACAAACTACGCCACATGATGGCAAAATGGGTGCATGCCAAGGTTCCTCACGCTCGCCGACGTCGCTGAGCAGCTCCAGATTAACTCCCCTGCCGCGTACGCCTTGGTCCGCAGCGGTGAGCTGAAGGCCATCCAGGTGGGCGGCCGCGGGCAGTGGCGCGTCGAAGAGAAGATGCTGGAACAGTACATTGAGGAACGATACGCCGAGGCCAGCCGCATGATTCAGGAGTCACGCTCCAAGTCAGTGTGACCCCGTTAGGCTCCGCCGGCTTTATGCGACCTGAGCATGGCCAACGCCGTGAACGGTATGGCCGAAACCTGGCCCACGCTTTGGGTCCGGCGCGCCTCGCCCGGAATAACCGCGGCAAGGTCGATGTAGTCTCCGCCAACACGGTCAATGACGCCAGCCAACCGTACGGTCCCGGTCCCGGCTCCCCCGCCCATCGTTACGGACACTTCCGTCCGATCGCGGGCCAAGGCCCGGAGGGAATGGGCGAGTCCAATCGACCGGCGGACTGAAGAGTTCTCCGTCCGCGCATGCCTGCCCAGACCGACGTACCGGGCTGCAGCCGCGTAGGGGATGAGCACTTGGTGCTGGTCTTCATCCAGGACCAAGGCATCAGCACCCACATGCGTCAGCTCCCCCTGTGCAGAATCGCCGCATAAGAGGTGGACTCCGATTCTGTAGCCGACTGCCGCCCGCAGCCTGTCTTCAACCCGCAGGCCAACCATTTCGGCCCGTGTCCGCTCACTGACCTCACTGTCGAGCGTCAGCCGGTCAGCCTCCGCGATCTGGCTTTCCATGTCGTTGAAGAGTGCATCCCAGCGCATTCCGCCAGCGTAGGTTGCGCGGTCCGGCCCGTCAACGAGCATCTCTTTTTCATTCCAACGTCTGGACAAACCGCCATAAGCTGGCTCAGACTGAATCAAGAGTTATCAAACAACATCAAACGACATCAAAAGGGGAGAACGATGAGGTACTCCACAAAGACAGAATGGTCGGACACCGTCATGGTGGCGACCTTGCTGGTGCTAGG
This sequence comes from Arthrobacter sp. ISL-85, assembly GCF_018613675.1. Lineage (GTDB taxonomy): Bacteria > Actinomycetota > Actinomycetes > Actinomycetales > Micrococcaceae > Arthrobacter. Next base: position 96,932 of record NZ_JAGGPQ010000011.1, on the reverse strand, counting down.
GATGTTGCTTTGCATCCTGGGCTCAGGCCTGCTCACCCAGTGGCGGGACGCAGCCACCCGTCAGCAGGACTCATCCGTGGAAGTCCTGCTTGCAGCGGCCGCAACAGCTGCGGGCATCGGCCTTTTGTTGTGGTGGACCGTTTCAATGGTGAGTGCAGCCGCCTCTGTCCTGCTGGAGCGGTTGGGACGACAGCGGGCTGCCGCGGCCGCCCGCAGGTTCTCACCTGCATTTATGCGGAGGGCAATGGTTACCGCTCTTTCGATTCAGCTGTTGGCAGGGGCCGCGGCACATGGGGCCACCGCTACGCCGGGTCCGGAGTGGACACCAACGCAGACACATTCCTCGGCGACTCCGTCCGCCCCTGCAACTGCCGGCGGTGTTCCTACACGCGGCCAGAACGATGGCCCAGGGACGCAGGCCCTGGTGCAACTGGTCCCCGCAACGGTGCCAAAAGGGAGCCAGGAAAGCGCGACGCCGGCATGGGAGCCCGCCGCCACCCTGACTAGCCCCCCTGCGCTCAACCCGGGATGGCAGCCTCCCTCCCCTGTGGTGGAGCCCGGCATGCTCGCCGCACCGGAAACCAGGACCGCTGTTCGCACAGAGCCGGGTGGCCGCGAAACGGGTAGCGAGGCGGAGGAAGTAACCGTGCTCGCCGGCGACACATTGTGGGACATCGTTGAGGCCCATTTGGGACCAGAAGCATCGGATGTGGACATAGCCCTCGAATGGCCGCGGTGGTACGCAGCGAACCGTGGACTGATCGGCGGGAGCCCGGACGTTTTGCTTCCGGGCCAGATCCTCCGGGCCCCGGCAGCCCCTTAGCTGCTGACGCTTCCCTTGCAGCGCCGGGCGCACGGTCCAGCGATACCGAAGATCCAATCAACAGGCGGGCCAAGCCCGGCCGGCGGCCCTTATGCAACACCAGGCCAGCCCAGAAGACCAACAGCTACTCGAACCAAGGGGAAGACAATGACCGCAGTGACACCTGTCCGGGCCGTCCAGGCGCTGGCCGCCGACACCGTCAATGGCGGGACGGCCCTGGGGGCACCCGCGCCAGCGCGACGGACGGGGGCACCCGTGTCAGCTTCAAGGACGGCGGCGCCAGCAGGCCAGTCCCACGGTGTGAAGCCTCCCTCCCTGCGGCCCCTAAGTGAGGCTGCGGAAGTCAGGGCAATTACCCGCGGGACGGTCCAAGCCGCGATGGAAGTCCTGGCCGGGATCCGGCCCATCCACCAGTTGGCGCGGCGTCTCGATCCGCGGTGCCTTGCAGCGCTGCAGCACCGGGCGGCGCTGATCCGGCGCGAACTTACCAGGACGGGCAATCCCGCCCTGGCCCGGCTCCACCGGAATTCCTTGGTCCGCTCCGTACGGGTGTGTGAGGTGGCCGAGGGGATCTATGAGGCAAGTGCCGTGGTGGTGGATGACGTACGGGCCCGTGCCGTTGCCGTCCGTCTTGAGCGCAGCAAGCAGGTTTGGAGGATCGTTGAACTCGTTATCGGCTGACGCTGGAAACGGCGCGGCGTTCTGACGTGCACTTAGTGCGGAACGCAAACAAGGCAGGAACGCATCGGTCCCTGCCCTGTTCACTAACGCCCGCTGCCTTCCAGGCTGTGCTGCTAGCGCTTTTTCTTCTTCGCAGGCCGCTTTGCAGCATCCTGTGCAGCTGCCTTGGCAGGGTTCCCGGAGCGTCCGCTTCCTGACCGGGTTTCCACCCGGGTCTGGGTTCCGCCGCTCTCGCTGGGAGCGGTGTACTGCAACTGCGCAGGCTTCTCCGGGGCTTCAAGTCCTGCGGCATGGACCTGCGGGTCCACATGCTCGGTGTGTCCGCCGGCAGCATCCTGAACCACCACGTCCTGGGCCGGGGTCACTTCCACCTCGAGGTTGTAAAGGAACCCGACGCTTTCCTCCCGGATGGCTTCCATCATGCTTTGGAACATGGCGAACCCTTCGCGCTGGTACTCCACCAGAGGATCGCGCTGCGCCATGGCGCGCAGGCCAATGCCCTCCTTGAGGTAATCCATCTCGTAGAGGTGTTCCTGCCACTTGCGGCCAATGACGGAAAGGACCACCCGGCGCTCAAGCTCGCGCATGCTTTCGGAGCCGATGACCTCCTCGCGGGCCTGGTAAACCAGGCGGGCGTCGGAGAGGATTTCCTCCTTCAACAGTTCCACGGTGATCCTGGACTTGCCGCCGGCTTCCTCGATGATGTCTTCAGCAGTAACGCTGACAGGATAGAGCGTTTTGAGGTTGGTCCACAGCTGGTGGAAGTCCCAGTCGTCGCCGTTGCCTTCTGCGGTTGCGGCGTCAATCAGGGCGGTGATGGTGTCCTCGATGAAGTACTGCACCTTTTCGTGCAGGTCATCGCCTTCCAGGATGCGCCGGCGGTCGCTGTAGATCGCCTCGCGCTGGCGGTTGAGGACGTCGTCGTACTTCAGGACATTCTTGCGCTGCTCGGCGTTGCGGCCTTCCACCTGACCCTGGGCAGAGGCGATGGCCCGAGACACCAGTTTTGATTCCAGGGCAACGTCGTCCGGCACGGAGCTGTTCATCAGCCGTTCCGCCGCCCCGGAGTTGAAGAGCCGCATCAGGTCATCGGTCAGCGACAGGTAGAACCGGGATTCGCCGGGGTCGCCCTGGCGGCCCGACCGGCCGCGGAGCTGGTTGTCGATGCGGCGTGACTCGTGGCGTTCGGTGCCCAGCACGTAAAGGCCGCCAAGGTCCAGTACTTCCTCGTGTTCGTCCTTGACGGACTGCTTGGCTGTTTCCAACGCAGCAGGCCAGGCGGCTTCGTACTGTTCGGAGTTCTCCTCCGGGTCCAGCCCACGCTTGGCGAGTTCGGCGACCGCCGTGAACTCGGCATTGCCGCCCAGCATGATGTCAGTGCCGCGGCCGGCCATATTGGTTGCCACGGTGACGGCGCCCTTACGGCCGGCCTGGGCGATGATGGCGGCTTCCCGGGCGTGGTTCTTGGCGTTCAGGACCTCGTGGCGGATGCCCTCCTTGGCGAGCAGCTTGGACAGGTACTCGCTCTTCTCCACGCTGGTGGTGCCCACGAGGACCGGCTGGCCCTTTTCGTGCCGTTCAGCGATATCGCGCACCACGGCGTCGAACTTCACAACCTCGTTCTTGAACACGAGGTCCGACTGGTCGATCCGCTGCATGTCCCGGTTGGTGGGGATGGCCACGACACCCAACTTATAGGTGCTCATGAACTCGGCCGCCTCAGTCTCGGCGGTACCGGTCATGCCGGACAGCTTGCCGTACATACGGAAGTAGTTCTGCAGCGTCACGGTGGCCAGGGTCTGGTTCTCCGCTTTGATCTCGACGCCTTCCTTGGCCTCGATCGCCTGGTGCATGCCTTCGTTGTAGCGGCGGCCGGCCAGGATGCGCCCGGTGTGCTCATCAACGATCAGCACTTCGCCGTCCAGGATGACGTAGTCCTTGTCCCGCTTGAACAGTTCCTTGGCCTTGATGGCGTTGTTCAGGAACCCGATCAGCGGGGTATTGGCGGATTCGTACAGGTTGGAGATGCCAAGGTAGTCCTCGACCTTTTCAATCCCGCTCTCCAGGACGCCCACCGTGCGCTTCTTTTCGTCGACCTCGTAGTCCTTTTCGGCCTGCAGCCGGAGCACCACCTTGGCGAATTCGCTGTACCAGCGGTTGGTATCCCCCTGCGCCGGGCCGGAGATGATCAACGGCGTGCGCGCCTCATCGATCAGGATGGAGTCAACTTCGTCAACGATGGCGAAATTGTGGCCGCGCTGGACCAGTTCGGTCCGGTCCCACGCCATGTTGTCGCGCAGGTAGTCGAAACCGAACTCGTTGTTGGTCCCGTACGTGATGTCGGCGGCATACTGCTGGCGGCGAACGGCCGGATCCTGGTTGGCCAGGATAACGCCGCTGCTCAGGCCCAGGAAGCGGTATACGCGGCCCATGAGCTCGGACTGGTATTCGGCGAGGTAGTCGTTGACCGTGATCACGTGGACGCCCTTGCCGGTGAGGGCATTCAGGTAGGCGGGAGCGGTCGCCACCAAGGTCTTGCCTTCACCGGTCTTCATTTCAGCGATGTTGCCCAGGTGCAGGGCGGCGCCGCCCATCAGCTGGACATCGAAGTGGCGCATCCCCAGGGTCCGGGAGGAAGCTTCACGCACTGCGGCGAAGGCTTCCGGAAGCAGGTCGTCCAGCTTTTCGCCATCCTGGTGGCGTTCGCGAAGACGGTCCGTCTCCTCACGCAGTTCCGCGTCGGTAAAGGTCTTGAATGAGTCTTCGAGGGCGTTGATGGAATCGGCATAATTCCGCAGCTGCCGGAGTGTTTTCTTGTCACCCGTGCGGAGAATTTTTTCGATAAGTGATGCCACGTGAAGATGCTCCCAGTCTTATGCCGCCGAATTCTGGCGTGTTCAGTCTACGGGAGAGACACGCGGCCGGTGGCCCTTTTCCCTGAGAGCGGATAGAACTTACGGGCGTGCCAGTTCCCGCGCCAGCGGGGCGGCGAGGTCCCCTGCCGGCCCCACTTCCACGTCAAGCAGGCCAAGCCATTGGCCCATGAGCTTCAGTTCTGCGGCGAGTTCGAAGGCGGTATCCGGCGGTGCGTCCGGTTCGGCGAAGGCGGACCTCACCAGCAGCCGGCCGCCTGCCCGGTCAGCCTTCAAATCCACCCGGCCCACCATCCGGTCCCGCAGCAGGAAAGGCAGCACATAATAGCCGAAACGCCGTTTGGGCTCCGGGGTGTAGATCTCGATCCGGTAATGGAAGCCGAACAGTTCGGACAAGCGGCGCCGCTCAAAGACCAGAGAATCGAACGGGCTCAACAGTGCGCGGCCGGAGGCACGCCGTGGGAGTACCGAGTCCACATGGCGGAAGACTTGTCGCCCCCAGCCTTCCACGGTGACGGGTTCCAGCCTCCCTTGCGCCACCAGGTCCTCAACGGCCAGCGCGGTGGCCTTGACCGGAGTCCGGAAGTAGTCGGCAAAGCAGCGGATGCTGCCGATTCCGTGGGCCTGGGCGGCCGCATCGGTCAGGCGGTGGAGTGCAGCGGCCGGATCCCTTTCCCGTGCTGCTGGGACGTCGGATGGGAGGACTTTGGAAGTCAGCGTGTACCGGCGCTCGAACTGCCCGGTCCTGGAGGCCGCCGATACCAGCCCTTCTTCAAAGAGGTGTTCCAAAACCCGTTTCACGGCGTTCCAGTTCCACCCCCAGTTGTCCGTCTGCCTTTCCTCCACGTGGCCGATCCGGGCAGTCAGTTCCGACGCCGTGAGCGGCCGTGACCGGGCCAGGGTGGCGAGGATTTTGGCCGACACATCGTTGCGGAGCTCCGGGTCCAGCCGGGATGCGCCCACCCAGGCGCGTTTCTGCCATAAAAGGAGGTCCTGGTAATGCTCCGGCCGGATGTAGCTTGCTTCGTGCGCCCAGTATTCAAGCATCCGGCGCGGGTGGCTCCCGGACATGCGTTGCAGGATGTCGCGATCGTAGTTGCCGAGCCGCGAGTAGAAGGGCAGGAAGTGGCTGCGGACCAGGACGTTCACGGAATCGATCTGGACCAGCTGGAGACGGGCAAAGGTACGGCCCACCGTCCGTGCTGTCACGGGGCCGGTGGGCCGTCCTTTTTCGAGTCCCTGCGCTGCCAGTGCGATCCGCCGTGCCTGGTCAAGGCTCAGCGTTGCGGGCAATTCAGTCCTCTCTGGTGGCTGGTTCCACCCTAAGCGTTGGCGGGGGCGTCGTCCGAGCGGTAAGCGAGGACCTTTTCCTCCACGACGGTGTCTCCCGGTTCGCATTCGTGGTCCAAAGTAATGACGCCGTACGTCCAGCCACGGCGGCGGTAAACGACGGACGGTGTGTTGGTGGCTTTGTCAACGAAGAGGTAAAAGTCGTGGCCCACGAGCTCCATGTTGTCTACGGCGTCGTCCAGCGTCATGGAGGCGGCAGGAAAGACCTTGCGCCGGATCAGTACCGGCGAGTTCCCGGCCGGGATGTCATTTTCGACGTCGTAGGGGGATTTTTCCTCCGGTGCCTGCGCGCTTTCGCTCCTGCGGTTGGCCTCGAGGTACAGCGGTTCGTGGGCGCTGGCTGGTTCAAGCGTGGCGGTTGCTTCGCGAACGGCCTTAGGGGTGTGGCGGCCATGGTGGACCTTCTTGCGGTCCTTCGCGCGCCGGAGCCGCTCAAGCAGTTTGTTGTAGGCGAGGTCAAAGGCGGCAAATTTGTCTGCGGCGCTCGCTTCGGCACGGATTACAGGACCCCGGCCCAGGACTGTCACCTCGACGGTCAACTGGTCGCCGGTTTGCCGGGTATTGGTCTCCTTGGAGACTTTCGTATCGACCCGCTGGATCTTGTCACCAAGCGATTCGATCTTTGCGATCTTTTCCCCGGCATATTCGCGGAACCGGTCTGAAACTGTCAGATTTCGTCCGCTGATCATAAACTCCATGGTGCCCTCCAAATGACTTCGGTGACACGACGGCGGCACTTCCTTGGGCCGGGCTGCCTGACAGTCGAGCCCCTCTCCGAGCCGCCATCGAAAGGTACATTCTGTTCTTGGTACCCACCACCGACGTTAGTTCATAGCCACCCGTTATTCATCCTTTCCCGGTTTATTTTTTTCTAAGTCATGGTGTCGCCCGTGCGGCCCGGCGGCGGGAGCGTCGGGGTCTGCGGCGACGGGCGGGCGTGTCGCTGCCAGAACGACGGCACCTTTCACCTGCGCGCCGGCCTGATGCAGGGCACGGGCTGCTTCCCTAATGGTGGCGCCGGTTGTCAGGACGTCGTCGACGATGATGCAGGGACGTCCAAAGACCCTGTTGCGGGCACCGGATTTGATCTGCATGGAGCCCCGGACGCGTTGCGAGCGGGCTCCCCTGCCCAACCCTTTTTGGCCACCCCCACCACTTTGGCGAGCCAGACCTGTCCGCTCATCGGGGCCCTTGCGGCCACCGGGCCACAAGGAGCCGGCTCGCGTCTTCTTGCACAGGGCATCCGCTACATCGAGTCCTGGCAGTTGCCGTCCCGCCTCGTTCAGGAGCAGGTGGACCGGGCTGAACCCCCGGCTGACGAATGCCGCCGCGCCGGTGGGCACCGGAACCAGCAGGAATCCGTTGCCGCCCCGCGCACCTGCCCTGATTGCCACGGCCAGCGCACGGCCAAGGCTCCTGCCGAGCTGGTGCTGGCCGTGCCGTTTGAACGACAGCAGGCCCTGCGCAAGTTCGTCCCGGTACACTCCTGCTGCCACCACAGGCAGCATGATGCTCCCGTCGACATCCATCAGTGCGGGCGCTCCGCTTTCCGCGCGGAAGGGTTGCCTGGTCAGGCGGCGGATGCGGCTGCCGCAGGATGGGCAAAGGGTCCGGTCTTCCGCCCCGCAGCAGACACAGTCCACCGGCGCCGCCAGAGCAAGGAGATCTGCCGCTGCGCTGGACAACCAGTCAGCAAGGCGCAGGAGGGCGGCTGTGTGTTGGCCCCTGTGCAGTGCCGCCCAGGGTGGCGGCGGATGAAGGTCCGGGTCCATCCTCCGGGTCCCTTGATGGCCGGGACCAGTTGCGCTGCTTTCACCGGGTGTGCCGTTCACACTCCCACCATGCACCAGAGGTTCCGCTGTACGGGGCCCTGGTCCTGCTATGTGGATAAGGCGGAAGGCAGGCGTCAGCCGGGAAAGGCAGGGTCGATGGGGCCCTTGATTTGGGGCGACCAGCCGTTGCCGAGGCGCTGGAAGATACCCTCTCCGGACTGGACGTAAATGTCGTCCGCACCGTTTCCGGCGCTGATGGCTACCAGGCCGGGCCAGGGAGCCAGCTGCTGCGGCTGCCCGGAGGTGAAGGACAGCAGCTCCGGCGTGACATTTGAACCGGCTGATTCCTTCATCACGGCAACGGTGGTCCCGTTCACCCACACCCCTTGGTCTGGATCGCCGGCACTGACCAGGGTGATGGGCGCGGTCAGTTCGCGCGGCGTGCCGTCGCCGGCGCGAATCACACCGGTCACCTGCACCTTGGATTTTCCGTTCTGCTCGGAGATGACCAGGGCGCGCACGCCGTCGCGGGAAATGCGGAATTCCTTCACGGTCCGGCCGGCAAGCCAGGACGGTGCCAGGGTCACGGACGGGACAGGTGCGCCCTCCGCCACCCCGGTGGGACGGAACGCCACAACTTCAGTGGCACCTGTGGCGCCCGGCCCGGCCGTCCATACCCAATCATTGATGCTGAAGGACGGCCGGCTGAGCGTACTCCGGGTGGTCAAGGCGCGGGCAGGCTGGCCCGGACTGATGCTGTACAGGGTGGTGCGGCCGTCATTGAGGAAAGCCGCAGTCTGCGACACCGGCGATTCCGCAGGGTAGCGCGGATTGAGTGCCGAGACCGGCTGCATATCGGGCAACGGTGACACACGGTTGTTTTCGTAGCGCACCAACTCGTTGCCATTGATCGCGATCTGGCGCGAAGGCACTGTTTTGTCCAGCACCGGAGGAAGGACGGCTCCGTTGTCCTCCACCCGGACCAGGTCCTGGTTGGCGCGCAGTTCAACGTTGACCACGTCAGGCTGGCTGCGGAACGTCAGGGTCAGCTGCATCTGCATGCGCAGCCGGTCCTCCGCGGAAGTTTCCGTCAGCTCCTTTGCCGTCAGATCCACCTGCGCAGCCCCGGACACCACCGGGACGGACTCGCGGGCCAGCTTGATCCCCGACGGGAATGCGCTGGCGACGGCGCCGCGCAGGTAGGGGGCGGGCCCGGCCAGCAGCGCACTGGTCATGGCTTTGACGGTCTTGTTCTTCAGGAACCAACGGACGTCGGGGATGGCGTAGGTGAAGGTGGGGTCGTAAAAGTAGATGGGGTAGGCACCGTAGATCACCTTGAACGTTTCCTCCGCAATGGCGGTCCCGTCCGGAATCGCGGAGATCCGCCACTCGCCGTCCACCTGGGTCACCGTCACGGGAACGCGTTCCACTGTTCCCGGAGGCGACTGGGTGGCGATGCCATCGGCGTCCACCGTGTAGGAGACATCCAGCTCGTAGTTGAAGACGTTTTCAGTGCCTGTGGGAACAACGCGCGCCTCCCGGTACACCAACGCCCGTTTGTCCGGTTTCCAGGACACGGCCGATGCCTGGGTCAGGTACTGGCGGGCCACCGCGTAGTCATCCTCGTAGCCGCTGCCTGCCCGGTAGAAGTAGTCGATGATGGTTTCCGGTGAGGCCCCCGGCTGCGGCGCTGCAGGAAGGAATACGGGTGCGCTGACGTTGCCGGCGCTGCTTTCGCTGCTCTTCCCCACCGGGCCGGATGTGGGGATCCGCGCACAGCCGGACAGGAGGACGATCAGCACCGCGAGCAGTGCCGCGCTGTACCGGGCGTGGCGCATGGTGGACCTCATCGCGTCTCCTCTGGGCCCCGCGCCGGAGCAGGCCTGGCACCTGTCTGCAGCAGCAGCATGTTCTTGTAGTCCTGTTCTGCAGGGATGCTGCCCGGCGCTCCGGGCCTGGTGGCATCCTTCGGTTCCAGCTGGAGGGGCGATTCGGTAATTTCGCCATCCTGGCGCAACGGAAGGGTCAGCCGGAAGTTGGCGCCGTCGCCCTTCCTGCCCCACGCCTGCAACCAGCCGTGGTGCAGCTTGGTATCCTCCATGGCGATGGACAGCCCCAGGCCGCTGCCTCCCGTGGTGCGCGCGCGGGCAGGATCGGCACGCCAGAACCTGTCGAACACCCGGGCTGCCTGCGCCTGGTCCATTCCGATCCCGTGGTCCCGGACAGCAACGCCCACCGCTGTCCCATTTGCCGCAACCGTGACGGTCACCGGCTTGCCCTCGCCGTGCTCCACCGCGTTCAGAATCAGGTTCCGCAGGATCCTGTCGATCCGCCGGGCATCCATCTCCACGACCACGGCGTCTTCGGGGGCCTTGTAGATGATTTCCGAGCCGTACTCCGCAGCGACCGGCGCTGCACCTTCGATGACGTGGGCGATCACCTGGAGGAGGTCCTCAGGTTCAGCATCCAGGACGGCCACGCCTGCATCGAACCGGCTGATTTCAAGCAGGTCGGAGAGCAGGGACTGGAACCGCTCCACCTGGTTGTAGAGCAGCTCGGCGGACCGCTTGTTGATGGGGTCGAAGTCATCACGCGCCTCATAGAGGACCTCCGCGGCCATCCGGACGGTAGTCAGCGGCGTCCTCAGTTCATGTGAGACGTCGGAGACAAAGCGCTGCTGCATCTGGGAAAGCGTTGCGAGCTGGGTGATCTGCTCCTGCAGGCTGGCCGCCATGTGGTTGAAGGAGGCACCCAGCCGGGCCACTTCATCCTCACCCTTAACCACCATGCGCTCCTGCAGCTGGCCGGCGGCGAGCTTCTCCGAAACCATGGCGGCATGACTCACCGGGCTCACTACGTTGCGCGTGACATACCAGGCGACCGCGCCGATCAGCAGCACCAGTACTGCGCCGCCGGCCCAGAGGACGCTTTGGATCTCATTCAGCGTTTGCTGCGCGGTGTTGAGGTCGTAGATCAGGTAAAGCTCGTAGACGGTGCCATTGAAGGTCACCTTGTTGCCCACTGCTATCCCCGGCCGGTCCTCGGTCCCCACCGGTATGACCGTGGACGCCCAGTACTGGTCCTTTCCGGACTCCTGCACTGCCTTCCGCAGGTCCGGCGGGATGACGCTGACCGTCAGCTGGTCCGACGCACGGGACTCGACCCAGCGGTTGCGGGGTTTGGTCTGGTTGGGCATCGCTTCAAAGACATAGCGCCTTTGAATGACGGAACCCCGCCCTTCCACGGCGCTGAGCGTGTCCGAAACGAGGGTGATGACGCTGGATTGGTCAGTGACCTGGGCGCCGTCGAACGTGTCCTGCACCTGCTTGACGTTGTAGCGCGTCTCGGACTCTGCCTGCGTCAGCCGCTCCTGGAACAGGTTGTTGGCGATCTGGTTGGACAAGTACGCGCCGACAACGGCGAACGAGGTCACAGCCAGCATGAGGGTCGTGAGGACGGTGCGGAACTGCAGGGACCGGCGCCAGCGCTGCTGCAAAGCCCGGCCAAGGTAGCGCAGGCCGGGGAGGAAGCGCACCACGCCGGTGCGGACCAGCCGGGCCACACGCAGCGCCACGATCAGGGCGCGCCGCTGCCAGATCCTTGCCCGAAACGCCATATGTCGAAGCCCCGGTGTGGCTCCGTCTCCGGCAGGCACCCCATCCTGCGGGGCGGGGTCAGACCCCTGCTTTGTAGCCGACACCACGCACCGTCAATACAACTTCCGGGGCTTCCGGGTCCTGCTCGATCTTGGACCGCAGGCGCTGGACGTGGACGTTGACCAGGCGGGTGTCAGCGGCGTGGCGGTAGCCCCAGACCTGCTCCAGCAGCAGCTCCCGGGTGAAGACCTGCCAGGGTTTGCGGGCCAGTGCCACCAGGAGATCGAATTCCAGCGGAGTCAGGGAAATCCGCTCGCTGCCCCTGCTGACGGTGTGCCCGGCGACGTCGATGGTGATGTCCGCTATGCGGAGCGTTTCGGGGGCCTTCTGGTCTCCGGGGCGAAGGCGGGCGCGCACGCGTGCCACCAGTTCGGCGGGCTTGAACGGCTTCGGCACGTAGTCGTCAGCACCGGATTCCAGCCCGCGGACGACGTCTGAGGTATCCGATTTGGCGGTCAACATGACGATGGGAACATCGGACTCGCCGCGGATCTGGCGGCAGACCTCGATGCCATCCATGCCGGGAAGCATAAGGTCGAGCAGGACAAGGTCGGGCCGCGATGAGCGGAACACGTCTAGGGCCTGGGCGCCGTCGGCGCAAAAAACCGGCTCGAAGCCGTCGTTACGGAGGACAATTCCAATCATCTCGGCCAGCGCTTCGTCATCATCTACCACCAGAATGCGTGCCTTCATAGCTATATATTCCCTTATCGGGATGGGTTTGTCCTGTTGAGCGGCTTCCCGGCATGGCGTGACACTAGGCCGCCCGACGCCGGAACTATAGTCTTGGGGTCATGCCCTGCAATGCCGGTGCGCACCTTTTGGGGACGGCACGCGGGGCGGGCGGACTGATATGGGGGAGGAAATCAGTGTCAGCACAGGAGCCGGAGCACGGCGAGCCCACGCCCGCGCGGCCGGGCAGCGGCAAGGACGACGGCGGGCCCACCGCTCCTGGGGAGCCCAACCCGCCCCATGCCTCGGAGCAGCCGTGGGCGCCGCCGGCGGGGCAGCAACCGGAGGCAGGGCAGCAGTGGCAACAGCGCGGACAGTACCCCAGCGGGAACGGCGCCTACCCCGGGAGCACATATCCCGGCAGCCCAGACGGTGGACAGCATTACAACCCGTCCGCACAAGGCTGGCCGCCCAGCTCAGGTTCCCCCTACGCCGGGCCGCCGTACCCCGCGCCGCCCTACGGCAGTTCCCCCTACAGCACCTTCCCCGCCGGACAGCCCCGCTACGCCGCCCCGCCAAAACCGGGCACCATTCCCTTGCGGCCACTGATGTTCGGGGAAATCCTGGACGGCTCGTTCCAGGCCATCAGGCGCAATGCCAAGGCCATGCTCGGCGCCGGCCTCCTGGCACAGTCCCTGTCGGCCATCCTCGCCGCGGTACTGACGGGGGTCATCGGGACGTCGTCCGGGTCGATAAAAGCATGGGCGGGGACTGCCAGCAAAACTGACGTCGCGTCGCTGGGGATCGGGCTGATGGCGGGCTTTGCGGTGCTGTCCATCCTCTCCGTGTTCATGTCCGTGGTCCTCCAGGGCGCCATGGTGGTTCCCCTAGCCAGGTCCGTCCTCAACCGGCCCACAGGCTTCCGGCGCATGATGTCGCTGGTGCGTCCACGGATCGGGGCGTTGTTCAGGCTGGCGGCGGTATTGGTGGCTGCGGCACTGGCCGCGATGATGCTCTTCTTCGCGCTCATCGTGCTCCTGTTCTCCAATGTTCGTGGCCCGGCCGCACTGCTGGCCATCCCCCTGATGATGGGCTTCGCCGTGGTGTTCCTCTGGGTGGCCATCAAGCTCCTGGTGGCACCTGCCGCCGTCGTGATCGAAGAATTGGGCGCCTTTGCCGCGCTTCGCCGCTCGTGGAACCTCACCCGGGCAAACTGGTGGCGGATCCTTGGCATCACCCTGGTGGTGGGAATCCTGGTCGCTGTCATCACCCAAGTGGTCCTGATCCCTGCAAGCCTCCTGCCCACGGTCCTGTCCGGAGTCATCTCGCCACACGGCGGCAGCGGACAGGACGCAACGCTGTCCGTGGCCGTCGGCATCCTTACCGCGGTGGTCGGTGCCCTGGTGGGCGCGGTGGGTTACGCCTTCCAAACGTCTGTCATGGCCCTGCTCTACATGGACCTGCGGATGCGCAAGGATGGCCTGGACATCGCGCTGCTGCGGGACATGGAAACCGGCGCGGATCCGGACGGCATCCCGGGCCGGACTGCCCAGGCCGGCACCACCCCATACCCCGGGTACGGAACGGCTCCGGGGGCATGGCCGTATGGCCGCTGAACCGCCAGTGCTCCCGGGCGCCGACGAGGCACGGCGATGGGCGGCAGAAGAGCTGGCCAAACCTGAATACCGTGACGCGGCCCCGTCCTGGCTGGACACCCTGTGGCGGAACTTCCTCGACTGGCTGCAGTCCCTGGACGGCTCCCCGGGCGTCGCGGCTCCGGTTCCCAGCCCGGTCATCGCCCTCGTCGTTGTAGCCATCATCGCGGCCGCCGTCATCCTCGCCCGCCCGCGGCTGAACGCACGGGCACGGCTCGCCAGCGACGTCTTCGAAAGGGAAACCGCCCTTACGGCTGAGGACTACCGCCACCGCGCGGACGCCGCCGCAGCAGCCGGAAGGTGGGGGGACGCCGTCGTCGACCGATTCCGTGCCGTGGTCCGCAGCGCAGAGAACCGGACCATCCTTGGTCCCCAGCCGGGCAGGACCGCGGACGAGGCCGCGCAGGCGTTGTCAGTGCCTTTCATCAATGAAGCCGGGCACCTGGCCCGCGCAGCGGCAACTTTTGACGGCATCCGGTACGGAAACAGGGCCGCGGACAGTACCGACTACCAGGAAATGGTGGCCCTTGACGCGGCATTGGATGCCGTGAAGCCCGCCTCAGCCGCCAGCAGGGTACCGCTCCCATGAGCGGACCCACCCTCGCCGGGAGCAAGCCCGCACAACGAACGCCCAAGGCCCCCCGCCCCGCCCCCAAGGAACGGAAACTCCCGCGCGGCAAGTTCATGGGCTGGCTGCGGCACCACCGCGGCGTCACCGTGGTGGCGGCGGTGGCAGCGGCTGCGCTGGCCCTGGCCATCGGCACGCAACTTGCTCCCAAGGGGGACACCGTCCGCCTCTCCGTCCACAATGCCGGACCGGAGGGAGCCAGGGCGCTGGGCGAAATCCTGGGCCGGCACGGGGTTTCGGTCCATACCCCGGACCGTTTCTCCGCAGCGCTGGAGGACCTGCGCTCCGACTCCTCCCCTACCCTCCTGCTCTACGACAGCAACGGTTTCCTGGACGGGCAGCAACTGGCCGCGCTGATGGCGGCTGCTGAGCGCGTGGTAGTGGTCACCCCCAGGCTGGAAACCCTCGCCGCCATTGACGGCAGCATCCACCAGGCTGGCGTGGTCCCGGATGCCTTCCCCGCCCTGGACCCCGGTTGCGCCCACCCTGACGCGGAAGCAGCGGGACAGGTCACGGGCCAACGGGGGTTTCTGTACGAGGGCGGCACCACCTGCTACCGTGCGGCAGGATCTGCCGGGATGGTTGCCGTGAGCGATGACGGCCGGCTGACCGTGCTGGGCAGCACGGCAGTCCTGGGCAACGACAGGTTGGACGAACTGGGTAACGCAGCGCTGGCGGTCCGGATGCTCGGCACCTCACCTGACCTCGTCTGGTACCTGCCCTCGTTCGAAGACGCAGCGGCGGCCGGATCCGGGCAAACCCTCGACGATCTGGCACCGGGCTGGGCCCGCTTCCTGGGCCCCTGGCTGCTGCTGGTGGCACTCGCTGCCGCCGTGTGGCGGGGCCGCCGCCACGGCCCGCTGGTGTTCGAGCCGTTGCCGGTGGTGGTCAAGGCTGTCGAGACAGCCGAAGGACGTGCCCGGCTCTACCAGGATTCGCGTGCCGTCGACCATGCCCGGGACATCCTGCGGGCCGGCCTGCTGGTACGGCTCTCCGGAAAGCTGCGGCTTGGCCCCGGCGCCACCGCCGAAGACACGATTGCCGCGGCAGCGCGGCTGCTCGGCAGGGATGCTGCCGAAATCCGCACACTGGTCAACGAACGCCCCAAGACTGAAGCCCGGCTGGTGGCCTGGTCACAGTCCCTGGAGAAAGTGGAGAAAGAGGTCATGACCCGATGAGCGAACAGAGCAGTGGCCCCGGGGTCCTCAGCGCGACGGACACCAACGGCCCATTGGACGACGACGGCGCACGGCAGGCGCTCCTTGCCGTCCGCCGCGAGGTGGCAAAGGCAGTGGTGGGACAGGACGCCACGGTCACGGGCCTCCTGATTGCCCTGCTTTCGCAGGGGCATGTGCTGCTGGAAGGCGTACCCGGGGTTGCCAAGACCCTGCTGGTCCGGGCGCTGTCCTCCGCCCTGAGCCTGGACACCAAGCGGGTGCAGTTCACTCCCGACCTCATGCCGGGCGACATCACCGGCTCGCTGGTGTACGACTCACATACTTCCGAATTCAGCTTCCGGGAGGGACCCGTCTTCACCAACCTCCTGTTGGCCGATGAGATCAACCGGACCCCGCCAAAGACCCAGGCGTCACTCCTCGAAGCCATGGAAGAGCGGCAGGTGTCCGTGGACGGAATTTCCAGGCGGCTACCGGCGCCATTCCTGGTGGCCGCCACCCAGAACCCCGTGGAGTACGAGGGAACCTATCCCCTGCCCGAGGCACAGCTGGACCGGTTCCTGCTCAAGCTCACCATGCCGCTGCCCGGTCGCGGAGACGAAATTGAGGTGATCCGCCGCCATGCGGCCGGGTTCGATGCACGGGACCTGGCAGCAGCCGGCGTCCGGCCGGTGGCGGGCGCCGTGGACCTGGAACGGGCTCGGGAGGCAGTGACCCGGGTGGCGGTGGAACCTGAAATCATCGGCTACATCGTTGACCTGGTGCGCGCCACCAGGGCTGCTCCCTCATTCCAGCTGGGCGTCTCACCGCGCGGCGCCACTGCCCTGCTCAATACCTCCAGGTCCTGGGCCTGGCTCTCGGGGCGACCATTCGTTACCCCGGACGACGTCAAAGCGCTGGCCTTGCCCTGCCTGCGGCACCGGGTGGCCCTGCAGCCCGAAGCCCAGATGGACGGGGTTCGGGTGGACGACGTCCTGGGCAGCATCCTGGCCTCCGTCCCCGTACCACGCTGATGGCCATCTCGGGGCGCTTCGTGGCGGTGGTGCTGCTGGGCCTGGTGCCAGTGCTGCTGGTCCCGGGATGGCTGACCATAGCGGCCATCACCGTCATGCTCGTGGCCCTGCTGGGCGCCGACCTGCTGTTCGCGGCTTCCCTCCGGCAGGTCACTGCGGCGCGTGCGGAGCCGGAGAACGTCACGCTCAACAACGCGGTGGAAGCGGTCTTCTCGCTCCGCAACGGTGGCGCCCGAAGGCTTCGGGGATCATTCAGGGACGGGTGGCAGCCGTCCGCCGGTGCGCAGGACCCCGTCCAGGATATCGATATCCCGGCCGGCGAAAGCAGGCGGTTCGCAGTCAGGCTCCGGCCCGTCCGCCGGGGAGACCTCGCGGCGCCGCATGTGACGCTGCGCGCTTATGGTCCGCTCCACCTGGCAGCCCGCCAGCGGACCATCGGGTGCCCAGGCTCAGTGCGGGTACTGCCGCCCTTCCATTCCCGCCGGCACCTGCCCTCCAAGCTGCGGAAACTGCGTGAACTCGATGGAAAGGCCGCCGTGCAGATCCGCGGCGCCGGCACCGAGTTCGATTCGCTGCGCGACTACGTCCGCGGCGACGACGTGCGGTCCATCGACTGGCGCGCAACGGCCAGGCGTTCCGCCGTCGTGGTACGCACCTGGCGTCCGGAACGGGACCGACGGGTGGTCATGATCCTTGATACCTCCCGGACCTCAGCAGCAAGGATCGCTGACGAAACCCGCCTGGACACCGGAATCGAGGCTGCGCTCCTCCTTGGCGTCCTGGCTGAACGGGGCGGCGACCGGGTGGACTTCATGGCCTTCGACCGGCGGACCCGGGCGCGGGCCGGTTCTGCCGGGCAGGGCAATATGCTGGGCCGGCTGGTCCAGGCCATGGCTCCCCTTGAGGCCGAGCTGATCGAGATGGACTGGCCCGCGGTCCCGGCACAGGTCCGCGCGGTCTCCGCGCACCGGTCCCTCGTGGTGCTGCTGACATCACTGGACAGCGGCGCGCCCGAGGAAGGCCTCCTGCCCGTGGCGGAGCGGCTGGCAGGCCAGCACGTCGTGGTGGTGGCCGCCGTCCGCGACCCCCAGCTGGGCACCATGCTCCGGGAACGCAACGATGCCACCGGTGTCTTCCGCGCGGCTGCCGCCGAGCGCGCCCTCCTGCAGCGTGCGGCGGTCACCGCCGAGCTGCGCCGCTACGGCGTAGAGGTGGTGGACGCGGAGCCCCATGACCTGCCGCCCCGGCTGGCGGACATGTACATCCGGCTCAAGGCTGCCGGTAGATTGTGAAACCGGAGGCAGTCGGCGCCGGCACACGCAGCGGGAGGTCCACGTCATGAGCGTCCCCATCTACCGGCAGGCCCTGGGCGCGGAGTTTTCCCGGCTGCAGCCCGAACTCCAGGAGTACTTCTCGCTGGCCCCGGGTTCGGGCCAATATGGCGTAGGGGAAGGAACGTTCGACGTCGTCGGGTGCCGGCAGCGGTGGCTGCGCCCTTTGCTGCGGCTGACAACGGGCGAAGAGGCCTTTTTCCCTGAATACGGTGAGAACATCCCGTTCCGGATCGAGAACCACGCGCACCAGGATCCGTTCGGCCGTTCCAGCCTGACCGCCCGCCGTGAAATCCGCTTCCCGGAACGTACCCGGCTCTTCCAGGACACCACCAGCGTCACCAACCCTGGCGGCAGCACGCAGCTAGTGGATTACGTGGGGCGGGACCGGCGCCTGGTGACGGACCTGAACCTGAGTGTCACCGCTCAAGGCCGGCTGCGTGGTTTGTCGGAGGCATCGCGGCTCTTCGTGGGCCCTCTCCGGGTGCCGCTGCCAGCAGCCTTGGACGCCAAGGCCTACGCCGAGCAGTGGTGGGACCCGGCCGATGGCAGCAATGGGCGGCACCGCATCCAGGTCAAAGTCATCCAGCCGCAGATCGGCCTGGTCCTGGTCTACGCGGGGGCCTTTGATTATCGCTTGCGCCCATACACCGGTGGCAGTTCCGCCCAAAGCTACCTGCCCCGCTACGCTCAGCCGGACCGGTGGGAGAACAGGGTGTAGCTAACCCAGCGCCTGCTGGTTCAGGCCGTCGGCCACCTGCGTAAGCCTGCCCAGGACGGCAGTGGCCTGGGCAGGTGTATGGCCGGCAAGCCCTGCTGACGGCGTCACCCGGACGGCGGCGAGCAGCGACGGCGGCAGGCCCAGCTGGCGCCAGGGACGCCATACCGATTCCACGCACTCGCCAACTTTGGGCAGCAAACCGGCGGAGGGCACGTCCAGGGCGCCGGCCCAGAAGTGTTTTCCAGCCTCCACTGCTCCGGCCACCTGCTCCCACTGGCGGTTGGTCAAAGCCTTCAGCGGCAATGCGATGCCGTCAGCCCCCGCGGCGAGGGCCAGCTCGATCGGGGCTTCGACCTCCGGGAACGAAACCACAACCTCAGCTGCGCCGGCTTCGCGCAGGGCGTCCAGGACCAGGCGCCATGACTCACGTGCTTCCGATGCCGCTACCGCACGGAGGGTGCGGTAACCGCTGGACGTGGGTATGGTTCCGGCCAGCACGGACGCGATGTCGGGCTCGTCCATCTCCACTATCAACCGGGCGCCCGGAGCGGCCGCAGCCGCCCTGCCAAGGTACCCGGACACTCCCGCTGCGAGCGAGGCGGCCAGGTCCCGGCGGGCGCCGTAGTCCAGCAGCGCGCGCTCCCCGTTGTGCAGGTGCAGCCCGGCGGCAAGGCTGAGCGGTCCCACCAGCTGCACTTTGAGTTCACCAGCCGATACGTCTTCCGCCCCGGCGACATCGGCGAGGACGTTCAAGTCGGTGGACAGCGCGGAGGCTGCCCGCCGCATGTCCTTGCCGGGCCGGTCAACCAGCCGCCACCCGTAGGGCTGGACGTCGACCGCTAATTCCTCCAGGAGTGAAGCGGTACGGCCCAGGGCATCGGAACCAACGCCCCGGTCCGGCAGTTCGGCCAGGAATGGAAGGTGCGGGCTTCCGAGTTCGCCACGGATGATCCTGGTGGCTTCGAGCGGATCGTCGCCGGGCCACGGACCCAGGCCGGTGGCCGTGACTTCGCTGGTCGTGGCCGGGCTGGAACGTTCCGCCCTGGACGGCTCCCCGCCCGGAAGCGAACCGGATCCCGCTTGGTACTGTTCCCGGCTCACGCCAGCGCGGAGGTCTGCGGCCGCTGGTCGGATGAGGCCTGGTGGTCCTCGGCGATGGCCTCGTGGTGGCGGATCACTTCGCCAATGATGAAGTTGAGGAACTTCTCCGCGAACGCCGGGTCAAGGTGGGCGTCCTCTGCAAGGCGGCGCAGACGGGCGATCTGCGCGGCTTCACGCCCGGGGTCACCGGCGGGAAGGCGGTGGGTTGCCTTCAAAAAGCCCACCTTTTGCGTGGCTTTGAAGCGCTCGGCCAGGAGGTACACCAAGGTCGCATCGATGTTGTCAATGCTGGAGCGGATGGACAGCAGTTCAGCCATCACCGATTGGTCCACATGGCCGGCCAGGGAGCTGGCGGATGGATCAAAATCGTCGGAGCCAGGAGAGCTGGGGGTGTGCTGCGTCATGGCTCCAGTCTATGGGAGGCAATGGAATCATCGCGGGTGTGAAGCGCCGGTGCCGGCCGTCTGCCGGCACCGGCGCTGCCCGTTGCGGGATCCTGCAGGGATCAGATGCCCAGCAGTGCCCGGTGCTCCTCCCGGCGTTTTGCCTGTTCAGCCGGGTCCGGCACCGGCAGGGAGGCGATCAGCCGGCGCGTGTAGTCATGTTGCGGGTTGCCCATGACCTGGCTGCCAATCCCCTGCTCCACCAGCTTGCCTTTGTACAAAACGCCTACCCAGGATGACAGGATGTCCACCACCGCCAGGTCGTGGCTGATGAACAGGCAGCCAAAGCCAAACTCTTCCTGGATGTCCCTGAACAGCTCCAGGACCTTCGCCTGCACCGATACGTCCAGGGCCGACGTCGGCTCATCCGCGATCAGCAGCCTGGGGTTCAGGCTCAGGGCGCGCGCCAGTGATGCACGCTGCCGCTGGCCGCCTGAGAGTTCGTGCGGGTACCGTCCCGCGTACGACGCCGGCAGCTGGACCGATTCCAGCAGCTGACCAACCCGCTTGCGCGCCTGGGCATCGCTGGGCCTGGTGTGGATGACCATGGGTTCAGCGATGCACTCGCCGATGGTGAGCTGCGGGTTGAAGGAGGCGGCCGGGTCCTGGAACACGAAGCCAATATCCTTGCGCAGCGGCTTAAAGGTGCGCTCCCGAAGGTTCAGCATCTCGTAGCCCAACACCTTGAGGCTCCCACCGGTGGTCCGGTTGAGCCCGGCAATCGCACGGCCAATAGTGGTCTTCCCGGACCCCGACTCCCCCACCAGGCCAAAGACCTCACCCCTGGACAGGGTGAAGCTGACCCCGTCCACTGCTTTGAAGGCAGGTGTCCCGAGCCGTCCCGGATACTCGATCACCAGGTTGTCGGCGGCGACCAGCACTTCCTCATCCTGGTGGCGCCGTTCGGTAAGACCGGCCGACGCCGAATTGCGGCCCAGGTGCGGCACTGCGGCGAGGAGCTTCCGGGTGTAGTCCTGCCTGGGCTCGGCGAACAGCGTCTTCGCCGGGGCTTCCTCCACGATGTCGCCCTGGTACATCACCACCACGCGGTCCGCCAGGTCTGCCACCACGCCCATGTTGTGCGTGATCAGCACGATGGAGGTGCCGTACTTGTCCCGCAGGTCCCGGAGGAGCTCAAGAATTTCTGCCTGGACAGTGACATCCAGGGCCGTGGTGGGCTCATCAGCCACAATGAGCCCCGGATTCAGTGCCAGGGCCGCGGCGATCACCACCCGTTGCTTCTGGCCGCCGGAAAACTGGTGCGGGTAGTAGTTGACGCGGTGCTCCGGATCCGGAATGCCCACCTTGCCCAGGGCCTCGATGGCGCGGGCCTTGGCTTCCTTGGCCGAGACGCGGCCCCCGCCGTTCGCTCCCGCATGGGCGCGGATACCCTCCGCGATCTGCCACCCCACCGTGAACACGGGGTTCAGGGCGGTGGACGGTTCCTGGAACACCATGGCCACATCACGGCCACGGATCTGGCGCAGCCGGCCGGGACTGAGGCTGATGATGTTGGCGCCGTTGATCAGTACAGCGCCCGAACTCGTGGCGGTTTCCGGGAGCAGGCCCAGGATGGTCTTGGCGGTGACCGTCTTGCCGGAGCCGGATTCCCCCACAATGGCCAGCACCTCACCCGCCTTGACGTCGAGGCTGACATCCTTGACGGCATGCACGTCACCGCCGTCCGTGGTGAAAGTGACCTGCAGGTGGTCGATATCGAGGACTGTTGTGCGTTCGCGGTCCTGCTGGTCGGACAGTGAACCAAGGTTTTCGCTCACGGGTTGCTCAATTCTGTTGCAGGGCCGGATCCATTGGCAGCAGCCGGTGCAGCAGCCGCGGAGCCCTTGCGGTTTGTACGCTTCCGGCCGCGGAGCCGCGGGTCGTTGAGGTCGTTAATGCTTTCGCCCACCAGTGTCAGACCGAGGACTGTCCAGACGATGGCGAGTCCGGGGAACAACCCGGTCCACCAGATGCCAGACGTGGTGTCTGCGAGCGCCTTGTTCAGGTCAAAGCCCCATTCCGCTGCCGAACTTGGCTCGATGCCGAAGCCCAGGAAGCCCAACCCGGCCAGGGTCAGGATGGATTCCGACGCATTGAGCGTGAAGATCAGGGGCAGCGTCCGGGTGGCGTTGCGGTAGATGTGCCGGGTCATGATGCGGACGTTCGATGCGCCCACCACCTTGGCCGACTCGACGAAGGGTTCCGCTTTGAGGCGGATGGTCTCGGCACGGATCACCCTGAAGTACTGCGGGATGAACACCACGGTGATGGAAATGGCGGCGGCCAGGATCCCGCCGAACAGGCTGGACTGTCCGCCGCTGATGACGATGGCCATGACGATGGCCACCAGCAGTGACGGAAAGGCATAGATGGCGTCAGCCACGACCACCAGGATGCGGTCAAGCCAGCCGCCGATGTAGCCGCTCACCAGGCCGAGGATGACCCCGGCGAAGATGGAGAGGACCACCGCCACGATGATGACCAGCAGTGCGGTCTGCGTACCCCAGATCACGCGCGACAGGACGTCGTAACCGCCCACCGTGGTGCCCAGGAGGTGCTTGCCCCCGGGAGCCTGCTGGGTGGGGAAGCTGCCGTCGGCATCAGACAGCTGCGCGAAGCCGTATGGTGCCAGCAGCGGCGCGGCCAGCGCAGTGAGCAGGAAGATGCCGGTGAGGACGAGCCCCACCACGAGCATGAAGCGCTGCAGTCCCATGCTTTTGTTGAAGTGCGAAACAACCGGCAGCCGCCGGAACAAGGGCGCCCGCGGGTTGGCGACGGGTTCGATGGTGGTGTTGGCAGACATTTCAGTACCTCACGCGGGGGTCGATCAGCGCGGCGATGATGTCCACGATGAAGTTGGTGACGGCGACGATGACAGCCAGCAGCACCACGATGCCCTGGACGGCCACGAAGTCGCGCGCCGTGAGGTAGTTGGCAAGCTGGAAGCCAAGGCCTTTCCACTCAAAAGTGGTCTCGGTCAGCACGGCGCCCCCGAGCAGGACGGCGATCTGGAGGCCCATGACCGTGATGATCGGAATTAGCGCCGGTTTGTAGGCGTGCTTGGTGACCAGCCGGAACTCGCTCACGCCGCGCGATCGCCCGGCCTCAACGTAGTCCTTGCCCAGGGTGCCGATGACGTTGGTCCGGACCAGGCGCAGGAAGACGCCGGCCGTCAGGAGGCCAAGTGCCAGCGCCGGAAGGACCGCATGGGACATGACGTCACTTAACGCGGCCATGTTCCCGCTGCGCAGGGCGTCCAGCCAGTAGATGCCGGTAGGGGCCTGCAACGCGGTGAGGGAAAGTTCGGTCCTGGTCCCTGCGCGGCCGGCCACCGGAAGCCAGCCCAGCCACACGGAGAACACTAACTTGAGCAGCATGCCGGCGAAGAAGACCGGAGTGGCGTAGAAGAGGATGGCCAGGATCCGCAGCACGGCGTCCGGCAGGTGGTCGCGGCGGTGGGCCGCTACCATGCCCAGCGGAATGCCCACCAGCAGCGCCACAATAATGGCGTTGATGGACAGCTCCAGCGTGGCTGCGCCGTAGGTGGTGAGCATCTCGGTGACCTTGCGGTTGTCCGAGAGGGTGGTGCCGAAGTTCCCTGTGACCAGTTGGCCCAGGTATTCGAAGTACTGCATCATCAGGGGCCGGTCGTAACCGGCGGCATGGATCCTTTCCTGCAGCTGTTCCGGGGGCAGCCGGCCGCCCATGGCGGCGGTGATGGGGTCACCGGTGATCCGCATCAGGAAGAAGACCATGGTGACGAGGATGAGGATGGTAGGGAAGATCAGCAGGAAGCGGACCAGGATGTACTGGCCCAGCCCTCCGCCTGCCTGCTTTTTCTTGAGCGGAAGGAGTGCGTCGGCGTCACTGGGTGGCGCGTCAATCAAAGTTGTCATCGGTACCTGGATTCGTGGTGACCGGGAGCCAGCAGTCCCCTCGGTGCTGGCTGATGACCGGCAAAAGGCGGGACACCGTTGCGGCGTCCCGCCTCTGGCCTGTCAGAGCCCGATGGGGGTGGAGTGCTTACTTGGACAGGACGCCAAGGCGGGTCTTGAAGGAGGGGTCAAGGGTCTTCTCGACACCCTTGACGTCCTTCCCTGCCACCAGGAGCTGCGAGCCCTGGAGGAGCGGCAGCGTGGACAGGTCCTTGGCAACAGCCGTCTGGACGTCGCCGATCAGCTTCTGGCGCTCGGTCTTGTCCGGGGTGGTGAGCTGCTTCTGCACGAGGTCCGTTACCGTCGGGTTTTCGTAGTGGTTCTTCAGGAAGTTGCCGGGGATGAAGAACGGCGTGAGGTAGTTGTCCGCATCCGAGTAGTCCGGGAACCAGCCCAGCTGGTACACCGGGTAGGCGTCCGCGGTCCGGGCCTTGGAGTAGGTCACCCATTCGGTGGACTGCAGGTCCACGGTGAACAGGCCCGACTTCTCCAACTGTTCCTTCACCATGGCGTATTCGTCACCGGAGGACTTGCCGTAGTGGTCCGGGTTGTACTGCAACTTCACGTTGACCGGCCCGGTGACTCCGGCATCCGCCAGGACCTTCTTGGCCTTGTCCAGGCTCGGCTTGCCGCTGCCGTCGCCGTACATCTCCTTCATGGGCTGGGTTGCACCCGGAAGGCCGTCCGGGACCACGGAATACGCGGGGACGTAGGTGCCCTTGTAGACCTGGTCGGAGATGGCCTGGCGGTCCACGACGTCCGCCATGGCCTGCCGCACGGCGAGGGCCTTGGCAGGGTTGGCTTCGGGAGTCTTGGCGCCGAAGGGCATGGTGTCGAAGTTGAAGACAATGTAGCGCAGTTCGCCGCCGGGACCCTTGTAGACCTTGACCTTGGAGTCCTTGTCCAGGTCTGCGGCGTCGGTTGCGGTCAGGCTGCGGCCGGCAACGTCGATGTTGCCGCCCTGGACGTCCAGCTTCAGGTTGTTGGAGTCCGCGTAGTACTTGATGACGGCGCTGTCATTGGACGGCTTGCCCAGCAGCCCGTTGTAGTCCGGGTTGCTCTTGAGGCTCACAAGTTCGTTCTTCTTGTACGAATCGATGGTGTAAGGCCCTGCGAACGGCTTACCGGCGACGATGTCCTCATCGCTCATCACTTTGTCAGCGGGGAAGACTTCCTCGTCGACGATGGGGCCGGTGTTGGTGCCCAGGACGCTCGGGAACACCTGGTCGTTACCGGCCTTGAGGTTGAAGACCACAGTGGTGTCGTCCTTGACGTCAACAGACTTGAGGTTGGCCAACAGGGACGCGGGGCCGTTGGGATCGTCAATCTTCACAACGCGGTCGTAGGAGAATTTCACGTCCGAGGCGGTCAGGGCGTGCCCGTTCGCAAATTTCAGGTTGGGCTTCAACTTCACCGTGAACTCAGTGGGTGAAGTGAAGGATGCAGACTCCGCGATGTCCGGGCTGACCTCGGCAGAACCGGGCTTGGAGTTCATCAGGAAGGGATAGACCTGGTTCATCACCAGGAAGGAGCCTGCGTCGTAGGACCCGGCGGGGTCGAGGGTGACGACCTTGTCCGTCGTTCCGAATGTGATGGCACCGCCACCGGCGCTGCCGCCGCTGGCCGTTCCGCCGCCGCCACCCGATGGCCCGGTGCAGGCTGTCAGTGCCAGGGCGGAGATGCCTGCCAGCGCGATGGCGCGGTGCAGGGCCTGTGTGCTCTTGATCATCTGTGAACTTTCTGTCCGATAAGTACGCGCGCCAACGGCCATGGGTGAATATGCCCGGACGCCAGTGCGCAGTGCTGATCCCTAGATTCAATCAGAGAGTGGGCACTCAGGACGGCCAATCCTGTGAGTTGAAACACAAAATTTATCTCGTTGAGATCTTCAGCCGGATGACCCGGTCGCAGAGTGCGCGCTGCAGGTGGGCAGCAGGGCCCCCGGCACAGCAAAGCGCCGTCCCGGCGGCGGCCGGGACGGCGCTTCAGAACATGGGCGTTACAGCGCGGCGCGCTGGAGCGAGCGGGCAGCGTCGATGGTGGCCTGGCCCAGCACCCGGCTTCCTTGGTACAGCACCACGGTCTGGCCGGGGGCGACACCGCGCAGCGGCGTCACCAGCCGGACCACCAACTGGCGGCCGGGCGCTCCGTCCGCGGCCGGCTCCACGCGGGCAGTGGCCGGGACCGGATCCCCGTGCGCCCGGACCTGTGCGAAGCAGTCGAATTCGGCCCCGCTGTGCACCTCGGTGATGGGAAGGCCTGCCCAGGAGACCTTGATGCCGCGGATCTCGTCGATGGCCAGCAGCGCCTCCGGACCCACCACCACCTTGTTTTCCTTTGGCCGGATCTCCAGGACGAAACGGGGCTTGCCGTCGGCAGCAGGAGTTCCGAGCTTGAGTCCGCGCCGCTGGCCGACCGTGAACGCGTTGGCTCCGGGGTGCTCCCCCACCTTGGCCCCCGTCTCGTCCACGATGTCGCCGTTGGCCATGTCAATCTTTTCGGCCAGCCAGCCCGCGGTGTCCCCATCGGGAATGAAGCAGATGTCATGGCTGTCCGGCTTGTTTGCCACCGAAAGGCCCCGCCGCTCTGCCTCAGCCCGCACCTCGGCCTTTGACGGGGTGTCTGCCAGCGGAAACATGGAATGCTTGAGCTGCTCGTGGGTGAGGACGCCCAGGACGTAGCTCTGGTCCTTGGCCCAGTCGGCCGCGCGGTGCAGTTCCCGGTTGCCGTGGGCGTCTTCAATGACCTTGGCATAGTGGCCCGTGCAGACGGCATCGAAGCCCAGGGCTATGGCCTTCTCCAGCAGGGCGGCGAACTTGATGCGTTCGTTGCAGCGCATGCAGGGGTTGGGCGTCCTGCCGGCCGCGTATTCGTCAATGAAGTCCTGGACGACGTCTTCCTTGAACCGCTCGGAGAAATCCCACACGTAGTAGGGAATGCCCAGCACGTCACAGGCCCGCCAGGCGTCCCGGGAGTCCTCGATGGTGCAGCAGCCGCGGCTGCCCGTGCGGAGGGTGCCCGGCATGCGAGAAAGGGCCAGGTGGACGCCAACGACGTCGTGTCCGGCCTCCACCGCGCGGGCGGCGGCAACGGCTGAGTCAACTCCGCCGCTCATGGCTGCTAGTACTCGCATGCTGGCTTTCTGTTGGGGGACGCTTGCTTTCCGGGGCCGTGCTGGACGCGCCGGCCGCGGAAACGATCTTCGGCTATCCATTCTACGGCGGCAGGCAAATCGGACCGAAAGGGCGTTAGCGGCACTCAGGCGCCGCGAAGGGCCTGCCGCGCCTCGGTGCCCGCGGTCTGGATCGAGGACTCGTGCCCGGCCATGCCGGCCTGGCGCGCCCGTGAGTATGCTTCGGGCAGCGCTGCAAGGAGGGCATCGACGTCGGCCTCCGTGGAGGCGTGCCCCAGGCTGAACCGTTGGGCTCCGCGCGCCGTTTCCTCGTCCAGGCCCATGGCCAGCAGCACGTGCGAGGGACGGGGCACGCCTGCCGTGCAGGCCGAACCGGTGGACGATTCGATGCCGGCAAGGTCCAGGAGGAACAGCAATGAGTCCCCTTCGCAGCCGGGGAACGTGAAATGGGCATTGCCCGGAAGCCGGCCTTCCCCGGATGCGCCGCGAAGGACTGCTTCCGGAACCCGTTCGCGGACACCGTCGATCAGGCGGTCCCGCAGGGAAGCGATCCTTGCCGTCTCGGCGGGCAGCGCGGCGGCAACAGACTCGGCAGCGGCAGCGAAGGCAGCGATGGAGGCGGTGTCCAGCGTCCCGGACCGGACGTCGCGCTCCTGGCCGCCGCCATGCTGCACCGGCGTCAGTTTGACGGCCCTCCCCAGCAGGAGTGCCCCGACGCCAACTGGGCCGCCGATCTTGTGTCCGGAAATGGACATGGCGTCAAGGCCCGAATCCTTGAAGTGCACCGGCACCGAGCCGAATGCCTGGACGGCGTCGGAATGCACCGGCACGCCGGCGGCATGCGCCAGTTCCACAATCCGCTTGATGGGCTGGATGGTGCCCACCTCGTTGTTTGCCCACATGACGGTGACCAGCGCCACAGTGCCGGGGTCGCGCGAAAGTTCCGCTTGGAGGACCTCGAGGTCCACTACGCCGTCGCTGCCCACAGGGAGCCACGCCACTTCGGCGCCTTCGTGGCGTTCCAGCCATTCCACGGTGTCCAGCACAGCGTGATGTTCGACGGCGGAGCAGAGAATGCGGCGCCGGATTGGGTTTTCTGCAACCCGGGACCAATACATGCCCTTCACGGCGAGGTTGTCCGCCTCGGTGCCTCCCGAGGTGAAGATAACCTCCGAGGGGTGGGCCCCTGCTGCTGCCGCAATGGCCTCCCGGGCATCCTCGACGGCGCGGCGGGCCCGGCGTCCGGATCCATGCAGGGATGAGGGGTTGCCGGTCCGCGCAAGTTCACGCGTCAACGCGGCGAGCGCGGCAGCGGAAAGCGGCGTGGTGGCGGCATGGTCGAAGTAGGCGGGCATCCTGCAATTCTATCGCGGCCGGCGTCCGTACCCAGTGCGTGGAGTCAGCTCCCACCCCTGATCCTTGCGCAGCAATGACCGGGTCCGGCGGCTGGCGCAACACAGTCTTCCGGGCTGCCGCAGCCAACCGCTGCCCCGCGCAGGAAGGCGCCGTTCATGTCGCACACCACCGCCGTGTGGGCCCGTGACAGCCGGTGGAAGGGGCAGTTGGGCAGCAGGTAGCCGCCTTCCCCGTCGGGCTCCGGCTGATAGCCCGCTTCCGCCAGGAACTCCTCCAGGCCCACGGAACCTTCTGCCAGTTCCCGGCCTTTCCGGAACGCGACGGCACGCAATGAATCTCCCACCGGACCGCCTTCGTCCTGGTTGGCCTCGATGGCCGCAGCCATCAGCTCCCCTGCGAGGTCGTAGTTCCGGTCGGGCACGCTGGCTCCCACTTCACCGCCCACCGGCCGGTACATTTTGGCGGGACGCCCGGAGCCCGGTCCCGTCCTGCCCGCGGGCTTGTGGAACTCCACGGCCAGCAGGCCGTCCTGGACCAGCCTGTCCAGGTGGAAGGAGACGGTGCTGCGTGCCATGCCGGCGGCCTCAGCCACCTCGTCGCGCCCCACCGCCCCTGGCGAGGCGGCGACGAGTTCAAAAAGCTGCAGCCTCTTGGTGTCCGTCAGCGACGCGACGGCAGCAATCCGCTCCGCCCAGGGAAGTCGGTACATGGCGCCTCCAATTCCAAAGTCAAGATCTCTTGATTATAGACCGCAGACCTTCTAAAATTGGCATACCTACTTTTAGAAGGAGTTGCACCATGAAATCAGCATCGGCAATGCGGGCCCAGCATGCACCCAGCACCCTGCCGCCGGCGCGCCAGGCGTTCCTGCTGCTGCGGACCGTCTTCACCGTCGCACCGATCCTCTTCGGCCTGGACAAGTTCACCAACATCCTCACGCACTGGACCGTCTACCTGGCACCGCAGGCAACGGCCATCGTGCCTTTGCAGCCCCAGACCTTCATGTACATCGTGGGAGTTGTGGAAGTCATCGCGGGCATAGCCGTAGCGGTGCTTCCAAAATACGGCTCGTTGCTCGTGGCCGCATGGCTGGCCGGAATCATCGTCAACCTGCTCCTGCTCGGAAGCTTCTACGACGTCGCACTGCGTGACTTCGGGCTGTTGATTGCCGCCCTGGCCCTTAACCGCCTGTCAGTGGGGACCAGCCGAACCGCCGTGTGACTCCGCGGATGTCCCCCGGGCGCGCAGAACAGCGCGGAAGCGCCCCGCGTATTGCAGGCAAGAAGATCCGCCGGCGGCTGAGCCCTCCAGCCGCCGGCGGTCTTCTGCGTCCGGACTAAGCGGAAGCTCAGGCAGACGGCGGCACCAACGGCAGGTACCGGACCACGTCCTGCCGGGCCGCACCCAGTGTTGCAGCGTCCGGGCAGGACACCGATACGTAAGCGGATGAACCAGCGGCGCCAAAGACCCTTGCGAGTACTGCAGTTGACCGTCCCCCGGAAGCTTCCTGCTCAAGGACCAGCACTTCCACGTTCCTGCCGGGAGCCTCCGGGGTACCGCCCCACTGCAAGGTTGCCGTCTTCAGGTAGGAGGGCTGGATGGTTGCGTCCAGGTACTGGAACAGGGCAACGGTGGACTCCCGGTCGTCTCCGCGGACCAGCGCAGCCTGGCCGCTGCTGACCCGGGCGGCAACGATGCAGCCATCGGCCTTGGCATACTGGCTGGCGCCGGCCACATTCTCCTTCACGGGCTTCCAGCCCGGCGCGCCTTTCAGGTCATCTGAAATACCCACGGGTACTCCGGGAGCGAGGTCGCCCCCGGCAGCGAAGGGCAGGTCCCGCGCCGCCACCGCGGCGGCGTCATGGCCGGGAGTGATGGTTGGCGTGGACAGCACCGGAGTGCTGGCGGGGGCCGCCGTGACGGCAGGATCCCGGACATCCACGCTGCATCCGCCCAGCAATACCGCCACCAGGCAGCCAATGGCGGGCGGCACTCCCCCGCGCCCTGCCCTGCCGGCCCGCGTCGCCGTCGTCGGCATCTCCATCTCCACTCCGTCACATCCCCCTTCAGCCGGTGTTCGGCCGCGCAGGCACGAGTCTAGACTCCGGCCACCGGGGAACCCATAAGCCCCGGATGTTCGTTGTCACCGCAGGCGCACCATCGATGCTGGCTAGACTGGGCGGGCACTCCGCCTTGCGGCGGGGAATGAGGAAGCCGCGCACTTAGAGAAGGAAGATTGCTTGACCGAGAGCAGCAGCTCCCATTACCAGGTCCTTCGGGTGGCCGTCACCGCCACCGAGAAAGAAATCAAGGTGGCCTACCGCCGCGCGGCCAGGACGGCGCATCCGGACCACGGGGGTGACGCCGCAACCTTCCGCCGCGTCACCGCCGCCTATGAGACGCTGATCGATCCGCAGCGCCGGAAGGCTTACGACCGCTCCTACGGTGCCGGCCCAGTCCGGGACGCTTCGTCCGACGGCGGCGCGCACTTTGATGCGCCGGCCGCCGGAAGCCGCTCGGCTGCCACCGTCCGAAGGCCCGGCAACGGCAGGAATACCGCGGGAGACCCGCCCGTCTATGTTCCGCCCTACGAAGGCAGCGACGTTCCGCTCATTCCCCTCGCGCAGGCCCGCCGGCAGGTGCACGGGATGCCCCGGAAGCGGGGAATTTTCGGCGCCGAGGCGCGCATCCAGCGGGAGATGCGCACCGTGCAGCTGCTGACCCGGCAGGTGCTGCCCGCCATCCCGGCCGCCCGGCTGATCAACGGGCTGCAGTCGCCGGCAGACAACAGCCATATCGACCACGCCGTCCTTTCCGGCTACCGGCTGGCCCTGGTCAACTCGATGCTCGTGCCCAAGGGGGCCTACGCCTGGGACGGCCGGACCCTCAACCACGGCGGCCGTTCAGTGGCACCCCCGCAGCTTGCCCGGGTGGTGTGGGCCATGCAGGACATCTTTCCGGAGCTCAACGTCACCGGCTGGACCGTGGTGCACAGCCCCGACGGCAACCTCCACGAGCCCGTGATTGATCACCACCGCCGGCCCGCCGGTGCGCTGGAAACCGTCCAGATCGTCAACTCGGCGGGCATGGTGCGCGGCCTGAAGGAGTTTTTGGCATCGGGCCCGGCCCCCAACACCGTGAATATCCCGGTCCTGGCCCGGCTGCTGCGCGGCATGCACTGACGGCGGGTGGCTAGGATGGGGAGGTGTTCCGCATCCTTTTCCATGAACCAGAAATCCCCGGCAATACCGGCAACGCCATCCGTCTGGCCGCCATCACCGGCGCCGAACTGCACCTCGTGGAACCTTTGGGTTTCGACTTCTCCGACGCGAAACTGCGCCGGGCCGGGCTCGATTACCATGACCTCGCCGTCGTCACCGTGCACAAGACCATAGGGGACGCCTGGCAGCACCTGCAGCCTGAACGCGTCTACGCCTTCACGTCGGACGGCACCACCAGTTACACGGACATCGCCTACCGTCCGGGGGACGTTCTGTTGTTCGGCCGTGAATCGGTGGGACTGCCTCCGGAGATGAAGACCGATCCCCACGTGACAGCCACGGTGCGGCTGCCCATGTTGCCGGCCCTGCGTTCCTTGAACCTGGCCAATGCCGCCTCTATTGCGGTGTACGAGGCCTGGCGCCAGCAGGGCTTCGCCGGCGCCAGGATATAGGGAACCGGACGGGCCTGGATGACGGCCTGCCGTAAAAAACCTGCCGGCCACCCATCCATGCTGCCCACGGCGCCGAATGGCTCCTGAAGGCATTCGAGCGGACCAAGGAGCGGCAGGTGACTCTACTGGAGGCAGGTTCCAGGCCGGACAACCGCAGCCGGCACGGCACTGCTGAAGATCCGCCGCCCGGAGACTTATGCTTGAACGTAATGGAAACTCCCAACGCGCCGAATCCCGAGGGCTCCGCCGCGGTGACCGACCCACCTGCCGATCTCAGCCAGCGCCTCTCGGGTCTTTTGGCGGGCATTGCCCGCGGGGACCAGGCGGCTTTCGCCGAGTTCTACCAGCTCACGTCCCGCAGGGTCTTTGGCATGGCGCGCCGGGTCCTGATCGATCCTGAGCTCAGTGAGGACACCACCCAGGAAGTCTTCCTTCAGGTTTGGCAAAACGCCGCAAAGTTCGATCCGCAGGCAGGTAGTCCACTGTCCTGGCTGATGACCATCTCGCACCGCCGGGCCGTGGACAAGGTCCGGTCCTCGCAATCCTCCACGGACCGGGAAGCCAAGTACGGGGCCAGCACGCAGGACATCGACCACGACACCGTTTCCGACGAGGTGGGCAGCCGGCTGGAGGCCGAGGCAGTGGTCCGCTGCCTGGAGACGCTGACCGAAACACAGCAGGAATCCGTGCGCCTGGCCTATTACGGCGGCCTCACGTACCGGGAAGTCGCAGAACGGCTGAATGCAGCAGTGCCCACTATCAAGTCCCGCATCCGCGATGGACTGATCCGATTGAAGACCTGTCTGGGGGTGAGTTGAGATGAACGGAATGGATGAAGGCCGCAAGGGACGTTCACATGCCTTTGGGGACACTGTGGCCATGGACCTTGCGGCAGGCCGTGCCGTCGATCTCGCGGAACTTTACGCCCTGGATGCGGTCACGGAGCAGGAACGCGACGCCATCGACCGTTACATCGCCACGGCCCCCGAGACGGAACGCCGGGCTTTCCTTGAGCGTGTCCGGCAGTCCCGGGAGGCGCTGGTCCGCACGTTCCGTGCCGAGGAGGAGCCGCCGTCGGACCTCTTCCAGCGGATCGTCGCCCAACTTCCTGCCCAATTCCCGGCGCAGGATGGGCTGGACGGGGATGCACAGGCACCAGCCGGAAGCACGGCACCGCTTCTCCGGCAGGAGCCGGTTGATGAACTGGCGCAGGCCCGGAAACGCCGGGAGGAACGGGGAGGCCCGTCCGGCACCCGGCGTTGGCTGATCGGGGTGGCGGCGGCAGCGGCAATCGCCCTGGGCGGTGTGGGCGTGGGCGCCTACGTGGCCGACCAGAATGATCCCGTCAATCAGGTGGCAAGGGCCAACGACCTGCGCGAGGCCTCCGTGAACGTGGTGGGCGGCGGCAAGGCCACCCTCCTGATTTCAGCGTCGGAGGACGCGGCCGTGGTGAAGATGAGCGGTGTGCCCGCTCCCCCGGCCGGGAAGGTATACCAGATGTGGCTCATCCCCAAGGACGGCTCGGCCCCCGTGTCGCAGGGGTTGATGGACGAGCAGGCCCTGTCCAAGCCTGCGGTGGTCGAGGGCATCCACTCGGCGGCCTCCCTGGGCATCACCGTTGAGCCGGCCGGCGGGTCCAAGGCGCCAACCCTGCCCACGGTGGCGGCGGCCCCACTGGGCGCGTAGCACCCGTATCATCCCAAAACGCCCCGTTCCTTTCACCGAAAGGCGCGGCGCGTTTGGGTTGGTTCAGAAACCGGCGATAGTGCCGGGCCCGTTGATTGCCACCACGTGGAATGCTTCGGCGCTGCGGCCCTCAGGGAGGCCTGCCCTGGCGGCGTTGACCTGCATGCCGCGGCGGACGGTGGCTTCCATGGCGGCCACGTCAGGGTGCTGGCTCACGTGGACGTGGATGGCGGCCAGCTTGGCCTCCACCTGGCCGGTGACATCCACGAAGTGGTTCTCCCGTTCCTCCGGTCCCGCGTAAAGCCACAGCCACGGAAGCTTGTACGCTTCCAGGCCTGCTTCCGCCAGTTCAGGGTACGCGAAGGGGTTTTCCAGCGCCGGATACACCGAGCGGGTCACCGCCTCCCCCACGGCCAGGTGGTCGGGATGGCTCTTTTGGATCCGCTGCCAGTTCCGTTCCGGGTGCATGGCAAGGACGACGTCGGGCCGGATTTCGCGGATCAGCCGCACCACCCCTTTCATCACCTCGTGTGACGGCTCGAGGTACCCGTCCCGCTGATGGAGGTAGTGGATGTCCGTGACGCCCACCAACTCCGCGGCACGCCGCTGTTCCGCGTCGCGCATGGCGATGATGTCTGCGCGGTGGGCGGGGTCGAAGCCGCCCGCGTCGCCGTCGGTCATGATGCAGTAACTCACCTGCACGCCGGCCGCCGTCCAGGCGGCGACGGTGCCCGCAGCTCCGAAGTCGATGTCATCAGGATGGGCCGCAAAACAGAGCACCCGCCCAACCCGGTGGGTGTCCGGGTTGAACGGGCTCTGTGCCTGCTCGTGGAAGGCAGTCAAGGAATCAGCCTTTTCGCTTCTTGATCTCGGCTGCTGCCTGTGGCAGGACATCGAAGACGTCGCCGATAATCCCGAAATCCGCAATCTCGAAGACCGGCGATTCAGCATCCTTGTTGATCGCAACAATCACCTGGGATGTCTGCATGCCGGCTTTTTGCTGGATGGCGCCGGAGATGCCGGCGGAGATGTACAGCTGCGGGGAGACGGTCTTGCCGGTCTGTCCCACCTGCGCGTCGTGGCTGATCCACCCGGCATCCGTGGCGGCGCGGGAGGCACCTACGGCCGCGCCCAGGGCATCCGCGAGTTCTTCGACCGGACCGAAGTCGCCGTCCATGCCGCGTCCGCCGGCCACCACGATGCGTGCGTCCGTGAGGTCGGGCCGGCCGCTGGCCGCCTTCTGCTCGCGGGCGGTGATGCGCGCCGCAGCGGCTGCCGCAGGCACTTGCACGCTTGCAGTTCCGGGGCTGGTGGGGGCCGGAGCGGGTTCGGGGGTGACGTTGTTGGCCTTGAGCGTCAGCACGGAAACAGGGGTGGTTGCCCTGCAGGCAGTGGTGTAGGAGCCGGCCAGGACGGACTTGCGTGCCGTGCCGTCCGCTTCCACGGCGACGACGTCGGTGATAACCCCTGCGTTCAGCCGGATGCCCAGCCGGGCCGCGATTTCCTTGCCTTCCGGCGAGTTGTCCAGCAGGACGACGCCGGCACCGGCGGACTCAGCTGCCGCGGCCAGGTAGGCGGCTTTCGGTGCCACCAGGAAGTCATCCAGGTCCTGGGCCGACGGGCGCAGGATGCTGCCCACGCCGTACTCGGCGAAGGTGGCGGCGACGCCGTCGGAAAGGTCTCCATTGAGCGCCACTGTGGTTTCGCCCAGGGAACGCGCCAGGGTCAGCAGCTCAAGGCTGCTCTTCTTGAGCGACGCGCCGGGGTTGTCGATGAATACGAGTACTTGTGCCATGTCGGTGTTCCTCTTAGAGCAGCTTCTGGGCGGCCAGGAAGTCAACCAGCTTGATGCCGGCGTCGCCCTCGTCGGTGATGATGGTGCCTGCAGTCCTGGGCGGCCGCTGTTCCGCGCTGGTCACGGTGGTCCAGGAACCGGCGAAGCCCACCTGCGCGGGGTCAACGCCTATGTCGGCCAGCGACAGCGTGGTGATGCTCTTGCGCTTGGCCGCGATGATGCCTTTGAAGTTGGGGTACCGGGGTTCGTTGATCTGGTCTGTCACGGACACGACGGCGGGCAGCGGCGCCTCCACCGTTTCGGACGAGGTATCCGCGTCGCGGCGGGCCGTCAGCCGGCCGCCGTCGACCTCAAGCGTGGAAGCGAAGGTCACCTGCGGCAACCCGAGCCGCTCCGCCAGCTGCGCCGGGACAAGAGAGGTCTCGCCGTCGGTGGACGCCATGCCGGTGAGGACCAGGTCCACATCGCCCAGGTGGCGGACGGCGGCCGCGAGCGCCAGCGAGGTGGCGGCGGCGTCCGATCCGGCCAAGGCGTCGTCCGTGAGGTGCACCCCTTCGGTGGCACCCATCTGCAGCGACTTCTTGACCGCATTGACAGCTCCGGCAGGTCCCATGCTCAGGGCAATAACCTGGTTGCCCGCCTTGCTTCCGCCACGTGCCTCGGCCAGCTGCAGTGCTGCCTCGAGCGCGTACTCGTCAAGCTCGGACAGGATGCTTTCGTCGCGGTCCGCTGTGTTGTCCACCCCGTTGAGGTGACGGTCGAACTGGGCGTCCGGTACATGTTTGACCAGGACTACGATCTTCAATGTCTCTTCCACTGTTTCTACAGCAGCCTTCCATGCTTGTGGACAGCCAGCCGGGTGGGACATGGCCGCGATATGCCCGGCAGGCGGGTAACCCTAGCTAACCATATCGGCGGCTTGCCGCGCCCTCTTCCGTTAACGCCTGTGTCAGGCTTTTGCCCGGACAGCAGAACGACGGCGGGCGCCCCCGTAGGTGGGGACGCCGCCGTCGTTATTTCCTGGCTTTACTGCTGCCAAACGTTAGCTGGCCGCAGCACCCAGCGTGACGTCGAACGTCTGCTCGCTGCCGCCGCGCTGAACCGTGATCTTGACCTTCGATCCGGCCGGCTGCTCGCGCACGGCCGCCGTCAGCTGGTTGGGTTCGCCGATGGTGAGGTCGTTGAACTTGGTGATGACGTCGCCCACCTTAATGCCGGCCTTTCCTGCGGCCGAGCTGGCGTCAACGGTGGCGACGTCGGCCCCCACCGAGAACTCCGAGGATGCGCCGGACGTGGTCTTGGCCTTGACGCTGACCCCGAGCTGGCCGTGGGAGGCCTTGCCGCCGTCAATGATTTCCTGGGCCACACGCTTGGCGTTGTTGATAGGGATGCTGAATCCGACGCCGATGTTGCCGCTTTGGGACGTGGACGTGCCGGACCCAGCGGAAGCGATCGCCACGTTCACGCCGATGATCTCGCCCTTGCTGTTCACCAGGGCGCCACCGGAGTTTCCGGGGTTGATGGCGGCGTCAGTCTGGATCACGTTGATGGCGATGGAACCGTCACTTGAGTTTTGCTGGCTCTGCCCGCCACCGGGAGGGGCGAACTGGAATCCCTGGTCGCCGCCGCCCTGGCTGTTGTCGCCGCCCTTGGGTGCTGCGGACGATGCCACGCTGATGGTGCGGTTGAGCGTGGAGACGATGCCGTCCGTGACCGTGCCGGTCAGGCCCAGGGGGGAACCGATAGCGATGGCGGTATCGCCAACATTGAGCTTGGAGGA
The DNA here is from genome assembly GCF_018613675.1 of Arthrobacter sp. ISL-85. GTDB lineage: Bacteria > Actinomycetota > Actinomycetes > Actinomycetales > Micrococcaceae > Arthrobacter. The sequence goes on along the minus strand of NZ_JAGGPQ010000011.1, from coordinate 59,680 downwards.
ATCACCGAGTGTCGCTGGGGTGAGGCCTGAGGTGTCGTCCACCTTGATGACAGCGAGGTCGGACAGCGGGTCAGTGCCCACCAGCTTTGCGGGCAGGACCTTTCCATCGCTGGTGCGGATTTCAAGGGTTGCGTTGGCGGACTGACCGTCAAGGGTAACGACGTGCGTGTTGGTCAGGATGTGTCCCTGGTCGTCCAGGACAATGCCGGAACCGGTGCCGCCGGAACTGCCGCTGGTGGCGCTGATGGTGACGACGCTCGGCGAGGCCTTCACGGCAGCTGCGGTGATGGCGTTGACATCGTCCTTGTTGTTGACGATGACTGTCCCGGGCTGGTTGCTGCTGCCCACGGTCGAGGTGCTCGAGCTGTTGTGCGCGGAGAGCTCCCCCGCACCGACCGTAGCCACTCCGCCGCCCACCAGGCCCGCGGCCAGGATGCTGGCCACAAGGGTGCCGACGCCGAAGCTTGCCTTCCGGCGCGGCGCGTCCTGCGGGTTGGGGGCCAGGCCAACGCTTCCGTTGGGCTGGCCGTTCTGGTGCTGCTGGCCATATTGTCCGGACTGGCCGTAGAACGGCTGCCGCTGCGGGTACACGGGGCGCGGAGCACCAGGCAACTCCTGCGTGTGGTCGTCGCGCATACGTGGCTGGTCCAGCCGCTCCGTCTGGCCAGGCTGCTGGCCTCCGCCGCTGTAACCGCGTTCCTGCCCCGCCGTCCCGGCGCCGTTCCCATGCTGAGTCGCCGCGTGGCGGTCTCCGGACTGCTGCTGGTCCTGCTGCCCCTGCTGCTGCCAGGGGTTCCGGCCGCCTGCGTGGTTCTCCTCCGGGACCGGTCCTGGGGTTTGATTCTCAGTCATGGGACTTCCTTTCATCCTCGTCTGCCATTAACTATGACGTGTCCCGCTGGAACAAGCTCGGATGTTTGCTGAAAGCTTCCTGAACGCTTCGAGCAAGGCTCTCCTGCCAACAACGCGTTTCGCTGGAGGCATATTCGGTCGCGTGGACGGCCTGTGGGGTGCACCATAGAATCAAGATGAAATGCCACAGCGACCTGCGGCTTCACACCAAGCGTGGGGGCGCTGCTGGATTCGACGACTGATTCGTCCCGAATCGGTGTCAGGCGTGCTGAAGGGTTGCACATGCGGTCAAAGTTCAAACGTATCCTCGCCGTGATCGGCCTTGCCGGGCTGCTGGCGGTACCCGCCGGCGCCGCGTGGGCCGAAGACCCGGTCCCCATTCCCTCCGGGACCAACATCGTTGACGATGCCAACGTGCTGGGCAGCCGGAAGGGTGAAGTCCAGGATGCGATCCAGAAGCTCTTGAAAGACCACAAGTACAACCTGTACGTGGTGACAGTGAAGTCGTTCGACAACCCCACTGATCCGGCCGCCTGGGGAGCAGCAGTTGCCGGGCAGAAGAAGATGGGTAAGGCGGACGTCCTCCTGGCGATTTCAACAGCGGGCCAGTACTACTTCTCCCCCAACTCCGCCAGCACCATCTATTCCAAGAAATCCAACATCACCCAGAATGCGGTGGTGGCCAACCTCGCAGGCGGCAAGAAAGACTACGCCCAGGCCGCCATTGACACTGCCTCCGCGGTGGGCGATGCTGCCGGGGGCGGCAACGGCGACGTGTCATCCGGCAACGGGGCGGGCGCCGGCATCCTGGTCGGCGCGGGCGTCGTGGTGGCCGGAGGCGGCGCGTATCTCTACTTCCGCAACCGCCGGAAGAAGGCCGCAGGCCAGGTGGCGTCCAGCGGAAGCTACGGTCCGCAGGGTGCGGAGCTGGACCCGCTGGCATCGCTCAGCGTGGAGGAACTCCGCCGGAAGAGCGGTTCCCTGCTGATCGAAGCCGATGATGCCATCAAGTCCAGCGAGCAGGAACTCGGCTTTGCCCAGGCACAATACGGCGATTCCGCCGTCGGAAACTTCACCAAGGCCTTGGCGGAAGCGAAGGCCCACATGACGGAGTCCTTCAAGCTGCAGCAGCAGCTTGATGACCACATTCCGGATACCGAGGAGCAGCAGCGGACCTGGCTGGGTGAGATTATCCGCCGCTCCGAGGCCGCCCTCGAATCCCTCCAGGAGCAGAAGGCGGACTTCGACTCCCTGCGTGAGCTGGAGAAGAACGCTCCGCAGGCCCTTGCCGCCGTCAACGCCGGAGCCCGTGAGGCGGATGGCAAAATCGCCAGCGCCGAGCAGTCCCTGGCGGCCATGCGGTCCCAGTACGCGGACAGTGCGCTGGCACAGGTATCGGACAACATTGTGCAGGCCAAGGAACGGCTCGCCTTTGTGCAGAATGCATCCCAAACCGCCCAGCAGAAGCTGAGTGGGGGCGAAGGGAGCCTGGCCGCCGTGGCCGTCCGGGCGGCCGAGGAGAGCCTGCACCAGACCAACGTCCTCCTGGAAGCAATTTCCAAGGTCGAGGCCAACCTTGATGAAGCCCGCAACGGCCTCGAAGCCGCCGTTGTGGATACGTCCCAGGACCTGGCCCAGGCAAAGGCCATTATCCAGTCCGGCGCCCACGCGGAGCTGGCGGGCCCCGTGGCCGCGGTGGAGGCCGCTTTGGCACAGGTAAAGACCGAAATCCAGGGCGGACGGATCGACCCCATCGCCACCCTCCAGCGGGTGGAAACCGCCCACCAGTCCCTGGACCAGGCCCTGACCGGCATCCGCGACCAGCAGGAGCAGTCCCGGCGTGCCCAGGCGTCCCTGCAGCAGACCATCATGTCGGCGCAGGCCCAGATCAGCGCCACCTCCGACTACATCACCGCCCGGCGCGGCGGGGTGGGCACCGAGGCACGCACCCGGCTCGCAGAGTCCCAGCGGAACCTCGACTACGCGCTGTCCATCTCCCGCACCGACCCGGTCACCGCGCTCACCTACGCCCAGCAGGCGCACGCCCTGGCAGCCCAGGCAGCCCAGCTGGCCCAGGCCGACGTGGACCACTTCGACGGCTATGCCAACCAGGGCTTCAGCCGCGGCGGCATGTTCGGCGGCGGAGGCGGCGGCGGACTTGGCGGTGCCATCCTGGGCGGCATCCTGATCAACTCCATCCTCAATGGGGGCCACGGGGGCTGGGGCGGCGGTGGCGGCTGGGGTGACGGCGGCGGAGGCGGCGGCTGGGGTGGAGATTCCGGCGGCTTTGGCGGCGGGGACTTTGGCGGCGGCGACTTCGGCGGCGGAGACTCCGGCAGTTTCTAGGATCTTCCGCCGGACACGCCGGAAGATCCCGGCAGGCGGACAGACGCAGTACACCACTGTGCACCGGTTCCAGTGGTCAACACAGAGCAGGACGAAAGGCAAACACCATGGTTAAGCAGTCCATTTTCGGCCGGATCGCGCAACTGGCAAAGGCGAACATCAACTCGTTGCTGGACAACGCCGAGGATCCGCAGAAGATGCTGGACCAAATGGTCCGCGACTACACCAACAACATCGCCGAAGCCGAGTCCGCCGTGGCGCAGACAATCGGCAACCTCCGGATGCTGGAGGACGACTACAACGAGGACGTTAAGAACTCCCAGGACTGGGGCAACAAGGCCCTAGCCGCCTCCCGCAGGGCTGATGAATTCCGTGCCGCCGGCGACGTAGCCGACGCCGAGAAGTTCGACAACCTGGCAAAGGTGGCGCTGCAGCGCCAGATGGCGGCCGAAAGCGAAGCCAAGGGTGCAGAGCCGAGCATCGCCTCCCAGCGCGAGGTAGTGGACAAGCTGAAGACCGGCCTGGACCAGATGAAGAGCAAGCTCAACCAGCTGACCAGCAAGCGTAATGAGCTGGTTGCCAGGTCCAAGACGGCGGCGGCGCAGACCCAGGTCCACGACGCCATCAAGAGCATCGACATCATGGACCCCACCAGCGAGGTGGGCCGGTTCGAGGAAAAGATCCGCCGCGAAGAGGCAAAGGTCCGTGGACAGCAGGAGCTTGCGGCGTCGAGCCTGGACGCCCAGTTCAACCAGCTGGAGGACCTGGGCGAGCAGACGGAGATCGAAGCCCGCCTGGCCGCGCTCAAGGCCGGAAACTCCAAGCCTGCCCTGGGCGCCGCGAGCCCCGCGTCGTCCGAATCAACCGTCGACGAGGCAGACTTCGACAAGCTCTAAAAGCCCGGGCGGCGTCTCCGGTTGAAACGGCAATGGCCGGGACCGTGGTCCCGGCCATTGCCGCGTCCGCTGTGTGTAGCGTGGGTGCCATGACTTCCTCCGATGGCACGTCCCTGGTTTGGCTGCGCGATGACCTGCGGTTGGATGACAACCCGGCCCTGGCAGAGGCCGCCGGACGGGGTGCCCCGCTGACGGTGGCTTACATCCTGGACGAGGAGTCCGACGGCGTGCGGCCCCTTGGTGGAGCAGCGCGCTGGTGGCTGCACCGTTCCCTGGCGGCACTGTCCGCCGAGCTCGAAAGCAAGGGATCCCGCCTGGTGCTTCGGCGTGGCCCCGCAGGTGCGGTCCTCAGGAACCTCGCCAGCCAGACAAAGGCCGGCCACCTCTTCTGGAACCGCCGGTACGGGCAGCCGGAGCGGACCATCGACGCAGAGCTCGAGGAATGGGCAGGCAACAACGGAATCCAAGCCTCGAGCTTCCAGGCGAACCTCATGTTTGAGCCCTGGACTGTCAGGACGGGGGCCGGCGGCCCCTACAAGGTCTACTCCCCTTTCTGGCGGGCCTGCCTCGCATCACAGGACATCCGTGACCCATTCGAAGCGCCGGATACAGTGCCGCAACCCGCCGCAGCCGGCCGCGGCCTGCCGGCCAGCGACGCCCTCAGCAGCTGGAAGCTCCTGCCTTCCTCCCCCGACTGGAGCGGCGGGCTCGCAGAGGCCTGGGTTCCTGGTGAGAAAGGTGCTGTTAGCCGGCTCCAGGACTTTCTGGACGGCCCCATAGAGGAATACGGCACCGGCCGGAACCTGCCCGGAAGGGAGGGCACCAGCCGGCTGTCACCACATCTCCGTTTCGGCGAGGTCAGCCCGTTCCGCGTGTGGCGGGAGATCCGCCGCCGGCATCCGGGCAAGATCCCTTCCGGCGTGGGGACCTATCAGTCTGAGCTGGGCTGGCGGGAGTTCAACTGGCACCTGCTGTACCACAACCCGGATCTGGCCACCCGTAACTTCCGGTCCGCCCTCGACAACTTCCAGTGGGCGCCCCCCAACCGCCAGGAGATTGCCGCGTGGCAGCACGGAAACACCGGTTACCCGCTGGTGGATGCCGGGATGCGGCAGCTGTGGCAGACAGGCTGGATGCACAACCGGGTACGGATGGCTGCCGCGTCCTTCCTGGTCAAGAATCTCCTGACGGACTGGCGGATCGGTGAGGAATGGTTCTGGGATACCCTGGTGGACGCCGACGCCGCGAACAACCCCGCCAACTGGCAATGGGTGGCGGGATCCGGGGCGGATGCCTCGCCCTACTATCGGATCTTCAACCCGGTGACCCAAAGCAAGAAGTTCGACGCCGACGGCAGCTACCTGCGGGCCTATATTCCGGAACTCCGCGGGCTGCAGGGTAGGGAAATCCACGAACCGTGGGCAGCGGCCGCGGAGGGCTACCCCAAACCGCTCGTGGACCTGCCGGAGTCGCGGGAACGGGCCCTGGACGCCTACCAGAAACTCAAGGACGCCTGACGGCGTCCCCGGGGCCCTCCACCGTCAGCGGCTGACCTTGCCCATCAGCGACGCGATGGGCCGCAGGAAGATCGGGCGTGCCAGGAACCAGGCGGCAACCATGACCGCCACGGAGGCGAGGAACACCCAGAAACCAAACCAGCCGTCGTCGTCCCTGACCCCATACATATGGTTCAGGTTCCGCAGGGCACCGGTGGTAAGCACCAGGAAGATGTGGACCACGATGAACGCCACGAAGTAGAGCATCACCGGGAAATGGACGGCGCGTGCCCATTCGATCGGGTAGGCCTTATTCAGTCCTGCCGCCTTCTTGGGCCAGGCGGAGGACATCCGCAGGCCCGTGATGAAGGCCAGGGGCGCGGCGATGAAAACGGTGACGAAGTAGGCAAGGAGCTGCAGGGCGTTGTAGTTGATCCAGCCGTCTTCCGTTGGCCAGTCCAGCGACGCGTACTGCAGCGCGGCTGAGAGGGCATTGGGGACCACGTCCCAGCTGGTGGGCACGATGCGCATCCATTGCCCGGTGGCGAGCAGCAGGACGGCGAAGACGAGCCCGTTCAGGATCCAGAGGGCATCCAGTGTCAGGTGGAACCAGAGCTCAAGGCTGATCTTGGTGGGCGCGTTCCTGGTGCGGATCAGGCCCTTGTTGTTCCTGGTCCAGTGCCCGCTGGGCCGTGTGGTGGTCCGCACCTGCCAGCCGGTGCGGATGATCAGGAGGAGGAAGAACGCGTTGAGGAAGTGCTGCCACGCCAGCCACGCCGGGAATCCCACTGGGGCGTTGCCGGGCAGTTCGGACTGGCCCGGGTAGTCGGTGACAAAGGAGGCGACGGCGGGCAGTCCCACGAGCAGCCTGGCAATCAGCACCACCACGACCAGCGCCACGAGGACGGCAGGAACCATCCAGTAAAGCCGGGACCGCTTACCCGTCGCGGCGCCGGGCTTCTTGGTGGGTGTGGCCATGGAACAACATACCTCTCAGGAATGACTGGGGCTGCCCACAGATCGCGGGACCCTTCGAAAGAGAATACTAGGAACTGGGCGCATCCAAGGAAAAGAAAGGCCCCGACCGGCGTAACTGCCGGTCAGGGCCTTCATAAGTTGCGGGGACAGGATTTGAACCTGTGACCTCTGGGTTATGAGCCCAGCGAGCTACCGAACTGCTCCACCCCGCGTCGCTTGATCTACACTACCCTACTTTGGCGGCCGCCTCGACCACTCCCCCCCTCAAAGGGGGCATCTGGGAACAGGAGCACCCAGGGAAAACAAAAGACCCGGACATCGTGTCCGATGTCCGGGTCTTTCCCAGTTGCGGGGACAGGATTTGAACCTGTGACCTCTGGGTTATGAGCCCAGCGAGCTACCGAACTGCTCCACCCCGCGTCGCAAGAACTACTTTACCGGGAGGTGAACCGCAGGCCAAATCGGAACGGCGTGACGTCCGTTACGCCGCTCCCGGCACCCGTCCCGCGGGGATCGGGTGCCGGTGCCGCCGTCGTACTACTGCCCCGCTGACGGGGACGGCGAGGCGGAGGGCGACCCCGAAGCAGCGGGGGCCGGGCTGGCCTCCGGAGCAGTAACCGGAATCTTGGCCTCAGCGTCCATTGCCTTCTTCAGGGCTGCGGCAACCTTCTTCTGCGCGTCGCCGTAAGCAGCGAAGTCGCCGGCTGCAAGTGCCGTTTGGCCTGCCTGGATGGCGGAGTTCGCATCATCCAGGGCCGCCTTCAGCTGGGCCTTCGCATCCGCTTCTCCAGGGGTGGCAGGCGCTGACGGCCCCGCAGGTGTCTGGCCGTTGTTGGCGGAATCTCCCGCGGCTGCTCCGGAATCGCCACCGAAGAGCTGCTTGAGGGCTGCATCGAGCGTCGGCGCGAAGCCCACCTTGTCGCCAAAGGCCACCAACACGCGCTGCAGCGTGGGGTACGACGTCTCACCCGTCGACTTGAGGTAGACCGGCTGGACGTAGAGGATGCCGCCGCCCACCGGCAGCGTGAGCAGGTTGCCGTTCAGGACGTCCGAGGCACCCTGCCGCAGCAGGTTAAGTGCCTGCGACACGGTGGGATCTGAGTTGAACTTGTTTTGCGCCTGCCCCGGACCGGGCACCTGTGTTTCCGGCGGGATCTGCAGCAGCCTCAGCTTTCCGTAGCCGTCAGCCTTCACTCCGGCCTGGTTGCCAGCATCGGAGTCGGCCGCGAGGAAGCCGTACAGGACGTTGCGCGCGTTTCCATTCACGATCTGCGGGATGAAGGACGACGTCAGCTGGAACGCCGGCTTCTGCTGGTCCGGCATCTGCAGCGACATGTAGAACGGCGGCTGCTTTACATCCGTACTGACGGTGGGGTCAGCCGGCGTGCTCCACGCGTCGTTGTTCTTGTAGAAGCTGGTGGGATCCGTCACGTGGTACTGCCCCAGCAGCTCGCGCTGGACCTTGAACAGGTCCTCCGGGTAGCGGACGTGGCTCATCAGGGCGCCGGACATCTCCGAATACGGCTTCAGCGTGGAAGGGAAGACTTTCTGCCAGGCCTTGAGGACGGGGTCGGTGTCGTCCCAGGCATACAGGGTGACCGAGCCGTCATAGGCATCCACAGTCGCCTTGACCGAGTTGCGGATGTAATTCACCGTGCTGTTGGGCAGTGCCACGGCGCGGCCGGAACTCGTCTGGGAATCAGCAGTTGCGTCCGACAGCTGCTTCTGCTGCGAGTAGGGGAAATACTGGCTGGTGGTGTAACCGTCCACGATCCACTTGACCCGGCCGTCCACCAGGGCCGGGTAGGCGCCCCCGTCCACCGTCAGGTAGGGAGCCACCTTCTGCACCCGATCGCGGGGGCTGCGGTCATAAAGGATCTGCGAGTCGGTGTTCACGCCGTCCGAGAGCAGCAGGTCCGAGGACTGGAACTTGATGGCGTAGAGGATCTTGTTGAAGAACGACCCCACATTCGGCCCGCCGTTGCCCTTGAAGGTGTACTGGGTTTCGCCCTCCCCTTCCTTCCCGGAGGGGCGGTCCTGTTCGCGCGGACTTGCGCCATCAGGGGCACCCACGATCGAGTATTCAGGCGAAGACTCACCGAAGTAGATCCGCGGTTCGTAGGTGGTGTCGTTACCCAGCACGCCGGTGGATGGAATGCCGGACTGGAGGAATTCGGGCTTGCCGTCCACTGTGAACTTGTTGCCCTTGGCCGCCACAACCCCGTAGCCGTGCGTGTACACCACGTGCTGGTTCAGCCAGCCCTGCTGGTTGGTTGCGACGTTCGTGGGGTTCAGCTCACGCACGGCAATCACGGTGTCCTGGATCTTGCCGTCCACCTCGTAGCGGTCCACGTTGAGGGCCTTGGGGAACTGGTAGTACGGGCGGTACTGCTCCAGCTGCGCAAAAGCGTCGGAGATCAGGTTCGGATCCAGGAGCCGGATATTTGCCGTGGTCTGGGCGTCGGGGGCCAGCGCGCCGCTGTTGGCAGTGTTGGTGGCGTCATACCGGGTCTCCTGGATGCCGTCCAGGCCGTACGCCTTGCGGGTGTTCTCGATGTTGCGCTGGATGTACTTGCTTTCCAGGGTCTGCTCCGACGGGCGGACCTGGAACTGCTGGATCACCCAGGGATAAACGCCGCCGGCGAGGATAGAGGTGATGATCAGCATGGCGGTGCCGATTACCGGCAGGCGCCAGCGGCCGATGACGGCGGCAACGATGAAGAGGATGGCCACCAGGACCGCAGCTACGGCGAGAATTGACTTGGTGGGGATGACGGCGTTGACGTCGGTGTAGAGGGCACCGGCCCAGCGTCCGCCGTTGCTTTGGACGGAAGAGTAGCGGTCCAGCCAAAAGTTGACGCCCAGGAGCACCAGGAACGCGGCACCGATAACTGCGATGTGGATCTGCGCCGCGCGGCTGGTGAACACACCGCGCTCCATCAGCCGGATGCTGCCGTACAGATAGTGCGTGAGGATGCCGGCGATGCCTGCGATCACCACCACGCTGATGAGGAACCCGGTGACGAACCCGAGGAACGGCAGGGTCATCAGGTAGAAGCTGATGTCCATGTTGAACTGCGGATCGGGTTGGCCGAAACCTACCTGGTTGAAGAAGAGCAGGACCTTCTGCCACTGGCTCGCGGCTGCGCTGCCTGCAAAAAGGCCGAACAGGACAGGAAGGCCGATCATGACAATCCGGCGGACCGGCTCCAGCTGCGCCTGGTACCGGTTGAGGTTGTCCCGGATCTCAGAGTCCGGGGCGTAGACGGGCCGGGAGTTGTAGGCGATGCGGATTGAGAAGAAAACCGCCGCGAACATGATGGCGAAACCGGCCACGAATATGGCGATCTTGGCGAGGTTTTCGGTGACGAACACTCCGATGAAACCCAGCTGCTGGTACCAAAGGACGTCGGTCCAGACGTTGGCGAAGAAAATGAAGCCCACTACCACCAGGGCAACGACGATCAGGGTGGGCGTCAGGGCGCCCCGTCGCGAGGGGGGCCTTCCTGTGGACGTGGTGCTGGCGGGACGGGACAAACTGGGTACCTCATAGCTGGTCGTCGAGACAATCGAAGCGTGCGAGCGACGGACGGTACCGGTCAAACGGCTGGTTTCGTCCGTCATCAGTGCCACGAGTGGCGGTAATGCTTAGTTCCTGTCGAGTCTAGTTGCGCCCAGTCTATTTGCCGGTGCAGCCCGGGAGCGCGGATATGTCCTGCCCGCTTCCGGCCAGTTCCACGGCGTGCCGCGCCTCCGCAAGGTTTTCCACGCGGACTACCTGGAGGCCATCGGGGATGTGGCCGGCTACCTCGTCGCAGTTGCCGGCAGGCGCCAGGAACAGGGAGGCTCCGGACGAGCGCGCACCCCGCATTTTTTGCCCGATACCGCCGATGGGTCCCACGGCACCGTCCGGCGAAATGGTGCCGGTGCCCGCGATGTGTTTGCCACCGGTGAGGTCGCCCGGGGTGACCGTATCAATGATGCCCAGTGAGAACATGAGCCCGGCGCTGGGGCCGCCCACCTTGTCCAGGGAGATCTGCACCTGGAACGGGAAACTGAACAGGTACTTCAACATGACGCCGAGGATGAAGCGGCCCTGGCCGTTGTCCTTGGGCGTCACCTCCAGGGCAACGGACTGGCCGGCCCGTTCCACCGTCAGGGCGGCCGGGGCGCCCTTGCCCGCGGCCAGTTCATCCTGGATGACCGTGAGCGAGGTGATGTCCTTGCCGTTGATGGACTTGAGGATGTCCCCTTGCTGGATCTTGCCCGCTGATGCCGAATCCTTGGACAGGCCTGCAGCCTGGAGCTGCTGGCCGTAGGGGATCTTGAGTTCGTTCAAGGCGGAGGCCACGGCGTTCTCCTGCGAAGTGGCCATGGCAACCGCGCTCTGCTCCTGGGCCTCTTCCTTGGTGGTACCCGTGGGATAGATCAGTTCCACCGGGTAGACGGCCTTGGAATTGTCCAACCATGCGGAGAACGCATTGAGGATGCTGACGGAGCCCGTGGGACCGCCATCGACATACACGGTTGTGAGGTCCAGGCTTCCGGCCGCGGGATACGTTTCGTGGCCGCTGACGTTGATGACCGGATGGCCCTGGCTCTCCCCCAGCGTGTTGTAGGTGGGCCCGGGCGACTCGATCACGTAGGGCACCGGAAGCGTGCCCACGGCAATTCCCAGCCCCAGCGCCGCCAGCCCGGCAACCATCATGGTGGATAACCGCCGGCCCGGGCGTCCGGCATCGGCCGCGCCGGTGCTCCCGCCCGCACCCGCTGTGCCGCCGCTTCCGTGGGCGCTTTCCGTTGGATTGGCGGCACCCGATGGCCCGGCGCTGGCGAAGGGGGAAAGATCGGGAACGTGGTCCTCGGAGGGATGGCCGCCACGGGTTGTAGTCACCCCACCAACAGTACGCGGTGGAGGCACGCCGGAAGGCTTTGCCTAGAGCGAACGACGGCGGCGGGCGGCAGACAGCCGACCCCCACCGGGGTACCGTGAAGGTTGATCAACAGTCACACCATCGATCGGCGGGACCATGACCTCCAATCCACTCAATCCGTCCAACGGCGACGACACCCCCAAGGACCCGTTGACCGAAATGCTGCAGAACCTGATGGGCGGCAAGGGGATGGAAAACTTCGACCCCTCCGAACTCGCCAAGGCTGCCGGCCTGCCGGATGACCCCAACCTGCTGGCCCAGATGTTCTCCCAGGTCCAGGCCATGATGAGCGCCCCGTCCGAGGGCCCCGTCAACTGGACGCTGGCCCACGACAACGCCCGCCGCGTGGCCGCCGGCAGTTCAGACCCGTCGGTCTCGGCCCAGCAGTCCCGGGAGGTGGACGAGGCGCTGCGCCTCGCCGAGCTGTGGCTGGACCCGGTCACGGACCTGCCCGGCACCGGCCTGATCGGCAAAGCCTGGTCCCGCGCGGAATGGGTGGAGGCCACCCTGGGTACCTGGAAGCGGCTGACCGAACCCGTGGCCAACAGCATCGCCAATGCGCTCTCCTCCGCCATGACGGAGCAGATGCCCGAGGAAATGAAGTCCATGATGGGCGGCGCCTCCTCCATGCTGCAGAACATGGGCGGGGCCATTTTCGGCATGCAGCTGGGCCAGGCCATTGGCGCCTTGTCCCAGGACGTGGTGAGCTCCACCGACATCGGCGTCCCGCTGGCCGACCTTGAAATGGCTCTCCTGCCAACAAACGTTGCCGCTTTCGGCCAGGGCCTGTCCCTGCCGGAGAACGACATCCGGCTGTTCCTCGCCGTCCGGGAAGCCGCGCACGCGCGCCTCTTCGTGCAGGTTCCCTGGCTGCGCGGCCACCTGCTGGGCGCCATCGAGGCATACGCCCGCGGCATCCACATCGACACCTCACGAATTGAGGAACTCGCCCGCGACCTGGACCCCAGCAACCCTGAAGGCATCCAGGAGGCCCTCTCCCAGGGTGTGTTCATGCCGCAGCGGACCCCTGCGCAGGAGCAGGCGCTGGAGAAGCTCGAGACCGCGCTGGCCCTGGTGGAGGGCTGGGTGGACGAACTCACCGCTGCTGCCACAGAAAAGGTGCTGCCGTCGGCCGGCGCGCTGCGCGAAACCGTACGGCGCCGCCGGGCAACGGGCGGTCCCGCCGAGCACGCCTTCGCTTCCCTCGTGGGGCTGGAGCTGCGCCCGCGCAGGCTCCGCGACGCCGCCACCTTGTGGGCGACACTGAAGGAGGAACGCGGCATCGAGGGCCGGGACGCCATCTGGCATCACCCCGACCTGCTGCCCACCGCCGAGGACCTGGACGACCCGAAGGGCTTCAGCTCACGCCGGAAACTCGCCGAGGCCAGCGACAGCGAAGTTGATGACGCACTGCAGAAACTGCTGAGCGGCGGTTTCGACGACACCTCCACTGAAGAGGGCGGGACCGGGGAGGCGGGAGCTGACGGCGGCACTGACGACGACGGCGGGCCCGAGCAGCCCAGTAGCTGACACTGTACCGGCGGGCCAGGATTTCCTGGCCCGCCGGGGTGTTTAACGTCCAGTGGGTTCCGGGCCACCGCAGGTCAACAGTTCGGGAACTGGTGGGCTGACTGTTCCGAAACTGGTTGGTTGACTGTTCCGGAACTGGTTGCCTGTCCGTTCAGGAGTTAGTCGGCGTCTTCGGACCAGGGGCCCGGCGCTTGGCCGCCGCCGTCCCCGCTGCCGGCCGCACCGTCCTTGTCCAGGCCCCGGGACGTGGCAAACGAAACCCCCTCGAGGAATGCCTTGGCCCGCTGGGTTTCAGGGTACGCCTCCAGCAACTTCCAGAACGCGGCATTGTGCGAAGCCACCAGGAGGTGGGCCAGTTCGTGCAGCAGGACATAATCGATGACCCACTGCGGCATCGGCCGCAGCTTGTCCGAGAGCCGAATTGTTCCGTCGGCCGGGGTAGCTGAGCCCCACCGGGAGTTCTGGTTGCTGACCCAGCGCACGGATGTTGGCACTGGCCGGCCGCCGAGGTATTGCGCCGACAGCTGCGCGGCATGGGCTGCAAGGGCGTCGTCACTTGCCGGCCGCCGCCGGCCGGCTGCAGCCCGCCGCTCCCCCTGCTTATGCAGCTTGGCCAGCATGCGGTGCACCCACTCCCGCTCCTGCGCCGCGGTGAAGCGGGCCGGAATGGCAATCACCGCCGTTCCGTCTTCCCAGAACGCCGCCACGGTCCGTGTGCGCCTCGCAGAGCGGCGCACCTCCACGGGAGCACCCTGGGATGTGGTCAGTAACGCGGGCTGATTGGGCCCGGCACCGGGACTGCGCCTCACAGGACGGAGCTTTCAACAAGGACCCGGAGGACGTCTTCCCCGTACTTTTCAAGCTTGGACGGGCCGACGCCAGCGAGGCCGGCGAGCTCCTCCAGCGACGCGGGCCTCGCCTCGGCAATGGCAGTGAGGGTGGCATCGGTGAAGACGACGAACGCGGGGACATCCGCGGACTGCGCCACCTCGCGGCGCCAATCACGCAGGGCGTCAAAGGTCTGTTCCTCGTACGTGGGGGGACACGCATTGCAGCGGCCCACCTTGCGTTCTGCCCCGGTGGCCAGCATGGTGCCGCAGACCCTGCACACGGCCGGCGCGGCAGCTTTCCGGCGTGGAGCGGCTCCCTTTCCCCGGGCATTTGAGCTTGCCACCGAATCAGGCCGCAGCCCGTCCAGGAACCGGGACGGCTTCCGGTTGGCGCGGCCCCCGGGAGTCCTCGCGGTGCTCCACGAGAGGAAGAGATGTTCGCGGGCGCGGGTGATGCCCACGTACAGCAGGCGGCGTTCCTCATCCACGGATTCGGGTGAATCCGCGAAGGAGATGGGCACCAGGCCTTCACTGAGCCCCACCAGGAAAACCGCGTCCCACTCCAGGCCCTTGGCCGCGTGGAGGGAGGCGAGCGTGACGCCCTGGACGGTAGGGGCATGCTGGGCGAGGGAACGTTCCTGGAGTTCGTTGACAAAATCCGCCAGGCCGAACTGTGGGCCGCGGTTCCGTGCGAGTTCGTCGGCCAGTGCCACCAGCGCCGCGAGGGACTCCCACCGTTCGCGCAGGGCTCCGCCGCTGTGCGGAGCGGAATCCGTGTAGCCGAGGGAGGAGACGATGTCCCGGACCAGCTGGCCCAGCGGTTCTGGAGCATCTGCTTCAGAAACAGCCCTGGTGGCTGCGCGCAGCTGGAGGATGGCGTCCCGGACCTCCTTGCGGGCGAAGAAGCGCTCGCCGCCCCGCAGCTGGTAGCCGATTCCCGCCGCAGCCAGCGCCTGTTCGTAGGCCTCCGACTGGCCGTTGGTGCGGAAAAGGACGGCTACTTCGCTGGCCGGGGTCCCGGCGTCGAGCAGTGCCTTGATCTTCTGCGCCACCGTGGCGGCTTCGGCTTCGTCATCCGTGCATTCGGTGAATTGGGGCACCGGCCCGGCCGGGCGCTGCGCCACGAGCTGAAGGGGGGCTGCCCAGGCGGCATCGGCCGTCGGACCGCCACTTCGGCGGCCGGCCAGCAGGTCATTGGCCAGTTTCACTACCTGGGGGGTGGAACGGTAGTCCCGCACGAGCTTGACCACATTGGCCTGCGGATAACGGGTCTTGAAGTCCAGCAGGTGCCTGGGCGAGGCGCCGGTAAAGGAGTAGATGGTCTGGCTGGCGTCCCCCACCACGCAAAGTTCGTCGCGCCCGCCGAGCCAGAGCTCCAGGAGCCGCTGCTGCAGGGGGGATACGTCCTGGTACTCGTCCACCACGAAGTGCCGGTACTGTTCGCGGACCGTGGCAGCCACCTTCTCGTCCTCCTGCAGGATGCCCACCGTGATCAGCAGGACGTCCTCAAAGTCGATCACGTTGCGGTCCGTCTTGACGTCCTCGTAGGACTGGAAGACGCGGGCTACCGCCGTAAGGTCGAACCCGCCGGGGGCGCCCCGCCCCTGCGCGTTTTCCAGGTAATTCGCGGGGGTGAGCATGGACACCTTGGCCCATTCGATTTCCGAGGCGAGATCGCGGATGGAGGCCCGGTCCGTGCTGAGCCTAAGCCGCCGGGCGGCTTCTGCAAGCAGCTGGGCCTTGTGGTCCAGCAGGTTGGGCAGCGTACCGCCCACCGCCTGCGGCCAAAAGAACTGCAACTGGCGCAATGCTGCGGCGTGGAAGGTCCGGGCCTGCACGTTTCCGGCACCGAGGTCGCGCAGGCGGCTGCGCATCTCCGCCGCCGCCCGCGCGGTAAAAGTTACCGCCAGCAGGCGTTGCGGGCTGTAGACCCCGGAGTGAACGCCGTAGGCAATGCGGTGGGTGATGGCGCGGGTCTTCCCGGTTCCCGCGCCGGCGAGCACGCATAACGGGCCGCTCAGCGTACTGGCCACCTCACGCTGTTCTGCGTCAAGCCCCCCGAGGATACGGTCCTCAAGGGAGGCTGCTCCGTCAATATCTTCTGTAGTCACTTCTGCTGCTTTGTTTCTCGACTACCGCGTTCTGGAGTCTGGTGGATGGAACAACTTAGGCGCCGGCCCTGTCATGGATCCGGCCGCCGTACCAGTGCTCAATCAGGGAGCGCGCAATGGAGAGCCTGCTGGAAATGGTGATCTCACCACTGAGCACCGCTTCCTGGAGTTCCTCGCGGCTGAACCAGCGCGCCCTGGTGACCTCCACGCCGTCGGGCGTTGCCTGGGTGTCCTCGGTGACGGCGGTAAAACCAAGCATAAGGGAGGCCGGGAATGGCCACGACTGGGAGCCCAGATACTGGCAGGCTGCGACCCGCACGCCAACCTCTTCCTGGATCTCGCGGACCACGGCTTCCTCCAGGGACTCCCCGGGCTCCACAAACCCGGCCAGGGTGGAGTAGTTCCGGGCATCCAGGGGGCCGCCGCCCCCAAGGAGCAGCCGGCCGTCCGGGCCTACCACCGTGACAATGATTGCGGGGTCGGTCCGGGGATAGTGTTCGGAATTGTCTGCCGGGCACCGGCGTACCCAGCCGCCGGCTTCAACGTCGGTGGGTGTGCCGCAGCGGGGGCAGTGGGTGTGGGCTGCATGCCAGTTGGCGATGGCGCTGGCTTCCACGAACAAGGCAGTGGAGGTGGCCGTCAGGTCCGCTGCGACCTCCCTGAACCCAGCCCACGAAGCATCCGCGGGTATACCGGCGGTGCCGGGTTCCGGAGGTGCGGGAAGGACGAAAAGCAGCATTTCGGTCCCGGCCGGAACGTCCGCAGCAGGCAGGGCTGATCCCAGGTACACCACCAGTTCCGGGGGTGATCCTGCCTCTGTCAGCTGTGCCAGGAGTTCCCGGGCGCCGGTCATGACCAGGTTGCTGCCCCGCACCAGGCCCTGGCGCCTTGACAGTACTGCAGCCACCGCGTCAGTTCCGGCCAACAGATCATCGATCATGCCGGGCCTGATGCGGGCGGTTGATCCGCGGTCCACCAGTGCCGGCCTCACCGGGAGGAGGGTGTCCACCAGATGGTTTGCCGGCAGCCGCGCGGGCACAGCCTGGTGGACGGGTGTGGCAGACTCGGTGTGGCTCATGCTTCCACCGTACTGACTGCTGCCGACATTTCACATTTCGCCCAACCACTGTGGTGCTGGGCGCCCCGCGATTTCCAGCTATCTGAAGACTCGCCGCGGCCAGACCGCCGTCTGGGACGGCACGCAATCTACCGTGGAACGGTGAGAAGAAAACCGATTGAACTGGCGGCGATTGCAACCGCGGCAGTCCCCGGACTGACCCCGACAGCTGTTAGCTCTGCGCCGGATGACCCCGCGGACTTCGACTCGGCCCTGCTCCTCGATTCCGAAGGCAAGCGTTGGCGGGTGCGGTCGCCGCGGCACGCGGAAGCCAGCGCGCGGCTGGAAACCGAGTTCCTGGTGCTGCGCGCCTTCGCTCCCGCTGTACGGGCAGAACTGCCGTTCCTGATGCCCACCGTGGCCGGCAGCGTCCGGCTGGGAAGCCTGACCACCTTCGTGTACTCACACCTGTCCGGCAGCACGCGCAGTGTGGAGGAACTGACATCCGGGCCGGCCAGCCTGGCACGCGAAATCGGTTCCGCACTGGCAGCGGTCCACGACCTCCCCCGGTCCTTGGTCAGCAACGCCGACCTGCCCAGCTACACCCCCAATGAGTTCCGCCAACGGCGGCTGAACGAACTGGACCAGGCAGCAACCACGGGCAGGATTCCTGCCGCACTGCTGCGCCGCTGGGAACACGCCATGGAGGACGTATCCCTGTGGCGGTTCAACCCCTGCGTGGTCCACGGCGACCTGCACGAGGACAACCTGCTGGTGGAGTCGGGACGGGTAACCGCAGTAACCGGCTGGACGGACCTGCGCATCGGCGACCCCGCAGACGATTTTGCCTGGCTGGTGGCCTCCAATGAGCAGGAGTTCATTGATGCCGTGCTGGAGTCCTACACTTCCAGCCGGCGGGATGTCCCGGACCAGCACCTCCTCCGCCGGGCCGCACTGTCCGCCGAGTTCGCCCTGGCGCAGTACATGGTCAAGGGTCTGGCGGCCGGTGACCAGGAAATGGTCGGCGAGGCGGAGGGAATGCTGGAGAGCCTGGCCAGCGATATTGCCGAATTCGGCGGGCAACCGATCAGCGTTGAGCCGCTTCCGGCCAAGGGCAGCCCCGCCGGGCCGGAAACTGCCGCTCCCGCCCCCGCCGGAACTTCCGGGGCAGCCCCGGCATCGGCGGGCGGCAGTTCTGCGGTGAGCCCTGCAGTGACCGTCATTCCGGTCCCCGCCGTACCGGCAGCAGATGCCGCACCGGCTGTTCCGGGAACGGAAGTCCATTCACAGCCCGCCGTACACGTCACCCCCATTCCGGTGGAACAGCCTGCTGCGGAAGTTGAGGCCGCGGAGGTGCAGGTCCACCAAACCAAGGGCCCGGACGATACGTCCACAGCCGCCATCTCGATCGTCAACGCCAAGCGGGGCTGAGCCGGACAGGCGCCACCCCGCTGGTGGGCATCGTTTAGGGGCAGCCCTCAAGGCCGGGCAAGCGCGTCGGTAACGATTCCTTCCAGCTCGGCTGCCGACCCGAGATCGTGCGGCCGCACCACGGCGTTATCAGCCACGTAGAAGAATGCGGCCCGCACGTCCTCCAACGGAACATTCTTGAGGCGCGCCCATGCCAGCCGGTACACTGCCAACTGGATCGAACGGGTCTTCAGCTGCCCGGTGGATGGCCGGCGGCCGGTTTTCCAGTCCACCAGGTCCCAGCTGCCGTCAGCCTCCTGGAACACGGCATCCACCCGGCCGCGCACCACCACCTCCCCCACCCTGGTTTCCACGGGAACCTCAACGAAGGCTGGGGACCTGTCAGCCCAGGGGGAAGCCTTGAACGTGGCTACCATCTCATCCAGGTCGTAGGCGGCATCGATGTGATCGTCCGAACCCGGTGCCTCGCCGAGGTCCAGCATGCCGGCCCTTCCGAAATATTCCTCCACCCAGGCGTGGAACGCCGTGCCCTTCCGCGCCGACATACCGGGTTCGCGCGGCACAGGGCGGCGCAGCCGGCCCAGCACCGCTTGGGGGTCGTCTCCGAGGTCCACGAGGGTGGAAGCCGAGATATGGGTGGGCAGGTGCACGTCCTGGCCGCCTGACCTTCTTGCCCTGCGCTCCAGCAGCAGCGCAGCTTCGCGCGCCCAGCCGGCCGCTGGCCCTGTCAGGCCAGGCAGCGGACTGCTTACCTGGCCGGCAGTGTGTAGCTGCCCAGTGCCCCCAGCCCGCACCAATGGACCGTCACCGGTGCCCAGGATCCCGAGCACCCGCTGCGCCGCCGCCTCCATGGCTGTCCTGCGCCCAGGGGCCAGGCGCAGTCGCTGACCGGTGCGAGGGTCCACGGGTCCTTCAAGGGGATCGTACGGCCAGCGGGCTTCTTCCGTTTCACGCGTCAGTGGGCTCTGGAGGGGCAGTGCCCCCTCCTCCAGAGACAGCGGATGAACCAGAGCGTTTGCACGGGGTCCGCCGTCAGCCTGTTGCCTCAAGGCGTCCAGTTCCGCGAGGAACGGGGACATTTCCGCCCGTCCGGCCCGTGATCCCACCCACGCAGCGCTGGACACCCACAGGACGTGTTTGGCCCTGGTATAGGCAACGTAAGCCAGCCGCCGTTCCTCCGCCTCGCTGTGGGCCTGGACGCCGGCCTTGTATTCCTTCTCGGAATCCAGCCAGCCTTTCTGGTCGGGCTGGTCCAGGTCCCACTGGGGCAGATCTGCTCGGTCCCCGCGAAGGGGCCACGGCAGTGCTGCAGAGCCGCTGCTCCAGCGGGAGTCGCGGTCGCTGGGGAAAGCCCCCGCATTCATGCCTGGGACAAATACCACGTCCCACTCGAGGCCCTTGGAAGCATGCACCGTCAACAGCTGCACGGCTTCCCGGTTTACGTCGCTGGCCGGCGCCTCCAAACCGTTTTCTTCCGCCGACGCAGCCTCAAGCCAGGACAGGAAAGCGAGGATGTCGACCCGCTGCGAGGTGCGGAGGAAGCCTGCGGCCGCATCCTGGAAGGCGTCGAGGTTGCGGCGGGCCTGGTGGATGCTGATCCCGGGGCGGGCTGCCACTTCGATATCCAGCAGCATGGCCCTTTCCACCTCGCCCAGGAGCGTGGTGAGGTCATCACCGAGGTAGCCCCGCAGTTGCCGCAGCTCGGCTGACAGCCTGGCCAGCCTGCTCCGCGCACCCGCGCTGAGGGTGCGGCCATTCGACGATGTCCACCCCTCCCGGGGCAGGAAATCAAGGGCCTCCACGAGGCTGGCCCCGTCGGTCAGGTCGCCCTCGGGGACGGGGCCATCCGCTTCATCGCTGTCAATGTCCCGGACGTCGGCCCTGGACCCTTGTGCAGCCTTCTCCCGGCTCCGTTCAAGCTGCCTGGACCAGTCGCGCAGGGCCATGAGGTCGGCAGGCCCTATCCGCCATCGCGTTCCTGCGACAAGTCGCATGAGCGCATCAGACCGGCCGGGATCTGCAAGGACGCGCAGGGTGGCCACCAGATCCACTATCTCCGGGGTGTCCAGAAGCCCACCGAGGCCCACTATTTCGTAGGGTATCCCCCGGGCCTCAAACTGCCGCCGGACGGGCTCCATCTGTGCGCGCCTGCGGCACAGGACGGCCAGCGCCGGCGGCTCCGCTGTACCGTCAGGCTTCAGCTCAAAGTCCGTCACCCGGTACCTCAGGACGTCGTCGGCCAAGGCTGCAGCTTCCTCCACGTCGCTGGCGAAACGCCCCAGCACCACGGTCCCGTCCACCGCATGGGGACTCGGCTGCAGCGGAGGAACCTCGGCAGCAGCTGTCCTGTTCCCGGCAGGTCCATTGTGAGCTGCCGTCCGGCCCAGGGATTGCGACATGACGTTGGCCGCTGCGAGGATCGATCGGCCATTCCGCCATGCCGTGGTCAGATAGGAAGTTGGGGCCGGCGCCCAGCCCGCCCCTTCCTCCGGTGCATCGATCCGAACGGGAAACTCGCGAACGAAGTGGAACAACTGGCCTGCCGAAGCGCCCCGAAAACCGTAGATTGACTGGTTGGGGTCGCCGACCGCTGTCACGGCATGGCCGCCCCCGAAAAGGCGCGAAAAAAGCACCAGCTGGGCAAACGACGTGTCCTGGAACTCGTCGAGCAGAACCACCTTGTACCGCTGGCGCTCCATCTGGGCCGCCAACGGGACGTCCTGCGCCACCTTGGCAGCGAGGGCCACCAGGTCCCCGAAGTCGAGTGCCCCGCGGGCTCGTTTAGCGGCGGCGTAGCGGCCCACCATGTCGGCGACGCTTGCCCTGGTCCGCAGCATCCCGCCGAGGTCCAGGGCTGCCTTTGGCCTGTTCTTCTTCTTGTCTGCCAGGTATGGCAGGGATTCAAACTCGGAGAGACGCGCCATGAGCCACCCTTCGACGTCTTCAGGTTCCTGAAGGTGTTCGGCGCATTCTCCAGCCAACTGTATGACGGCCTTCACCAGGGTGGACTTGGCGGCACGGAAGTGGTGGTATTCGCCGTCGTAGGCTTCAACCACCTCGCTGGCGAGCTGCCAGGCCTGCGCACCGCCGAGCAGGACCACATCCCGCTCCACGCCAAGCCGCAGCCCGTAGTCGGAGACGATGCCGCTGGCGAACGAGTGGTACGTGGACACTTTGGGTTCCAAAGCGTCATTGCTGAGCAGTCCTGCTGGGAACAGCTCCTGTCCGCTGTCCTTTGCGGCAAGGCGCTGCAGCGCCAGGAGCTTTGACCGGATGCGGGTGGCGAGTTCGCCCGCAGCCTTGCGGGTGAAGGTCACGCCCAGGACTTCCTCAGGGGTGACCCATCCGTTGGCAACGAGCCATACCACCCGGTCCGCCATGGTGGCGGTCTTTCCCGAGCCTGCGCCGGCAATAACCAGCCGAGGCGCCAAGGGGGATGCGATGATGGCGGATTGCTCGGGCGTGGGCGTGTTCTTCTCGCCAAGCAGCACGGACAGTTCTTCGGGGCTGAAGCGCACGGCCGGGGCGGCTTCCGCCCCAGGCAGTGCCACGCTCATTCGGTCACCTGCCGTCCACGCACGCAGAGCGGGCACACCTCGGGGAGCCTGCACCCATGGCCGCCATGGCTGCCCTTGGCTGGATCGTGCCGCGCAATGAATTCGCTGCCACCCATCACGGCGGCTGCCTCCATGACCATGTCCAATGCCCAGTTCTCCTGCGGGTCGAGTGGTTCCTGCTGTTGGATGGCTGGGTTTATTGCCCCGGTTCCGAGTTGCGCCAGCACAGCGCCGCCGGGCAGGCCCTGCCCGCCGCGGGAGCCGACGTCGAACCCGCCGGCCAGCACTGCTGCCTGGTACGAACCAAGCTGCGGATGGCGGGACAGTTCGTCCTTGCCTGGCTGCCTTTTTCCGGTCTTGAGGTCAACCACCACCAGCCGGCCTTCGCCGTCGATTTCCAACCGGTCCACCTGGCCGCGGAGTACCGCCTCCCGCGGCGAGGCTTCGTCCACCGCCACCTGCCCAAGCGCCACTTCGAAGTCCTGCTCAACGCCCAGCAGGCTGCGGCCTTCACTTCTCATGACGAGTACATAGTGGGCCAGCTTCCGCACCATCGTTTCAGCGCGCTGGAAGTCCAGCCGGCCCTCCCAATTGTCCTTCATGCCGAGGGCGGGCCAGCGCCGCACCAGTTCAGCAACGTACTCGGACCCGGAGGCGTCCGGCATGTCCTGGGCGATCGCATGCACCAAGGTGCCCAGGCTCCGGGCGAAGTCGGTGGCAGGTTCCCCTCCTGCTGCCTGGACGAACCAGTCCAACGGCGACTTTTGAACTGTTTCGACCTTTGACGGCGACACGGACACTGTTCCCCCCGGCGGCACCACCGCTTCGGAGGAGGTCAGCGGGGCCAGTCCCCACCAGCTGTCGGGGTGTGCTCCGGCCACGGCAGGTTCCGCCACGGCGAGATGCGCCAGGACCCTGGCAGCTTCTGCTGCCTGCGGCGTCCCGCCGTCAAGCTGGGCATGTTGGCGGAGCTCGGCGACTAAAGCGCGCAGCGTCATGGGCCGTTCCACCTGGGTGAAAGCCCGGCCCTCCGCTTCCGGTCCCAGGGGTGCAACAAAGTCGAGGAACGAGGACGGCTGCTCGTCTTCGGACGAGACCGCGGTACAGACCAGCAGTTCCCGCGCCCTGGACACCGCCGTGGAAAAGCTGCGGAGTTCGTCATAGCGGATGTCCCGCAACCGGCTCAGCGGGTCACGCTGGAGGGCATATTCGGGACCGTGTTCGACGGCATCCGCATACAGGGTGCTGCCGAGCAGTTCACCGCGGAGCCTCGTATTGGGCCACACCCCCTCCTGCAGCCCGGCGATGATCACCACCGGCCACTCCCGGCCTGCCGCACTGGCCGGCGTCATCAGCTCCACAGCATCATCAAGCTGGGCACGGGCGGCAAGGGTGTCCATGGGAAGCTCCTGGTTCAGGAGATACTCCAGGAACTGTTCAGGGCCGGCGCCGGGCATCTGGTCCACGTAGCGTTCCGCCGTATGGAAAAGCGCCATCATGGCGTCAAGGTCGCGGTCAGCCCGGGCTCCCTGCGGTCCTCCCGCCAAGGCTGCCTCGGTCCAGGCCGGGGACAGCCCCGTTGAGTCCCAGAGGGCCCACAGCACCGTCTCGGCATTGGCACCCGGCAGTCCGGCTGCCTCCCGCCCCGCACGGATCATCCGGGCCGTGCGCCTGGCGGCGCGGCCTTCGATCCCCAACGTGCCAAGCGCGCCCGGCTCCAGCAGGGCCTGGACCAAAAGCGCATCACTGGCGCGGCCCCCGCCGCCCAGGAGTTCTTCCCGCCGCAACGATTGCCGCAGCCTGCGCAGCTCAATGGAGGTGGCACCTCCGATCCGGGAGGTGAGAAGGGACACCGCAGCCTCGGGGGTCAAAAGCTCCGGATCCAGCGCGATGGCGTAAGCATCGAGGAGCGGACGGACAGCCACCTCGTCCCGGACCGCGGATTCAGCCACGGGCACCCGCACGGGAATGCCCTGTCCGGACAAATAGCGTTGCAACTCGCTGACCTGGCCGCCGTTGCGCACGATGACTGCGATGTCCGCCAGGTCGCGGTTGTGGTTTATGTGCTGGTCCAGGATCCGCTGGGCAACATACCGGAGCTCGTGAACTGGAGTAGGGACCAGATGGGCCTCAACGCTGCCGGGCTTATCGTCCTGTCCGGGCTGTGTGAGGCGGCGTGCCAGTTGCCCGCCTGCCCGCTGTGAGATGCGGCCCGCGACGTTCAGCCACGCCTCTGCCACAGCCGGCGCCATGCCATGGGCATGCCACAGCGGACGCTCGAGGACAGGTGCCTGGGCTGACAACAGCAGGGGCAGTTCAGCCACCAAATCCGGCCGGGCTCCCCGGAACCCCTGGACCACGGTGTCCGGCGACGACGTTACGTAGCAGTCTTTTCCCGCGGCGATGTCCGCCAGTAACTCGAAAATGGCCGGGTTCGCTTCCTGGATATCGTCCACCAGGACAACCTGCAGCCTCGCGCGTTCGGCCGCGAGGAACTCCGGCACATCCTGGAAGATCTGCCGTGCAGCCGTGATGATCCCGGCGGGGTCGAAAGCTTCGGGCATCCGCAGGTCAAGGACGTCCCGGTATTCCGCGTAGAGGCCTGCTGCGGCTTTCCAGTCCGGCCGGCCGCAGGAATCCGCCAGCTGCGCGAGGTCCTCCGCCGTGCGGCCCGATTCAATGATGCGGTCAAAGAGTTGCCGCACCTCCTGGCGGAAGCCCCTGGTCTCCAGGGCGCCATCAAGATCGGACGGCCATGGCAGTTCCAGTCCGGGCAGCCGGTGGCCCTCGAGGAGCTCCTTGATGATGAGGTCCTGCTCCGGGCCTGACAGCAGGCGGGGTGGCCTGGACAGCGGCATGGCGCCTTCAGCCTTGGCACGGCGGATCAGGTCGAATGCGTAGGAGGCCCACGTCCTGGCCGGAGTGGTGCTGAGGCTCCTGTCCAGGCGGGCAGTGAAACGGTCCCGCAGGAAATCGGCAGCCAGACGGGTGGGCGCAAGAATCAGCATGTGTTCGGGGTCGACACCGTCGCGGAAGACCCGCTGGACAGCGGCCTCGACGAGGACGGTGGTCTTTCCCGTGCCCGGCGCACCGGGAACCAGGACTGGTCCGGAGCCTTGGGAGACGTCAACCGCTGCCTGCTGGTCCGGTGTAAGCCGGAGTGGTTCCGCGTGCACCCGCCGTGGCGGCAGCAACCGAAGGGCGGGGGTGACCGGCCGGGCGCTGCCGTCCGGGTTTCCCGGGCCAGTGGTGGAAGCCGGTTTTCGGCCCGCCTCCGGTTCCTGCCGGTGCGGGTCCCGGGGGCTGGTCAAAGGAATTGTTACGGTCACACAATCATTCCATCATCAGGCACCGACAAGCTGTGGAGCCGACGCTCCAATTCCTCGGCGACTGTGTCAATACTTTCAAAATCCTCGTCCGTGGGTGCCCAGCGGGCGGCAGCCAGATCAACCCGCCACCGCCCGTCCCCGGTCCGGATATACGAACCGTAGTCACCAACCAGCGGAGTGCCTTCCTCAAGGTAAAGGAGCAGGGCCTCGGCTTCGTGTCCCGGAGGCGCGTGGCCGCTGGCTTTCAGGACGCGCCACCAGGGGACGTCGCCTCCGTAGTGGCTCATGACGGAACCGACTTGCCGCGGGCCGCCCGATCCCAGGAGCTCCGCGACGTCCCCATACGATACGGCCGCCCCTGCCGGCACCAGCCTCACGACAGCCAGGACCGCCTGGACGTACTCATTCCGCATTGATCCAATCTAGCCGCAGTGGCGTTCCACCGAATTGTCGGTGGGTCCACGTAGCGTTGAAGCATGAGTTCCTGGAACACCCTTCCCCGTGCGGCCTTCGACCTGGAAACCACCGGGCGCAACTCGCGGGCGGCGAGAATCGTCACGGCATCGATCACCGTCGTGGACCACCAGGGTGAGGTGATCAAGGAGCACGAGTGGCTGGCCGATCCGGGTGTGGAAATACCCGTCGAGGCAAGTGACGTCCACGGCGTCACCACCGAACAGGCAAGGCGGGACGGGCGCCCTGCCCATGAGGTCACGCGCGAAGTCGCCGCAGTCCTGCAGGAGCTGTTCGACTCCGGCACACCAGTGATCGCGTTCAACGCGAGCTACGACTTCACGGTCCTTGCCGCCGAGTCCGCCCGGTACGGGATTCCGCAGCTTTCCCGTTTCCCGGTCCTGGATCCTTACATCATGAACAAGCAGGTTGACCGCTATCGCAAGGGGAAGCGGACACTCACCGCACTGTGCGAAGAGTACGGTGTGGTGTTGGACAACGCACACACGTCGGCGGCGGATGCCCTGGCGACCCTTCGGGTTTTGGATGCGATGGCCGGCAAGTTCCCCAAGCTGATGATGCCGGCCAGCCAGCTGCACCAACTTCAGGTGGACTGGGCGGTCAGCCAGGCATCGGACTTCCAGGACTACCTCCGCAAGACGAAGCCGGCCGCCGTGATCGAGGGAGACTGGCCGGTCCTGCCACCGCAGGACGCCACGGCCGGTGGCTTCTAGGACGCTGCGGCACGCCCTTAGTGGGAGACATGTCACAGTCACGCCGGTTAATAAATCCCAGGGTCCCAACAAGGGCATCGTTCGCTCGCACCGGGCCACGACCCTGCACCTGCGTGCTGTAGCCGCCTCCCCAGGAGACAATATTCGGTCTGGACGCTCAGGGCTTCTAGATTCTTCATCCCGCTACCGGTATTCGCCCAGGTGAGACAATAAAGTTTTGCGGCCACCCCTGCCCCGGACAGCTGGACCAGCTCCGGGCAGGTACCGGGCGCCACGCGCTGCCCAGCGGCCCGGTCGACTTTACGACTCACATGAAAGTGACAACCTGATGAAAATCAAAGCGATGAAGTGGCTCACTACCGCTCCCGTTGCACTTGCCCTCGCTGTTTCCCTCGCGGCCTGCGGCGGAGGGTCTTCCCAGCCCAGCGGCACCCCCACGGACGCCCTGAAGGGCAGCGACCAGCAGACGCTGGACAAGTACACCACTGCCAGCGTCACCCCGGTCGACAAGATCGATAAGACCAAGCTTGGCCTCATCACCGAGGGCACCTTGCGTGTGGGAACCCTTTCGGACGCCCCGCCCAACATCTTCATCGACCCCTCCGGCAAGTTCACCGGCTACGACAACGAACTGCTGCGCGCCATCGGTGACAAGCTGGGCCTCAAGGTTGAGTTTGCCTCCACCGACTTCTCCGCCCTGCTCTCCCAGGTGGCCAACAAGCAGTTCGACGTCGGATCCTCCTCGATCTCCACCACCGACGCCCGCCGCAAGACCGTTGGCTTCACCAATGGTTATGACTTCGGCTACATGGCTGTCGTCACCAAGAACGGCTCCAAGGTCAACGGCTTCGCCGACCTCAAGGACGGGGTCCGCATCGGCGTCGTCCAGGGCACCGTGCAGGACGACTACGTGACCAACACCCTCAAGCTGGAGCCTGTCCGCTTCCCGGACTACAACACCGTTTACGGCAATGTGAAGAACGGGCAGATCGACGCCTGGGTGGCCCCGTCCCAGCAGGCCACCGGGCAGGTCAAGGAAGGCGACAACACCAAGATCGCCGAAAAGGTTGTAAACACCCAGAACTTCACCGCCTACGCAGTGAACAAGGACAACCAGCCGCTGATCGACGCGCTTAACTCCGGCCTTGACGCGGTCATCGCCGACGGAACCTGGACCAAGCTGACGTCGGAATGGTACAAGGACCGCCCCACCGTCGCCGACCAGACCCCCCAGGGCTGGAAGCCGGGCAGCAAGGCTGTCCAGATCCCGGCAGCCAAGTAACCAGGGCGTTCCATGGATATCCTCAAGCAACTCGCTGACACCTTCCTTGACTGGAAGGCGATGGGCGAAGTCATCCCCAAGATGTTCGCCGTCGGTTTGCCGAACACCCTCGTGCTGGCCATCATTTCGGGCATCATCGGGACCGCCCTGGGAATGCTGCTCGCCCTGATGGGGATCTCCCGGAACGCAGCAGCGCGCTGGGTGGCACGGGTCTACACCGACATCCTTCGCGGTCTTCCGCCCGTCCTGACCATCCTGGTCATCGGGTTCGGGTTCGGGCCGATCATTCGTGAACTGACCGGTTCCACCAGCCCCTATCCCATGGCTGTCGCGGCCCTTTCCTTGATGTCCGGCGCCTACATCGGCGAGATCTTCCGGTCCGGCATCCAGAGCGTCGACAAGGGACAACTCGAGGCATCACGTGCCCTGGGGTTCGGCTACGGCGCGTCCATGCGCCTCGTAGTTGTTCCCCAGGGCATCCGCCGGGTGCTTCCTGCACTGGTCAACCAGTTCATTGCGCTGATCAAGGAGTCGTCCCTGGTCTTCCTCCTGGGCCTGCTGGCCACCGAGCGGGAAATTTTCCAGATCGGCAAGGATGCGGCGTCCACCACCGGCAACCTTTCGCCCTACGTGGCGGCAGCAGTGTTCTACCTGGTGCTCACCGTTCCATTGACGCACTTCGTGAACTGGATCGACCGGCGCCTCCGCAACGGCCGGCCCGAAAAGAAAGAACCGGACGATGCCGCAGCCGTCGTTGGAAAGGGAGCCCAGGCATGAGCGAGTTCGCATCCGGAACACTGAGCGCCAAGAATATCCACCTTTCCTTCGGGAGCAACCACGTCCTGCGGGGCATCGACCTGCACGTTCCGCAAGGCACCACGGCGTCCGTTATTGGACCGTCGGGTTCCGGCAAGTCAACCCTGCTGCGGGTCATGAACCGGCTGATCGAACCCGACCAAGGGGACATCCTGCTGGACGGCCGTTCGGTGCTGAAGGACAACCCTGACGAGCTCCGCCGCAGGATCGGCATGGTGTTCCAGCAGTTCAACCTGTTCCCGCACAAGACGGTGGTGGAAAACGTTTCCCTGGCGCTGCAGAAGCTGCGGAAGCTCCCGAAAGACCAGGCCCGCGCCCAGGCCCTGGAGCAACTGGACCTGGTCGGCCTGAAGCACAAGGCGGATTCCCGCCCGGCCAACCTCTCCGGCGGCCAGCAGCAGCGGGTGGCCATCGCCCGCGCGCTGGCCATGAACCCTGAGGTCATGTTCTTCGACGAGGCTACCTCTGCCCTGGACCCCGAACTGGTCAAGGGCGTCCTGGCACTGATGACGGACCTGGCGAAGGGCGGCATGACCATGGTGGTGGTAACCCATGAGATGGGCTTCTCCCGCAACGTCTCCGACGCCGTGACGTTTATGGATGCCGGCGTAGTGGTGGAGTCCGGGCCGCCTGAACAGCTCTTCACCGAGCCAAGGACTGACCGGCTCAAGGGCTTCCTCTCGGACGTCCTGTAGCAACCGAAGCGCAAAAGGAAATCCCCGCCTGCAGCCTGCAGGCGGGGATTTCCTTTTGTTTCCACGGGATGACACTGAACGGCAATACCCGTGCATGGGACTGCGGTTAAGTGCCACTTCGCGGCGAACGGACGACGGCGGGACGTGCCTTGCGCGCGGCCTTAACCCTGCGCGGCGGCAGCGGCCTTGGCTGCCGCGGGAAGGGCGTCGTAGATCCGGTTCATGGCGGCATCGTCGTGGGCGGCGGAGAGGAACCAGGCCTCGAAGACCGACGGCGGCAGGTAGACCCCCGACTCCAGCATGGAGTGGAAGAACGGCGCGTAGCGGAACGTTTCCTGCGCCTGGGCGTCCGCGTAGTTGTGGACGCCGTTGGCCGACGTCCCGAAGGCCACCGAGAAGAGGTTTCCGGCGAACTGGATGGAGTGGTCAACACCCGCGGCATCCAACGCGTTGGAGACAGCTGATGACAGTTCCAGCGACCGGACGTCGATGAAGGAGTAGACGTCGCGGGTGGCGTTGCTCAGGGTGGCCACGCCGGCGGCCATGGCCACCGGGTTCCCGGAAAGGGTGCCGGCCTGGTAGACCGGGCCGGTGGGAGCCAGGTAGTCCATGACGTCGGCCCGTCCGCCAAGGGCCGCCGTCGGCATGCCGCCGCCGATGACCTTGCCGAAGGTGAGCAAATCGGGGGTCCACGGGTCCTCGGCATCCGGCGCACCGCCGGTGAGGCCCCAGTAGCCGGAGTAGCCGGTACGGAAGCCGGTCAGGACCTCGTCGACGATGAGGAGCGCGCCGTACTCCCGGGTGATCTGCGAGAGCCCCAGGTTGAATCCCTCGGCAGGGGTTACCACGCCCATGTTGGCAGGCGCAGCCTCGGTGATCACCGCAGCGATGTTCGGGCCGTGCACGGCAAACGCTTCCTTGACGGCAGCAAGGTCGTTATAGGGCAGCACCAGCGTCTCAGCTGCGGTCGCTTCGGTGACGCCGGCGGAGCCGGGCAGCGCGAGGGTCGCCAGGCCGGAGCCGGCAGCTGCCAGGAGTCCGTCAAGGTGGCCGTGGTAGCAGCCGGCAAACTTGATGATGAGGTTGCGGCCGGTGAACCCGCGGGCCAGCCGGACCGCAGTCATGGTGGCTTCGGTTCCGGTGGACACCATCCTGAGGCGTTCGACGGCGGGGACGCGTTCCTGGACGATGGCGGCCAGGTTTGCCTCATCCGGGGTTGAAGCACCAAAGGAGAGACCGCGGTCCACGGCGGCGTGGACCGCATCGAGCACGGCCGGGTGGGCATGGCCCAGCAGGGCCGGGCCCCAGGAGCAGACCAGGTCCACGTATTCCTTGCCGTCGGCATCTGTCAGGTACGGCCCCTTGGCGGAGACCATGAAGCGCGGTGTCCCGCCCACGGAGCCGAAGGCGCGGACCGGCGAGTTGACGCCGCCGGGCATCAACTGGCGGGCACGGTCGAAGAGCGCCTCATTGCGAGGATTACTGGAAGTCATGGTTCCTATTCTCTCAGGTAGCGGGTAAAGCTCAGGTAGCCCGATCAGCCGACGAGCAGCTCTGCCACCCTGGGCGCCACTGCCGTGCCCATCAGTTCGATCGAACGCATCATGGCTGCGTGCGGCAGCGGACCGTTGCTGTACTTCAGGTCGAAGCGGTCCACGCCCAGGTTCCGTTTCAGCCGGACGATTTTTTGCGCCACCGTTTCCGGTGATCCGACGTACAGGGCGCCCTCTGTGGAGCAGAGGGCATCGAACTCACCGCGTCCGGCCGGACCCCACCCGCGTTCGGCTCCCAGCCGGTTCCGCAGCGCAAGCCAGTGCGGGAACAGCTCTTCCCGGGCCTGTTCATCCGTGTCGGCCACGTGCCCGGGCGAATGGGTGGCGATCTGCTGCATCGGGTGTCCGTACTTGCCCATCGCCTCGCGGTAGAGATCGGCCAGGGGGCGGAAGCTCCGCGGCTGGCCGCCGATGATGGCAAAGATGATCGGGTACCCGAACTGGGCGCAGCGGAGCACCGATTCCGGCGTGCCGCCCACGCCAATCCATGTGGGCAGCAGGTGCTGTTCCAACGGCGGGTAGACGCTCAGCCCGTGCAGGGCTGGCCGGGTGCGGCCTTCCCAATGCACTGGCTTTTGCGCCCGCACCTTGTCGAACAGCTCGAGTTTCTCCTCGAACAGCACCTCATAATCCGCCAGGTCCAGGCCGAACAGCGGGAAGGACTCCACGAACGATCCGCGGCCCAGCATCACTTCGGCCCGGCCGTTGGAGATGGCGTCCACCGTGGCAAAGCGCTGGAACACCCTGATGGGATCGTCCGAACTGAGAACCGTCACGGCGGAGCCCAGCCGGATGCTGGACGTACGCGCCGCGGCGGCGGCCAGGAAGACTTCCGGCGCCGAGACGGCGTAATCCTTGCGGTGGTGCTCCCCCACGCCGAAGGCATGGAGGCCGACGGCATCCGCGAGTTCCGCCTGTTCCAGCAGCTGGCGCAGGACCTGGGCATGAGGTTGCGGGCTGCCGTCCGGATTCGCACCAATGTCTCCAAAGGTGTTCAGTCCGAGAAGGATGCGGCCCTCCCCCACAGGTGCGGTTGGCGGGGCGGAAGAATCGGTCACCGGGATTCCTTCAGCCAGCCGGCCAGTTCGGCCGCCCAGTAAGTGAGGACTGTGTGGGCCCCCGCGCGCCGGATGCCCAGCACGGACTCCGTGATGGCGGCGCGGCGGTCGATCCATCCGTTGGCGGCGGCGGCCTCGATCATGGCGTATTCGCCGGAGATCTGGTAAGCGGACACGGGCACCGGGCTCATGGCGGCAACGTCTGCCACGATGTCCAGGTAGCTCATGGCCGGCTTGACCATGATGATGTCGGCACCCTCGGCCAGGTCCAGTTCCACCTCGCGCAGCGCCTCGGTGCGGTTGCCGGCATCCATCTGGTACGTCCGCCGGTCACCCTTGAGCTGGGAGTCCACTGCTTCCCGGAAAGGTCCATAAAACGCGGAGGCGTACTTCGCGGAGTACGCGATAACGGACGTGTTGACGTGGCCGGCCTCATCCAGCGCTGAGCGGATGGCTGCGATCTGGCCGTCCATCATCCCGGATGGGCCCAGCATGTGGGCGCCGGCCTCTGCCTGCGCCACGGCCATCCTGGCGTAGATCTCCACGGTGCGGTCGTTGTCCACGTAACCGTCGGCGTCGAGCACTCCGCAGTGGCCGTGGTCGGTGAATTCGTCCAGGCAGACGTCGCTCATGATCACCAGGTCGTCGCCCACTTCCGCGCGGACGTCCCGGATGGCCTTGTTCAGCACGCCCTCGGGATCGAGTGAGGCGCTCCCCTCTGCGTCGCGGGTCTCCGGAATGCCGAACAGCATGATCCCGCCCAGGCCGAGCTCAACGGCCTCGGCGGCGGCCCGCTTCAGGCTGTCGGTGGTGTGCTGGACCACGCCTGGCATGGACGTGATGGGGTTGGGCTCGGTGAGTCCCTCCCTGATGAAGGCCGGGAGGATGAGTTCGGCAGGTGCAAGGCGGGTTTCGGCGGTCATCCGGCGCATGGCGGGGGTGGTGCGCAGCCGGCGGGGGCGTTGGGTTGGGAAAGTCATGGGTCCTGTCCTTGGCGTTGTGTTTATGCGTTATGGAGGAAAGCGGGTCAGGGCGGGTTGACGGCTTTCGCGACGGCCGCCACGAGTCCCTCCGGTGTGGGTTCGGCCGCCACCGCAGCCACCTCAAGGCCCAGGGCGGCGGCCTGGTCCGCCGTCGAACGTCCTATGGCTACGAGCCGGCACCCTGCCAACGGCACCAGGGCGGCGATGCGGCGCACGGCGCTCGGTGAGGCGGCGACCACTGCGGCAATGCGCCCTTCAGCGATTTCCAAGGCGGCGGTTTCCGGTGTCACGAGGGAGTACGACGGCGGCTGCGGGCCGGCGTCGTCGTCCTCCGGCTGCACGGCGAGCCTTCGCTCCGCTGCCGCCGGATAGTCGACGGTGCGGTAGGCGGTCACCGCGGTGACGTCGCTTCCGGCCGCTGCCAGGCCCGCTGCGAGCGTGCCGGCCGCGATGTCCGCCTGGGGCAGCAGGATCCTGCCGCCGCCCGGCCAAACCATGAGCATGCCGGCCGCCGACTGCTCGCCATCCGGTGTGAGGGCGACGTCCAGCCCGCCCACCTCCAGCAGCCGGCGCGTTGCGGGACCGACGGCGGCGATCCGGGTACCGGGCGGAACCAGTTGGGCCAGGCCCAGGCCACGTTCGGCCGCCTTTTCCATCAGGACGTGCACGGTGGTGGCGCTGCTGACCACCAGCCAGTCGAAGGCGCCCGCTGCCAGGGCGTCGCAGGCGACGTCCAGCGCGTGTTGGTCCGGAGCCCGTTCGAAGTCGATGAGCGGGAGCAGCACCGGCGTCGCCCCGGCTTCCCGCAGGGCCGCCACCAGGGCGCCCGAACGTTCGGGGCTGCGCGTGACCAGGACCCGGACGCCGCCAAGCGGCATGGCGGCGGGCGGCTTGCCGGATCCGGAACCGGAACCGCGGGAGGGCTCCGTCATTGCCAGGTCAGGACGCCTGCAGGTCTGCGATGTCGGCGGCTCCGGCAGCAAGCAGGACCTCAGCCAGTTCGATGCCCAGCAGGGTGGCTCCCACTTCGGTCAGCCCGTCTGTGGCCCGCCTGTCCCGCACGGTGGCGGTACCATCCACGGCGCACACCACGGCTTCGAGGTGCAGCATGCTGCCTTTCCGGTAGGCGTAAGCGCCAACCGGCGCTGCGCAGCCTGCTTCGAGCCGGGCCAGAAGGGCACGTTCGGCCGTGACGGCAAGGCGGGTATCGGGGTCGTCCAACGCGGCCAGGGCCTGCGCGAGGACTTCCTGGGAGTTTCCGGCAGAGCCGGGTCTTGCCGGGGCGTCCGCTGTCCGGCACTCGATGGCCAGGGAGCCCTGGCCTGCTGCGGGCAGCATCACGTCGGTTTCCAGGTATTCGGTGACGGCGTCCAGGCGGCCGATTCGTTCCAGGCCGGCTGCCGCCAGCACCACGGCGTCCAGGTCGCACGACTTTCCGGGCACCACCTGGTCCGTGGTGTTGCCGGGAAGTCCCGGAACGCGCCCAAGGCGGGTATCCACGTTGCCGCGGATGTCCACGATGTCCAGGTCCGCGCGGGCGGCGCGCAGCTGGGCTGCGCGCCGCGGCGAACCGGTGCCAACGCGGGCCCCGGGCGGCAGGTCTGCCAGCTTCAGTCCGTCGCGCGCGCAGAGGACGTCGCGGACGTCCACGCGGCGCGGGGTGGCGGCAAGGCTGAGCCCTACCGCTGCCCCTGTTGGCAGGTCCTTGAGCGAGTGGACGGCCACGTCGCACTCATTGCGCAGGAGCGCGTCGCGCAGGGCAGCAACAAAGACCCCCGTGCCGCCCATCTGGGACAGCGACCCCGTGAGGACGTCGCCGTCCGTGCGGATGTGCACCAGTTCCACCGGGAATCCTCCGACGGCGGCAAGCTGGTCGGCGGTCTGCTGGGTCTGGGTGAGCGCGAGCTTGCTGGCCCGCGTTCCAATCCGGACGGTCACAGCTCCGCCGTTTCCCCGGCAGCAACGGACGGATACGGGTCGTGGCCGGCGCCAACAGTGGTGTCGGCACCTGCGATGGTGGGCTTTTCGCCCCGGAAGTTGGCGCAGCATCCGGGCCGGCAGACGTCATACCAGGGACCAAGGTCCGTAACGGCGGGGCGGTCGCTGATGTTGTTGGCCACCGTCCGCTCGCAGATAAGGTCCACCAGGCCGTCAACGAATTTCCGGTGCGTACCGGGCGTGGGGACGCGCGTGGCGGACAATCCCAGGTTGGCGCAGGTTTCCATGGCTTCGGTGTCCAGGTCCCAGACAACTTCCATGTGGTCGCTGACGAAGCCGAGCGGAACGATGACGATGCCCTTGACGCCCTGGCCGGCCAGCTCTTCGATGGCGTCATTGATGTCCGGCTCCAGCCACGGCACGTGCGGGGCGCCCGAACGGGACTGGTACACCAGGGACCACGGCGCCGTCAGGCCGGACTCAGCCTTGACCCGATCGATAACAGCAGCGGCATTGGCGAGGTGCTGGGCCACGTAGGCCGAGCCTTCCTCGAATTCGCGGGGCTCCCCTTCGGACCGGCCCGCGGCCTCAGCGTCCCGGGTGGGGATGGAGTGGGTGGCGAACAGGATGTGGATGGGGGCGTCCGGAGTACCGGCTTCGGCGAGCTTGGCCTGCACATCGGCGAGGCCGGTTGCCGTTCCCTCGATAAACGGCTCCACGAAACCGGGATGGTCGAAGTACTGGCGGACTTTGTCCACTTCGAGCTTGCCGTCAAGGCCGGTCTCCGTCAGCGCAATGCCAATGTCCTCGCGGTACTGGCGGCAGCTGGAGTAACAGGAGTAGGCACTCGTGGTGAGCATCAACACCCGGCGGTGCCCGGCGTCGTACGCTTCCTGCAGGGTCTGCGGGATGTACGGCGCCCAGTTGCGGTTGCCCCACAGCACGGGCAGCTTGATGCCGCGGGCAGCCAGTTCGGCTTCCAGCGCCGCCTTGAGCTCGCGGTTCTGCTGGTTGATGGGGCTCACCCCGCCGTTGGCACGGTAGTGGTGCGAGACTTCCTCAAGCCGCTCGTCCGGAATTCCCCGGCCCCGGGTGACGTTGCGGAGGAACGGGATCACGTCCTCCTGGCCCTCGGGTCCGCCGAAGGAGGCCAGCAGGACGGCGTCGTAGTCCTTCGGAGCCATGCGCCCGGCTTCGGTGACGGGGTTGACGGCGGTGGCCGCCTGCTGTTCCGGACTCACGCGAGGACCTCGGCGACCTCGTCGGCAGAGATACGGCGTCCGGTGTAGAACGGGATTTCCTCCCGCACGTGGTTGCGGGCCTCGGTGGAGCGCAGGTGCCGCATGAGGTCCACAAGGTCCACCAGTTCGGGGGCCTCCAGGCCAAGGATCCACTCCCAGTCGCCCAACGCGAAGGAAGAGACGGTGTTGGAGATGACCTGCGGGAAGTCACGGCCCAACATGCCGTGGTCGCGCAGCATCTTGCCCCGCTCGGCCTCCGGCAGGATGTACCACTCGTAGGAGCGCACGAACGGGTAGACGCAGAGCCACTCAGCAGGAGCCACGCCGCGGGAGTAGGCGGGTGTGTGGTTCTTTGCGAATTCGGCCTCGCGGTGGACACCCATGGCAGACCAGACGATCTCCGTGCCGGCGAACAGGGTGCTGCGGCGGATGTCGCGGATGGCCTGCTGCAGGGCCTCCGGCTTGGAGCCGTGGAGCCACACCATGATGTCCGCGTCGGCGCGCATGGCTGAGACATCATAGCTGCCCCGGTGCGTGACGCCGGCCGCGGCGAGGCGCTCCAGCAAAGCTTCGAAATCGGCGGCGGCATCCGCACTGCGGACCACTGCCTCCGACCGCTTGAAAACGGTCCAGAGGGTAAAGAACTGCTCGGCTGATTCTTCGGTTTTAGTGACAGATTCGGCAGAAGTGTGGCTCATGGTTACAAGTTTGCCCCTTCCCTGCCCCCAAGGCGAAACCGAAAAGTTCTACAGCTCGTAGAAGTGGGCAAAGTCACGTTCCGGGTCCTGCAGCCCACCTGCGTGCTCCCCTAGGGACGGCGCATGCGCAGGAACACCAGCCCTGCGGCCGCACCCACGCCAACCAGGCCGGCACCCAGCCAGATCATGGCATCGGGCACGTCCGGCAGTGGCCCAGTGGACGAAACTGCGCGGCCCGGACTGTCAGGCGCGCCGGCAGCCTGTGGCATGCGGGTGGGCTGGGACTGGCGCGCATTGATGGACAGCGAGGTTGGCAGGGCCGGCGCCGGCGTGACGTACGCTCCACTGGCCGGCGCCTGGGTGGGCCCGCCCGCTGCGTTGCCGGTTTCCGTGGTGGCGGGAACGGAAGCTCCATCCGCTCCGCCGGCAGCGAGCACATCCGCGGCCTGCCCGCCGAAGGCAGGTGCAGGCCCTCCCGTCGCTGCTCCTGCAGCCGTCCCATCAGCCGGGGGCGCGACGTCCGATGCCGGGCCGCCTGCCGCCGTGGAAATACCGGGTGCGGGGGCAGCGGCCGGGGAGGAAGCCGTGGCGGGCCCGGACGCAGTGGGAGACCCTGGCCGGCCCGGGGCCGGGGATCCGGTCGGCGTGGCGGCGGCCGTGGTTTGCGGGCCCGGCGCCAGTGGCGTCCCTGGGGACGTCGGAGTGGGCGCGGGAGTCGCTGCGGTCCCTGCGGAAGCGGTGATCGCCGGTAGCCAGGACCCGGGCACGGAGATCATCGACGGCGGCATGCGTGGGGCGCGGGTTGCAGGCGCCTGAATTGCCGGGGCGTCGGCAGAAGGTCCCCCGGCTCTCTGCCCGCCATCCGCCTGGCTCCCCGACGCACCGCTCCCTGTCGCCTCCTGCGTGTCGGGAGCGCCTTGACGGGCCGCTGTGGACAGTCCGAACGCCGTAGCCGTTGCGGCCACGGATCCTTGTGCTGCCGGGTGTGGCGGAGGGGGAACCGCGTCGTCAGCCAAGGACGCCTGGACGCCGGTGGAAAGAACCAGTACCGCTCCGACGGCCGCTGCTGCGGTAACGCGCCGGATTCCCCCATGGATACCGGTCCGGGACAAGGAAAGCTCGGACCTTTGTTGAACCATAGTCATCGACCCTAACCAGAACGCTTGGCCGATTGGAAACCGGAGAGGACACCGTTCCGGAGGCTGCACGGGACTCCTTTGACCCGCTTTGGCACGTTGACCAGCGGCGATACTCAGGTGGCGGTCAGTCGGCGAATTTGCTCGCGTGTGTCCGCCACCACAGCGGCCAGCCCGTTCCCGGCGACCCATCCGCCCACGACTGCCAGGCCGCCGGCAGCACTGCAGGCCTGCCGGATATCCGTTGCCCGTGCGCGGTGCCCCACGGCGGCGAACGGCAGGGCACCGCGCCACCTGACTACATCCCAGCCCCGCACGTCCTCAGTGGAAATCCGGACGCTCAACAGTGCGGAAGCGTCGTGCAGGGCGGCCGCGAACAGGTCATCATCGGTTTCCGGGCCGCCCGGCCGCGCCGACGCGCCGTCCACGCGGCCGTAGGAAAGGCGCACCACATGGCGCCCCGGACCGGCAGCGGCGGCCAGCCAATCCCATTTGCCCGTGGCGTGCGTCAACGCCTTCGCTTGGATGCCCGGCGTTTGCGGAGCCACCAGGATTCCCGTTCCGCGCGGCCGCCGGTCCAGGTCCCGTTTGTCCAGGACCAGCGTGACCAGCTTGACGTCCGGCCCGGAGGCCGGTTTTTTTCCTGCGATCGCAGGTACCGCGTCTTCCAGCAGTTCGACGGCGGCCGGGCCTTCCACGGCGATGACCAGCAGGGTGGCATGGAAGGCCATCCCGACGGCGTCGACCCGCCAGCCTTCCGGGGTGCGGGAGACCGATGTGGCGGGAGCACCCAACAGCAGGGTCACGCCCCGGCGCTGGAGATCCGCCACGAGGGCCTTTACCAGGGTGTGCATGCCGCCTTCGAGGCCCGCGACGGCGGAACCGGCCTTGGCAGGTTGGGGCCCCCGGGAATTGGAGGTGCTGCCGGTGCCGCGCCGCTGCGCCGACACCGCGGCAGCGAGGGAACCGTGCTTGCGCAGCCCTGCACGTAGGCCGGGAGCCACCATATCGACGTCGAGCAGGCCCGGATCCGCGGAGTGGACGCCGCCCACCACCGGCGAGACCAGCCGGTCCAGCACCCGCGAACCCATGCGGGCGCGGACCAGCGCGGAGACGCTGGTGACGCCCGCGCCTGCACCTATGGAGGCGGGCAGCAGCCGGTCCAAGGATGCGCGGAGGGAGCCCAACGTACCCAGGGTGCGGCGGACTTCAGGGTCCCAGGGGTTGGCGGGGATGCCCAGGACCCCGGTCCTGGGCAGTTCGCGGGGCCCGTCCGGCAGCTGCACCCACGCACCCCCGGGGCGCGGCGGAACGATCTTCCCGCCGAGCCCGAGTTCGGTGCAGAGCCGGGCTACGGCGTCGGACCTGGTGGCGAAGGACTCTGCGCCACTGTCCAGGGTGAATCCCGCCACGGTGTGGCTGCCCACACAGCCGCCCCATACAGTCCCCGCCTCCAGGACAGTCACCTCATGACCGGCCGTGGCAAGTTCGCGGGCGGAGAGCAGCCCGGAGATCCCGCCGCCCACCACCAGCGCAGTGCCAGGACTCGCCGGGGAGCTGCCCACGATTACGCCGGTGAGATGGAGTGGATGAGCTCCACCACCCGGGTCAGCACCGCGGGATCCGTTTCCGGCGGTACTCCGTGTCCGAGGTTCAGGACGTGGCCGGGCGCGGCGGAACCGGCGGCGATAACGTCGCGGACGTGGGCTTCAAGGATTTCCCAGGGTGCTGCCAGCAGCGCGGGATCGATATTTCCCTGCAGCGGCACGGTCCCACCCAGCCGGCGGTTCGCCTCATCGAGCGGCAGTCGGTAGTCGACGCCCACCACGTCCACGCCCACGTCCCGCATGGCAACAAGGAGCTCGGACGTACCGGTGCCGAAGTGGATGAGCGGGGCACCGAGGTGGCGCACATGGTCCAGGGCGCGCGCCGAGGCCGGGGCAACGTATTTGGTGTAGTCGGCCAGCCCAAGGGAGCCCGCCCAGGAGTCAAAGAGCTGGGCGGCGGAGGCGCCCGCCTCCAGCTGGGCCTGGAGGAACATGCCTGAGGCGTCGGCAGCCCAGTTGGCCAGCGCGTTCCACGTCTCCGGGTCGGCGTGCATCATGGTCCGTGGGCCCAGGTGGTCGCGGGAAGGCTTTCCTTCCACCATGTAGGCGGCCAGGGTGAACGGTGCCCCGGCGAAACCAATCAGGGGTGTCTTGCCCAGTTCGGCCACCGTGAGGCGGACTGCTTCGCGGATGGGTTCCAGGGCCTCCCACGTCAGCTGCGGCAGGGCCGCGACATCGGCGGCAGTGCGCACGGGCTTATCAAGGACCGGCCCCACCCCGGGCACGATGTCCACGCCCACCCCGGCGAGCTTCAGCGGGATGACGATGTCCGAAAAGAAGATGCCGGCGTCCACGTCATGGCGTCGGACCGGCTGGAGCGTGATCTCGGAGGCCAGTTCCGGCCGGAGGCAGGAATCCAGCATGGCGATGCCCTCGCGCACCTTGAGGTATTCCGGGAGCGACCGGCCCGCCTGCCGCATGAACCAGACGGGGCGGCGGGACGGCTTGCCGCCGCGGTAGGCCGTGATCAGCGCGGAGTCTGCTGTGCGGCCGTCCATCAGTGGATGGTCTGCGGCGAGGGTGCCGGCAGCGGAGACGGCAGGGCTAGGAGTCATGCTTTTGATTGTGCCCAAAAAGAGCAGTAAAAGATAACGACAACCTGTCGTCCACGCCGCGGCGATCGGGATGGTGGCGCGGATCACGCCCCAGTGTGGCGACTATCCTTTCCGGTGGTTGTTCTACCGGGCAACGAAAAAGCTATGATTGGTCTGTTGTGGTTCTTTTCTCATTGGTGGCTACACACGCCGACATCGACCTCGAAACCGTTGCCCAGTTGAGCAACGGTTCCTCCGGGATTGCCGCAACCGCCCTCACCGAATCCCCCGCCGTGGCCGGCGCCGTAGTCCTTGCCACCTGCAACCGCTACGAGATCTACGGCGAGGCACCCAATCCGAACGATGTCGAGGCGGCCCGGGCTGCACTCGTTTCGCGGATCAGCGAGGCCAGCGGACTTGCAGAGCCCCTCGTGTCGCGTTCCTTCAGCACCCGCACCGGACCCGAAGTGACCCAGCACCTCTTTGCCGTCAGCGCAGGACTGGACTCCGCCGTCGTGGGTGAACGGGAGATCGCCGGCCAGGTGCGCCGAGCCCTCATCACCGCCCAGCACGACGGTACTGCCAGCGCCGGCCTCGTCCGGCTGTTCCAGGCTGCCTCCAAAACAGCCAAGGACGTGGGCGCACAGACTGCCCTCGGTTCCCGGGGTCTTTCCATCGTTTCGGTGGCACTGGACCTGGCCACGGATCTTTCCGAAAACCCCGACTGGTCAACCAAGAAGGTTGTGCTGTTCGGGACCGGCGCGTACGCCGGCGCCACCATGGCACTTCTGCGAGAACGCGGCTGCACGGACATCTCCGTTTTCTCCTCGTCCGGCCGGGCCGAAGGATTCGTGGCCTCGCGCGGCGGTGCCGCCCTGGATACGGAGTCGCTGCGCCCCGCGGTGGCTGCCGCCGACGTCATGATCGGCTGCAGCGGCTCGGATACCCGGGTTGAAGCCTATGAACTGGCCCAGGTCCGCGCACATTCACCGCAGCCCCTGATCGCCATTGACCTGGCGCTCACGCATGACTTCGATCCCGCCGTCGGCGAATTGGACGGCGTGGAACTGCTGACCCTGGAATCGGTACGCCTGGCGGCACCACAGGAACAGGCGGAGTCGTTGGCCCAGGCCAGCGGGATCGTCAAGGGCGCCGCCCAGGCCTTCGAGCAGGAACGGGAAGCCCGCTCCGTGGATTCAGCCATCGTTGCCCTGAGGCGCCACACCATGAACGTGCTGGACGCGGAGATGGAGAAGGTCCGCGCCCGCCACGGCTGCACTGCTGCCGCCGAAGAAGTTGAGTTTGCCCTGCGGCGCATGGTCAAGCAGTTGCTGCACGT
Organism: Arthrobacter sp. ISL-85; assembly: GCF_018613675.1. GTDB lineage: Bacteria > Actinomycetota > Actinomycetes > Actinomycetales > Micrococcaceae > Arthrobacter. Next base: position 17,766 of record NZ_JAGGPQ010000011.1, on the reverse strand, counting down.
CCCCACGGTCCGCGCCCGCGAACTGGCCGCGAACGGCCAGCAGGACGATTACGTGGCGGCGCTTGAGGCGCTCTACGGCATCACCGTCGAACAGCCCGGCACCGCACAACCCAACACTGCCCGGCCAGGCACCCCCGCGCCTGTGGTGGTGGAGGCCGAATGCCCGGTGGACCACCAGGGCCGCGAAACCGCCTGACCCGCGTAAGCCACCACTTCAGCACCAGTGCCCCAGCCTCCAACGCCCGCTCACTTCCGGGCCTTTTCATGGAAACGCCCGCTCACTTTCTTCAAGCAAGTGAGCGGGCGTCTCCAGTAAGGCTGCCAGATGTGAGCGGGGGTCTGGGTCAGTAGACGGGCTTTTGGGGTTCCACGTCGCGCACCCAGGCCAGGATTCCGCCGTCGAGGTGGCTGACCCGCTGGTAGCCGGCCTCCCGCGCCGCCGCCAGCACGTTGGCGGACCGGGCCCCGGCCTTGCAGTGGAACACAATTTCCCGGTCCTGCGGGAGTTCATCCCATGCCTCCCCCGCGAGGATTCGTCCCTGCGGGATCAGCCTGGCCCCGTCGATCCGGACGATGTCGAACTCCCCCGCCTCACGGACGTCCACCAGTTCAAAGTCCTTGAGCCCTGCCTTCCGCGAGGCCAGCATGGTGGCGAGCTGGGTGGCGGTGACGGTGTGTTCGGTGTCCGCCTGCGTTGCCGGAGCGATCCCGCAGAAGGCCTCGTAGTCGGTGAGTTCCGTGATGGGTTCAGCCGCCGGGTCCTTCGACACCCGTATCTCGCGCCAGCTGCCGCCCAGGGCGTCAAACAGGGCCACGCGGCCCAGCAGGGAGCGTCCGACGCCGGTAATCAGCTTCAGCGCCTCGGTCACCATGAGCGATCCCACGGCGGCGCACAGCATGCCGAACACGCCCCCCTCACCGCAGGAAGGGACGGAACCGGCAGGCGGGGCCTCGGGATACAGGTCCCGGTAGGTGGGGCCGTGCTTTTCCCAGAACACGCTGACCTGGCCGTCGAAACGGAAGATCGAACCCCAGACGTAGGGCTTGCCGAGGATGGCGGCGGCATCGTTCACAAGGTACCGTGTGGCGAAGTTATCGGCGCCGTCCAGGATGAGGTCGTAACCGCTGAACAGCTCCAGGGCGTTGGATGAGTCCAGGCGGACGTTGTGCAGCCGGACATCCACCAGCGGATTGAGCTCGCCAATGGCATCGCGGGCTGATTCGGTCTTGGGCCGGCCTACATCACTGACGCCGTGGATCACCTGGCGCTGCAGGTTGCTCAGGTCCACAACATCGTCGTCGATGATTCCGATCGTCCCCACACCTGCCGCGGCAAGGTACAGCAACGCGGGGGCGCCCAGGCCGCCGGCGCCGATCACCAGCACCTTGGCATTCTTGAGCCGCCGCTGCCCCAGCGCGCCGATCTCGGGAATGATCAGGTGCCGGGAGTACCGCTCAACCTCGGCGGGAGTGAGGTCGGCGGCCGGTTCCACCAGCGGATCCAGGGAAGGGGCGGAAACATTTGCGGTGAAAGACGAAGCCATACTTCAATGTATGCCCCGGGATACCGCCGGGTCATATTACCCCGCAGTAAAGTGAAGGGTAACTGCAACGGAAAGAAGGACAACTGTGGTCCCTGAAGCACGGGCTGGCCGCCCGGCCGCCGCCGAACCGCAAACTGCCTCCCGCCCCGCAGGCCAGCGGTCCGCCCGGCTGCCCCGGGATGAGCGCCGCGCACAACTCCTTGCGGCGGCCCAGGAGGTCTTCGTAGCCAACGGCTATCACGGCGCTGCGATGGACGAGATTGCAGAAACCGCACACGTGAGTAAGCCGGTGCTGTACCAGCACTTTCCCTCCAAGCGCGACCTGTACCTCGCCCTGCTGGAAAGCCACCTGGCTTCGCTGACCGAGCTGATGCTGGGCGCCCTGAACTCCACCACGGACAACGATGAACGCGTCCAGGCCGTCATGCGCGCCTACTTCCACTTCATCGCCAACGACGACCAGGCCCACCGCCTGGTGTTCGAATCCGACCTGGTCAACGACCCGGATGTCAGCTCCAGGCTGGAAACCTTCAACCGGACCTTCGCCGACGCCATCGCCCGGGTCATTGCCGAGGACACCAAGCTCCCCCACCTGGAAGCGGAACTGCTGGGCCGCGGCCTGGCCGGAATGGCGCAGGTCAGTGCCCGGTACTGGCTGGAAACGGACGGCAACCTGGACCTGGAGGTGGCCAGTGACCTCATCTACCGTTTAGCTTGGCGCGGAATCTCTCGCTTCCCCAAAGAGTCCTAGACTACAAATAAGACAACACCTCGTAGAGAAACACGAGTACTTTCACAGGCTGGGAGGCCCCCTTGGAAATTAAGATCGGCGTGCAAAACGTTGGCCGGGAAATCGTGCTGGAATCGGCCCAGGACGCGGAGACGGTGGCCAAGGTTGTTGGCGAAGCCATTAACGAGGGCAGCGAACTGCGCCTGAAGGATGACAAAGGACGCCTGATCATTGTTCCGGGCAACGCTTTGGCCTACGTCGAGATCGGTGCCGAAGAGGTTCGGCGCGTCGGTTTCGGCCAGTTCTAGTCCCGGCCCGTTCCAGGGCCACCGCCCGTTTTGCGCCCGCTGCCGTTTAAGGAAGATCCATGCTTTCGCTGACTATCGTGGTGCTGGCCACCGTCGCCGCCGGCTTTGTCGTCTGGGCCAATGACAAGCGGCATGGCAGGTATGGCGCGGCACTGCCGGCCGGCATCGCCGTCGGTATTGCGGCGCTGACCTGGATCATCCTGATGGCAGCGGGCTTCGGCTACCTGCCGGGAACCACCTGGCTGCCATGGGTCCTGCCCATTGTCCTGGGCTTGGCCGCGGCCATCGCCGTCGCCGTCTACCTGGGCCGCACCCGTGCCCGCCGCGACACGGAGCGGCTGACTGTCATTTTGCGGCGCTGAGACGTCCTTAAACACCTGTGGCCGCCACCCGTATGGGTGGCGGCCACAGGTGTATCTGCCGCGCAAGGCAACAGGGTCAGAGGAACTCCGCCCTGCCCTCCATCGCCGATGACGCAAGGGCGTGCTCCCGGCGCGGGATGCGCCCCGCGGCCCTGGCCATCCGGCCCGCGACCACTGCATGCTTGAACGCCTCGCCCATGAGCGCCGGGTTCTGCGCCCGCGTCACGGCCGTGGCCAGCAGGACGGCGTCGCAGCCAAGCTCCATGGCCAGGGCGGCATCCGATGCCGTGCCGATGCCCGCATCCAAAACCACCGGCACCGAGGCCCGGGAAACGATGAGCTCGATGTTGTGCGGGTTCAGGATGCCCAGCCCGGTGCCGATCGGGGCGCCCAGCGGCATCACGGCGGTGGCGCCGAGGTTTTCGAGCCGCAGTGCGAGCACAGGATCGTCGTTGGTGTAGGCGAAAACCTTGAAACCCCGGTTGACCAGCTGTTCCGTGGCCTCCACCAGTTCCACCGCGTCGGGCAGGAGGGTCTGCTCGTCCGCAATCACCTCCAGTTTCACCCAGTCGGTCTCCAGGGCTTCCCGGGCCAGTTCCGCCGTGAGGACCGCGTCCCTGGCGGTGAAGCAGCCGGCGGTGTTGGGCAGCACGCGGATTCCGTGGTCCACCAGCAGCTGGAACAGGGAGCCGGTTTCCGCGGTTGAGTAGCGCCGCATGGCCACCGTGGTCAGGGCCGTCCCGGAAGCCAGGAGCGCTGCGCCCAGGCCGTCCAGGCTGGGGGCTCCGCCCGTGCCCATGATGAGCCGGGATCCGAGGGCGACGCCGTCAATCACCAGGGCGTCGCCGGTACCGGGGTTTCCGGCGGGGTTGATGGTGCTGGTTTCGGTCATGGTGTCAGCCTCCCTGCACTGCCGTGACAAGTTCGATGTCGTCACCCTCGGCGAGCGCCGTGGCGAACCATTGGCTGCGTGGCACCACCTGGGCGTTATGTGCGACGGCGACGCCCAGTTTCCCGCCGTCCGTCGCCTGTCCGTTCGCTGCCAGCGGGCGTCCGGTGACCTGGCTGACGAGCGTGGTGATGGAGGCGCCGTCGGCCACCGTGTGGGTGTTTCCGTTCAGGGTGATGTTCACGCAGTCTCCTTGATGGGGTGGGTTGTGGCGGCTGCCACCGGCCGGGAGAACCGCTCCGGGCTGAAGGGCGCCCAGCGGGGATCGGCTTTCCCGTTTAGCAGTTCCGTGCAGATCGCTGCTGCGGCGGGAGTGAGCAGGACGCCGTGCCGGAAGAACCCGGTGGCGATGATGAGTCCGGGTACGTCCCCGGCCTCGGTGCGTGCCGGTCCCGTCGGCGCCGGCACGCGGCCCAGCAGCGGTGCGTTGTCAGGGGTTCCGGGGCGGGCCCGTGCGGTGCATTCCATGAGTTCCAGTTCGGCGACGGCGGGCACCAGCGCCTGGGCGTCACGCAGCAGCTGGTACACGCCGCCGGCGCTGACGGCATCGGAGAGGGCGTCCTCGCGCTGGGTGGCCCCGATGACCACGGTCCCGTCCTGCCGCGGGACGATGTACACCGGGATGCCGTGGACCAGGCCGCGCACGGTGGAGGTCACCAGGGGCTGGAGGTGCCGGGGAACGGCGAGGCGGAGGATGTCCCCGTGCACTGGGCGCAGGGGCAGCTCCAGGCCGTCGGGCAGGCCGCCAAGGGTCCCTGCCTGGAGGCCGTTGGCCACCACTGTTTCCGTTGCCAGGACGGTGCCGCCGTTAGCGAGCTTGGCGCCGGTAACGGTTCCGCCGTCCCACAGCAGGCCGGTGGCCCGGTCCGGTACGGCATACCCGTCCACCGCCCCGGCAACCGCGAGTCCGGGCGCCGCCTGCGCCGCGCCGGCGAGGGCCAGCCGCAGGGCTGCCACGAGGCGCCTGGGGTCCACCTGGTGGTCCGCGGGCGTATCCAGGGCACAGGCTATGGCGGGGCTGAGCAGCGGCTCCCGCGTCCGGGCTTCCCGCACGGTCAGGGGTTCCACCACCAGGCCGTTGGCCTGCTGTACCGCGCGGAGGTCCATCAGTGCGCGGCGGTCTGCGGCGTCGGCACCCACGGCCAGTGTCGGCGTCGTGAGGTATCCGGAATCCGCACCCGTAGCAGTGGCGATGCCGGCGGCGAACCCTGGCCAGCGGGACGATGCCTCAAGCATGAGTTCCAGGAGGTACTCCTCCTGGTAGTGCAGTTCGCTGACGGGCGCCAGCATGCCGGCGGCGGCCCAGCTGGCACCGTTTCCGGGAGCGTCATCGATCAGGGCGATGGAACGGCCGGACCGCTGCACCTCCCAGGCGATTCCGTGCCCAACCACTCCGCCGCCGATGACGGCGACGTCGGCGCGCACCGTGGAAGCGGCGGCATCGGCGGATCCGGGGCGGTTGTCGAGGGGGGTATGCATATGGTTCCTTCCCTACGCCGGTATTAACCGGATCAGGTCAAGCGGTCGGCTCTGACGCCCTCTCAGCCCGGCGCTTTATGACAGCTGCCGCGGGCTCCCGCAGTACCAGGCCAGTTTAGAGGAACTAGGCTTGCAGGCATGAATGTGTCCACCTCATCCCTGCCCGCCGGCCCCCATGCGCCAGCCACCGCGGCTGTCAGTGCCGAAGTTGCCAATGCGGGGCACCGCGACGCCCTCAAGGCAGCCCGCCTCTACCTCTGCACCGATGCGCGCCGTGCGCACGGAGACTTTGCGGAGTTCGTGGACGCAGCGTTCGCCGGCGGTGTGGACATCATCCAACTGCGCGACAAGACCATCGAAGCCGCAGAGGAACTGGACCTCCTGGCGGTATTGAAGGAGGCCGCTGTGCGCCACGGCAGGCTGTGGGCCGTCAATGACCGCGCCGACATCGCCGTGCTGTCCGGGGCACCGGTGTTCCACATTGGCCAGAAGGACCTGCCGTTGCCCGCGGCGCGGACGCTGGTCGACGGAAACGCCGCCATCGGGCTCTCCAGCCACACCAGTGAGCAAGTGGATGCCGCCCTGGCAGCAACTGCCGCCCCGTCTGGACTGGACTACTTCTGCGTGGGTCCCGTTTGGGCCACACCCACTAAACCCGGGAGGGCCGCCGTCGGCCCCGAACTGGTCAAGTACGCCGCCGAGGCTTCCCGCCAAGCGGCGGATCCGGTGCCGTGGTTTGCCATTGGCGGCATCGACCACGGCAACGTCCGCGAGGTGGCGGAGGCGGGCGCGCGCAGGATCGTGGTGGTCCGCGCCATCACCGAGGCCCCCGATCCCGCTGCGGCGGCTGCCTCCCTCCTCGGCGCGCTGGACGCCGCGGGCTCCTGACTGCTTAATCCCGGGACTTGGGGCTACGCTGATTTTTGTGTCACATCATCGGTTGGCCCCCAACGTCCACGACCACAAGAACGCCCTGGAAGAGGCACTGGGCCTGCTGCGGACGGAACTGGAACTTCCCGGCCCGTATCCTGCCGCAGCTGTCGAAGACGCCCTGGCAGCCGTGGCGGCGCTGAAGCTGCCGTCCTACGACCTGACCGCCGTCGAGTTCGTGACCATCGACCCTGCCTCGTCTACGGACCTCGACCAGGCAGTGTTCATCGAGCCGGACGGGAACGGCTATCGGGTCATGTATGCCATTGCCGATGTTCCGGCATTTGTGTCTCCGGGAGGTCCACTGGACGCCGAAACCCGGCGCCGCGGACAGACGTTCTACGCTCCGGATGGCCGGATTCCGCTGCACCCCGAGGTCATCAGCGAAGGGGCCGGGAGCCTTCTGCCTGGCCAGGAGTGCTCGGCTTTCGTTTGGGACTTCACGCTCGACGGCGACGCGTCAGTGCTGTCGGTGGGTCTCCGCAGGGCGCGGGTCCGCAGCCGCGACAAGCTCAGTTATAAGGGCGCCCAGGCCGATCTCGACGCCGGGACAGCCGCACCGGTGCTGCGGCTGCTCCGTGAGGTGGGACTGAAGCGGGTGGAGCTGGAGCGGGCGCGCGAGGGGGCCAGCCTGAACATGCCTGAACAGGAGATCGTCCAGCTGCCCGACGGCAGCTACCGCATAGACGCCGTTCCGCAGCTTCCCGTGGAGGATTGGAACGCCCAGATTTCGTTGATGACCGGAATGGCCGCCGCGCAGCTCATGCTGGCCGGCAAGGTGGGTATCCTGCGGACCATGCCGGCGCCGGATGAACGGTCGCTGCGGCATTTCCGGCTGCAGACAGAGGTGCTGGGCAGGCCCTGGGACGGGGAGGTCAGCTACGGCGAGTACCTGCGGACGCTCGATCCCACCAACCCGCGGCAGCTGGCCATCATGCATTCGGCCGGCATGCTGTTCCGCGGGGCGTCCTATACCGCATTCGACGGGACTGTTCCCGAGGATGGCGTGCAGTCCGCCATCGGTGCTGCCTACGCCCACACCACCGCACCGCTGCGCCGCCTGGTGGACCGCTTCGTGCTGGTGATCTGTGAGGCCCTGAGCAACGGCGGCGATGTGCCCGGCTGGGCGCGGGACGCCCTGCCGCTGCTTCCGGGCATCATGGCCGGATCGGACCAGCTGGCCTCCCGGATGGAGCGCATGGCCCTGGATACCGTGGAGGCGGCGCTGCTGCTGAACCACATCGGACAGGAGTTTGAGGCGATCGTGATTTCCGGATCCAAGCCGCAGAACGGGAACGGCAACGGAAACGGCAAGAACGGGAACGGGAACGGCAGTTCGGGGATCATCCAGATCGCAGAGCCAGCGGTGACCGCTCGCTGCGCCGGCGAGCTGGAGTCCGGCACCAAGGTCCGCGTCCGGCTGGTTTCTTCGGACATCACCACCCGTCAGATCCACTTCGAACTCGTTCCCCGAGGGGTGGGCGGGCGCCGTTGACGGGCCTAAACCGTGTTTCTGCGCCCGTGCCGCTAGACTGGAGGGGTAGAACTGGATGCCCGGTCGTTGATTTCCTCGATTTGAAACCAACAAGCCCGCCCCTACGCGATCTTGAGAATTACCCGTTGGTCACCAGTGCCAGCATTAGATAGCCCGCGATCGGCTTCCACTGGAATCGCTTGCGCGCCTGAGCGTGCTCCGGAGCGGCCAGCCTTGGCCGGCCCGTTGAGCAGGCAGCGCCATTGCCCAAATGAATAAGGAAACTCCCCTGTGAGTGAATTGCATACCCACCAGCTCCTGAGCGATGTGTCCGGCACGGAAACCATCGAACCGGAAGAAACCATTATCTCGGACGAGACGCCGCACGAGATCGCGGAGAAGTCATTCGCCGACTACAACGTCCGCGAGGACATCGTTGAGTCATTGGCTGACGCCGGGATCACCCACCCCTTCCCCATCCAGGCCATGACCCTGCCGGTGGCATTGGCCGGCCACGACATCATCGGCCAGGCCAAAACCGGTACCGGCAAGACCCTGGGATTCGGTATTCCCGCGCTGCAGCGGGTCATCGGGCAGGACGACCCCGGCTATGCCAAACTCGCCGTTCCCGGCGCCCCGCAGGCCCTGGTCATTGTTCCCACCCGCGAACTGGCCGTGCAGGTGGCCAACGATCTCCAGACGGCATCGCGCAAGCGCAACGCCAGGATCACCACCATTTACGGCGGCCGCGCCTACGAGCCCCAGGTTGATGCCCTGCAGAAGGGCGTCGAGATTGTCGTGGGCACTCCAGGGCGCCTGATCGACCTCTACAAGCAGAAGCACCTGAGCCTGAAGAACGTCAAGATGGTCATCCTGGACGAGGCCGACGAGATGCTGGACCTCGGGTTCCTGCCGGACGTCGAGACCCTCATCGCCGGAACCCCCGCGGTCCGCCAGACGCTGCTTTTCTCAGCCACCATGCCCGGCCCCGTCATCGCGATGGCGCGCCGCTACATGACCCAGCCCACCCACATCCGCGCAGCGGATCCGGAGGACGAGGGCCTGACCAAGCGGGACATCCGCCAACTGATCTACCGTGCGCACAGCATGGACAAGACCGAAGTGGTGGCCCGCATCCTGCAGGCCCGCGGCCGCGGCCGGACCATCATCTTCACCAAGACCAAGCGCACCGCCGCGAAGGTGGCCGAGGAGCTGGTGGACCGGGGGTTCGCGGCGGCCGCCATCCACGGCGACCTGGGCCAGGGCGCCCGTGAGCAGGCACTGCGGGCGTTCCGTAACAACAAAGTGGACGTCCTGGTGGCCACGGACGTCGCTGCCCGCGGCATCGACGTGGACGACGTCACGCACGTGATCAACTACCAGTGCGTCGAGGACGAAAAGATCTACCTGCACCGTGTGGGCCGCACCGGCCGCGCCGGCAACAAGGGCACCGCCGTCACGTTCGTGGACTGGGACGACATGCCGCGCTGGGCGCTCATCAACAAGGCCCTCGGCCTGAGCGTACCCGAGCCGGTGGAAACCTATTCCTCGTCCCCGCACCTCTACGCGGACCTTGACATCCCCGCAGGCACCAAGGGCCGCCTGCCCCGCGACAAGCGGACCCTCGCCGGCGTCGACGCCGAGGTACTCGAGGACCTCGGCGAAACCGGCAAGAAGAACAGCCGCGGCGCCCGCGACGCAGGCCGGTCACGCGACCGGGACGTACGGGGCCGTGGAAGAGGCGACGGCGGCAAGGCCGGCAGCCGCGACGGTGGCCGCAGCAGCGACTCCGCAGAGCGCTCAGGTGAGCGCCGCCGTCGTACGCCTGACTCGGCTGCCGCTCCTGCCGGTGAGGCTGCCGCACCCGCAACCGACGGCGAAAAGCCGTCACGCGCCCGGCGGACCCGCACCCGTACCCGCCGGCGCAACGGTGAAGTGGTGGCCGGTGCGGACAACGGCACGCAGCCCGGCAACTCCGAGGCCTAACCGCACTGATGACTGACACTGTTTGGGCGCCGGACGGCGGCAGCCTGGTGGTGCACGCGGACAACGCGGCGTACCTCCCCACGCTGCCGGACGGCGCCTTCACACTGATTTATGTGGACCCGCCCTTCAACACGGGCCGGCCGCAGCAGCGCCAGGAAACCCGGATGGTGGTGAACGCCGGAGGCGCCGGGGACCGGGTGGGCTTCAAGGGCCGCTCGTACGACACCATCAAGGGCGCCCTGCACCGCTACGATGACGCGTTCAGCGACTACTGGTCCTTCCTTGAGCCCCGGTTGGTGGAGGCGTGGCGGCTGCTGGCGGACGACGGGACCCTGTACCTGCACCTGGACTACCGTGAGGTGCACTATGCCAAGGTGATGCTGGACGCCATCTTTGGCCGGGAATGCTTCCTCAACGAGATCATTTGGGCATACGACTACGGCGCCCGCGCAAAAAACCGCTGGCCCACCAAGCACGACAACATCCTGGTGTACGTCAAGAACCCGGCGAAATACCACTTTGACAGTGCCGAGGTGGACCGGGAGCCGTACATGGCGCCGGGCCTGGTGACTCCTGCCAAGCGGGAACTCGGCAAGCTGCCCACCGACGTCTGGTGGCACACCATCGTCTCGCCCACTGGCAAGGAAAAGACGGGCTACCCCACACAGAAGCCGGAGGGCCTGGTCCGCCGCGTGGTCGCTGCCTCGTCCCGCCCCGGTGACTGGTGCCTGGACTTCTTCGCCGGCTCCGGCACCCTGGGGGCGGTTGCGGCCAAGCTCGGCCGCAAGTTCGTGTGCGTGGACCAGAACCAGCCTGCCATCGACATCATGGCCAAACGGCTCGGTGCACACGCCACCCTGACGTCGTTCCTGCCCAGCTAGGTCCCGCCTGCCGTTCAGGGGCGGACGACGGCGGTTCCCGTGCCCAGTTCCTCGATCCGTTCCAGCATGGCGGGTGCGGTGAGGTTTTCGCCGAGCAGGTTTGGCTTGCCGGTGCCGTGGTAGTCCGAGGACCCGGTGATCAGCAGGCCATGCCTGGCCGCGAGTTTGCGCAGGAAGTCGCGGCCCTCCTCCGGATTGTCCCGGTGGTCGATCTCCAGGCCCGCCAGGCCGGCGTCGATCATCTCCCGGTAGGTCCGCTCCCCCACGATCCGGCCCCGGGCAGAGGCCACCGGGTGGGCGAACACGGGCACGCCGCCGGCGGCCCGGACGAGCTCGACGGCGGTGGCCGGGTCCGGGGCGTAGTGCGGGATGAAGTAGCGGGACCGGGAGGTGAGGATGGAGGCGAAAGCCTCGGAACGGTCCTCCACGACACCTGCTGCGACGAGCGCGTCCGCGATGTGCGGCCGGCCGAGGGTGGCGCCCGGGGCAACGTGGTGGATCACGTCGTCCCATGTGAGCGGGTAGTCCTCGGCGAGGATGGTGACCATCCGTTCGGCCCGGGTCAGGCGGGAGTCCTTGGCCTTGGTAATTTCCTCGAGGAGGCCGGGATGGGTGGGGTCATGCAGGTAGCTCAGGAGGTGCACGCTGATGCCCTCTTCCGTCCGGCACGAGACCTCCATGCCCGGCACCAGCGCCACCCCGCAGGTGGCAGCGGCGGCCGCGGCCTCCGCCCAGCCCGCCGTTGAATCGTGGTCGGTCAGGGCCACCACGTCCAGTCCCGCCCGGGAAGCAGAGGCCATGACATCGGCCGGTGTCTCGGTGCCGTCGGAGACGTTGGAGTGGGCATGCAGGTCAATCCTCACCTATCCAGCGTAGTGGACCGGGAACAAGAGACCGGGGAGGCCTGTTCGCTTAGCCGGGATGCTGGTGAGACGATGGTGCCGTGAACGATGCCGAAAACACCCAAAACTCTGCTTCCCAGCCGCTGGAGGAGCGCGTCAACAACCGCTCCCAGCGGCCCAGTTCCAACGCCTTCAAGGCCTTCATGGCCAGCAACTGGGCGCCGTCCAGCGGGGCGCTTCCCCAGCGGGACGACGTCGCCGGTTACGCCGCAACCCGGCGCAGGGCGATCTCTGCCCAGTTCAAAGGCGAACGGCTGGTCATCCCGGCGGGGCCGCTCAAGGTCCGCTCCAACGACTGCGACTACCGCTTCCGCCCGCACTCCGGCTTCGCCCACCTGACCGGGCTTGGCCTTGACCACGAGCCGGACGCGGTCCTGATCCTGGAACCGGTGGAAGAGGGAACGGGCGACGACGGCGGCCACCACAGCGCCACGCTTTACTTCCGGCCTCTGGCCGGCCGGGATACGGAACAGTTCTACGCGGACTCCCGCTCCGGCGAGTTCTGGATTGGGGCCCGCCCCACCCTGGAAGAGTTCGAGGCCCGCCTGGGACTGGCCACCGCCCATATCGACCAGCTGGAAACAGCGATCACCAAGGACGTGGGCGCCCCGGAAATCGGCGGCATCTCCATCCGCCTGGTCCGCAAGGTTGACGACAACATTGACGCCCTGGTGGACACGGCCCGGTACAACACCGCCAAGGACCCCGAAAACCTGGACCTTGGCGAGCTCGACGCCTTGGATGAGAAGCTCAGCGAAGCCCTCTCCGAACTGCGCCTGCTCAAGGATGAGTGGGAAATCGAACAGATGAAGATCGCGGTGTCCGCCACCGTCGAAGGATTCGAGGAGGTTGTCAAGGCCTTGCCGCGGGCCCTCACGCATGCCCGCGGCGAACGCGTGGTGGAGGGCGCGTTCTTCGCCCGTGCCCGCGAGGTTGGCAACGAACTCGGCTATGACACCATCGCAGCGGCGGGCAACAACGCCACCGTGCTGCACTGGACCCGCAACACAGGCCGCGTCCACGCCGGCGAACTCCTGCTCCTGGACGCCGGCGTCGAGGCCGACTCGCTCTACACGGCAGACATCACCCGGACCCTTCCGGCCAGCGGTACCTTCAGCGACATCCAGCGGAAGGTCTACCAGGCAGTCCTGGACGCTGCCGACGCCGGCTTCGCCGCTGCCCGGCCGGGTACCAAGTTCCGCGACATCCACACGGCGGCAACCACGGTCCTGGCGGAGCGCCTGGCCGAATGGGGGATCCTGCCCGTCAGCGTGGAGGAAGCCATCAGCCCGGAGGGCCAGCAGCACCGCCGCTGGATGCCGCACGGCACCAGCCACCACCTGGGCCTGGACGTCCATGACTGCGCGCAGGCCAAGCGGGAGCTCTACCTCGACGGCGTCCTCGCCGAAGGCATGGTGTTCACCATCGAGCCGGGCCTGTACTTCAAGCAGGAAGACCTGGCGATCCCCGAGGAGTACCGCGGCATCGGAGTCAGGATCGAGGACGACATCCTCATGACCGCTGACGGGCCCGTCAACCTCAGTGCGGCCCTGCCGCGCCATGCCGAGGATGTGGAGGACTGGATGGCCGGCATCTACCGGACCGAAGAGGCCTGATACGGAGACAACGAAGAGCGGGACCGCCGGATTCATTCCAGCGGTCCCGCTCTTTCTTTATGCCACCGGTTCTGGTGGTGCTGCCACGCTTCCTGGGCCCGGGCGGCACCTCGCCGTTAGTGGCGGTGTTCGCCCCGGTGCTGGTCCCCGTCCGGACCATATTGTTGTTCAGGCTGGTGTTCCGCGCCATCCTGTGGGTGATCCATTGGCCCGTGTTCGCCAGGGTGCTCTGTGCCCTGTCCAGTGCCTGGCTGCCCCGCCTCCACGGCGGCACCCTGGGGCAGGCGGACGCCGTACTGCGGGCGGCCGTCGGGCAGGTCGGGATAGCGGACCGGACGGACCGGCTGTGCCGGCTGGCCGCCGTCGTACTGCTGCGCAGGCTGCTGGCCGCTGTGCTGCTGCTGGCCGTGGTCGCCCGGGTACCCGTGGCCTTCTTCGACCGGTCCATCGTGGACTGACGAACCGGAGGACCGCTGGCCGTAGGGATCGTTCCACCCGGCGGGGCGGGACGGACCCTGCCCCTGCTGCTGCCCGGGCTGCTGGTACGGCTGGTTGTAGTAGTCGTGCTGCTGGTACGGCCCATGCCCGGATGCTGCGTCTGAACGGGACATGGGCAACTGCTGCAGGAGGCGCCGGGCTTCGTGCGCGGCCTCCGGCGCCACGATCACGTCGTAGCTCGTGGCCACCACCTGGCTGGTGGAGGTAAAGTCCCGTTTGCCCCGCTGCATGGCGTAGGTGACGATGCCGAAGAGCATGAAGAACGCCGCGCCCATCAGCACCGACGTCATGATGGAGAAGTATCCCGGTGACGGAGCGAAGAAGGACAGCATGACGCCGACGAACAGGCCGAACCACATGCCGCTCAGCGCCCCGGACAACGCCACCCGCGGGTAGCTCAGGCGCCCGGTGACCCGCTCCACCATCTTCAGCTCATTGCCCACGATGGACACCATCTGGACCGGGAACTGCTGGTCCGCCAGGTAGTCAACTGCTTTTTGGGCGTCGAGGTAGGAAGTGTAGGAGCCAACGGTGTCACCGGTGGGAACAGCCCGGGCATCGTCCGGTCCGTTCGGGGCGCCGGCCTTGGGAGCACCAAAAATGTTCGACATAAACCCATTCTTGCCCATCATGGTGGGTGCCGCCTGTAAATTCAGCTAAAAGAGAGCAGACTCGGTAGCCTGTAGTGGTGAGCACAACACCTACACGCGTCTTCGTGGCACGCCTCCTGGGCCTCGACGTCTTCGACCCGCTGGGCGACCGGCTGGGCCGGCTGCGCGACGTTGTTGTGCTGTCCCGGGGCACCCAGGGAGCCCCGCACGTGGTGGGCATCGTGGTGGAGGTTCCAGGCAAGAAGCGTGTCTTCGTCCCCATGACCCGCATCACCTCGATCGACCAGACGCAGGTCATCTGCACCGGCCTGGTCAACCTGCGCCGCTTTGAACAGCGCGGGGCGGAAACCCTGGTGGTGGCCGAAATGTTCGACCGCCGGGTCACCCTCCGCGACGGCAGCGGTGACGCCACCATCGAAGACATCGCCATGGACCAGCACAGGTCCCGCGACTGGTTCGTCAGCAAGCTCTTTGTCCGCCGCGGCCACTCGCTGTCCCCCTTGAGCCGGCTGCGCCGAAACGAGACCCTGATCATTGACTGGGCGGACGCGCAGCAGGGGCCGCGGACCGAGCCCCAGGCTGCCACCCAGTTCGTGGCCAACCACGAGGACCTCAAACCCGCCGACTTCGCCGAAGCCCTGCAGGAGATGAGCGACAAGCGCCGCTTCGAGGTGGCCAGCGAACTGCAGGACGAACGGCTGGCAGACGTCCTCCAGGAACTGCCGGAGGACGACCAGGTGGAGATCCTCTCATCGCTGGACCTCCAGCGCGCCGCCGATGTCCTTGAAGAGATGGACCCCGACGACGCCGCCGACCTCCTGGGAGAACTTCCTTCCGCGCAGGCCGAGGAACTGCTCCAGCTCATGGAGCCCGAAGGCGCCGAAGACGTCCGCCGCCTGCTTGAATACGACGAGGACACCGCCGGCGGCCTGATGACCCCGGTGCCGGTTATCCTTCCGCCGGAGGCCACCGTCGCCGAAGCCCTGGCCCACGTTAGGCGCGAAGAGCTCTCCCCTGCCCTGGCGTCGTCGATCTTCATTGCCCGGCCGCCGCTGGAAACGCCCACCGGTCGATTTCTCGGCGTGGTGCACATCCAGCAGTTGCTGCGTTTTCCGCCATTCGAGGCACTGGGAAACCTGGTGGACAAGAACCTCGAGCCGCTGTCCGATCAAGCGCACATCAGCGAAGTGGCACGGACCCTGGCTACCTATAACCTGAACTCGCTCCCGGTGGTCAATGATGCCGGCCGGCTTGTGGGGGCGGTGACTGTTGATGACGTATTGGATCACTTGTTGCCGGACGACTGGCGCGCCCACGATGGCGAAGCCCCGATAAGAAAGCTCGGTGGCCGCATTGGCTGATAACAGCGCTCCGAAGAACCCCAACCAGCGGAACCTGGCCAAAGCGGAATCAAGAGGCAGCCTGGACACACCCCTGAGCGGCAGGCAGCGCATCCTGCCCACGTTCCGCCCCGACCCGGATGCGTTCGGGCATGCCACCGAGGGCTTTGCCCGGTTCATGGGAACGCCGCAGTTCCTGGTCTACATGACGATTTTCTGCATCTTTTGGCTGGGCTGGAACACGTGGGCCCCCACCAACTGGCAGTTCGACTCGAGGGACCTTGGCTTCACCCTGCTGACCCTGATGCTGTCGCTGCAGGCATCCTACGCAGCACCCCTGCTGCTGCTGGCGCAGAACCGGCAGGATGACCGCGACCGCGTATCGCTGCAGCAGGACCGCCAGCGTGCCGAGCGCAACCTGTCCGATACCGAGTACCTGACGCGGGAGCTGGCCTCCCTCCGGATCGCGCTGCGCGAAGTGGCCACCCGTGACTATGTCCGGGCCGAGCTGCGCTCGCTCCTTGAAGACCTGCTGGACGCCCAGGAGGAGCTGCGGACCCATGAGGACTCCGGTCCGGGCTCGCACGAGTCCCCCCGGGACAAGGCCAAGGACAAACTGCGCGAACAACGGGACCGGCAGCGCAACCCGCGCACCCAGCAGATCCCCCGGGTCCAACCCGGCCACTCTGCCCAATGACCACCAGGCCGCCCGTGACACGCCTGCCCGTCGCCGCTACCGCTTGAAAGCCGAGGCCCCTTCCATGAGCGCCCCCACCGGTCCTGCAGCCGCCAACCGGACACCGTTGGTCCAGGCAGTCAACAATGCCCTGGCCACGGTCATCGATCCAGAACTCCGCCGCCCCATCACGGAGCTGGGGATGGTGGACTCCGTCCAGGTGTCCGACGACGGCAAGGTCACCGTGGCAGTCCTGCTTACCATCGCAGGCTGCCCGTTGCGTGACACCATCACCGCCGATTCCCGGAAGGCCCTTTTCGCGGTACCCGGCGTCACCGCCGTCGACGTCGAACTCAAGGTGATGGACCAGGCCCAGCGCGACGCCCTCAAGGAGAAGCTGCGCGGGCCGGGCGGCCAACGAAGGATTCCGTTCAATGAGCCGGATTCACTGACCAAGGTTTACGCGGTTGCCAGTGGCAAGGGCGGCGTGGGCAAGTCCTCGGTAACGGTCAACCTGGCCACAGCCCTGGCCGCCCAGGGCCTCCGGGTGGGCATCGTGGACGCCGACGTTTACGGCTTCTCCGTGCCTGCGCTGATGGGCATCACGCAAAAACCCACCCAGGTGGATGACATGATCCTTCCGCCGGTTGCCTACGGCGTGAAGGTCATATCCATCGGCATGTTCGTGACGGGCAACCAGCCGGTGGCATGGCGCGGACCCATGCTGCACAGGGCGCTGGAACAGTTCCTCACGGACGTCTACTTCGGCGACCTCGATGTCCTGTTCCTGGACCTCCCGCCGGGCACGGGCGACATCGCCATCTCCGTTGCCCAGCTGCTGCCCAAGGCGGAAATCCTGGTGGTCACCACGCCGCAGGCAGCGGCCGCGGACGTCGCCGAACGCGCGGGCGCGATTGCCACCCAGACGGGGCAGAAGATTGCCGGGGTCATTGAGAATATGTCCTACTTGGACATGCCCGGCGGAGGCCGGATGGCGCTCTTCGGAAGCGGCGGCGGGGCGGTGCTCACGGAACGGCTCAGTGCAACGGTGGGCGCGGACGTTCCTTTGCTGGGCCAGATTCCCTTGGACATCCAACTGCGCGAAGGCGGGGATGCGGGGGTTCCGATAGTCCTCGGCCGGCCCGGGGCCGCCGCGGCTGCCGCGCTGGCGGGCATCGCCGGGCAGCTTGCCGCCAAACCGCGCGGCCTGGCCGGGATGAAGCTGGGGCTGCAACCGCGCTGAGCAGTTCTGTTTGAAGCGGAAGCCGGGAGGCGGGGGCCGCTGCAGCCATTGGGGATGGCTAGGTGTATTGACCACGGACGTTAGGAACATGCGGCGTGGTTAGGTGACAAACAGAAGACCTCCAAGTGGAGTGGGGCTTGTCTAGAGTCCGAACCACAAGGAGGTCTTCAATGTCCCATGCTAACGCGCTCCTGACGCCCAAGGGACGGCTCCGGCTTGCCAGATGCATCGTCGATG
>NZ_JAGGPQ010000010.1 GCF_018613675.1 Arthrobacter sp. ISL-85 | reverse complement strand
TCCAGGGCCAGGGGAGCCGCCCGATGGCAACCCACGGACCCTGTGAAACAGAAGGCCCCGGCCTCTTGCCTTGCCTGGCCCCATCCGGATACAGGGATATCACCGCCGGGATCAGATCCCGCCGCGCCGCCCGCAATCCAAACAGCCACGGACTACACCAAAGCCGGCGCTGCGGGACCGCCCGGCGATAATGGACCGATCCCGGACGCGGCCAAAGCCCCGCGCCCCCCACCTCATATCGGCTAGGCAGTCCTGCCACCTACTGCCGCGCAGGGTTCTCCCGTCAAAGCGGGCGGAACGCCCCGTCCCGCAGGATGGCTGCCGAATCGCTGTCGTCCAGTTCAGCGGCAATGTCCACGTCCTCTGCGTAGCCGGCCCCGGAGAGCTCCCGGCCGCTGGAACAGTGCAGCAGCATCTCGCGCAGGCGCGGTTCGGCGGACTCGAACACAGCCATGGCCGCCGCTGCCTCCGGAGCGTAGCCGTGCCTGCCGTCCCCGGCTTCATAACCGCCCTTCCCAGCGGCCGCCAGCCCCGCGATGAAAGCTCCGGCTCCAATCTGGTCCTCCACGGCAGGGCGGAGTGTGCCATCCGGCCAGCGTTCACCCGCGGCCACCACCGCCACTACGGCTTCGGCAGGAAGGTTGGCGGCCACCCACTCCGCCGTTGCCGCCGCGTTCCGGAGGCATACTGCGGCGACCAGCGGCATTTCCTTCGCCAGCGCAAGGCAGAGTTCAGAACCATTGGGGGAGGGCAGGACCACGCGTTCCAGCGAACCGGCTCCGCGCAGGCTGGCCGGGGACAGGCTCAGGCCGCCGCCGTTGCGCGGGCCGGCCAGCTGGGCATGGTGGCGGGCGGCGAAGTCCTCCGCGGTGGTGTCCCGCCAGCGGTACGGGAAGACTTCCGCGCCCCGGTCCAGCGCCACGCTGACGCACGTGCTGAAGGAAAGGACGTCCACCACCACCGCGATGTCGGCGCCGGATGCCACCGACCTGGCCCCCTCCAGTCCCCACTCCAGCCGCACGGTGAACGGAAGCTGCCGGTGCGCCGCATTGGCGGAGTACGTGTGCCGTGGGCTGGTGCCAGTCGCGTTCACTTCAATTCGCCTTTCAGGTTCCGGTGGGCGGCGTCCTGCCACAGGTCTTTGGCGCGCGGGTGATGGAAGAGCGGGTCCAACTCCAGCAGTTGGCGGACGACGGCGGCCCGGCCGGCTGCGAAGTCGGCGTCGCCGATGTGCTCGTAGTCTTTCCGCACGGCAGCGACGTAGCGGGCGTACTCCTCCGGTTCGCCGCCCAGGATGGAAAGGTCCGCGTCGCAGAGGAGAGCGCCGTCGCCGTCACCCGGCTCCGGCCGGTGGTCCGCGGTCAGCAGGACCAGCCGGACCACCTCCGCCACCTCTGCCTCCGGAAGGCCGGCGTCGGCAAGCCTTTTCTCCGCAAGCCTGGCCGACTCCTCCTCATCCTGGCCCGCCGTGCCGCGGTACACGGCGTCATGGAACCAGGCCGCCAGCAGCACCGTGCGCGGCGGCTCTGCAGGCTCGGTCAGCAGGTCCAGCGCCTCCAGCACGGAGAGCAGGTGGGTACAGCCGTGGTAGTGGCGGTGCGGTTCGCTCCACCGGTCCAGCAGATCCAGGAACAGTGCATCGTGGCCGGGCATGATGTCCTC
Source organism: Arthrobacter sp. ISL-85 (assembly GCF_018613675.1). Classification (GTDB taxonomy): domain Bacteria; phylum Actinomycetota; class Actinomycetes; order Actinomycetales; family Micrococcaceae; genus Arthrobacter. Next base: position 64,993 of record NZ_JAGGPQ010000010.1, on the reverse strand, counting down.
CCAGCGGTTCAGCAGCGGAACCTTCAGCGCCTTGTTCCGCCGGCGTGCCGGGATCCGCAGCCCGCTGGCAATAAGCCTGCGGACCAGCACCCTGCCCTCCACCGGGACCGCGCCCGCTGCCACCAGGTCATCAAAGCGGCGTTCCGGCACATCGTAGTGGTCGCCGTCGAACGCCCGCTCCGGGATCCCCGCGGCAGCAGCGAAGGAGTGCAGCTCGTCCAGTGAGGTGTCCGAGACCAGATGCGAAAAGTGCGTTCCGTGTGCAGGCCACAGCGGAGGGTCGATGTAGATGGCCATGGAAGGAGTCTAGTGCTGCGGTTCCTCCGGGAGGCCCACCCTCTACGGGCCAGCGCAGCTCTTCCTCTGCGTTCCCATATGGTTCCTGCTGCCGCACCTGCGGACTAGAATCACCGCATGGCACTTATCCGCGTTTCTGAAGCCGCCCGTTTCCTGGGGGTGAGCGACGATACCGTCCGCCGGTGGACGGACCAAGGAATCCTCACCCCGCGCCGGGACCCTTCCGGCCGCCGCGCCGTGGATGGGCTGGAGCTGGCAACGCATGCGCAGAAGCTCGCCCAGCTCCCCGATGACCCCAAGAGCGGCAACAGTTCGGCGCGGAACCGGTTCGTGGGGCTGGTTACCAAAGTCATCACGGACAAGGTCATGGCGCAGGTGGAACTGCAGTGCGGGCCCTTCCGGGTGGTCTCGCTGATGAGCAGCGAAGCCGTGCGTGAGCTGGGGCTGGAACCTGGCGCGGTGGCCACCGCCGTGGTCAAGGCAACCACGGTCATCATCGAGTCCCCGAAGGGCCGGGCCACGGCATGATCCAGTCGCGCAGCAGCCCATCCGTCCACACTGCGACTTCCCGGCATCCTCCGGGTGGCCTGTCGCTGGCTGTCCTCCCGCTGATGGTCCTGCTGCTGGCCGTCCTCTCCGGGTGTGCTGGAGTGGGCGCAACGCCTGCTGCGGGCAACGGCAACGGCAACGGCAACGGTAACGGCAACGGCACCAAGCCAGCCGGTGCCATCACCGTCTTCGCGGCTGCCTCGCTCAAACAGGCCTTTACCGAACTCGCCCGCACTTTCGAAGCGCAATATCCGGGCACTACGGTCACCCTGAGCTTCGCGGGGTCCTCGGACCTGGCCAGCCAGATCAGCCAGGGCGCGCCGGCCGACGTCTTCGCCTCCGCGGACACGGCGAACATGAAAAAGGTGCAAGACGCAGGACTCGCCGACGGCACCCCGGAAGACTTCGCCACCAACACCCTGGCCATCGCCGTGCCACCCGGCAACCCCGCCGGAGTTGCATCCCTGAAGGACCTGGCCCGGCCGGGCATCAAGCTGGTGACCTGTGCCAGCCAGGTCCCCTGCGGGGCTGCCGCGGCCAAGGTGGCGGCGGCGGCGGGGCTCACGCTGAACCCGGTCAGCGAGGAAAACGCGGTCACGGACGTTCTGGGCAAGGTTGCTTCCGGTGAGGCAGATGCCGGACTGGTCTACGGCACGGACATCAAGGCAGCGGGAACCAGGGTGGCAGGCATCCAGTTCCCGGAGTCGGGCAGTGCGGTCAACACCTACCCGGTTGTGGGCGTCGCCGGTGGCCGCAACAAGCCCACCGCCCAGGCGTTCGTGGACCTGGTCACGGGTCCGGAGGGCCAAAGGGTCCTTGCCGCGGCCGGATTCGGTCCGGCCAACGCCGGTTCAGGCAGCAAGTGATACAGCGTCAACAGACGCCGCCCCAGGCGCGGCGGCGAACCCCAGCCACGGCATACTCCGGCATCCCCGCCTGGGTCCGTGCGCTGGCAGTCCTGGCCGCCGTCGTCGTGGTGCTCCCGCTGCTGGCCATGGTTCTGCGCGTTGACTGGGCGCAGTTCATTCCGCTGGTGGCATCTGAGCCGTCCTTGACGGCGCTGGGACTGAGCCTGCGGACCTCTGCGGCGAGCACTTTGCTGTGCATTGTGCTGGGCGTCCCGCTGGCCCTGGTCCTGGCCCGGGATTCCTTCCGGCTGCAGGGACTGCTGCGCTCGCTGGTGCTCCTGCCACTGGTGCTTCCGCCGGTGGTGGGCGGGATCGCCCTGCTCTACACGTTCGGCCGCCAGGGGCTGCTGGGGCAGACCCTGGAGGTTCTCGGGTTGCGCATCGCCTTCTCCACCACGGCGGTGGTCCTGGCCCAGACGTTCGTGGCGCTGCCCTTCCTGGTGGTGAGCCTGGAAGGCGCCCTGCGGACCTCCGGCTCCCGGTATGAGGCCGTGGCCGCGACGCTGGGCGCCCGGCCGGGCACCGTATTCCGGCGCGTCACACTGCCGCTCGTCCTGCCCGGGCTGGCGTCCGGTGCCGTCCTCTCCTTCGCACGGAGCCTGGGCGAGTTCGGTGCCACACTGACCTTCGCGGGGAGCCTCCAGGGGGTGACCCGGACCCTGCCGCTGGAGATCTACCTGCAGCGCGAAACGGACCCGGACGCCGCCGTCGCCCTTTCCCTGGTGCTGGTGGCCGTCGCCGTCGCCGTGGTGGCCCTCGCGTACCGGCAGCCGGCAGCGGGCCGCCAGGGAACGGTAAAGCGGACGACGGCGCCCGCCCCGGCCGGAGGTGATGTCCGGTGACGCTGTCCTTCCAGGCAGCCGTGGCCGGGCGGGGCTTCGACGTGGCCCTGACGGTCCGGCCGGGCGAAACCGTGGCCGTCATGGGACCCAACGGCGCCGGCAAATCCACCCTGCTGGCCAGCATCGCGGGCCTGCTGCGGCCGGACAGTGGCCGGGCGGAACTCAACGGCAGGACGCTCTTCGACCTCGACGGCGGCAAGCGCGCCTGGACGCCTCCCCATCACCGCGGCACCGCCCTGCTCGCCCAGGAACCCCTGCTTTTCCCCCACCTGAGCGCGGTGGACAACGTCTCCTTCGGGCCCCGCAGCGCCGGCGTCCCCAAGCGGGATGCGAAGGAGCAGGCCCTGCGCTGGCTGGCAGGCGTGGACGCGGAACACCTCGCCGGCCGCCGTCCCGCCGAACTCTCCGGCGGCCAGGCCCAGCGTGTGGCCGTTGCCCGGGCGCTCGCTGCCGATCCCGCGCTCCTGCTGCTTGACGAGCCACTGGCCGCCCTGGACATCCACTCCGCCCCGCTGCTGCGCCGCCTCTTCAAGCGGGTCCTCGCGGGACGGCAGGCCATCATCGTCACGCACGACGTCCTGGACGCGCTGATGCTCGCGGACCGAGTGGTCATCCTGGAAAACGGGAAAATTGCGGAAGAAGGGCCCACGCGGGCCGTGCTGGAACGCCCCCGCAGCTCTTTTGCTGCCGGACTCGCCGGGCTGAACTTCATCCCGGGTGCCCTGGACGGTACCGGGGTACGCACCAGCCAGGGCCTGAAGATTGCGGGGCACGACGAGGAACCGGGCGGTTCCGGGGAACCCGGCCGGCTGACCACGCAAGGCGGTCCGGGCGTGGCCGTGTTCCCGCCGTCGGCCGTTTCCGTGTTCCTTGACGACGCACACGGAAGCCCGCGGAATTCGTTCGCCGTCACCATTACCGACCTCGAGCCGCACGGCGACCAGATCCGCGTGCGGGCCGGCGGCCTGGCCGCCGACATCACGCCGGCTGCCTCCGCGGACCTGGCCCTTGTTCCGGGCATGACGGTGCACTTCGTGGTCAAGGCCGCCGCAGTCTCCGTGTACGGGACCTAGTGCCAGGACCGGTCGGTGCGCGGCGGGGCGGCCGGCGGGACCTCCGGCTCTGGACAGCCATTTCGCCGTGGGCAAACATGGCTAAAGAACCTCGCGGTGCAAAGTTGAGCGTAGTACACTCAACTTAGTTAACAAGCCCCCGAAAGGAGCTCTCTTTGGACGTCAAATTCACCACCAAGAGCCAGGAGGCTCTTTCCGCGGCAGCAATGAACGCCTCGACGGCCGGCAACCCGCAGGTGGAACCGGCCCACCTCCTCAAGGCGCTGATGGACCAGCGGGAGGGCGTGGCCGTTGCGCTCCTCCGCGCCACCGGCACGGACCCGGACACCGTCAGCGTCCAGGCCAGCAGCGCCATCAAGGCCCTGCCCGCCACATCCGGGGGTTCCAGCCAGCAGGCGCAGCTGAGCCGGCCCGCCCTGCAAGCCATCCAGCAGGCCAAGGAGGAAGCAGACCGGCTGGGTGATTCCTTCGTATCCACCGAGGTGCTCCTGGTTGGCCTCTCCGCCGGCAACGATGCCGCTGCACGGCTGCTGCGCGATGCCGGTGCCTCCCGCGAAGCGCTGCTCGCTGCCCTGCCGGGGGTCCGCGGCGACCGCAAGGTGGACAGCCCCGACCCGGAGAACACGTTCCAGGCCCTGGAGAAGTACGGCACGGACCTCACTGCCATGGCCCGTTCCGGCAAGCTGGACCCCGTGATTGGGCGCGACTCCGAAATCCGCCGCGTAGTGCAGGTGCTGTCCCGGCGCACCAAGAATAATCCGGTGCTGATCGGCGAGCCCGGCGTGGGCAAGACCGCCGTCGTCGAAGGGCTGGCCCAGCGGATGGTGGCGGGTGACGTCCCGGAAAGCCTGCGCGGCAAGACGCTTATCTCCCTGGACCTTGGCTCCATGGTTGCCGGTGCCAAGTACCGCGGCGAGTTCGAGGAGCGGCTGAAGGCGGTCCTCGAGGAGATTAAGGGCTCTGAGGGCCAGATCGTCACCTTCATCGACGAGATCCACACCGTGGTGGGTGCCGGCGCCACTGGCGATTCCTCCATGGACGCCGGCAACATGCTCAAGCCCATGCTCGCCCGCGGTGAGCTGCGGCTGATCGGGGCCACCACCCTGGACGAGTACCGCGAAAACATCGAGAAGGACGCGGCCCTGGAGCGCCGCTTCCAGCAGGTGTACGTGGGCGAGCCCAGCGTGGAGGACACCATCGGCATCCTCCGCGGACTCAAGGAGCGCTACGAGGCGCACCACAAGGTATCCATCGCTGACTCCGCCCTGGTGGCGGCCGCCACGCTGTCCAACCGCTACATTTCGGGCCGTCAGCTGCCGGACAAGGCCATCGACCTTGTTGACGAGGCAGCGTCGCGCCTCCGCATGGAAATCGACTCCGCGCCGGAGGAAATCGACCAGCTCCGGCGCCAGGTGGACCGGCTCACCATGGAGGAACTGGCCCTGAGCGGTGAATCAGACCCGGCCTCCGTGGAGCGGCTGGCTGCCCTCCGCGCCGACAAGGCTGACAAGGAAGAGGAGCTCTCCGCCCTGAATGCCCGGTGGGAAGCCGAGAAGGCCGGCCTCAACAGGGTGGGTGACCTCAAGGCCAAGCTGGATGAACTGCGCTCCGCGGCGGACAAGGCACAGCGCGAGGGCGACCTGGAGACTGCCTCCCGGATCCTTTACGGGGAAATCCCGGCGCTGGAACGTGAGATGAGCGCCGCCGCCGCGGCCGAAGCAGCCGTCACCGATAAGCCCGACCAGATGGTGGCAGAGGAAGTGACCGCCGACGACATCGCGGAGGTCATTTCGGCCTGGACCGGCATCCCCGCCGGACGCATGCTGCAGGGCGAAAGCCAGAAGCTGCTGCACATGGAGGAGGAACTGGGCAAGCGCCTGATCGGCCAGTCCAAGGCCGTGACCGCAGTGTCCGACGCTGTCCGCCGTGCGCGGGCCGGCATCAGCGACCCCAACCGGCCCACAGGCTCCTTCCTGTTCCTGGGCCCCACCGGCGTGGGCAAGACCGAGCTGGCCAAGGCGCTGGCGGATTTCCTGTTCGATGACGAACGCGCCATGGTGCGCATCGACATGTCCGAGTACGGCGAGAAGCACAGCGTCGCGCGCCTGGTCGGTGCGCCTCCGGGATACGTGGGCTACGAGGAAGGCGGACAGCTGACCGAGGCCGTGCGCCGTCGCCCCTACTCGGTGGTGCTGCTGGACGAGGTGGAGAAGGCGCACCCCGAGGTATTCGACATCCTCCTGCAGGTACTCGACGACGGCCGCCTCACCGACGGGCAGGGCCGCACCGTGGACTTCCGCAACGTGATCCTGGTACTGACATCCAACCTGGGCAGCCAGTTCCTGGTGGACCAGTCCCTGGACGCCACGGCAAAGCGCAATGCTGTCATGGCCACCGTGAATGCGTCCTTCAAGCCGGAGTTCCTCAACCGGCTCGACGAAGTGGTGCTGTTCGACGCCCTCACAGTGGACGAGCTGGCGCACATCGTGGAGTTGCACGTGGATGAGCTGGGGCGCCGGCTGCGCGAGCGGCGCCTCACCCTCGAAGTCACCGACGGTGCCAGGGCCTGGCTGGCCCTGTCCGGTTACGACCCCGCCTACGGCGCCAGGCCGCTTCGCCGCCTGGTGCAGCGTGAGATCGGCGACCGTCTGGCCAAGGCCATTCTCGCCGGCGAGATCAGCGACGGCGACACCGTGGTGGTTGACACCGCCGCAGACCTTGGCGAACTCACCGGGGGCAACGTCGACACGCTGACCGGTGCCCCGAGCTCCGGCCTCTCAGTACGGCGGAAGGACTAACGGGCCGGTCCGGACGGTGGCGTGGCGTGCTGCCTTGGCGGGCTGACCGTCAGGGCAGCACGCTGGCGTTGATCACGTTGCCGCCATCGGCCGTGACATAGCAATCCACCCTGCGGTCGCCGGATTCCCAGCTGGTGTTGCTGGGGAAGCTGCGCTGGTAGTTGAGCTGGAACTGCTTTGCCGCCGGGCTGAGTTTCGCTGCCTGGCAGACCTCCAGCGCCTTCGCCTTGAGCGGGTCCGCTCCCGGATAAGCTGCGCTGTCCGGGTAGTGGAGGGTGGCTACAAGCTGCGCTGAATGGCCCGAGTCGCACGGCACCACAGTTGAGGCCAGGGCCTGGGGATCGAAGTCCTTGAAGCAGTCACCTACCGCATAAGCCGAGGGTGCAACCCCTTCCCGCGGCAGGGGCTGGGGAGTGGCCGGCGGGGTGACGGCGGTCTGCAGCACGCCCGGCGCATTGCTCTTCGCCGTTTCGCTGCCGGGGCCCGAGTTCAGCCACATGGCAAGCCACACCAGGGAGCCGGTAACGGCAAGGATGACGACGACGAGAAACGCCTTCCAGAACGCCGGCCTCCTGTTGGCATGGTGTTCCGGTTCGGGGCCCTGGCGCGGCTGGGACCAGGTGAGGGACGCCGGCGCGGGAGCTGAACCACCGTCCTTGCCGTGGACCAGTGGCAGGCTTCCGGTCCGCGGTGGCAAGGCTGGTTTCGGCGGGATCTCCGGGTGGTTCACGGGTGCGCATCCTCCTGGGTTTGGTTCCGCGGCTCGCCAAAGGCCACACAAAATCGGCAGTTCCTAAGTGACTCTACCGAAGAAAAATCCCGGAATCCCGCGGGTGGAGGTGAGTCATGGTACCGCAGGCGGCCGCCAGGGCCACTCGGCGGCAAGCGGGGCCCGCCGAAAGCATGTAATCTAGGTGTACGACAAATTGACCAAACATTCCGGGGCCTCACCGATCGCCAAGGTGACCACCTCCGGTCCAAGTACAAAAGGGGGTCACGCCATGGGGCGCGGCCGTCAAAAGGCAAAAGCTACCAAGCAGGCTCGGGATATTAAGTACTATTCCCCGAACACTGACTACTCGGCACTCCAGCGTGAGCTGACGGGTCCGGGCAGTCGTTCGACGAGCCGTTACTCGAATGAGCCGGTTGAACCGGACTATTCGGCTTATGTGGACAAGTACGCGGATGATTTGGATGACGATGACGACGAGGTTGACAACCGTCGCATCGGGTAGTTGTCGCAAGCCTGCCGTGGCCCCTGGCCCGGCTGCTGTGATCTCCTCTTTGTAACCCGTTTTCGGGGGACCGCTTACATCACGGAGCCCGTTGCCGTGCCGGATTACCGGTGCGGCGACGGGCTTTCGTGTTTCTTCGAGGCACGGGTTGGTAACCTGACCGAATGAGTGTTCGGACCATGTATGCCCCCGGCGAGCCTTGCTGGGCGGATCTGCAGACCCCCGATGTTGCGGCCGCCAAGGACTTCTACAACCGGATCTTCGGCTGGACGTACCAGGACTTTCCCACCCCCGACGGCCGCAGCTACGCGCAGGCCTTTGTCCGCGGGCAGTTGGTGGCAACCATTGCACCGCAAAGCCCCTTACAGCTGCAGGCCGGGACCGCTGCCAAGTGGAACGTGTATCTCGCTGCCGGAGACGCCGCGGACCTGCTTGAGGAAGCGGGCCACGCAGGGGGTACCGCCCAGTTCGGGCCGGAGAAGGTGGGCGATGCCGGTGTACTGGGCTTCCTTGCCCCACCCGGCGGCGGAACCACAGGCATCTGGCAGCCGGGAAGCCACTACGGCAGCCACCTGTTCAACGAACCGGGGGCACTGGCCTGGGCGGAACTCTTTACGCCCCAGCCCCAGGCCGCCGTCGGCTTCTTCCAGCAGCTATTCGGGCATGAGGTCACCGAGTATCCCCAGGACGACGGCGGCAGCTACAGCACGCTGCTCATCGACGGCAACGAGGTGGCCGGCGTCGTTCCTGCCGATGAAGGCGACGAGGCGGACTGGCAGATCTACTATGGCGTGGCGGATGTTGCCGGGGCGGCAGCTGCCGCCCCGGCGGCAGGAGGCCACGTCCTCGTCGAGCCGGACGAGCATCCCGCCGACGGATCACTGGCCACCATCAAGGACCCACACGGCGGCGTGCTGAACCTCATCCAGGTCACTGAGGCACAGGTCCCTTAAATACAGCGAGTCCCCACCAGCAGGCGGGGACTCGCTGTATGTCAGTTCAGGCTTTAGGCGTAGGCGTTAACCAGGCGGACAGCGCCGCCGTCCACGCCCTTGGCGCCCTGGACATAGTCCGGTCCGGATTTAAGGATGGAGTCTGAATCCTCGGTGACCGTGCCCATGATCCAGGACGGCAGGCCGCGATCGTTCAGGCGCGCGACGGCGGCATCGGCGGCTTGGGGGGACACAATGGCAACCATGCCCACGCCGAGGTTAAGCGTGCGCTCCAGGTCTGCCAGTGGTACGTTGCCCAGCTCTGACACCAGCTTGAAGATGGCGGGCAGTTCCCAGGTGGCGCGGTCCACCATGGCCACCAGGCCCTGCGGCAGGACGCGGGCCAGGTTGGCAGCAAGGCCGCCACCGGTGACGTGGCTGAAGCCATGGACGGCCGCACCGGCGCTGACCGGGAAGGCGCGGGCGAGGTCCAGGCAGTCGGCCGCGTAGACGCGGGTGGGTTCCAGGAGTTCCTCGCCCAGGGTGCGGCCAAGTTCGGAGACCTGGCGGTCCAGGGCCCAGCCAGCGTGGTTGATGACACGGCGGACCAGGGAGTAGCCGTTGGAATGCAGCCCGGAGGAGGCCATGCCGATCACCACGTCCCCGGCGCGGACGCGGTCCGGGCCCAGCAGCGCGTCGGCTTCCACGACACCCGTGGCTGCGCCGGCGACGTCGTATTCGTGCTCGCCCAGCAGGCCGGGGTGCTCTGCGGTCTCGCCGCCCACCAGGGCGGTGCCGGCCACGGAGCAGGCGGCCGCGATGCCACGGACGATGCCGGCAATGCGCTCGGGGACCACCTTGCCGCAGGCGATGTAGTCGGTCATGTACAGCGGCTCGGCGCCCACCACCACGATGTCGTCCACCACCATGCCCACCAGGTCGAAACCGATGGTGTCGTGGATGTCCATGGCCTGGGCGATGGCAACCTTGGTGCCCACACCGTCCGTGGAGGTGGCGAGCAGCGGCTTCTTGTAGGTCAGCAGCCTGGAGACATCGTAGAGGCCGGCGAAGCCGCCCACCCCGCCGATCACCGAAGAGTTGTGGGTTGCCTTCACGGCATCCTTCATGAGCTCGACGGCGCGGTCCCCGGCTTCAACGTCCACGCCTGCAGAGGCGTAGGTGATGCCGGAGTTCTCTGCGGCGGTGTTGGCGGAAGTCATACGGAGTCCTTCTTGTCGGCGCTGGTGGCGGCGTGTACGTCGGGCACGAGGTCGGCTTCGGTCAGCAGGTTTTCGAATTCGGAGTCGGGTCCGGGATCGCAGCCGGTGGCGCCGGCTTTCTCTGCCGGGTCCTCGGTGGCGTCAACGGCAAGGGCGGCCGTTTCGCCGGGAAGCGCTGACGGGGAAGGCTTCAGGCCGCCCAGGTCGGTGCGCTCAAGCAGGTTCTTGCCCAGCTTGTCCGCGTCCGGGAGCTTGATGGGGTACTTGCCCGTGAAGCAGGCGGTGCAGAGCCGTTCGCGCGGCTGCCGGGTGGCCCCGATCATGCCGTCCTCTGAGATGTAGGCAAGCGAGTCTGCGCCGATGGCCTGGGAGATCTCTTCGATGGTTGCACCGTTGGCGATGAGTTCCGCGCGGGAGGCAAAGTCGATGCCGTAGAAGCAGGGCCACTGCACCGGCGGGGAGGAAATCTTGACGTGGACGGTGGCGGCGCCGGCCTCACGGAGCATCCGCACGATGGCCCGCTGCGTGTTGCCGCGGACGATTGAATCATCCACCACCACAACGCGCTTGCCGCGGATTACGGACTCAAGGGCGTTGAGCTTAAGCCGGATGCCCAGCTGGCGGAGGGTCTGGGAGGGCTGGATGAAGGTTCGGCCCACGTAGGAGTTCTTGACGAAGCCGTGCGCAAAAGGAATGCCGGATTCCTCGGCATAACCCACGGCGGCCGGAGTGCCTGACTCCGGGACGGGGATGACGATGTCCGCCTCGTGGGTGTTTTCGCGGGCCAGCTGGCGGCCCATCTCCACGCGGGACTCGTAGACGGAACGGCCGGCGATCGCGGCGTCCGGGCGGGCCAGGTACACGTATTCAAAAACGCAACCGGCCGGCGTCGGCTCTGCAAACCTTTTGGACCGCACGCCATCCTCATCGATGGCGATGAACTCGCCCGGCTCGATCTCACGGATGAAGCTGGCGCCCACGGTAGCCAGGGCGGACTGTTCGGAGGCGACCACCCAGCCGCGCTCCAGCCGGCCCAGGACCAGCGGGCGGATGCCGAAGGTGTCCCGTGCCGCGTAAAGGGTTCCCTCGTCCATGAAGACAAAGCAGAAGCCGCCCTTGATTTTGGGCAGGAGTTCGGTGGCGGTGTCTTCCAGGCTCTTGCCCGGCTCGCCCTCCAACAGGGCGGTGACCAGTGCGGTGTCCGAGGTGTTGCCCTGCTTCATTTCGCCGGTGAGCTGCCCGCCGTTGCGTTCAGTGATCATGGCGTTGAGCTCGGCGGTGTTGGTCAGGTTGCCGTTGTGCGCCAGGGCAACCGTGCCGGTTGACGTGGCTCCGAGGGTGGGCTGCGCGTTGGCCCAGTGGCTGGCGCCGGTAGTGGAGTAGCGGCAGTGGCCAACGGCCAAGTGCCCGGTCAGGGTGTTCAGGGTGGTCTCGTCGAAGACCTGGGACACGAGGCCCATGTCCTTGTAGACGTTGATCCGCTTGCCGTCGCTGGTGGCTATGCCAGCCGACTCCTGACCGCGGTGCTGTAGTGCATACAGCCCGTAATAGGTAAGTTTTGCTACTTCTTCACCGGGTGCCCAGACGCCGAAGACGCCGCAAGCGTCCTGGGGGCCTTTTTCGCCGGGGAGAAGATCATGGGAAAGTTTTCCATCGCCGCGTGCCACTGATCGATTATCGCACGATATGGGGTATGCCTTTGGCCCGCTTCAGTTTGTGACCTGCTAACCCTGGGGATCGGTATCCGGTTCCGAATCCGGGACCGCTTCCACGACGGCCCGCTGCTGCCGCCGCACGCTGAGGCGGTCCAGGACGAGCGCCAGCGCGGCGCCAAGGATGGCGCCGATGGCGGCGAACATGATCAGGAAGAACCCGAACACGGACCCGGGGTCGAACGTGGCGTCACCCGGAACTGCATAAGCAACCACTGCGGCAGCGACAATTCCCACCATGGCACCCAGGATCAGGAAGGGAACGTACTTGGGTGCCCGGCGGACGGTTACTTCGCGCCGCTCGGCAGGGGTCTCTTCAAAAGCCATGCCATCCAGCCTACTGCCGCACTAAACCGTGCGTGTAACGGGAAGAAGGGCCCTCCAGGCACCGGAAAACGGCCGTGGACCCCACGGGAGCATGATAGCCGCGGACGCAGCAACTGATATATCTATTGACACAGGGTGTGGCCACTGTCATATTCTCCTGTAAGCGCTATGTGCGGCGTGTTGTGCATTGCGCAATTGCGGGCGTTGAGAGTAACCGCGTGACGTGGCCCCCGGACCTGGCAGGTCAGCTAGATTGGCACTTGGTGCCGACTCACCGGATCCGGCCGGATCCAGGAAAGGAACACAAGAACCATGGTCCACAAAGTACAAGCCGTCATTGTCCGGGAGAAGAACGCCCCGGTGTCGCTGGAGACCATCCTGGTACCGGATCCGGGCCCGGGAGAGGCCCTGGTGGACATCCTCACCTGCGGCGTCTGCCACACGGACCTGCACTACAAGCAGGGCGGCATCGGTGATGACTTCCCGTACCTGCTGGGCCACGAGGCCACCGGTGTGGTCAGCGCTGTGGGCCCCGACGTGACGTCTGTGGCGCCGGGGGACCGGGTCATCCTTAACTGGCGCGCCGTCTGCGGCGAGTGCCGCGCCTGCGCAAAGGGCCAGCCGCAGTACTGCTTCAACACCCACAACGCCACGCAGAAGATGACCCTCGAGGACGGCACGGTCCTTTCTCCCGCCCTGGGCATCGGGGCCTTCGCGGAGAAGACGCTTGTCGCTGCCGGGCAGTGCACCAAGGTTGATCCAGACGTGGACGCAGCCGCGGTGGGCCTGCTGGGCTGCGGCATCATGGCCGGCATCGGTGCCGCGATCAACACCGGCGAGGTCAAGCGCGGCGAGTCCGTGGCAGTGATCGGCTGCGGCGGTGTGGGCATCGCCGCGATCGCCGGGGCGAGGTTGGCGGGCGCGACGACGATCATCGCCGTTGACATCGACGACAACAAGATTGAGATGGCCAAGTCCCTCGGCGCCACCCACGGCGTGAACTCCAGGCAGGAGGACGCGGTGGAAGCCATCCGGACCCTCACCGGAGGCAACGGGGCCGACGTGGTGATCGACGCCGTCGGCCGTCCCGAAACATACAAGCAGGCCTTCTACGCCCGCGACCTTGCCGGCCGCGTGGTCCTGGTGGGCGTGCCTACCCCGGAGATGACTCTGGAACTGCCGCTGCTGGACGTCTTTGGCCGCGGCGGGTCGCTGAAGTCCTCCTGGTACGGCGACTGCCTGCCGTCCCGGGACTTCCCCATGCTGGTGTCCCACTACAAGCAGGGCAACCTGGACCTGGACGCGTTCGTGTCCGAGCGCATCACCATCGACCAGGTGGAGGAGGCCTTCGGCAAGATGCACGAGGGCAAAGTGCTGCGTTCCGTTGTTGAAGTCAGCCCGGTGGAGATCTGATGGCCGTGACCATCGAGAACCTGGTCACCTCGGGCACGTTCTCGCTCGACGGCGGCACCTGGGACGTGGACAACAACGTCTGGATCGTGGGCAACGACGAGGAATGCGTCATCATCGATGCGCCCCACGACGCTGCCGCGATCATCAACCAGGTCCGCAGCCGGAAGGTCAAGGCCATCCTGCTCACCCACGCGCACAACGACCATATCGGCGCCGCCCGGGAGGCCGCCGACGCCCTGGGCGCCCCCATCATCCTGAACGCCGAGGATTTGGTGTTGTGGGAGCAGGTTTATCCGGACGCCAAGCCGGACAGCTATCACTCCGATGGTGACGTGTTCGAAGTTGGCGGGGCAACGCTGAAGGCCATCCACACGCCCGGCCACTCGCCAGGGTCCACCTGCTTCTACCTCGAAAGCGAAGGGACGGTGTTTACCGGGGACACGCTGTTCAACGGCGGCCCGGGCGCCACCGGCAGGTCCTACAGCGACTACCCGACCATCCTGGCCTCGATCCGCGAACGGCTGCTGACGCTGCCGGCCGACACCGTGGTCCGCACCGGCCACGGCGACAACACCACCATCGCGGCGGAGCAGGAAACGCTGGCCAAGGTTCCGCAGTAGCGGGAGTTCAGCGAAGAGTGCCTTGGAGGCGCGCCGGGAGTTCCCGGCGCGCCTCCACGGCAAATGGACAATAGAGGCCGGCACGGGAGCTCCCGGGTGACGGCGAGGAAGTTGGAACAATGAAGTTCGGCAAGCAGCCTGCCCCCGTCGTCGACATTAATGAGGACAACCTCAAAGTCCACAAGCCCAAGACTGAGGCAGCCGGCGTCAAGGCCGTCATGGTGGCCCTGGAGCGCGCGGTGGCACAGGCCGGCGTGACCCGCACGGCACAGTCCCTGCTCCGGCTGAACCAGCGCGGCGGGTTCGACTGCCCGGGCTGCGCCTGGCCGGAATCGGACAAGAAGCGCAAGGCTGCCGAGTTCTGCGAGAACGGTGCCAAGGCGGTGGCCGAGGAGAACACCCTGCGGACCGTGGGCGCGGAGTTCTGGGCCAAGCACTCCATTGCCGAGCTGTCAGGGAAGACCGAGTACTGGCTGGGGAACCAGGGCCGGCTGTCCGAACCAATGGTGATCCGGGAGGGCGGCACCCACTATTCGCCGATCTCCTGGGCTGACGCCTTCGAGCTGATCGGAGAGCACCTCCGGGCGACGTCCCCGGACCGCAGCGTCTTCTACACCTCCGGCCGCACCGCGAACGAGACCGCGTTCCTGTACCAGTTGTTCGCACGGTCCCTGGGCACCAACAACCTGCCGGATTGCTCCAACATGTGCCACGAGTCGTCCGGATCGGCGCTGAACCCGACCATCGGCATCGGCAAGGGCACCGTAACCCTCGACGACATCCATGACGCCGAACTCATCTTCGTGGTGGGCCAGAACCCCGGCACCAACCACCCGCGCATGCTCTCCGCGCTGAAGGAATGTAAGGACAAGGGCGGCAAGGTGGTAGCCGTGAACCCGCTGCCCGAGGCCGGCTTGTTCAACTTCAAGGACCCCCAGACCATCTCGGGCGTGGTTGGTGGCGGCACACCGTTGGCTGACGAGTACCTGCAGATCAAGGTGGGCGGCGACCTGGCGCTGTTCCAGGCGCTGGGCCACCTGCTGCTGGAAGCCGAGGAACAAAACCCGGGCACCGTCGTCGACCATTCCTTCATTGCTGCCCGGACGGACGGGTATGACGCCTACCGCGACGCCCGCCGCGCCCTGGATTGGGACGAGACCCAGAAGGCCACCGGCCTGTCCCGGGAACAGATCGAAAAGGTGGCTGCGATGCTGGTGGCATCCAAAGCCTCCATCTTCTGCTGGGCCTTGGGCGTCACGCAGCAGCCGCACTCGGTGGACACGATCAAGGAGATGGTGAACGTCCTGCTGCTGCAAGGCAACTTCGGCAAGCCCGGCGCCGGCGCCTGCCCTGTCCGCGGCCATTCCAACGTGCAGGGCGACCGGACCATGGGCATCTGGGAAAAGCCGAAGGAATGGCTCCTCACGGCACTCGATTCAGAGTTCGGTATCTCATCTCCGCGGCACCACGGCTACGACGCCGTCGAGTCGATGGAGGCCTTCGAGCGCGACGACGTGGACGTGTTCGTCTCGATGGGCGGCAACTTCTCGCTGGCCTGCTCGGACACCGAAGCCCTTGAAGCGGGGATGAAGCGGATCGGGCTGACCGTGCACATCTCTACCAAGCCCAACCGCTCGCACATTGTGCACGGCCGTACTTCGTTGATCCTGCCCACGCTGGGCCGCACGGACAAGGACGACAAGCACCCCAAGGGCGCCCAGTTCCTGTCCGTGGAGGACTCCATGTCCGTGGTCCACTCCACCCGGGGCCGCCTCACTCCGGTCTCCGAGCACCTGCTCGCCGAGCCCGTAATCGTGGCCCGGATGGCGGAGGCCACCTTTGGTCCGGACCACTCCGTGGACTGGCGCGAAATGGCCGAGGACTACGACGTGATCAGGGACCACATTGCCCGAGTCCTGCCGGGCTTCGAGGACTTCAATGCCCGGGTCCGGACCAGGAACGGTTTCGTGCTGCCCAACCCACCGCGGGACACGCGCTCCTTCGCCACGGACATCGGCCGTGGTCGGTTCACGGTCAGCCCGCTGGAGTATCTCACCCCGCCGCCGGGGCATTTGGTGCTGCAAACCATCCGCAGCCACGACCAGTACAACACCACGTTCTACGGCCTGGACGACCGCTACCGGGGCATCTCGGACGGCCGGCGCGTGATCCTGATCCACCCGGACGATCTCGCTGAATCCGGCTTCCAGGACCGGGAGCTCGTGGATGTCGTGAGCACCTTCAGGGGCGTGGACCGCAGGGCGGACAAGTTCCGCCTGGTGGCGTACCCGACCGCACAGGGCTGCGCTGCCGCGTACTTCCCCGAGGCCAACGCCCTGGTGCACAAGGAGAACGTGGCCCGCGTGTCCAATACCCCCGGCTTCAAGGCCATGTTCGTGCGCTTCGAGCCGCACCAGGGAGAGGTGGCGGCGGTCCAGGCGTCTGCAGGGGAGCTGGCAGGGACGGCGGCTTAGCCGCGCAATTACATCCACGACAACAGGCCCGCGACGGCGGCACACCGGTAGCCCGGTGTGCCGCCGTTTTGATGCTGGTGCGTGGCCGCTGTTTGTGGGTTGGGGCGCCACTAACCCGGTGCCTTTTCGTCATATCCGAAATTCATTGACACCCGGCGTGGCAGGAGTCACACTGTTGCATATGGTGATCGGTGTTGCGTTAGATGCTTCCAGTTTTCTTCTGGAGTCGTCGCTTCTGTTGCTGATGGACCTCCCCACATTCATGAACAGAACGTCCTGGACACCTCCTGGTGCCCCACCTGCTTCGTAATCACCGCAAATCGCTCACTACCCAGCCCTATCGGGAGGAAACACATGACTACCTCAGTGAACGCGCCCCTCAGCGCACGCGGAAAGCTCGCCTCAACAATGCCTGCCGAGCAGCTGGCTGAAATTACCAGGCTGTTCGCCTTGCGGCGCACGGGCTACTCCCTCGACGCCCCCTTCTACACCGATCCGACAATCTTCAAGCTCGACATGGAGGCCATCTTCGGCCAGCACTGGATCTTTGCCGGCAGCGTTGCCGAGCTTCCGGAGCCGGGCGACTACATTACGGTCGACTATGGCCCCTACTCCCTGATCGTGCTCCGCACCGACGAGGGCGAGGTCAACGTCCTGCACAACGTCTGCCGCCACCGCGGTGCGCGTGTCCTGACCGAGGCTGCCGGTTCCACCGGAAACCTGGTCTGCGGCTACCACTCCTGGACCTACTCGCCCGAGGGCAACCTGATCCACGCCTCCGCTCCCGGCGAAGCCAAGTTCGACAAGAACTGCTTTGCCCTCAAGCGCGCCCACAGCCGCGAGGTTGCAGGGCTCATCTTCGTCTGCATCGCAGACGTTCCGCCCGCAGACTTCGACGAGACCGCCAAGATCTTCGAGCCCTACCTCGCACCCCACGACCTGTCCAAGACGAAGATTGCCTACCAGCAGAACATCATCGAAGAGGGCAACTGGAAGCTCGTCATGGAGAACAACCGGGAGTGCTACCACTGTGACGGGCACCCGGAACTCGCCTGCTCCCTTTTCCCCACCTGGGGCCTGACGGAAGGCCTGATCCCCACCCACCTCGAAGAGGTGTGGGACCGCAACAAGGAAGCCCAGTCCTCGCTCGAGGAGCGTTGCCGCCGCTACGGCCTCCCGTATGAGGTGGTCGAGGAACTGGACACGCGCATCGCCGGCATCCGGATCTCCCGGGAATCCCTTGACGGAGAAGGCGAATCGTTCTCGGCCGACGGCCGCAGGCTTTCCAAGAAGCTGCTCGGGGACCTGCGGGACTTCCGCCTGGGCCGCTGCTCCATGCACCTGCAGCCCAACAGCTGGTTCCACTTCCTGGGCGACCACGTCATCACGTTCGGCGTTTTCCCCATCAACGAGCACCAGTCCCTGGTCCGCACCACCTGGCTGGTGGCCGACGACGCCGAGGAAGGCGTCGACTACGACCTCGACAAGCTCACCTACACCTGGAAGCAGACCAACATCCAGGACAAGGCATTCGTTGAGCTGTGCCAGCAGGGTGCCGCCAGCCCCGCCTACGAACCCGGCCCCTACATGAAGAGCGAATACCAGGTGGAGGCCTTTATCAACTGGTACGTCCACCGCGTGCAGGAGCACTTGGCATGATTGAAGTCCTCACTGAGACGCCCGTCCAGGAACCACAACGCATCCGCGGCCTTGAAATGCCGTGGAACCGGGTGATGGGCAGCATCGAAGGACCGGCCAGCGCAGCCAAGGCGCTGGGCCCGTGGCATCCGCAGGAGTTCATGGCCGAATGCGTCGAGACCGTTCCCGAAGCGGGCGGCATGATGACGTTCGTGTTCCGCCGCTGCGACGGCGCCCCGCTGGCGTTCCGTCCAGGCCAGTACGTGAACATCGCCTTCCCCGTAAACGGCGAGGACCAGGAACCGGTGGACCGCAGCTACTCGCTGTCCAGTTCGCCCACGGAACCGTGGACCTTCAGCGTCACCGTCAAGCGCGACGCCGGCGGACTGGTTTCACCCTGGGTACACCAGAATGTCCGGCCCGGCACCGTCCTGGACATGCTGGGACCCGTAGGGGCATTCCACCTGCCCGATGCCGACCGGCGCGCCCGGTACCTGTTCCTGGCCGCCGGCGCCGGCATCACGCCCATCATGTCGATGGTGCGGACCATCCACTCCCTGCCGGGAACGGCCGACGTTGTGGTGCTGTACCACGGCGCGGAGGCCGGCGGCTTTGCCTTCCACCGGGAGCTGGCCTACATCGCTTCCGTGGACTCGCGCATCAAGGTCTTCTACGCCCTGGGCGACCGCGGCAGGCCCGAGAACTGGGAAGGCTTCAGTGGGCGGCTGACCTCAGCCATGATCGATGAGGTGGCACCCGACGCCAACGGCCGCCAGGTGTACGCCTGCGGACCCGAGGGGTACCTGAACACCGCCACTGAACTGCTCGGGAGCGTGGGCGTCGACGACACCTCCACCTACATGGAGTTCTTCTCCGGGGACCGGCAGACCCTCCTTGAATACCAGGCCGAACTCGCCCTGGCGGCGGACATCGCAGGGGAGATCGCCGAGGACATTGCCGAGTCCGCCGAGGACTACTATGAAAGCCAGCCCGCGGCGTTCGGGATGTACGAGCCCGGCTACGACCAAGATGGAACCCTGCAGGCCACGGGACTCGCGCTGGAAGCCGCCACCCCGGAAACCGCCGCCGGCGCCCCGGCTGCGGCCCCGAAGGCGGAGACCCCCGACGCCTCACGCTTCGACACCGTGGGAACCGGCAGCCTTACCCTGTCCTTCATGCGCACCGGAATCAATGTGCGGATCGACCCCGAGCAGCACATCCTTGAGGTGGCACAGCGCGCCGGTGTCCGGATCGGCGCCAACTGCAAGGAGGGCATGTGCGGCTCCTGCAAGGTGGTCAAGCTGTCCGGGGAGATCGACATGAACCACCAGGGCGGAATCCGCAAACGGGAAATTGATGCCGGTAAGTTCCTTCCCTGCTGTTCCACTGCGCGCACCGACATGGTGATCGACGCCTAGCCCGTGGAACGGCGGGAGCCGTGCGCACCCCCCCACAGATTCACCGCAAGTGAAAAGTAAGACCACACGGAAGGCCTGAGGCACCCAGCGTCAGGCCTTCCGTGGCAACCGAACGCCAACCATAGGAGCCATGCCCATGTCAGGTAACAAAGCCGTTGCGTACAAGGAGCCCGGAGTCGTCGAGGTCATCGACACCCCGTATCCCTCGTTTGAACTGAAAGCCGGCCCCGGCGTCAATCCTGCCAATGTCGGCCGGAAGGTCCCCCACGGCGTCATCCTGCGCACCGTGAGCACCAACATCTGCGGGTCCGACCAGCACATGGTCCGCGGCCGGACGACCGCCCCTGCCGGGCTCGTCCTGGGACACGAGATCACAGGCGAAGTCATCGAGACCGGGCCCGACGTCGAGTTCATCAAGGTCGGGGACATCGTCTCGGTCCCCTTTAACATCTCCTGCGGGCGCTGCCGGAACTGCAAAGAGGGCAAGACCGGGATCTGCCTGAACGTGAACCCGGACCGTCCCGGCTCTGCCTACGGCTATGTCGACATGGGCGGCTGGGTGGGTGGGCAGGCGGAGTACGTCCTGGTTCCATACGCCGACTGGAACCTGCTGCGCTTCCCCGACCGGGACCAGGCACTGGAGAAGATCATGGACCTGACCATGCTCTCCGACATCCTCCCCACCGGCTTCCACGGTGCCGTGACGGCAGGTGTCGGTGTTGGATCCACCGTGTATGTGGCCGGAGCCGGTCCCGTGGGCCTTGCCGCGGCCGCCAGCGCCCAGCTGCTGGGAGCCGCGGTGGTTATCGTGGGCGACCTGAACGAGGACCGCCTGGCACGGGCCCGGTCCTTTGGCTGTGAAACCGTCAATGTGGCCAACGGCGACCCTGCTGACCAGATCGAGCAGATCCTCGGCGTCCGGGAAGTGGACTCCGGCATCGACGCCGTCGGTTTCGAGGCCCGCGGACACGGCCACGGCGCCCAGGAAGCACCGGCCACGGTGCTTAACTCGCTGATGGACCTCACGACTGCCGGCGGCTCCGTGGGCATTCCCGGCCTCTACGTCACGGGCGACCCGGGAGCTGCGGACGAGGCCGCCCGGAAGGGAAGCCTCTCCCTGTCGCTGGGTACCGGCTGGGCCAAGTCCCTGTCCTTCACCACAGGCCAGTGCCCGGTGATGAAGTACAACCGGCAGCTGATGATGGCGATTTTGCATGACAGGATCCAGATCGCCAAGGCGGTCAACGCTACGGCCATTTCGCTCGACGATGCCCCGCACGGGTACGCGGAGTTCGACGCCGGAGCCGCCACAAAGTATGTCCTGGACCCGAACGGCTACCTCAACAACAACTGATGCCTGGTTCCCGTATGTGAAGAACGGCAAGGTCCAACGGCGGCACCCCGCTCAACCAGGGTGCCGCCGTTGTCATGCCGGGGCCAGTAAGGCGGTTCGGAACAGGGGTGTTCGCGGGCAACAAAAAGGTGGTTGGGCCTGCCGGTCTCAAGCAGGCCCAACCACCTGGTGTGGTTGGGGCAGGTCAGCCGCGGAGGCGATCCATGCCCGGGTCCACCAGCGGCTCGGCGGAAACGGTGGCCGCCACGCGGCGCCCAAAGTACTCAATCTCCACGGAGTCACCGATCTCGACGGCGGAGGGCAGCCAGGCGTAGGCGATGGGCTTGCGGACGGTGTAGCCGTAGGCCGCGCTGGTGACGTACCCAACGGCTTCCCCGGCCACGAACACCGGTTCCTTGCCCAGCACCACTGACGTGCCGTCGTCAACCGTCAGGCAGCGCAGCGTCTTGGCGGCCGGCTGATCCTTGAGTCCGGCAAGTGCCTCGGCGCCTACGAACCCGGTCTTGTCCTTGGCCACGGAGAAGCCCAGGCCGGCCTGGTACGGGTGGTGCTCGGACGTCATGTCCGTTCCCCACAGCCGGTAGCCCTTCTCCAGGCGCATGCTGTTGAAGGCGCCGCGTCCTGCAGCGATGATGCCCTGCTCCTGGCCGGCCTCGAACAGCAGGTCCCACAGCTTCAGCCCGTATTCGGCGGTGGTGTAGAGCTCCCAGCCGAGTTCGCCTACGTAGGAGAGCCGCATCGCCGTTACAGGGATGCCGCCCACCGAGATCTCCTTGGTCCGGAAATACTTCAGGCCCTCGTTGGTCAGGTCGTCCAGGCACACCTTGCCGATGACCTCCCGGGCCAGCGGGCCCCACAGGCCGATGCAGCAGGTGCTGGCGGTGATGTCGGTGACATGCACCCACTGGGCGGAATCGGCCGCTGACTGCCGGCGGGCCTCCACCCGGAGGTAGTCGAAGTCCACGTTGCTGTTCACGCCCAGCTGGAATTCCTCCTCAGCGAGCCTGGCCACGGTCACGTCGCTGCGGATGCCGCCGTCCTCCGCCAGCAGCAGGCAGTACGTCACGGCACCGGGCTTCTTGGCGATGTTGCCCGTGCTGAGCCGGTGCAGCAGTGCCTGGGCGCCGGGTCCGGTGACGGAGAGGCGCTTCAGCGGCGTCATGTCGAAAAGTCCGACGGCGGTACGCGTCTTCCATGCTTCGGCGGCGGAGATGGGGGAGTGGAACATCGCGGACCAGTCGTCGCGCTCGGGCGCCTGCCATTCTTCCGGCAGTTCGGCCAGGAGTCCGCGGTTGGCCTCGAACCAGTGCGGGCGTTCCCAGGCGGCGGACTCCAGGAAAAAAGCCCCGAGTTCCTTCTGGCGGACGTTGAACGGGCTGACGCGCAGGTCGCGCGGCGATTCGCGGGGCTGCAGCGGGTGCATGACATCGTAGATCTCCACGAAGTTCTGCTGTGAGGTCTCGCTGACGTACGCGTCGGAGGTCTGCACCTTCTCGAAACGGGTCAGCTCGCAGCCGTGCAGGTCGGTCTGCGGCTGGCCGTCGATGATCAGCTCTGCCATGGCCTTGGCAACGCCGGCCGAGTGCGTGACCCAGACGGCCTCGGCCACGAAGAAGCCCTCGAGGTCCGGTGCCTCGCCCATGAGCGGGCCGCCGTCCGGGGTGAAGGAAAAGATGCCGTTGAAACCGTCCTGGATTTCGGTGCTGCGCAGTGCCGGCAGCAGGTCCTGGCTGTCCTCCCATGCGGGCACGAAGTCTTCGAGGGTGAAGTCCAGGCGGGAGGGCATCCGGTGGTCGGACATGTCCCCGGCGGAGACCTTCGGCAGTGCCGACATGTCCACGGGCATAGGGCGGTGGGCGTAGCTTCCGATGCCGACGCGGTCGCCGTGCTCCCGGAAGTAGAGGTCCCGGTCCTGGTAGCGCAGGATGGGCTTGCTGGCGCCTGTTGGAAGCTCGTTGGCGTTCTTGAGTTCGGCAAGGGGTGTGGTGACGGCGTACTGGTGGGCCAGCGGCAGCAGAGGCACTTCCAGGCCCACCATCCGGCCGAGTTCACGGCCCCAAAACCCTGCGCAGGACACCACGATGTCGGCAGGGATCACACCGGAGGAGGTTTCGACGCCGGTGACCTTGCCGCCTTCCTGGGCGATGCCGGTGACCGTGGTGGAGCCGCGGTAGGTGACGCCGCGTTCGCTCGTGCGCGCGATCAGCAGCTGCACGGCACGGGCCGCCAGGGCGAGCCCGTCGGTGGGGATGAGCAGGCCGCCCAGGACCTCGCGGCCGCCGGAAAGCTTGCCGGTGTTCAACAGCGGGTAGATCTTTTCGCATTCGTCGGCGTCGATGATCCGGCTTTCGACACCCCACGAGGTCATCACGCCCATCTTGCGCTTGAGGTCGGCCAGGCGCTCCGGCGTGGTGGCCAGCTCCAGGCCGCCCACCTGGTTGAAGCAGGATTCGCCGTCCTTGGTCAGGGCGAGGAGCTTGTTGACGGTGTACGTGGCGAATTCCGTCATGGTCCTGGACGGATTGTTCTGGAACACGAGGCCCGGTGCGTGCGACGTGGAGCCGCCTGCGAGCTCCAGCGGGCCTTGCTCGACGACGGTGATGTTGTTCCAACCGCGGCTTGCCAGCTCGTCGGCGAGGTTGGTGCCGACGATGCCGGCTCCGATGATGACGACGCGGGGTGATGCGCTCATGATTTTTGGTTCTCCTGGTTGGTGCTGGAATCCGCCTGACCGGGTGATGGAATTTGCTTCGCTATGAGCAACGCGCATCACTATATGCAACAGGGTGTCTCAGCTCACATGGTATGTCAAGGGTTTCCTGCTTTGTTGCGGGGATGGGCAGCGGTGTGTCCACAGGCGGCAAAGAGGCCCCCGCCGCTGGTGCGGCGAAGGCCTCTTTGGGCAGCTCCGGTTATCCGGCGGCGCGAGGCCGTCCGGTCCCGGTGTCAGTGGGACACGTCTGCTGAGATCTCGGCGAGGGTGCGCCCCTTCGTCTCAGGCGCGAGCCATTGCGAAAGGACTGCGCCGAGCAATGCAACGATGGCGGCCACGACCATGCTTGGGCCCAAGCCGATGTTGCTGATTGCCCACGGTAGGGCGAAGGTGCCTAGTGCGGCTCCGATGCGGCTGAAAGCCGCGGCGAAGCCCATGCCGATTCCGCGCAGGGGGGCGGGGAATACCTCGGCCGGATAGACCTGGGTCAACGTGGTGTAGCCGGCATTGAAGAAGGAGAACGCGAGGAACAGGGCGAGCACGAGGATCGCTGGTGCGTCCGCCCAGACGCCGATGACCAGCAGGATGCCTGCGCAGAGCCACTGTCCGGGCACGGTGAGAATCCGGCGGCCCAGCTTGTCAATCAGAAGCACGGTGGTGACAACACCCGCGGCCGCAAGTGCGGACAGGCCGACTCCACCAGCCCAGCCGCCGCCGAAGCCGAATTGGCTGAGCACGTCGTCGGCGAAGGTCGCGATCGCAAAGTACGGAGTGACCGCGCAGAACCAGAAACCCGCGGTGAAGAGGGTGGTGCGCCAGTGCTCCTTCGAGAACAACATTCCGAAGGAGGCGTTCTTGATTTTGGTCCTGCCCTTCGCGGCTTGGGCCTCTTGGATCATCCTCAGATCGATCTCCTCGGTGATGCTGTTGTGCATCTGTGGCGATTCGACGTACTTGTGGGCGATCGCGAGTGCTTCCTCACGCCGTCCCTTCGTGATGAGCCAGCTCGGCGATTCGGGGAGGCCTATGCGTGCGATGAACAGAACGAATGCCAGTATCGTGCTCGTGCCGATGACAAGGCGCCAGGGGGTGCCGGCGTCGTGCAGGAGGGTGCCAATGATGAACGCCATCATGAAGCCGACGTACCAGGCGATCAGGGTCAGCCCGAGCAACCGCCCGCGGAGCTTGGGAGGGGAGAACTCTGACAGCAGCGGGCCGCCGATTGAGTACTCGCCGCCGATCGCGACGCCCATCACGAATCGGATGAGCGCCAGCTGGATCACGGCGCCGTCTCCGGAGGTTACGAAGAACTGGGCCGCTGAGGCGACCAGGAACAGGCCCATGTCCACGAGGAACATGGGCTTGCGTCCGAACTTGTCAGTAGCCCAGCCGGCGAGCGGGGAGCCGACGAAGATACCAGCCAGCGGGCCTGCAGCGATCATGCCCAGAGACAGTGCGTCGAGGTGGAGCTCGGACCGCATGGGTCCGGTGACGGGGCCGATGATTCCGAGGATGTAACCGTCGAGGAACATCCCGCCGATGAAGACAGCGACGAGCCGCACCATGAAGCGGCGTTTGAACGTGGAGCTGGTCTCTTTTGATACGGAGGTGTCGACGGAGGTCGTCGTCTTGGTCGGATTGATCATTGAGATTCGTTCCCTTCCGGCTTCAGCGCAAACCGCTGAAGGCACCAGAACGCTGTTTCCTGGACGCACGGACAGACTTCGGCCTCGTCCCCAGGTTCCGGCGCTCCGCGCTGCTTTGATCGATGGTGCTGCCACCTTTGATAGTCATAAACAGTTCCTTTAGTGAATTAGCGTTGCCGCATGGATGCTGACAACGTAGTGCGGCTGATGCGCGGGCCAGGGCCCCTTTCGGATCGGCCATCATGAATTCGTTTCGTCTGTTTCCAAGGCCATCACGGGTGGAGCCCGGGGGAGTCCGGGGGACGGGAGCATGTCCGGGCGAATATCGTTCCGTGATGATCAACAACGTTCGCTTTATGCAACAAGATGGTGCGCTAGCTCACACTCAATGTCAAGAGAATGACTTGTGAAAGACAGAGTATGCAAGGGTTTCTTGCTTCGCGCTACGGGGCCCCGTTTTCCGAAAACGGTGCTTCGATGAGGAATACCTCCCCAGGTCTTAGGCCCACCGAAGCACCTTTTACGAAAAACGGGACACCCGTTGCCGACGCTGTGCCTTTCCTAGCCCGCGGCCTCCAGGACCTGGGCCTCCACGGCTTCGGCCGGCGGCGGCGCGGAGGACGATTGCCGGCGTGCGGCCTCCACGGTGTGCAGGAGCAGCAGCGCGGTGGTCACGGAGCCGACGCCGCCGGGAACAGGGGTGAGCCCCGCTGCGGTCCCGGTGACGCTGGCTTCGTCCACATCACCCACCAGCGAGCCGTCGGCAAGGACGTTCGTGCCGACGTCGACCACTACGGTCCGGGAGGAGACGTGGCTGCCGGTCAGCAGCCCGGCGCGGCCGGCGGCGACCACCACGACATCGGCATCCTTCGTGTAGCGTTCCAGCGGGCCCGACCTGGAATGGCAGACCGTCACGGCGGCATCGCGTGCCAGCAGCAGGAGGGACAGCGGCTTGCCCACGACGGCAGACCGGCCCACCACCACCACGTCCTTGCCCGCCAGGGGAATCTGGTAGTGGTCAAGGATTTCGACGACGGAGCGGGCGGTGGCGGGAGCAAAGGCCGGCTGACCGACGGCCAGGCGTCCCAGGCTCAATGGATTGGCGCCGTCGATGTCCTTTTCCGGGGTGATGAGGCCCACCAGGTTGTCGGTCCGGACCCCCGCCGGCAGCGGGGTTTGCAGGATGATGCCGTTCACGGACGGTTCGGCGCTCAGGTCCCGCAGGACTCTGGCCAGCACCGGTTCCGTTGCATCATGGCCCAGGTCGATGATCCGGCAGCCGACTCCGGCGCGCTCCGCTGCCCGCTCGATGGAGCGGACGTACCAGCGCGTGGACTCATCGGCGGTCGCCATGACCACCGCCACGACCGGGCGGACGCCGTCCAGTTCAAGCGACCGGACCTGGTCCTGGACCTCCCGCTGGAACAACGCGGCCAAAGGCTTTCCGGAAAGTATTGAGGTACTCAACCCAGGATCCTTTCCCGCACGCGGGTCGAGAGGGCATCTGCCGCCAGGACCACCTTCTCTTCAATGCCGTCCGTCTGCTGGGCCAGCAGCGCGCGTGCCTCCGGGTCCTTGACCGCCACAACGTTGATGTCGATGTTGACGCGCGCTGTGGTGGCAGCTGCGCGGGCGGCGTCAGCGGCCGCGGCAACGTCGCTGATGACGTTGGCATTGGCGACGTCGAACAGTTCGGTGGCAAGGTCCACGATGCCCCCCGACAGCTTGATGAGCCGGGCAGGGGTCTGTGCCGCCTGGATGAGTGCGGACTGGATCCCGGCCGCCCGGGCGGCCTTGAGGTCATCAGTCCCGGACGGGAGCTTGTAGGAGTCGATGACTGCCTGGAAGGCCTGTTCATCCGCTTCAGCCAGGTGCAGTGCCTCGGCGACAAGGTCGTCGGCAACCTGAGTGATGCGCTGCACCAGCGGTGCGTGCTGCTCGTATTTGGCGCCGGTGGTGTAGCGCGCCACCATGGCCACCAGGGCGGCGCCCTGGGCCGCGTGCAGGGCCGCGGCAGCGCCGCCGCCCGGCGTCGGTTGCTTTGCGGCCAACCGGGTGAGGTAGCCGCTGACTGTCTCTGAAGCGATCATGGTGCTAGCCGCGCAGCCGGGACATGGTGGGGTCGTACAGCGGATCCTGGGTCACGGTGGCCACGATCCGGCGCCCGAAGTACTCGACTTCCACCGAATCGCCGACCGAAACCTCCGCGGGCAGGTAGGAGTAGGCAATGGGCTTGCGGACGGTGTAACCGTAGGCGGCGCTGGTGACGTAACCCACCGCCTGGTCCTTGTAGAACACTGGTTCCTTGCCCAGCACCAGGCTGCGTCCGTCGTCGACCGTCAGGCAGCGCAGGCGGCGCGCGGAGTTTTCCTCGGCGCGGCCTTCCAGGGCCGCCTTTCCGACGAAGTTGTCCTTGGCCATCTTCACCGCGAAGCCCAGTCCGGCCTCGAAGGGGTCGTGCTCGGTGGTCATGTCCGTGCCCCAGGAGCGGTAGCCCTTTTCCAGGCGGAGCGAGCTGAAGGCGGCGCGGCCCGCGGCGATGATGCCGAACGGCTGGCCGGCCTTCCACAGCGCGTCCCAGAGGCGCTGGCCGTTGTCGGCGCTGGTGTACAGTTCCCAGCCCAGCTCACCGACGTAGGACAGGCGCATGGCCGTAACGGGGACGCCACCGATGACGACTTTCTTGGACCGGAAGTATTTCAGGCCGTCGTTGGAGAAGTCATCGCTGCTGACCGCGCCGACAACCTCTCGGGCCAGTGGGCCCCAGAGGCCGATGCAGCAGGTGCCGCCGGTGGTGTCGCGGACCTGGACCCAGTCCCCGGCGTTTCCGCTTTCGGTCTGTTGCCGGGCTGCCCGATCAAAGTAGGCGGTGTCGATGTTGCCGTTGGCGCCGAGCTGGAAGGTCTGCTCGTCCAGGCGGGCCACAGTGATGTCGCTGCGGACGCCGCCCTGTTCGTCCAGCAGGAGCGTATAGGTGACGGCGCCCGGCTTCTTGTTCAGGTCCGCGGTGGTCAGTTCCTGCAGCAGCTTCAGGGCACCCGGTCCGGAGACCTCAAGGCGCTTGAGCGGGGTCATGTCGTACATGGCGACGGCGGTGCGCGTCTTCCATGCCTCGGCCGCGGCAATGGGGAAGCTGAACATGCCGGACCAGGAGTCGCGGGCCGGCGGCTGCCATTCGGCAGGCATTTCCTTGAGCAGTTCGGCGTTGGCCTCGAACCAGTAGGGCCGTTCCCAGCCAGCGCCTTCGAGGAAGTAGCCGCCCAGTTCCCTGTGCCGGGCGTGGAAGGGGGACACGCGCAGGTTGCGCGGGGACAGTTTCGGCTGGAGCGGGTGCAGGACGTCGTAGATTTCCACGAAGTTCTGCTGCGATGTTTCGCTGACGTATTCGGGGGTCAGCTGGACGTCCTCGAAGCGGTGGATGTCGCAGTCACCCAGGTCGATGGAGGACTTGCCGTCGACCAGGAGTTCGGCCATGGCGCGGGCGATGCCTGCCGAGTGGGTGACCCAGACGGCTTCGGCCACGAAGAAGCCGTCCAGTTCCTTGGACTCGCCTACCAGCGACCCGCCGTCAGGGGTGAAGGAAAAGATACCGTTGAAGCCGTCCTCGATCTCGCTTTCGCGCAGGGCGGGCAGCAGCTGCTTGGTGGCTTCCCAGGCCGGGAGGAAGTCTTCCAGGGTGAAGTCGAGGCGGGACGGCATGTTGTGCTCGCTGATCTCGTCCGGCTTGAAGCTGCCCAGTTCATCGAGGTCCACGGGCATGGGCTTGTGGGCGTAGGAGCCGATGCCGTAGCGGTCGCCGTGCTCGCGGTAGTAGAGGTCCTGGTCCTGGTGGCGGAGGATGGGAAGCTGTGCGCCGTTGGGCAGTTCGTTCTTGCCCTGCTGCGCGGGAACCGGGGTGGTCTTGACATACTGGTGGGCCAGCGGAAGCAGCGGCACGGACATGCCGATCAGCTCGCCGACCTTTGCCCCCCAGAATCCGGCACAGGAGACCACGATGTCTGCCGGGATCACGCCGTCGGGCGTCTCCGCGCCTGTGACGCGGCGGCCGGACTGCTCGATGCCGGTGACTGTGGTGTTGCCCAGGTACTTCACGCCGGCGGCCTCGGTGCGTTTGATGAGCAGTTGCACGGCGCGGGCGGCCAATGCGAGGCCGTCGCTGGGAACGTGGAGGCCGCCCAGGATGTCGTCCTCATTAATAAGGGGATAGAGCGCCTTGCATTCGGCGGCGGAGAGGATGGAGCCCTCGATGCCCCATGAAGAGGCGTACCCGAGCTTGCGCTTGAGGTCGGCCAGGCGGGTTTCGGTGGTGGCAACTTCCAGGCCGCCCACCTGGTTGAAGCAGCTGACGCCGTCCTCGGTGAGGGAGAGGAGCTTTTCCACCGTGTACTTGGCGAACAGTGCCATGGACTTGGAGGGGTTGGTCTGGAAGACCAGGCCGGGGGCGTGGGACGTTGAGCCGCCCGGCATGTTGAGCGGGCCCTGATCCAGGACGGTGATGTTGTTCCAACCCCTGGTGACCAGTTCATCGGCCAGGTTCGTGCCGACAATGCCAGCTCCGATGATGACAATGCGTGGCGTCGATTCCATGTGGTTCTCCTGCTGAAAAGTCATTGGTGTGCTGTGTGCTGTGTGCTGGGTGCGGCGCCGGCTAGCGGAACACCACGGTGCTGGTTTGGTCGAGCAGGACGCGGTGCTGGCAGTGCCAGCGGACGGCGCGGGAAAGGGCGAGTGCCTCGGCGTCCTGGCCCACCGTGGACAGCTGGGCGGGGCCGTAGCTGTGGTCCACGCGGATGACTTCCTGCTCGATGATCGGTCCCTCGTCAAGGTCGGCCGTGACATAGTGCGCGGTGGCGCCCACCAGCTTCACGCCGCGGTCGTAGGCCTGGTGGTAGGGGCGTGCGCCCTTGAACCCGGGGAGGAAGGAGTGGTGGATATTGATGGCCCGCCCCTCCAGCGCCCGGCAGAGATCGTTGGAGAGCACCTGCATGTACCGGGCCAGGACCACCAGGTCGGCGTTGTATTCGTCCACCAGTTCCAGGAGGCGGCGCTCAGCGTCGGCTTTGGTGTCTGGCGTCACCGGAACGTGGATGAAAGGCAGCCCGGCGGCCTCTGCCATGGCGCGGTGGGTCTCGTGGTTGGACACCACCGCGACAAGATCTCCGCCAAGGGTGCCGCCCCGCCAGCGGAAGATGAGGTCATTGAGGCAGTGGCCAAACTTGGACACCATGACCAGGACGCGCTTGGGGGTCTCGTCGTGGAAGCTTGACTTCATGTCGAAACGGCTGGCAATGCCGGCGAACTCTTCTTCGAGCATGGCCGGGGTGTAGTTGGGGGTGCCGGAGAACGCGGTGCGCAGGTGCAGGGTTTCGCGCAGGCTGTCGTCGAACTGCTGGTGCTCGTCGATGTTGAAGCCACGCTCGAAGAGGAACGTGGTGACTGCCTGCATGATTCCGGCCTGTTCACGGCAGGACAGGGTCAGGACGAACTTCTGCGCCTGCTCTTCCTTGAGCGCGGGCAGGGTGGCTGTTGCTGAGGCTGCTTCGATGAGGGTCATGCCCCTCCTCCTTCTAGATATATTCAAAAGCTGTGGACTGATATATTAGATTGGATGTCAGCGTATACTGGTCTCCAGGCGAGGTCAATGGTTTTTCTGGAATCAAGACGAGGGGAACTCATCGTGGCTTTTGAAGCTTTGGCGGTTACGGACGACGCCGCGAGGAAATCGCTGGCTGACGTCGCCTATGAAAGCATCCGGGACTGGCTCCTTACGCTGGAAATCAAGCCCGGAGAGTTGCTCAACGATGAACTCCTCGCCAAGAACTTGGGGGTCGGGCGGACGCCGGTGCGCGAGGCCCTGAAGCGTCTGGAGCTGGACCGCCTGGTGAAGACTTACCCGCGGCGCGGGACCTTTGCCACCCGCGTGGACGTTACCGACCTTTCATTCATCTCGGAGATCAGGGCCCAACTGGAGCCCCTTGCCGCTGCCCGAGCCGCCCGGGTAGCCTCGCCGGCGGTCCGGGCCGGGCTCCGTGCCACCCTTGAGCAGGTCGAAGCGTTTGATGTGGCTGCGGCGACGATGACGGAGACGCTGCAGCTGGATGCCCGGGTGCATCAGGGCATTTACGCTGCGGCAGCGAACCCCCACTTGGAGGACATCCTCATCCGCTATGACAACCTTGCCACCAGGATCTGGTGCATGGTGATCGACCGGTTGCCGGACCTGTCCCACCATGTCCGCGAACACCTCGACCTGCTGAGGGCTGTCATAGACGGCGACGAGGAACGGGCGGCGGAACTCGCCACGGTCCACGTGAGCGGATTCGAAAATGCCGTGCGGGAAGCGCTCTTCAAGGCGTAGCCCCTGGGCTTCATGGGCGTTGACACAGCGTGTGACCTGGACGTGCACTCGGGCAAAACCAAGGGAAGCAGTCCGCGCTGAAATCCTTCGGGCTGCTTCCCTTGGTGTGGCAGGCGGAACGTTTCTCAGCTAAGCCACTTGTCAACCACCGACTGGTGCGCGTCCACCCACTTTTTGGCCGCTGCCTCAGGGGTCATGCCGCCCTGGATGTCAGTGGCAACAGAGTTCTGGTCCTCGTTGGTCCACGTGAAGCCCTTGGCCAGCTTTGCCGCCGGCGAACCGCTGTCGTCGAGCTTTTTGGAAATGATCTTGTTCAGCTTGTACGTGGGATAGTCGCAAGCCACTTTTTCCGGGTTGGCATCGCAGCCCTCGGTCCATGCCGGCAGGTTTACCTTCTTCAAAGGAACCTCGGAGAGGAACCATTGCGGTTCGTAGAAGTAACCGAGGAGGGGTGTCTTGTTCTGCTGTGCAGTGCGGAATGACTGGATAAGCGCCGCTTCCGAGCCCGCGAAGACCACCTTGTAGTCCAGGTTCAGGTTTTTTACCAGAGCCTCATCGTTGGTGACGAAGGCGGGGTCGCCGTCAAGGACCTGTCCCTTTCCGCCGGATTCCGAGGTGGTGAACAGCGAAGCGTACTTATTGAGGTTCTGGCCGTCTGTGATGTCCGGGTACTTCTCTGCCATCCATGGCGGGACGTACCAACCGATGTGCCCCTCATTACCAGTGGGGCCGGCATCAACAGCCACCTTTTGGTCAGTGATGTACTGCTTGGTCAAGTCGGCGTGGCCCCAGTTTTCGATGATGAGGTCTACTTCGCCGGACGCGAGCCCCTGCCACGAAACCTGCTCATTGAGGTCCTTCTGGACGATGGAGCAGCCAAGCTTGTTCTTGGCCACGTAACTGTAGACCGCAGCATCTGCCGTGTAGCCCACCCACGCGTTCATTGCCACGTTTACGGTGCCGCACGGGGTTCCGGTGGCACCGGCGGCCGCGGCCGTCTGGTTTACCGACGCACCTCCGCAGCCTGCGAGCAAAAGGGCGGCTGCAGCAGCTCCGGCCATTGCCGGCAGGGTGCGTTTTATCAGCCTTTCAGCTTTCATCATGTTGGTTCTCCTTGTTGGGGTGTAAGGGTCTTCGAGCCGGGGCACGCTATCCGGCGCCCGGTGCCTGCAGGGGTTCATTACGTGGTGGATTTGGAGGGGATTCTGCGCGCCGGAGCGGCTGCTGCGGCCTGGGTCATCCGGTCCATCATGATTCCGAGGAACACGATGGCCAGTCCGGCGGCGAGGCCCTTGCCAAAGATCGAGCTCTGGACGAAGCCCGCGACGACGTCGTATCCAAGGCCGCCGGCGCCTACGAGCGCTCCCACCACCACCATGGCCAGGACGTAGATCAGTCCTTGGTTGGCCGCGAGTGCGAGGGATTGCCTGGCCATGGGAAGCTGCACCTTGGTAATGACCTGCCAGGGTGTGGAACCGCTGGCGACAGCGGATTCGACAACTGTTGGGGAAATGCCGCTGATGCCATCAGCAGTGATCTTGATGGCCACAGGGGCGGCGTAGATGATGCCGGCGACGATTGCCGTGAACCGGGTAGCCCCGAAGAGACCGAGGAAGGGCACCAGGTAGACGAAGGAAGGCATAGTCTGGCCCGCGTCCAGCAGTGGACGCAGGAACTGGTCGACCCGGCTGGACCGGCCCATGGCCACGCCAAAGACGATTCCCAGGACCATTACCACTGCTGTGGCAACCAGGGTTCCTGCGAGGGTGACCATGGAGTCGCTCCAGAGGCCCAGGTAGATGATGACACCCAGGCACGCGGTGGCCAGGGTGGCGAGCTTCCATCCGCCCAGTGCATAAGCCACGATGGCGATCACCGTGACGAGGACGTAGAAAGGCGTGTCCGTGAGCAACGACTGGAACGGGTTGAGGACTGCGCCCGTAACCCCTTCCCGCAGGGATACCGTGAAGAGGGACAGGTTTGATTGCAGCCAGTGGCTCGCCGAGTTAACTGCCTGGACAATCTGCGGACCAAGGTTGAGGTCCGCCGGAAAGGCAGCTGCCCACAGCACGGTCCTGGACAACTGCACCATGACCAGGACTACGGCGAAAGAAATCCCCAGGAGGACGGTGCGGGTCCTGCGGCTCAGCCGGCGCCTGCGGGCTGAACCGGGCTCCGCGCGGCGGCTCGCTGCGGTGGTCACCCGGTCCAGCACAATGGCCAACAGGACGATGGAGAGGCCCGCATTGACGGCTGTGCCCACGTCCAGGGACTGCAGTGCCCGCACTACCGTTTGGCCGAGGCCGGGAGCCGCAATCAAGGCTGCGATTGTCACCATGGAGAGGGCGGCCATCGTGCCCTGGTTGATCCCCATCACAATGGTCCGGCGTGCCATGGGCAGCTGCAAAGTGAGCAGCCGTTGCAGTCCGGTTGTACCAAGGGAGTCGGACGCTTCGCGGGTGTTGTCCGGGATGCGGCGGATGCCATGGGCAGTCAGCCGGATGACCGGTGGGGCCGCGTAGATCACCGTTGCAATCACCGCGGAGGCCGGCCCGATAAGGAAGACCAGGGCCAGCGGAGCGAGATACACGAACGTCGGCAGCGTCTGCATGAAATCCAGTACAGGGGTTATCACCCGGGCCACCCGGCCGTAGATGCCTGCAAGGATGCCCAGGGGGATGCCCACCAGCAGCGTGAGCAGCACAGCGGTCAGGACCAGGGCGAAGGTGTACGTGGCCTCTACGAACAAGCCCTGGATACCGAAAAAGACGAAGACCGCCGCCGTTAAGAGCGCCACCCTCACATTGCCAACGGCCAGCGCGATCCAGGTCAGCAGGCCCACGGTACCCAGCCAGCCGATCTCCGGAAGGCGCAGGCCTGTCGCAGTGGCGGCGAAAGTGGTGGTGAAGAGGCTGGCCACTGCGTCCACGGCGG
The DNA here is from genome assembly GCF_018613675.1 of Arthrobacter sp. ISL-85. Lineage (GTDB taxonomy): Bacteria > Actinomycetota > Actinomycetes > Actinomycetales > Micrococcaceae > Arthrobacter. Next base: position 30,532 of record NZ_JAGGPQ010000010.1, on the reverse strand, counting down.
AGCGCAGGGGCGTGAAGACATAGAGGAAGAGGGGATTGTCCGCCCGGTTTGCCGCCACCCAGGCATTGAACTGGTTGAGCGAACGGTGCAGGTCCGTCAGCTCTGACGCAGGCAACGCCAGGGTTGCCGTGCCGTTGAGGACAAGGAATCCCAGGATCCAGATGGCGGCGGCGCTGAGCAGCAGGATGGCCCTCCGGCTGGGCCTCCGGCGGGGTTCGGAGACAGTGGCAGGGGCGGGCTGTGCAGTTTTACGTACCTGGAGGAGGACAGACATCAGGCCGCCGCTTCTGCCGCTTGCAGCACCGAAAGAATGCTGTCGCGGTCGATCTGGCCGGTGATCCGGCCGCCCTCTTCGACAAGGACCGGGCAGGAGGAGTGCATCACCGCCGGGATGGCGTCCCGAATGATGAGCCGGGAGTTGAGCACCGCGGCATCCCGTGGCGTGGTGTCCGCAAGGGGACGCGTAATCCACTTGAGGGTCAAGACGTCGGCGCGGGGGACCTCGGAGACGAAGTCCTCAATGTACTTGTCCGCCGGGGATCCCACCAGGTCGTCGCCCGTGCCGCACTGGACAGGCTCTCCGTTACGCATGATCAGGATCCGGTCACCGAGTTTCAGCGCTTCGGAGAGGTCGTGCGTTACGAACACCATCGTCTTGCCCATTTCCTTGTGCAACCGGATGACTTCCGCCTGCATGTCCCGCCGGATGAGCGGGTCCAGTGCGGAGAAGGGCTCGTCGAAGAGGATGGTGTCCGGATCTCCGGAAAGGGCGCGCCCCAGGCCGACGCGCTGCTGCATGCCGCCGGACAGCTGGTCAGGGTAGTGCTGCTCGTAGCCCTTGAGGCCCACGAGTTCGATGATCTCCCGGGCCCTGGCATGGCGTTCGCTCTTGCCCGCCCCGCGTATCTGCAGGCCATAGGACACGTTGTCCAGAACCGTGCGGTGCGGGAGCAGCCCAAAGTGCTGGAAGACCATGGACACCTTGCGCCGGCGGAGCTCCCGGAGTTCGGCGGTGCCCGCCTGCAGGACGTCGTTCCCGTCAACCAGGACCTGCCCTGAGGTGGGTTCGATCAGCCTGGTGAGGCAGCGGACCAGGGTGGATTTGCCCGATCCGGAGAGCCCCATGACCACAAACACCTCACCCTTGGCAACGTCGAAGCTCAGGTTGCGGACCGCCGCCACACATCTGGTGCGTTCGAGGAGTTCGGCAGAGCTGAGGGCCGAGAGTTCACGGTTGGCCGGGATCTTCTCTCCCCCTGGCCCGAAGACCTTCCAAAGGTTGCGGACGGATATGGCGGGGTTGTTCATTGCTGTACTCCTGCGTGTGTGGAGGCTGTAATCAATGGCTGGGCCGAAGGCAGAGCTGTGCAAGGTGTTGATGCTTCGCGAATCCGGAGCTGGCACTGGTACCGACGTTGGGGAGGTATTCGGGCCGTGCTTGTCAGTAGGGGATCTGTGGCAGGAGAGGCACGGCTCCTGTGTGCCTTACCTGCCATGGGGTGACGCTGGAGGGCGGCATACCCGGTAAAGGGGGTTCTTCTTTCGGAACTGGTTTCCCAGGTGGCGGACGCAACGAACTTCGTATTACGCAACAGAGTGATTTATGCCACTCTTATTGTCAAGGCTTTCCGGATAACGCCGCGATGTTACGGAGCGGCAGATAACAACTGCGGACGGGTCTTGACACGGGAAACACCATGGCTGAGCATGTTGCATCCAGCGATTCATGTTGCGCGAGAGGCGTCTTTTTGGGGGTGCGCTAGGTAGCCCCTTGCCATAGTGGGCCCCGCGGGCAAGCCCTTCGGCCCCCCGGCCCGCCCGCGCCCAGGGCTTGGTGGGACGGCTGGTCATCATCGGCGATGAGCAGCACCGCTCATACGACCGGACCGCTGTCCAAAGAATTCCTCCTGCGCACCGTCCGCGCCCAGGATCTGTTCCTGGAAACAGCCGACGACGGGCCGCCGGCGGAATGGACCCTAGGTGTGTCTGCCGTCGGGCTGGATGCAACTGGAGGGCGCGCAGCTTGGCCACGGCGCCACGTGGAGGGGTGTCGCGGTGGTGCGCCTGCATACGGGCAACGGCGTGCAAACAGGCAATGGCCCCCAAGCCCTTTTGGATTCGGGGCCATTGTTGTTCCTAGCGGCTGTGGTAACCCATGTTGGTGCTGACCTTCAGCCCGGCTTCCTTGAGCGTATCCAGCAGCCCCGGAATCTTCTCAGGGTCGAACCGGAAGGCCGGCCCGGAAATGCTGACGGCCCCAATCACGGCGCCCTGGTGGTTGTAGACGGGCACTGCCACGGCATTCAGGCCGATCTCGAATTCCTCGCGCACCACGGCGTACCCCTTGGCCGCGGCGTCGAGGAGCTGCGCGTCCAGTTCCTTCCGGCTGGTGACCGTGCGTGATGTACGCGCCGCGAGGCCTGTCTCCTTCAGGATGCGGTCCCGCTCCTCGGCGGGCAGCGCCGCCAGGAGGACCTTGCCGCTGGAGGTGGCGTGCAGCGGGGTCAGACTTCCCACCCAGTCGTAGGTGGCCAGGGTGGAGGGGCCCATGGCCTGGTCCACGTTCACGGCGTAGTTGGAGCGCAGGACGGCAAGGTTGACGGTTTCCTTGAATTCCTCGGCCAGGCTTTCCAGGACCGGCCGTGCCTCGCGGACCAGGCTCAGCCGGCCGGGAATGGAACTGGCCAGGCGCAGGATCCCAAACCCGAGTTGGTACTTGCCCCGCTCGCTGTTCTGGTGCACCATTTCACGTGTCACCAGCGAACCCATCAATCGGGAGACGGTGGACTTGTGGATCCCCATTTCCTCCGCTATTTCGCTCACGCCCGCATGCCCTTCCCTGGCGAGGATCTCCAGGACAGTCAGGGCTCGCTCAACGGACTGGACCCCGCCTGACTGGCCGCCTTCGGCATCGGTATCGGATTCAGGATCTCTATTCGAAGCCATACTTCCTGATCCTATGCCGGAAACTGTGACGGCCGTGACATTGGGTTAACGCGCCTGACGCTGCGGCACCCGGAAATCCAACTAGCTGCCGCGGTAGGTGGAGTACGCGAAGGGGCTCAGGAGCAGCGGAACGTGGTAGTGCTCGGGGCCGGTGACCTCGAAGACCAGGTCCACTTCCGGGAAGAACGTCTGCGTCTGCAGGCCCGCGTAGTAGGCGCCCGTGGCGAAGTTCAGTTTGTAGTGGCCGGGTTCCAACTGCTCCGGCCCCAGGTCCTTGGCGCGGCCGTCCGCGTCGGTGCTGGAGGTTGCCAGCTCACGCCAGGTGCCGGCGTCGTTCCGTGAAAGGACGACGGCGACACCCGCCGCCGGGCGCCCGGCCCCGGTGTCGAGGATATGGGTTGTCACGTGGGAAACACTCATTCGCTGATCAGTCCTTCGAGCCGCAGTACGGCGATTTCGCGCAGCTGCTGCGCCACGATGCTGTCTTCTTCTTCGGGGGAGTTGGTAAGCCGCTGGTTCAGCGCTGCCAGGATTTCCCGGGCAGTGCGGCCGGCGGCCCGGATCAGGAAGACGCGGCCGAACTTCTCCTCATACTCGCGGTTCCCCCGCGCCAGGGCTTCGGCGGCATCGGCATCAGCCGGATCCACCCCTGCCTGCTCGGAACGGGACAGGGACGCCTCGGTGCTGGCCGCCGTCGGGCGTTCCCCGATCCGGGGATGATGGGCCATGGCGGCTTCAACCTCGGCCGGTGTGAAGGGGTTGGCCGCCTGGGCGGCGAACGCGAGGAGCTCCTCCCGCCCGGCGAAGGGCCGGGCTCCGGCCACTGCCTCCACCCAGCGGTTGACGCTGATGCAGGGCCGGAGGGTGGCCTGGGCCGCGGCGGGATCCGCGCTGTTGAATTCGGCAAGCTTCATGCTGGTCGTAATCCTTGGGGTCATGCTGGCATCCATGGTGACGGCTATGCGGTCGCCGGAGAGCCCGGCACCTGCAAACCCAATTGCAGGCTTCCGCATCATGGAACTGTTATTTCAGCATACGTAATATTGAAGAGCAGCCGCGGGGCGGTGTCAAGCGGTCCCGGCAGACCCTAATCCTCCGAGGACGTCCGCGACAGGACCCACGTGTTGGTTCCGTCCTGGCGTTCGAAGGTCACCGTGGTCACCAGTGCCTCGATCAGCGCCAGGCCGCGCCCGGATTCGGCGTCCTCACGGGGCAGGGCCGCTTCCATGGGGCCGAATGGGGGCTTCGCGTGGTACGCGCTGACGCGGGCCTGCAGCAGTGCGGGCTGCACAGTAGTCTCCACGCCCAGCTCCACTTCGCGCTCACCGGCCGGCTGTGCGTGCTGGACGATGTTGGAGGCGGACTCGATGACCGCGGTGGTGAACGTCATCTGGTCGATGTCGTTCACGAACGGGACGTCCAGCCACAGGCTGTCCAGGTCGTTGTGGACCGCTTCGATGGCGTATTCGGCAGCCGGTCCCCGGAAGCTGCGTGAAGCGAGCACCTCAGTCATTGCTGAACGCCTCCCCGGCCGTGGGGTAGGCGGTGAGGACCTTGTCCATGCTGGTCAGCTTCAGGACCATGTTCACCTGCGGCTGCACGGCGGCGATGCGCAGGTCGCCCCCGGCCTGGCGGGCGGCCTTGAGGCAGCCGATCAGCGCGCCGAGCCCGGAGGAGTCCATGAACGCAGTGTGCTCCAGGTTGACCACGATCCGGTTGGATCCGCCGGCGATGACGTCCGTGACGAACTCGCGCAGCTTGGGCGCGGAGACCATGTTGAGCCGCCCGTCCGCTTTGACCTCGGCGTACGTATCTTTGACTTCGTAACTGAACTCCATCAGGATTCCTCTCTGTTTGCTGGTTCTGCGGCCGGTTCGTACCCCTTGTAGAGCACGGCGCGGACCAGGATGCTCAAGACCACCAGGTCAAAGGCCACCCAAAAGACGTTGACCAGGGTGCCCAGCGGTTCGGCCAACCCGGTGGCCAGGCGCATGATTCCGACGACGGCGGCCACGGCCAGCAGGACGGACACCACGATCTGGGGCCGGATGAGGCTCCAGCTGGGTCCGCCGCTTTGGCGCGCCTTGGGGGTGACGGCAAACCCGAGGGGGCGGCCGAACCAGACGTTGCGGGCCGCCGTCGTGCATGCCTTGATCCAGGTGGGGAACAGCGCCAGGCTGTACTGCTGGCCGCGCCAGGTGGGAATGCCGCGGCCGGCCACGGCGAACAGCAACTGGTTGACCACCATGAACGGGATGAACCGGATGAAGAAGTCCCAGCTCAGGCTGCTGACCGGCAGGATGCCCAGCAGCAGGTAGATGATGGGGGCGGCGAAGTAGATGACCGCGGCGAAGCCGCTGAGGTAGGTCCACATGGTGGCGAAGTACATCAGGCGCTGGCCGAGCTTGAGGCCCTTCTGCACCAGGGGGTTCTCCCGGAGCAGCACCTGGATGGTGCCCTGCGCCCAGCGGAGGCGCTGGGTGAGCATGGTCTTAAGGTCCTCGGGGGCAAGGCCATAGGCCAGGATCTCGTGGTGGTACACGCTCTCCCAGCCCATGGCGTGCATGCGCATGGCGGTGGCCATGTCCTCGGTGACGGAGATGGTGGCCAGTGGCATCACCGGTTGGGCCTCGTTGCTGCGCTCCACGGTCAGCGCATCAAGGACGGCCTGGACGGATTCCAGGGCCCCCAGCGGGGACCAGTCACGGGCGGACATGCGCTGGACGGCGCCATCGGCGACCACCGGGACGCCGGACTCGCCAACGTGGGCCAGTTCCATGGCGGCGATTTCCTCGAGGTCTGCCTGCAGGGCCGCGACGTCGGCCTCCACCAGCGTCTGTACGGCGGCATCAACGCGGCGGCGGACCCGGTAGGTGACCTCGCTGAGGGGCCGGCCGGCATCCACTTCCTCCTGGGCTTCGCGGGTGGCGGCCTCCACCTCGTCCAGGACCTCAGCCACCAGGGGTGACTCCACATCCGCCGACTTGCGGGCCTGCCTTATTGCTGCCCTGGATGCGGCCAGCGCGCGGCGGATGCTCTTCCCGGTTTCCTTGACGTAGCCCACCAGGCCCAGCTGCATCAGGGCCTCGCGGCGCAGGATGGCGTTGGAGCCGCAGAAGAAGGCAGCATTCCAGCCGTCCTTGCCCTGCTGGATGGGGCCGTAGAACAGCGGGGCCTGGCTGCCGAGGGGATCTGAAGCGGGCACGTTGCTGAAGTACTGGGGCGTCTGGACCAGGGCCACCCGGCGGTTGTTGAAGTAGCCCAGGGTCTTCTCCAGGATGTCCGGCTCCGGGATCTGGTCCGCGTCCAGGATCAGCAGGAACTCGCCGTGGGTGACCATGAGGGCGTTGTTGAGGTTGCCGGCCTTGGCATGCCGGGGAAGTTCCTTGGTCCAGTCCCCGCTGCGGGTGACGTAGCCCAGGCCGTGCTGCTCGGCCAGGGCCTGGAGTTCGGGCCGCGCACCATCGTCCAGGATCCACGTGCTGTGCGGGTGCCTGATCTTCTGCGCCGCCAGCGCCGTGGTGAGGACCATGTCCAGGTCCTCGTTGTAGGTGGTGATGAAGACGTCTACGGTGGCGTCGTGCGGAGGCTGTGGTGCACCTGCGCGGATCTTCAGTTTCCACACCGTCATGCCGAAGAGCATGACGTCGATGAGGCTGTAGGTTTCAGCCACTACCAAGGGGAGGGCGATCCACCACGCGTCCCAGTTGAGGGACGCCGCCCAGCGCCAGGCGATGTAGTTCAGGCCGGTCAGGACGGTGAGCACAACTACCACGCGGGTCCAGAAGCGGGTCACGCGGCCAGCTCCTGGGGAAGCCGGCGGACCACGACCACCGTGACGTCGTCTTCGGCGGTCTCTGCGGGGGCGAGGGCCAGGATGGAGTTGGTGGCTTCCTGCGCCGAGCCTGCCGCCTGTGTCGCCTGCTGGACGGCGTCGGTGAAGTCTTCCACGGACCCGAAAACATCCAGCACACCGTCGCTGACCACCACCAGCGAATCACCCGGTTCCAGCTCAAGCTCCGCCTGCGGCCACTGGCTGCCCGGCCACGCGCCCACCGGGGGCCCACCGGAAGGGAGGCGGTCCGCCGCCCCCCGGGGTTGGACGTGCAGCGCAAGGCCGTGTCCGGCGTCGACATAGCTGACCTTGCCGGACGCCGCGTCCAGCCGGGCGTGGAACAGGGTGACGAAGGAATTAGAGGAGTCCAGATCCGCGGCGATTGCCTTGCTGGCGGTGGCGAATCCGGCGTCGAGGTCCTGCCGGCGGCCGGTGGAACGCATGACCGCGCGGACCGTTGCCGCGATCAGTGCTGCGCCCATGCCCTTGCCCATGGCGTCGGCGAAGGTCAGGTGGAGCCCGTCAGGGGTCTGGTACCAGTCGTAGAAGTCGCCGCCCACGTTGCGGGAGGGCCGGAAGAGGCCGGCGACGTCGTAGCCGTCCACCCGGATGTCCTCCTTGGGCAGGAGGCTTTGCTGCACCTCGGTGGCACGTTCCAGCTCGCCCCGGGCAGCCGATTCCGCCGCGGCGGAGGGCCGGCGCCGGAACAGGGCATTGATCCGGGACTGGAGCTCCCTGGGGCTGAAAGGCTTGCTGATGTATTCGTCGGCGCCGTTGTCCAGGCCCGTGAGCTTGTCCAGTTCGTCTGCGCGGGCGGTGAGCATCACGATGAACGCGTCCGAGAACTCCCGCAGGAGCTTGCAGACCTCCAGCCCATCAAGGTCCGGCAGGTTCAAGTCCAGTGTCACCAGGTCCGGCTTGGTCCGCCGGACTTCCTCCACACCCGGCAGGCCTGCGCCCGCCTGGGTGACGTCGAAGCCCTGCTTGACCAGGACGCGGACCAGCAGTCCGCGGATGTCCGGGTCATCTTCGATGACCACCGCACGGCGGGATTCGGAGGGAGAGAGCATAGCTCTACTTCTACCGTATTAAGGCGCACGGGGCATGTCATAGGCTTCACAGTTTCCGGTGGCTTCGCTGACAACGCCCTTGCGGGAAGCCGCACACAGCAGATCTTGCGGAAATCTTGGCATCCGCTTGCCGGGACGTTGAGGAACGCCGGTCAGACTCGAAGGAACGCAGCAGCTTTCCAGGAACCGGGTACGACGACGATCCGCGCGGAGGCTGTACGGCTTGCGGAAGGCGGGGAAGCCAATGGAACACGTTAAGAAGACCGGTATGGACAAAGCCAGGGCGCTACTGCGCGTCCTCTTCCACTCCCGGAAGGTGCGTGCCGCTGCCAGGGAACTTGAGCATGCGCTGGCCGAATCGCGGGAGGTATCCAGTTGGCCCGGGGACCGCCTGCAGGTCGGGGAGGACATGTCCACGCAGGTGGAAAGGCTCACACGCCGGCTCAAGCTGGAGACCGAGGCGCACCACAGGCTTGCGGCCCTTTTAAAGACTGCGGGTGGAGGGCATTCCGTAGCGGCGCTGTAGGTGCCACACTTAGCAGCAATCGATTGGCTGGGGATAGTCAGGAGATTGCTGTGAGTTTGTTGCTGGGCTGGTCGTACCTGATGGCGGGACTCATGACCATGGACGCGATGCTCCTCGCGTTGTGGGCGATGGAAGTTGATTGGGGCAAATACTGGCGCCGGAAATAAAGGGAAGGGCGCCCCCTGCCTGGGGCCGCCACCGCAGCAGCTCCTAGCCCAGCTCCCGCCGTTGTCCACGGGACAGCCCCCGATCGCCGACGCCGCACGGCAGTTTCCGCTCTCACGGCTTGTTGCAGAATGGCACGGTGGCGAAGGAGCAGCGGTAGACTGGGCAACCAATCAACGGCAGGAAGGCACGGCAGGTTCAATGGGCGAAAAACTGTATCTCACCCCGGAAGACCAGTTCCCGGAGGACCTGGTGTCCGTATCGGACAACGAGTTACAGGTCCTGGACAGCCGGATCCAACGCCAGCTTGACCACGAAATGGTGGTCGACGGCGAATCCAGCCGGGAAACGGAATTCCGCCACTACGAGCTGGATGAGGAATTCCAGGACCGCGACAAGCGCTGACGCATTCACTGGTTCCGGCCGTGCCGCTGCGTCCGGGCTGTCATTACACTGGAACGCATGACCGGGCAGGAACCGGACAGTGCTGCCGCGGCTCCGGATACCGTCGCCGCCTCCCTGTGAACGCCGGCTGAGCGCTCCCGGACGTTCGCCGGAATCCTTATCAACACCGCCCTGGCCAACATCACCACCAGCTACCTGTGGTTCGCGCTGACGTTTTGGCTCTACCTGCAGACGCGCAACGTAATCGCGACCGGCGTGGTGGGCGGCGCGTACATGCCGCTGATTGCCCGGTCCAGCATCAGCTTCGGCACCTTCGTGGACCGTTACCGGAAGCTGTCCGTGATGCGGTTCGCTGCCGGCTTCACACTGGTGGCCGGGATCATCATGATCGCGGCAGCGCTGCTGGCCTTCCTCACCCCGGTGTACCGCCGGGTCCCGGCTTCTTATGCCCAGACAGCGGCAGAGGCGACGGCGGCAGGTTAAATGCCGGACGCCCAAGCAGTATGTGCTGGGGCGTCCGGGGAAAAGCTGCAGGAAGTGATGGAGGGTCCTAGACTCCCAGGGCTTCCTTGAGGCGGGCGACGTGGCCGTCGGCCTGCACCTGGTACTGGGCCAGGGTGACGTTGCCTTCGGGGTCCACCACAACCGTGGAGCGGACGATGCCCTCGTGGATTTCGCCGTGGACCAGTTTTTCGCCCCAGGCACCATAGGCCAGGGCAACCGTGTGGTCGGGGTCGGAGAGCAGCGGGAAGGTGAGGGAGAAGTCGCCGCTGAAGCCGGCCAGGGCTTCCTGGGCGTCGGGGGAGATCCCCACTACCTCGTAGCCCTTGCCCTGCAGGGAGGCCAGGCTGTCGCGGAAGTCGCAGGCTTCGGTGGTGCAGCCGGGAGTTGCCGCTTTCGGGTAGAAGTAGACAATGACGTTCTTGCCACGGTAATCGGCCAGGGAGGTCTCGCGGCCCTCGGCGTCCCGGAGGGTGAAATCAGGAGCCGGGGTGCCGGGCTGAAGCTTGGTGGTCAGGGTGGGGCTCATGGCGTTCCTTTGTAAGACTCGGTCAGTGTGGCCAAACATCCAGTGAAGCGGGTTGCCGCTTACTGATACAAACCAGCGCGTCATATGCAGTATTCCGCCGGACCCCGAACGGCCGCGTGCGGACCCGGCACAAACTGGTACCCGCCGCCGCGGACGGTGGCCACTGCATGGCGGGCATTGCCCAGTTTCTTGCGGATCCTGCCCACGTAGACGTCGATGGAACGGGCGGTGGCGCCGGGGAAATCCAGCGATTCCAGGAACTCCTGCAGTTCCTCGCGGCCCACCGTGCGGGACAGGTGGGTCACCAGGTAGCGCAGCACCTTGTATTCGACGCCGGTCAGCGCCACCGGCCTGCCGTCCAGCAGGACGGAATCGGCGGCGAGGTCCACGGCGACCCTGCTGACAGGGCCGGTCGACGGCGGCAGGCGGGTGCCGCCGCCGTCACCGGTTGCGCCGGGGTTCTCCGCCGCGGAAGGAACGCGAGAGGAGTCGGCTGCGGCTCCTTCCGCGCTGGCGGAGACCCCGGACGTGGGAGCTCCGGCGGCAGGCCAGTGGACTTCCGCCTCCGGAGCAGTTTCGAGGGCCCTGGCAAGGACCATTTGGGCGGCGTAGCGCAGGATGTCGGAGCTGGTTCCCTCGGCCGGAACCACCCACAGGGCCAGCCCGTGGGCGGTGGCACGCCTGGCCCGAAGCAGGTGCGGAACCGGATGCGGGACCGACGTCCGTGGATGGTGGGCTTCCACTGCCATGGCGCGTCCTTATACGCCGCCGCGGCGGATCAGCTTGCCCGTGGGGGTCTGGCCGTCCACTACGCCGCCGCGGAGGAAGGTTTTGCGGACCACACCGGACAAGGCCTTGCCGTCGTACGGGGTGATGGGATTCTTGTGCTTGAGCTTGGACACATCCACCACGAAGGCCTCGTCCGGGGCGAAGACGGAAAAGTCGGCGTCGTAGCCCAGGGCCAGCTGGCCCTTGGTGGTGAGCCTGGCCAGGTTGGCCGGCTTCTCCGCCATCCAGGACACCACCTGTTCCAAAGGGATGCCGCGATGGCGTGCTTCGGTCCAGATCAGAGACAGGCCCAGCTGGAGCGACGAGACGCCGCCCCACGCGACGGCGAAGTCGCCGTTCTCCAGGTCCTTCAGGTCCAGGGTGGAGGGAGAGTGGTCCGAGACGATGCAGTCAATGGTGCCGTCCTGCAGGCCCTGCCACAGCAGTTCCCGGTTGGAGGCCTCGCGGATGGGCGGGCAGCACTTGTAGGCGGTGGCGCCATCCGGGATTTCCTCCGCCATCAGCGTGAGGTAGTGCGGGCACGTTTCCACGGTGAGCTTCACGCCGTCGCGCTTTGCCGAGGCGATCATGGGCAGCGCGTCCGACGACGACAGGTGCAGGATGTGCGCGCGCGCACCGGTCCAGCGGGCCCGTTCGATGACCTCGGCGATGGCCTTGTTCTCGGCGCCGCGGGGGCGGGAGGCCAGGAAGGTTTCGTAGTGGTCACCGCCCGGGTGGGGGGCGCGGTCGATGGCGTGGGAGTCCTCGGCGTGGACGATCATGAGTGAGTCGAAGGACTTCAGCTCGGCCATGTCCTCTTCCATCTCGTCCGCGTCCAGGTGCGGGAACTCGTCCACGCCGGAGTGCAGGAGGAAGCACTTGAAGCCGAAGACGCCTTCGTCATGCAGGGGACGGAGGTCAGCCTTGTTGCCCGGGATGGCGCCGCCCCAGAACCCGACGTCGATGAAGGCCTGGTCTTCGGCCACCTCCCGCTTGAGCTTGAGGTTCTCCACCGTGGTGGTGGGCGGGACGGAGTTCAGCGGCATGTCGATGATGGTGGTGACGCCGCCTGCTGCCGCGGCGCGGGTGGCGGAGGCGAAACCCTCCCATTCCGTACGGCCGGGCTCGTTGACGTGGACGTGGGTGTCCACCAGGCCCGGCAGCAGCGTTTCGTCGTCGGCCAGTTCGATGACGTCGGTGCCGGCCAGGCCGTTCCCCAGCGGCTCAATGGCGACGATCTTGCCGTTGCGCACACCCACTTCGCGCGGGGCGATGCCGGCGGTGGTCAGGATGCGCCGGCCCCGGATGACGAGGTCAAAACGTTCTTCAGACACGGAGGTCCTCCTTGGTACTTGCGGCGGCAGGCCTGTTGGCTGCCAGCCCCGCACTGATCTGGGTGCCCAGCTGCTCCAGCAGCGGTCCTGCCTCTGCTATGCACCTGTTTACATCGGTTTCGAGCGCCGTCAAAGCATGAATGTCGTCGAATCCGGCCGCCGCGGCCTGGTCATGGTCCAGGGTGGTCCGGCCGCAGACGGCAATGACCGGAACGCCCTGGGCGGATGCCGCCCGGGCAACGCCCATGGGGGTCTTGCCCAGCAGGCTTTGCTCGTCCAGGCTGCCTTCACCGGTGATCACCAGGTCTGCGCCGGCCAGGCGGTCCGCCAGGCCGGTGAATTCAAGGACGACGTCGATGCCTGGCCGCCGCGTTGCGGCCAGGACGGCGATGGCGGAGTAGCCCACGCCACCGGCTGCCCCGGCTCCGGGAGCCTCGGCGGCCTTGACAGCGCGGAATCCGATTTCCCTGGCCAGGACTTCGACAAACCTGGCCAGGGCGGCGTCGAGCATGCCGACGTCTTGGGGTGTGGCGCCCTTCTGCGGACCGAACACCGCCGCGGCGCCCAGCGCGCCGAGCAGCGGGTTGTCCACGTCGGATGCCAGCACGAAGCGGGTGTCCACCAAACGGGGCTCGAAATCGGTGAAGTCGATGCTGTGCAGGTTGGCCAGCGCAGCCCCGCCCGGGGGAAGCTCGTTGTTCCTGCTGTCCAGGAACCGGGCGCCGAGGCCCTGCAAAAGGCCCGCGCCGCCGTCGGTATTGGCACTGCCGCCCACGCCCAGGACGATCCGCCGGCAGCCAGCGTCGAGCGCTGACCGGATGAGCTGGCCCGTGCCCAGGGACGAGGCTGTGGTGGCTGACGCTGAATCCGGGCGCGCGCCCTTCCGGACGCTGGGCACCAGGGTGAGGCCGGACGCCGTTGCCATTTCGATGACTGCCTCATGCCCGCGGACGGCGAAGTCCGCCTCCACCGGTTGCGCGGTGGGGCCGCTCACCGTTGCCGTGCGGCGGGTGAAGCCGGAGCCGACGGCGGCGTCGAGGGTGCCCTCGCCGCCGTCGGCCACCGGAATCCGGACGATGTCCAGGTTGCCGCCGGCCCCGCGCTGCAGGCCTTTTTCCAGGTGGCTGCACACCTCCGGGGCGGACAGCGATCCCTTGAACTTGTCCGGGGCGATCACGATGCGCATGGTTAGGCCTGCAGTGCCAGGATGGCGGTGGGAGCGTCGGCGGCGGTCTCAGCCAGTTCCTCGAACTCGTTCACGGCGTTGATTTCCACGCCCATGGAGATGTTGGTGATCTTTTCCAGGATCACTTCCACCACCACGGGAACCTGGAACTCGCCCATGAGTGCCTTGGCCTTGTCGAACGCAGCGGCGAGGTCGCTGGGGTCCTCCACGCGCACGGCCTTGCAGCCCAGGCCCTCGGCCACCTTCAGGTGGTCCACGCCGTAGCCGCGGGTGTCCTCGGACAGGTGGGAGCTGTTGATGTTCTCAAACGCCAGGGACACGTTCTGCTCCATGTTGAACCCGCGCTGGGACTGGCGGATCAGGCCCAGGTAGGAGTTGTTCACCACCACGTGGATGTACGGCAGGTTGAACTGCGCGCCCACGGCAAGTTCCTCGATCATGAACTGGAAGTCGTAGTCGCCGGAGAGGGCCACCACGGTCTGGTCCGGGTTGGAACGCGCGACGCCGAGGGCGGCCGGGGCGGTCCAGCCCAGCGGGCCGGCCTGGCCGGCGTTGATCCACTTGCGCGGGCCGAAGACGTGCAGCATCTGCGCGCCGGCGATTTGCGACAGGCCGATGGTGGATACGTACGTGGTGTCGCGGCCGAAGGACTTGTTCATCTCCTCGTACACGCGCTGCGGCTTGATGGGGATGTTCTCGAAGTGCGTCTTGCGGTGCAGGGAGGCCTTCCGGTCCTGGCACTCGGCAACCCAGGCGCTGTAGTCCGGCAGGGATCCGGCAGCAGCCCGTTCCTTGGCGAGCTCAACCAGCCCTGCCAGTGCCGCGCCGGCGTCGGACGCGATGCCCAGGTCCGGCGAGAACACGCGGCCGATCTGCGTGGGCTCGATGTCGATGTGTACGAACTTCCGGCCTGCGGTGTAGGTCTCCAGGCCGCCGGTGTGGCGGTTGGCCCAGCGGTTGCCGATGCCGATCACGAAGTCGCTCTGCAGGTAGTTCTCGTTGCCGTAGCGGTGGCTGGTCTGCAGGCCCACCATGCCGGCCATCAGCTGGTGGTCGTCCGGGATGGTGCCCCAGCCCATCAGTGTGGGGATGACCGGAACGTTCAGGGTCTCGGCCAGCTCCACCAGCAGGGCGGACGCGCCGGCGTTGATGATGCCGCCGCCGGCCACGATCAGCGGGTGCTTTGCGGCGAGCAGCATGTCCAGGGCCTTTTCGAGCTGCTTGCGGGAGGCCTTGGGCTTTTCAATGGGCAGGGGCTCGTAGGTGTCGATGTCGAATTCGATCTCGGCCATCTGCACGTCGATGGGCAGGTCCAGCAGCACGGGGCCGGGGCGGCCGGAGCGCATCAGCTGGAAGGCTTTCTGGAGGGCGCCGGGGACCTGGCCGGGCTCGAGGATGGTCATGGCCATCTTGGTGACGGGCTTGGCGATGGACTCGATGTCCACGGCCTGGAAGTCTTCCTTGTGCAGCTTGGCCACCGGGGCCTGGCCGGTGATGCAGAGCATGGGGATGGAGTCGGCCCACGCGGCGTAAAGGCCGGTGATCATGTCCGTACCGGCGGGGCCGGAGGTGCCGATGCAGATGCCGATGTTGCCGTCCTTGGCGCGGCTGAAACCGTCGGCCATGTGGCTGGCGCCTTCAACGTGGCGGGCAAGGGTGTGGCGGATCCCGCCGTGGGCGCGCATTGCGGAGTAAAAGGGGTTGATGGCAGCGCCTGGCAGGCCGAACGCCTCGATGGCGCCTTCCTTTTCCAGGATGGCCACCGCTGCATCAACGGTACGCATCTTGCTCATGGGGTGCTCCTTGAAAGCTTGGAAAGTCTGTTTTTGGGTGTGCTGAAGTAACCCGCGACCGTCGCGGGGCACTTTGGGGGTGGCCGCCGTCGTCATTGACGACGGCGGCCGGTGTCTCCGTGTCGAAGTGCCCCGTTTAGGAGGGGCTGCTTCGGGCCTGGGGTTACTCCCGGCCTGAAAACTTCAGGACCTGCTTGAAGAGTCCGGAGTGGTCCAGTCCGCCGTCACCCTGGTTGACGGTGGCGGCGACGAGCTGGGCGGCGACGGCGCCAAGCGGGATGGCCACATTGGCTTCCCGGGCGGCGGCAGTGACGATGCCGAGGTCCTTGTGGTGCAGGGCCAGGCGGAAGCCGGGGTCGAAGTTGCGGTCCAGCATCTTCTGGCCCTTCTGGTCCAAAACCTTGGAGCCGGCCAGGCCGCCGCCGAGGACCTTGAGGGCGGCACCGGTGTCCACGCCGTAGGCCTCCAGGAAGGCGATGGCCTCGCCGAGGACCTCGATGTTGACGGCGACGATCAGCTGGTTGGCGGCCTTGACTGTCTGGCCGGAGCCGGAGGGGCCGACGTGGACGATGGTCTTGCCGACGGCGTTCAGGACGTCCTGCGCGTCATCGAAATCCGCCTTGTCGCCGCCCACCATGATGGAGAGGACCGCGTCGATGGCACCCTGTTCGCCGCCGGAGACCGGGGCGTCGAGGGGGCGGATGCCGGCCTCGCGGGCGTCATCGGACAGGCGCTTGGCGACGTCCGGGCGGATGCTGGAGGCGTCGATCCACAGGGTGCCCTGCTTGGCGTTGGCGAAGACGCCGTCCTTGCCGCTGACTACGCCTTCGACGTCGGGGGAGTCCGGCACCATGGTGATGACGACGTCGGCCTCTTTCACTGCGTCCGCGATGCTCGTGGCGCCCTTGCCGCCCTCCGAGACCAGCTTGTCGATCTTGTCCTGGCTGCGGTTGAAACCGGTGACGGTGTGGCCGGCCTTGACCAGGTTGATGGCCATGGGCAGGCCCATGATTCCGAGGCCGATGACTGCAACGTTGCTCATGATGGTTCTCTTTCTGGAAGTCAAATGAATGGGCCCACGCCCGCCGGGGTCCCCGGCGGAGCTTGCGAGGCGGGGTCGCGGGTGGGGATTACTTGGCGGCGTGCTCTCGGATGGCCCAGCTGAACGCCGTTTCCTGCGGTTCCTTGTACTCGAGGCCGATGTAACCTTCGTAGCCGAGTTCGCGGCTGCGGGCGATCCATTCGCCCAGGGGAAGGGTGCCGGTGCCGGGTGCTCCGCGGCCGGGGTTGTCGGCGATCTGGATGTGGCCGAAGTCCCTGGCGTGGTTCTCGATGACGGATTCGACGTCGTCGCCGTTGACTGCCAGGTGGTAGAAGTCGGCGAGGAGCTTGATGTTGCCGACGCCGGCTGCCTCCTTGACGCGGGCGATGACCTTGAGTGCGTCATCGGCGGTGAGGAGCGGGTACCGGGGTGCGCCGCTGACGGGTTCCAGGAGGACGGTGCCGCCGATGCGGGCGACGCCTTCGGCCGCTGCAGCCAGGTTTTTGACGGCGAGCTCGTCCTGCTCTTCCGGGGTGAAGTCGTCCTGCCGGTTGCCGTAGAGGGCGTTGAAGGCCTTGCAGCCCAGGCGCTCGCCGATGCCGGCTACGACGTCAATGTTGTCCTTGAACTCGGAGCAGCGTCCCTTCCAGGAGACCAGGCCCCGGTCGCCGCCCGGCATGTTGCCGGCGTTGAAGTTCAGTCCCGTGAGCTGGACGCCGGCGTCCTTGATGGCGTTCTCGAACTTGGTGATCTCGCTGTCCGACGGAACGGAGGTCTCGAAGGGCCACCAGAACTCGACGGCGTCGAAGCCTGCTGCCTTTGCGGCTGCTGGGCGCTCGAGCAGGGGCAGTTCCGTGAGGAGGATGGAGCAGTTCACTGTGTACGTCATCGTAGGTCCTTCCGGGGAGGGCTTTGATCTATCTTCCCTTGCTGCCGGCGTCTTTACCGTTTTCCGCTTTGTGGAATTTAGATTCTGCTTTATGAAAAGTGTAAGGAAGGTTGGGTGGGGTAGTCAAGGGGAGGCGCCGGCAGGAGACTGGTAGGAGGAAAGCCCGCCCGATACTAATGGACTGGAGCGATCGTGACCGGTGGCCGTCTGCGTCTTCTGGCCTGGCTCCTGGCCCTGGCCGGATTCCTTACTGCTTGCACGCAGGGGGCGGGCCTGGAGCAGTCTCCGACCGCTTCGCCAGCGGCAGCAACCTCGCCAGCGGCAACCACCACGGCCGGTACTGCAGGCTCCCCGCCCGGCGCGGCCGACACTGCCCTCGCTCCGCCGCAGGCAACCATCCCTGCGGCGGATCCTGCCTGGACGGTGGCCCCCACACCTGCGCCCGCTCCCGCCCCGGCGCCCCAGCCGTTCGCCCTCGATCTGTACCGGGAGGGGGACTTCGTTCCCCAGTACACCTTCGACTGGTGCGTGGCGGCCAGCATCCAGATGGCACACAACCTGATTGACGACACCGGCGGCGGCACCTGGGCTGACCGGACGCAGCAGAATGAGCTGTGGGAGATGGCCCGCGCCCGCTCCTCCGACTCTTTCAACGGTGCCAACCCCTTCGGCTGGGCGCAGGTGCTGACGGAGGCGGGAATGGGGCCGTACGCTGTCGTGAGCATCCCGGGCTATGAAGAAGCACTCCGGACGGCCGCCCGTGCCATCACGGAGACGGGCCGGCCGGTGGGCCTGGTGATGTGGAGCGGCCGCCACGCCTGGGTGATGAGTGGATTCGAATCGGTGGGCGATCCCCGCCAGTTCCCGGATTCTTCCGTGACCGGCATCCGCGTCCTCGACCCGCTCTACCCCTATGGGAGCGGTCAGTGGGGCCCATCGCCGGCGCCCAATGCACTGCTCACGCCGGAGCAATTGGCCATACAGTTCGTGGTCCGCGAGCCGCGGCGCTGGAGCAGTGGCCTGGCGGCCGGCTACCTGCTGGTGCTTCCCACCGCTGCCCGGAGTTAGCGTCACTCCAGGAGTTCTTACAGCTCGAAGCCGCAGCTTCAGCCCCATCATTGCTGGGTACTTTCCTGGTATTCAGTGACCAGCGCTGTGCAGTGACCCAGTTCTTCGCCCACCCGAATGGAGTTCCGGCATGATCATCCCCAACGTCGCAGACGGCGTTCACCTGATAACGCACGCCAACGTCAACTGCTACCTGATCGAGGACCACCACGGCGTGACCCTGGTGGATGCAGGCCTGCCCAGCATGTGGCCCATGCTCACGCAGCTCCTCGAGGAACGGAACCGGCGGCCGCAGGACATTAAAGCCCTGGTCCTCACCCACGGCCACTTCGACCACGTCGGGTTTGCGCTGCGCGCCCACAAACAGTGGGGGATCCCGGTGCTCGTCCACGCGAAGGACGCCCGCCTGGCGGCCCACCCCTACCGCTACAAGCCGCAGCGCAACCGCTTCCTCTATCCCTTCACCCACCCCAGGTCCCTGCCCAGGCTCGGCAGCATGGCAGCGGCCGGTGCCTTGGCCGTCAAAGGTGTTTCCGATACCCAGCCGCTGGGCACCGGCGTGGCTGACGCACTCACCGGCCGTCCCGGCGTCGTCCATACCCCCGGCCACACGGACGGGCACTGCATCCTGCACCTGCCGGACCGCGGCGTCCTCCTGACCGGCGATGCCCTGGTGACGCTGGACCCCTACACCGGGAAGACCGGCCCGCAGATCGTGGCGTCCGCCGCCACCAAGGACACTGGGCAGGCGCTGGCATCGCTGGACGCCATTGCCGCTACTGGAGCCACCACGCTACTGCCCGGGCACGGCGAGCCCTGGAAAGCTGGTGCGGAAGAGGCGGTGCGGGAGGCACTGAGGATCGGTGCCCACTAAGGAAACGCACGCAGGTCCCCGGCACGAAGAAGTGTGCCGGGGACCTGCGTGTCAGCGAAAGAGGCTAGTGCGTCAGGTCCTTGCCCTTGGTCTCGGGAATGGTGAACACGAAGGCCGCGCTGATCACCAGCAGCAGCACGGCGTACACATTGAATACCTGCGGCGCACCCAGTGAGGAGCCCAGCCACTGCTGCAGGTACGGTGCGGTGCCGCCGAACACTGCCACGCAGATGGAGTAGGGGACGCCCACGCCCACGGTGCGGATCGAGGTGGGGAACAGCTCGGCGTACACGGCGGGGACAATGGCGGCGCTCGCGGCCACGAAGACCAGCATTACGGACATGCTCACGGCCAGCTGCCAAGCGGAGTCCTTCAGCAGCCACGTCATGGGGAAGTGCAGCACCGCTGAGCCGATGGCGCCGGCCCACAGCACCTTCTTGCGGCCGATGCGGTCAGAGAGCTTTCCCCACACCGGCAGGGCGGCGATGAAGACAATGTTGGCGATCACGCCTGCCCACAGCGCCTCGCCCCGGTCGATCTTCAGGGCGGTAGTGGCGTAGCTTGGCGCCACCACACCCCAGATGTAGTAGATCACCGTGAGGCCCACCGTCAGCCCGATCACCTGCATGGCCTGCTTGCGGTAGCGGACGATCTGCGGCCAGATCGGGGCCCGCTTTGCGGTGCCGGCCTCGCCTTGGAACGCCTCGGTTTCGTGCAGGCGCGAGCGCATGATGAGCGCGTACAGGCCCATGGCCGCGCCGATCAGGAACGGCACGCGCCAGCCCCACGCGTTCATCGCCTCCGTGCTCAGCGCCATGTTCAGGACGGCGCCCAGGAGCGTGCCGAAAAGAATGCCTACGGTGCCGGACGTGTAGATCAGGGTGGCCCAGAAGCCGCGGTGCTCCTTGGGTGCCATCTCCGAGAGGTACGTTTGCGACGACGGCAGCTCGCCGCCGTGGGCCAGGCCCTGTACCAGCCGGGCCACCAGGAGCAGCAGTGAGGCGAAAGCGCCCACGCTGGCGAAGGTAGGGGCGACGCCGATCATCAGGCTGCCCAGCGAGGCGAGGCCGACGGCGAAGGTCATCGACGTCTTCCGGCCCACCCGGTCGCCGATCCAGCCGAAGAGGAAGCCGCCGAAGGGCCGGGCCACGAAGCCGACGGCGAAGATCGCCAGGGTGGACAGCACCGCCGACGCCGGGTCCTCCTTGCTGAACAGCTGGCTGGCGATGAACGGGGTAAATGTGGCGTAGATGGCCCAGTCGTACCACTCAACGGCGTTGCCGATGCCGGTGCCGACGATGGTCTTGGCGGTGGACATGCGCCCCGCCCGGGGCTTGCTTACTGCAACGGACATGGTCTTCTTCCTGGTCGGTTGGTCTGTGGGAGTGGGCAGCGGCGCTGCTGCCGGGGTGGGGAGGTTGCTAGTTGTGGAAGGGCTTGGTTCAGGATGCGTTGGAAAGGGCGGCCAGCCGCGAGATGGCGAGTTCCGCGTAGAGTGCGGCCCCGTCCGACAGCACGGCGTCGTCAAATGTTGCGTACGGTGAGTGGTTGAACGGCGAGGCGTCCGGGTCGCCGCCCGGGGCCACGGCGCTGAGCCCGACGAACGTGCCTGGTACCTCGGCCAGCACGCGGGAGAAGTCCTCCGATCCGCTGAGCGGGGTGGCCCAGCGTGCGAGGCGGCGCTCGCCGAACAGCTCCGTGATTACCTTTTCGGCGGTGTGTGTTTCGTCCTCGTTGGTGATGGTGAGGGGGTATTCCTGCAGGTAGTCGACGGCGACTTCCACCCCATGTGCGGCAGCGATCCCCTTGAGCAGGCGGGGCACGGCGTCCATCATCTTCAGGCGCGACGCTTCCGAAAAAGTCCGGATTGTTGCCTCGATGCGGGCCGACTCCGGGATGATGTTCCGTTTGGTCCCGGCGTGCAGCACGCCGACGGACAGGACCACGGGGTCGAACATGTTGAACTGGCGGGTCACCATCACCTGGAGGGCTGTCACCATTTCCGCGGCCACCGTGACGGGATCCTTGGCGGAGTGCGGTGCCGAGCCATGGCCGCCGGCGCCGAGCACCGTGACTTCAAGCCCGTCCGAGGCGCTGAGCATGACGCCCGGCTTGGTGCAAAAGGTGCCGTGCGGCTCCAGGGAGGAGAACACGTGCATGCCGTATGCGGCCTGGACGCGGCGTCCGGCTGCGTCCAGGACGCCCTCGCGGAGCATGTAACCGGCGCCGTCGCAGCCTTCCTCGCCCGGCTGGAACATGAGGACGACGTCGCCCTGCAGTTGGTGCCTTTTCTCAGCCAGGAGGGTGGCGGCTCCGGCGAGCATGGAGGTGTGCAGGTCGTGGCCGCACGCGTGCATGGCGCCGTCAGCCCGGGAAGTGAACTCCACTCCGGTCTTTTCCTGGACGGGCAGCCCGTCCATGTCGGCGCGGAGGAGGACGGCGGGCCGGGCATGGCTCTCTTCGCCCGGCTGGCCGGAGTCCCGTTGCCCGGCGCCGCGTTGCCCCGCGCCCAGGTTTCCGCCGCGCAGAACCGCGGTGACCGACGTCGTCTCTTTGCCCAGCGTGATCTCGAAGGGGAGCCCGTCCAGTGCTTCGAGGACCTTCTCCTGGGTGCGCGGGAGGTGGAGCCCGATTTCCGGCTGCCGGTGAAAGTCATGGCGCAGGCGGACCAGGTCATCCTGCAGGTCTTTGGCGTCGTCGGTAATGGGCACGTGGCACTCCTTGGCAATAGGCATCAGGGCTTGGGGACTATTCTGAAGTGGCGTGGTTCACATCCGGAAAAAGCGCAGGAATTATTCTGCAACGGCATGCTGGCGGCAGGATTCATGCAATGTAAGGGAGGTTTCGGTGGAGCTCAGCGAGGATGATCTTGCCTTGATCCAGGTACTGCAGGCCTCGCCGCGGCTTGGCTGGGCTGATGCTGCGAAAGTGCTGGACGTGCATGCAACAACCCTTGCGGCACGCTGGGACCGTTTGACCTCGCACGGCGCAGCGTGGGTGACTGCGCACCTGGCGGGGGACCCGAAGCAGATGCTCCTGGCCTATGTGGCCGTTGACTGCGAGATGAACCGGCGGGACAGCGTCACAGCACAACTTGCCGCCGTACCCGAGATAGTCACCGTGGAGGAAGCGGCCAGCAACCGGGACCTCATGCTGACCGTCATCACCCGTTCATTGGAGGAATTTAGCGAAAAGGTGGTTTCACAGCTGAAAACCATCGAGGGGCTGACCAAATACCAGGTGGCCCTGTGCACCCGCCTCCACAGCAGCGGCGACGACTGGCGCCTCAATGTCCTGAGCCGTTCCCAGTTGGCCACTCTCCGGACGCTTGCGCCCCAGGCCAGCCAGGAATCCGGGCTGGCCGCCGGGCAGCTTCCGCAGAGCCACCTCGACCTGCTGCCGTTCCTGTCCCGGGACGGGCGGGCCACTGCGGCCGATATTGCCCGGGCCCTGGGCCGCCATCCCGCCACGGTTCAGCGCCAGTTGAACCGGGTGCTGGCCAGCGGCATCCTGTCCTTCCGTTGCGAAATCGCGCAACGCTATTCATCGTTCCCGGTGACCTGCCAATGGTTCGTGAACGTGCCGGCGGGCCAGCATGAGGCAGCCGCCGCCGGGATCCGCACCATCAGCAATGTACGGTTGAGCGCCTCCACTACCGGACCCACAAATTTTGTGATCATCATGTGGCTGCACACGCTGGCGGACGTCATGTCCGCTGAATTGGCGCTGCAGCAGAAGGTGCCCGGCATCGAAATCGTTGAGAGCGCGGTGATGCTGCGGACGGTCAAGCGGGTGGGCTGGATGCTGAAGGAAGATACGACGGCGAGTGGCGCCGTCGTGCATGCCGGAAACCTTGGTGCCGCAGACTGAAACGGGACGACAAACTGGGAACCAGGGGCACCAACCCCTGGTTCTCCGTTGTGTGGACCTGAAAGGACTATTTGCCGCTGTGCACTTCCACTACGGCGCTCTTCTCCCAAGGGGTCCAGTCCGACCAATGGCCGCCGTGGTTCTCCACCCGGAACGATACGAGTTGGTAGACCTCTTCACCCCGGCGGTCATGGTTGCGGACATCGACAAAGAAGTGAACAGTCCTCGCGTCGTCATGACGGCCAAAATCCTTCGTGAACTGTCGTTTGACGAGCAGGTCATCATTGTGGCCGCGCTCGTCTTCAAAGATCCGCTGGCGGATCTCGACCGTCTTTTCGCCGCAATCCACTGTGATCCTGAAGTCGACGTCGTCGCCGCGTAGATCCTTTGGATCCAGAGGATTGACTGTGCAGCCGTTGCGGCTTGTCTCCGCGTTGGCCGGTGCGGCCATTGCCAGGGAAACCCCGAGCAGACCCAGTGAAACCAGCGGAACCAAGGCCGTCCTTGCCCTGGTTGGCCGGTTTGTTCCAGTGTTGGACATTTCTTGTTGCTCCTCAAAGGGTGTAATTCACCTTTGCGGGCAGCCTTAAGAACCGTCGCGGATAATACGTGTCATGTAAAACCAGTGTGGCGGCCGCTGGCCTGCCCGTCCCATTTCAGACAGCACGCCCGCCGAAGCGAGTGGCTTGGCTCCGGATCCTTCCGCTTAGTGTTGATGCGGTTGTCCGGTCGTTTAATCGTCCGCCCGGACTCAGGGGCGTCATAGGGGAGCGGTTACCCTGCTGGTGGGGATTTTCCAGTAGGTAGGCGAAGCCGCCCTCCTAGTGTCGCGGCCTTGCCGCACACTATTCCCATGACATTTGCGAATGTGGGAACCCTTGGTACCAAGCCCGGGCAGCGCGATGCCCTCGTTGCCATCCTGCTTCGGCCCAAGCCGGGGATGCGGGAGGCGGGTTGCTTGCTCTATGAAGTGGGCATCAACGACGACATGCCGGACACAGTGTTCGTTTCCGAACTCTGGGAATCCGCGGAGGCGCACCAAGCCTCGCTGCAACTCGACAGCACCCGCTCGGCGATCGCTGAGGCCATGCCGCTGCTGTCCGGGGAGATGGGCGGCCATCGGTTCACTGTCCTGGGGTCGCCGCTGCGGTGACTTTCAGTCAAGGCACCTGCTTGACCAGTGCGCTTTCCCATAAAAGTGCGCTTGGTGGAAAAGGGGTGTTCTGCGACGAGTGGAGAGCGCTGATCGGGGTAAGGGACGTCACATGAAACCGTTGCCCGCACTTGAGCTTGTCACCCGACTCGAGGATGCCGAATGGCTTGACCCCCTGGCCAAGAGCGTCAGGAAAGCCGTCAAGAAGGTCATCAAACCCCAGTGGGCCCGCGACATCCTGCATGGCGTCCCCATCGGACACCCCGTGCACCCCCTTGCCGTCCAGGTCCCGATCGGCGCCTGGGTGTCGGCCGGTGTGCTCGATGCGGTTCCAGGCGCTGAAAAAGCGGCCAGGCTGCTGATCGGAGTGGGCACCGCCAGCGTGGTTCCGTCTGCGCTCGCCGGATTAATGGACTGGGCGCAGTTGCACAGCCAACAGCAGAGGGTGGGGCTGGTGCATGCGGCGGCCAACATAACGGCAACGAGCCTTTACATTGCGTCACTTGTCCAAAGGGCCAGGGGCAGCCAGGGCAGCGGCAAGGTGCTTGCCTACCTTGGCCTTGCCACCGTCAGCGCCGGCGGTTTCCTGGGCGGCCACCTTTCCTACCGCCAGGCCGCGGGCGTGAACCACAGCGAGGAAATCCCGCACCGGTTCCCTTCCGGTTGGCATCCGTTGGCGCCGTTGGCGGAACTGCCCGAGGGCGGACTCCACAAGCGCGACGTCGCCGGCATCCCGCTGCTGGTACACCGCGAGGGCGACACCGTTAACGTACTGTCCGACGTCTGCAGCCACCTTTCCGGGCCGCTTCACGAAGGCAAGATCAAGGACGTTGGCGGGGACGCGTGCGTCGTCTGCCCCTGGCACCGGAGCACCTTTTCGCTGCGCACCGGAGAGGTGAAGGCCGGGCCCGCAACTTCCCGGCAGCCCCTTTTCGAGACGCGCGTCAGTGGGGAACTCGTGGAAGTGTGCCTGCCTGGCGCGGACGGGTAGAGAGGCCGTTCGGCCCTACTGGGTGAGGTAGGGCGGCGGAAAACTTGGTTCATGGCGAGGTCCAGTGGAGTGCAACAGTCCGGCCGGTCCCCGCTGCAGGGCACTGGAGAAGCTTGTGCACCTCGATCTCTTCCACGTCTGTGCTCTGCACGTCCCCTTCTTTCCAGCGGTGTGATGTCACGGTGATGCAGGTTTCTAAACCGCGGGAGATTGCCTCCGGCGTAGTGCTCATCACCGCCGGTACCGGGCCTATGGCAGCAAACCTCTACCTTGTCCATTCCGGTCCCGCATGGGTGATGGTTGACTGCGGGTGGGCCGGCAGTGCGGAAACCGTTCGCCGGGCAGTGGAGACGATGCTGGGGCAAGGGAGCGGGCCGGCTGCCATTTTCCTGACGCACATCCACCCGGACCACTCCGGCGCCGCCGGGGCACTGGCGCGCTCTTGGGACATCCCGGTGTACCTCCACCAGGCTGAGCTGCCCATGGCTGCCGGACGCAACATTCCAGAGTTTTCGATGCCACTGGACCGCTGGCTGGTAGCCCCGTTCCTGCGGTCGTTGCCGACCCGTGCCCGCCGGCGCATGGAAGCAGCAGGCGACATCACGGACGTCGTGCAAAGCCTTCCGCCCAGCGGGGAAGTGCCCGGTACACCCGATTGGGTTGCGGTTCCCGCCCCTGGCCACACCCCCGGCCATGTCGCATTTTGGCGCTCCAGGGACGGCGTCCTGCTTACCGGTGATGCGGTGGTCACGGTGAACTTAAACTCGATGCGCGGAGTCCTGCTAGGATCACCCGACCTGTCCGGCCCGCCCAGGTACACCACCTGGAACTGGAAGACCTCCATGGAGACGGTTTCGCGACTGGCTGAGCTGGGTCCCCGATTGCTGGCTCCCGGCCATGGGCAGCCCCTTGCCATGGGGGTTGTTCCCCGGCTTCGGGCTGTGACCGCCAAGGAGCAGGCACAACGGCCAGCACTTCGACGCCGCATCGCAGGATCAGCCGACGCTATCTAGCCAGGACTTCCCGCGCGCGATAGTCGCATTGCTGTCTACCAGGAGGGCCATGGATTCGTGCGTGACGGGTCATGCCGCCCGCAGGGAAGAGCGTCACTCAGACAGGGCGAACGGCGTTGCAAAGAACTCGGCCCAGAGCGGATCGTCCGGTGACAGGTCGTCGAGGTCGATGAACTTGTCGTCGTCCGGTTCCCACAGCGGGAGGTCTTCGGGGCCCGTATCCAGGCACTGGCTGGCATTCAGGGGGCATGGGCCAGCCCGGCCAGTGTGGTGGTTCGGGGTCGGGATATTCGGCTTTGTAGTGCCGGCCGGTGGGTGAGGTCCAGCCGGGTGGATCTTGCTCGGTGGCCGGGTCGGGTGCCCAGCGGCTGTGATGTTTCAGCCGGTGATGTTTGGGGCAGAGTTGTGCCAGGTTGCTGGCCCCGGTGGTTCCGCCGTTTTGCCAGGCGGTGAGGTGGTCGGTTTCGTTGTCGGGGGTGCGGTTGGTGCAGCCGGGGAAGGTGCATTTGGCGTCGCGCATCCGGATCCAGCGTTTGATGGTTTCCGTAAGTCGGTAGTTCTTCCGGCCGATCTCCAGTGGCGCTCCGACCCTCGGATCAACCAGCACCCGGTAGAACGAGCCCGCCCCGTCGGCGACGAGCTTACGTGCCATAGAGGCCGGGATCGGTCCCAAACCGTCCAGCATGGCGGGCTCATCGGTCAGGCCGAGCAGGGAGAACACCGGCACTGTCACCAGGACATCGGCTCTGAGCGTAGGAACCTTCCCAATGCCAGTGGCGATGCCAGCGCCCATGTCTTCGCTGCTTCCGCTACCGGCTGTGGCGGTGTTCCCTGCGCCGAGGAGCAGGGATGCGGCGATGTCGGGGCGGAGTTGGGTGAGGGTGCGGGGTTCGTCGGGGCTTTGGAGGCCGCGGGCGGTGGCGGTGGTGCGGTTCCAGATGGCACAGGCGGTGTCCCCGGGCAGGTAGAGCGAGACCCAGGCCATGCCGTCGCGGTCCGGGGTGTATTCCATCCGCCGGTCAGCCAGACCCTTGGCGTGCCGTTTCTCGATGGATTCGGGGTGGTGCCGTTCCCGCCAGGTACGGACCTTGGAACGGAAGCGGGACGGAATGAGTTCGCCGGGGGCTGCGCCGCGGGCCGGATTCGGCGCATCGGGGTCGAAGAAGTGCGCCACCAGGGCAACTGCACCGGCCGGGTCAAGGCCTGAGGTTTCGTCCGCGATGATCTTCGCGTGCTGCCAAGACAACGCGCCAGCGGATAACGCCTCAAAAGCGATTGGCAAGGCGCAGATCCGCCGCGACTGTTCCAGGAACGCGCCCGCGGCCGCGGAACTGACGGTGAGGACCCCTGCGATCTCCTCCACGGCGGACATCTGGGCATAGGTGCGGTCCTGGACGGAGGCGTCCGGCGGGGTCATGGCCTGCTGGAACCCGACCGCCTCGACGGCATCCCGTGCTTGGCAGGCATTCAGTTGTGCGGCCAGCCGGGACCGAAGTTCCAGCCGTGCCAACCGGATCTCATACCGCCGCTGCAACACGTCAACACCGGCCCCAGCGGCATGCCCGAGGGCCAGAAAAGCATCTTCACGGTCCAGCGCGTCAAGGGCAGCAACAGAGGCATGAACACCCTCTACCGTCGCCGCCCCACCGCTGTCGATTCCCATATCAGCATCATCCAACGAGCCACTGACATTCCAAGGGGCCGCGGCAATCAAAGCGCGGGACACTTGGAGCCTGCCCAGGCAGTCAGCCGACCTCGTGGACCCACGCACCCCCGCGCAGCACCCCAGCAAGCTTCAGGTCCGGGTCAAGTATTAAGACGTCAGCCGGCATTCCGGGACGCAGGTCGCCGGCCTTTGCCGAAAGCCCCAGCACGGACGCGGGGACGGCCGAAGCAGACCTCACCGCATCCCGCAGTGGAACACCCGCGGCTACGGTGGCCCGGACAACGTCCAGCAGCGTTGCGGTACCGCCGGCGATGGCATCCGTACCATCCACCCGCGCTACCCCCTGGCGTACCGTCACCGGCAGCGACCCCAACCGATAGTGTCCGTCGTCCAACCCAGTGGCTGCCATCGCATCGGTAACCAGGGCAATGTTGTCCGCTCCAACCAGGTCGAACACCAGCTTTACTGTTTCGGGTGCGAGATGAACGCCGTCGGCAATGAGTTCAACCACTGCCTTCCCAGCCCTTGCCGCACTGAGGCTGGCCGAGACAGGGCCAGGGGAGCGGTGGTGCAGGGATGGCATCGCGTTGAACAGATGGGTCACAGTGGGCCGGCGCCGCCCGGCGCGGTTCCCGTAAGTACCTAAGCCGGCTGCTGCGCGCTCAAGGAAAGCTGCCGCCGTCGTATGCTCAGCCGCAGTGTGCCCGAGGGATGGGATGACGCCGCCGGCGGTGAGCTGATCAGCCACTTCCAGGGCACCCGGAAGCTCTGCTGCCAGCGTCATGGAGGCCAGGGAGGGTCCCGCGGCCGCCAGCAGTCGCGCCACCAATCCAGGATCAGGTTCGAGCAGCAGTCCAGGATCGTGGGCACCACACTGCTGTCTTGAGAGAAAAGGGCCTTCGAGATGCGAGCCTGCAAGCAGCCCCTGCTTCGTCAGCTCCCTCAACACCTCAAGGCTTCGCACCAGGTCTGCGGGCTTGCCCGTAACCAGGCTGGCCAGAAGGGTGGTGGTGCCGCGGCTGTGCAGGTAGCGGGCGGCACGGGCGGCACCCTCAAGGTCACCTTCCGAGAAATCAGAACCGGAAGCCCCGTGACAGTGCAGGTCCACCAGTCCCGGCACAAGAATCCTGCCGGCCGGGACGTCATGCGGAAGAACCCCCGGGAATCCGGACGCTGGCCCGGCAAAGGTGACCAGGCCGCCGTCGACCGCTACAACTGCGTCGGGAACGTCCATCGTGGCGGAGACAATTCGTCCGCGGAGGACCACCTCGCTGCTCACGGTTCACTCGCCTCCCGCCACGAATTATTCCACGGCCGCCCCACGGGAGGCCCGGAATACTCCGGCGCGGGCTCCCGTCGAAGTTTCCCCCGTGCCGTTATTTCACACTTCGAATGGGAACCTTTACAGTGAAAGTACTAAGCATGCTGTCTATTTCGGAGGTTAACCTGATGCGAAAAGTTTCTGCGCTTGGAGTGGTTGCTGCGGCGATGCTGGCATTGGCCAGCTGCTCGGGAGGGGGAAGCGGTACGGCAAGCCCGTCCAGTTCGGCGACTGCGTCGGCTTCCGCCAGCCAGACCGCTGAGGCCAAGGTGTATTCGGAGGACCAGCTCCGCGACCTCATCTCGGGTATGAAGGATGCCGACGGCAACGAGCTCAAGCTCTACTCAAAGGACCAGGTTGACCAGGGCGGAAACCTCGCCAAACTGCTTATGAGCACGGCAACCATCGACCCTAAGGACTGCAAGGACATTGCCACCGCCGGCCTGCTGGACAAGGTGGAAAACGGTGACGTGGCCGTGGCGCTTTCCGACGGTAACCAGCCGCGCAGCCTCTCTGCCCAGTCCGGCAGCGGCGGCCCGGACGCCGTAAAGACCCTGAGCGACATCAGCGGCAAGATGGACCAGTGCGCCAAGTTCTCAGTCTCCGCGCTGGGGCAGAAATATGACGTCTCCAGCCAGAAGCTGCAGGCGGATACCAACGCGGACAAGACCTTCGCCACCGTCAGCACACGCAGCGGCGACAACCAGCAGAAGCTGATGCAGGTCTCCGCCGCGCAGGGGCGCCTGCTGGTGGTCGCCACCAAGAGCGGCACCGACCTGGGTGACAAGGACCAGAAGGAACTTGAGGGCCTTATCAACGATGTGTTGAAGAAGGCCGACGGCGGGGGCGCAACGTCCAGCCCTTCCTCCACCAGTTCGTCCGGTTCCACGAGCTCGTCCTCGCCGAGCAGCTCGGCCTCGTCCACGGCGTTGTCCACCGCCTCAGCGACGATGTCCTCGGGTAGTGGGGCGTCGTCGTCGGCCTCCCCGACCACCTCGCGGTAGCAGCTACTGCCCTGCGGGATCGGAAAGGGACGGGCCGGGACTTCGCAGTCCCGGCCCGTCCCTTTCCGTGTTTCCGTCGCGGGCCGGCTCGAGACCGTAGGCTGGAGGCCGGGCCGGGGCTATCCGGCTGGGCAAGACCGTTTATGAACAGGCGCATTTTCCGACTCAGCAGTTCCCAGGTGAAAGGCAGGACCATGACCGTTTCGAGCGACGATCCCCAGAACACCGCAGACCTCCGCGGTCCGGGCGACC
This sequence comes from Arthrobacter sp. ISL-85, assembly GCF_018613675.1. Lineage (GTDB taxonomy): Bacteria > Actinomycetota > Actinomycetes > Actinomycetales > Micrococcaceae > Arthrobacter. The sequence continues at coordinate 331 of NZ_JAGGPQ010000010.1, read as the reverse complement.
CGGACGAGGCCCGGAAGGGAGTCAAAAAGGCACCCCAGTCCGGCCAGCATCCGGAACAGCCGGGCGCGGCGAACATCCGGGAGGAACAGCAGGCCCATGCCGCCGGGAGCGTGCCCGCGTCGTACGTTGGCGGCGAGGAAGCGGCGCGGGAGCACAAGCCCGAAGAGGCGCTGGAGGAGCCGGGCACCTGGGACGGCGACGCCTAGCTGTATTACCCACGGACGTTAGGAATGCTCGGCGTGGATAGGTGACAAAAAGAAGACCTCCGAGTGGAGTGGGGCTTGTCTAAGAGTCCGATCCACAAGGAGGTCTTCAATGTCCCATGCTAACG
>NZ_JAGGPQ010000009.1:160105-161271 GCF_018613675.1 Arthrobacter sp. ISL-85 | reverse complement strand
CCCCCACCTCATATCGTCTAGGACGGTCTTCTCCGGTTTATTGGGGGTGTGAGCCCCGGCGGTTCTAGCTCTCCCGGGTTATGAACTCGTCATCGAGTTCATAGTGGCGGAACTCTGTTTCCGGATCCGGCTCGCCTTCACGGACGATCTCGCGGTCCAGCTGCCGCTGGACCCGGCTATCGAGTACCTGCAGTGTTTCGTCGGGGATGGCGCTCAAATCCGTGGGAAAAGGATCAGCGGGGGCCAGGTGTAGTTTGTCTGTCACGGCGTCCTCTCATACCGGCGTTCCGGTCTTTCCGGACACACTTCGTCCAACATGATAAAGCCCCTAGGCCGCGCGGAGCACGGGCCGCAGGAAGCAGCCGGTTTGGATGGCAAGCCGACCGGGATGCTTCCGACGGCGCCGGCCATGGTGTTCAAGTCGGTGGCGCTGAGCGTGCCGGCAATTTCCGGCAAGTTCGTGGGCAGCGCCAACAGGATCAGCCCGCTCAAAGCTGATCCCATGTGCAGGTAGTCGAGGCGGTCCGTCTGTTTCGCCAGCTAATTTCCGTCGCCAAAATGACAGCGGCAGCCGCAAAAAAGATCAGGAGTAGAACGGCAAGGGCAACGCTTCCATGTCTTACTCCCTTCCTCGCTGACGCGGCCGTCAACTCGCAGGTCGGAAGTATCCGTGACGGGGCTTGAAATTGTACCGACATGCCCGGAATACTCTATGGATCCTGTTTGTCTGGCTACCGCCGGGGTCTGTCAAGGGGCGGCCTTGGCATGATGTTGGAGTATGCGCCCCTGGGCGAACGCAACAAGGCCGGCAGTCTCCCGGACTAGTGGCTGCGGCGCGCCTGCCCCGCGCGTCCTCCAAGGTAGGTCCCGAGCAACAGCAGAAGGCGACCTGACTCAGAGCGCCAAGGGCGATTTGACGAGATTTCAGAGGGTCGTTATATTTTTTTCTCGTAAGAAAAAGAGAACGGAAGTCCCCCCGCTCGAAGTAGCTGTAGTTGCCAGTTTGGGGGAAGCACCGTTGCAGTATCACCTGGTCGTCGGACAGCTTGAGACCGCCAGAGCAGCACCAGTAACACCGGGCCGTCAAGCAGTAGGAGACGGATACAGCAGCACCAGTAACACCTGGTTGCCGGACAGCTTGAGGCGGCCAGCGCAGCACCAGTAAC
>NZ_JAGGPQ010000009.1:0-160042 GCF_018613675.1 Arthrobacter sp. ISL-85 | reverse complement strand
CCTGGTCGTCGGACAGCTTGAGGCGGCCAGCGCACCACCAGTAACACCTGGTCGTCGGACAGCTTGAGCCGGCCAGCGCACCACCAGTAACACCTGGTCGTCGGACAGCTTGAGACGGCCAGCGCACCACCAGTAACATGGGGCGGGCAAGTTGAGAGCATCCTTATGCATTCCTTGCCCGCCCCGAGCGTTCAAGCCTGTGCCCGGTACAAGAAGTGGTGGATTTTTCCGTTCTGCATAGGGTTCAATCCGTAGCAGGCGGCACCGGCGTGTGCGTTCCCTGCTGGCCTTGAAGCTAGTGGGAGCGCGCCCTGCGACAACCGTCGGGCCCTCGGAAGCTTAGCCCGAGGGGTTCTCCTTGGGGGTGCCGTCCGAATCTTCCGTTATGTTCGGTTCTTCCTTCGGTTTCATAGCCTGGTTCTCGGCTCGGGGAGCTTCCTGCTCACCGGGAGGCTGTTGGCCAGTTCGGGGATCGCTCATGATGTTCCTCCACTGATTCTTATGCCGGTCCATTCTCATGATGCCCGCACAAATGCGACTGCAACAGAGCGGCTCGTTGCGGGGGATCGCCCACCAGAGCTGACAGCTGAGGCTGGCGAACCTTCATCGTGGTCATGCTAAGCGCTTACGACAAGGACCAATAAGTGGGAACAAAAAAGGCTGACCGGCTTGTGCCGGTCAGCCTCTTCGGCAACCGCTTAGAGCGGCTGGATGTTCTCCGCCTGCGGACCCTTAGGGCCCTGGGTGATGTCGAACTGAACCTTCTGGTTCTCGTCGAGGGAGCGGTAACCGCTGGATGCGATTGCCGAAAAGTGTGCGAACACGTCAGCGCTTCCGTCGTCGGGGGCGATGAAACCGAAGCCCTTTTCGGCGTTGAACCACTTGACTGTACCTGTTGCCATGCTTGTTTCCTTCACGGGTCGCGGGCCGGATCCGCTTGTCGGATTGCCATCCCCGCCACTCACACCATCAGCCTATGTGGCGGCAGCGGGCGCGGGCAAGAAATTAGTCAAAGGCTGGACTGTACGAGGACGGCCACACCGGCTCTGGGCAGCCTCACGTCGAATACCTGGCAGGCACGGAGTTCCCCCTCGGGAGACGACACGACTAGTCTATTGCCTCATGGAAAACCTCCGGGAAGACGGGCTCACGACCGCGCTTCTGGAGTGGTTGTTGTGACTGAGATACCGGGTTTTGTCGGGAGATGGTCTCGAGTTCTTGCAGTGAGCGTGAGCACGATGGCGCGATAGTGCCATCGTGCGGATCTTCTTGAATTCGGCATTCATCACGATGAGCTGCCCATCGCGCAACAGCCCGTTGAGCAACTGCAGATCGGTAGTACTGAGCGCGGGCCGGGACGGATAACGCAGAGGCAGGCCGGGTGGCCATAATTGTCCAGACGGTGTCTGGACAATTATGGGGAGACGGTCGGAGCCTCCGGCTACTGTGGAAGTCATGTCGCAGCTCGACCCGAACTTCCCGGAGACTTCGCGGCCGCATTGCGGCCTTGAAAAACCTCGTACGGGATGCCCGGCACCGGACTCAACGCGTCGTGAATACCCCCATGATGGAGCTCTATTGGAACACCGGGCGGACAATACTGGAGAGAGCAGGGTGAGCCGCGGGGGAGCAAGGTCCTGGAGCGGCTTGCAGGCGACCTCGCTACGCGCTGGACGGATCCTCGCAGGCAGTGGCCGTCGCCTCCTACTCCTATGACACCCTGCCACCGGAGGAATGGGAAGCCCTCCCCTCACCGGAAGCAATACAGCCGCCCTTGAACAGCGTGAGGCCCAAGATAAACCCGACGGCGAGTGACGTCCGGCCACCGGCCTCCCATCAGATACAAGGTAGAGCCGAGCGTCTCAAAACGCGACCAGGACGAGCTTGCTGTCAGGTTGACGGTTAAGGACTTTCGCCTCAGGTGTCCGGGAAAGGCTTTTTGGACTCTATCTTGACGTGTCCCGCTAACTGCCTTGACGTCAGCTTGGGGTGTACTTCTTGCTTGCAGGCTCTCATAGCGATAGACACGCGGTTGCCAGAAGAGCCGTCTGCTGACTGTCTAGGTGAACCAGACGCGCGACCGAGCAGGTGTCCCATCAACTTAGGTCACTTTGCCGAGCGTTGTTCCTTGCGCACGTTCTCATAGGAGTTATACCCATTTTAGACTCAGGGTCATGACGCGGAGCGGGAAACGACAGGGAGGGGCGCGGGCAGAGCATCGCTGGCCGGCCGCCATCGGGTTGCTCATAGCATTGGGCCTTTACGCGGCACTGCCTGGCACTTTTTTGCCTGGGTTGCGCTACGCCGTGGTAGGAGTGGGGCTGACGATGCTGATACCGGTAGTGGTCCTGAACCCCCACCGGATGACGCGGCAGAGCCGGTGGTCCAAATATGTGGCGACGGGCCAGGGACTGTTGTTGGTTGCAGCGAACGAAGTCGCGTTGGTTCAGCTCGTCATCGTTCTCACCACGCATGGCACCGGTAGTGGTTCACGGGATTTACTCTCAGCTTTGCAGGTGTGGGTGACCAACGTTATTGCCTTCGCCTTGGTCTTTTGGGAGCTGGACCGCGGTGGCCCTGTCGCTCGACGGCACGCTCCGCGGAAGGAACTGCCGCCGGCGGATTTCAGGTTCCCCCAGGACGAAGACCGTGATGCGATAGAAGAAGTGGCGGCCAGATCATCGGAGCGGATCGATTGGGTAGCGTCGTTTTTCGATTATTTTTACTTCTCACTTTCCAATTCCATGGCGTTCAGCCCCACCGACACCATGCCCTTGTCGCTTAGGGCAAAAATGCTGATGGCCGCGGAGTCCTTTAGTGCCTTCGTGCTGTTGACTCTGGTGATTGCCCGCGCGGTGTCATTGCTTCATTAATGTGGCCCATGGGAATGAGCGGGATGCCAGACGAGGTGCTTTGGTGGGTGTTTTAACCTTTGCGGGGGAGGCTTCTGGTCTTCGTGTGAAGTAGTAGCTTTCGGCGTCTCCATCGGACTCCTGGTCTTCGCGATCTGCGAGTCGACACGTACCAACCTGTTCCTCGGGGCTTTTGGCAGCAGGCATTACTGTAGCGGCACTCGGTGGGGAGCGTCAGCATGGTTTGAGCAGTGTGGACAGTCCGTTGGCGAGCCTGTTAGTGGTGCCGTCTCTTCCGGGATTGGGCGCGTCCGTCTTAGAGCCCGCTGGCGCTTGCTGCGCCCCGTCGGCGCGCGTCTCCGAGGGAAAGATCGGGTGGTTCCAGGCCGAATACTTCTTTGAGGGCGGATTGGGCTGCGTACCAGCCGCACAGGCCGTGCACGGCGGGACCCGGGGGAGTCGAGGACGAACATAGATAGATGTTGTGGGCCGGTGTCCGCCACGGGTTAGAGGACACTACTGGTCGTTTGAGGAGCTGTACGGCGGAAACGGCTCCGGCGCTGAAGTCACCGCCGACATAGTTTGGGTTGTACTGGCTGTATTGCTGGGCGGTGATCGAGTGGGTGGCGAGGATGACGTCGCGGAATCCTGGTGCGAAGTCTTCGATCCGGCTGGTGATGGCTTCTGTCATGTCCACAGTGGAACCTGCCGGGACGTGGGTGTATGTCCAGAGCACTTGATTTCCTGAAGGTGCGCGGCTGCTGTCCAGGATGGATGGTTGGCTGGCCAGGACGAAAGGTTGCCGGGGGTGGCGTCCGGCGGCAACTTCGGCTTCCCCTCGGGACATGGTCGTCCTGGTCCCGCCCAGGTGCACGGTGGGTGCGGCTGCCAGGTCAGGGTTGGCCCAGGGCACGGGGCCGGAGAGAGCAAAATCAACTTTACTGACCGCGTTCCCGTAGCGGAAAGAGGCAAGTCTGCGCAGGTAGTGTGTGGGAAGCGCGGTTCCGGCCACTTCTGCGAGTCCGGCCGCGGAGAGGTCGAGCAGGATCGCTTTCGGCCCACAGTGGTCCCGGACTTGCGCGAGTGAGGTGATCGGGGAATTCACGATGATTTCGCCCCCGTGGTTCAGTAAGTCGTCGGCCATGGCCTGCGCGATGGCCTGTGAACCACCCACGGGAACAGGCCATCCCCTGGAGTGCGCGAGTGCGCTCAGGAGTAGCCCGGTTCCACTGGTCGCAAAGCCTGGAAGAGCACCAATGGAGTGAGCACTGACACCGGAGACCATGGCCGGCGCGGTTTGCTCAGTGAACCGCAGGTTCCACCAGGCGCCGCCCTGTTCCAGGGTACGGGCACCGTACAATATGGCGGCCAGGGGATCACGGGGGATGCGCAGCAGTTGGTGTTGGGTGAAGTCGATGACGCCATCGATCCTCCTGATCAGCGGGCGGAGGAGGCGGCGGTAGGCTTTGTCGTCACGTCCCAGGCGGCTGGCGGTGTGTTCCAGGCTGCGGTAGGCGATTCCTGCTGTTCCGGCGTCCACACCATGGGCGTAGGAGATCGCGGGCACGATCAGGGTGATGCGTTTTTCGAGTTCAAACGCCTGAAAGAACGGGCTCGTGAGGGCCATTGGATGAACGGCCGAACAAACGTCGTGATGAAAGCCCGGCAAAGTGAGCTCGGAGGTGCGGGTCCCCCCGCCGATCGTCGCCGCTCCCTCAAACACCCGCACCTTCAATCCGGCGCGCGCCATGGTCACGGCCGCCGCCAACCCGTTTGGGCCGGTACCAACAACGACAGCGTCGGTCATGACACAGCCACCTGATTGTTGCTGCCCCGCCAGTCCGATCCTCGGCTGGGGCACAGCTTCCGGCCGCGGAAGAAGTCAGCAGGTCCCTGTTGTGAAGTCGTGAGGTGGCCGCTCGATGATGGACGACTGTGTGGGGGCGTCAGATGTGTCATGGTGTGTTGCCGGTGAGAGTGTTTGTCCCTGGGTTTTCCGCTCGCCAGGGTGTTGGGGGCTGGAGAGGGGGTGTCGCTGTCGCTGTAGCGTGAGCGTCCGTGTTCAAGGTGGAGGACGCAGTGGATGAGGGGGAAGTGGCTGAAGGCCCGGGCGGTGTTTCCAGCTGGCGTCCCTTGCGAGGGTCCCATTCTTCGCTGAGCGGGCCGACGCCGTTGCGGAGTGTGAGCAGATGCTCGAAATGATCGACGGCCTCGTGGCGCCGGCCGATGCCAAGGAGTGTGTCGACAAGCCAGAAGGAGCAGGCCAGGAAAACGCCTTCACGCCCGGGGAGACCGTCATTGCTCATGCCCCCGCGAGGGTGAGCTGCCACCCTGCCCAGCGCCTGTTCTCTCTTCATGATTCTCCTTATCCGCAGTCACCTGCCTCGGGACGCAAGATAGGCAGCTAGCCTTTGCGGGTTAGCAACTATTGGAGGAAACTTGTGCCCATGGAAACTTCTGCCGAATCCACCTCGATCCCAGAACCTTTGGATCGCGAGGTTGAAGCAGTGATGCTCGCAGCCGATACTCTGTTGGGTGTTGCGGCCCGCTCTGTTGCCGAGGTTGAGGACGTGGTGAACACCCCGCAGTTGCGGGTGTTGGTCCGCATCCACGCCCGGGGCCCGCAAAACCTGGGCGGGGTGGCCGCTGAGCTGGGGGTGCACGCCTCCAACGCCACCCGCATTTGCGACCGACTGGTCGCTGCTGACCTGTTGGAGCGGCGGGAGGACCCGGCCGACCGGCGGTATGTACGGCTCGAACTGACGCCAAAAGGACAATCGTTGGTGAACACCATGCTGGACCATCGCCGACAAGCCATCGCGAAAGTGATTTCACGGATGCCCGCTGGTCGCCGGCCGGCTCTCGCCGTCGCCCTCGAGGCCTTCGCGGCAGCGGCCGGTGGCCAAGGGACCTCCGACGGTCGCTTTACTCTGGGCTCCGGCAACTGATGTGAGCCCATCCTGACTACGCAAGCCATGTTTTCATTGAACCCAAATGCTTGCGACCGGCGCAATAGTTGGGACTTAGCTTATTAGGCGTCTCTTGCTGGGAGAGCCATGACATTCCGGCTCCCTTATCAGACGTAAGCCGTGGATGCTCCGCCCTTGTCCCGGCTCGCTCAGGTCCGGATGGAGTTAATGGGCGTCGTCCCGCCCGCGGCCGTCTGCCAGGTCCAGAGGGGTAAAAGGTCAACAACCCGCTCATTGCGCCGCCGCAAGGGAGCGGACGCAAACGCGCGAGACTCAGGGCCCGGGCAGCACCCCCCGCAACCATTGATGCTCGAACTGGCCGCCACCAACGGGCGAAAGCACTCGGCAGACTCCGGCTGCAAGTTAAAAAGGATTTCATTGCGTTTGGGCAAATATTGCCTTTACACTCGGTAGTATGGTTGAGACGTCCGCGAGCTTTCCGCCGCATGTGTTGCGGGAGTACGCAATGGTTGCCGACGGCGCACGCGCCGCTTTGATCGGTCCCCGCGGTGATGTGGTGTGGATGTGCGCACCGCGCTGGCATGACGATGCCGTCTTCTCAGGACTTCTGGGTGGGCCGGGAAACTTCGCAGTAAGTCCGACTGATCCCCGCTACGTGTGGGGCGGACAATATGAGGACGGAACATTGATTTGGGTGAGCCGGTGGGTAACCGGGGCCGGGATCATCGAATGCCGGGAAGCGCTGGCATACCCCGGGGACCCAACCCGGGTGGTGCTGTTGCGCCGGATTACCGCGGTGCTGGGCGCAGCGTCCGTTCGGATGATTTTGGACGCGCGGGCGAACTTCGGCAAGCACAAGATGGCCCGACTTTCCTGCCATGAGGGCGTTTGGACTGCCCGCTCCGGGGACTTGAGGGTACGTCTGGGTGGTGCGCCGAACGCAAAGTCCGGAGACGCAGGTCTTGAGGCTGTTTTTGAGCTGGCGGAAGGCGACTACCACGATCTGGTGCTGGAAATCTCCGATCACCAACTGCCCGTGGAGCCGGTGGAGCCGGGGCCGGCCTGGAGTGCCACGGAAAATGCCTGGCATTCGGCGGTCCCCCGGTTCGATAACACCATATCTGCCGATGACTGCCGACAGTCATATGCCGTTCTGCGCGGAATGACGGGGGTGGGGGGAGCGATGGTGGCGGCATCCACCATGGGGCTGCCTGAACGGGCCGGGCAGAAGAGGAATTACGACTACCGGTACGCGTGGATCCGGGACCAATGCTACGTCGGCCAGGCAGTAGCGGCCTGCAAGATGTTTCCACTGCTGGATGATGCGGTGGGTTTTGTTGCAGCCAGACTGCTCACGGACGGACCAGGAATGCGCCCGGCTTACACCACCGAGGGCCGCCAGGTCCCGGATGAATGGGACGTTGGGCTGCCGGGGTATCCGGGTGGGGCCGGCCGGGCCGGGAACTGGGTCAATGACCAGTTCCAGTTGGACGCATTCGGGGAGGCGCTGCTGCTGTTCGCGGCCGCTGCGGAGAATGACCGGCTGAACCTTGAGCACTGGAAAGCGGCAGAGATCTGTGCGGATGCGATCATGGCCCGGTGGCAGGAGCCTGATGCGGGCATGTGGGAACTCGACAACGGCAGGTGGGCCCATTCCCGCCTTATCTGTGCTGCCGGCCTGCGGGCCATAGGGCGGAACGCCCCACCGCAGCAAGGGGCGAAGTGGACCTCACAGGCTGACACGCTGATCACGGACGTGGCCAATGACTGCCTGCATCCCAGCGGGCGGTGGCAACGCGCACCGGATGATGACCGCGTCGACGCGTCCTTGCTTCTTCCGGTGATCCGCGGTGCTCTTCCGCCCGATGACCCCCGGTCGGTAGCGACTCTCAAAGCGGTGCAGGACGACCTGGCCCGAGACAGGTACCTGTATCGCTTCCGCCAGGACGGACGGGCTTTGGCCAAATCGGAGGGAGCATTCCTGCTGTGTGGTTTTGACATGGCGATGGCCCTCCACCAAAGCGGAGAGACCACCGAAGCGGCCCGCTGGTTCGAAAGAAACCGGGCTGCCTGCGGCGCACCCGGCCTTTTCACTGAGGAGTACGACGTCGAGCAGCGGCAGCTGCGCGGCAATTTCCCACAGGCCTTTGTGCATGCGGCCATGCTCGAAACCTCGCGCCGGCTGGCGGATCCTCCGCCGCCGTGGCGCGGCCTGAACTCCTGACGGCACCCATCACAACCAGCTGTTTGGTGAAGTAAGTGAGGCACGACAAGGAGCACGAATGAACACCTTCAAAGGCAAGACCGTCGTTGTTACGGGCGCGAGCGGTGGTATCGGCCGGGCTACAGCCATCGGCTTCGGCCAGCAGGGAGCTTCAGTGGCCCTGCTCGCCCGGGGAGAAGCAGGGCTGGCCGGCGCAGCACGGGAAGTGGAAGCGGCAGGGGGCCGGACACTGACGATCGCGGTGGACACCTCAGACCACGATGCCCTCGACGCGGCAGCCACCCGGGTCGAGCGGGAACTGGGTCCAATCGACATCTGGATCAACGTAGCTTTCACCTCTGTCTTCGCCCCGTTTGGCGAGATTAAACCGGAGGAGTACAAGCGCGTCACTGAGGTCAGCTACCTGGGGTATGTCTACGGAACGATGATCGCGCTGGACCGGATGAAGAAGCGGGGGCAGGGCACCATAGTCCAGGTGGGCTCGGCCCTGGCCTATCGGGGCATCCCGCTCCAGTCTGCCTACTGCGGTGCAAAGCACGCCATCCAGGGTTTCAACGAATCCCTTCGGTGCGAACTGCTCCACGACCGAAGTGCGATCAGGACAACCATGGTGCAGATGCCGGCTGTGAACACCCCACAGTTCAGCTGGGTACTTTCCCGCCTGCCGAACAAGGCCCAGCCGGTGCCGCCCATCTACCAGCCCGAGGTTGCCGCGCGTGGCGTCCTTCACGCCGCCGCCCACCCGCAGCGCCGCGAGTACTGGGTTGGAGGAAGCACCATGGGCACCCTTGTGGCCAATGCCGTGGCCCCCGGACTGCTCGACAGGTACCTGGCCCGGACGGGCTTCAAGTCCCAGCAAAGACCACAACCCCGTGACCCTGAACAACCCGCCAACCTCTGGAAACCGGCCGACGAAGAGCGGGACTTCGGCACCCATGGGGCATTCGACGCCCGCTCAGCAGATCAAAGCGTCCAGTTGTGGGCATCCCATCACCACGGCACCATCTTTGCAGCGACCGGAGCAGCGGCAGCAGGCTTGTTGACGTTGTTCCCTGTGCTGCTGGGAAAGAGGCGGCGGTGATGAGGGCGCTGGAGACCACCCGGGCAGCCTACGGCCTATGCCAAATGTCCTTCCCGGCGCCGTTTTTCCGTCTGGCGATCGGACACCAGCCGGATGCCCGTGTCCGCGTTGTGATGCGCATCCTCGGTGCCAGGCACCTCCTCCAGGCCTTGATCATCCGTGCAGCCCCAACCTCAGGTGCGCTCCACGTGGGCGGCGGCGTTGTGGACTCACTGCACTCGGCCAGCATGGTCGCCCTGGCCATCGCCGACCGGCGGCGCCGCAGGGCAGCCGCCCTGGACGCCGTGATCGCCGGGCTGTTCGCAGGCATGGAGTTCGCCGCTGCCAGCCGCCGTAAAAAGCCGATTCCTCCTCGGGAGCCTCGCTGGCGGCGATGATGCGCTGCTGATGATCGGGCGCATACGAGGTCAGCACGCAGTGGTAGTACAGGGCAGCTTTGCGCAATGGAAGAAGCAGTGTGATGAGAGGGAGCGGCATGAAGACACCAGTTCCAACGGAAGCGACGATTCACGGGATAGACCGCATGATTCGGAATGTGGAAACCGGACGTTTTGAGCGGTCCCTGTCCGGGCTGACTGCGGTCGGTGCCCTGGTCACGGCGGCGGAAATATATTTTGAACACGACAAGGCAAGCTTTGGTAACAAGCTCATGTGGCTCCCGGTCGCCCTCGGTCCGGTCGGAGCGGCTGCCGGGATCGCCGGAATCTTTAGCAAGAGGATGGCCAAGACAGCGCTTCCCCTGGCGTCCGCGGCCATCATCGCCAACGGCTTGCAGGGAACGTACCTGCACGCGCGGGGCATCGCCCAAAAACCCGGCGGATTCTCCAACCTGACCTACAACATGGAGATGGGACCACCGTTACTGGCACCGCTTCTGGTGACGCTGGTCGGCGGGATGGGCTTGCTTGCCGCAGTCCTGAGGAGGGAAAAGTGACAGCACTCCCGCTTGACCCCAAAGACGGCGGCGGCCGCTTTCCCGGCTTCGACGCACAAGGACAATCCCCGCACTGGGACCCGGTGACCCAGGGCGTGGTGCTGGCCCGCCTGGGACGACCAACAGACCTGCGGTTTTTTACCGTAGCGGAAGAGGCAACAGCGAGGGCGCTGTTTGATCAATTGCTTGGCCAGCGACACGAGCCCCGGGTTCCAGTGGTAAACATGGTCGATGCCCGCCTCGCGGAGGACCAGACCGACGGCTGGCACTACGAAGACATGGAACCGGACCCGGCTGCCTGGCGCAACACCCTGGCCGAGCTGGACGCAGAGGCCCGTGAACGCCTGAAAAGGCCATTCGCCGAGCTTTCCTGGGAAGAACAAACACTGCTCCTGACCGACATTCAGGCAGCGGAAACGTGGCGGGGCCGACAGACGTCGAGGGTCTGGAGCTTGTGGACGCGGTACGCATGCACGGCCTTCTACTCGCACCCCCTGGCCTGGGATGAGATAGGTTTCGCCGGACCCGCCTATCCCCGGGGATACAAAAATCTCGGTCTCAACGCCCGCGAACCCTTCGAGGTGGCAGACGCGCGCCCGACCCAGGATCCTGCAGCACATACGGCCAAGTCCCAAACAGGAAGGCAACGCTGATGGCTCCGGTAAAAGACCGCAACGCCTCCGCCTGGTTGCTGCCTCCCGTGCCCGGAACAAATCATGCCATGCGTACCGACATGGCCCAGTTTCGCGACGAGGATGAGGTCGACATAGTGATCGTCGGCTGTGGTGCGGGCGGCTCAACCCTGCTGCAGCGCCTGGCCCGCGCAGGCTGGAAGGCTGTGGCCTTGGACGCGGGCCCGTTCTGGGACCCCGAACGCGACTGGGTAAGCGACGAAGCAGGGTCCCACCATCTGTACTGGACCGAACCCCGGGTGATATCCGGGGACGATCCCGTTCCGCTCGGTTCGAATAACTCCGGGAGGGGGGTCGGCGGCTCCATGGTGCACTACGCCGGCTACACGCCCAGGTTCCATCCCAGTGACTTCCATACCTACAGCACCGATGGCGTGGGCGCCGACTGGCCGCTGGAGTATGGGGACCTCAAGTCCTACTACGAGGACATCGAGGGAGAACTGCCCGTAGCCGGAGAGCACTGGCCGTGGGGGGACCCACACTCATATCCCCACAGTCCCCACCCCGTTTCGGGCAACGGTGAATTGTTCCTGCGGGGTGCGCTGGCGTGCGGCATAACGGCCAAGGTTGGCCCGGTCGCGATCACCAACGGCCGTTTCGGCAACCGGCCGCACTGCATCTACCGCGGCTTCTGCCTTCAGGGATGCAAAGTCAACGCCAAAGCCTCACCCCTCATCACTCACATTCCGGACGCCCTGCACCACGGCGCCGAAGTACGGGCCGACTCGATGGTCACCAGGATCGAAATAGACGACCGAACGGGCAAGGCCACCGGGGTGCACTACGTCCGCCACGGCCGTAGCCGGTTCCAACGTGCCCGGATCGTCGCGGTCGCCGGGTACTCCATCGAGACCCCACGCTTGCTGCTCAACTCCGCCTCCCAGCGTTTCCCGGAAGGCTTGTGCAATGACTTCGACCAGGTCGGGCGGTACCTGATGGTCCAGGGCGCACCCCAGACGGCGGGCAGGTTCGAGTCAGAAGTGCGCATGTGGAAGGCCCCCCCGCCGGAAGTCAGCTCCGAGGACTTCTACGAAACCGACCCGTCCAAACCGTACAAGCGCGGGTTCTCCATACAGACGGTCTCGCCCCTGCCCATCACCTGGGCAGAGCACGTCGCCGCCCAGGGCCATTGGGGGGCAAAGCTGCGCGAATACATGAGCGACTACGTGCACTGGGCCTGTCTGGGAGCACTGTGCGAGTTCCTGCCGCAGCCCGACAACCGCGTCACGCTTGCTTCGGAAAAGGACCGGAATTCAATGCCAGTGGCGCACTTCCACTACTCCCAGTGTGACAATGACCGCCAGCTGATGCAGGCGGCCCAAGGGGCCATGGAGAAGATCCTGAAAGGGGCAGGCGCCGAGGAAGTCATCACCATTAGGCGCTTTGCCCACCTTGTGGGCGGAGCCCGAATGGCCGCCGACGAACAGCACGGCGTTGTCGACGCGGATTGCCGCAGCTTCGCCGTACCCAACCTCTACATCACGGACGGAAGCGTGCTGCCGACCCAGGGAAGTGCCAACCCGGCACTCACCATCATGGCCGTCGCAGCCCGCGCCGCGAATCGGCTGATTGCCGGCGGTCCCAGCAAAGCCACCTGAAGCGCAGTCTCCTGAATACCGCGGCCCGCAGGTCCAGCCACGGGTTAGTGAAGGAAAAGTAACGGCAGCAGACCTGCGGGGCCGGGGACATGCGCTGCAACGGTCACTGATGGCTGACTCGAGGAGGCATCCTCAAGCCAGTTTTCAGAGTCCAAGGACCCACCCTGGAAGGGCGTGGAGGACCATCATTCTTTCTCGTCGTTGTCCTGGCCGATATGAAGTTTTCCCTTAACACGTTCAATTCCTTCGGTAAGGAGGGCTTTGGCGGAGTCGCGTACGACGCCGACCCCGTCAGGGTCTTTCTTGAGCAGCGCTTCTGCAGTGTGCTTGGCGAACTCGATGGTGATGTGCGGGGGGAGGGGCGGTACGTTTTTGCTGGTGTAGGCATCGATGACGGTGACCCCCTGGTGCGCGAATGCCGCGTCCCAAGCGGCGGCGACCTCATCGTCGGTCTTGACCCGGATTCCGGTGAAGCCGAGCAATTCCGCCCATCCCGCGTAGTCAATCGACTGAACGTCCTGCGAGGTGGACCAAACGGGATTCGCGTCCTCGGTGCGCATCTCCCAGGACACTTGTGTGAGGTCGTTGTTGTGCAGAACCATGATGATCAGCTGCGGGTTCTCCCATTCCTGCAGGTATTTTTTGATCGTGATCAGTTCATTCATGCCGAGCATCTGGAAGGCGCCGTCGCCGATGGTGCAGATAACTGACCGGTCGGGGTAAGCGAACTTGGCTGCTGTGGCGTACGGCATCGCGGCGAGCATGCTGGCCAGCCGTCCGGAAAGATCACCGAGCATGCCGCGGCGGAGCCTGATGTGATGTCCGTACCAGTCTGCCGTTGAACCGGCGTCCGCGGTGACGATGGCCCGCGGGGGCAGGCGCTTGTTCAATTCGTAATAGACGCGCCGGGGGTTGACGCCGTCTTCGTAGGACAGCATCGCCTGCGCTTCCATCTCCCTTTCCCATTCCAGCATCTCCTCGGCGACCGTATTCTGCCAGGAGAGGTCGGTTTTCGAGTCCAGATGCGGGATCAGCGCGGTGAGGGTTGCTCTCACGTCTCCCCACAGGTTGAGTTCGGTGGGGTAGCGCAGCCCCATCTGCTCGGGTTTGAGATCGATTTGGATGGCCCGCGCCTGCCCACTCTTGGGCAGGAACTGGCTGTAGGGATAGTTGGTCCCGAGAAATACCAGAGTGTCGCAACCGCTCATTTGGTGCGCGCTGGGCAGGGAACCCAGAAGGCCGAGCTGCTGGGAATGGTGCGGCACGTCGGAGGGAATCACCTGTTTCGCGCGCAAGGCCGTAATCAGGCCCGCTCCGCAGAGTTCTGCGGCTTTAAGGACCTCATCCGTAGCCCCGTTCGCCCCATGGCCGACGATGAACGTGACTTTACTGCCCGCGTTGATGATTTCTGCTGCCTTCTCGATCTCACTTTGTGGGGGGACGATGGAGATGGACGGGGCGACGGCGCTGGAGCGTGATACCCAGTTCTGGGGCGTAAGCTCGGGCATCTTCATTCCCTGCACGTCGTGCGGAAAGATGATCACGGCCGGACCCAGACGGACTTTGGCGGTACGGAAAGCGGTGTCAACGACGGCCTGGGCCTGCTCGGGTGAGACGATCGTCTGGACATAGACGGCGACGTCCGCAAGGGTGCGTTCGAGGTTGCTCTCCTGCTGCGTGAAGGTGCCCAGCGCGTTGAGCCCCTGCTGGCCCACGATTGCCACGACCGGCTGGTTGTCCATCTGGGCATCATAGAGACCGTTGAGCATGTGGAAAGCACCCGGGCTGGAGGTCGCAACGCAGACTCCGACTTCACCGGTAAACTTGGCGTGCGCGGTGGCCATCAGCGAGCAGATCTCCTCATGAGTGGGGCGCACATACTTCAGGCCCACGTCAGCGCGTTGGGCCTTCTCCAGGGCACCATCGAATTCGCCGATGCCGTCGCCGGGAAAGGCGAAAATGCGGCTCACTCCCCAGTCCCTCACGCGTTGGACCACAAAGTCGCTGACAGTTGCCATGGTTCTTCCTCCTGGTATTGGTGTTGGCTGGACGGGAATCGTGACCAGTTGGGGCCTCGCTAAGGACCACCGGCGCGCACCGGGGCGCCGGTCAGCTGCCGCTCCGGACAGCGGCTGCTGCGAGGATAAAGCCGGTGAGGGCAGAAGCGGCGCACAGGATCCAGAGCACGCCTATCTGTCCGCTTTTCTGCCGAACGACACCAGCGGTGGAAGCCACACCGGCCCCAATCAGTGCCGCGACAGCGCTGACGACGGCAACTATCTAGCACAACCACTGGATGAAGGCTGTTGAACTTTGGTCCATGATTTTCCTTTTCTCACAGCAGACACGGCAGGGTTACGGGATTCTGTGTGCAGGCACCCTGGCAAACTGACTAGGTTGCAGTGGATCAGGTGACTTTTCCTGTATGCCTCCTCGGGGATTTCTGCTCGTGCACGTGCCCGGACGCCACCGGCCGGTCACCGCCGCGCCTCAGTGTCAGCATCACCAGGCCGGCAGCCAGCAAACATGCCGCCAGGAAGATGGACGTGGCAAGGAAGCTGCCGTGCGTCACGTCCTGCAGGTAACCACCCACGTAGGGTCCGACGAATCCGCCCAGGTTGCCAACTGCGTTGATCAGCCCCATGGCGGTACCGGCGACGGCCACCGGCATTGCACGGGACGCCGAGGCCCAGAAGGGGCCGTCGTAGGCCAGGGCTCCGGCGACTGCGACGCTGATGAGGGTGACCGCAAGGAACGGAAGGTTATCCCCGGTGGCCACTGAGATGACCAGGGCAACAGCACCGACGGCCATGGACAGCAGAACGTGCGTGGAGTAGCGGCCGGAACGGTCGGCTGCCTTGGCGTTGTACCAGAGGCCGAACATCGCCAACACGTACGGGATCGCGGTGACGAAGCCGACCTCTATGGAAGATCCGGAGGTGATCGTCTTGATCACGTGGGGCAGCCAGATGTTGATGCCGTAGAAGCCGATCTGGATGAGGAAGTACACCAGGGTCAGCCGCCACACCACTGCATTGGACAGGACATGGCGCAGGCCGAGCTTTTCCTGCTGGGGATGGGCCGCGGCATCGGCAGCAAGGCCCTTCTCAATGTACTCACGCTCCTGGACGGAGCACCACTTGGCCTCCCGGGGGTGGTCGGCGATCAGGGCCCACCACAGGGGCGCAGCGATGACGAACGGGAAGATGCCTTCGATAATGAACAGCGCCCGCCAGTCCGAGAAGGAAAGGATCCAGCCCGAGAGGGGCGCGGTGATGATGGAAGCGATCGCAATGTTCATCATCCAGAACGCGTATGCCCGGGCGCGTTCCGCCGCGGGGAACCAGTGGCTGATCAGGACAAGGATGGCAGGCCAGATCCCGGCTTCGGCGACGCCGAGGAAGAAGCGCACCACGAGCAGTTGGGTGAAGTCCTGGATGAATCCGGAGAGGACGGCCAGCACGCCCCAGATGAGTACCATGATGCCGACGAATTTCTTCGCACTCCAGTGCTCGGCAAGGTAGCCGCCGGGGATCTGCAGGACAAGGTAGCCGATGAAGAAGATGCCGGCCGCCAGTCCCTGTTGGGCCGCGTCGATGCCCAGGTCCTGATGGAGTCCGTTGAGGGCGAACCCGATATTGGTTCTGTCCATGAACGAGATGATGTAGACAATGATTGCGACCGGAATCAGCCGCTTCCACCGCGCATTGCCCACTGCCGGTGATGCCGTTACGTTCTGTGCCATCGGAAATGCTCCTTCACGATATGGCCGATCAGACCGCGCCCCAGTACGCCGATTGCTCTCCCGTGGACCCGTAGGGCCACTTTCCGCCGGGCCGGCGGAACGAGCAGGACATGTTTGGGGGCCATCAGCCCGGGGTGGAATCCAACAATCGTGGCCCTGCCGGCAGTTCTCCCAAACGAACCTCTCTCTTATTGAACAGCAACTGTTGCGTTATCGCAAGAGGCAAGGATGCGCCGCCGTGGGACACCGACCAGGTGTCCTCGGGTTCGCCTTGCGTCAGTGCACCCGGTAGGGGGCGGCGTCGGCGGTGCGGAACGCCAGCCCGTTGCCAGGGGCCTCGCTGGGTCGTATCCATCCGCCGTGGGGGTCAAGCGTTCCGTCGAAGAAGAGGTCCTCGATGCGGACGTGGTCGTGGAACCATTCCAGGTGCCGGAAGTTGGGGGTGGCGGCGGCGACGGCGGCGCTGAGGTGCGGGGCGCAGTGCCCCGACATTTCAAGGCCGTGGGCGGCCGCGACGGCGGAGATGCGCAGCCACTCGGTGATCCCGCCGCACCTGCTGACATCCGCCTGCAGGCAGTCAACGGCATCGGCCGCGCACATGCGCTGGAAGTAGGTCAATCCGGTTCCGTATTCACCGGCTGCCACGTCGGCATCGACGGCGGTACGGACCGACCGCAAGCCCGGAAGGTCGTCGCTGGAGACGGGTTCTTCGAACCAGGTTACGTGCTCACTTTCGGCGTCCCGCATCACGCGGATGGCCTGCTTGGCGGTGTAGCCACCGTTGGCGTCCACGAAAAGTTCCGTGCCGGGCCCGATGGCGGCACGAGCCTGGCGGATACGGTCCAGGTCCCGCGGGACGTTGGTGCCGTTGTCCTGGCCGATCTTGATTTTCACCCGGGGAATGTGTTGTTCCTGGGCCCAGCCTTGAAGTTGCCCGCGCATCTGGTCTTCGGTGTAGGTGGTGAACCCGCCACTGCCGTAGACGGCAACCTTGTCCCGGACAGCGCCGAGGAGTTTGTGCAACGGCAATTCCAGCAGCCGGGCCTTCAGGTCCCAGAGGGCACAGTCGACGGCGGAAACGGCGTAGGATGCCAGCCCGGTCCTCCCCGGGTTGCGCACAGCCCGGGCCATCGCCGCCGCCGCGGCGGGTACGTCTAAAACGTCCAGGTCCTGGACAGCTCGGGCCAGCAAATCTTCCACCAGTGCCGCCGTCGCTCCCGGGGCGTAGGTCCAGCCCAGACCTGTCTTTCCGCCCCCGTGCGCTTCGACCAGGACCATGGTGGTGGAGTCCCAGCTATAGGTGCCGTCAGCCTCGGGCCCGTCGGTGGGGACCGTGTAAACGGATGCCCGCACTGCGGTGATCCGGGTGGGGGCGGCGGTCACCGTTCGTCCTCCTTGTGTGGCAGGAATTCCTGGATCTTAGTGTTGATTCCTTCCCTTACCACGGCCCAGGCGCAGTCATCGCCGTTGGCCGCGGCGACTGCCGTCTTCCGGCCCTGCTCCAGGATGGAGTGCGGAGAACTGGGCGGGACGCCGGGGTTGATGCGGACATTCGAAACCGCTGGCCGGGCCGTCGGGAAGACCCCTTCCCAGGCGGGCCCGACGTCGTTACGGTCCCTCAGGTGGAGGCCCTGCAGTCCCAGGCTTTCCGCGAACCCGGCGTCATCGGCGCGGGGCGGGGCTTGGGACTCGGTGCGGTCATTCCTGGCGAACCAGTCGCTGCCGTCCACCGTCGCGGCCAGGGCGCGTTCTGCATGGTGTGTTCTCACGATTTTCCTTTGTTGGACTGGCTTCCGGGTACCGGCGCTGTGTAATCTTCAAATTTTGCGGGAAAGCAACTGTCGGAGGAAACTGGAGTGTATGGATACTGCTGGTGGATCTGAGTCAATCCCGGAACTGTCGGGTCGGGAAGTCGAAGCAGTGATGCAGGCTGCCGATACCCTTTTGGGCGTCGTGGCCCGCTCTGTTGCTGAGGTTGAGGACGTGGTGAACACCCCGCAGTTGCGGGTCTTGGTCCTCATCCACACCCAGGGGCCGCAGAACCTTGGCGCAGTAGCTGCTGAGCTGGGGGTGCACGCCTCCAACGCCACGCGCATTTGTGACCGGCTGGTTGCTGCTGACCTGTTGGAGCGGCGGGAGGACCCGGCCGACCGCCGGTACGTCCGGCTCGAGCTGACGCCAAAAGGAAAATCGCTGGTGGATTCTGTGCTGAACCACCGGCGGCAGGCGATTGCGGAGGTCATTTCGAGGATGCCTTCGGGCCGGCGTCCGGCGCTGGCGGCGGCGCTGGAGGCCTTCGCGGCTGCCGCCGGGGGCCACGGGACCTCTGACGGGCGCTTTACCTTGGGGGCCGGCACATGAAGTGACTGGATTTTGCTGCCGAAAGCCATATCACCATTGAACCCCGACACTTGCGTTTAAGCAACGGATTGGGATTAGCTTTTGGCGGCTTTTCTTGCTGGCCTGGATGCTGGCAAAAGTCCCTTAAAGCGGCGTGATCCCCCAACGGCCGGTGTGGGACTGCCCTGGCTCAAGGGTAATGAGCCCCTCGCCGGTGTTAAACGCGTCGGGTGCGCAGGTCATGGGCTCTACCCCCAGACCACTGCGGTGTTTGTCGGGCTGGGGGAGTGTGTCCCCGGTGAAGATTTCCAGGTAGGGGTAGGACGCGTCCACCCAGAGCTCGACCCCGCCGGATTGGTCGGGGCGCAGCAGTTTCACCCGGGCTCGCCCGTCAGCGTCGCGGATCAGGTCCGTATAGGCAACGTCGATGTGCCGACCGCCGAGTTGTTGGACTTCCCTCAGGTCGTAGTCGGTGCCCTCCACCCGCTCGTGTCCGGTGGGTATGCCGTGGTTGTCCACGGGCAGGAACGTGTGCCCCGGCACCTGGAGCAGCGCGGCATCGATGGCCCCGGGAGTAGTGACTCCCGTGCTGAGGTAGGGGTGTGCCCCCGTCCCGAAGGGGCACGGCGAGTCGCTTCGGTTCACCACCGTGGTGCGCACGGTCAGCCCTTCCGGGCCCAGCTGGTAGTCCAGCCGGCACTCGAGCACCCAGGGCCACCCCTGGGTGGCATGCAGGGTGTAGGTGAAGGAGATGGAGTCTTCAGTGTGCTCCACAGCCGGTGCCGCCCAGTTCCTCCAGCGGGTGAGCCCGTGGATGGCGCCGCCCTTGTCCGGCTCGCTCAGGTCAAGCTGCAGCCGCTGGCCCTCCCACTCGTAACTGCCGCCCCGGATGCGGTTGGGCCAGGGAATCAGGGACTGGCCCCGGGCGCCCGTGCACATCTCCTCGGGCCCGTAACCGTCCAGCAGGCGCCGGCCGTCCAGCAGGTAATCCCGCAGGGCGCCCCCGACTTCGGTCACCACGACTGTTTGTCGTTCAAAAGAGATTTCATACTGACGTCCCGAGGGGAGGCAATGGCCGGTCCCGCCGTCCCAGTGGGTCCTCTCACTCATGGCTGGAGCTTCCATCCGTCTCGCGGGTGACATCGAGGACGACTTTGACGTCGTCGGCTTGGTGTTCGAAGGCCTTGGAGAAGCCTTCCAGGGGAAGCCTGCGGCTGATGAGGCGGCGCAGCCAGTCGCGGTCTGCCTTGGCGAGGGCCTGTGCGCCGGCGTCGTAGTGGCGGCGGTTTGCGTTGACGCTGCCGAATACCACACCGTTCATGAGCACCTCCTCGCGGTTGAGTGCGCCTACGTCCACCTTTGTCTGTTTTCCGGTTCCGGAAACGCCGGTCAGGCAGGTGATGGCGTCCTGGGCCCGGCATTTGAGGGCGTCCAGGACCACGGGGGTGACGCCGGTGCATTCGACCAGGACGTTGGGCCTGATGCCTGACTCCGGCAGGGGTTCGCTGTGGTACGTGGCACCCAGATCATGGACAAGCTGCGGCTTGGGCCCGTCCGTGACGATGTCGAAGACGTGCACGTCCAGGCCTTGCTGGACTCCCAGCAGCGCCGCAAGCAGGCCAACGGGGCCGGCGCCGGTCACGACGGCGGTGTGGGGGTCGAAAAATGCCCGCTGCCCGATCCGGTTGATCTGCTCCCAGGCCTTGGCCACGATCGTGGTGGGCTCCAGCAGGACTCCCACATCCTCCAGGCCGGGGTCCAGTTTTACCATCGCGTGGGCGTCCGCCCGCCAGCGTTCTCTGGCGAAGCCGTCGAGGCCCTTGATCCCGTGCTCGGTGTAGTTCCCGTTGAGGCACATGTCCCACTCACCGGCGCGGCAGGCTTTGCACGGCTCAGGATCCGGCCTGCGGACGATGCCCACCACCAGGTCGCCCTTGGCCAAGCCGGAAGCCGGCGGCGCGTCCAACACCCGGCCCAGGTTCTCGTGCCCCAGCACCAGGTAATCCTGGCCCGGCGGCGCTTCCCCGTATTCTGCCGCGATGATTTCGCTGTCAGTCCCACAGAGCCCAACGGCCAGAGCCTCCACCAGCACCTGGCCCTCGCTGGGAGACGGCTCCGGAACATCACGCAGTTTGAGTGAATTCTTTTCCCCGGGCGTAACTGTCAGTGCACGCATCACGTCTCCCTATTTGTCACGGCTACCTTGGGTCAGTGTCCCGCGTTATTTGCGTAAACGCAACGGTGCTTTGCGGGAGAGAGCGACTATTTCAGTTGAAGGGTCTGCTGCGCGTCATCCTCCAGGGCCCCGGACAGGATGAGGGGCTCGTACGCACCGGGGTCCAGCGGGCCCGTAGAGGCAGGTATAGGGTCGAGGGGTTTGGCGTCACCGACGGTCGCCTACAAATGCAATCTCATTACTGCCACCGCGGAACTTCCCCGTGGCTCACCCGCTTTGACTGTCGCCGCCGCTGTTGGACCCGCATTCCACGGTGCTGTCCCTGCACTGCGTTATCTGTTGATCAGCCGCGCGGCCAGGTCCCGTCTATCCGCGGGCCGCATAACTTAACGCCTCCGAGCCTTCGAGGGTGCAGGCACCTTCCCAGGGAAGCACGGCGCGAAGTCCCTCCATCTGATTGCAGCCGTCTCCGAGTCGGGCCCCTACCGGTCTGAGGGGGTGGCTTTTCCACGGACTTCACATTTCGGCTGCCGCCTCGCCCCGGCTGATATCCACCACGATCACGACGGCGAGGAGAACGATTGACAGGGAAGCGGAGGTCCCCGTGTCAGTAAACCAGTGGTAGCCCACGTAGATACGGCTCGCCGCTTCCACTGTCAGACCAACGGCAGCAGCACCTATAGCAGCGATCAGGTCAATGTTGTGGGAGGAATGTGGAAAGACCAGATAAGCGTCGATAAACAGGAAGTTTGAGCCACCAACGACGTGGCCGGAGGGAAGGAAGAAGTCGCATCGGCACCAAGCATCATGATTGCGACCGGGGGGACGGGACCGTCCGACCAAATGGGCGATGACCTCCGTGAGGATTACCCCGGTAATCCTCGCCGCGGTCAAAAGTATCGGGCGCCCAAGGCGACGGGTCACCCGGCCTACGCAACGACAGCCACCAGGGTGATCACGGGAAGCGCCAGGGGGCCGAAAACTACAGCGAACCCGGCCAGGGCAAGCGTGCCTGGACCCGTCCGGTGATCGACAAACCATTCAGCCAATGTCCGTCAACAGCTGCAAGCCCGCCGCCTTGCAGCACTTCCCCAAGGGTCAGCACAAATGACGACGTGCCGGCCAGGACCAGGCTCAGGGACACGGCAAGAAGAACCAGGAACCGCGGGAAGACCTTGTATCCTCCGTCCAAGCGGAAGCGCTTCTGTCCGCTCCGTCTGGAAGCCCGGAGCACGCCGAAAGTCCTCACCGCTGGTCCTTTCCGCCATGACTGGGACGGTGCCTGCAGCCGCAGCGAAGGCTACCCGAGTCCGGCCGCGATGAGGCCGTGATGCCGGGAGGCAATCAGCAGGTAGCTGCCTGCTGCGACCCTGCTCTCAAAGATTCCATGGGCTCCCGAAGTTGCGGGGGGAGGTCGGCGGCTTCTGCCTCTGCGGCGCCCCGGCAAGTCCTGCCTCACCCCTGACCCGAGGGCAACAGCGTCGCCGGGACAACCATGCGTGCTATTCCCATCGGCTCTCTCCCTGGTTTTCAGTCGAAGTGATGGAGGGCGTACCGCAACAGTTTTCGGATCGCAATGACGGATTCCCCGTTTCGATAAGAGCAGTTTTTCGGTGGAAGCTGTGGTGCGAGGGGGAATGTGCCTCAGATGGGCTGGCTCTGCCTGCTGCCGGCAAGGGCTGGACTGGAATCACAAGGAGGCGGGCGGGAAAGCAGGGCGCCGAGGTGGACCAACCGTCAGCACTTGCGCTTACACAAATATTCCGGTTCCATGAAGGGATGAATACCGGCCGCGATGTATCCAAACCCGTGACGCTGGCAGGTGGTGTGGCGGGCCTGGCCGCCACCGGAGCGATGAGTGCGCTGCTCGTTGCCGCCGACGTCGCCGGTGTGATGGACTACGAGCCTCCCCGGAAGATCATCGATAAGTTCTTCCCCAGCCTTCCGTTGCCGCTGAGGAATACTGCCGCAGTCTTCGCCCATTTTGGGTACGGGGTCGCCGGTGGCTGTCTTTACGCCGTCACCCGCAAGAAGCAGTCCTCCGCGGGCCCTGGCCTGGCGTACGGCGCTCTCGTTTGGGCGGTGGGGTATGAGGGCTGGCTGCCGGCCATGGGAATACTTCCCCCTGCGCACCGGGACAAGACCGGCAGGGCAGTGACGATGCTTGCCGCCCATTTGCTCTACGGGGCCGCCCTGGGCAAAGCCCTTGGAAGGCAGGAACGGGACGATAGTGTGTCTGCTGCGCCTGTTGGCGGCTCCGGTTCCCTCAGCAACGAGGGCATCATGAATCTTCCCCCCACACTGCCGGATTCCTACGTCCGCTACCTTGCCGACAAGGATCCTCTCTTCACCGCGGCGGTACTGCCGGTGCTGGAGCAATCGGCCGCAACGCAGGAGCACGGCGTCCACGTGCGTTTCCTCCCTGGAGGGGTTCAGGCACTCGTGGATCAGGCCGTTCCCTATCCGCAGGTCACCGAAGGCGTTGACTAGGACCCTCCATACCAAACCTCGGAGGCTCGACGCATCGCCCGGCAGCAGCACCGATGCGTGCTCGTGGTGTTTGGGCCGCTCTGGTGCGCCCTGCCGCCGCATCGATAGCGGCGGTGAGGCGAATTGGTGTCCGGGTATCGCGGGACCGCGGCATTCATGAGGTGGGCCTATTGGGTGCCGGCTGTCAGCAGCCGGCAGCCGGCACCGGGGAGGTGTGTCCGTTCGGGCCAGTGACGGATTCCAGTGCGATCGGGGTACAACGGGCGCGACATCCTCGGTGCCGATCAGGCTTGCGATGCTCGAGAGGTCGTAGGGCTTGTTAATGTGGCCGTTGTTGATCGCTGCGGCCGCGGCCATTTTCTGGATGTTGCAGAAGTCCAGCCGCGCCGCTGACTGAACGTGATGGTGGCCGGAGCCCGCACCCGTTGCGATAGCGCAATTACTGCGGTTCAATGAAGTCATAACTGCCGCACCCCTCGCGGGCATGTCCCGCATCGGACCGGGAGGGCTGGATCATCTCAGGCCGGAAAGGACGATTCTCACGACCGCGTGGTGCGGGTCGGAACCAGTTTCACGCAAAGAGCGCTTACTTGGTCGGACTCTCAAGAGGGAAATACCCATGAAAAACTTCAAGATCTACCCGACGGCTGCAATGGCGGCAGCAGCACTCACCCTGACCGGCTGCACCGGCAGTCCAGCGCCGGGGCCCAGTTCCTCTGCGGCGTCACCGGCGGTTTCTGTTCCAGCGGCTACCCCGCCCACCGGTGGGGGCCTGCCTGCGGTGCCGGGCGTGGTCAAGGAAGTCGAACCGTCTGTCGTCACGATCCGGACACCTGTCGGCCTCGGCAGCGGCGTCATCTACCACAGCGACGGGTCTATCGTCACCGACGCCCATGTCGTTGAAAACGAGCAAAAACAGCCCTTCAAAAACGTTCAGGTCCAGTTTGGTGACGGCTCGCAGTCCCAGGGCACCGTCCTCGGCGTAGACGACGTGACAGACGTTGCCGTCCTCAAGGTTGATCGTACCGTCCTGCCGGCCGCAAAATTCACTTCCTCGGATCCAGAGGTAGGTTCGATGACTGTCGTGATCGGAAGCCCATTGGGGTTGGAGGAAACAGTCACCGCAGGAATCGTATCCAGCCTCCACCGGAACATGCCCCCCTCCAAGGAATCACCTCATGGTGCCATTGACTTGCTGCAAACCGATGCCCCCATTTCTCCCGTAACTCCGGCGGTGCCGTAGCAGACTCGAGCGGGCAAGTCATCGGACTTTCCGAGGCGTACCTGCCTCCCAGCTCCGGAGCAGTTGCCATCGGATTTGTTACTCCATCATCTACGGTTACCAACGTCGCCGACCAGCTCCTGGCCAGCGGATCGGTCAAACATGCCGCCCTTGGCGTAGTCCCCACCGACATCACACCGCAACTCGCCCAACGGTTCTCACTACCCGCCACAACCGGGGCGCTGATCGTCAGCGTTTCTCCAGGCAGCCCAGCAGAACAAGCCGGAATCAAGGCAGGTGACATCATCACCAAATTCGTCCAAACCCAAGTCGGAAACGTCACGGACCTGCTTGTGGCCCTCAGAAAACAGGACCCTGGCCAACAGGTCGATGTCGTGGTGCAGCGCGGTGCAACCTCGCAGAACCTGCACGTCACCCTCGGAGACCTGGCCACGGGACCCTAAGCTGCCCGCTGCCCTGAGCAGCACATGCGATGATCAATCTGCTTGAAGGCGGCGAAGGCTCACTGAACCGTGGAAAGGACCGGTCCCACGTCGGAAAGTGAAGCCCCAGCCAGCCGGGCCAAACCGTCCACAGCGCTTGCCCCGGATGATGAAAGCAAACCAGAGAGTCCCTCTTAGCTGTCCAAGCCCTCCTGGAAGTACATCGCAAAGATGGCCTTTCGCGAGTTCAGCAGGGACTAGTGCCCCCGATCTCGCGGCCGGTCTGACCTATTACGCTGTCCTGTCACTGTTCCCGGCACTGCTGGTACTGGTCTCGCTTCTGGGCGTCTTCGGGCAGCCGGGAATAACCACCGAGGCACTGCTGGAAATTGTGCAGCGCATGGCACCCGGTAGCGTCATGGACGTGGTTCGTGGGCCTATTCATGATCTGACATCATCCCCGGCCGCCGGTTTGACCCTGGTGATCGGTTTGGCGACAGCGCTGTGGTCCGCTTCCGGCTACGTAACCGGCTTTAGCCGGGCCATGAACCGTATCTACGAAATCGAGGAAGGATGCGGCTTCATCAGGCTCCGCGGAACGATGCTTGCCGTAACGCTGGTCTTTGTGGTGATTGCCGCGCTGCTCGCAGCGATGCTCGTGCTCAGCAGCCTGATCGCCGAATCGGTGGGCGGTGTCCTGGGGCTTGGCGGCGTGTTTCTTACCGTTTGGAACATTGCCAAGTGGCCGATCATCATTTACTGGTCATCGCTGTCATCGCCATCCTCTACTTCGACACCCCAAACGTTCAGCAACGTAAGTTCCGCTGGTTGAGTGCCGGGTCCTTCACCGCACTTTTGGTCTTCATCCTGGCCTCACTCGTTCGCCTTTTACGTGGCCAACTTCGGCAACTACAACAAAACCTACGGGGCCATTGGCGTGGTGATCGTCATGCTCCTGTGGCTGTGGATCCTGAACATCTCCCTTCTGTTCGGCGCGGAGTTCGACGGCGAAATGGAACGCGGTCGCGAACTCCAAGCCGGAATCAAGGCAGAGGTGTCCATTCAACTCCCGCCCCGCGATGCTAAGAAGAGCGAGAAACTTCACGAGAAGGAAGAAGGAGAAATCCGCCAGGGACGTGAACTCCGGGAACACTGCGAACGGGATAATCCGCAGACGTGGCCCACCACTAGAGAGACGACAGAAGGAAGAAGTACCTACGTTGCAGCCGAGTACGACGAAGCGAGTTCGGGCGTCAAGCAGGAGGCGGGAATCCTGGCCCCGTCGACCGCTCTCCCGGCAAGGCCACGGGAGTATCACTGCTGGAAGGGGCCGCCAAAGAACTTCAAGGGGCGTTTCGTTGCCGCATCGGCTTTCCTGGCACCCGCTGCCCCCGGGTCCGCACCAGCGCCGCGCCGTGGTCACCTCCTGTGTCCACACCGGCACCGACCAGCATCCCGCAAGACCCCGGCCCGGTGTAGAAGCCGGCCATCGAACAGATGCCCGTGAGGACCTCAACGACTGGGAAAAACCTGGCACCGGCGACGCCATTGCCTGCTATGGCGGGCATCCCCCGCAACACTAACAGCCACAATGTTATTTGTGGTCCCGATGTGTGCGACCCTGCAGACGCGAAGGTATGGGCGCCGTGGCCGAGGCGGGACTGTTGCCAAGGGCAAGTACCGGGGCTAGCGTTTCGCACAGGGCCTCTGACGAGGATTGAGGTTGGTCATGCGGCGGGTCGAGGTAACCCGGTTTAAACCTGTGAGGCGCCGCTTCGCCGTCCTTGCGTCCACCTTGGGTGGGGTAGTTGTGCGGCTATGAGCACCTGGAAGGGAAGGGATTGGTCATGGTTGATCGTATTGCCGATATTTGGGGGACCCGCACCCCGTACGCGCGTGATGAGCGGTGGCCGGTCCGGGTGGATCAGGTGCTGGCCGAGGGTGTCCGGGAGTCCGAGGTGGAGCGGTGGGTGCAGTCCGCGTGCGTGTTGTGCAGTAACGGCTGCGGTATTGATATCGCCGTGAAGGACGGGTCGATGGTCGGGGTCCGTGGCAGGTCTATGGACATCGTCAATCATGGTCGGTTGGGGCCGAAGGGCTTGTTCGCGAGTTGGCAGGGGGTGAACAACAAGGACCGCCTCACGAAACCCCTGGTGCGGGAGAACGGGGTGCTGGTCGAGTCGGACTGGGAAACCGCGATGGAACGTATCGTTTCCCGGAGCAGGGCCCTGCTGGATGAGAAGGGTCCTCTTTCGCATGGTTTTTACACCAGTGGGCAGTTGTTCCTGGAGGAGTATTACGCCCAGGCGATCGTGGGTAAAGCCGGGATCGGGACCCCGCATATGGACGGGAACACCAGGCTGTGTACGGCGACCGCGGCCGCGGCGATGAAGGAGTCCTTTGGCTCCGATGGCCAGCCGGGCAGCTACGTGGACATTGATGAGTGCGATGCGATGTTCCTGTTCGGGCACAACATGGCTGAAACCCAGACCGTCTTGTGGGCGCGGGTCCTGGACCGGATCGCCGGTCCGGACAAGCCCAGGCTCGTCTGTGTGGACCCGCGCGACACCGAGGTCGCCCGCCATGCGGAAGTGCATTTGCCGGTCCGGCCCGGAACAAATCTGGCCTTGATGCACGGGCTGGTGCGGGAGCTGTTCGTGAACGGCTGGATCGACCAGGACTACATCGACCGGCACACCATGAACGTCGATGAGCTGAGGACCACGGTGGAGCAGTGGACTCCTGAGGCGGTGGCGGAAACGTGCGGCGTGGAAGCGGATGATGTGCGGCGCGCCGCGGAGATCTTCGGGACCTCGGAGCGGGTGCTGTCCACGGTCCTGCAGGGCTTTTACCAGTCCTCCCAGGCCACGGCGTCGTCCTGTGGGGTGAACAACCTGCACCTGCTCAGAGGACTCCTGGGTAAAGCCGGTTGTGGGATCCTGCAGATGAACGGCCAGCCGACGGCGCAGAACAATCGCGAGTGCGGGGCCGACGGGGACTTGTCCGGGTTCCGGAACTGGGAGAACCCGGAGCACGTCCAGGAACTGGCGGACCTGTGGAACGTGGATGCCTCGGTCATCCCGCACTGGGCCCCGCCGACCCACGCGATGCAGATCTTCCGGTACGTCGAGCAGGGCTCCATCGAGTTCCTGTGGATCTCGGCGACGAACCCGGCCGTGTCCATGCCCCAGCTGCCCCGGATCCGCGACATCCTCAGCGCCGAGGGCTTGTTCCTGGTCCTGCAGGACCTGTACCTGACGGAAACCGCGCAGTACGCGGACGTGGTCCTGCCCGCGGCGGCGTGGGGTGAGAAAACCGGGACATTCACCAACGTGAACCGTACCGTGCACCTGTCCGAGAAGGCGGTCGAACCCCCGGGGGAGGCCCGGAGCGACCTTGATACGTTCCTGGATTACTCCATGCGTATGGGCTTCAAGCAGCTCGACGGATCGCCCCTGCTGGGCTGGGCCACGTCCGAGGATGCGTTCAATGCGTGGAAGGAATGCACCCGGGGGCGTCCCTGTGATTACACGGGCCTCACGTATGAGAAGCTGCGCGGTGGCAGCGGTGTGCCGTGGCCGTGCAACGAGGACCACCCCGAAGGCACGGTCCGCCTCTACCGGGACGGAGTGTTTCCCACCGACCCCGAGTACTGCGAAAGTTATGGGCACGATCTGCTGACCGGGGCGAGCGTCGGTCCGGAAGCGTACAAGGCCATGGACCCGGCGGGGCGGGCGATCTTCAAGACCGCCCCGTACCACCCTGCACATGAAACCCCGGATCAGGACTACCCCTTCCGGTACACGACCGGGCGGACGGTGTACCACTTCCATACCCGCACCAAGACGGGCAGGTCCCCTCAGCTCAACGGCGCGGCACCCGACGTGTGGGTGGAGATGTCCGTCAACGACGCCGAGTCATACGGGCTGGTGGAAGGAGACGTCGTGCGGGTGGAATCTCGGCGGGGGCACATCATCGCGCCCGTGAGGGTTAGCGGGATCCGGGACGGCAGTATTTTCGCTCCGTTCCATTACGGGTACTGGGACGAAGGCGTGGCACCAAGCGCTGGGCACCGCGCGGCGAACGAACTCACCATCACCGAGTGGGACCCTGTCTCCAAACAGCCCGTGCTGAAGAATGCAGCTGTCCGGGTGGAGAAAGTCGCTGACGGTGCGGGAGCATCCTCGGCGCCCACGACCACGGCCTCACGCCCGGCCGGAAGGGGAGGGGGACGCAAACCGGCACTGCCCACGGCCGGAGGGCCGGCAGCGCAAGCCCAGGAAACCATCGCCCCGGTCCCGCCGCCGGCGGTAGCCACGAAGGAGGAACACTCATGAAGCTTCCCGTCTACCTGGGGCTGCTGCACAAGTCCGAAGGTACCCTCGCCGAATCCTTCCGCCAGGTCTCAGAAGGACACGGACACGAACCCGACGTCCACTTCCTCTGCCAGGCCCTCGCGGCGCAATGCGAGGAACACCAAAAAGCCCTCCAGCCCATCATCGACCGGTACGGGGAA
Source organism: Arthrobacter sp. ISL-85 (assembly GCF_018613675.1). Lineage (GTDB taxonomy): Bacteria > Actinomycetota > Actinomycetes > Actinomycetales > Micrococcaceae > Arthrobacter. Next base: position 130,799 of record NZ_JAGGPQ010000009.1, on the reverse strand, counting down.
GTCGAGGACGACGATGAACCCGAAAGGCTCCACGCAGACGGCCTCCAGGACACCCGGTCAGGGCCTGTCGGGCTCCTGCGGGACCTGCAGGACCTCTACCTCCTCGCAAGCCTGGTGGACATCACCTGGACCATGGTCAAACAAGCAGCACAGGGACTCAGGGACAAAGAACTCCTCGACGTCGTCACCGGCTGCGATGGGCAGACCAGCACCCAGCTCAAATGGCTGCAAACCCGGATGAAACAAGCAGCCCCGCAAGCCCTCATCGCCGCAGGGTGAATCTTGTGATCCACCCTTGCTTGCTACAAGCCTGCCCGGCAGTCTCCCGTGTAGGGTCTGCCTGCCTGCCGGTGGTGAAGCTCGACTAGCGCCATGAGTAGCCGCTATACCTGGCGTGCAGTTGGAAGTGGGTTTCTGGAGTCGCAGCGCGCCCGCTCATTTGCATGCTCTCACACCCAGCAGGGCTTAAAGGATCGGTAGGCAATCTGTTGAAGCAATCGCTCCACGCCCGCCTCACAGAATCGGGCAGCCGTCCAGGCACTGCCCTGTATGCAGCGGTCCTGTCGCTGGTTGTTCTCGCAGCCAGCGGGGCCATCGGCCTGGCTCTCCACGCCCCGTGGCTGTTCCCCAGTCTGGGTCCGACGGTGATGCTGTTCTTCGAATCGCCCCAGGAACAATCATCCCGACCCTCAAACGCCCTGATCGGGCACGGAGCCGGGCTCTTGGCCGGTATCGCATGCCTCTACGGCTTCGGACTGCAGGATGTTCCCTCCGCTCCTTCCGGAGGCCTGACCCCCGCACACCTCATGGCAGGGGCACTCTCGGTCGCTCTGACCACTCTCGTGCTGACCTGGGCTCGCAGACCCCACCCGCCTGCCGGAGCAACAACCCTTATCGTCAGCCTCGGAATACTATCCAGCCCAGCACAGCTGCTCTCCATGGCCGGAGCCATCATCTTCATTACGGTCCTGGGATGGGGGCTCAACGCGCTCCTGGGGACCAAACCCGCCCCCGCCCACGGGCAGGACTAGCTGAACGCCTGCGTTGCTGCCGGTGCATGGCGGTAATGCAGCCCTATTGAATCATCTGACCCAGATCCCCTGCCTAACTGCCGGCAAAGGCGGCCCCGCACGAGCTCCAACACACTGCCGTTCTGCGCACGCGTGGGACGCACAGCATTGGACGCCAGCTGCACCTTCACGCCAGCCTCTTCGAGATAGAGCCGAGTCAGTTCCCCGACCCGGGGTTCCTCGCGCTCCATCAGACCGGTTCCCCGGTGCACCAGGGTGACCTCGACGCCGAAGCGGGCCAGGAACGTCGCGGGTTTCGATGCCCACCACGCTTCCCCCGATGACCACGGCGCGCTGGGTACAGACCCGGGCGCAGCTCGCCGAATCTATCCACGTGAACGGCTGGAACGCCAGAGCCAACGCCTACACGCAGGCCTACGGATGCGAGGACCTGGACTCGTCGGCGCTGATGCTCTCCATCGTGTGGTTCGTGCCGGCAGATGATCCCGGGATGCTCGCAACGATTGGGGCCCTCAACGAAGGCCTCACCGACAGCCGCGGCTTGTTGTAGCGGTACAAGGGCGACGACGGGGAGTGTGCCGATCGAGGCGAGGAATCCGCCGAGCATCGCCGTCTTTGATGAGAGTGCCCCGGATAATGGGGGCCCTCCTGATTCACCTGAACAGCCGACCAGTCAGGTGCTTGATGAAGTTTGGTGGCAGGTTTCCGGCTTCGAACAGGATTCGGTAGACAATCGGGGCGAGCAGCATGTCGAGGACTTCATCGAGGTCGGGTGTGGTTTGCCCTCGGCGCCGGCCGCGTTCGAGGATGGTTTCCACCCGTGCCCGCGCGTATTCCCCACCTTGGAGGGCGCTGTTGTGGTCCGGCCGGCCGGAAATCATGTCCCGCAGAAATTCCCGGCCCGTGGGCGAGCCCGCCTCTTCCAAGTATTCCTCGGCCCAAGCCATCAAGTCCCCCCGGACCGAGCCGGTGTCCGGGGGCCCTTGGGGGCGGAGCCGGGCCACGGCCACGTCGGCAAATAGTTGGTTCAGGTCACCCCAGCGCCGGTAGATGGTTGACGGCGCGACCCCGGCAAGTTCAGCTATGCGCGGCACGGTGATACTGGTCCGTTCCTCCCGGGCCAGAAGAGTGCGGACAGCGGTGTGGACAGCATGCTGGACCCGCGCGGCACGGCCATGGGGTCGAGGGTCGGGCATATACACCACTTCAGCTTATCGCGAATCTTTTGCGTTCGTGGGGCGTAGCCAGTAGCGTGGAAACGCGAAATCTTCGCTTTCCCTTTCCCGAAAGGTTCCTTGTGCAGGTTGCACCAGAAGTAAGCAAATACCGGATGCGGCTTCGTCCTGCCGCGGCTTTTTGGCTGCAGTCTTCGGTATTGGTGGTGCTCATGGCCGCCTCGAGTGCCCCCAGCCCGCTGTATCCGCTGTACCAGAACCAGTGGGGCTTTCCTCCAGTGGTCTTGACCATGATTTTTGCCGCGTACGTGCTGGCATTGCTGGCGTCATTGTTAACGGTGGGCTCACTCTCAGACCATCTTGGTCGGCGTCCCGTCCTGCTGGCTTGCCTCGGTTTGGAAATCGTTTCGATGGTGGTGTTCATCTCCGCCGGCAGTGAAGTGCCCCTGATAATGGCACGCCTTATCCAGGGCCTCGCCACCGGCGGTGCCATCGGCGCTCTGGGTGCATACCTTATCGAGCTCGAAGCACCCGTGCGGGCCGGACTTGGAACAGTGTTCAACGGGGCCGGCCCCGCAGTGGGTTTGGCTGCCGGCGCGGTAGCGTCCAGCCTTGTCGTTGCTGCCGCTCCGGCAGCAATCAGCAGCATCTACGTGGCTTTGCTTGTCTTGCTCGTGCTGCAGGTCATCGGCACTGTCCTCAGTCCCGAGACGATCACCCGCACACCCGGGGCCGCTGCCTCCTTACGCCCGCGCGTTCACTTCCCCGCGGCCGTCCGATCCACCGCGGTGTGGGTTCTGCCGGCCGCGGTAGCGACCTGGTCCCTGGGCGGTTTGATCCTCTCGCTCGGCCCAAGCATTATCAGGGCGATGGCCGGGCCCGACACCGCGGTCCTGACCGGCCTCATCGTCGCAGCGCTCACCGGTACCGGTGGTATCGCCACACTCGTACTCGGATCCGTCCCGGCGCCCAAGGTCCTCCGGATCGGCATGATCGCGCTGATAGCGGGCATGGCCGCAACCATAGCGGCCCTCACCACCGGTTCGGTGGGCCTGTACTTCGCCGCGACAATTATTGCAGGCGTCGGTTTCGGTGCCGGTTTCCTCGGCGTGCTCCGCACCCTCCTGCCGCAAGCTGCCCCGCACGAACGCGCTGGACTGCTCTCAGCGGTCTACGTCGTGAGTTACCTTGCCAACAGCGTCCCGGCCATCGCAGCCGGCGCCCTCATCAGCAGCCTCGGGCTCACCCCCACCGCAACCGGATACGCCGGGATGGTCCTCCTGCTGTCCGCATTCGTCCTCACCGGGCAGATAACACGCACACAATCAGACCAGAAATAGCCACCGCTCTCCGCCCAGACCGTCGTGACAGCGTGGGCCCCCAGACGCTAAGTCACCAAAGGCGGCAGCGAGACAACCACGGTCAAATCCCAGACCTGTAGCCCGCACAAACAGAAGGGACATTCAAGGTCTTCGACAAGTACCTGCGCCCTCCAGGCTCTTCGCAGGGCGCGAAATCAAGAGCCGATAATGATAATTCCGTCAATTAGCCGGAGGCATGTCCTGGGCATCCGGCACGCGAGTTCAGGGCGAGCCGGTCTGCTGTTGAGGCTGGCAACCAAGTCATCGTTATTGCTCAGGCCCAGGTCTTCAGGCCCTCAGCACCTGCGACGGTAGCTGCCGCCTTCGTCCGCTGGCCTCAGAATAGTGTGAAAATTCCGTTTCGCTGACAGCGGCTCACGATGTTCTCGGATCCCATCCTGACAGTTGAAAGGGAAGGGGATGGGCTCGGTGAAGCTCTCAGATGCTCGGATTAGTCCAATAAAACTGACTTTGATGAGGTCCGGCTGAGGCAGCGGGCAGACTAAGCCACATGATTGCGCCGGCGGCCGTCAGAGAACAAGTGAAAGCTCCGCCCATCAGGCTACGTCCTCCCTTGTCAGACGGTTTTGACGTCAGGTTGGGGTGTACTTACACGGCGGCGCGTCCTTCCTACCTCTTTGTTTTGGACGGCCGCACGATGAGTTCTGGCTGGAAGAGACTGTGGCGCCTGAGTTCCTCTCCCAGATGGCCGGTCCCGGCCGGCGCCAGTTGTTCATGTAGTCAAACAGGAGCTCGAGGGACTTCGTCGGAAACTCGCATCGACGTTAACGGATTGTGCGAACTCGATGTCGTCATACAGCGGCGCGGCGCAGGATGCGTGGTGCGGAACGACTGGCCAATTCCCTGGGTTGGCCGCCCATGGGTATAGTGGACCAATTCGTCCATTCTTGCAGGATACTGCTCCTTATTCACCTATTCATAGGACGATCCGGCGCGTTTGGTCTATGTATACCTATTCGTGGTTCACGAATGCCCGGCTTACCCACAAGTTGGAGTGAGCCCCGATGAGCACTGAACAACTTTCGCGGGAGGTGAGAACGACCATGACGTCCACGATCCAGGTACCAGCTTCGTCCGCATACTGGCCTTCTGCGGCCGAGGCATCCGGCGTGCCGACGGTGTCCTTCACCGCGCCCTTCGTTGCCAGATGCCGGTCCGACTCCGAACCATCTTCGGTGTGCGCAGCCGGGTTGGGTCCACTCTTCCCGCGGCGGGGTAACCGGAATAAAGCGGGCCCGGGCCCAGATGATTGTGACGTTTCTCAGCTCAGCGGCGGGCTTCCTGAGCGGCGGTTGTTTGCTCGATCGCCGAAGGCCGGGCCAGATCGAATTGCGCCATGTAGCCGGTTAGTTCAAGTTCGGTATGGTCAACGTGCACGCGGCCACAGTGAGCGGCTAAGTCACCACCACCTGCGGCTATTGTTTCCAGTTTCGATGAACGCTCGGTACTCGGCCGAAGGGGAGGACCGGGCACATGGCTAGAATCACGCGCGGCGGATGGGCTGCGATCGTTGCAGGGGTGGCAGCTATCGCACTGGTGGTTGTCCTGCTGGCCACCGGACTGACCAGGTTCTGTAGGGCGGACGGTTCCTCGTCCGCAGAACCATCCGCCGGACAGACTCCGTCAGCGGCGGCAGGGTCGTCCTCCACCGCTCCGGCGGCCAGCGCAACCCAGCAAAGCAATTCCGCAAGCACGTCAGCGGGCCCGTCGCCGTCGGCTACGCCGTCATCCGCCTCGCCGCCGAACCTGGCCGCCTCAGCGGCCCAGCAGGCGCTGGACGGCATGACGCTGCCGCAGAAGGTGGGACAGGTACTGATGGTCAGCTCGCCGGTTGGAGGCCCCGACGCCAACACGCTGGCCGCGCTGACCACCTACCACGTGGGCAACGTCTTCCTGAAGGGCCGCAGCCAGGCAGGCACCGCAGCGGCAGCGGCCGTAGTGGCGCAGATCAATGCGCAGGTCTCGGCGCAGTCCACCGCAGGCGTTCAGCAGTTCGTCGCCACAGACCAGGAGGGCGGGCTCGTGCAGATCCTCAACGGGCCGGGCTTCTCGCCGATACCTTCCGCGCTGGACCAGGGCACCTTGGCGCCTGCTACTCTGCGCGCCGATGCGCAGCTCTGGGGTAGCCAACTGGCCTCGGCGGGCGTGAACGTGAACCTGGCACCTGTTCTGGATACCGTACCCGGGCCGGATTTCGCGCCCAGGAACATCCCCATCGGCCGCTACCAGCGCGAATACGGCTTTACGCCGGAAGCCGTCTCCAGCCATGGTGTGGCCGTGGCCCGCGGCATGGCAGCCGCAGGGGTTTCCACTGCGGTCAAACACTTTCCCGGCCTTGGCCGCGTGACGGCCAACACGGACACCAATACAAATGTCATGGACGGTGTCACAATGCGGCACGACGCGTATTTGATGCCGTTCCGGGACGCGGTCAATGCCGGGGTGCGGTGGGTGATGGTGGGCAATGCAATCTACGAGGGCATCGATCCGGGCCACCCGGCGCCGTTTTCCCCCGTCATCATCAACGGGATGCTGCGCGGCGACTTGGGCTTTGACGGCATCATCATCTCCGACGACATCTGCGACGCCGTTCAGCTCTCGCCCTTCCTCCCCGAGGACCGCGCCGCGAACTTCATCGCCGCTGGCGGCACCATGGCGCTGTGTACCGACCAGGCGCTCCTGCCGCGGCTCTACCAGGGCGTGATTGCCAGGGCGACGGCCGAACCCGCCTTCGCCGTGAAGGTGGACGCGGCTGTTCTGACGGTGCTCGAAGCCAAAGCCAAGGTGAAGCTGCTGGGCCGCTGACTGCCGGGCGGGCGCCGTACTGTGGTGCCTCTGGCCAGGGCCAGACGTGGCGGTGGAGACAACCTGCCAGCATCCGGCAGCCAAGAACTGCCGGGAATACGTGGCGGGGCGCATGCAGTGTTGCATCTTTTGCAACAACGAGGGCAACGCGGCGCTTGACCCTTGGCATGTCCGATGTTGTCCCCAGGTTTTGCGTCCGGGATCGGATTGCACGGCAACAAGCGGCCTCACCCACGGCCCAGTCTTCCTTTGCCGGGGCGGTTTGAGGAGCTGTTTCACCCAAGAAGGGGTTCTGCAGAAATCAAGGTCAGTTGGTATCGTCCCGCCGTGTCGTAAGCGATCGAAGATGGTCAACGGCGGCGTACAGCGAGTCCCGCAGCGGTGTGATGTCGTCTTCGATCTGAGCGAGGAGCGACCCTCCCTGGTATGCGGCCATCAACATGTGGGCCAGCCGAGCAGGGTCGGCCGATGCGTCGATGCGACCGAGGCACCTCATGCGTTCGAGCCCTTCTCGAAAGATGTCCGCCCACTCCTTGAAGACCTGCGAGAGCTCGTCACGGACGTCGAGATCAGTTTTGACAATCTCGCTCGCGAGGGCACCTAGGCTGCAGCCGTCTTTGAATGGCCGACCGGAAAGGATGTAGAAATCTGCCCAGTCCTGAAAGGCGTCGATGGTGTCAAAACCTGCGAATCGTTCGCTGCGGTGGAATTCAAGGATGCTGCTGGCCTGCCATTCAACGACGCCAAGAACGAGGCTCTCCTTGTTCGGAAAGTAATGGGTGAGCTGCGAACCACTGACCCCGGCGGCGCTTCGGAGCAGCTTGTTGTTCGTTGCGTGGACCCCTTCCGTGTAGATGAGATCCGCGGCATGGCGCAGGATACGGGTGCGCGTCGACCGGCCCCTCCTGGTCAATTTTTGCGGCGCCTCCGACTGAGCGTTGATCTCCATGTCGAAACTGTAGCAAATGAAGTGGGCTTGACAACCCACTTTGAGTGGTATTCACTTCCGTTATGGACGAAATCGTCCATATTCGGATACTTGGAGGTTAACAAAGAATGTCCCGATTGACTGCACCTGCCCCTGAAGAAGTGCCCGCAGGGGCGAGGACCATCCTTGATGGGGTCCGGAAGCACTTCGGCTTCGCGCCGGATATGTTCAATATGCTGGCGGCCAACCCCGGCGTGCTTGAGATTGTGATGTCTCTGCAGAGCAGCGTGGCCCGCCTCCTCGACGCGAAGACGCGGCACACAATCGCACTTGCCGTCTCACGTGCTAATGGCTGCGATTACTGCCAGGCTCTGCACACGTATACGTCGTCGAAGCTCGGCGGGATGGCGGACGAAGACATTGAGCTCGCGCTCACGGGAAGCTCCACTGATCCGCGCCGTGCGGCCGTGGCTCGATTCGTGCAGCGGGTGGTTGAGACCCGCGGACAGGTGGGTAATGCGGACTTGGCAGCGGTACGTGGGGCCGGATACAGCGACGCGGAGATCCTTGCGATTGTCACTACCGCGGTGGTATCTCTGCTCACCAACTACCTCAACAACGTGAACAAGACCGTCGTCGATATCCCGGCCAGCACGACAGAGCCAGCCTAAATGTCCGGCTCGGCGCTGTATGAGAGGTTCATGGCCCTGCACACGCGGGAGGGCGGTCTTGTGATGCCAAACGCATGGGACGGCCTCTCGGCGCAACTCTTCGCCGATGCGGGCTTCGAGGCGATCGCCACATCATCCTTTGCCCTTGCAGCGTCGCTCGGCCGTCTGGACGGGCGACACAACGTCAGCCGCAAGGAACATCTTGAGCACGCCGGCTTGCTCGCTCGCCTGACGGGACTGCCCGTCAACGGCGACTTCGAGGACGGTTACGGGGATTCTCCCGCGGATGTGGCGTCCACCGTGAGAGCTGCGGTAGAACACGGGCTCGCGGGTATTGGCATCGAGGACACGTCCGGTGATCCCGAGCTGCCGATCCGTGACTTCGACGACGCCGTCGCCCGGGTGCGCGCCGCCGTCACGGCGGCAAAGGGTCGCATCGTTGTCACCGGGCGCGCGGATAATTACCTTCAGGGGCGGCCCGACCTCGACGACACTATCCGCCGCCTCACCGCTTTCGCGGAGGTCGGCGCCGACGTAGTATTTGCGCCTTTTCCGCCCGATCTGGATTCGCTGGGCGCGATCGTTACTGCGGTGGCACCGACTCCGGTTAATGTCCTCATCTCGCCGGCGGATGCGGTGCGGTCGGTCGCTGAATTGCGCACGGTGGGCGTCAGCCGGATCAGCCTTGGACCGGCGCTCTATGTTCAAGCGATGGGCGCACTGGAGACTGCTGTCGTCGCGCTCCTGCGGGGAGACCTCGCGACCGCGACAACAGGCATGAACTTCGAGCGGATAGGCAGCCTGCTCAGCCGCCCGGTGCGCTGATCCTCACCGGAGTGACCTCCCTGGGGCATTCATCCTAATTGCACCTCTAATACTCCCACTACGAAAGAAGACACTCATGGATCTCGACAAGATCATGGACAAGCACCTCAGCCGATACTTCGATGGCAGCAAGACCATCCCTGAGGAGACAATTCAACAGCTCCTGAAATTTCTCCGCTCAGCGCCTACCTCGACGAACATCCAACCCAACCATTTCTATGTTCTGTCCACACGAGAGGGCAAAGAGAAGCTGGCTGCGAACCTCGGCGAACGTTTCGCCGACAACGGTGAAAAAATCCTTAACGCTTCGCACACGATCATCATGACCACACGAGCCGACATACCTGAGCATCACCTGGAATCGGTGTTCGCGAAAGAACGGGCTGACGGCCGATTCCCGGATCTGGCGAAGCAGGAGCGGTGGGAATATATGACCCGCGACTTCGTCAATCTGCGCAACTACACCTATAAGGACACCCACCATTGGATGGAGAAACAGACATACCTGGTGATGGGTCTGATGATGATGGCCGCCGCGGAACTCGGCGTCGAAGCAATGCCGCTTGAGGGCTTCGACCCCGTCACCGTCGACAAGGCCTTCAACATCCGCGAGACCGGACACACCACAACCGTCCTGCTTGCGTTGGGCTACCCCGACGAGGCGAAGCAGTACAAAACCCCGGTCTCACGTTTGGAGTCCGAGCGTCTGTTCACCTTCGCCTGAACCGGACCGACAAGCTAAGCCATGACGAACTCATCGACGGAACCACAGCAGAGGAGCGGAGCAATCATGGATGGAAAGGAGCTGCAGGCTACAGCGGACGAGCATGCAAGCGGGTTGCCGGAGGTGACGGTTGAGCACCGTGTCGGCCCGAACTGGGACACATACAAGGTGTCGGGAAAGGTCTTCATGCTCATGACCGACATGCCAGGTCACCCTGTAGTTGTCGTCAAAGCCGATCCGGAAGAGGCCGTGCTGCTGCGTGCGCAGTATGAAGAAATCTCAACCGGCTACCACATGGACAAAAAACACTGGATCACGGCAGCGGGAGGACCAGGGATCGACAGGGACTTGGTCAAGGGGCTAATCACCGATTCATACCAGCTCGTGGTCGAGAAACTCCCCAGATCCGAACGACCCAATAAATGGGCCGATGAAACGTCAGCATGAACTGACATTCGCTACTAAAAAGGAGAAATCAATGATTGGACTTGGCGTTCGAGCCGCGAATGCGGGACTCGAGATCCTCGATCTTCCCCAGCCACGTCAGCCGGAGGCCGGCGAGCTCATCCTAGACGTGATCACCGCAGGCATCGGCCCATGGGATGCCCTGCTCCATACAGGCGTATGGGACGTGAATCTCATACTCCCCGCTGCACTCGGCGTTGAAGCCGTGGGCCGCGTCGCGAAGACCAGCCCAGACGAGACGGAGTTTCGAATCGGAGACCTTGTACTTGTCCACGAGGCGCCGCTTCCCGGTGGCAGCGGCACCTGGGCACAACAGGTCCTTGTCCAGTCAGCTCACGTGGCACGGTTGCCTGAGAACCTGACTCCAGCGTTGGGCGCAGCACTGCCGGTCGCGGGTCTTACCGCCCAGCAAACCCTCGACGAGCTCCAGGTACAACCCTCCACCCGCTTGCTCGTCGTCGGAGCTTCCGGCCCAACCGCCTCACTTGCCGTTCAACTCGCACATCTCCGGGGCGCTGAGGTCGTCGCCGGCGCCGGACCCGCGCACGCGGATAAGCTGCGCGCACTCGGCGCCCACGATGTTATCGACACCCACATCGAAGGATGGGCGGACAAGACGGCTTATCGCTTCGACGCCGTTCTCATCGCTGCGACAGGCACCGCTGAAGACGCTATGAGTCTGATTGTGAAAGGAGGCAGGTTGTGTTCCATAACGTCCGACGCTCCTGACTCAGCTGCGGGAGTCACCACGTCGAACCTGTACCTGCAGCCCGACGGGCAGATGCTGGCAGAGCTCGCTGCACTCGCTGCCGCGGGCAAGCTGGGACTTGAGGTCCAAACCACGCCCATCGAGGACGGCATCGACATCGCAAATCAAGTCGCAGCGGGCCGCTCAGGCGGGGTAAAACACGTACTTGAACTGTGAGATACAGCGCGCGCAGATGAACTCGCCATCCCTCAAGTGCGCGGATGGCGTTTGTAGGGTCCGGTCGAACGCTTGGGTTAACGCCTCAAAAGAGGGCATCGACAACCATACGGCTTCCAAAAGCAGGCTCACCTACCGAATATGGATGATTAGGGACCTCCTTCATTTCGGAAGAATGGCACGAAAACGAGCCTGAATTCTTCCGGCCCTCAAAAGGACGACATGCCTCCTGAGGGTGCCAACCTCACGATTGTCCAAATCTGAGAGGGCGGCGCGAAGGGAAGCTCCGAGCAACCAATACGTACTCGGAGCTTCCCTTCCTAACCCGCGTAACGCCATCACACTCAAACTCATCCAAGAACCGCGATCTATTTTTGGGCCGCGGTGTTACGTCTGGACCAAGCGCACCCAATGCCAACGTCCTCGATAAGAGGAACATCCCCGGAAGGGCAGTGGATCGCGTCCCTCGAACTGACCACGAAATAGACAAGAGAAAGAAAGAAGCACCTCATTGATATCGGAGTATGACGAAGCCCGTTCGGACGTTAAGGAATCCCAGGAGAGTTCCTTGGAGGATCTGAAGTCAGCCAGCGCCATTGATGCCCGCCAGGTCGTCGACGAATTGGACGAAGCCGACATTCTCGATGCGGGACTGACACCCGGTGGCGAGATTATCTCCGAGGAGCTCATCGTGGAGGTGGTTCCTCAAGGCGTTGACGAGTTCACCTGTTATTGCTGTTTCCTCGTCCGGCACCGATCGCAATTAGCGCGGGAGAGAAACAATCGTTCATACTGTGTGGATTGCGAAGACTAGCTCAAACGCTTCCCAGGTCGAGCACGTCGACTCCAAGCATCTAACCAACTCTCGTGCAAAGCTGTGCCCTCAGGCCGCATCCACTCCTGAATTGCGGCGCCGCGAAGGTTGCACGAGTCAGCTACAGACGGGCGCTCGGAAAGGGCCGCACGGCGACGTGGACGAAAATCTGCAGTATCGACCCAGCTAATCGCGCGACTCCATGGTCGTGCCGCACGGCACTTCCACGTCGATTTGCACTGTGTATTTGCCGTGGCCATGCCGGATAACTCGGATTCCATGCCTGCGTTCCAAGGCAATGGGTATGAGTCGATTGATCGCACGATTAAGCTTGTCGTCCGTCCTCTCAGGGTCGTCAGCAGTAATGACTTCGAGGGAGAGAGGAGGCGATACGTTGTGAGACAGCTTGTTATCCGCTGCGATGAACGTTGCGCTGGTATTGAAAAAAGTCAGGTCGCGAGACATAAAGCTTCTTTTCGTGTTGGCCATGGTTTACCCCCTATATTTTTGCGGGCGTCCTTCCCTTGTTTCGGTCATCGACGCTCTGTCGCAATCTCATATGCGTCATTTCTTCGTGCCGTCTTACCTCTGACCTGGAAGTAGGCATCGCGCCGGTGAAGCAGTGGCTGCGTTGGACTGCGATCGACCTGTCGCCGGCACCTTACGTTCATGGAACCGAAGGCATCGTTTCGTTGCATTTCACACCGTGGTTGACCACGGCCTGTTACATAAGCATTGACGAAGAAGAAAGTCCTACACCTCGTTGGTAAGACCGAGCCAAAGATCGACGCAGAAGATACAGGTGCAAACTGCATCCGTTTATGCCTTCTGAGTCATCGGTCCCGTCCGGTGTGTCGCTGGGGTTCAGGGCGTGAGCGCACACCGTGAAAGGAAGCGTCACAACATGAAAACTGCATACTTTTGGAGAGCCACGTTTCGCAACCACCGCGAGCAGTTGGGATCGGCACAATGACCCGGGAGGAGCGCGAGAAAGAGCGCTACTGCGACTACTACTGCTTTATGTCACTGGCGGACTTTACCGCTTGGCAGCGCGGCACTGGCACCGAGACGATCTCACAGAAGGAACAGTGAGCGAGAAGCCCCGATTCACACGCAGAAACTTGCTTTTCGCAGGTCTTGGCGGCGCTGCAGCAGCAGGGTTGGACGCATGTGCTGCGTCTGTCCCTTCCCCACCGAGCCCTGCGCCCGCATCGGGAACTGCCTTATCTGTAGCGCCACAGCCGGATTGGGAAGGCCTGCGCTTACGGCTTCTGGGACAGCTTACGCAATTTCAGCCTCACGGCAACGTTCGGGGCGGGGATGTCCCTTATCCAGATGCACGAGGTCTTGGGGCAAAAAACACGGGCCCTGCCAGCGGGTTCATGTGCGACGGTAGGGATAACCGGGTTGACCATTGGTGGAGGTGTGGGTGTTCTAACCCGCGCTAATGGCTTGACGTCGGACGCTCTGCGGTCCGTTGAGCTGGTGACGGCAGACGGCAGGGTTGTGCAGGCAAACAGGGAAGAGAACCCGGACATGCTGTGGGCCTGTAGAGGCGGAGGCGGCAGGTCGTATCGTCACTTCCCTCATGGAGTGGGCAATTCACTGACGCCATAGCCGTCGTCCTTGCGTGGCAGCGGTGGGCGCCCAACGCCGACAAGCGTTTATGGTCGACACTGAAACTCCTAAGCGGTGCCGCGTACGCGAGCCCCACCGTCCAGCTGACGGCCACTTGGATTGGCCCTGAATCTGAGCTGGATGAGCGCCTGGTTCGCTTTCACGAGAAGACACGTCGGTTACCCTCCGTCAACGCAGTCCAACCGAATCGGTCCTATCTCGACGTGATGTTTTCCTACGCCGGGTGTTCGGGCGCCTCCGTCTCCCAGTGCACTACAGAGACGGGAGGAGTGCTGCGGCGGGAAGCGTTCAGCGCGACCTCCCACGTCCCCTATAAGCTGATCAAACTAGAGAGGGGCAGCCCAACTCGTCGAAAGATGTTTCTTGGGACAGCACCTCGACGGTGCACGGGAAACCTCAGTGTCCCTCGATGCCCTCGGGGTGCGGTTAGAGACTTGCCGGTGGATGCAACCGGGTTCGGACACCGGGATGCCTACGCTACGGTGCAATACACAGTTACTTTTGCCGCGGGAGCCGACCCCACCCCCTACGACGAATTCGTCCGTGAGTCTCGAACCGTAATGGAGCCGTACTGGGGAACAGGTGCCTATTTCAATTACCTGGATTCCTCGGTTCGCTCGGACTCTGCCTATTTCGGGGAACATGCCGCACAGCTTGCGCGTGTACGAGCCGAGGTTGACGCGGCAAGTACCTTCACCTTGCCAGTGTTCATGCTTGACTAGACCGAGAAATATCCGGTATCCGCACGTCTCCGACCGACGTCGAGAACACCGACCTATCCGGCCAAGTGCAGTCTTCTCAAGGTGCCAACCCTGCGAAGAGTCTTAACACGGGTTTGAATGGGCGACTACAACGCCGGGGACCTCCGCAGGCTTGGGGCTTGAACACTTTCGGAACGTCCTGAACGTTTCCAGATCGCATCATTCGACGGTCAAAACTGTCTTGCCTGAGGGCTTGGCCTCGTAGGCAGCTCGTCCGGACGCCAGCGGGAACATAAGACCCGCCGCCACTTCCACCTCGTCGTTGGCAATCCGGGCGGCCAGTTGCTGGAGCCGATCACGGCGCGTGCGCACAATGAAGAATGTTGCGGTTACTCCATATTTGGCGGCCAGTTCTTGGTTTGGTGGTTCTTGGAGGACGATGAGATGTCCACCCGGCCGGGGCGCAGCATACATCCATTCCGGTACATCAGCTCCTACTGCATCTACTACGACGTCAAAGCCCGATACCCTTGGTATGTCCAATGAATGCCCGGTGGTGATGACATGGTCAGCGCCCAGGCTCTTGGTCCGTCCTACAGCCGATGCAGAGCGTACGGTCGCGGTGACTTCCGCCCCCATGGCTTTTGCGAACTGAGTGAGAAATGATCCCACCGCTCCTGCTCCGCCCCGGATCAGGATGCGCTGTCCGGGCCGGAGGTCGGCCTGGTCAATAAGCGCCTCCCACGCTGTCAGGGCGGGCAGGACGGCTGCAGCGGCTGTCACGTCGGGTACCAGTGGCCCTTTTTTGGCAACGCATGCGGCCGGGACAGTGAGAAACTCAGCCGCAGCCCCGTCGCGGTCAAAAGGGACTAAACCGAAGACCGAGTCGCCGGCAACGAATTCCTGAACGTTCGCGCCGCCCTCTGCCACGACTCCAGCGAACTCGTGTGAGGGGATCACCGGCGTCCGGTCCACACCCTCAGCTGTCCACGTCTCGGGCCACGTCAATTCAGCCAGGGTGATAGCCGCCGCCCGAACGGCGATTAGTACCTCGTCGGGCCCGGGGACCGGTTTCGGCGCTTCCTCATAAATGAGCTGCTCAGGCCCTCCCCGTTGGTGTGCACGAAGGGCCATCATCGTACGGTTTCGCTCAAAATCAGTTGGTTCCTGATTCATCTTCTTCTCCATTCGGTTGTGTCATAAGCTCAGGCACGACCCCTGCGTCGTGCCCGTCGTGATTCAACTTTTCCCGCTGCTTGTACTGGAACGGGCCATCTCAGTTCCGGCAGTCGCCGGGGCAGCATGATGACGAAGAGAGATCCAGGGGTGCTCACTCGCCGCCAGGCAAGCGTCTCCCATCCACAGTGCCTCAGCTGATGCAGGGGAGGAGGCTTAACTCCTGATGAAATTGGACGGGATGGTCCTTTAATGATAGCCCTTAGGGAATGAATAGCAGGCCAAACGTTTCCGCGCCTACAGTTTTGGGACGATATCGTCCCCTAACCCAAACATTCCTAGGTGATGATGTCAGTCTGGGAGGATGAATGAGGCAGTGTTTCGTTGAGGTCTTGTCGCGCGAAGGAGTGCGGCTCACGGCGGTCACCGACATTGCAATGCTTACTAAGTGGCGAGAAGACGTCGTCGAGGAGTTGATGGACCCTCAGTCGCCGTATGCGTTGGCGTTGCGGGATCGGAGTGGAGTGCAAGATCGAGTCGATTTCCTTGACAGGTGGTGCGAGCTCATTGCCGATGCTCTGAGTCGAGTGATTGGGGGGGACGGCGCAGCAGCTGCCCCTTATCTGCCGCGGCCGGGTCGGGAAGCCAACGCTCACGCCAAGAACGCCGTGTTAGTTCTTGCTGCGCTGCACGGGGGAGGGACCCTGAGCCTCCTGGCGGAAGATCCCGGACCGCTCAACGCCGCCCTTGACTTTGCTCTCATGCCGCTAGTAACGCATAGTTCGGGCCGCTAGAGACGATAGCGGCGATGATGAGCAGCATGCGTTGTGGAGGCACCTTACTCCTGGACATCCGAAGCTGGTCCATACCCGCCAGGAAGATGCACAGCTGCATCGGCAAAAATTGCCGTGTCGAATTCGAATCGGGTAAGGCATCTGGAGGACTGTCCGACCGGGCATCGCGTTTACTGGACCGGATGTTCCATATCGGGTTTGATATCGCTGGTGGGTGCAGTGAAAAGAGTAAACGCGGCGCCGGCGAAGGCCAGTGCGCTGTAGCCGATGGCAATTTGCGGAAGTGATATGTGCTCGGATAGCTGCCCCGCAATGAGCGCAGGAATTGTCGCGCCGCTGTAGCTGAGCAGGTAAATGACGCTAAAGGTTGGGGCCCTGTCGGCTGCGTTGCTGCCGTACAGCAGACTTCGGGTCGTAGCGCTGATAGCGACGCCCTGAGAGGCCCCCGATACGAGGGTCGAGGCTACGAACAGCATCAGGGAACCGGTTGCAATGGCTCCGACAATACCCGCCATGCCCGCGAAAAAGGCAACCATGCTGGTGCGTTGGGCTGTTGCGGCGGTGAGTCTGGCGTTGAGCGGAGCCCCTAGAACACTTGCACCCATATAGGCCGCGAAAACCACTCCAACAATAAGCGGGCTATGGGTGTGCAATTGATTTTCTACCAGGGCGGGGACAAAAGCTTGGTAAAAGGCCCCGGCGGCCCATGTGGCTAGAAGTACCGCAGCTGCGACCGGAACTAAGCTCCGGACACGCTTCGGCACCTGTACGCGTGGTGCCAACGACCGCCATACACCCGCCGTCCGGTTCACAGTCTCAGGGCTAAAAGCCAGCAAAGCCACAGATATCAAGAGCAGTGTGATGACCACAAGGAAGATGAGTTGGCGCGGCCATGGGGCGAACTGGACCAAGGCCCCCGAAGAGACCGTACCGACCGCGAGGCCGAGCATGACCGTCTGGCTGGAGGCCACCGGCGCCAGCCAGGGTGGCTGCGCGGGAGCCGTGTCGATTATGTAGGCACTTAGGCTGCTACTGGCCAATCCGGCGCCAAAGCCCATCAACAGCCGGCTGAGGATTAGGACGCCGACATCATGTACCCCCAGAAGCAGGAGACAACCCCCAAGGAGCAGGACCAGTCCGGCAATCGAGGTTGGCCTCCGACCCAGATAACTCGACAGACGTCCCAGCACCAAAAGCGTGGCGAGCGTGGCCGCCGAGTAGGAGACAATCGCCATGGAAATATCGGCGTTTGTAAACCCATCCTCCGCGCGATAGAGGTTGAACAAGGGGATGGCAGCGCCGGCGGCCGCAAACGCAGCCATCAACGAAACCACGGAAGATATGAAGGCCATCCGGAGGCTATTGCCCGGTCCCCTACCGCGGATCTCCGGAACCGTGTTGGTCATTGCGCACCTCTCTGCTTCGCTATCTCACATTTCTGACTCTTCACTCTCCCGGCATTAGCATCATCACGAGAAGGATTTTTGTCGACCGGAATCCAACTGGGGCAGGAGTTGCTCAAACTCTTGCAGTGATCCCACCCGGGAACGCTGAGCCAAGTCCTCCAGACTTTGGATACACCTGCGGCGGAGGGTTGTTGCCCCAGACATCGACGATGAACAGCTTGGTCCCCGAGATATGCCAGTTCCAACAACACCCGAACAAGAGACCCTAAAGAAGCCGGTGTAAGTATGAAGTTGGAAAGCTCGAGAATTACTCCAGGTCGCATCTGACGCTGCTGTGCCCGTTTGCCTAGTGGTTAGTGTCGATCTGCCAGACCGTATTACTTCGCTCCGATCCTGAACCTGCCCAGGGGCAAAAGGCAAGGGGGAATCGAGAAGCATGCACCGCACCCATGGCTGGTAGCGTCTGCCGTACTGGACCAATTGAGGAGGATGCATGAAAGCTTCACCGACACTGACCAACAACCTGCAGGCTGTCCTGGCGGACCTGATCGAGCTCCACGTTCAGGGCAAGCAGGCGCACTGGAACATCGTGGGCACCAACTTCCGCGACCTGCACCTGCAGCTCGATGAGATCGTCCACGCCGCCCGCCAGTTCACCGATGACACTGCCGAGCGCATGCGTGCACTGCACGCACTTCCCGACGGCCGCAGCTCCACCGTTGCCGAAACCACCAGCCTGGCCCAGTTCCCCGACGGTCTCATCAGCACCGGGGATGCCATCGAGCGGATCGTCGCCGCCATGGAAGCTGCCGTTGGCACCATACGTAAGGTCCACGACGAAGTCGATGAGGAAGACCCCACCTCCGCGGACCTCCTGCACGAGTTCATCGCCCGGCTGGAGCAGTTCGCCTGGATGGTCCAGGCCGAAAACATGAAGCCCACCACCAAGGTCACGGCCGCCGACTCCAAGTAGCGGGCATGCCGTGGGCGCCAGGCGCTGAGGATAACCCCTCGGCGCCGGGCGCCTTTGCATTGCCGGACCGCCCTTTAGGCTGCAGGAGAGTTTCTCCCAGCGCTATTTTTGTCGCTCGAACGGGACAAGCGACGACCAAACACAGCCAGGGCGGCGTACCGCCGCATCCGGCCACAACAAGGGTGCTGCTACTTGTCAGTCAGTGGCTCGGACAGCTACTCTCTCAACTTCGAGGTATCCGTTCATCTCGAGATACGCGCGAATCTTACGGCGCGCATCGAATACAGTCTTATAGATTGCGCCCCTATTTGAGCCAGACTGCGATGCAAGGGTGTTTATAGGGACACCATCGATCACGATGGCAACGAACACCCGGCGTTGGTGAGCCGTCAAGGTCTCATGCATGGCCTTGCGCACGGCCGCACTCAGCTCCCTGTGCTGCGTGTGTGCGATTGGGTCGACAGCCAACACCGAGGGAAGCCGCTCGTATTCCTCGACGTCCAGCGGTATTGAAGGGGTTCTCCAGAAATGGCGTCTGAGCTTGCTTGAGACTTCCAGCGCCACAAAGCGGTAGGCCCACGTTGTGAATCTGCTGTCCCCGCGGAAGGTATCAAGCTTACCCAGTAATGAGAGCATGGCATCGTTGGCCGCTTGGTTCGCGAGGTCATCCAGTTCCGGCCCGCTGATGCGGAAGGCAGGCCCACGTCGGTATGCCAGGTGAATGGCAACTCGGAGCATCATCTCATGTAGCCGGGTCAGGGCGGCCTCCCGATTAGCGCTGCCGGCAACTAGCGCGGTGAGGGTCGTGGAGTCGATATCCATGTGGTGTATCCAATTCGGTGAGTAGGCTGCGGCCACCTGCGTGTCACAAGTGAGGCAGCTCTTCTGCAAGCGGGGCTCTGCGTGTGCCGTCATCGAGTTGGATGTCCGGTCGCTCCGATAGAGCTCGGTCACTCCTGAATGGAGTTATGGGACGATTACGTCCAGATTAAGCCCCTCGAACTTAATGAGCAAGAGTCACTGGCTAGGAACGGGTGTCCGGCCAAAAAAAGCCTCTGAGCAGGAACTACTTGTAGATTTGAGGGTACTGGAACCCACAGCGCGTACTTTGAGCGAAAATTTTCCGCCGGTGTGCGGCCTAAATATATGGACGAAACCGTCTTCTTGGGGTACGAATAGAAGCGTGTTTCATGCCCGATTCGGGAGGAAACGAGGTCCGTCTTAACGACGACCGCAACCATCAAACAGCAGGAGCCATCATGTCCGAGAACCGCTTCGTCAGCGACGTCATCAGCGCCAGTGCAGAGACGCCAACGGACCGAATCAAGTTGACCAACATGGTGGTCGAGGCAGAGACCGGCTCGTCAACGGTCACAAGCGAGGCGCCAAGCGACAGTTCTATCCTGAACTTTGCACTCAGCCTGGAGTACCTCGAAGCCGAGTTCTACCTCCGCGGCGCAACAGGACAGGGCCTCCCGGACGATATGGTCGGCGGAACAGGAAAGCCCGGGCAAGTTTCCGGCGGCCGACAGGTCAACTTCCAGAGTCCCCTGGTCAGGAACATCGCCCGTGAGATCGCGATGGATGAACGCGCCCACGTCGCGTTCCTCCGCGGAGCACTCGGCAGCGCAGCCGTGGCGCGTCCACGTATATCCCTAGATCACAGCTTTACTGCTGCAGCGACTGCTGCAGGCCTCGTCTGTCCCGGCGAAACCTTTGACCCGTATGCGAACGACCGCAACTTCCTCTTCGCTGCCTTCCTCTTTGAAGACGTCGGAGTTACCGCTTTCAAAGGGGCAGCACCCTTCATCTCAAATAAAACGTACCTTGATGCCGCTGCGGGTCTTCTCGCCACTGAGGCTTACCACGCAGGCATCATTCGTGCCTCCCTCTACAACGAAGGACTTGCGGACGATTCAGTGTTTGATGCTGTGCGAAAGCTTTCTACGGTTCGGAACGCAGTCAGCGGACCGGCAGAGGACGATCAGGACCTCGGCAGCAGGGACGAAGCCAACCTCATTCCAACCGACGAATATGGTCGGGCTTTCGGCCGCACACCCGCGCAAATCCTTAACATCGTCTATTTGGATGCCCATGCGGGCGCTGCCGGAGGGTTCTACCCGGACGGAGTCAACGGAACCATAAATCGCGGCACCGGAGGCGGCCTGGTCTAGCGACCTCGCTCACTGGCACACCCATAAGTGGATACACCGTGGCTAGCCCTCCCGGCCGGCAGGGTAACGGCGTCGCCCGTAGAACCGCCATCAGCCCTTGGAAAGGGGAATATGCATTGTCTAGAAATGACGGACCTTCGCCCCGGGATAAGGACCGAATCGACGTGGACGACATAGCAGCCGCGGTCACGAAAGCGCCCTTAACCTATTCCGATCACGCCTCCCAGGTATTCGACCCAGACGGTTTAACGACATATATCGAGAACGGGAACCGCACCTACGGAACGTGGGGAGTCAACGACCAGGGCAAATTCTGGTCATTCTGGCCACCGACCTATTTAGCGACATACGACGTCCGCTGGATTGTCAATGACGATGGAGAGGTCGCCGGTGTCCGCTTCATCGACGTCCACGACGGAACTATCTCGGACGGGTGCTACCAACCCGGCCGCGGTCCCTCCCGCTTTGGCTCATTCAGGGGCTCATATCACTTACCGGGTCCTTCGTGATCGACCCCATACGCCCAGCAGCAACAGCAGCACGCCTAAAGAAAGTAGGAAGTAACATGTCCGAGACGGACTATCGGAGAGATTCGAAAAGAATTTCCCAACTCGAGCCCAATCAATACAAAGTAACGCAGGAAGCCGCAACCGAGCCCGCCTTCCGAAACGAGTTCTGGGACAGCCACGATGCTGGCCTATACGTAGATATCGTATCCGGGGAACCCCTGTTCGCATCCATCAACAAGTTCGAGAGCGGCACCGGCTGGCCCAGTTTCACCGTACCCATCGACCGCGACAATATCGTTCTAAATCAAGACAACAGCTACGGCATGGTGCGAACCGAGGTACGGTCCAAGCATGGCGATAGCCACCTGGGGCATCTATTCAACGACGGTCCGCTCGACCAAGGGGGGCAGCGCTACTGCATCAATTCGGCTGCATTGCGTTTCATTCCGGCGGACCAGCTTGAGACTGCTGGTTACGGGCAGTTCCGGGACCTCTTCGCGTCATCGGAGGCAGCATCATAAGCCGCGACCGAGTGATCCTCGCAAGCGGGTGCTTCTGGGGGGCCCAGGAACTGCTTCGCAAAAAACCCGGTGTCATCTCCACGCGCACTGGGTATTCTGGAGGCACTACACCCAATGCGACGTACCGTAACCATGGCGATCATGCTGAAAGCGTGGAAGTCATTTTTGACTCCGATCAAATATCCTTCCGAGAGTTGCTTGAGTTTTTCTTCCAGATCCACAATCCTTCCACCTTGGATCGACAGGGTAACGATGTAGGGCGGAGCTACCGGTCAGCAATCTTCTACACCACCGACGAACAGAAACAAATGGCGTTGGACATCATCCAGGACGTGGATGCTTCAGGACTATGGCCGGGAAAGGTCGTTACTGAAGTAGCGCCGGCTGCCGACTTTTGGGAAGCCGAGGAGGTCCACCAGGACTACCTAAAAAAGTACCCCACGGGCTACACCTGCCATTACGTCCGCCCGCAGTGGAAGCTCCCGCACCGTGAGAGCCAGCCCACCGGCATCCTGTAGCGCGCGTGGACTCTTCAAAAACCATCTGCCCAATCGATAAGAGGATAGAAGAGGAGCTCGAATGGCAGTTTTCGGAGGCCGTCGCCAGCGGGGTGACAACCCCGCTCTCCCGCCGGGGCAATTTCTAACCGGCTCATTCCCGGTATTGTCGGCAGGTCCAACGCCGTCCGTCAGTGCAGCCGACTGGGAGTTCACTATCCGTACCGAAACCGGGAAAACGCACCGATGGAATTGGGCGCAGTTCATGGCGCTCCCGTCCGAAATCATCAGCGCTGATATCCATTGCGTCACCAGTTGGTCGAAACTAAACACCGCCTGGAGAGGCGTTTCGCTCGATACCTTTTTCGACGACGTAGAGACCGAGTCGGATTTCGTGATGGCTCATTCATATGGCGGCTATACCACCAATCTTCCTCTCAAAGAGGTTCTGAACGGTCAAGCATGGATCGCCCACGAGTACGACGGCAAGTCACTCGACCCGGAGCACGGCGGCCCGGCACGACTCCTAATTCCTCATCTGTACTTCTGGAAAAGCGCCAAATGGGTGCGGGGATTGGTCATGCAGAACAAGAACGCGCCCGGCTTTTGGGAAAGAAACGGATATAACCTCCACGGGGATCCTTGGAGGGAAGAACGATACTCGTGACTCGGACAACCATCGGGTGGCTCACCGGCAGCTTGGTGCACGCCCGTCCCTTAACGAAGTCCGCCCGGAGCCTCACCTTCGAGGTCCCGGGCTGGCCTGGCAACGCCGCAGGACAGCACGTAGATATCCGGCTGACCGCGCCCGACGGCTACCAGGCTGTGCGTTCGTACTCGATTGCCAGCGTGGGTGCAGGCGAAGACATTGAGCTCGCTGTTGACCGACTTCCGGACGGTGAAGTCTCTCCTTTCCTGGTCGACGACCTTGAACTCGGCGACCAGATCGAGCTTCGGGGGCCGCTTGGCGGATGGTTCGTGTGGCGACCTGAGCAGCGCGCACCTATCCAGCTAATCGCTGGCGGTTCCGGTGTTGTTCCCTTCGTAGCCATGCTGCGCGCGCACGCCGCCTCGGGATGCTCGGCGCCCATGCAGCTTCTTTACTCGCTTCGAACTCCGGATGACGCACTTTTTCGAGATGAACTGGTTCGGAACTCAGCCAGAACCCGCACTACTTGGCATTACAGTCGTGCTGTTCCCCCCGGATGGTCTCGTGCTGCGGGCCGACTGACGACTCAGGACCTGAGAGCCGAAACGTTGCCCCCGGAGGACTTACCGCTGACCTACGTTTGTGGCCCCTCCGGGTTCGTGGAAGCGGTCGCGAGCGGCCTTGTGGAGCTTGGGCACTCAGCTGACAATATTCGTATTGAACGATTCGGCGGCAACTGATGGATAGCCTCGACGGCAATGTTCTCGCAGGGGCGAGCAGCGATATTTTCGGTTTTGACTTGACGACAAGCCAAGGTCAATGCTTCTTTTGTGAAGACATTGCCGCCCTGGGCCAAGCTATGGTGTACGGCATGCCATTGGGCTTCGTTGCACGCTGTCGAAAGTGCGGCGAGGTTCTTATGGTCATCTCGGACCAGGGAGGGCGCAAGTCTTTCAGCGCCCAGGGACTCCGGTGGCTACGGATTGCAGGTCCGTCAGAAGGCGGCCGACATCCTGAATGACGGCACGGGATCGATCACCGCGCGTCGGCCCGGATTCCAGGACAAGACCATAAAGCAAGGCCTAACGAATGTCCCCGTGGCGTATTTCTCTGCTGGTGATCCGGCTACGACGGGCCTGTGTATGACTGGCCGGGCTTGTAGCTCAAACCTCAGCCCGAAAGCCTCATGTGGCCTGGGAACTCTTTCTGGTTCCCCTCGGGAGCGCGCTTTTGCCCTAGAGGGCAGTAACCTCTGATGAAAGATTTCCCTAGTCTCCCACCGCAGGTGTCGACGGCGGCACTGACGGATGCACTCGGACGACTCTCGACAGACCGGGTTCATGTACTCGACCTTGTCACACCAACTCCTGGACGCTTACTAAGAGGTGAAGCCGTAACCATGCGGTTTGTTCCGTTCCGCAAGGATCTTCACGACGCACAGGTCAACAATTTTGCCCGCCTTTTTTACGAGGCCGTCGGCGACGACCCTACCGGGCTCGTCTTAGTCCTGGACAGCGGCGGTCAACCGCATGTTTCCGTTGGTGGTGGTATGAAGCTTTCACGGCTTCACAACCACCAACTTGCAGGGTTGCTCACGGAGGGCCGACTGCGGGACTTCGGTGAGTTGAAAGACTACGACCCTGTCTTCTACTGTGGCGGTGAGACAGTGAAGGCAGGCACGGCAGACCTGATTCCTGTTGCAGCGAATGTTCCGGTGGTTATCGGAGGCGTCACTGTTCTGCCGGGGGACTTCGTGTATGCCGACGCCGCGGGTGCCGTAATCATTCCATCAGCCCTAGTGGACGAGGCTTTTCGTCTTGCGATCACCATCGAACACGAAGAAGCAACAACGTTGAAGCGCATAAGTGCTGAAGAACAGGGTGCGAAGCGCGCCGGCGGACATTAGGTGAACGGAAGTTTGCACATGCCCGGTGTGGCAGGGGAAGGGGATGTCCATCCATCCAACGGGAAGGCTTGCCTGGTGGGGTGTGGTGTGAGCTTTCCTGGGATGGAACCCAAATGCAGTCGGGAAAGGATCTTTGGCGCTGCTTCCCGCGAGTCCGCGGACCGAAACCCAAGCAGGTGGATGGCAGGGTTTTTGCGTCAAGCCTGTATGCCGCCCATTCTTGTGATCCTCCTGCCCGAAACGGAACAGATCACGCTCTATGCCTTCGGTCCAAGGCCGCACATTCAGCCAGAACCGTCGTCGTGAGCGTCGTGAACGGACGAGTTGGTTGCGTCAATATGATGGAACTGCTCTCCGGAAGTAAAATGACCCTGTGGAGGAAAACTTTCAGACAGCTGCACCGGCACGTTTGACTGTGCGTGGCGAGAAGACGAGGGCTCGCATTGTCGCGACAGCAGCTGACCTGATGCGCGTGCGCGGGGTCGGTGGAACGACATTGGATGATGTCGCCGCAGTGAGCAAGGTTAGCAAGTCGCAGTTGTACCGACACTTTGAAGATAAGCCTGCTCTGGTACGGGCGGTCATCGAATTTGTAGGTGCACGAAGAATAGCCGGTGAACGCGAACGACTAGGAAACGTAAGAACGTTCGCCGGCCTACGTCGTTGGAGGGATGCGGTCGTTGAAACCAACGCCTTACACGAGGGAAAATACGGCTGTTCCTTGGGTTCGCTGGCGAATGAAGTCGCCGATCAGGACGCGATTGCACGGGTGCAGCTCCAGGACCTCTTCACTGCCTGGGAGGAACTCTTCGCGGATCTCCTCCGCCGGTTTCAGCAGGACGGGCTGATTCCGGAGGACGCGGACGTCGAACAACTCGCCACAGGATTGATTGCAGCACTCCAAGGTGGATATCTCTTAGCCCAGACGTCACGGGACGTGACCCCAATGGCGATTGCGCTTGATGTCTCGATCGATCATCTGCACCTACTAGCTCGTGAGCACATTGAAGTTGTGTAGGGAACACGAGCGGTGACCGGAACCTAGCCGTTGACAGTCTCGATGACCAGGAGTATGCCCGGCATCCACATGACATGTCCCGTTGTGTTCGCTTCAGAACTGGCTCCGATCTGTGAGACTGCTACCTTGGATGCTTGGCGACAGCTCCCGGAACCTATAGTTCTGACAGTGTTTGCACAAGCCACATCCACGATCAGCGTTCCGGCGTCCCTGCCTCATTGGCAGCGTGCACTTTATTGCGGATATCGCTCATGTCCAGGTTCCTGACTTCGGCTACGATCTCAGCTAATGCGGCGGCAGGCAGGGCACCTGGCTGGTTGAAAACGACAATGCCCTCGCGGAACGCCATCAGGGTGGGAATTGCAGAGATACCCGCCGCCGCAGCTATGCGTTGTGCAACCTCGGTATCAAGCTTGCCGTGGACGATGTCGGGGTTATCCGTTGCGGATTGTTCGAATATCGGAGCAAATTGCCGGCAGGGCCCACACCATGTAGCCCAAAAATCGACCAAGACTATGTCGTTGTCCTTGATAGTGGTTTCAAAATTATCGTCCGTAAGTTCGATGGTAGTCATGATGTTATTCTCCTCGATGCGTTTTCATTATATTTGTGAAGCTGGTTGTTCATTTGAAGTTCGATCAGCTGGTTTTTATGCTCGCCCAAGCAAGGGATCAAGTAAATCCGCGTATTCTGGATGTGCAGTTATGAACTCGGCTGCATATGGGCATATTGCCGCTACGGTTCGGCCTTGGGCACGAATCTCTTCCAAAATCCGGTTGAGAAGCTTCGGCGGTATTTCCATGTCTCTAAAGTTGGGGAACACCGATGTTCCCAAAATCATAATGCAGTTTCCTGTTTTCTTGTAGACGACACCGCCGACAATCATTCGCCCGAATACGCCCTCATAGAGGCCGATACGTCTGTTGTCGATGATGATGAGATCTTCCGCAGACGCGCATTCGCTAGATGATTGATCGAGGTCGATGTGGTGCTGTTCTTTAACGGTGAGGGCAAACGCGCCTGCGAGATTTTTCGCCATGGCGGCTCCTTATTGCTCGTTGGTTCAGCAGCAGCAGGGCGTTTCACTCAGCAGGGATAGTCATTGACTTCCAGCGCCACCCCAGTCCGGTCACCCACCGGCCAAAGCGATGGGTGAGGTGTTCCGTCGCCGATTTTTCGTTGTGGGTGGGAACTCGGCCTCAGCCAAGAGGGTTCTCGAGTCCCACGTGTACGTACTCATAGGCGTCGAGTTTCGGCGCGGTCTTACCACCAGGCTGCCCACTTGCGTAGGCCAAACCCGGGCTTCAAAGAGGTGGCATCCGTGGTTGTAAGACTTGATTGGAGAGCGCCACTAACTTGCATCAATTCGATAGGGAGGCGACGTGATGCCTAGCACCGATGAGAGCAACTTTTTTGGAAGTTCGGCCGAGAACTTCGGCCTACTTCCACCCGATGAGAGCTTGGATAGCGATGAATTCGACGACGATGTTGAGGAGACCGGATACGCTCCGCTGGATAGGCGCCCGGCCGATCTGTCTTGGGGTTTCACAGTGCGGGAAGCGCGGTCACACGAGTCTCTATCCGACCGGCTAGCGCGAGAGATACCCGACGATGTCGATGGTTTTTACGGGGACGGTATCGGTGATACAAGTGACACGGATGGCGAGGTCATTGACGATCAGGTTGGCTCGGTTCGAGCCGGCCGACTCGCCTGGGCTTTTCCTGAAAGCACAGACCATTCCACTGACTATCTGGCGAACGATGTCGGCATTGATGGGGGAGCTGCATCTGCAGAAGAAGCTGCCATGCACATCGTCATCGATCCTGATGACTTTCGTTGACCACCTCCGTCTTTCGGAGGAGACGTCGCTCGAGGCCCCGGCAGTTTAACGCTTCAGCACGCTCGGGTGATTCGGAATCTACGAGGTCACCACCATCTGACGGCACCGGCTGTTGACCTGCTCACCTGTTGGTAGGAATATCGCAACACAGGTAACCGGCCAGGCCTGAGCCGCATGGGCAACGTCCTGGGGTCGCCCCTTTTGGGCATTTGGTGGTAAGACGCAGAGCCTTTGTGCCACTAAGAGTTTGAAACTAAACCGCTATCCATGCGCGATCGAACAAGGGAGCTTCGCAATGAAAGCAATTGTGGTGACGGATCCGTCCGCAGGATTGACCGGGTTGAGCATTGCGGAGCGTCCGAAGCCGTCGGCAGCGATAAATGATGTCATCGTTGAGGTCCATGCCTCGGGGTTCGTCCCAACAGAAGTCGACTGGTCTTCAACCTGGGCCGATCGCGCCGGCAGGGACCGGGCACCATCCATTCTGGGCCATGAACTGGCGGGAATTGTGACCTCCCTGGGTTACGGCACTACAGGGTTGACTATAGGCCAGCGGGTGTTTGGCATCTCTGACTGGCATCGGGATGGCACCTTGGCAGAGTACGTGGCCGTCGAGGCACGCAATCTTGCGCCACTGCCCGGCGACATCGATTTCGTCGTTGGCGCGAGCCTGCCAATCTCGGGTTTGACCGCCTGGCAAGGATTGTTCGTGCATGGCCGTCTCAAATCAGGGCAAGGAATTCTGGTGCACGGCGCGGCCGGGGCAGTCGGGACAATGGTGACTCAGCTGGCACGAGAAGCAGGCGCCTATGTCATCGGCACGGGGCGCAGCGCCGACCGGCAAAAAGCACTTGACTTCGGAGCACACGAGTTCGTCGATCTGGCTACCGATGGGCTGCAGGATGTAGACGGAGTTGATCTCGTATTCGACGTGATTGGGGGAGAGATTCAAAAGCAAAGCGTCCCCCTGATCCGCCCGGGAGGGACGCTGGTGAGCATCACCGGGGCGATCGAAGCTCGCCCTGAGGATGGCCTCGCAGTGGATTTCGTTGTCGAGTCAGATCGCGAGCAGCTGGGCGAAATCGTCCAGAGGATTCGGGACGGACGGCTGCGGACGAACATCGGAGAGGTCGGCCCGTTGGCCGAAGCGGCCACTGCCCTCAACCCTTCCGAACGAAGGAACGGGAAGACGATCATCCGGGTGCGCCCGTAGGGGACAGCATCCTCGCGGACGAGCAATCACGAAAGGAACGTTTCATGGCTGAACCAGCTGAACCCACTCACTATGACTTCGAATACCTCGACCAAGCCGGATACCCGGATGGGAATGGAATCCTCAGCCAGGACCAAACCGTCCTCATCCAGGAAGTTATCGATGACGCCCACGCACCAGCCTTTGACTTCTATATGGTCAATGACGAGAAAACCGGGACATACGAAGCCATTGTCGGTGACACCGAAATTGCGGGCCTTACCTATAACGTAGCTGGCGCCGACAGACTCGTACTTCTGGCTACATCGGTGTTCCCCGACTTCCGAAAACAAGGCATCGGGACCGAACTGATCCGACGAGTCCTCGACGATGTACGGGCACAAGGTAAAACCGTCACGATCATGTGTCCAATCGTTCGCACATTCATCGACCGCAACCCTGAATACTCAGACCTCATCAACCCCCAGCATCCTGGCGTAACCCACCGGTCCCGCCACTCCTAGACCAACAAATTCCTCTCCGCCAGAGAAAGTTCAACGTGACAACTAGCCTTGATACCGAAGCAAAAAACCGTGAGGAGCGGAACGCCGAGCTCATCGCGGGTCTCCAAGAAAAGACCAGTAATGGCTTCGAATCGGAGTGGGACCTCGACGTAATCAATGATGCTGAACGGGGAAGATGGATCGCCGTACTGGGTGCCGAGGCGATTGCGGAACTCACCTATCGTTTCGTCGGCGGCCGCGTGGTGCTGCTTTCAACTTGGGTCAGCCACGCCTATCGGAACCATGGGGTCGCAACGGAGCTCATAGGCCGCGTCTTGGACGAAATACGTCCCAGTGGAAAGAAGATAACCATTATCTGCCCAGTGGTCGGCGAATTCATCGCACGCAACACTCAGTACCTCGATCTCATCGACAAAACCCGTCCTGGCTCCGGAGCCTATCCCAAGCACTCTCCGGCCGGTCCTGACAGCGATAATGACAAAATCATAGCCTTCCAGCAGGACCTTTCCTAGCCCGGCCCCAAAATTGTTGGTCAAAGATTGCATTTTCAAGGGCTGAGTCGCAGTAGACACAGGCTCGTACAAAAACCGCTGCGCCGATACCCGCTCCATGAACGACGCGAGAAGGAAATAAAAGAGGGGGGCGACCAGAGGATGAAACCCACTTTGTGAAAGAGAACTTGAACGCTCTTTTCCGCGAAACGAGCGCGCGATACTACAGCGAAATGAGGTTTCCAGATGTTTGTGAGAAGAGTTCGACGCTTCGCACGGGTAGTTGTCTCAATTCGACGATGCCTTCATCCGTCCTGGTGGGCATATGTACTCCTGGGACCGGCCTCGCGGGGCGACTACTTTGCACCAGTTGTGCATTTGAACGATGAATTCGAACAGGCTTCCGAAATGGACCTCGCCGGATTTAAAGTCGAGACCGATACCGTCGCGTACCGATACGCCGTGCGGCGTTCAGACATCCCAAAAGAACGCGAGTGATCTCGAATCAAGAAAGCGATTATGCCCTTGTACGAGCAGGGGGATCCAGATCCATCGAAAACCTTGTATTTTTTTCGTCGCCAGGAAGGGCAAGCCCCGGGTTGACTGCCCTGCCCACTCCCGGTTCCGAGCTCTCCATACGGGCCTCTGACTGCCTTCCACCAGCAAGGTCATTTCAAGCTTCCTTAAGGAGGACACACATCATGAACAAGTCCCCAACCTCTAAGAAGCTGACCTTTTTGACAGCTGTCTCAGTGATCATGGTCGGTCTCACCTCGTGCGGTCTCCCTAGGGATGCCTCCTGAAGCTCAGGGCCGTCCGCAGGGACTTCCAGGTCTGAAGGCAGTCTATGGTTGTGTCCCAGCAAGCTTCGCGCCCTTGAGTGATGCTGGCGGCCCGATCACTGTCCAAGCCCTGCTCGAAAATATAATTCAAGCGGCGGATGTCTTCACCACCTCACCTCTTATTGCCCAGCATCATTTGGTGACACTCGCAGACCCACTCAACAATTTCCCAGCACAGCCGGTCATTCCGCTGATGCGTACCGACAGGGTCGCTGAGAAGGCCGTCGAAGTACTCAACGATGTTTCAGCGTCCCTGACAACAGAAGATCTCGTCATGCTGAATGAACGAGCATCGGGCAGCAACAAAGAAAATCCCAAAGATGTGGCTAAGACCTTGCTCAAGGAGAAGGGCTTCGATCGGTGACCGAACCGTAAACCCACTGTTTGGGCCGCCGGAGACTCCAAGGCCGTGTGAACAGAGCGATCCGAAAAGCCGGCGCATGCACTACCGAAAGGACAAGCATGACCAAGCCGTGTTCCCGGAGCTCCACATGAAGGAGCCCGACGTTGGGGCAATAGCCCGATCATTAGTCGATGCGGGCCGCTTCACTGTCATGGAGCTTTGGCTTCAATACTGGGCCCGAGGAGGCAACGCCGACATTCTTGAAGTCGATGCATTCGTTCGCGACGTCCCGATGCTAAAGGGCGTGGAGGTAGAGGTCCTGGCGGAAGCCTTAAACGACCTAACCGAGGATGAAATGTGGTCATGATGCATACCGCGGTACTTTGTGCACGCAGGCCGTTGCAATTCGAAGGGGCCGTGATTGGCTAACAAGAGCTCGCACCACAATCTTGCGGGCAGCATAAGTGGACAGCATGCGTTTCGTCTTCACGTCAGGCGGTTCACGGAACAGCGGCATGAAGCTACTCGGCGAGGGCTTCTTCATCTTGGTCCCTTGCGCTGGCAACAAGAAAGTGTGGGTTGGTAGGACGTAAGGTCCGTTGCAACCCAACCACTAACTGTTATCCGCAACCGATCCTGGCGGATGGCTTCCCGGCCCGAAAACTTTTTTCGGCAAGCATGATCGCGCGAGTCGAATCCGTCCAGTGGCTCGTGGACCCCGCGGCAGAGCAAGGGAAATTATCAGGCGGCCAGTCCTTAACGTCGTTGCTCTGTAGCTGACGGCCCAGAGGTGGCCCTGGGACCTCCTCCCTAAGATGCATGGAATCTTGCTAACCGCAGTGCCCGGAAGGAAAAGCTCGGCGGACTGGTCTGTCGTGCCGGAATGCAATACCAGAAACGCAACAAGAGGAGTGACATGAATTTAACAGAAAAGCTTGAGCGCATTTACGAGCAGAGGCGTGGCCGCCTTACCCCCGATGAAGCAGAGATAATGGCTCGGGCGGCGAAAAAGCTCTTTGATGATGGACAAGCGGAGCTAGCAACGAACGTCGGCGATGAGGCGCCCCGATTCTCGCTCCCCAACGCAACGGACGAACTCGTAACACTGTCTGATCTACTGCGGCACGGACCCGTTGTCCTGAGTTTCTACCGGGGCAGCTGGTGTCCATACTGCAACCTGGAATTGCGCGCGCTGCAGGCGAACATAGGCGCTTTTGAGGCCCGTGGCGCCTGTCTGGTCGCAATCTCGCCCCAGGTGCCCGACGCATCACTGTCACTCGCTGAGAAGCATGGCCTCACGTTCGATGTCCTGAGCGATGTTGGCGCGACTGTGGCCCAAGACTATGGCTTATCTTTTGACATCCCCGAGGAACTTGCTGCCATCTATGAGAACCGCGGCTACAACCTTATCCGCACACACGGCGGGCACGATCGCACCCTCGTCATTCCGGCTACATATGTGGTGGGACAGGATGGACGCGTATCGTGGGCATTCGTGGACAGCGACCATGCCAAACGAGCAGACCCGTTAGAGATACTGGCGGCATTAGACGCGCTTTCGTGAGCTGCAGAGGTTGCGCCGAAAAGTACGCAGTGCTCGGTTCGCGTGTCGAACTGGTGGTTCTCAGGAGTAAGGCCGTCCAGCCGAGCTGCTCAGGGGCCAGCTTTCATTCCTAGTGATATGCAAAGATTGCCGCATGACTCGGGCCGCCTCGCCCATGATTCCGAGCATCACCTGTGAACTCCTCCAGGCCTCGCATACTTCGAGCCCATCCACCCCTACTACCATCGCTGCGATTCACGCTGTACCCACCACAGCTCCGGTTCCGTGCGGGTTAAAGGATGGCTCCTTTGCGGGGAGGCCTCTCGGCGACTCTTAGGGCCTTTCTGCGGGCGCCCTTCCGACGCAGACGTCTTCATGTCCTATCGGTGGCTGCGGAGGCATGGAGACGCAGGGGCTGGTAGGGAGGCTCTAGAGAGGGCCTCTTGCCTGCCTGGCTGGCCGCCCACGGGCCGCAAATGTCCGGTGTTGAAAGGCCGATAATGCAGATTTCGTCACGTAGCCCCTTGGCTTGGTCCCGAGGAGTATGAGCGATAGCCGGCCCTCGTGCGCGGCGTCAGGATAGTGCGCAGTCCGGTCTCTTTGACAGTGGCTCAGGAAGTTTTCCGATCCCACCCTGACAGTCGGAGGGGAAGGACATAGGGCCTGGGAAAGCTTGGAATACTCGAAGTAGGCCAAAACATCTGGGCTTGGCGAAGTAGCTTGTGGCAATGGGTGCCTATGTCAGATGTTGTGACTGGGGCGCGACGTCAGAACAAGGGGAAGCTTCGCCTGGCCGATGTTCTCCCATGTCAGGCGCTTTCGGCGTCAGCTTGGGGTGTATTCAGATTGGACGTAGGGGCTGGTTGCTCGCATCATTCCTGCGCCCAAAACTGTATCGCCGACCGTAATTCTCGTGTGGTGAGTTGCTCGTGGTGCTGAGCACTACGGCTTTCTCTCATTTGGTGACGAGGCCGACGGGCCCACTCGCGGAGGTAAAAGCGGTGAGGCGCCGAGCCGTTGCGATTGATTGATGATCATGGTGGGTCTTCAAGGCACAGCGAAGGTTTTCGGCCCGCAGAAGAGTGCCACCCAACAGGACGTCGAGCTGCAAGATGCTGCCCGGGCCAGGTTTGTCCAAGTAGGTCCTGGAGTGGCTCGATGCTCACGCAGGGACACGGCCGGCAGGGCGTCCCTGTCTGCGGCTGCCCTCTTCACTCGGAAGCAACCAGCCCAGGACGGCGATGGCGATCCCGATGCTCCGCACGAGCGGGCGCATCACCGGGTGGAAGACCTGGAGCCAGAGCACCTGCCCGAGGATCCATGCCACCAGCCCGAGACTGGCGAAAATCCTTAACGGGCAGCCGTAGCGCCAGCGCACCAACAAGTGCCGCGCCGCCCGGGTGATCACGTCAGGCGGCGAGCAGTTGGGCGTCAATTTCACTTCAGCGGCTGAGTCCTGCGGCGGCGTAGATTCCGTCGATGATCTTCATGTTGGCGAGGCTGTCGCGGCCCTCGGTGGGTAGCTCGTGGCCTGACTGAAGAGCGTGGATGATGGCTTCGAGTTGGTGGTCGTAGGTTTCAAGGCCTCGCACGGTCCAGCTGCGGTCCAGCCCGTTATTGGTCTGGGTGATGGAGTGGCCCCTGGAGGGGAACACCATGTTGTTTACGACCAACTTCCCTTCGGTACCGGTCACTTCGAGGGAGGAGTTCAGGTGCTGGGGCTGTTCGAGCATTGCTGATGTGATGAGGGCTTGTGTTCCTGAGGGGAACTGGAGGTTGGCCGTGACGCTGAGGTCCGCGCCGAGGGGATTGAGGGTTGCGGTGGCCCGGACGACGGTTGGTTCTTCGTCCATGAAGGCGCGTACCCAGTGAATGGGGTAGCAGCCGAGGTCCATCAGTGACCCGCCCCCCAAGCGTGGGTCGTGCCGCAGCGATGTGGGGTCGAACGGATTTGAGGTGGAAAAGTCTCCGCGCAGCGTCTTGATCTCCCCGAGGACGCCGGAGGCCTTGATGGCGTCGAGTTCGGCGCTGAGGGGGTGGTACCGGTCGTGGAAGGCTTCGATCAGGCGGTTGCCTGTCGATTGCGCGGCTTCAAGCATTTGGGCAGCCTCGTTGGCGTTCATCGCGAAGGGTTTCTCGCAGAGCACGTGCTTGCCGGCTTCGAGGGCGGCGATCGACCACTTGGCATGTTCGGAGGGTGGAAGGGCGTTGTAGACCAAGTCAACCCCGGTGTCGGCCAGCAACTCCGAGTAATCCCCGTAGAAGCGGTCAATCCGGTGGCGCTCTGCGAACTGGCGGGCAGACTCTGTTCGGCGGGAGGCTACCGCCACGACCTCGACGTCGGTGCGCCGGGCGGCGGGCCGGATGACCGCCGTGGGCGCGATACCCGCCGCACCCAGAATGCCTATTCGTAGCACTGTTTTTCTCCCTTTGCGCGTCGTCAAAATCCTTCATGCTCCGGCTCCTGCGTTTCTGGATGATCCAGTAGCGCCAGTTCGGGTTCTTCCGGGCGGGGCGGCCTCTAGGTGTTGATGCTGGTGTCTGTGGCTGGAGCCGTGAATGCCGGTTCTCCGCCGCTGAGGTCCACGTCGGATTCCCTGATTGCGAATTTCATGGCTGCCTCTGCCGCCTGCGGATCGCCTGCTTCGACTGCGTCAAGGACGCGTCGATGGTCGGGGACAGGGTCGAGCCAGTCAGCTCCCGGGTGGTGCTGGATTCGGTTGCGGGCGTTGAGAGCGTGAACGATGACGACGTCCAGGCGCATCATCAGTTCGTTGTGCGTAGCCCGCAGCAGGTGGAGGTGAAAGTCCTGGTCTGCTGCGGCCAGCCGTTCGACGTCACGTCCCGCAGTTTCGAACTCCGCGAACGACCGCTTCAACGCCTGGATGTCCGCTGGCTCCCGATACTGAGCCGCCAGTCTCGCAGCGGCGGGCTCAATCATGTCCCGTAGCTGTGAAAGCTCCGCCAAGAGACGGTCATCGTCCCGACGTGCCGAGCGCCGCCACCTGATGACGTCGCCGTCGAGCAACTTCCATGCATCCCGGTGGTTGACGATGGTGCCCCGCTTCGGCCAGGAATCAATGAGTCCCTTTTCCCGGATGACGCGCAGTGCCTCGCGGATGGCGGTCTTGCTCACTCCAAACTCGGGTTCCAGGGAGTCCACGTCGATGCGGGTCCCCGGCGGGTACTCGCCCCTGACGATGCGGAGCCCGAGCATATCTACGAGCCCGGAGTGGAGGTTGGTCATAGTGACAACCTTACCCGGAAGAAGAACTATTGCCTTTATACCTATTATTAGTAATATACATGTTTAGGGGTTCCCGTCCCTGGTACCGCGCAGCCGCTTACGAAGGAGTAGCAATGTCATTACGTCCACCCCGCCGGGGGAGGTCCATCTCAGTTCTTGCCGCCATTGCCGTTGGTGTGACCGTGCTCGCGGCTTGCTCGTCGGGTCCGTCTGCCTCGTCCGGTAACTCTTCGGCTGGGCCGCAGCCGGCCACGATAACTTTCGCCGCTTCCACACTCGGGGATCCAGGTCGCGGGCCCGGGCTGCAGAAGCTGATTGACGAATACAATGCGAGCCAAAAAGTTGTCACCGTTCAGCCGGCAGCAGTGCCGTACCCGACCTTCGGCCAAACGGTACTGACCCAGATGGGCGGCGGTGAAGGACCGGATCTCGTTCGTTTTGACATGCCGGAGTTCGCCA
Source organism: Arthrobacter sp. ISL-85 (assembly GCF_018613675.1). GTDB lineage: Bacteria > Actinomycetota > Actinomycetes > Actinomycetales > Micrococcaceae > Arthrobacter. The sequence goes on along the minus strand of NZ_JAGGPQ010000009.1, from coordinate 94,610 downwards.
CTGCATCGTCCTCGGGTCTGCTGGAACCTCTCGATGACAAGATTGACGCGGCAAAGCTGAAGCTCATTCCCGGCCCTGATAAGTACCTGTCCGTGGACGGGCACCGTTACGGCGTTGTGTTCGAGAACGCGAACTACGCCATGTTTTACAACAAGGACCTTGTCCCCAATCCGCCTAAAACCTTCGACGAGTTTGTCCAGACGGCCAAGAACACCACCAAGGGCGATGTCTATGGCCTTGCGTTCCGTCAGACCCAGGCGGAAGAGGCGGGTGTTTGGCAGGACATCTTCAATTACGTGCTTGGTTTCGGAGGCGACTGGTCCGACGGCAAGAAGCTGACGCTGGATTCTCCTAAGGTGATCGAGGGCTTGAAGGCCTACCAGCAGCTCTACGACGCGAACGTCATTCCGAAGGGTGCCGACGCAGCGACCTTCCGCAAGATGTTCGCCAACGGCAAGGTCGGGATGGAACTCAATAACGGCGGTTACGTCACTGCTACCAGTTCCGCCAATGCCAACCTAAATTTCAGCGTGTCTCGCATCCCGTTCCCCGAGAAGAAACAGGGCACGTTGCTGGCGCCGATGGTTGTCAACGCGAACAGCAAGCACAAGGACGCGGCGCTTGATTTCATGAACTGGCTCCTCCAGCCCGCTCAGCAGGTCAAGCTGCAAGGAGTTCTCGGTGCCAGCAGTGTTGCGTCCCCAACAGAGCGCAGCGCCGAGAGCCTCAAGAAGTTCCCGTTCCTTCCCGCACTCGACGAACTGACCGACTCCGGCGTCCCGCAGATTGTTAACGGTTTCGGTCCGCAGACGGCAGACATCCGACACATTGTGGTCACCGAAGTCCTTGCCGCCCTCCAAGGCCAGCAGGACATGGCGACAGCGATGGCCAAAGCCCAGAAGCAGGCCGAGAAACTGGTAGGACAGTGACTGACCAAAGCAGGGGACCTCGCCTTTTGGCGCGGTCCCCTGGCCCGGCCGGGGAATCCGTCTCAATCCCCAGCAGCCCGCTGCCCCAGCGGCGCCGGCGGCGTGCCGCGGGCAGTCCGTGGACCCCGTATCTCTTTCTTGCCCCGGCCGTTCTCTACCTCGTCATCTTCCAGTTAGTCCCGCTCCTTCAGGAGGTGTGGCTCAGCTTCACGAAGACGACCCTGCTCAACCCGAACTTCAATGTCTGGGTCGGGGCCGCGAACTTTCAGGCCGTCATGGCAAACCCTGCCTTCCGCCAGACCCTGCTCACCACGCTGGTCTATGTCACAGCGTGCGTTGTCGGTTCCGTGGGTTTAGGTCTGCTGGTCGCCCTGCTCCTGAACGGCCGGTTCCCGGGACGCGCGGTGGCGCGTTCGCTGGTGACGGTGCCGTGGGCAGCCCCTGGAATCGCCGTCGCGCTCATTGCGACATGGATGTTTAATCCGCAGTTCGGCATCCTCACGCGGACGCTGCGCGCGGTCGGTATCGACCCGGGCCCAAACGGTGTCCTGGACAACCCCCGACTTGCCCTGGCGGCGGTCCTCGCCACCACGATTTGGCAATTGGTGCCATTCGTCTCGGTCGTCCTCCTTTCGGCTCTGCAGGGAGTTCCGCAGGAGCTGGTAGAAGCAGCCCAAGTCGACGGCGCCGGGCGCTGGATGACCTTCCGCGTAGTGACCTGGCAGGTCCTGAAGCCAACAATCGGTTTAGTCGCCGTGCTCATGACTATTTGGTCTTTGCGTCGTTTCGAGTTGATCTGGCTGATGACCCGGGGCGGCCCGTTGGGCTCTACGCGCACCCTTGTCATCGATCTTTATGCCCAGGCGTTTGAGTCCAAGCAGTTGGGGACGGCCGCGGCCGTCGGCATGGTGGGGATCGTCATCTCCCTGATAGTCATCATCGGGGCTCGACTGGTCGCCCGCGCGGCGGCAAAGGAGGCGTGATGCGTCAGATACGCTTCGGAGTAACAGCCCGGGCCCTCGCAGTCTTGGTCGTCCTTGGGCTCGCCATCTTTCCCGTTTACTGGATGTTTGTGACCGCGCTTGCCCCCGATGAGGAGCTCTTCCGGTCAACATCAGTCAACCTGCTCCCGGATTTCTCCCGGTTCGGTATCTTCGGCGACGCCCTGGCGGACGGCCGGGTAGCCCGTTGGCTGCTCAACAGCGTGATAGTTGCCGGTGGAACAACGGCCCTGTCCATCGGACTGGGCATCCCGCTTGGCTATGCCCTCTCGAGGTTCGCCTTCCGCGGCAAGGCCGCTGTCGGATTGGCACTGCTGTTCACACAGATGCTTCCAGAGGCGCTGCTGGTGGTTCCGCTGTTCGCCGTATTCCGCCGGTTCGACCTGCTGAACTCCCTGCACGGGCTGATTCTGGCCGACACCGCATTCGCACTGCCAGTGGTCGCGCTGATCCTCAAGGGAGCCATCGACGGCGTTCCGCGGGAACTTGACGAGGCGGCGCGTGTTGACGGTGGCCGACCTCCCACCGTCCTCGCCCGCATCATCCTGCCGCTGATAGCACCAGCCATCGCCGCCGCCGCAGTCATCGCCTTCTTCAGCGCCTGGAACGAATACGTCTTCGCGGTAACCTTCGTGTTCGATAAATCCCTGCAGCCCGCCTCGGTGGGTGTCGCCGGCTTCATCGGCGAGCAGGACACTTCCATTCAAAGCATCATGGCCGTCGGTCTGCTCTTCACCCTGCCGGCGGTCGTCTTCTACCTGTTCGCACAACGATATGTCGTCAGCGGTATGACCGCAGGCGCCGTAAAAGGATGACCCCAAAAACATGAGAATCACCAATCTGGACACTGTTGTCGTTGATTTCTACCGCACGAACCTCATCTTCGTCCGGCTGAGTACTGATGAGGGTCTCACTGGTGTTGCGGAGGCAACCCTGGAAGGCCAGGAGCACGCGGTCCGGGGCGCCGTCGCCGTGCTCGCCGAAGCCGTCCGCGGCAAGGACCCCACGCGGATAACCCAGACGATCTACGAGCTCAACCGTGACGCCTACTGGCGCGGTGGTCCGGTGTCCATGACCGCTCTGAGTGCCCTGGAAATGGCGATGTGGGACGTCTCGGCCCGTGCCTTGGGCGTGCCCGTGCACCGCATGCTCGGTGGCCAGGTCCGGGACCGGGTCCGCGCGTACGCCAACGGCTGGTTCTCCGGAGCCACATCGGCTGAAGACTTTGCCGACGCCGCCGTGCAGACTGTTGCCCAAGGCTTCCGCGGACTCAAATGGGACCCGTTCGAAGCCGCCGACCTCACCCTCGAACCACGGGACCTGCGGCGCATGCTCGAGCCGGTCGCCGCCGTGCGCGAGGCAGTCGGGGACGATATCGAACTGTTCATCGAAGGCCACGGCCGGTTCGACGTCCCCACAGCCATCCGGGTGGCGCGCGAACTTGAGCAGTTCCAGCCGGTGTTCTTCGAGGAGCCGTGCCCGCCGGACGGGATTGACGCCCTCGCGGAGATCCGCTCCAAATCCCCCGTGCCGATCGCTGCCGGGGAACGCTGGTTCGGACGGAACACCTTCGTCCCCGTCCTGGCACGGAATGCCGTGGACTACATCCAGCCGGATGTCACCCACGCCGGCGGCCTGCTGGAACTGCAGTTCATCTCCACCCTCGCCGCGGCCCACTACGTCCCGTTCGCGCCGCACAACCCGAGCGGACCGCTCAGTACCGCAGCAACCCTGCAACTGGGCGCGACCCTTCCCAATTTCCGCTATCTGGAGATCATGGCCACCGACGTGCCCTGGCGAAGCGAGATCTCCAGTGAACGCCTCCAACTCACCGCGGAGGGCGACGTCCTCATCCCCGAAGCGGTCGGTTTGGGCATCGAGCTCGACTTCGAAGCAATAGCCGAGCACCCCTACACCCCACACCCGATGCGGATCTTCAGCGACGCCGTCGCCGACATCCGCCCGCCTGACGCCCGCTCCTACTTCAACCTGGAGCACTCGCCACTCATCGAAGCGACGGGGGCGGCTGTAACGTTCGCGCGACACGGTGCCCCAACAGCTGTCACAACCGCCTCCGTGTGAGCGGCAGCGATCGGCAGCTTCCAAATACTGAATGAGAGAACAACGAATGACCAGCACGGCACCACCACCGCAAATCCAGCCGGCCGACTTGGAGGACGCGATCCTCATCGGACGGATCCGCTCTCCGCAGGCCCCAGGGTAGTCGGCGTTCGAGGTGACGGGGTTTTCGATCTGAGCCCCGTGGTCCGCAGCGTCGCAGAACTCATCGACCACGAGAACCCGGCGGGACTCATCTTCGAAAGAACCGACGCCCCGCGTTGGGGCCTTGCAGGGATAGTAGAAGCTTCACTGGCGACGGACCGGGACCGTCCCCACCTGCTGGCCCCCATTGACCTTCAAGTGATAAAGGCCTGTGGAGTCACATTCGTCGAGAGCATGATCGAGCGTGTCATCGAAGAACGATGTGGCGGTGATTTCAGTCGCGCCGCCGAAGTCCAAAAAACTGTGGCGCAGGTTCTGGGAGGCAGGCTGGATGCCGTGCGTCCAGGGTCGGAGCAGGCAGAGCAAGCCAAGCAGGTATTGCGGGGCGCATGTGGTCCCAGTACCTCGAAGTCGGACTTGCCCGACCCCGAAGTGTTCGCCAAAGCTGCCTGTGGGTTACGGCGCCGCTGTCGGCAAATCAGGGGGAGGGCTCGGTTCGTGCTGCCCGTGCCATCTTGGCCGACCCAAAGTCGGAGTAGTCGGCCGGCTTGGGTTCGCCCCAGATGACAAGCACCTTCAGCGGTCCCTTGCCGGTATTGCGCAGATCATGGCGGGTTCCCTCCCTGGCCAGGACGGCGTCACCGACTGTTACCGAATAGGTTTCGTCTTCGACGGTCATTTGACCCGTGCCCTCGGTGACTACATATATTTCCTCCAGCGGGCGGCCAGGCTCAGCATGTGAATGCATACCCTCGAAGCCACCGGGAGGCAGTTCCCAGGTCTGCACTGCCACAGGCAGTTCGGACTGGCCGTAAAAAAGCCACTGCATCTGCAGCGGCGAGCCCTCGTGAAGGTTGTACCGAAAGGCGCGTGTTCCTGCTCGTTCAAGCATTCAGGCCTCCTATCACTCTCCCTATGGCATCCTCGGCCGGGATGCGGTTGTCCCCGCCAGCTCCATTACAGCAGCCCAGCCTTTGACGGGATAGAGGCACAGCTGGCGAAGGGACCGTCTTAGGTGCGGCCGTGCGGGCAGCCTACCGGCTTATCTCTGACGGCAGACCAGGCAATGCCGAATGTCCGGTGAAACTTCCAGCAGACCTCCAGCTGTTTCAGAACTGTATGAAGCCGGAAGAACCGGACGAGATCGTTGACCTGACGCGCAAATCCAGGCCGGAGGCCCGACGCAATGGTCGGCGCGGATAATAGCCGCGAAGGTTGGGGTATCCCTGGCCCAGGTGCAGCGGATCCGGGCCGCCAGGGTCTGAGGCCGCATCTAGTGGACTCGTTTGAGCTCTCCAATGACCCACGTTTGAGGAAAAACTCATTGGCGTGGTTGGCCTGCATCCGAAGCGCCGGAGAGATCGTGCTGCATGGATGAGAAGCCCTCGATCTAGGCGCTGGACCGCGCGCCGAGGCAAGCTGCCACGGCCCGGCCGACATAAGGCAGCGCCGTCGGCACGCTGCTCGACGCGAGGTGGCGAAAGTTCCGACGGGAATGGGCCTTACCGAAGCGGCCACGCTTCCCATGAATGGATTGACCGCCCAGGTGGCGCTGGAAGCGCTCGGCGCCGAACACGGCGGGACGATCGCCGTCACTGGCGCCGCCGGCGCACTGGGCGGGTATACAGTCCAGCTGGCCAAGGCCGCCGGCCTGCGTGTGATTGCCGACTCCTCCAAGAAGGACGAAGTTCTGGTGCGGTCGCTCGGTGCCGATGAACTGGTTCCACGCGGCAGCGGTGTCGCCGACCATATCCTCGCCCTGGCACCGGGTGGCGTCGCCGGACTGATGGATGCCTCGGTGCAGCAGAATGAGGTAGTGCCTGCGATTAGGCCCGACGGCGTGCTCGTCGAGGTCCGGGCATGGGAAGGAAGTCCCGTCCACGGAATCGAGCAGCGCACCGTGTCGGTCACCCAGGCAGAATCACCAGCAGATATACAGGAAATTCTTGTCAAGGGTCAAGGGTCAAGGGTCAAGGGTCAAGGGTCAAGGGCAACGGTCCACGGCTGGGTTGTTGTGGACCACTCTTTCTTTCCCGTTGCTCGGTGGTGTCCATGGCTGGCGCCTCGTACTTGAGGGCGCTGCCAGATATACGCTGGTTGGTTACCGCAGGACGAGGTGTTCGGCCGGAGGGCTGCCGCTGGTCTAGGCATGTCGAGACGTCGCCGTTTCGAATCCCCTGGCTGCTCGAGCGCCGCCGCCGGGCCGAGGCCGCACTCACGACCGTGGTCGCGACCTGCTACCTGCTCGGGGTCACCCACCCGGCGGATGGAAAAACTCGTCGAGACCCTCGGGATCACCCCGACTCTCCAAGTCCCAGGTCTCGATCATGGCCGCCGACCTCGACGCGCAGGTCGAGGCGTTCCGCAGGCCGCCCGCTGGACGCCGGCCACTGCAAGTTCGTCGCTGCCGACGCCCTGGTCCTGAAAGTCCGCGAAGGCGGGCGCGTCGTCAACGTCCACACCATGGTCGCCACCGGCACCGCCAAAAGGAACGCGCTTTACCGTCTGCAAGTGACGACCACGTCGACGCTTGGAGCCATCGCATCGAACTGCGGGACTCTCCTGTTTGATCGGATGGGTACGCAGCCTCGGGGCTGGCGAGGGAATCGAGGACCTCGCGACAGCGAACGCTCTTAGTGACCCCGACCATCGCGCAGCCCCCGGGCCACCTCGTCGTCGCGTACGACGTCCTGGGTGTACTGTTCACCATCAATAGCGATGATCTCACCGCCCAACCTGGCAAGTCTGCTACTTGGGGTCCCGACACTCTGGAATGGACGCCCCTAGGGACGGCCACACGGCATTCATCGAGTGGCTTCTGAATACCGGAGTCACGGAGTTCTACCGCGAGCTTCGTTGGCTAGGTTGGGAACCGGAGGTCTCCGCACTGTGCATCGGCGAGAAGGCATCAGCGTCTACCCGTTCCTTTGCACAGCAGAAGGCCGCAACATTGCAACGGCAGCAAGAAAGGCGGTGCCCTTCCGGGAACTGCTCAGTCTGGATGAGCGGCCCCGTCGAAAGCTCGTGCCGCATACCTTATGTGAGCAGCAGCGGAATGATCCACTCAGTAGGGTACGAAGTTTGACTTTATGAAGTTAACGCTCCATGCCTACATTTGGCTGTGTGCGGCGAGGGCTGGGTCCGTGCCGGCACGGGCGCCGGACTCCAGAGCCGTTATGTCGGCCACCTCGGCCGGGGTGAGGGTGAGACGCACGGCTCCCAGGTTTTCCCGCATGCGGGTGGAATCCGCGGACTTCGGGATGACGATTGTGCCTTGTGCGAGGTGCCAGCCCAGAACTATCTGGGCGGGGCTGGTCCCGTGCCTGCCGGCAATCGACTTCACTGTGGCTGCCTCAAGGTCCGCGCCTTGGCCCAGGGGGCTGTATGCCTCCACCATGATGCCCAGGGAGCGGCTTTTCGCGGACAGTTCCTGTTGCTGGAATGTGGGGTGGATTTCGATCTGGTTGACGGCGGGAACAACGTTCGACGCTGCCAGGAGCGTGTCCAGGTGGTCGGCCAGGAAGTTGGAGACGCCGATGGCACGGACCTGGCCGTTGGCGTAGAGCCTTTCCAATTGTTTCCATGCCTGAACGAAGAGTCCCTGGGACGGTACGGGCCAGTGGATCAGGTAAAGGTCCACGTAGTCGACCCCTAGAGCGTGGGCGCTGTTATCGAACGCCTCTGTTGCGTTGCCCTGCTCGCCGTTGCGCAGCTTTGTCGTTATGAAGATTTCCTCCCGAGGGATCCCCGATGCGGCAATTGCGGCTCCAACGCCGGCCTCGTTTCGATAGGCGGCAGCTGTGTCTATGTGGCGGTAGCCAGCCTCCAAGGCATCTTCGACAATGCTCTGAGTTTCTTCCGGTGGGACTTGGAACACGCCGAATCCTAGTTGCGGGATCTGGACCCCATTGTTCAGGGTCACGGTGGGCACACTGGTTTCTTGAGTTTGGGACGTCATCAATTTCTTCCGTTGGTTGGTTAGATCGAGGGGGACTGAACGGGAAAGTCCTTTACGAAATGCTTAAGTGCAGCTAAGCCGTAGACCAGTCGACCGCGGAACTGGCGACCAAACCCATGGTCGCCGGTGACGACGGTGGAAAATACGGCGCGAGCCGCCGCCGCGCTTGGCAGGGCATCGTCAATGACCCGTACAAGGCGTCGTCAAACATCGCCAGCCGGGCCCCGGTGCAACCTCGAGACTGCTCGGCAAGTCTTTCTGTCCCACCTAAGGATGTGTGTTCGTGTGACAGGGGACCCGGGTCTTGCGTGGAGTCAGTTCCTCCGTCGGGTGACGGCGGGGGGCATTCTGTGCCGACTTCCACCGGCTCTGCCTGTATCGGTCGGATCGAGTGGCGTTGATCCCCGGATAAAGATGGCAGGTCACGGGCGGTTCTTCGTGCCGCAACCGCTCCAGCCAGTCCAGGCTGTCCCGGTAACCGAGGTACGTCTTGGTACTGACCCCCACCAGGATGGTGGGGGTCAGCAGGGCTGTGCTGGATGTGTTGCTGCTTTCGCTGGTGAATCCAGTTGAAGGGAGCTGGAAAGACTTACTTTTCCAGCAGTTCATCCGCCTTGTTGTGGAACTTCTTTGTCAGGAACATCATGAGCGCGGCCAAGAACGGGAGCACGCCCAGGGCAAAGATGCCGGCGGAGCCTGTGGAGTCAGCGGCCATCTCGTTGACGGTGGTCCGCATGATCGGCGCGACGAAGCCGCCGAGGTTTCCGAGCGAGTTGATCAGACCGATTCCTGCCGCTGCTGCCGTTCCGGTGAGGAACGCCGTCGGGTAGGACCACGCGATTGGGCCGATGGAGAGGAAGCTGCAGACGGCAAGGGTGATGAAGATGATGCCCAGTGCCGGGAGGTGATTGGTGCCTGCCCAGGCCGAGACGAAGATGCACAGGCCGGTGGAAACGAACAGCCAGGTACCCCAGACGCGGCGGCGGACCAGGGTGTTGGCGGCCTTGCCGATGAAGTAGCAGGCGAAGATGCCGAAGAACCACGGGATGGCTGCCATCAGGCCGACGGCGAGGCCCACCTTCTGGCCGGTGAGCTGGGACACCTGCTGCGGCAGGTAGAAAGTGACACCGTACACGGCGATCTGCAGGCAGAAGTAGATGATGGTGAAGTACCAGACCTTGCCGTTCTTCATCGCGGCAAGGACGCCGCGCGGGCCGGACTCTTCCTTGACGGTGTCCTCCAAAGCCATAACCTCCAGGAGAGCGCCCTTTTCTTCCTTGTTCAGGAACTTGGCGTCCTGAGGGCTGTTGATCAGGAAGAAGAAGGAGGCGACGCCGGCGACTACTGCCAGGATGCCTTCGACGGCAAACATGACCTGCCAGCCATGGACACCGGGCACCTGGTCGCCGATGTTGATGAGCCAGCCGGAAAGCGGTGCGCCCATCATCTGCGAGAACGGCTGGGCCAGATAGAAGATCGCGAACATCTTCACGCGTACCTTGTTCGGGAACCAGGCAGCCAGGAACATGATGACGCCCGGGAACAGGCCGGCTTCGGTGACACCGAGCAGGAATCGCAGGATGATGAAGGACGTCTCACCCTGGACGAACGCGAAGCAGGCCGACACGATGCCCCAGGTGATGGCGATGCGGGCCAGCCACACCTTTGCGCCGAACTTGGTCAGGAGCAAGTTGCTCGGGATTTCGAACAGGGCGTAGCCGATGAAGAAGATGCCGGCGCCGAGGGCGAAGGCTCCGGCGCTGATGCCCTTGTCTACGCCTAAGGCTGCTTCGGAGAAGCCGACGTTGGTGCGGTCGAGGAAGGCGACCACATAGAGGATCACCAGCATCGGCATAAGCCGGCGGGAGGCCTTGGAAATCGCCGATTTAAGGACTGGCGAATCCAACAACTCCTTGGTGGAATTGGCTGTTGCGGACATAAAAACTCCTCGTCGAGCAATCATTGGTGTAACTCAGGGGGTGAATCAGTTGCGTGGAGAACGGCAGATCCGGTCAGGCCGGACCCGCCGTGAAAACTGTTAGCGTGATAAAACCATCATCAGTACCCCGGCCACGCAGGCCAGGATCCCGATGGCGAGATAGATCTTCCGGCCCTTGCTCCAGAATGCGAAGCCGGAGCCGGCCGGAGGCTGATTGTGTGGGGTCAAAATGCTTCTCTTTCTTAGTGCATGTAGAGTCCGCCGTCCACACTCAGCGTCCGGCCGGACATGTATCCCTCGCCCTGGCTGATGAGGAAGGCGATGGCTGCTGAGATCTCCCGGGTGGAACCGACGCGCTTGACGAGGAGGTCCTTGGCGAGTTCGTCCTTGCGTTCCTTGCGGACTCTGCCGACTATGATGTGGGCGTCGATGGGCTTGGTGAGATGGCGTTGACGGCGGTATGTCGTATTCGGAAACTAGAGGAGCGCTGCCGTGGCCACTCCTTCGTCCATTCCTGTTTCCTATAGGATTATCCAATAGGAGCACACTGTTGTAAAGATCACAGCCCGTCGTTTACGCCTACCAGTCCAGCAACCCGCCCTGCCTGCTCACCGGAACGAGAAGGTCCACGCCATTCGCGGCCCAGCCCAAGGACTGCCGGATGTTGGGGTCATCCCCGGGAAGGTAGCAGCCCACCAAAGCGGGGGCCTTGTGACGAACCAGAGCTACCAGATGCTCCGCTAGACCGGCCGTTGCCGTCCCCTGCTCCTCCGCTGGCCGGTGGCGGAGGAGACGAATCTCCGCGCGCAATCTGGCCTTTGCATCCCTTACTGAAACATCCGACATCATGCTACGGCCTAGGCCTTGGCCGACACCCGCCCCTGGCCCGTCAGGTCTGCTGAACGACCGCGCGAGTGCGTGGACCGGCTAAGCCGCCAGCCGGGTAATGCCGGCAAGAATCAGGAGGATCCCTACCGCGGTGAGTTGGCCGAGGAAAATCAGCAGCGCCAGGACCTGCGTTCCGCCATAGGTCAGGGCGTAACTCAACGTGTCCGGACTAATGCGCATCAGTGGGTCGCCGCCCTGCTCCGTCCTCCGCGAAGGAACGTGCGGCGTTGGCGGCGATGAGTCCCTCGGTGCGGGGCAAAGACCCCGAGTGGCTGGTGTGAATGCGATCGATCGTCATGGCACTTTCCTTTCCATCGTTCCTGCCATTAGCACCTTGCGGGAATATGTCTGGGAAGCTGCAGCGTCACTGAGGCAGGTCTCTCGGCTGCTCCTGATGGTGGCTTAGGTCTCTAAATCCACTGGTAGCGCGGGCGCGCCCCCTCCACGGACAATTGCCGAGCACCAATCGGAGGGACTGTTAACCATCATGGCCGCAGGCCTAGGACCGTGCTAATTCACGGAAATGTGGGAGACCCTTTAAATAACAAGGCTCCGTTTTCCGAGGCTTCGCCGCTCCCGGACGACACTACTACCTGCGCAGGAGACAACAACATAGGTGGTTCCTGTCAGGTTCCTTGGCTGGTTGCCGGAAAGCCCTGAGGCTGACCGAGTGTCCCGGCGGAGTTATGAACACAACAACCAGGCTTCTGCCTCCTCCTCGCTGCTGAAAAACCATGTGCGGCGAAGACGCGGATCAAGGGTGCTCACGTAATGCGCAATCACTTCGTCTACGGGCGAGGCGCCGATCATCGCTACTTTTCGTGAAGACCGCTCCTTGGCAAATACCGCCCGTGCGGCGCTCTCGAAGCCCGCGGCACCGGAGAGGTTAACCATCATCAAAATGTTGCTGTCCCCGCCAAGGCCCGTCACGGCCGCCAACACATCCACGGCGTTCTGCTCGCTGATCCAAGCAGCGGGGAACCACCGGACACGGAAGATGCCGTCAAGACCTACTGATACCTCACACTCACGAAGAGTCACCTTCTGGACCGTCATGCCTGCCTTCTGCTGCCACTGCCCGCCAACGAGGTCTCACGAAACCGCGAGGTTTCGTCCGCAAATTTAACCATGAAGGAACACGCGCACGCGACAGGGCCGTCTAAGGCAATAACAGCCGTTGGCGCGGCAACAGCAGGAGGGGGTCTCTGGCCCTGCGGTAGTAGTACACCAGAAGGCTGCGCAAGATCGCATTCCAGACGACGTCCTTCCCCGAGCGGCGCATCCAGTAATAACATCGTCGGAAACACACTGCTGACTGCGTGTCCTTGGTTTCAGACCCGCCCGCGCCCTCCGGTTTCAAGTCGATATCCACTGGTTGTGTCAATTAGTTCTGGATTCACCGTGACGGTTTGAGTTTGGCCACTCCGTGGTGCTTGCCCCGGCATAATCGCGACTGGCAACCCTGGCCGGGGGCTTCTCCCCCGACCGAAATAGAGAGCCGATAGTTGATATGCCGTCAAGCTGCTTTTGTTCCGGAACGGGCACTCTTGGATGGCTTCAGGTAGCTAATTCCATAGCGGGGCTGTGGCCCAGTCGGGCGGAGCTCCAATATGGGAAAGGGGGAGTAGCTGAACATCTGGGTAAGAGCGCAGGACGGCCGGAAGAAGTTCGGGCCGCCCTACGTCGAGCGTCCGGAGCATGTGCTGGATGAGAGTGAGTTGTCCGAAGGTCCGGTTCATCTCCTGGCGGGCATGATCGAGTTCAGGCAGGTGGCCAACGTTTGGGAGTTTGGGCTTTATTGCGTGGACCTTGTTAAAGAGTCTTCCGTGGTGTGCGCAGATGTTTCTCAGAACGTTGAGTGATTTCATCCAGGACTCCAGCTGCGGAGCGGTCAGGCCAAACTTGTCCGCGATGTTGTCCTGAGTTTGTCGGGGTGAGAAACCGTACAGGTAGGTGAGTGCTCCCCAGTCGAGGATTTCAACGGCTGCCCAAACGGGAAGAGTTCCACCGTACTTTGCATGGTGGTGCCTGACGAAGTCTTCCTTCGAATCGGCCAGGCTCTTCTTGTACCGCTGCATCCAGGTGGCATAGGAGGTGCCCTGGGCTGCCCGCGGTCCTAGAAGTTCCGGCTTCAGGTGGGCACATTCGTCGAGCATTCCAAGGGCATGTCCGAGTAGGGCTCGCAGTGCCAGTTCGATCGGCGTGAGGGAGGCGAAAGTTGCCGTTCGGAGACTCTCATCGAAGCTATAGAGCCTGACGACATCGGTGAATGTCGTTCCGGCGTAAAAGCTATCGTCACGGCCTGAAGGTCCTTGGCGCCTGAATGAATACCAATACCCGCTCAAGCGGTAGTAGTTGATGTGCTGCAGTTGCTTGATGGCAGCGTCCCTGTCCGCGACGCCCATCCCGCGGGAGGCCAGGAGGTCGACCTGCTCCTCGTAGGTCTTGTAGGCCTTAACGGATGCGGGCAACTGAGCCTCCTGCTCAGAGAAAGTAAAGACCGGCCCTGGACCTACTGAAGTAGGCGGAACCGGTCGTAGTGCTTCGACTATATCTGTTTTCAGAACGCAGCTCCAGTCGAAGGAGCCTGGGCTTTCGCTTGCTTCGAAAGCGTTCCGGGCCTGGGGCCCTAAGACTGTCAGCACTCCTGGCAGAGCATGCCGCTTTCGGGTGATGGCGTCAGCATAGGACGAAAACCGCTTTTATTGACAACGGTTCATCCTGATCTCAGAACCCAGCATGGCAGTGGGAGGGAACGGAAACCGCGGTGGGGAAGCTCGAGAATAGTCGAAATAGCCCAAAAAATTTGGACTTGGTGAAGACGCCCGGCCAGCGGGTGGCTACGTCACATGTTATGCCCGGGCCGCGCATCGGAAAGCAATCGGACCGCCGCCACAGGCCGTATCTTCCCTAGTCAGGAGGTTTCACGTCAGGTTGGGGTGTACTTCTGCCTTGCAAACTTTGATTCGGCAAATGCGCGGCCGCCAGAAGAATCGCCTCGTCACTAACGTTGATTTCAGCGATTCCACCATTAGGTTGTGACACATAGTTACGAGAATCATCGCTGCGGCAAACTCGTAGGACGGCGCGGAAATTGAATCGCTGTCGCCGCAGCGTTCATCCCGTCGGTGGGACGTCTCGTATCCGAAGGGTTTCGAGACAACCTGAAGTGTAGCGTTTAGAACCGGGCATCTAGTCGTGCGGCGTAAACGTGCGTATCGATGTTAGCAACGTCGCCGATGACTGGGTCAAGGATTTCAGACCGGACCTGCTGCCTTGTGGAACTCAATTCTTAGGGTGGGCCCGGGGATGGATACCCTCGATCCGGGCGTTACAGCAATGGAATGACCAAAACCGAGAGGATTGTGACCATGACCGAGGCACTTCACAGCATTCCGTTAACCATGATCGACGGACAGGAAGCCAGCTTCGGTGACTTCAAAGGCAAGACGGTTCTCGTGGTCAACGTGGCATCCAAATGCGGTCTGACCCCGCAGTACGAGGCGCTCGAGGCCCTTTACCGGCAATATTCGGACAAGGGTTTCGTCATACTGGGTGTGCCGAGCAATCAGTTCAGGGGCCAGGAGCCGGGAAGCGCCGAGGACATCCAGGAGTTCTGCAGCATCAACTACGGGGTGACGTTTCCGCTGGCCGAGAAGACGGAGGTCAACGGTCCGCACCGACACCCGCTGTATGCGGTGCCTACCGGATTCCGCAGCGGCCAGTTGGCCGAGGACATCACCTGGAACTTCGAGAAATTCCTGGTCAGCGCCGAGGGCAAGGTTGTCCAGCGCTTCGCCCCGCAGACAGCGCCGGATTCCCCCGAGGTAATCGCTGCCATCGAGGCCGAACTGAACTAATTCCACTGGTGACCGATACTGCCGGGCGCTGTCCTGGACTTCGGCAAGTACAACAAGATGCAACGCTTCGTCTGGCTGACAATGCCGGCAGTCAAAGGGCCGGGGCTGCACGTGCCTGCGCTCCTTCGGGACTCCGGCTGGGAAAACGATCACCTTGCCTGACGACCAAGGCCTTGGGCTCAGCGATCTGTGATTGACGGAGTCCAGCAGTACAGAAAAGAACTATCGAGGCCATTGGACTGCAAGCGTTCAACGCTGGCACCCGGTGTTGAGGGTGCTGAAACGACAAAGCGAAGTGCGCTGCTGCTGGGGCTCGGCGATTGGCAGGGTACCCTCGCTGAGGCCGCCGTCCCCTTGGTGCGACCTCACAGCGAATGCCTCACCGGGGATGTCCTGGGATCCCAGCGGTGCGACTGCGGGCCACAGCTCCGCGAGGCGGCCGAACGGATAGCCGGAGAGGGGGCTTCCTGCTGTATCTGAGGCAGGAAGGCCGGGGCATTGGACTCTACGAGAAGCTCGACTCCTATTCCCTTCAGGATCGCGGGCTCCCCAGGCCCAAAACCAGGGCGAGTGCAGCGAACCCGAAAACACCCGTACCAGAGTCCTGCCAACTCGCGGGGAAGACCGGAAGGGGCGCATCCACGAAGAACTGCGGGGCATTCACGGCCCTGAGGATTGCGTTCCGATATTCCCAGATGTCTTTCACGGGCCAGCAGAAACCCAAGGATCAGGGCAGCAAGCACCGACAGCGCTGCCCGTACGAGATCATCGACCACGCCAGCATCATTGCCTCCTCAAGAAGACCGCCCCACCTGCAGTGCGAGGTAGTGCACAGTACAGTCTGCTTGGAGTCCGCGGCCGCAGTCTGGAGCCGGGTTCCCGTCCGGCCCGGCGCTGCGCCGAGGACAGGACCGGTGCCAGACAAGCCATGCACCGCCGATTTTGGCCGCGGCGGGCTGGATAGACAGCAGTCATGGCCGCGGAAGCCCGGGGTCGCTACGTTACCCGTTCCCGCCAAGGTGCGCGGGGCGTGACCCGCGGGCGGCGGTACCAAGCGTTAGCCGAACAGCGCGGCCACCTGGGTCAATGTTTGGAAGACGCCGTAAGCCAGCGGGATCCCCACCAGGACCCAGGCCAGGACCAGCCGGCCCGTGGACTTTTTGACCGGCTCGTGGGCGCCGTGGGTGTGTGCGGTGCTGCTCATGTCAGGCCTCCATGGAAGATGTGTGCCGTTCGGGGCGGGGTTCGTGGAATCGTGCGTCGACGGGCTTGACCAGCAGGTTGGCTACAAACCCGATGATCAGCAGCGCCACCATGGTCAGCAGCGCGGGCTGGTAGGACGCGGCGTTCAGCTGGCCGGGCTTGCCCTGCGCGTCCAGGATTCCGTTGACGATCAAGGGTCCGGCCACACCGGCGGCTGACCACGCGGTCAACAGCCGGCCGTGGATGGCGCCCACCTGGTATGTGCCGAACAGGTCCCGCAGGTAGGCCGGGACGGTGGCAAATCCGCCGCCGTAGAACGAGATGATGACGAAGGCGAGCACCACGTAGAGGGCAGTGGCGGAGGACCCCGCAAGCGCAAGTACCGTGTACAGCACAGCACCCACGCCCAGGTAGACCATGTAGATCCGTTTGCGGCCCGTGACGTCGGAGGTGGCGGACCAGGCGAACCGGCCGGACATGTTGCCGATGGACAGCAGCCCCACGAAGCCCGCGGCCACGCCGGCACTGACCAGGGACTTGCCGTCGGACTGCCGGAAGAAGTCCTGGATCATGGGAGCGGCCTGCTCCAGGATGCCGATGCCCGCCGTGACGTTGCAGAACAGCGCCACCCACACCAGCCAGAACTGCCGCGTCTTGATGGCGTTCCTGGCCGAGACGTTCTCCGTGGTCACCAATTTGGCGGCCTTGACCTTGGCCGGGTCGAACCCTGCGGGGCGCCACCCGTCAGCGGGCACCCGGACGGTGAACGCGCCGAACAGCATGTAGGCGAGATAGACGACGGCGAGGGTCAGGAAGAGTTTTCCCACGGCATCGCCGCTGGCAACCCAGCCCTGGGCGCCGGAGTTGGGGTCGTACGCCTTGAGCAGAGCCTGGGAAACCGGGCTGGCAATCAGCGCGCCGCCGCCGAAGCCCATGATCGCCATGCCGGTGGCCAGGCCCGGCCGGTCCGGGAACCACTTGATCAGCGTGGACACCGGCGAGATATAGCCGATGCCCAGGCCGATGCCGCCCACGAAGCCGTAGCCCAGGTAGACCAGCCAGAGCTGGCGGGTGAAGATGCCCACCGAGCCGATCACGAAGCCGCCCGCCCAGAACATCGCGGACGTGAACATCGCCTTGCGTGGGCCGTTGGTGTCCACCCAGGTGCCCATGACCGCGGCGGAGAGGCCCAGCATCACGATGGCGATGGAGAAGATGACGCCGACCTCGGTCAGGCTTGCCCCGAAGTGCTTGACCAGCGCGGTCTTGTAGACGCTGGTGGCGTAGGCCTGGCCAATACATAAATGAACGGCCAGCGCCGCCGGCGGGACCAGCCAGCGGTTGAAGCCCGGCGGGGCGATGGAGTGGTCACGGTCCAGGAAGCCCATGGTTGATTCCCTTTGCTCGTCGAAGACGTCGATGTCTGATCGATCCAGAGGCAAAGGACCTTCTGCGGAGCCGGGACCTATTGCCTTGGGCAATCACCATCCAGATGATCAGTATACGTACCGTTGGCCCGCCGACCGGTAGCTGATTTAAGGCGAGCAGCCGCATGCAGTTCGTCCCCGAGGCTGCCTCTTTCAAGGAATTCCGTGGACCACATCAGAGTCGACCGAAACGGCCAGATGCCCCTTGCACGTAACGATCTCGACTTCATCCGTGACGAGGAACCCGGCCCTGCAAATCGAGCGCTGGAGCCAAATTGCGGCGCACGGGTTGCGAGGGTGAAAGCCGCGGAGCGATGGCGGAGCACAGCCCCCTTCCAGGGCCTCTACGCGACCAGAATAAGAGCTGATAATGGTGATTCCGTAAAGCTGCAAATCGCTCAGGCAGGGGAGGCGCCCGCCTGGGCTGGGCATGGCGCAGGCATTGGTGGAGATCCCGTATTTCGGAACGTGGCTGCCGCACGCTGGACCGGCTCGGCAGCCACGTTCAGTTGAGGGGGATTCGCCGCGCCGTTATATGCCGCCGCGGCGGATCAGCTTGCCCGTGGGGGTCTTGCCGTCCACTACGCCGCCGCGGAGGAAGGTTTTGCGGACCACACCGGACAGGGCCTTGCCGTCGTACGGGGTGATGGGATTCTTGTGCTTGAGCTTGGACACATCCACCACGAAGGCCTCATCCGGGGCGAAGACGGCAAAGTCGGCGTCGTAGCCCAGGGCCAGCTGGCCCTTGGTGGTGAGCCTGGCCAGGTTGGCCGGCTTCTCCGCCATCCAGGACACCACCTGCTCCAGCGGGATGCCGCGATGGCGTGCTTCGGTCCAGATCAGGGACAGGCCCAGCTGGAGCGACGAGACGCCGCCCCACGCGACGGCGAAGTCGCCGTTCTCCAGGTCCTTCAGGTCCAGGGTGGAGGGAGAGTGGTCCGAGACGATGCAGTCGATGGTGCCGTCCTGCAGGCCCTGCCACAGCAGTTCCCGGTTTGAGGCCTCGCGGATGGGCGGGCAGCACTTGTAGGCGGTGGCGCCATCCGGGATTTCCTCCGCCATCAGCGTGAGGTAGTGCGGGCACGTTTCCACGGTGAGCTTCACCCCGTCGCGCTTTGCCGAGGCGATCATGGGCAGCGCGTCCGACGACGACAGGTGCAGGATATGCGCACGCGCACTGGTCCAGCGGGCCCGCTCGATGACCTCGGCGATGGCCTTGTTCTCGGCGCCGCGGGGGCGGGAGGCCAGGAAGGTTTCGTAGTGGTCCCCGCCCGGGTGGGGGGCGCGGTCGATGGCATGGGAGTCCTCGGCGTGGACGATCATGAGCGAGTCGAAGGACTTCAGCTCGGCCATGTCCTCTTCCATCTCGTCCGCGTCCAGGTGCGGAAACTCGTCCACGCCGGAGTGCAGGAGGAAGCACTTGAAGCCGAACACGCCTTCGTCATGCAGGGGACGGAGGTCAGCCTTGTTGCCCGGGATGGCGCCGCCCCAGAACCCGACGTCGATGAAGGCCTGGTCCTCGGCCACCTCCCGCTTGAGCTTGAGGTTCTCCACCGTGGTGGTGGGCGGGACGGAGTTCAGCGGCATGTCGATGATGGTGGTGACGCCGCCTGCTGCCGCGGCGCGGGTGGCGGAGGCGAAGCCCTCCCATTCCGTACGGCCGGGCTCGTTGACATGGACGTGGGTGTCCACCAGGCCCGGCAGCAGGGTCTCGTCCTCGGCCAGTTCAATGACTTCCGTGCCGGCCAGGCCATTGCCCAGCGGCTCAATGGCCACGATCTTGCCGTTGCGCACCCCCACTTCGCGCGGGACCATCCCGGCGGTGGTCAGGATGCGCCGGCCCCGGATAACCAGGTCGAAGCTGTCCTGCGTTGGTTTAGTCATTGATGCTTACCTTTGCGCTGTCGGCGTTACCGGGGATCGCCGGGAGGGGCCAGCCCGTCACGGTTTTAGGGCGGGGTGGGGCGTAGGTGCGGACCTTGGAGGTCGACAGGCCGAGGCGGATAAGGGATTCCGCGATCGTCACCGCAGCCGCTACGCCGTCCACCACGGGGACACCAAGGCGGGTCCGGATCTGCTCGTCCAGCCCGGACATCCCTCCGCAGCCAAGGACGATGACCTCTGCCTTGTCCTCCTCAACGGCGCGCGTGGCTTCGGCAAGGATCGCCTCGACAGCCCGCTCCGGGAATTCCTCCAACTCCAGCACCCCGAGACCGCTTGCACGGACTGAGGCGCATCGGGCGCCGAGTCCGGCCAGTTTGAGCCGGTCTTCAATCAGCGGCACCGTCCGGTCCAACGTGGTGACCACCGAGTATTTGTGGCCGAGGAACATGGCCGTGCTGGCGGCCGCTTCGGTGATGTCGACGACCGGGACGTCCAGGAGTTCCTGGAGCCCTTCCCGTCCGTGCTCGCCATAACCAGCCTGGATTACGGCGTCGAACGGTTCCGGATACGACAGGACCGCGTCCATGACCGCGATCGCGGCCAGGTAGCTTTCGAAGTTACCTTCACAGGAGTCGGCGCCGAAGCGCGGCGTCAGGCCAATGATCTCCGTCCCGGAGGCGGCGGCCATGCGGGCCTGGGTAGCAATGGTATCCGTCATGGATGCCGTGGTGTTGACGTTCGCGACGAGGATGCGCATGGTCTCTTTCCCTGATGATGCTGGATGGTTGGAACGGCCTCAGTGGAGGCTGGGGACGGCGATTGGTTCGCCGGAAACATCGTGGAAGGTTCGTTTCCGGTCGGCGACGACCAGGTATGCCAGGGCTCCGATCCCTGCGCCGATGAACCAGGAGAATGCTGCCACTGGTTGCAGAGCCGGGATGAAGGCGATGAGGAGCGAGATGACCGCTGCCGGGATGAAGGCTCCGATCGCCCTGAAGTTGACGCCGTTTTTGTAGAAGTAGGAGCCGTTGCTGATTTCGCTGTAGAGGTCAGGGACGTTGATTCTGGTCTTTCGGATGAGCCAGTAATCGGCCATGATGACGCCGAAGAGGGGTCCGAGCAGGGCGCCGAGGCCGCCGAGGAAGTAAACGATCACGGCGGGGTTGTTGTAGAGGTTCCAGGGCAGGATGACCAGGCCGATGATGGCGCTGACCAGGCTGGCGCGGCGGAAGTCGAGCCGCTTGGGCATGAGGTTCGTCAGGGCGTAGATGGGGGCGACGAAGTTCGCCATCAGGTTCACGGCGATGGTGAGCACCAGAAGGGCGAGGGCGGCCACGACCAGGAGGAACGTGTTCGGGATGGACTGGACGATGTCGGACGGGCTGCCGATGATCGCTCCGTTGATCTTGAACTGGGCGCCGGTCATGACGACCACGATGATGCCGAAGAACAGCATGTTCACGGGAATGCCCCAGAAATTGCCCTTGATGATGGACCGCCGGGTGGTGGAGGAGCGGGTGAAGTCGCAGAAGTTCAGGACGAAGGTCGCATAGATGGAGACCCAGAGTGCGCCGCCGGCAAAGATTTCCCGCCACATCGCTCCGCCCGTAAGGGCATCGTGGGTGGACAACGCGATGGAGCCGCCTGCCTGGATGAACATCCAGATTGCCAG
The DNA here is from genome assembly GCF_018613675.1 of Arthrobacter sp. ISL-85. Taxonomy (GTDB): domain Bacteria; phylum Actinomycetota; class Actinomycetes; order Actinomycetales; family Micrococcaceae; genus Arthrobacter. The sequence goes on along the minus strand of NZ_JAGGPQ010000009.1, from coordinate 73,626 downwards.
CCCGGCCATGGTGACCAGGATGATGGGCCCTGCGAACGCTTCATACTTTCGGATCATGTCCATGCCGTACCGGACGATGATGACCTGGACCACCCAAAGGAACATGAATGACGCCCAGCCGAGGGTGGAAAGGCCCAGGAGGTCATTCCTGTCCAGGTCAGCGAGTGCCGGTGCCAGGGCGATGAGCAGCACCCGAAGGACCAGGGACGCCAGGTAGGTTTGGATGCCAAACCATACGATGGCGACGCCGCCGCGGATGAGTGCCGGAATCTGGGCGCCGTGGATCCCGAAGGCGATCCGGCTCATAACGGGGAACGGGACCCCGGTCTTGTGGCCCATGAAGCCGGAGAAGGTCAGGAGCAGGAACAGCAGCACCGCGCCGACGCCCAAGGCCAGAAGGATCTGCCAGGCCCCGAGGCCCAAGGCGAAAAGCCCAATCGCGAAGCCGTAGTTGCCCAGGCTGTGCACGTCATTCGCCCACAGGGTGAAGATGCTGTACGCAGTCCACCTACGCCCGGCCATCTTCGTCGGCGCAAGATCCTGGTTATAGAGCCGGGCACTGGTAGGTGACAGGCCCAAGGCCTCAGCACTGACCGGCGGTTCATGCAGGATCGGATCATGGTGCTCATGGTGGTGGTGATCCGCGGCTACCTTCGGGACGGCTTCATCTGCGGGACGGGTTGTATCGGGCACAAAACTCATGGAAATGCCTCTCTGGGACGTAAAGATTCCGGCCATGCCAAACGCTGTATCAAGGGGATGCGGACGCACGTCCGCCCAGTCAGTGCGCTGGGAACTCTGCGCCCGGGAATGGGTCAGCGGCCGGCATCAAGAAAGAACGGATATGCGGTCATTGCCGGGGTGATGCGGGGCGACGATGGTGCAGGCCGCCGTTTGGATTCCGAACCCTTCAACTGCCGGGAAATGCCCCCGGCGATCGGGGTCCGAATCCGGCACCGGGGCGATCAGAACTGGTCAGGAGGAGGCGCATCAGCGCCATATTCCTCCCGGCAGGGGCCGAACTCGCTTTCAGCCCCGCAGGTTGTGAGATGTACATGAACTCGGACCCATCACTTGGAAACCACCCTCGTCATCGAGGGGTGAACTCAGGGTAAGCCAGACCACATCGTTTTCACAATAGGGTAATTGAATTTCACATCGTGGAATACACTGCACAGTCGAATCTCCTAGACCCGTCGGGAGATGACGCTGTTTTGTCGCCCACTGCGCGGCGCAGGGCTGGAGCTGCACGGTTCCTGGGCAGGAATGCGACGATCCGGAGGACAGGCCAGGGAGGATCTTTCACTTTCCCGACTGCCCGCTGCCGGCGTTGCGCGCTGGCAGCGGCGTTTTATGACAACGACTTCCGGGACAGCGGGCGGCACGGGCCCGAACTGGTTTCCCAACCATCCGGGAACAAGGCATTCCGTCGCACTGGCTGATTAACGATGGCCGCGGGCGGAACGGTGGAGGCCTCGGGAGGTTCCCTGGGTGCGAAGACATCATCGATGCCATGGCGAACCCGTCACATTCGGACCATGCCGACTACTCTCTCTGACAGCCGAGGTAACTGGTTCGAACGAACCATTCAGCTGGCCCCTGGCATCCCGGCCGTGGACCGGGCGCTGGCCAACCAAGTTCGAGCCCATGGGTAGCGAGGGAAAAAGTCCAGGCGGGATGCGGAGTGCAACCCCTTTTGAGCCTCTCCCCCGCCCAAAATAAAGAGCCGATAATAAGGATTCCGTAAAGCTGTGACCAGCCGCCGCCACAATAGCGCCTAAATCTGGGGACCATGGGGTGTCAGCCTGGGGTGTAGTACCCAGGCAATTTTTGCGTAAAAATCTGCGACGGCTGCATGACGGACCTCACGGGCTCAGGAGGAATTCCCCCTCGCCGGATTCCCCAAACTCGGGTCCGCCCACGTGTGGCTTGACTTGAAGCCGGCGGGGTACCTCAGCAGGACGGGGTCTTGGATCAGGAATGCGCTGCCGGTCTCATCCGCATGAGCCCGCCGGTGGGAGGCTGGCCTTCGCAGCTTCGCACCGACGCGTCTTGCGCCGGTGGACCTTGTTTCGCTCGCGGAATGCCATTCCCGAGGGCGGCGACGGATATTCGGACCTAGCTAGTTTGCTAACTCGACTAGGTTGCCAATGGATCCGGAACGTGCCGGTGAACAGACTCGGGCCCTTGAATCGGGGGCGGTGTACGCGCAGGATTTGGCTGACCGGGGTGCTGCCAGGACCATGGAGTTGTCATGAAGTTGATCCAAATTGCTCAACGGGCAGTCGATCTTGACCGAGCTTCCGAGTTCTACACACGGCTGTTGGGTGCTGGGCCGACAGTAAGATTCGATCCACCGGGACTTTTGTTCTTTGATCTTGAGGGAGTCCGCCTTTTGCTCGACTCGGGAGCGCCGACGTCGCTGATCTACCTTGACGTGGATGACGTGGAGGTATTGATCCCGGAGCTCCGGGCTGCGGGCACAAAGGTCATCCAGGAACCGCAATTTGTCTACAGCCACGTGGATGGACGCCTCGGACCGGCCGGTACCGACGAATGGATGGCCTTTGTCGAGGACAGTGAGGGCAACACGGTGGGCCTGGTAAGCCGCAAGCCCAAAGCCGGCCACCCGCCGTCCGGCATTGTTGCCCCGGGGCATTGATCGGCTCGATTGTAGCCGGAGGTGTCGGTGATGAGGTGGACGGTTCCGGCGGAGGTGTTGGAGAGGGCTATTTTTCTGTCAGCGCCGACAGGGGCGATGACGAGGTTAGGGACGTCTTGGTCCAGCCGGCCCTGAGAAAGGGTTCCTATCGGGGAAACGAGCTGTCTTCCAGGGGACGGTGCCGGCGCAAGGTTCTCCTGAGCGCGATGAGGCCGAGTACCGATACGGTTATCAAGCCGATCACGTAGAAAGCTGAGGACAGGGAGGCCACTTCCGCTCCCGTCCCCGGCCTGAGGAAGCCGTATTCCAGGGCGGGGATCGCGTTACCTGTGACGATGAAGGCCAACAGGGCGGCGATCCCGCCCATCGAGTCCCACAGCCCGTGCAGGATTGCCACGCCGATAAACGCTGTGAGCACGGCCCGGGTGTACCGGTACCGGGAAGTTACCGGGTCGGCGGCGGCGAAGACGGCGGCGGCCAGCAGCGCGGTCCAGAGGACGTGGCCGACGGGTGTGAGGACGGAGCGCAGGGCTTCGGTTTGCAGCAGGGAGGCGACGTCAATCCCGTTGGTCGTTACCGCGGCATTGAAGGCATACCCGGCGGATTCAAAAGCCGCGAACCCGGCGCCCACGCAAGCCCCCAGGAGGGCGCCCTGCCGGGCTGTCTTGGGTGCAACAGAGCGGCCGATCAGCACGAAGATGACCGCTTTGACGAATTCTTCAATGAAGCCTACCCGGAAGTAGATCCAGGTTGAGGCGTGAAGGTCCGATTCCAGCAGGGACGCGCCCAGCACGCCGAAGATCCCGCCGAAAAAGAACGCGAGGATCAGCTGTATCGGTGCCAGTGTCCCGGTCACCCGTTCCACGGTGAAGAGGACCACGGTGAACGGAACGAGGAAACTGCCCAGCAGGATCAGGGTCGGGATCAGATTCGAGTTGCCCGTGGCCCCGGTTACCGCGATCGTCGCGATCCATAGCGCGAACCCCCCGAGCAGGGTCTTCCACCACCATCCGTGGCGATGACTCCGAAGGACGCTGTCCATTGTGGTTCTCCTGGTCTTGTGAGGGCATACAGGGTTAGGGCTCGTTCGGCAGAGCGTCAACTGGTGGGGAGGGAAGCTTCGGCTGATCCGGGGGCGCGGATATGGGCGAGTCCTCGAGGAGCCACTCGACGGCCTCACTCCTGTCAGTGAAGAAGCGGGTAGGGCACGGATACGAGTCGGCGCTGCGGAAGCTGGCGATGACGTAGTCCACGGGAGTGGAACAAAGCAGGGCGGTGCGGGTGGCAGCGCAATACGTTGACAATTCCGTGCGTGCATCATGGCTGATCGTCGCTGCGCCATTCATTTCCACAAGCAAAGCCCTTGGCAGGTCCCTGCAGAGGTCATTGATCCCGCACCTGGCCGTTCTGACATCATCGAGTTCAAGGGTGGAGTTGGGCTGCCAGGCCAGACAGATCACACCGTTCTCCAGGACTTCCAAGGAACCCTTTCCCCCGTTGATGTGCACTCGCTCCATTGCTTCACCTCCTTTTCGGCCCCGAGTTTCTGACAAGCAACATACCCACAATCTGTATGACGAACCGGACAGGCGTCCCGCTGATCCGAGGCCTTCCTGTCCGTCGCAGTGTGCAGTGAGGCAGGCACCGGCCATAAGTAAAAACCGCAACATAGGCCCGTGCAGTGGAGGAGTCCCGACCGGTGCTTGTCGCGGCGCAACCGGTGCCCTGCCCTTACCTTTACGGCTGCCAGCCGGGCCAGGTCGCCGCTTCCTGGGCGATGGGGCCCAGGACGGTGTGGGGTCCGGTGACTCGCGGTAGATGATGCTGCCGTAACAGCCGCGGGTGGGGAGCGGCACCAGCCTGCGGCTGGTGCGGTCGGCCTCACCCATGAGGACTCTCCGATGCACTGGTCCAGCAGCATGACTCCGACCGTCCATACCGGAAGCCGCTGAACGACGCCGCAGTTCCCGCTGTAGGGGCCGGGTCGATGGTCTGCCTTGCGAAGGGGAACTAAGTATGCTTACCATTTTGCTGAGGTCAAGCAAACGACTCGCTGATCCCCGGGGGGCAGTGTGGTCGGCCTTACCCAGGGTTGATCCCTGCCGGCAGCTGCTTGCTGTGGAGGGCGGCGCTCTTGTTAAAGGTGTGCGATGACGCGCAGGTTCGGTGTTGAAGAAGAATTCCTCATTGTGGACACTGGGGTTGGCCGGGCGGTGCCGCTGGGCGAAGTGCTCGAATGTTTGAATGACGGCGAGGGCCTGAGCAGTGAGATGAAGCAGGAGCAAATCGAGGCCTGCACGCTTCCGAGGATCAGCCTGGAGGAGTTGGCGCAGGACATCAGCGCCCGTCGGAAAAGCGCCGAGGTTTGCCACAAGCGGGGAAAGCCGTTGATTGTGGATGAGGCCTGGGGCGCGCACCTGCCTTTCCACCCCGGCACGCCGACCTGGGCGATGTCCGCCGGGGCCGATGTCTGTGTGGTCAGCGTCCACAAGATGGGGCTCGGGTTCGAGCAGGGCTCCGTGTTCCACCTTCAGGGTGATCTCGTGGACCCGGTCCGCCTGAACCAGTGCGCCGACGTCCTCTCCACCACCAGCGCCAGCACCCTGTTGTATGCCGCGATGGACGGCTGGCGCCGGCAGATGGTGCAGGAAGGCAAAGCCATGATCGAGCGGACCCTCGAACTCACCAAGGGACTCCGGCGGGACATCGAAGCGATCCCGGGACTGCACGTCCTTGAAGACGAACTTGTCCACGCGGAGGCCTCCCACGACCTGGACATCCAGCACGTTCTGATCGACGTTTCGAACCTCGGCATCAGCGGGTTCCAGGCGACGGACTGGCTGCGCGAAAATTACCGGATCGACATGGCACCACCGACCACCGCCGGACGGAGGCCGTCATTTCAGTTGCGGATGATCAGGAAACGGCCCACCGGCTGTTGGCAGCGCTCCGGGCACTGGCCGACGCCGCCCCGGACCTGCCCCGGCTACCGGCCGTCGTCATCCCCGAAGATGTACAAGAGCTTTCCCTGGAGATGGTGATGCTGCCCCGGGACGCGTTCTTCGGACCCGTGGAAGTCGTACCGTACGAAGCGGCGCCGGGCAGGATCGCCGCGGAGATGGCAACCCCCTACCCGCCGGGAATCCCCCTTCTGCTGCCCGGTGAGCGTATCAACAAAGCGGCAATTGACTACCTCCGCAGCGGCGTGGAGGCCGGCATGGTCCTGCCGGACCCCGCAGACCCCACCCTGAAGACCATCAGGGTGGTCCGGGAAGAACTGCACCGATCGCAGTAGATCGGCAAGAAACGAGGACAGCGGCATGTGCGGCATAGCGGGCGAAATCGCATTCAACGGCAGGGCGGCGTCGGGGGAAGCAGTTCTGAAAATCATGGAGGCCATGGCCTCCCGGGGACCGGACGGAAGGGGAAGCTGGAACGGCGGCTGGGTTGCGTTGGGGCACCGGCGGCTGAGCATCATCGACCTCTCCGACGCAGGGTCCCAGCCCATGGAGGACGACGGTGGCCTCACCATCGCCTTCAACGGCTGCATCTACAACTACCAGGAGCTGCGCCGGGAACTTCAGCCCGAGTTCCGCTTCCGGTCCACCAGTGACACCGAGGTGATCCTCAAGGCCTACCGGAAATGGGGTGGTGACTTTGTCCACCACCTGGCAGGCATGTTCGCGATCGCCATTTACGATCCGCAGCGGGAGGAAGTCCTCCTTGTCCGCGACCGGCTGGGCATCAAGCCGCTGTACGTTTCACACCTGCCCGGGAAGATGCGCTTCGCGTCCACGCTGCCCGCGCTGGTTGCCTCCGGCGGGATCGACACCGGCATCGACGAGGTGGCGCTGCACCACTACCTGAGCTGGCACTCGATCGTGCCGGCCCCGCACACCATCCTGCGCGGTGTCCGCAAGCTGCCGGCCGCTACCATCCGCACCGTCTGCGCTGACGGGACGTGGCATGACCGCGAGTACTGGCGGCCGGAGTACACCCGGAAGCCCGAGTACGCGGGCTGGTCCGCTGGCGACTGGCAGGACGCCGTGCGGGATTCCTTGCGGACAGCAGTACGACGGCGGATGGTGGCCGATGTGCCGGTAGGTGTCCTTTTGTCCGGGGGACTGGATTCCAGCCTCCTGGTTGCCCTGCTCGCCGAAGAGGGCCAGCACGGACTGTCCACGTTCAGCATCGGGTTCGACGACGGCGCCGGCGGTGACGCCGGGAACGAGTTCGAGTACTCGGACCTGGTGGCACGCGAATTCGGTACCCGGCACGAACGGCTGCACGTTCCCACCGCTGATTTTGCGCCCTCGATCGGGGACGCGCTCGAGGCCATGTCGGAGCCCATGGCCAGCCACGACGTCACCGCTTTCCACCTGCTCTCCGATACGGTGTCCCGGCATCTGAAGGTGGTGCAGTGCGGGCAGGGCGCGGACGAGGTGTTCGGCGGATACGGCTACCACCAGCCCCTGGCCGGTGTGCCGCGGGATCACGCCCTGGCCGCCTTCACCGCGTCATTTGTTGACCACAGCCACGAGGAACTCCTGGGAATCCTGCAGCCCGAGTGGTACTGCGGCTCCGACCTCAGCGGCGAGGTCCTGGCCAGCCACTTGGCCGCTCCGGGCGCGGAAACCGCGTTGGACGCTGTCCTCCGCCTCGACACCCACCTGCTCATGGTGGACGATCCGGTAAAGCGGCTGGACAACATGAGCATGGCCTGGGGGCTCGAAGCGCGGGTACCGTTCCTTGACCACGAACTCGTGGAACTGGCCGCGTCCTGCCCGCCGGAACTCAAGGCAACGCAGGGCGGCAAGGGAATCCTGAAAGACCTGGGCCGGCAGCTGCTGCCCGCGGCAGTGATCGACAGGCCCAAGGGCTACTTCCCCGTCCCGGCCCTGCGACACCTGGAGGAACCCTTCCTCACCATGGTCGCTGAAGCCCTGCACGCCCCCGAAGCCAAACAACGCGGCTTGTTCCGCCCGTCCTACATCGACAGGCTCCTGGAGGATCCCAACAGCCATCGCACCCCGGTCAAGAGCAACGTCCTGTGGCAGTTCGCGCTCCTGGAAATGTGGCTGCAGCGCCACGGCGTGGGCTGAGGACATGACCTTGGACGCCGCGCTGCCCGAGCTGCGCCAAGCCGTCAAAGCCGACTTTCCAGCCGTCATCGGTGAACTGTCCGCCCAGGTGCGGATCCCGGCAATGGCCTGGGAGGCCTTTGACCCCTCCGAACTGCACCGGGCAGCGCGGCAGGTTGCCGGGTTGATCCATGATGCCGGGATCGCCGATGTTGAAATCCTGCAGGCGCCGCGGCCTGACGGCAAGGCCGGAGCCCCGGCGGTGGTGGGACGCCGTCCTGCACATCCGGGCCGGCCCACTATCCTGCTCTACGCGCACTATGACATCCAGCCGGCCGGGGCCCTGGCTCTGTGGGCCAGCCCGCCCTTCGACGCGGTAGAGCGGGGCGGCCGGCTGTGGGGCAGGGGAGTGGCGGACAACAACGCCGGAGTGCTGCTGCATCTGGCCGCCGTCCGCAACGCACTCCGCGTCCTCGGGGACGGGCTGGGCGTCGGCGTGACCATCCTGATTGACGGCGAAGAGGAAGCCGGCTCGCCCAGCCTGCCGCTGCTGCTGCAGCGGCACAGCGAAATGCTCAACGCTGACGTACTGGTGGTCGCCGACTCCGGGAACTGGCAGGTCGGAGTGCCCGCCCTAACCACCAGCCTGCGGGGACTGATTCTGGGAACCATCGAGGTCCGGGTGCTGGATCATGCCCTGCATTCAGGGACCTACGGCGGGCCCGCGGTGGACGCAGTCGCAGCGCTGTCCCGGCTTCTGGCCACCCTTCACCACGACGACGGCAGCGTCGCCATCCCCGGCCTGCCAGCAGATGAGGAACCGGGGCCGCAGCTGTCCGAGGCCACCTTCCGGGCCGATGCCGGTGTGCGCGCGCCGGGGCGTTCCGTTGGCAGGCACCGGCAGCATCACCTCACGGTTATGGACCAAGCCGGCCCTCGCGGTCATCGGTATTGACGCCCCCTCCGTAGCGCTGTCCTCCGACACGCTGCAGCCCGCGGCGCGGGCCAGGTTCAGCCTGAGCCTGGCCCCGTCAAGTGACACCGCGGCAGCGATGGAGGCGTCGGCGCCACGTTGAAGCGCAGGCGCCGTTTGGTGCGGAGGTCCGGTTCTTTCCCCGCGGACGCACCGATGGGTTTGCCGGTAACACGTCCTCACGCGCTGCCGGGCTGATGCTCTCAGCCATGTCCGACACCTGGGGGGCTCCGGCCGTGACCATGGGGATAGGCGGCTCGATCCCCGCCGTCGGCATCCTGAAAAAGCTGTACCCGCAAGCGGACATGCTCATTACCGGCGCGGAAGATCCCCATTCACGGGCACACGGGGCCAACGAATCCATCCACCTGGCCAACTTCGAAAACGCGATCGTGGCCGAAGCCCTGCTTCTGGCCCGCCTGAACTCCACCGACTGAGGCGGACGATCGCTCACCGTTGCCGGGGCGTGGCGTCGCCCTTCCCGGCAAGTGGGACGTGTCCGGGAACCGGTCCAGGTGCTTGGCGCAGGTTCCTCAGGTGGGCTCTTCGCACAGTGAACGGCGGCTCAGCTTCGCAGCCCGGACAGTATTAGTGATCGTTTTGCTCCCGGACCAGTTGACTGCTCCTTGGCCTTGCGAGCAACCGCTCCGCAAGCTCCTTCTGATCGATGATCTCTCGCGTCACGGGATCCAGCGTCACCTCTGTCATCTCGGTCGTGGACTTTGACACGGCGGTCTCCTCTCGGATCAGGCCGGAACCTCACACACATTTCCCTTACAGTCTCACGGGTCCCGGATCCCGGGTCCCGGTGCGAAGGGAAGCGCCGGGAGCTTGTAAGCTCCGGGGCCTGTCCTAGCGGGTGACGGCGCTACCTCTGCGGTTGGTGTTGCGGGAGAGCAGTATGGCCAGCGCGATCATGGCGATGCCAGGGTGAAGTGGAGCCAGCTGTCTGCGGTGTTGACGGGGACGAAGTTGGCGGCGGTGTCGTGGCCGATGATGAGTCCGTAGAGCCAGAGGACGAGGTAGATGACTCCGCCGTAGAGCATGTAGTTCCGTGCCTGCCCGTTGCTACGGGAGAGGAGGACCCCGGCGATACCAAAGAGGAGGTGGACGATGTTATGCAGTACCGAGACCTGGAAGATGCCCAGGAGGAGCGCGCCGGAGTCGTGTCCGGCGAAGGAGAGCGCGGTGTAGTTGCTCGTGATGCCGGGGATGAAGCCGAGGATTCCGACGAGCAGGAAAACTGCGCCTACTGCCTGTGCTGCTTTTTGCAGTGTTGTCTTAGGCCCGGTCGTGCGGTTTGTTGTAGCCATGGGTGCGCTCCTTGTTCATGGGGGTGCGTGCTTGTGATGTGCGGGGGAGGGGAGTGTGCTCGGTGTTCCTGAGTCGGGTGATGTGGTGTTCGAGTTGGCGGCGGAACTCGGCGTCCGCTTCGGCTTCGGGGAGTGCCCGAACCAGGTCCTCGGCCGTGGACAGGGCGGCGCGTCCGGTTTCGGTGAGGCGGATGTTGGCGCTTCGTCCATCGCGTGCCCGTTCCTTGGTGAGGAACCCAAGCCCTTGAAGCCGGTGTATGACCTTGCCGAGGCTTTGACTGCTTACACAGAGCAGCTCGGCGAGTTCGGTGAGGGTGGTGGTGTCCAGTTCTGCCACTACCTCGAGCGCGTCTACCCCGCTGCTGGTGAGTTTCAGGTGGGCGAGTTGGCGGTTCAGGCGGCGTTCGGTGAGCCGGGCAGTGATGGTGATGAGCCGGTGCGTGGCCCACTGCTCCGGGCCTGGTTGCTGTAAAGCGTTCAAGTCCGTGGGACCACCGGCGGGGGACTCCGGGTCCGGGTCCGGTGGCCGCCCCGCCGGGCGGCGGGGCGGCTTCGGGACCTTGTTCTGGCCGCTCACGTGTTCGTGACGTTGTCCTTGGCGTCGGCGGCGCGGTCTTTGACGTCGGTGAGGGCGTCCTGGCCTTCGGCTTTGACGTTCTGGACACCGTCGGTGGCGGCGGTTTTGACGTTGTCCATCGCTTCCTGGGCTGGTTCCTTCAAATCCTGAACCATGTCCTTCGCCGCGTCGCTGACTTTGCCGGCGAGCGGTTCGGCCGCGGTTTTGAGCTGGTCCGCTGCCTCGCGTTCCTTCCGGCTGGCCGGGATCAGGGAGGAGATCAGCATCCCGGCGCCGAACGCGATCAGCCCGGCGGCCAGGGGATTCCCTGCTGCAGAGGCTTTGACCTGGCCGGGTGCGTGGGAGATCGCGGTGCCGGCGTCAGAGAACCTGGCAGCGACACTGTCCTTCGCGTCGTGCAGGGTGTCCCCGGTGGTGTGCAGGGCGTCACCGGTGTGCCCGGCACCGGCGGAAACGGTGTCCTGCACGGCGCTGGTGGCGGTGTCTGCCGCCCCCATGATCCGCTCCCTGACCCCGGTCACGGCGCCTTTCACGGAATCCTTGACTTTGTCAGTCTGGCGCTGGACGACGTTGGCCGGGGTGACTTTGTCAGCGACCGCGTCCACGTTGGTACCCAGGCGTGCCCGGGTAGCTTCGATTTCTTGGCGGATGACGTCAGGGTTCTCGCTCATGGGGTTACCTCACCTGGTTTTAGGGTTGGGGGAATTTCAGAGAGTGTCTCACTGGTCTGCGGCATGCCTTTGATCTGCTTGAGCTCCTTGCGGCCCATAGACGCCAGGACCGCCGCGACGATGGCCCAGATCACGGCGACAATCACCGCAGCCCAGCCCAGCGGCATGACCGCCCCCAGGCCCCACATCAGGGCCAGGGACAGGAACAGCAGAACGAAGTGCCCGGCCACACCGGCACCGGCAAGCATCCCACCGCCCTTGCCTGCCTTCGACCCGGACTGCTTCAACTCGGCCTTGGCCAGTGCCACCTCCTGACGCATCAGAGTGGACAAATCACGGGTTACATCCCCGAGCAACTCGCCCAAGGAGGCGTTGTCCGCCAGCAGATGCGCCGCACTCGGCGGCGGCTCCGGAATCTCACTGCTCATCACAGACCACCCGGCTCGCCGCCGGCACGACGATCCCGCCTAAGGGGATCACTCACCAGGGGATCATCGGCAAGACTGCCGTGACCCAGGGGGTCTTCAGCCGTCCGGTTCCCCGCCCATGGTTCTTCATCCACAGGTTCAGGGCTGACCGGGGGGCTGGCAAGGGCGGAGTCCGGGTAGCCGGTGTTGCCGCCCCCGGAGGTACCGGCCGTGGCCGGCTCGTCGTAGAAGGGTTCCCCGATACCGGGAACGACGACGGCTTCCGTCACCGGGGGTTGGGCCGTCTGCGCGGCGGGGGCGTCTGCGCCCTGGGAGCTCGGGGCGCCCGCGGTGAGGCTGCGGGTAAGCCGTCCGGCCAGGACGCCGGCGCCGGCGGCAAGCAGGAGGAACGTACCGGGCCGGTTCCGGGCGAAACGCTGCACTTCACCGAGCAGGTCACCCGGTTCCCTGTTCTCCAGCCAGCTGGCAACCGCCTCGGAACGCTGGGCGCCCTGCCGGATCAGGTCACTGGCCACCCCCTGCTGCTCCGGGGCATCGGCCATGCTCTGCAACTGACCCGAGACGGTCCGGATCCCCTCAGCAGCCTTCTGCTGCTGGGTCCCGGCCTGGCTCGAGAACCCCGACTTGGCCTGGGCGAGCAAATCCCGGGCGCTGGACTTCGCCTCCGAAGCGACGTTCGCGACTTCGTCCATCGCCGTCCGGGCAACCCCCTGGGCTGACTCTGCCACCTGCCCGGCGACACCTGCCGCCTCATCCTTTGCCGCTTCAGCCTTGCCCGAGGCGGGAGAATCCGACGTGTCAGTCCCGGAAGAGACCGGGACAGACCCTGGCACAGACGCCCATTGGTTTTCAGTCATCATTGCTCACTTTCCTTCATGATCAGCTGCTGCTGACAAGCCAGCACTTAACCCAATAGTAAGCAGGTTTACTAGTATTAGTAAGTACCCTTGCTATCTTGTCCGTTTAGTCAGACCCTTGCAGCGCGGCTGGCGAGTAGATGGTCCTGTAGCTGAGGTTTGGGGCCGAGGTGCGCGGTTGCGGTTGCCGGCCCTGCCCTGCCCTGCCGCCAGCCGGGAACGGTGGTACATGCGTTGGACGTGCAGCCACACGCCCAGCATCTGCTCCTGCGCATTCTCACCGCCCTTGCGCCGCGGCCAGTCGTTCCCGGCCGCCAAATACCCTTGCAGCTCAGCCAGGCGTTGGCTCCCGCGGGCTTCGTGCCGGTCCTTGAGCGGCGGGCGCCGCGCCGGTCCCATCCCGGCAGGGCCGTGAGGCCTTCGCGATAGATGGCGGGAGCGTGCCTTTTTGTGCCTCCTGGGCTTCGGCGGTAAAGCCATACAGCCAGTGCCCGTTCACCTGCGGTGAAGGAATGCGTGGACGGAAATCTGCCTTCCGCCCGGTACAGGGCGATGGTGTCATTCATGTGCTTTATCCCGGTACTGGAAACCCTTTGCACCGGAATAACTGTTGCCTTGTGCTCCCCGCGGATCAGCGGCGCCTCCTGGGCTGCTATCCGCAGGTGGTACCGGACAGTGCGCACGGGGACACCCGCGACTTCGGCGATCTTCCCTGTACGGACACCCTCGCGGAACAACTGCACCCATTCCGGATGCGGGGCGGAACGCCTAACCCCTGAACTAACCCCCGTCATGATGGCCTTCTTAGATTTGGGAACTCCCCCGCGGGTTTTCGCTGCGGGTCCTTGACTCCAGCCAAACCACGAACGATGGTATCGGTTCCGGCCCCAAGGGGTATGGATGAACAGCATGAGGAGCCCGCTTCCGGTGCCGGCACCCCCATGCCCATGCGTCCACTCCCCTTGGTGGAACACTGATACTGCTCTTGTGGGGATGGGTGAGCAGAAGCAAGGATTGGTTATGGATGACCTTCGGCATACAGCCAGAGTCCTGTTGCAGCGGAACAACCTGGGATTGTTCGACCTTTGGATCTTTTACTGGAATCACGGCGGGCACTGCCACCCTTTTGATTTCGATGCCTTCATCCACGAGATCCTTCCCCCATCCTGGTTCGATATGGCGGCCCTCGAGCTTGCACTGCGGGAGTTGTCGCTCGAGGCGGTCACCTGATTTCCCCCCTGCTCGTGCACGAACGGGTCAGCTGCACGGACACCAGGGCAGGCAGAGAAGCCGCTGCTGTGGAACCACGCGATGCACTGGGGTACCGGTGCGCTCCTTGGCGCACTTCGGGGCATATGGTCAGTCACCGGCATTCGAGGGGCGCTGGCCAACACCAAGCAGACCGGCGTACGCCTGGCGTTCGACCAAACCCTCGAAAATGGGACCGGCATGGGAGTAGCTCCCTCAACCTGGGCCCGCCAGGATCAGGTCGTGGGCGTCTTCCATAAGGCGGTCTATTCCATCACGACAGGTGTTGCCGCCGACCACTGGATCCGGCCCTTGCTCGAATCCCGCAAGGGGCCTACCAGCCGCTAGCAGATGCTCCACGAGTCCAGATGCCCTGATAGTTCTCCCTGTCGTCCCGCCCACAGCCCCAGGGGCTCCAGTACGGGAACAGCCCTTCTTGGTGGGCCCAGCCCCGGCCTTCGCGGCTAGGGTTCGGTGGGACATGGACCGTCAGTGGAGCGGTCCAGCTGCTTGTCCTTGTGCGGACGGTGACGGCGTCAAAGTTTCCGGGCTGCGCGCGGGTGGGCCGTAAAATCCGGGGGCCGCCGCGGCGGACCTCTTCCCACATATTGGCAAGCATGCTTATCATGTTGTTCTTTTCCGGCGGCAAGCAGAGTCGCCCTCAGACCTTCCCGTGGTGCACGTTGCGGCGGGACTGGCTGAAAGGCAGACATGCAGCAATTCGAAGGGGAACATCCTGGCCCCAACCATGTCCTGGTCCATGTCAGTGACCCTCATTTTGTCGGGGACGGGTTGTTGTATGGGGGGATGGATCCCCGGCTGGGGTTGGTGGAAGTCCTGGATGTTGTTGAGGCGGCCGGGCCGGAGCCGGAAGCGATCATTTTTTCGGGTGATTTAGCGGATCAGGGGAGCGCTGAAGCGTATCGAGAGTTGCGGGCAGTTTGCGGTTCGTACGCCGCCCGTATGGGTTGCCGGCTCATTTGGGCCATGGGTAATCACGACGAACGGGGCAACTTCCAGCGTGTGCTGTTGGAGGAACCTCCACTTCCTGGTCCCGTCGACCGTCGTTATGACCTCGGCGGTCTTCGTGTCTTGGTGCTGGATTCCTCTACACCAGGGGTCCACCACGGGCAGGTGAGCGTCGACCAGTTGCGCTGGCTTGACAAGGAGCTCGAGGAGCCCGCCGACGACGGCACGCTCCTGGTGATTCACCACCCCCCGGTGCCTGTTGTCCAGGATCTTGCGGTGCTCTCCGAACTCCGGGGCCAGGAGGAACTGGCCCGGGTATTGTCCGGGAGCGATGTCATCGGGATCCTGGCCGGGCACGCGCATTGCTCCCTCTTTTCCACCTTTGCCGGCATCCCGGTCTCGGTGGCCTCCTCCACCAGCTACACCCAGGACCTCGCCCTTCCACCAGGGGCGATGCAGGGTGTGGACGGCGCCCGTTCCTTCAACCTTCTCCGCATCCATGGCCGCACTCTGGTCACGGCTGTCGTCCCGGTAGGGGACTACCCCCGATTCGGGGAACCGGTCAGCGCGGAGGAGACGCGGCACCGGTTGGAGGCCGCTGGTGTCAGCATTGCCGAGCCCGCCAGCAAACCTGCAGGAGGCACCGTCACCGGCCGCGGCTAGTGGCCCATCCCAGCGACTGAAAGGACCAACCTTGGACCAGCAGCCCGCCGTCGCACCACGACGGCACAGTAACCAACGAGCCCGCGGTGCCGCCGGGCCTTGGAATGCCGCCGTTATCCTGGCGGGCGGCATCGGAGCCAGAATGGGGCTCGAGATCCCGAAACAGTTCGTTCCCATCGCAGGACGTACCAGCCTTGAGCACACCGTGGACCTCTTCGAGTGCTGCGAGCTGGTGGATGAAATCATCGTCATGATGACACCGGGGTATCTGCCCAAAGCCCGGGAACTGCTGCTGGGCAAAAATCCGTATTCGAAGATCACGGCCATCCTCCCGGGCGGAGCGGACCGCAGCGAGACCTCCCGTCTGGCCCTGAACGCCATCGCCGACCAGGAAGCGAACGTCATTTTCCACGACGCCGTCCGTCCCTTGCTCGATGGCGACATCATCGGAGCCTGTATCCGCGCACTCGACGAATACGCCGCCGTCGACACCGCCATCCCTTCAGCGGACACCATCATCGAAGTCGACGCCAATAACTTCATCACCGCGGTCCCACCACGCGCCCAGCTCCGCCGCGGCCAGACGCCGCAGGCCTTCCGGATGCCGGTGATCACCCGGGCCTATGAACGCGCCGCGCTGGACCCCGGTTTCGCCGCGACGGACGACTGCTCTGTGGTGCTCAAGTACTGCCCTGACGTACCGATTTTCGTCGTGGACGGGGACGAGGCGAACATTAAAATCACCCAGCCCATCGACATCCACATTGCCGACAAGCTGTTCCAGCTCAAGCACAAAGCTCCACCCAAAGGCGGCCCGATGGAAAACCTTTCGGGCAGGACTGTCCTGGTGTTCGGGGCAAGTTCCGGCATCGGCCTGGAACTGGTCCAGCTGCTGGAAGCCGAAGGCGCCCTAGTGATCGGGCAGAGCCGGACCGGGAGCGGCACCTTTGTCGAGGATAGGGCCTGCGTGGCCGCGGCACTGGCCGATGCGGACAGGATCCATGGGCACATTGACCACGTCATCCTCACCGCTGGGGTGCTAAGCGTAGGCCCGCTCGCCCAACTGACCGATGAGCAGCTTCATCACGACGTGGACGTCAATCTCACAGCAGCATTCATCGTGGCGCAGGAATCCCAGCCTTACCTGGCAAAGAGCAAAGGCTCCCTGACCCTGTTCGCCTCCAGTTCCTACACCCGGGGCCGGGCGAACTACACCGTATATTCCGCAACTAAAGCCGCGATCGTGAATCTTACCCAGGCTCTCGCCGATGAATGGAGCAGTGATGGCATCAGGGTGAACTGCATCAGCCCCAGCAGGACCGCGACCCCCATGCGGACCCGGGCCTTCGGGGCAGAGGCAGACGGGTCACTGCTGCCGGCAGCAGCGGTTGCTGCGGCCAGCGTGCAGGTATTGGCCTCCCGGATGACAGGGCAGGTCATCGATGTCCGGCTTCCCTACGCCGATACCACCAGTGACCCGCAACTGGTGGCGCAACCGTGAACCAGAAGCTCCAGACCAGCGAAGCAACCCGCAGCATCCACGCGGACCGGCACGCCTTGACCGTCACCGGCACGCCGATCCCCGTGGATGCCATGTTGTCCATCCTGTTCGATGGCAGGCCCGTCTGGAACGTCCGGTCCGGTGACGCAACCCGGCCCGGCCCCGAGGGAGGGAGCACTATTGACTGGCCTCCTGCCCTGGCCGGACGCCTGACAGGCTGGGCACTGCTCACCGTGCTGCAGGACGGGCAACCCATCGGGGCAACGAAACGGGTGGTCTTCGACGCAGCCCCGCATCACTTCGCCCTGGTGGAGCCGGGCACCGGCATCCCGCAGATCGTGAATAAGTGGGGCAGGATCGCCAGGAACTTTGAGGGGCGACGGGCGCACCTGGTCGACGAGGCCCTGGATGAGGCCTGCGCACTCATCGACTGGATGCACGGTCAGGGCCTGGAACCCTTCGTCACCGGCGGAACCCTTCTGGGACCGGTCCGTGACGGGCGCATAATGCCGGGGGATGATGACGTTGACCTCGCTTACCTGAGCCGATTCGAGAACCCATCCGACATCGCGCTGGAGAGCTTCGCGCTGGAACGCGCCCTGCATCGGCAGGGGTATCAAACGGTCCGGCATTCCGCCGGTCACCTGCAAGTGCTGTTCCCCGGAGAGGACGGCACGGACCGGTTCTACCTCGACATCTTCGCGTACTTCATCACGGCCGGGTGGTTCCACGGGACATTCCATGCACGCGAACCGCAGCAGCGCGTCCCCATTTTTCCGCTGACAACACTCACGGTGAACAACCGCACACTGCCGGCACCCAACAATCCCGAGGCAATGCTTGAGGCGATATACGGCCCGGGCTGGCGGAGTCCTGATCCGGCGTTCCGCTTCGTGACGCCTCCGCCTGCGCGGCGTCGTTATGAGACCTGGCTGGGAAACCTCGATGGGGACAGGGAGAACTGGGAGGACCACCACCGGGGCCTCCTCACCGACGGAAATGACGGCGGTGCGGGCCCTTGGGCGGAGCACTTGGCGCGGCGGCTTCCGCCGGGGTCCCGCATCCTTGAACTCGGCTGCGGCCTGGGCAGGGACGCCCGGCATTTCGCCGAGCAGGGCCACCACGTAGTCGCCGTTGATTACAGCCGCCCTGCCCTCGAATCCCTCAGCGCCTTCCGGACACGCTCGGGCGGTTCCCTTCAAACCGCCCGGGTGAACATGAACAACCTGCGCGAAGTGGTGCCCCTGGCCAAGCTCGCTAATGAGGGCGATACGCCGGTTTTCGTCTACGGGCGGCTCCTTCTGGATTCACTCAGCGAACAGGGCAGCGAAAACACGTTGAGACTGCTCAGACACCTCCTGGGTGACCAACCAGCCAGGGCAGGAGCATTCCTGGAGTTTCAGGCAGAACCTTCAGACCCGCCGTTTCCGGGCTCCCGCTTCCACCACCCGGTGGACACGACAGCGCTCCAGCGGGGACTTGGAGCCCTTGGCCTGGAAACCCGTGTTGATGACCGAAGTGCAGCAACCTGTCGAATGGAAGTGAGGGCTTTACCGTGACTGACCCTACAACTGAAGCGCCGCTTATGCCGGTGGGAGATCCGCTGCAGGAGATCAATCTGCGGTTATCGGTGGCAGCGTCGGAGATAGCCCAGTTGCGGGCAGAAATAGGGCGGCTGGACCGGGACCTGGACGAATCCCGCCGGCTGAACCTGAGAGCGGCGGAGCTGCTGGATCTGGTTCATGAGCACCTCTCGAAAACCCCGGCCGCAGGAGCAGCGACATGAACCAGGGCGCCCGTAAACCCATCGAACTGATCGGCGCCTTCGAAAGCACCTACATGCCAGGGCACGACAGGGACATCTTCGAATCGACTGCGCACGACGTGCAGTGGAAGCAGGATCTGGACCTGTTGACAAGAACAGGGGTCAGCCGTCTGCGTTACCCCGTGCGCTGGCACCGGGTAGAAGCTGAGGAAGGCGTCTTCGATTGGGCGGGAACAGACAGGGTGTTGCATCACCTGCGGGAGTCCGGGTTCCGGCCGATCCTGGACCTTGTTCACCACACCAGTTACCCCAGGTGGCTGGAGGGAGGCTTCGCTGACCCCCGTTTCCGCGATGCCTACCTTCGGTACACGGAAAAGTTCGCTAGGCGATACCCCTGGGTGGAGGAGTACACGCTGTTCAACGAGCCGTTCTCAACCCTGTTCCTCTCCGGGCACGAGGGCATCTGGCCTCCCTACCAGAAAGGGCTCGATACATTCGTGGCGCAGATCCTCAATGTACTGCCGGCCGTCGCCGAAGCCAGCCGGGCCTACGCCGACCTGCTCCCCGGAGCCCAACACGTTTGGGTGGACACCTGCGAACACCACACCGGGTCGGGGCCACACGGTTCCGCTTACGCCACAATGGCCAACGAGCGAAGATTCCTTGTCCTGGACACCTTCCTGGGGCGCGGCTACGACCTGGAGGGACCCATGGCGGACGTACTTTCCAAGGCTGGGGGAGAGGCGCTGATGGGCTGGGACCCGGGCCGCGTAGACGTGCTGGGCCTGGATTACTACGCCCACTGCCAATGGCACTTCGATGACAAGGGCGGTACGCCCAACACCCCCCACCCGCTTCCCCTGGCGCAACAGATCTACATCTACTGGGACCGCTACAGGCTGCCCTGCCTCCTCACGGAAACCAACATCCGCGGCCGGACGACCGACCGCGCCACCTGGTTCAAGTACGTTCTGGAGCAATGCGAACGTGCCCGGCAGATGGGAGTTCCGCTGGAGGGTCTTTGCTGGTTCCCGCTGATTGATTCAACAGACTGGGATTCCCTCCTCTACCGCAACGACGGCCACATCGACCCGGTGGGCGTGTACTGGCTCGATGACGAGCTTGCGCGGCAACCGTCCGTCATGTCCGAGACTTACGCGAAGGCCGCCGCCGGGACTCCTTCACCTCAACTCCCCGCATACACGCTGGGCGAACCGGTGGCCACCTGGCTCCGCGGGTACCGGCCGCACATGCAGCACTGGAGATGGACGGCCGCCCCGGCAGCGGACCAGGGCAACAGCCTGCCCAACACGCATACCCGAATGGAATTGAGGATTGTCAATGCAGAATGAACTGATCGTCCTGTCCCACCTACGCTGGGATTGGGTCTGGCAACGGCCCCAGCACCTTGTCTCCCGGCTCGGTTCCCACTGCACCACCTGGTACGTGGAGGAGCCCTTAACCCCCGCGGCGGACTACCGGGGAACGAACAGACTAAACCATGCCCGCGTCGACGGGGTGAACCGTGCCTGGCTCGAAATACCCGAACAAGGCCACCACGTGGGCTTTTTCGATGATGTTCTCCCCGACTACATCGAACAACTTCCACAGTTGGTGGGAGAGCCAGCCGGGGAACGCGTGGTCTGGTTGTATACGCCGCTTGCCTTGGAACTGGCCCTCGCGCTGAATCCGACCACGCTCGTTTATGACGTGATGGATGACCTCGCCGCGTTCAAGGATGCCCCGCCCGAGCTCGTGGTCAGGCAACGGCAGGCGCTCCGCCGGGCTGACGTCGTCTTTGCCGGAGGCCGTTCCCTGCACCGGTCCATCGTGCGGCAGGGCCGCGCGGATGCTCTGCTGTTTCCAAGCGGCGTGGAGCCGGAACATTTTCAACGCCCGTCGCCTCCGGTGCGGAGTGAACGGCACCGGCCAGTTGCCGGGTACATGGGCGTGCTCGACGAGCGGTTGGACCTCGAACTTCTGGCAGGCCTTGCCTCCGCCCTGCCGGAGTGGGACATCCGGATGTACGGTCCGATGGCAAAGATTGACCCGGCCACCCTTCCCCAATCGCCCAACATCCACTACGCCGGATACACCAGCTACTCCGACCTCCCCGCAGCGTTAGCCGGCCTGGACGTGGCGTTGATGCCGTTCGCAATGAACGAGGCCACCCGGTCCATCAGCCCCACCAAGACACTGGAATACATTGCAGCCGGCTTACCTGTCATCTCCACCCGCGTACCGGACGTCGTAGCGGACTTCCCAGGGGTCGTACACCTCCGCGACGACGCTGCAGGGTTCGCCGCCCTTTGCCGGCAGCTGGGCCGACGGGACCCAGCCCGCGCGCCAAGGGCGGGGACCCGGGAATTGCTGGCAAAGTACCACTGGGACACGATCGCACAGCAGATGGCGGAGTCAGTATTTAAGAACGCAACCAGACAGCCGGATCCGACCGAAGCCACCGCATAAATCACAACCCTCATCAGACCGAAAATAAGAGCACGCGGCACTAACTGACCAACGGTAAGAAGACCCAGGAAATCCTCACCGCGCAAGGGACCGGCTCACATGTGGCAGGCACTACGAGGAGGGTCCTGCCGGACGCGTGCTCCCCATTCTTGGCAAGGTTCCATCGGGATAGAAGGAGAAACGGGGTGAAAGGCGCACGCCTAACAAAACTTCAAGGCAGCTTTAATCCGATCACCGGTCTTTGGCCCCTGCTGCACATGCGAAGCTTTGAAACCCTCAGCGGTCCGAAAAGGGATAAATGACTCGTTCGTACAGTTTCGGGGCTACTCATCACCGTCGGCTTGAAGCAACTGCCCAGCGCCTCAGCTGCTGCAAGCCGACGTTCCGTAGCCAAACGCCTCGGTGTCGGCACAGCTGCTACCTTGGCAGCCATCGACGTCGTTTATGTGCCAAAGGGGTCCGATCAGCAAGGTATATCTGCTGGACAAAATGATCTTCATCCGGGGCTGCCTGGCCCTAACGCAGCAGCGCGTTCCAGGTGCGGGATTTGACCGTTGAGTTCTGACCGCAGTGGGTGCATGTGATGTTGAAAGCCCGGGAAGTCGTGAGGACGGGGATGAAGAACAGGGTAAGTTTGGTCGCGCGTTCCTCCGGGTGGTGCTGGACGAATTGTCCGCAGTGCTGGCAGGTGGCCATACGTCCGGGAAGACGACGGAGGATCTTCTTGAGGCCGAAGAGAAGAATCATCGTGGCTGCCTTTCAGAGAATGGTACGGGTCAAAGCCGGTGCCGGCGCGGGAAGAATGCGGCTCCGCCGTCGTAATCGGCGTGGACGGGGGACGGGGGACGGCAACCCGGGAGAGAGCGTGCGCTGAACCATCCGGGGTCGTCGATACCAACGCTTCGCATACTGCTTAGTCCAGGCGAGTGTGCGAGTGCTCAAGGTTCAAGCAGGTTCTCTTCCGAGGAACCTTCTACTCGCGGGTAGCTTTTGTGGAGAATATCGCGGGCTACTTCATGGAGGGGTGTGCTCTCTCTCCGGGAGTGGGCCAACAGTAGGTCTATGGCCTCTTCGCAGTTCAAGTTCATGCGCTCGATTATGATTCCCTGGGCTTTGGAAATCGCGTCTCTGTTGGTCAGGGCCTGGGCCAGTTCCCCGCTCATCCGTTGTGCAGCTTCCCGGTCCCGAATGTGGTCACGCAGCCGGGATTGTTGATGAACCATTCCCGTGTTGCTGGTTCGAGCCGGTCCCACAACCTGTCAATTACCATCACGTGCCTCTTCCCTTGGGTGCGCGCAAGGGCCGGAATAGCCTGCCCCCCGTCCCGTCAGGGATGAGGCACCCGGACGGCGGGGACCGCTGCCCGGGGGGGAAGGCTGGGCTGCGCTCAGTTGTGTGGAGACGGAGGGGACCACGCTGTCCCCTCCGTCGTTGTAGCATCGGCAGCCCCCGACCAGGAAAGGTTTTCCCTCGGCTTCCGGTGCGATCTTCTCTCGGCCGCAGGGACGCGAACGAGAACTGTGACAAGCGAGGAAAGAACCTCTCTTTTTGACCGATAGACGTTTCGGGTCATTCCCCACCCGAGTGTGATCCGCGCCACCCCCAAAGGTCAAGGTTTGCGGGGAATGGGTCCACGCCACCGGTCGGCCCCTGGACGGGTGGGTGACGCCGCCGGGTCAGGTCCGCCGTTGTAGGTTCTGGAGTTCCCCGGCGGCGGCTTGCCGCAGGCTGAGGTCGTTCTCGTTTGCGGTCGCGATGAGGTGCCTGGCGGCCGTGTCGAGGCTGCAGTGGTGTCGTTCGGCTATCGCTTCGCAGGCGTCTGTGATCACTGAACGCGAGGCCAGTGTGGCTTCCAACGCCGCGAACTGCTCATCCGAGAAGGTTGCCCCGAGCTGGGCCCCTGCTCCGGAGGCAGGGGCGAGAGCCCCGGACGGGGGCGGGGCCTCGGGCCGGGAAGAAGAATTCAGCTGCCTGACGCCCGCCAGTTCGGCGACCATCCGGGCGTGCAGCACCGACTGGGCGGCGTCCAGCAGATCCCCCGCTTCCGGGCATGCGAGGTGGTAGAGAAGGCGGCCGTCGGACCACGCGCAGTGAACCAGGTGTTGACCGCGCATCTGGGCCAGGTGACGGGACAGGTGTGAACCCTTCACTCCTGTGCCCTCAACGAGCTGGGGAATGGAGCGCTCACCGTGGCACAGCAACTCCAGGATCCGTGCCCGAACGGGATGGGCGGCGGCCTTGAACACCTCGGCAGCCGAAGCAGACACCGGTATCCCCGTCTGGCCGTCCGCAGGCACCTCATCCGCCCGCCTCTGGTAGCTGACCATGCTTGTCTTCTTTCGCCTCGCGTGCCTGGGAGAAGACTGCGCGCCTTCATTTGATCGTCCACCGCAGGCGTCAAGTCGTCAACGAGCTTTCAACCGCCGCAGGGCGGGGTGGTGAAGTCAATTCCTGGTGCTCCGTGTGGTGTACCGGCTGGAGATCACCGGTAGCGGCGCCGACGAAGTCGGCCCGCAGATCGGGCGGGGCATTACCGCCGACTGGCCCGACACCATGGCTGCTTTGGTAAGGATGGCTCGCGGCTGATGCCCCTCAACCCCGGCGACAGCCCCGGATTCCTGCTCTGGCACGCCACGCTGCGCTGGCAGCGCGACACCGCCGCAGCTCTTGCCCCGCTCGGTCTCACCCACGTGCAATTCGTGTTACTCGCCTGCGCATGGTGGCTCAACACCCAAGGTGAGCGTCCGAACAAGCTGGCCCTGGCCCGTCAAGAGCGCGAAGTCGATCCGGCCGACACCCGCGCCAAACGGCTGCACGTCACGGACGCCGGAGCCGACTTGGCGCCACGCGCAATCGCCGCCGCTGAGCTCGCCGACGCGCAGTTCTTCCGGCCGGTGCCCCTCAACGACGCGGTAACTCTACTGAGTCGCCTGACCCATCCAGAACCTCAAACGCCATCAACGACAACCGAGGGAGACGAACTGGACGATTCACTGGCCAGAGCCCGCCGGTACACACCCGCAGACCGACAAGAAAAGTCCCGCTAAACGTCGGTGAGTTGTTGGTTTTTTGGTGTGGGCGGGTCGGTGCCGGTTTCGATGATGGTGCCTTTGAAGGTGATCCGGTCGACGATTGCTGCGCAGAGACGGGGCTCGGTGAAGGATTTGGTCCAGCCGGAGGACGATTTGTTGGTCGCGATAGCCACCGATGCTTTTTCTTCGCGTTCGGTGAGGACTTGAGGCCCCGACACTGCCAAGAAAACTAGGACGGGCTGGTGACGGCGAAGAGCCCTGCGACGCCGACCAGGTAAAGGACGAGGACGACCAGGGAGTCCGTGCCCATGGCTCAGCTTGATGCGTCCCGTTCGATTTCCTCAGCGAGGTCGTCCACTTCCTCGGGACGGGCCTCAATGCCCGCTTCCTCGAAGCGCTCCTCCAGGACATGACTTACGTCGTCCTGCACGTGACCCAACTGGATCTCGCGACGGATGTCTTCGGCGATGGATTCAGGCGTCTCGTGAGGGTCGGCTCCAGCGGCGATCTCGTCATTGCTATCAAAAGGGTCGTTGGCGCCGTCAGCTCCGAAATCAGTCATAGGGCACGGTTACCCTTTTCATTCCGCCGGTAAACGGAAGGGCCTTGAGGAGGCATTCGACGGCCGGTGGGTTCACTACCGGCCACCTCCTCCAGGCGTCAACAGACCTCGGCAAGAGCCGCCAACGCGGGCCAACAGGCCCGGCCTGACCGCGGGCGGAACGCTGGAAGACTCCGGAGGTTCCCCCTGGGTGCGAAGACATCATCGATGCCATGGCGAACCCGTCACATCCGGACCATGCCGAATACTCTCTCTGGACAGCCGAGGTAACTGGTTCGGACGAACCATTCAGCTGGCCCCTGGCCTCCCGGCCGTGAAACGGGCGCTGGCCGCCAGGTTCGGCACCACCACGGGAAGCGAGAAAAATCCCCGGCATGATGACCGGGTGCAACCCCTTCCGGAGCCTCTCCCCGGACCAAGATATAGAGCCGATAGTTAGGATTCTGTAAACCTAGCGACTGGGCTGGGTAGGCAGGTCATGTGGGCGGGGGAGCGGACTCACTCCCCCCGGTCCTGCCGTAACCGGTGGCAGCCGCCTGCCGGGGTGGCGGGGCCGGGCAAAAATCGGTGATGAGGCCTGTTCCGGCGCATTCACGAACCGCCGTGGTGCGGGCTACTGCGGTCTGCTTCGTTTGCTTGTTTCCTGGGGCTGCGATTCGCTGCCTGGGCACGGTGTGAGGCGGGCGGGGGTCGGGGACGCCCGAGCCTGCGCAAGGTCCGGGGGGACCGTGAATATCTCTCAGTGAAGCATGCGTTGAGTCTGGGGGAGGAGCTGGGAAGCCCTTCGCGCCGGTTGCCACAGCAGCGGTGGTGGCAGCGCCGCGGATAATGGGGGTCCCTCCTGATTCACCGGAACAGCCGACCAGTTAGGTGCTTGATGAAGTTTGGTGGCAGGTCTCCGGCTTCGAAGAGGATCCGGTAGACGATCGGGGCCAGCAGCATGTCGATGACTTCCTCGAGGTCGGGTGTGGTTTGCCCTCGGCGCCGGCCGCGTTCGAGGATCGTTTCCACCCGTGCCCGCGCGTATTCCCCACCTTGGAGCGCGCTGTTGTGGTCCGGCCGGCCGGAAATCATGTCCCGCAGAAATTCCCGGCCCGTGGGCGAGCCTGCCTCTTCCAGGTATTCCTCGGCCCAGGCCATCAAGTCCCCCCGGACGGAGCCGGTGTCCGGGGGCCCTTGGGGGCGCAGCCGGGCCACGGCCACGTCGGCAAATAATTGGTTCAGGTCACCCCAGCGCCGGTAGATGGTTGACGGCGCGACCCCGGCCAGTTCAGCTATGCGCGGCACGGTGATACTGGTCCGTTCCTCCCGGGCCAGAAGAGTGCGGACAGCGGTGTGGACAGCATGCTGGACCCGCGCGGCACGGCCATGGGGTCGAGGGTCGGGCATAGACACCACTTCAGCTTATCGCGAATCTTTTGCGTTCGTGGGGCGTAGCCAGTAGCGTGGAAACGCGAAATCTTCGCTTTCCCTTTCCCGAAAGGTTCCTTGTGCAGGTTGCACCAGAAGTAAGCACGTACCGGATGCGGCTTCGTCCTGCCGCGGCTTTTTGGCTGCAGTCTTCGGTATTGGTGGTGCTGATGGCCGCCTCGAGTGCCCCCAGCCCGCTGTATCCGCTGTACCAGAACCAGTGGGGCTTTCCTCCAGTGGTCTTGACCATGATTTTTGCCGCGTACGTGCTGGCATTGCTGGCGTCATTATTAACCGCGGGCTCACTCTCAGACCATCTTGGTCGGCGTCCCGTCCTGCTGGCCTGCCTCGGTTTGGAAATCGTTTCGATGCTGGTGTTCATCTCCGCCGGCAGTGAAGTGCCCCTGATAATGGCACGCCTTATCCAGGGCCTCGCCACCGGAAGTGCCATCGGCGCTCTGGGTGCATACCTTATCGAGCTCGAAGCACCCGTGCGGGCCGGACTTGGAACGGTGTTCAACGGGGCCGGCCCCGCAGTGGGTTTGGCTGCCGGCGCGGTAGCGTCCAGCCTTGTCGTTGCTGCCGCTCCGGCAGCAATCAGCAGCATCTACGTGGCTTTGCTGGTCTTGCTCGTGCTGCAGGTCATCGGCACTGTCCTCAGTCCCGAGACGATCACCCGCACACCCGGGGCCGCTGCCTCCTTACGCCCGCGCGTTCACTTCCCCGCGGCCGTCCGATCCACCGCGGTGTGGGTTCTGCCGGCCGCGGTAGCGACCTGGTCCCTGGGCGATTTGATCCTCTCGCTCGGCCCAAGCATTATCAGGGCGATGGCCGGGCCCGACACCGCGGTCCTGACCGGCCTCGTCGTCGCAGCGCTCACCGGTACCGGTGGTATCGCCACACTCGTACTCGGATCCGTCCCGGCGCCCAAGGTCCTCCGGATCGGCATGATCGCGCTGATAGCGGGCATGGCCGCAACCATAGCGGCCCTCACCACCGGTTCGGTGGGCCTGTACTTCGCCGCGACAATTATTGCAGGCGTCGGTTTCGGTGCCGGTTTCCTGGGCGTGCCCCGCACCCTCCTGCCGCAAGCTGCCCCGCACGAACGCGCTGGACTGCTCTCAGCGGTCTACGTCGTGAGTTACGTTGCCAACAGCGTCCCGGCCATCGCAGCCGGCGCCCTCATCAGCAGCCTCGGGCTCACCGCTACCGCAACCGGGTACGCCGGGATGGTCCTCCTGCTGTCGGCATTCGTCCTGACCGGGCAGATAACGCCCGCACAACCAGACCGGAAATAGTCGCGCCTGCCGGCCCCGCTGTCGTACAGGGTGGCGCTCTCCGCCGGTAACTCACCAAAGGAGGCAGCGAGGCCACCACGGTCAAATCGCATACGTGTAGCCCGCACGAACAGCAGGGACATTCACCACATATCGGGCAAGTAACTGGGCCCTTCCGGGGCCTCCTCCCCAAGCCCAAATTAAGAGTCGCAAATACAGGTTCTGTAAAGCCGGTGAGAAGCGAAAGCACCTATGACGGACAGCATCAAGTTGGCCATGGGATAGTCCTCGCCCGTGAAGACCAGGTGCTCTTTCACGAACTCGACGCGCACGCCCTTGCGGGTGAGGCCCTGGGCAAGAGCACGGAAGTCATCCAGGTTCCGGGCAAGCCGGTCCATGCTGTGCACCACGACGGTGTCCCCATCGCGGGCGAAGCGCAGCAGTTCGGCGAGTGGGGCCTGGCGCGCCGTCCCTGCCTGAAGCCTTGCCCGTAAACACCTGGTCAAGGATCTGGTCCTCGAACTGACGTTTCTCGTTCTGGTCCAGCGTGTGTCCAGGACAGAGGCCGCCCCGCAGCTGCGTAATCGGGGAAAGACTCGCAACAACTTGGGCTCCACTTAGTGCCCCGGGTGTAAGAGTGGGTAGTGTCGACAAGAACCGACAGGTAACCAGCAAATCGATTTCAGGGGGTTCGGTGGCTTCAGACCGATCTGAAGTGCAGGGCGAGGCTTTCACTGCGTCCGTGCGCGACAGTGTCCTCTGGATCCACTGGCTCCACGGCACAAGCGTGACCGACAAGGATGCCGCCGCTCTCGTGGAGCAAGCCAGTGCGGTGAGCGCGGGTGTGTGTCCGCCAATGCTTGTCGAACTCAACAGTATGGCGTCCATTACTCGGGCTGCGCTGCTGCGCTTCGCCAAGACACTGGACATTGCCGCGATGGCCATCGTGGGACCGTCTCCGGTCGATAAAGCCCTCGCTAACCACTTCGCGGAAGTCCATGACCCGCCTTACCCCACCCGGTACTTTACGGCGAACGACGAGGCCCTTCGCTGGCTCACCGAGCATCCCCATGCTCCGTAAGCTCATGCTGCACTTGCTCTCTCGAGAGTACTGATGACTGAGATACCTGCGGCGGACGGTAAGGCGAGCATTACGTTGCTCCGCCCGGCCCTGATACGCCTGACATGGCTGCCTGACACTGAGGTGCTCCCCGCTGACGCGAAGGACGTCCTCGAGAAGAGCCTGGCACTGGTCGATCACGTGCCGTACGCGATCCTGGTCGACATGTCCACGATCCTGACCATGAGCCTCCACGCCCGCGTGCTGTTCGGGGCTGAGGAAATGGTCCTGGCCGCTGCCATGCTGGGCGACACACCGATGGACAGGGTCCTCGCGGCCTCGGTGAGGCAATCCGTCCACCCGGTGCAGTTTTTTACGGACGAAAGCACTGCCCTGAACTGGTTGATTAGCAACCTCCCTGGCGACCGAAACTAGTCGCGGCCGCTGGAAGATACGGGAGGATTTGCCGGATACGAGCAGGTTGTGGACGTCCTGGACGAGCCGTCGCATCCGGATTATGCCCTCTCCGGATTGCCGAGTCACTGGTCAGATGAACCGTTCGACCTCGCCCCCGCCTTCCTGGACATCCCCGTGAACCGGGCGCCGCTCCGCCAAGTTCACCCCCATAGGCAGCGGTGGGAAAACCCGGGCCTGAGTGCGGACTACGACCACTTCCAGCAGACACTGTGACCTGGCCTGGCCTGCCCGAAAAGTAGGTCGTCTGGATCAAGATTTCCGCATAGTCCCGTGTTCGCGGCGGATGGCGAGGACGGTGACGTCGTCGGGGTTGCTGTTTGTGCTGGCTTGAGCGGTAACGGAGTCCACGAGGTCCTGGGCGGAGGAGGCGGCGAGGGCCAGTTCAGCGACGTTGTTGATAGCGGCGAGGGTGCCGTCGTATAAGTCCAGGATTCCGTCGCTGAAGCTGACGATCATGTCGCCGGGGTTAAGGAATATCTCGTGTGATTCCCATCGGGTGTCCGGCATCAAACCAACGGGAAGATCCCTCGAGGCGAGGCGTTCCCATGTCCGGTTGGCACGGACGAGCAGGGTGAGGCCGTGTCCGGCGTCGGAATACAAGACCCTGCCGTCTTCCGCGCGGAGTCTTGCGTGGAAGAGGGTCGCGAACGAGGACGCCTGGTCCAGGTCGGTGGCGAAGCAGTCGGCCGTGAGGTGCAGGGCGGCCACCGGGTCATGGTTGCTTTTGGCGCTACGGATGACCGCCCGGGTGGTCGCGGCGATCATGCCGGCTCCGGCGCCTTTGCCCATGACATCGCCCAGGGTGAAGGCCAGGCCCCCGTCGATGAGGTACCAGTCGAAGAAGTCACCGCCAACGGCTTTGGAGGGAAGGCACGCCCCGGCGGTCTCATAGCCGGGCAGCGGAGCGGCGCCCTGGGGCAGGAGGAAGCGTTGGATCTGCGCGGCACGGTTCAGTTCCTCGGTCGCGGTTTCTGCCTTCTGCCGTGCGACGGCCAGATTGGCGCGGGCTTTCCGGGCGAGTTCGTTCACGACTACGGCGGCCAGAGCGAAGATCAGCGTGCTGTACAGGCCCCGCAAGAGCTCGTGCGGGTTGTTGTTGATAGTTGAACCCAACGCGAAGGGAACGAGGATGGCGACCCCGGCTCCCCCCACGGCGTAGGCCACATAGCGCCTGCCCTTCAGTGAAGCGAACCACAGGACGGGCAGGAGAACCAGGGAGGCGTAGATCGACTGGCTTTCCCCGGTGCCGTGACGCAGGGCGCCCGCTGCGAGGAAGTCCAGTGCGGGTACGACCGTGGCGAACTGCGCCAGCCGGGCCCGGCCGAAGGGGACCGCCAGGGTGGTCGCCACTGTGACCAGCACTGCACTGGCACTCAGCGCCGGCCAGCTGGTGACGGCCAGGGTATTGATCGAGGCGCTCATCACCCCGGCAAGAACAAACAGGATGAAGATCGGGACCTGCTTCAGGACCGGCGACAACTCGTCCAGTCCTGCCAATTTTTCCACGGGACTGGACATCATCTGCAGGGTCATCACTCTCTGTTTCTTTTCGGGCGCCGGATTGCCGCGGGCCACCGGGATGGGTCCCACTTTGCGGTCCTTCGATGGGTTTCGTCGGGCTCGGGTTCTGCGTTTGATTGGGGGTGGCTGGGGGAGCCTGACGGCAGCGGTTGAGCCTTGAGCAGTGCGTAACTTTCCGGCTTTCAGGGCTCCCGTTCAGCTCGGCTGTTCGTTGCTGCCGGGTTCAGTGGGGTGGTGTCCGGGACAGCACCCAGGTGTTGGTGCTGTCCTGCCGTTCGAAGTTGACGGTGGTGACCAGCGCTTGGATCAGCGCCAGGCCCCGGCCGGACTCCGCGTCTTTGCCGGGGGTTCCCGGTTCCATTGGACCGAACGGCGGTTTGGCGTGAAAGGCGCTGACGCGGGCCTGCAGCAGCGTGCGGCAGACAACGATGTCCACACCAAGCTCCACCTCGGCCTGTCCTGCCGGTTCAGCGTGCTGAACGACGTTGGACGCGGACTCGATGACCGCCGTAGTGAACGTCATCTGGTCGATGTCCTGGACGAAGGGCACTTCCAGCCACAGGCTTTCCAGATCGTTGTGCACGGATTCGATGGCGTCCTCGGCCGCGGTTCCGCGGAAGCTGCGCGAGGCAATAACCTCAGTCATTGCTGAATGCCTCTTCAACAGTGGCGTAAGGGGCAAGAACCTTGTCCATACTTGTCAGCTGCAGCACCATCCTCACCTGCGGGGTGACCCCAGCAATCCGGAGGTCCCCACCGGCCTGCCGGGCCGCTTTGAGGCAACCGATGAGCGCGCCCAGGCCTGAGGAATCCATGAAGCTGGTCTTCTCCAGGTTCAGGACAATACGGGGGGACCCGTCAGTGATCAGGTTCCCGATGAACTCCCTTAGCTGGGGCGCGGCAACCATATTGAGCCGGCCGTCCGCCGTCACTTCCGCGTAAGAATCCCTGAGCTCAGACGTAAAATTCATTTTTATCCTCTTGTAGTGGCCATTTTCCCGGCCGTTTCATAACTCTCTCAAGACCACCGCCCGGGCCGCTTTTCCTGCTGGCACCTGCCACTAAATGTCAGGGGCGCAGGCCGTTACGGTAGGCGCCGCGTTCAGATCGTGGCGTCCCTTTCATGTGTGAAACCGAAGGGCACATCGTCGCTGAGTTCGACGGTGAATTTCCCCGGTGCGTGCCGTGTGACAAGTATTCCCTGTCGGCCGCCGAGGAGGGCCTGTTCTCTCATGGCGATGACGGCAGCCTCCAAGTCCACGTCTCTGCTGTCCCGGTCGGTGACAGTAACGGTGAGGACGGGTGCGGTGAGCACGGCTTCCATGGTTTCTCCTTGGGTCAGGAATACAGCGAAAGTCGAAGGCGTACATGATGGAGCGGGGCAGCAACAGCAACAGGGTCTCGGGGTGCACGCGATCGCGACTCGTGACCGTCAGCGGTAAGTGAAGGGGCGAGATCTCCGTTGTTGTTTCAGGTTCTGCGGAGGATCAGGACGGTGACGTCGTCGCTGGGGGACCCTGAACCGATGGCCATCCGGTTCAGATCGGCGGGGATATCGGTGCTGGTGGTTAGCTGCTTCAGTGCTGCTGCGAGGTCGTCCAGGTCTTCGTGGAGGAGTTCGAGGACCCCGTCGCTGGGGATGATGAGGGAATCCCCGTGGTTGAGGGTGATGCCGCGAGTGTGCCACTGCATCCCGGCCATAATCCCCAGCGGCGCGTTTGAGGTGGGCAGCCTGGTGATGGCACCGTCGCCTGTTACGTGGTGGGCGAGACCGTGCCCGGCGTCGGAGTAGCGGACCGTTCCCGTGGCCGGGTCCAATTCGGCGTGGAACGCGGTCACGAACGATTCGCTCCGTGCCAGGTTGGTGAGCAGTTCCTCCGATACCGCCGTCAGTGCCGCGGCGGGGTCGAGCGCGGCCGTTGCGCGCAGGCCTGCCCGGACGGTTGCGGTGAGGATTGCCGGTCCGGTCCCTTTACCCATGACATCTGCCAGGGTGAACCGAAACCGGCCGCTGATGACGTGCCAGTCGTAGAAGTCTCCGGAGAGCTCACCTGCCGGCCGGCAGTACGCGCTGATGTCGTAGCCGGGCAGGGATGGAGCGCTTCCGGGCAGGTGGGCTTGCTGGATTTTGGCCCCATTTTTGAGGTCGGTGCGGACATTGATTTCGCGTTGGGCGATCGCGGCGAGGTCGTGGAGGACCTGTTTTTGTTCCTCAGTGAATGTCCTGGGCTCCTGGTCGATGATGCACAGGGTGCCGATGTTATGGCCGCCCGGTCCCTGCAGGGGTTGCCCGGCGTAGAAACGGATGTTGGGTTGGCCCAGGACCAACGGATTGTTGCTGAACCTTTCGTCTTGCTGGGCGTCTTCAACAACGAGGGTATGGGGTGTGAGGATCGTATGGGTGCAGAAAGACACTTCCCTCGGGGCGTTCACCTCAAGGTCCCCGACGACGGATTTGAGGAACTGCCTGTCCTCGCCGATCAGGGCCACGGAAGCGGCGCTGACACCGAAGAGTTTCTGCGCGAGCCTGGTGATCCGGTCAAACCCTTCCTCGGCCGGTGAGTCAAGCAGCCCGGTTTCGGCGAGGGATTTCAACCTTGCCGGCTCATCAGGGGCGATGCGGAGGTCCCGGAGCCGGGCAGGGGGCGGAACGGTCATAGCGGTGTCTCTGCTCTCTCGTGCAGCGGTTGGATGGGAACGGGGCGGGGGCTCAGGCGTAATTCTGTTGGGATACTACAGATGCTGACGGCCCTTTGACTTCCGTGACAGCAGTTTCTGCCGGCGTCCTCGGGCTGCTTTGGCTGTTTTCCGGGATTGGTGACGCAGCCGTGCGGGTACTTAGGCCTTTACCAAGGTGGTCGCCCAAGGAGGGCTGGCTGCCTGAAGGGGAGTATGGGTTTGTTTCTTTGACCATCGGTGACGTTGTTAACCATCCATTGCAGGAGTTCCTCCGACGCCGGGGCGTAGTGGGATCGGCCTGAGTGGAGTTCCCCGTGCAGGCCCTGAATGACGCCGTTTTTGGCGTGTTTTGTCAGGAAAGGTGTGAGGGGGCAGGACTGCAGGGTGTGGGTGTGGGGGGTTTTCAGGCGTGTGAATTGCCAGTGGTAGGCGAGAGCGCCGGCGTAGGTGGTGATCAGGTCTGTGTTCTCCTGCTGTGAGTTCTTTGTTATCCAGTCCGGGATGTTGTCACCGGGCATCGGCTTGGCGAGGTGGAAGCCCTGGCCGTACGGGATGCCCAGGATCCGTACCGCTTCGGTGAGGTCGGCGTTCTCGAGGCCTTCGGCGACCATGGCCCAGCCCATGTCCTGGCCCATGGAGACCATGCTGGAAAGGAACGTCATGGTTTTCACGGGGGAGGACGAAAATTGGTGGAGAAGCTGCCGGTCGATTTTGACGGTTTTGAACGGCAGCGCTGTGAGCCGCCGTAGGGTGCTGTGACCGGATCCCAAGTCATCAAGCGCGAGGCCGACCCCGAGTTCGAGGAGCTCATGAATGCCTCGTTGCTGGGCTTCATCGTCGGCCTTGCTGGTTTCGAGTAGTTCGAAGGTGAGCCGTTCTGGGGGGAAGTTGTACCGGTTCAGGGCAGTGGCAACCCACCGTGTGCAGTCAGGGTTCAGGAGAGTGGACGGGGAGAGGTTGACACTGACGTTCAGACGGTAGCCCAGTCCATCCCACGCCGTGAGCTGGCCCAGGACCTGGTCCAGCCCGGCCCGGAGCAGCGCATTGGTGTCCTCCGTGTTGAGATGTGGCAGGAAGGTACCTGCCGGGACGACGGTCCCGTCACCCAGGACGAGTCTGGTCAGTGCCTCGGCGCAGTGGATCTGGTGGGTGCGCAGGTCCATGATCGGCTGGTAGTACATGACCAGCCCGCCATCAAAGAGCCGGCTTTTGTATTCCTGGACCAGGGCGGGGATGGGGGAGTCGAGGGTGCCGTTGGGGCTCAGCCCGCCCGCGGCCGGGGCGAGGGTTCTTTCCCCGGTGGGGATACGGTCCTCCAGATGCCACCATTTATCACGGTCCCCTTTTCGGGCTTTGAGCCGGTACAAAGCGGCATCAGCGCGTCGAAGGGCGGCGTTACCACCATTTGGGCCTGACGCCCAAAGGGCAAGGCCCATGCTCATTGCCGCCCGGACGCGCACACCGGGCTCCAGTGTGAAGTTAGTGTCCACTGCATCGTGGAGAGCCTCGGCAATATGGCTTAGTTCTTTCACAGGGTCTTCCGGGGACAGTCCTGTGATGACAACGACGAATTCGTCTCCGCCCAAGTGGGCCAGGAAGTCCTGGTCACGGGTTCGCTTTCCAAGCCTTCGGGCGAGCTTGGCCAGTAGCACGTCCCCGGTTTCATGTCCATGGCGGTCGTTGACGGTTTTGAAGTCGTCAAGATCGATGATCCCGACTGCTGTGAGGCCGGCAGAGGTGTCTTCGGTTTGGGACAGATACTGTTCCAGAGCTGTCCGGTTGGGCAGGCCAGTGACCGGATCATTCAACGCCATGAACTGCAGTTGTTCCTGCAGGGTTTTCTGGGACGTGATATCGCGTTGCACGCTCACGAAGTGAGTAATGGAACCAGCAGCCCCGCGCAGGGCGGAAATAGTCAGACCGTTCCAGAACGGCGTCCCGTTTTTGCGGTAATTCAGAATTTCACAGCGCAACGTTTCTCCGCGGCCCAGCACAGCCCTCATCATCAAGACCGTTTCAGGGTCCGAGCCAGGTCCTTGAAGGATCCGGCAATTCCGGCCGAGGATCTCCTCCTGGCTGTATCCCGTGACCGCTTCGAAGGCCTGGTTCGCGTACAGCACGTTCTGTTTCGCGTCAGTGATGAGGGAGGCTTCAGAAACCGTATCCAGGGCACGGGCGAGCAAAGCAGCCGATACCGGGGCAACTTCTGCCTGAGCGTTCTCCGCCGGACCCGGCACCAACCTACTGGCCTCACAGCGCTCAGGGCCGGTCAACCCCTGCGCCAGCGATTCTTTATGAGCAAAGCGTTTCAGCTGCAAACCTTCCCCCCCCTTTCCTGTGATGGCACGATAACCCAACAGTCCTGCCGATCCTCGGAACCCTGCCTAAGCGCCCGGTCACCACATCGGCGGATCAGTTCCACCCCATACATCCCAGGAGAACCCGGGCAGCATCTTCAACAGGACAGCACGCAGGGCCGACGCCTCCGGATGAGATCAGCGGTGAATGATCGTTTCTTTCCCCAGGTATCGTCCGGGGTTTCTCTACCTGATAATGCCAGCCGCAAACCCACCGGCCGTCCGTTTACGGCTAGATTGTCCGATTATTGATCCATTCCTGCGCCCGCAACGCCCTGTTCTTGATCCGCCGCGGCTAGAACTTGATCTGCACCACAGGTTTAGCGGAAGGACCAGGTATGGCTGGGCAGGGAATGGCTGTTGTCGTAAAGGACGACCCCGCTGTCAGGGAAGCACTGGCGAAGCTGCTGGTGCAGTCCGGTTTCACGGTTCACCCGTGTCATCGGCTGGTGAGGGAGTGAAAGCCGTCGCGGCCTATAACCCTGTTGTCGTGACCATGGACGTGGGGTTGCCTGACTTCGGCGGAATCGAAGCTTTACGCCGGATCCGGGGCTTTAGCGAGGCCTACCTGATCATGATCTCCCGCCTGGCAGACGAAGCGGACGCAGTAATAGCTCTAGAGGCAGGCGCTGACGACTACATCACCAAACCATTCAGGCCACGGGAACTGCTCGCCCGCGTCCGGGCGCTGCTTCGACGCCCCAGAACTCCCGCCGCAGAGGCGCCGACAGCAGATCATGGACACTCCGCTGCCCCGACCCTGCCAGACCCCCTTTCACCGACAAAACGGTCCGGCCCTGTGGAATACGACTTCGAGCATCACGGGCTTCGCGTTCATGAAGCGACCCGCACTGTCGAGGTTGACGGTGCCCCCGTCCACCTCACCCGCACCAAATTCGATCTTTTGCTGGCACTCATGGATAACGGCCGTCGAGTCCAGACCAGAGCGGAGCTGGTCCCCGGGCTGCGCAACGAGCCCTACGGCTCAGGAACCTTCGTCAGCTCCGCGCAGGAACGGGCAGTGGAAGTCCACACCGGCCAACTCCGCCGAAACCTCGGAGACGACCACGGCAACCCACGCTGGATCGAAACGGTCCGGGGAGTAGGCTACCGGCTCACCTGAAGTCCCAAAGCCGGCTCGTTGACCGTGACTGTTCGAGTACCGCCACCCAGAACCGACCCGCTGAAGGAAGAGCCAGCCCTCGTCGTCATCCAGTTCCTCACGCAGCCTTTCCAAAACGGCCAGATCTACGACCCTAGGGCCCGGATCGTTGGTCCCCTTCAGATGGTCTTCATCCACAGATTCACCTCTTCTTTCCTTGATGTAGGTGGAGGGGCACACGCATCCGTTCCCGGACCGCCCTGGCGCAGTCCTGACACAGTTTTTCCACAGAATTCGATCAAGGCCCGATCAACTTCACCGCACGGCCCTTACGATCAGGAATGCGCCGCCCGGCGCAGCTGGCCGGCAGTAAACCTGGCTGCCACGACGATTCTGGGGACCGATAGCCTTGCTCACATCCATCAAGACGCACTTGGCGGCTGTGGCCGCAGGCCTGGGCCTTGCCCTGGCCATGACGGTGGTTCAGCCCGTGGCCGCGCAGGCAGCTGTGGCCCAGATTTCCCTGAGTCCCGCCACGGGACCTGCCGGAACCTCCATCACGGTCACCGGCAGCGGCTTCAAAGCCTCCACCACCGGAACCGTAGTGGTGGGCTCGGCTACTTTTCCCTTGAAGACGACGGCGGCCGGCGCGTTCAGCGCCCCCGCCACCATCCCGGCAACAGCCACGGGCAAGGTCACGGTGACCGCCAAGACGTCCTCGGTTCAGGCTTCGGCCGTGTTCACGGTTGCCGCGCCAACCCCGGCGGTGCCGCCCATCAGTACGGCCAGGCTCCGCTTCGGCGCAGCCACAGCCGGAGGCCCCCTGGCCGGCAGCGAGCTCGACGACGTGGCAGTTCTTGCCGGTGAAGCCCCGTCCAGCGTGCTGTTCTACGAGGACTTCGCGCAGCCGGCACCCATCACCGAGATGAACGCCCTCCGCGCACGGGGCGCCGTGCCGCTGGTCACCTGGGAGCCCTGGCTCTGGGGCGGCGGCGTAGACCAGCCCGCGTACAGCCTGGCCAGGATCACCGCCGGCGATTTCGATGCGCACATCGCCCAATGGGGCCGGGCGCTGGCCTCCTGGGGTTACCCGGTCCAGCTGCGGTTTGCCCACGAAATGAATGGCGACTGGTACCCGTGGGCCGAAAGCGTCAACGGCAACCAGCCCGGGGATTACGTCCAGGCCTGGCGGCACGTTCACGACGTCATCGCCGCCCAGGGCGCCAGCAATGTTTCGTGGGTCTGGAGCCCCAACGTCCCGTACTACGGCTCCACGGACCTGGCCGGGCTGTACCCGGGGGCTGGCTACGTGGATGTTGTGGCCCTGGACGGCTACAACTGGGGAACTTCCGCATCCTGGAGCGCCTGGATCTCCCCGCAGGACCTCTTCGCGCCGGGCATCGCCCAACTGCGTTCCCTTGCCCCGGCAGTCCCGATCCTGATTGCCGAGACGGCCTCGAGCGAAGCCGGCGGCGACAAGGCTGCGTGGAATACGTCCCTGGTGTCCTACCTGGCGGCCCAGCCCGATGTGATGGGCTTCGTGTGGTTCAACATGCAAAAGGAAACGGACTGGCGGATCAACAGCAGCACCACTTCCGCCACAGCGTTCAAGAACGCCCTGCTGGCCCGGCGCACGTCCTGACCGGGTTTCCTGACCCTCCGCAGCTGGCCCGGATGCTCCAGGCCGGGCCAGTGCGGGCGGCATCAGGGCCTGACCTTGCTTCCCTTACGCAGCAGTGAAAGCAGGGCCACGCCGATAAGCACGACGCCCATGCCCGTGAGAAGCGACGAGCCGACGTTCAGGCCCGTGTAGGCCAGGGTGGCAGCTCCGGTAGCGGGGATAGTGGTGGTCATTCCGTACATGATTCAGATGTCCTCTGCGGTGTATTGGGCTTCCCAACGGTCGATCCGCCGTCGGGTGATCTTGGTGGTCAGGACCGCGCACCAGGAGGCAAGAAACCACCCGGACCGCAGCCACATGAACAATTCCTGGGGGAAAAAGGTGGCGGCCAGAAGGATGTCCTTCCAGTCCCGGTGCGGAATCCGCAACGCGCGCTTGATGTCCAGCGCAACGAACAACACGGGAACCAGCCACCAGAACAAGACGAACTGGAAAACGCCCAGGGCGAGTGACAGGACAATGACGGCGATCCACAGGAGCTTCAGGAAAACGCCCAGCAGCCCCATGGCCTGCTGGCCCCAGTCACGGAGGGTCAGCCGGTTGATGCCCAGCACCAGGAGGTCCTCGACCGTTCCCACCTGCCACTTCATCCGCTGGCCCCACAACGCCTTGATGGTCTTCATCGAGTCCGTGTAAGCGCGGACGTCAGGGGAGACCTGGCAGACGTACCCCAGCTCCCGGATCCGGTAGGTCAGCTCAAAGTCCTCCACCTGGGAGGTGTAGACCCACGGCCCCTCACGGTCGTCCCGGGCTGCGATCTGCCGCAGGACCGCATTGTTGATCGCGCATCCCGTCCCTGCCAGGACGGACGTCTGCCGGCGGCGCAGGGCGGTGTCCGTCCAGGTGGCGAACTCTGCCTTCTGCAGCCTGGAGAGGAATCCGGGGTCCTGCATCGTAAACTTCGAGGACGACCCACCCAGCCGCGCAGCCCGCCGGCCGCTGAACTCGCGCTCCCACGCTGCCAGGGCGTTGGGGGGAAGCACGGTGTCCGCGTCAAGGCAGACCACCACGTCGGCGTCGTACGCGTATTCGTTCCACGCCCGGTTCAGGGCTTCTGATTTGCGGTGCTCCAGCCGGGGCAGCTCCATCACGGTCACCGGGTACTTCCGGGCCTCCAGGGCGGTGGTATCGGTGCATCCGTTGGGAATCACCACCACCAGGTCCGCCTGGCGTGACTGCAGCATCAAGCCATCAAGGGTGGCGCCGATCGAGCTCGCCTCGTTGTAGGCCGGCACCAACACGACTACCCGCAAAGCCCCCTTCACCGAGGGAGGAATGGGCTCGTACATTGATTTCGTAGCTGCTCCTGGGCTTGCATCAACGCAAGCCAAAGTGGGCGTCTGGGTCTGACTCAAGGACAGGGTCGAATGCAGGGAGGGCTCCTCAGCTAGGTTTCAGCCCCCCATCGGGCCGCGATCCCATTCTTGAAGCCGCCTCTCAATATTCACCCTCGCAAACCCTCAAGGTTCCATAAATTTCCCCCGCCAATCCTCAAGGCAAACCGGCCTCTGGCCTGCGGAAACATACGTACACCCAAGCTCCTACACCACCTTGGCACCCGGTTCTGATCGCCCTCCAGACACGGACCTGGGAAATGCTTTCCTCCTTGGTCATTTTTGAAACCGCCGATGATGCAGATTCGTAAAGCTGGCGTTCGATGTCCGGCATAGACCGGCAGTGGAGTCTGAAAGAACGGCCAGTTTTGATCACGTCGAGGTGGGGATCGACGGTCGACCGCTTACCGGTCATAGCTGTGCGCGTGGAGCTGGTGGAGAGCCCGCCAGAAATGTTGCGTCAGCTGGAGCTTGGTGGTTCCCAACTTTCCACCAGGTCCTGCGTACCGCCTTTGGGTAGGAGGACATGCGCCTGCACAGAGTCACAGTCGATGCCCGTTCGCGCCGCTGCGGCCCCTCGACGGCGAAATTCTGTACGCCCTGGCCGACACGCCACATGAGAACAACGCCGAACATTCTCTATGCGCGACCGGAATAACCTGTTCGGATGAGCTTTTTGATCCGGCGTTCCTTGACATCACGCCCGTGAATCGCGCCTTGGCTGACGACGTTCTGGCCCTGACTAAAGGGATGAAAACGCCGCATTCAGCCCCTTCCGGGGCCTATCCCCCGACCGAAATAAAGAGCCGATATCGGTTTATTCTATAAAGCTACGAACACCAGGCCGAAGTGCCGTCTGCAGCAGCACGGCCTGCGCCAGCTGTCAGATGA
The DNA here is from genome assembly GCF_018613675.1 of Arthrobacter sp. ISL-85. Lineage (GTDB taxonomy): Bacteria > Actinomycetota > Actinomycetes > Actinomycetales > Micrococcaceae > Arthrobacter. The sequence continues at coordinate 33,066 of NZ_JAGGPQ010000009.1, read as the reverse complement.
GGGGCACTTCAGTGGACAGGACGGCGGCACGGTTCCGCCAGCGCAGTGCTGCGAACACCCGCTGTGGGCACGAGTCAAGTCTTCAGCGATCGGTAAGCATGCTGAGGTGCGGAGCCGAACTAGTCGTGAACTACTCCTGCCGCGGACATGAGGACGCCGAACTCCGATCGCAATGGGGGCGATACAAGCTAGCGCACCGAGGGAGCCCTTGAGTGCGGTTCGGGGATCAGTCCGAGGCTTATCGGGTTACGGGGTCTTTTGACTCTAAGAGTTCAAGCTCGCTTCGGCGGGGCATGCCTTCCCAGTCGCCTGGTACTTGGCAGGCGAAAGCACCGGTTCGGACGGCCGTCCTCATTCGTTGTTCCAGGTTTTCGCCGGCCAGGAATTCCGCGATGTAGCCGGCAACGAAGGCGTCCCCGGCCCCGACGGTGTCCACGACGTTGACGGGGACGGCTGCTTGGACGAGCTGGTCACTGTCGGCGACTGCGACGGCCCCGAGTGGTCCGAGTTTCACGATGGCGTGGCGCGGACCCAGGACCGCTAGCTGGTGCGCGAGTTCCAGAGACTGGTGTGGCTGTGTCTGGTCCAGACCTAAAGCAATCATCGCTTCTTCGTCGCCGGCGAAGACGAAATCCACCTGGGGGAGCAGTTTACGGTATAGCTCGCCGGCCTCTTCCTGGGACCAGAGGGCTGCGCGGTAGTTTAGGTCCAGCGACACCATGGTTCCGGCGTCTTGGGCTATGACTATGGCATGGTCGACTGCCTCTGCTGCCGAGGCCGAGAGCGCAGGAGTGATGCCGGTCAGGTGCAGGAGGCGGGCCTCGCGGATCTGCTCCTCGGGGACGTCGTGGGGTTGAAGGCAGGAGCCGGCACTTCCGGAGCGGTAGTACCACACTTTGAGTTGTTCGGAGGTGCGGCGTTCCTTGATCATCAGCCCGGTGGGGGCTTGGGGGTCCACGATGCCGTGGACCTTGATGCCTTCGGCACGCAGTTCGCGGAGTATCAGCTCGCCCAGGCTGTCGTTTCCTACTCGGCCAGACCAGGTGACGGCTACGCCCAGACGGGACAGGGCGATGGCGAAGTTGCTCTCGGCTCCGCCGACTCCTATGCCCAGGGAGCGGGTGTGGGCCAATGGACCGGGGGTGTCGGCCCGGAGCAGCGCCATCGTTTCTCCCATGGTGATGACGTCGCTCATGCGTTGACCGTCCTGTTCTGGGCGTGGGCGACGAGGCGGGTGACCTCGGCGGCCCGCGCTGTGAGCGCGGTGAGGTCCCCGCCCTTGAAGGCGTCTCCGAGGAGAGGACCTCCCAGGCTCACGGCAAGCGCGCCGGCTTTGATCCACTTCGGGGCATCTTGGATTGACACTCCTCCGGAGGGGATGACCGGCAGATCGGGGAATGGTCCGCGCAACTGCCCGATGTACCCGGGGCCCACTACCGAGGCGGGGAACAGTTTCACGGCGGCAGCTCCCAGGGACCACGCGGTATGCATCTCCGTGGGGGAGTAGGCGCCAGGGAAGACGGGGACGCCGCGGTTGACGGCCGCGCGGATCACCTCGGGCACTGTCACCGGGGTAACGAGGTAGTCAGCGCCGGCGTCGAGCGCCTGCTCGGCGTCATTGGGGTTGGTGACCGTGCCAACTCCGATTTCTGCAGAACCCGCGAACCGGGCCTTGAGTCCCCTGATTTCTTCAAAGACGCCCTCGGTGGTGAGCGTCAGCTCGATGGATCGGACGCCTCCGGCGATGAGCGCCTCGATGACTGGGCCGTACTGGCGGGCGTGTGAGGTTCTCAGGACAGCGATTACCGGATGGGCCAGTAGTGCTTCGGAGGGCTGTGAGCGGCGGGGGGTCATTATGGGTTCTCCTGGATGGTGGTCTTCGATCCGATGCGCCGCCGGGGCGCAGTGCTGGTGCTGGGTCGTGCAGTGCCAGCACTTCAGGGGCAGTGGTTAGTCGTGGGGGTTCCGTTCCACGGGGGCCGGGGAGCCCTCCCGTGCGTGCGTCTCCACGACGAGCTCCTCCACCTTCTTATCCGTGAGTGGATACAGCAAGGCGAACACAGCCGCTGCCGCTGCCAGGGCCAGGCAGGGATAGAGCGTCTGCAGAGCCTTCATGCCTGCCAGCACCCCGGAGGACTGCTGCACGTTGGGCACGTAACCGATAGCGCTCAGTCCGAACCCGGCCAGGCCGCCGGCAACCGACTGGGCAATCTTGCGGGAGAAGTTGAACATCGAGTACGTGATGCCTTCACGGCGCACCCCGGTGCGCCAGTGGCCGAAGTCGATGACGTCGCAGATCAGTGCCCAGGTGATGCCGTTGGGCAGGGCCACCCCGATGAAGGAGAGGCTGAACAGGACCGTGAACAGCACCGGGTTGGTCGGCAGCACGAAGTTCAGTCCGTCCGCGACGATGGCGAGCAGGAACCCGCACAAGGCGGTACGTTTCTTGCCGATAAGGCGTGTCAGCACGGGAATGAGCAGGATGCCGATGATCGAGGAGCCGATGCTGATCACGTTCACGTAGGGCAGCAGCTGCACATCACCGAGATAGTACTGGGTGAAGTAGACGATCATTGCCGTCTTCACGTTGTAGGCCGAGATTGAAAAGATCGTCATAACGATCAAGACCAGCAGAGGCCGGTTGGTGGCAATGGTGATGAAGAAGCTCCGGACAGTGAGCTTCTCGCGTGTACGCACCACGGGAACGGCCTCACGGGTGTACCGGAATGTCCCGAAGAAGCAGAGGACCCCTACCACCGCCATGGCCCCGGCGGCGACGGCGTAGCCCACCCGGGCCGAACCGAAAGCCAGAACGATCGGCATGAACGCCACGCCGGTGACCAGCAGAGCGGTGACCGACCCGGCCTGGCGGAAGGAAGCGAGCTTGGCGCGCTCCAGAGGTTCCTGAGTCATCACCGAGGCCAGCGAGCCGTAGGGAATGTTGGTGAACGAGTACAACACGCCCCATGCCATGTAGGAGACGTAGGCGTAGACCAGGTTCACGCCCTCGGACTGGCCGGGAGTGAGGAAGGTAAAGATGGTCAGGACAGCCAGCGCAATCGACGAATAGAACATGACACCGCGGAAGCGACCGAACCGGCCCACTTTGCGCCGTCCGTCGATTACCGTGCCGGCGAGTGGGTCCACGAACGCGTCAAAGAGCTTCGTGATGACGAAGACCGAGGCTGCGGCTGCCGGTGGCAATCCCGCCACGTCGGTGTAAAACTTCAGCAGGTACGCTTGGCCCAGGTCGAACATGAAGCCGTTGCCCAGATCGCCCATGCCGTAGGCGACCTTTTCCTTCAGTGACAGCTTCCCGCTGATTTTCGTCGCCCGGGAACTGGGCGTGGTGATGTTGTTGGCCATTGTGGTGCTCCTTTGCATCCAGGCAGATCAGGGGTCAGGCGGAACGCCGGGAGTAGGCGATTTTCGGGAGGTTGTAGGCGAGGTCGACGGCCGTCTCGACGGCTTCGTCCTGGCTGAGCCGGTGCTCGAGGACCAGACGGGCCAGGAAGGAGGCGTCGATGCGGCGGAACAGGTCGTGGCGGGCCGGGATCGAGGCGAAGGCGCGCGTGTCGTCGACAAAGCCGGAGGTGTTGTAAAAGCCGGCCGTCTCGGTCGCGGACTCGCGGAAACGCCGCATACCCTCAGGGGAGTCCAGGAACCACCACGGCGCGCCCAGCCGGAGCGACGGATAGGCCCCGGCCAGCGGGGCGAGTTCGCGGCTGTAGACCGTCTCATCGACAGTGAAGAGGATGGCACGGAACCTCGGGTCGTGGCCATAGCGGTCCAGGACCGGTCGCAGCGAACGGGTAAACTCGGTGGCCACCGGAATATCGAAGCCTTTGTCCTGACCGTGCCGGTCGAAGACCCCTTTGTGATGATCACGCAGAACACCGGGGTGGATCTGCATCACGAGTCCGTCTTCGCACGCCATGCCCGCGGTAACGAAAAGCATGTGCGCGGCGAAGGCCTGGACCTCACCGCGGCTGACCCCACCGGCGAGGGCCCGGAAGTACAAATCAGCGGCGGCGGGCGTCGGCATTGGGGTGGTGTCAGCACTCAGGTGGCCATGGTCAGTGGCCAGGCCCCCCGCGGCAGCAAACGCCTGGCGGCGCTCCCGCAGCGCGGCGAGGAACCCGGAATACGTGGAGGTGTCCACCCCCGACACCTCCGCCAATTTGTCGATATCTGCCCGCCACCCCGGACGGTCGGGATGGAACACGGCGTCGGGGCGGAACGTCGGAATGACCCGCTCGCCCAGACCCTGCCGGGCAAGTTGTGAGTGCTGCCTCAGGTCGCTGGTGGCGGGGTCGGTCGTGGAAATCAACTCGATTGAAAACCGGTCAAGCAATTGCCGGGGTCGGAAGTCTGGCTCCGCAATGCGCGCAGCGATCCGGTCATAGATCGGATCCGCAGTCTCGGCACTGGGCACGAGGTCGACCCCGAAGACCTCGACGAGCTCATGCTCCATCCAGTAACGCGAGGGGGTACCTCGGAACAGCTTCCAGTTCTGGCAGAACGTCCGCCAAATGGCCCTCGAGTCAGTCTCGACAGGACCACCATCGACGCGCGGCACCCCCAGGGACCCGGGCGCTACTCCCTGCGAGACCAGCATGCGGGTCACATAGTGGTCCGGCACGACCAGCAACTGCGCGGGATCGGCAAAAGCCTCGTTCGAGGCGAACACCTCTGCCTCGACATGGCCGTGCATGCAGATCAGCGGCAATCCTGCCGTCTGCTCATAAATCTCGCGTGCGACGGCGCGCTGGCGCTCATCGACGGGCAGCGCACGGTCCGGGTGCAGCCTCAGCCGGCGATCGTCGACCCGCGGAGCACGGTCCCGGCCCAGGCCCAGGAGGGGGGATACAGACATCGATGTCTCTTTTCGGAGGCGCTTGCAGCGCTTGGATGAAAACGTAATCATTACTGTAACGGCGACCTCGGCTGAGACCAAGCTCATATCCCGAAAACTTCAGCCCGACGGTCATTGCATGAGGGCGGGGATAAAATCCCTAGCAAAGCCAAGGCGAGGTGAACTGATGTCCGTACCTGTGACGATTCGGGATGTTGCCCGGGCTGCCAACGTCTCCGCTGCCACGGTCTCGCGGACTTTTGTGCGCCCGGAAATAGTTGATGCCTCGACCCGGGAACGGGTGCTGGGCGCCGCAGCAAGGCTGGACTACCGGCCTAACCGCGCCGCGCAAACCCTCATCACCGGTCTGACAGGCAACATTGGCATCGTCGTTCCGGACCTCACCAACCCTTTCTTCCCCAGCGTCGTCAGGGGCGTTCAGAACCAGGCCGCCGAGTTGGGGTACCCAGCGCTGCTGGTTGACACCGGCGAGGATGCCGATCGTGAATCGGAGCTCGTCACACGGCTGGCGCGTCAGGTGGACGGGCTTGTGTTGTGCGCGGCGCGCATGTCGGACCAGGACCTGATCGCGCACCAACGGCAGTGCCCGATCGTCCTGATCAACCGGCAAGTTCCGGGATTGCCGGCTGTGACCTTCGACAATGAGGGCGGCGTCCGGCAAGAGGTGACTCACTTGAAGGCCCTTGGGCACCAGAGAATCGGCTACGTGGCTGGCCCTGGCACGAGCTACTCCAGCAGGGTTCGCCAACGAGCAGTCACGGCACACCTGGCCACTGCGGGCCTCACTGAAGTCCCCGTTGGCTCCTTCGCGCCCTCCTTCGAGGGCGGCCGCAGCGCCGCGGAGAAAGTTCTGCTCGCAGACATCACAGCCGTCATGGTCTACAACGACGTCATGGCCCTCGGCCTGATCAACCAGCTCGCCCAGTACGGCATCTCCGTTCCAAATGACCTGACAGTCATCGGATTCGACGACATCGAGTTCGCGTCCATGTCAAACCCGGCGCTGACCACAGTACGGATCCCGCGGGAGCAGGCCGGTGCCCAGGCCATGTCCTACCTGCACGCGCTGATGACCACGACGGGCTCGGTACCAGAGCCACCGGCCCAGCTCCGAACAGAACTCATCTTCCGCGGCACGTCAGTCAGGGCTCCACTGAATCAGCGGTCCGCCGAGTAAGGCCAACGACCCGTGCACTGCGTGGGCGAGGGAAAAGAGGCCCAGCAGACGGCGCAGCTGGAGCTCAAGGCACCCTGAAAGTTGCAAGGCTGGACCATTTCTTATCGCCGGAGTGCATCGTGCAAGGAGGAAAAAGCCTTTGGTGAAAACGGTTCCCGACCGATACGATGAAAACCGTTTCATTGTCTGTTTCCTCCCTGAAGAAGGTTTGTCATGACGAGCGTTCCCCCTGCCCTGCGGGACTTGACCGATGTCGCACTCGTTTTGCGGCCCGCAGACGATGTCGCGGTCGCCATGGTCGACCTGCCATCAGGGACCGGGCTCAACTACCACGGGGCGCGGCTTCTCGTGCGACAGAGCGTGCCGCGCGGCCACAAGCTCGCCATCCGATCCGTCCCGGCCGGGGGACAGGTCCGCAAGTACGCCCAGTCGATCGGGCGGGCCAAGCGGGACATCACCGCCGGAGATCACGTGCATACCCATAACCTCGGCATGGACGATGCTGACCGCGAGCACGAGTTCGGCACGGCCCGTGTGCAACCTGCAGCCCCGTCCGGGCCGGCCCGCACATTCCAGGGCTATCATCGCGCCGACGGCCGGGTTGGAACCCGGAACTACATCGGCATTCTGACCGCGGTGAACTGCTCGGCCTCAACGGCCAGGATGATCGCCGCGCAATTTACAGGTGCGGCCCTGGAGGGTTACGGGAACGTCGACGGGGTGATCGCCCTCACCCACGATTCAGGGTGCGGGCTGGTCGTGGACAGCGAGGGCGCCCGGATGATGCGGCGCACGCTAAGAAGCTATGCCAACCACCCAAACATAGCCGGGCTGCTGGTGCTGGGGCTGGGATGTGAGATGCTGCCGGCGACATCGTTGCTGGACGGGCTGGACCTTCCGGGCGACAAGCCCGTACGCACTCTGATCATTCAGGACAACGGTGGGATCCGTGCCACAGTCAGGGCCGGGGTGGAAGCCATCAACGATATGATTCCACACCTGGAGGCAATGCGCCGCGAACCCGCACCCATCTCAGAGCTGGTGCTCGGGATGAACTGCGGAGGCTCCGACGGGTACTCCGGGATCACCGCCAACCCCGCCCTGGGCGTAGCCTCCGACCTGCTCGTCGCGCACGGTGCCACCACCATCCTCGCCGAGACACCCGAGATTTTCGGCGCGGAACATCTACTGACCCGCCGCGCAGTATCCGAAGAAGTGGGCCGCAAGCTCTTGCAACGAATCGAATGGTGGAAGGACTATGCAGCCTCCGGCGGCGGATCCCTGGACAACAACCCCTCTCCCGGCAACAAAGCCGGCGGTCTGACGACGATCCTGGAGAAGTCCCTGGGCGCAGTCGCCAAGGGCGGCACCGCCGAACTGTCCGCAGTGTACGAGTACGGCGAGCCTGTCTCTGCACGCGGGTTGACCTTCATGGACACCCCTGGCTACGACCCCGTGTCAGTGACCGGCATCATCGCAGGTGGTTCCACAGTCGTGGTATTCACGACCGGCCGCGGCTCCGTCCTCGGAGGAAAACCCACGCCATCAATTAAGGTCGCCACCAACACCCCCATGTTCGAGCGGATGCATGAAGACATGGATATCAACGCCGGACGGATCGCGGACGGGACCGCGTCCATCAAAAGCGTGGGCGAGGAGATCTTCGAAAAGATCATCGCCACCGCCTCGGGCGAGCAGTCCGTTTCAGAGCAGCTGGACCTCGGCCAGGACGAGTTCATCCCGTGGCAGTTGGGAGCGGTGACATGACCGGCGCCGGTACACACGACGAAACCCCAGACCAACGAGGACTTGTCATGAAGAAACTGGACGCGACCACGGCCCCGAGGCCCGAGCTCCCAATCACCATCCTGCAGTTCGGTGCCGGGAACTTCCTTCGTGCCTTTGTCGACTGGATGATCACCCTGGCGAACGAGACCGGAGTGACCCACGACGGCGTGGCCGTCGTCCAGGCCACGGACCGCCCCTCTCGGGCCCTGCAACAGCTCTCGGAACAGGACGGCCTCTTCCACGTCTACCTCGAGGGCATCAAGGACGGCCGCCCCGTCAAGGAGGTAGACCTGGTCACCTCTGTGCGCTCGGTGCTCAGCGCGCACCGCCAGTTCGAGGAATACGATCGGCTGGTCATCAGCCCCGACCTGCGCATCATCGTCTCGAACACGACCGAGGCCGGCATCGAGTTCGTGTCCGGCGACGACCTCACCGCCCGTCCCCCGCGGTCCTTCCCCGCCAAGGTCACCGCCCTCCTGCACCGGCGGTACGAGCACTTCGGTGGCGACCCGGCAGCAGGGCTGTCTTTCCTGTGCTGCGAGCTCATCGAGGACAACGGCTCGACGCTGCGCCAATACGTGCTGCGCCACGCAGCCGACAATGACCTCGGGCCCGAATTCGACGAATGGGTGCGGACCGCCTGTCACTTCTACGACACACTCGTGGACCGTATCGTTCCCGGATTTCCGCAGCAGGAGATTGAAGCCGTTCAAGCGGAAATCGGCTTCGCCGATGGGCTCGTGGTCAAGGCCGAGCAGTACTATGTCTGGGCGATCGGGGGCGACCCCGCGATCCGCGAAGTGTTGCCGCTGGACAAGGCCGGTCTGAACGTGCAGTTCATGGACGATATTCGTCCCTTCCGGCTTAAGAAAGTGCGGATACTCAACGGCTCCCACACGGCGATGTCAGCTATCGCGCTCCATCTCCGTTGTGAGACCGTTCGGGAAGCTTTCGACAATCCACAAGTAGAGGCCTTGATCAACCGCCTGGTGGCCGACGAAGTCTTGCCCACTCTAGAAGGCGATCGTAAGGAGTTGGAAGCCTTCGCCCACCAAATTCTCGAACGTTTCCACAACCCGTTCCTGCAACACCGACTCGAAGATATCGCGCTCAACGCACTCGCGAAATGGACGACGCGCAACCTCCCCGTCATCCTGGAACGGTGGTCCGTGCATGCCCAAGCGCCGCTGACAGTCCTGTCGCTGGCCGCCCTCCTCGTGCTGTACAGCGGCCGGTCCGAAAATTCCCGGTTTGAGCCCCGCGACGACCAAAGTGCCGTGAAATTGCTTTGCAAGACATTTGACCCTGAGGACCTTCCGGGCTGGATCACGGGTGTGATCGAGTGTCTTCCAATGCCTGCCACAATGAATGCGGCAGCGGTCACACGGCTATCAACAGAAACTTCGCATGCCGTCGAACTCATCCTAGAAAGAGGGATGGCCGGCGCACTGCAAGAACTCCTTGCATGAGGTCCTTTCAACTGCACACGGGCTCCCGCGATGAAACGGGCCCCGGGCGCCCACTTCGGGCCCACGCATAGCCAGGGAAAAGCCCCGGCATGATATCCGGGTGAAACCCCTTCCGGGGCCCCTCCCCGGGCGAAATTCAAGAGCCGATATTTGTGATTTCGTCAACTAGGGGAGTAGCCGGAGGTAACGACCCTGACAGACTTTGGGGGCCGTGATCGTCCTAATCATCCACTTGTCCGCGACAGGTCCCGCGTCTAAGTCACCGACGTACAGGACGGCAATGAGATTCCGCAACCGAAACGAGGGAGACCAGCTGCTTGAGACGTGGCTGATCTGACGGATGCAGCCCCCGAATTTCGGGGGCTGCATCGTCAGGGGACTATTACAAGTCAGTGTAGATGCCGTTGGCACTGAATTGAGGTTGGTCCGGATCCGAAGGACCTTCGGATGAATTCGGTGCGGGCGGCGTCGATCAGCGGAATAGTTTCCGCCATACGCGCGTGATCCAAACTGGACGAGGAGTCCCGCGATGTTCTTCCATGGAACGACGGTCAGCCTCACGTGCCAGCACGGTTTCCTTGCGGGTCAGCTTGCGGTGCCATTCCACTTCACCGCGGGTGATGTAGTAGTGGGAATTGCAAGGCAACGCGACTGCTCCAACTGAAGGTTTGAGCGATATCTGCCCGTCATAGACGATCCGCCATTTGGCAGCGGAGAGCTTGGTTACAACTTCGTTCCCGCACCCGCAGGCGCATGAATGGCTGGCGGTCGAGTACTTTGTTGAAATGTAGAGGACTCCGGATTCCAGGTGCCTGGGGAACGAGTCGACGAATGAAGCGCTGTAGTAATGGGCGCCGGTCACGCAGGGCCGCCGTTTCGTATTTCGTTGAGATAGAGCTTGTACACGATCTCCGAGGCGTGCGTGTGGGAGGCGTAGTACCCCAAGTAGCGTTTCCAGGTAATGACGGCCATGAGCGCGTTCAAGGCGTTCAGGTCCGCGACTTGGATGTTGCTGCTGTAGTCATCCACGTCGGGCGGTGCGGCGGGCAGCGCTGGCGGGACCAACCCGTTGCCGGGAAAGTACGCCGTGGTTTTCAGCAAACCGGTCAGCCCCGCCTCTTCTTGGCTGAGCCCAAGCCCGACGTCGATGAACGGGACGCCCCGTTCCTGGAGCCACGTCATGATCCGGGGACGCTCCTGGGCGTCGGCGGCTGCAAGGAACACGAAGTCCGCGTCCTCGATGAGGTGGAGGTTGTCGGACCGCAGGCTATCCGCGTATGCCGTGATCCCGGTATGCATGCGGGAGTATTCGGCCGCGAAGTACTGAGCCTTGTTCGGCTTGGTCTGGAGGGTTGCATGCGCGGCAGCACCCGGCGCGCGGAACGCGTTGTGGTTTTCGAACTCGTCCCCGTCGACCAGGATGATCCGGTCAACCCAGGTCTTCGCGACTTGGTCGAGAATGTAGCTGCCGGTGCCGCCGACCCCGACAATGGCAATCGTGTGACCGCGGAAGACGTTGTTGAGCGCAGTCAGCCCGGCCCGGGTGGTGTTGGTGTCCCGGTAGACGAAGGGAAGGCCGTCTTCGACTTCCTGGAAGGCGGCCCCCGGGGTTGCGGTCACGGTAGGGTCCAGCTGCTCCGCGGCGCTGCTGAGGATGCGTGCGTAGGTACAGATCTTCTCGTACAGGCCCGGGTAGCTTCCGCTAGGCGGTTTGAATGAATGCATATAGCTCACTGATTCGTCCCCGCCGATGCCGCGGGGAGGAACAATAGCCCCGCCGAGTGCGGTGCCGCGCTCGTCCCGTGGTTCTTCGCCGGCGAACCAGATGGTGTGGTCTCCAACGACATCGGTGATGGTCGTGACCGTTCTGGGACCTGGTCGATCCGGATTGACCTGCAATATCGACTGATTCTCAGGTTCGAAACGTCCGACGATGGACGGGTCGCGATCGTTGTTGAAGCTGTTGATTACCACTGAAGGAGTGATACCCATGGCTACCGAGCTGGCTGAAGCTTTTCCTCCGGGAGATTTTCTTACCGAGGAGCTCGAAGCGCGCCATTGGTCTCAGAATGATTTCGCGCAGATCCTGGGTCGCCCGGCGCAGTTTGTTTCGGAAATAATCTCCGGCAAGAAGGAGATCACCAGGGAATCCGCCGCCCAGATCGGTGCCGCGCTCGGCACCGGTCCGGAGTACTGGCTGAACCTGCAGAACGCTTATCTCCTGTGGAACCAGTCGCAGAGCGACACCATCCGTCAGGAACTGGATGACGTGCGGCTGCGGGCTCGGATGAATGAACTCGCACCAGTGTCCCTGATGCGTAAACGTGGCCTGCTGACCGGGCGCACCTTAGCGGATCAGGCAGCCGAGTTAGTGGAGCTGTTCCAAATCTCCGATATCGAGGACACACCCCGATTCCTTGCCGCCGCACGTCGTTCCAACGGCGACGAAGAACCCACACCTACACAAAAAGCATGGCTCGCGTGCGCGCGAAAGCATGCTCAAAAAATTAGTGTCTCCGCCTTTGACCCGGCCGGGCTTGAGCAACTTGCCGGGCAGCTGTCACGGCTACTTGCCGACCCATCGGCATTCTCAACACTTCCGGCCAAGTTCGCCGCCGTCGGCGTCCGTCTCGTGTACGTAGAAGCCTTCCCCGGCAGCAAACTCAACGGAGCCTCATTCCTCTTGGACGGAGACGCCGACCAGCCAGTAATCGCCTTGTCCGGGCGGGGCAGACGCCTGGACATGGTTCTATTCACCCTGCTCCACGAGGTGGCACACATCATCCTGGGACACGTCTCCTCAGACAGACTCGTGATCGATGAAGACTCATCCGACGACAAACCGTCGGAAAAAGCTGCAGATGAGAAAGCCGGCGCATGGCAGATCCCAGGAGGCCTACCAAAGCCTCCGCCTGCTGTTCGCAAAGGCTGGATCGACTCAAACGCGACAAGAATCGGCGTGCACCCTGTATTAATCCTTGGCCGGCTCCAGAAGGATAAAGCGCTGGATTACCGCACAGCCCTCGCCAAGGGCGCTCCCACTGTCACGACCTATCTAGAACAGTGGGCATAGTCAGCCCCCTACATGAATTGAGAACATTCACGCTCGGATGCACCGTTCGATCCTGCCTTCCTGAACAACTCCCTCGTGAACGCGGCGCTGGACGGTCACTGCCACCAAGAGCCGATAAGATAGGTTCCGTCAAGCTATTCAAGCTTCGGATACTTCATGCATTACCGGTGAGGCTGGGGATCCAGTGAAGCCCAAAGGCGCGGTCCTCCTGGCGGTGGACCCGGTTTTTGTTACGACGGCGTTCTTCCTGCTCCGGATGGCCGAAGAGAGCTCCCAGGGTATCTGAACGCCTGTTCCGGCTCGCACCTCGTCACCGCACAAGGGTTCGCACATAATGGATGCCAAGCGCATCCGACAGGTAGATGCTTGGCCCGTCGGAGGGGTACCGGAAGGCAGGGGAGTACTGATGACGTCAGAGTTCGACACGTACCTTTTCCCATTGGTCGCTCACGGTGCATGCCCGTCTGGCACGTTTGATTTACACTTCGGATCGGGCCGTATGGACTGGACCGAAGGAGTGTACGAAATCCACGGCTTCCGCCGCCACCAGATCGTGCCCACTGTGAAGCTCATGCTGGCCCATCAACACCCCGAGGACCGGGAACCGCTTCAGCGGCTCCTGAAAAAGCTGGCGGAAAAAGACGGCCAGCTTGCCTTGCTGCACCGGGTGATCGACACCCGGGGACGGCAACGGCAGGTGTTCTCATCCTTCAACGCCGCACCCGGCGAACACGGCCGGGTCGAAACAGCGACAGGCTTCATGGTCGACCTGACCCGCAGCATGCACGAGGAGACGCGCCAGACGGCCGAAGACGCGATCCACGGGGCACTCGGCCACATGGCCGTCATCGAACAGGCCAAAGGCATCATCATGGCCCTGCTCTCGGTCAGCGGTGAAACAGCCTTCGGCATCCTGACCGGGCAAAGCCAACACACCAACACCAAGCTGCACATCCTGGCCGCCAATCTTGTTAACGCGATCGAAGCGGGAAATGGCGCCGCGGTGGTGCAGACAGTGAGGGGTGCTCAACGGACCCCGTCCTGACGGGTCCACCCAAAAAGGCGCAGCACTGGCAGGTACAGATGGATTCTGTCAGCTGCGCTTTTCGACCGGCCGTACCTCCCAAACTGCCGCAGGGCACTCCGCACCGGCGAGCTGCCCAGCATTTCCACCGTGTGGATCCTCCACGCCCGGCATGAGCAAAATCTGAACACAAAGATAAAGAGCGATACCGCTCCGGGTTCCGGTACGGAACTTTCTCCCGCATCGTCAGCCTGCCGACACCCGTAAGCGAAAACGACATCAGGGCGACCTCGCCGACGGGGTCCGCAAAATCCGCAGTCCGCTGCCTGACGAAACGCCCGGCACTACCTCACCGGAGATACCGGACCCAGCACCGGCGCTAATGGCAGCTCAAGCGGAACAGCGGCGGACAGGGCCAGCCCGGTGAACGGGGATTGCTCGAGAAGAGCTGCGGGGCCAGATTCTCCAAGGTCTGCCACCGGCCGACTTTGCCCATGACTGCCGCGCGCATCAACTCCGATTCCAGGACCAGGGTCATGGGCGAGCGGCTCAGGACGCGGCCATTGAGCTCAGCGGTCCCGCATGCTCCGCCAGCCAGGCCGCGGCTTGGTGCACCCCGGGTACAGGCCCATACTCTGTCCTGGCCGGCATCGGTGGCGTAAGAGCAGTACAGGCTGAGGGACGGAGAGTTGTGCGGGGCCAACGGCCGGGGAAATCGCGTGGAGAAGCGGCTTTCAGCCGGTGCGGCCATGGACGACGTTGGCGTACCGCGTCTCTCTTGACCGGGGCCACGGGCGACGGCCATGCAGGTCCCTAAAGTTGCTTGGACCAAGGAGCGCAACGTGAAAACCGTTCGCGGAACATCAAGAAACTTCCGGTATCGCTTACCGCTTGCAGCGGCTTTTGCCGTGATTTTGGTGCTTCATGCAGTCCCAGCGGAAGCTGGTACAGGCGCGGGTCCCGGCAACGACGTCTCTTGGCCGCAGTGTGGAAAAGCGCTGCCAAAAGGCCAAGCCTTTCGGGTGGTAGGCGTCAACAACGGCCTTGCGAACACGACCAACCCCTGCCTTGCCACCGAACTGTCCTGGGCTGGTGCATCCACCGGCGGGACGGGGCAGCCGAAGGTCGCGCTCTATGTGAACACCGCTAATCCGGGGTCCGCGGGGGCTTGGTGGCCGACCAGCAATACCTATGCGGGAACAACGGTGGCCAACCCCTACGGCCAATGCAACAGCGGATCGTTTGGGGCGGCCTGCTCGTACATGTACGGCTACGCCAAGGCGTACGACGACGCCAACAGCCGTGGCGTAAGCAATCCTGCCTCCTATTTCTGGTGGCTCGACGCCGAGACCGGCAACAGCTGGTCCGCCGACAAGGCCGCGAACCGAGCCGACCTCGAAGGCATGACGGCCTATTTCGCCAGCATCGGTGCGACGGCCGGAATCTACTCCACGAGCAGCCAGTGGTCACAAATAGCAGGCACCGTTCCCTCCTCAAGCCCGCTCTACACCTCCAGGAGCTGGCTCGCGGGGGCCAGTTCCTTGACCTCGGCGAAGCGGATGTGCTCCTCGGCCCCGCTGACCGGAGGCGGGAAAGTCTCGCTCACTCAGTACGTCTCAGGCGGCTTCGACTACGACTACTCCTGCATTTGAGCTCCTGGATCTGGGCCGGAAGGTCAGGTCTTCATCAAACGGGTGCACGACCCAGCAGGGTGGTTCTCCCTGTCCACGACCTGGCTCAAGCCAAGGCAATGGTGCCGGCCGGCCTCACTGGAAGGAGTCGGCGAGTCTTGAGGGAGGTTAGAACTGGTCGGGGGAGTCCACTGAATCCCCGACGATGATTTCGGGGGTTTTGTCGGCCTCACCACCGACTGAACCGATGAACGCCTGCAGTTCGGGGTCGCTAAAAAACTTGTCGAAGGCGGCCTTGGATTCCCATTCGTCGTTGACGAAGACGAACCCGTCACCGATACCGAACCTATGGTGAATGGCGCCTGCCCCCTGAGCTCGCGCGCTGATCGTTTCGAACTCTTCCGCGCGTTCGTTCAGTGCCGCCGTGAAGGCGGTTGTATCTGCGAAAATCTTGACGCCGACAATGATAGACATGATCAGGGCCTCCTCTGGCCTCTATTTTTCTTCTGGTATTCAGATCCCGCTAAAGCTCAACGGGTGGAAACGGATGTGGTCCACCTGCGATCAGGGGGACCTAATGATCACCTCCCCGGTAACGCGATCAGTGGCGCGGAAGGTGGTCAGGGGAGGGTGAAGCGGAGTGCGTAACCCCTTCCACGCGCGGGATTTCCTGTAAAGGCAAGGACAACCATGATGGTCATCGCCTGTAGGTACCAGGAGAGAAAGTCTCCCAAGGCAATGGCCTCTGAAGTGTGGTCTACTCCGAGAAAAACCGCACGTCAACCTCCTTATGCTGATTCGTCGCGCTCGAGTGTCCATGGCCAATAACCTCTGCGCACGGGCGGCCAGTTCTCCTGAATGGCGATGGCCAATAGATCCGTCCACTGATTGGTCGGGCGGCTGGACGCAGGGAGGCCCGGGGAGGAGTTGACCGGCGGCGGATCGTGGGTTGTCCACGATCCCGAACGGACCCACTCGCCGCCGGCCCTGCGGTGCTCCCCCAGGCCAAATCACGAGCCGCCGTCATATCTTTCGTTAAGCTGGCGATTTCCGGCGGGGGGAGAGGGCACGACCTTTGGGCAAGACCGGGGCCTGGAAGAATGACCTGCATGAAGAACGCTAAGGGCGGGATGGGCGGCGGATCAGAGTCGATGCTGGAGGTTCGCGTGGAGCTGCTTGACAGCGAACCCGAAATCTGGCGCAGGCTCGAAATCCGTGGATCAATGGCACTGAACCAGCTGCGCCTTGTCCTGCAGGAGGCCTTCGGCTGGGCGGACGCGCACCTGCACAGGTTCACAACTGATGATCCTTTCGCCCCGCTGCGGCCGGTGGCTGGCTAAATCCCGGAAGTCCCGCAGTGGCTTCCCAGGCGGCACTGCGAAGAGCCCTCGGACAGGCCTGAGGAAGGTTGCTCCCTTGACCAACTGCTGGCACTGGGCGCCGGCGCAGCATTTTATGAATACGACTTCGGCGACAGCTGGCTGCACCGGCTCGAACTGGTTTCGCAGCACCCGGTAAACGAAGGCGCTCCGCAGGCCGTGGTGCTGGACGGTGCCCGCCGGGGCCCGCTGGAAGACTCCGGAGGATGGCCAGGGTACGAGGAGATCGTGGATGCCCTGACCGACCCGTCGCATCCGGACCATGCCGAACACTACTTGTGGGTGGCCGAGATCACCGGTTCGGATGAGCCTTTTGATCCTGTCTTCCTGGACATCCCGGCCGCTGTCGGACCTGTTCTAAGACCCGCAATTTCAGGGAGAACAGACTGCGGGCCGATGCCACGCGCAGCCCCTTCCGGGGCCTCTCCCCCGGGCAAATTAAAGAGCCGATAACCTATGTTATGTAAAGTAATGTACTTCAATCTTCAACTAACCTTTACTTTCAGCTTTGCACCACATGCTCAACAGCACTTGACTTAAGTGCACTGAAGCGGCGGAGACAGCTTCAGTGCAGCACCTCCCGGCCCTTCCCGTCAGATAGCAAAAAGCTAATGCGGGATCTAAGTCGCAGGAGGCGACAGCCTGTCCATGTGATGTTGTTTGACGGGCTTCAGGAGAGCCCGTCAGGCCGGCCGCTCCTGGGAAGCAATCGCACTGTGGCTGGGAGTAAGCAAACAGGCGATCCACCGCAAATACGGAAGGCGATAGGTGCTGCTTCTGGTTCTGGCCGAACCCATGAGGGCTTGCGGGACGGGCTCTCCTGCCTGAGCCACTACTGTAGGAACTGCCGACGCGTTTCGTGCGGCGTGACTGCGGAGCCAAGCAAAGTCTGGAGGCTTGATCCCTTGAAGGAGTTCCGTGTCGGACCTTGTCCCGGAGTATCTGACTTATGACTACCGCTGCACCTTCCGGGGGGTTCCCGGTGTTCATCACGACCCGGACGATTATCCGATGTTCTGGACCGTGAAGGTCAAGGGCCGGGTCTGGGACGACGAGGATGACGGCGACGGCAAGGAAGTGACCGTCGGCGAGGCCGAGCTGTACATCGTTCCGGACGCAGGCATCATCGACCTCTTCCTGACCCTGGACGCGGTGAACCAAGAGGTCGCCAACGTCGGCGAGATGCTCACCGTAAAACGACCCGACCTGATCCATGACATGAGCCTGGGCGGGGATCTGCTGATCCTGTCATGGCTGAAAGTCGCACCGAAATTCCGCGGGAACGAGCTTGGCCACTCGATATTGAAAGCGGTCCTCAGCACGATTGGCAGGTCATCGACGAAAGTCATCATCGAAGCCACTCCCCGACTGACCGACAACGGCCCCATGGAAGGCAGCCCGGAATACCTTGCCGGGAAGGCCGCCCTGCGCCGGTACTGGGAAAGCTTCGGGTTCCAGCCGGCCCACGGCGACTACCTGGTCTTCGACGACATGACCGACGGCATCGACTGAGCCGCGTCACCTCGCCCCCCACGCTCCGGATCTTGACGTTCCCCCGCCACCCCACGACACTCGATTTCACAAGTCAAGGGTGGGAGGCGGCCGTGAACGGTCAGCGCATCGGCTACGTGCGGGTCAGTACGCTCGACCAGAATGAGCGGCGCCAGCTCGAGGGCCACGTCCTGGACAGGGTCTTCACTGACAAGGCCTCCGGCAGGGACACCGCGCGGCCGCAGCTGACAGAGCTGCTGCGGTTTGTCCGCGATGGTGACACGGTTGTTGTACACAGCATGGACCGGCTCGCCCGCAATCTCGATGATCTCCGCGCCCTGGTCCAAAGCCTCACCCGGCGCGGGGTGCGGGTGGAGTTCCTCAAGGAGCAGCTCGTCTTCACCGGCGAGGACTCCCCCATGGCCAACCTTATGCTCTCGGTCATGGGCGCCTTCGCCGAATTTGAGCGGTCCCTGATCAGAGAACGCCAGCGCGAGGGCATCGCGCTGGCCAAGCAGCGCGGCGCCTATAAAGGGCGGAAGAAAACCCTGACGCCGGAGCGTGCGGCCGAATTGGTCCAGCGCGCCGGCAACGGGATCCCGAAGGTCGTCCTTGCCCGCGACTACGGGATCAGCAGGGAAACGGTTTACCAGTACCTTCGCCAAGCCACATTGGAGTAGGACCGCTCGTCCCCCGCGTTGCCAGCCAACCTCAAGGTTTGCCCTGCAAAGTTATTGATGGAACTTCGGCCAACCGCTATTTGGCCGGAGTCTCGCCAATTCCTGCGGCGCACGCCGCAACGGTTGCACACGCCGCCTAACGCTTACGACCAACCGCCACCCCACCGTTCGGCGCGCTTCACGGCCGGATCGCTCGGCGGAAAAGGTGCTTCGGCAGCGCCGGCTTTGCAGCATCTTGGTCGTAGGAAAAGGCACGCGAGCAGGGTCCCTTAAAGAACTCCCCTTTTCTGCGCGGCCAAGGGGGACCGCCCGCCCGTCGTGCAGGCCCGCCGAGAATGCTCTGTGAAACGGACTAAGCCTGGGGATTCCACGGGAACGCCTCATGGCTTGCGGCGTAACAACGACCCGACCGGCGACCCGCAACGGATATCGTCGCTTCCGGGAAAGTGGTCATTGTTCGTAAGGCTGCTATGACTTCGTTTCGTTTGGGTGGCTCGTATGGACATGCTCCAAGTAAACAATTTGGCCCACGACGTAAAACCAGATGCGTGCGTCACCTTTCAGAGTCGGCTTGTGCTGCCACCTGTCGTGGGTAACACCGTCTCGTGACAAACGGCCCAGCTCACCACGCAGTTGGTAATTGGTCGGTGTCGTCATTTGCGGTGTCCGCGTCAGGAAGTCCCACGAATCTACCAATGCGTTCCTGGTTGTGGCTTTCAGGTCCGTCCACCCGCGCTTAGCCTGCACAGAAGCGAACCGAAGCTCATATTCGCTTTTCTTCGTCGGCCTCTCGACCTTTTCGTTCTTCGCCATTCCTTAGGGGCGCTCGACAGTTTCGGTGTCATCAAGCCATTCGATTGTTTCCTTGCCGAGCCCAGCGGCGATGGCAGTTGCTGTCTCACGCCAGGCATTTAGTTCCGCGACGGCTAGATGGGGCTGGTTCGTGGCAAAAGAGGCTCGCGCGGCCGCCACGATTTCTGAGGAACATGCTGCGCGGTCTGCCTCGCTCAAGGCAAGCATCCACGGAAACCGATCGCTCATTCGGGTTGCAAGTGTTCCCTCGGCGCTGGTGGTAACGGCGATTAGCTGCGCAGCTAGTTCCAGTAGCGAAGCCCGTGCCCGGTCAGCGCTCTCGGACATCAGCACTAGAGACTCCCCATCACGGCGAGTGATCTGAATCGGGTGATCGGCTGCAGCAGCAAAGGCCTCGGCGGAGGCGCGGCTTAACTCGGAGGACTGGAAGGTCGTTCGGGACGTGACTACTGCACTCATGACTCAACTTTACTTCAGATCACGTTCTGAAGTCTATCGTGCGATGCCGGCATTCAGGGGAAAAGTTCACCCGGAGCGTCAATGGGTCAAGAGCGTGCAGTCGTCCTCAGCAGCAGCTCAACGTGACCTACGCTTTATTGGCGTCCACAGCCCGGCGGATACCGCCACACCCGGCCTGTCGCTTCACCCCAACATGGGGGCTGGCAGGATGGTGCTGTGACGGTACGAGATTCAAATCCAGATTTCGGCGGAATGTTGCTGCGGGCGAAAGTCTCGATCGTGGGAAGCGAGCCGGCCATCTGGCGGCTCCTCGACATCGACCCTTCCCTGACCCTGGACAGCGTGCACGATGTCCTGCAAATCGCTGTTGGCTGGCGGGACGTGCATCTGCACTCCTTCACAGACACCGATCCCTTTGTTCGTTTGCGTGCTGTTAACGGGATCGTGCGGGAACCACGTCGCTGGGTCTCCCAGGATCTGCTTGAGGACAGTGATGATGACCTCCCGGAGACGGATTGGACCCTGGACCAAATCCTGTGTCCCGAGTCCGGTCCCATGTTCTATGAATACGACTTCGGGGACAACTGGATCCATCGCCTCGAACTCACCGGGAGCGTCCCCGCCCCCGCCAACGCCCCAAGAGCGCGGATCCTTGACGGCGCACGGCGGGCGCCACTCGAAGATTCCGGCGGAATCTATGGCTACCAGGACCTGCTCGACGCCCTCGCAGACCCCGACCACGAAGAGCGCGCGAACCTTCAGGCCTGGGTCGCCTGGACAGCCGGGCCATGGCAGGAATTCGACCCGGAACAACTGGATATCGATGCTGTGAACAACGAGCTCGCCCTGATGTTCGCCGCCCCCTCTGCCAACGAACACGGCCCCGGAAGTGAGTCACTGACCCAGGAACTCACGAACCGGATGCCTACCGGCCTTCGACGCGAATTCCGGTCCTACCTGCACGCCGCCGGCCTCGACGGCCCCGCAACGGTCGAAGCAGAGGTTGCCGAGGCGATGACCGCCCCCTACCTCTGGCTCACCCGCCGCATCGGGCTTGACGGTCTATCCCTCACCGCTGCCGGGTGGCTGCCGCCGACCGTGGTCCGCGAAACAATGACAGAGCTAGGCTGGGCCAAGGACTGGATCGGAAGTGCCAACCGCGAGGACCAGACCCTTCCCGTCCTTCAGCTGCGCGAAAGCGCCCAGCGGCTCGGTCTGATCCGCAAAATCAAAGGCAAACTCGTCCTCACATCCGCCGCCAAACGGCTGCTCAACGATCCCGTAGGGCTTTGGCTTTACCTGGCAAAATCCATCGCCCACCGGCACCGTCATGATTCCGAGCGTGACGCGGCGCTGTTACTCCTGCTCGAAGTCGCTGCAGGGAAACGAACCGAATGGGCCGATCACCTTGAAGCCGTCTCCTTCGGCCTCGGCGCACTCGGCTGGCGCAGCCACGCCGGAGCCGAACTCGAACCGAATACCGTCCAAACACTCCTCGTCGACACCTACGAAGTCCTCCTGAACCTCGGCATCTTCGACGGCCGCCCTGGGCCAGAAGTACCCACCATCAAGACGCCTTGCCAGGCCTTCGCCCGGGCAGCACTCCGTTCGTAACAACCTGGACGCTGCTCAGGGGTGCCCCCACGCACGGCGCTATCGGTGAATACCCCGCCTGGAAGAAAGCCCTTCCGCTACCCCAATCAAAAGAACCGCCGCGATCACCGCGGCGATGAACCCGAGAAAGTTCAACTCAAAGATGCCGCCGGTCCCCAAAAGACTCGCGACGACTCCCCCAATCACAGAACCAGCCAAGCCAAGCAATAACGTGGCAAACAAACTCAGGTGTTGCTTTCCCGGCTTAATCAGGCGTGCAAGAGCACCAATGATCAAACCGGCGACAATGAAACCAATCACAACTTCCTCCTACATCCGCTCCCAAAACAATAAGCATACTTAGTATTTTCTTGCAGGGGTAGGCCCTTCGGTGTCTCACATTCTTGCCTGGCTGATGCACTCCCGCGTCACAAAGGTCCGCATTCCGGCTCCCTCTTGCCGCGAGTGCTCGCGGGAATGTGAAGGAGCTTTTGCCTTAGCCTGTCGCATCCGCCCCGGCTCGATTAGTCTTTTGCGATGGCTGACATGGAATTCAAGCGACGCTTGAACCAGGTGGATGAGCTGTACAACGACCTCTATGAATTGCGGCAGCGCGGTGATGAGGCTGGCAAGGAAGAGATCGTCTTGGCCGAGATGCGTCTGGATAACGCTTGGCGGGAGCTGTACGCATTCATGGGGCTGCCGTTGTCGCCTGACGCCGGTATCGCGGATGGTTCCGAATAAACGCCACCACTGGTTGCAGCCCGGCTGCCCGCAGGTTTGTAGTTAGGACCATCGGATGGCCAAACGCAGTTGGCGCCCCCGCGCGGGCGTACTTGTCCCCTGGCGCAAGGCAGAGGGTAATGCGGATCCGATCTTCAGCTGCGGTAGTCGCAGCGCCAGTTGCCCTTCGCAACTGCCTACCCGCCTGAGCCGGGTTGCTGGGAGCGGCAGCCGCGCCCGGACCGGACCGGCTTTCACAGTCCGGGCGCGTTGCCTTCGTACCCTGGTTTGGTGCAACGGGCGGGGCAACACCGGGTTTATGTCGAGCACAGTGGGTCGTTGCCGGGTGCGCGTTAGGCCGCGGGCGCTGCTGTTCCACCTGTGCTGCCGGTTGAGCCGGTGCCCTGTCCTACTGTGCCTGTGCCCCGGCTGACGGGGATCTTCCGCGAAGCAGTACCGGGTGTTTGTTCGGGCATCGGGATGCGGACTTCGAGGATTCCGTCGTCGTAGGTCGCACGGATGTCGCTCTCGCGTACGGGCCCGGGCATGGTGACGGTGCGGGAGAACGTTCCGTACCGGAACTCGGTGCGGAATCCCTCCTTGTCCTTGTGTTCAGATCTCTCTTCGTGCCGGACCTGGATCCGCAGGTCGTTTCCGGCCGACTCGATATCGACGTCCTTGTCGGGGTCGACACCGGGGACCTCGGCCTTGACGACCATTGCCGCGGCGTCACGATATTCCTCGACCCGGAGCCAGGAAGCCATGTCCCCTTCAAGGAATCGGCGGAAAGGTTCAGTGATGTCAGCGCCGCCCCAGCGCATGATGTTGGCCATCTCAGCCACCTCCTTTTCTATATCGCCCTGCCCTGGCAGCCTGCTGACGGGCAGCAGCACTCCTTGTCGTGCTAATTGTCGGTTTCGGTGTGGGCATGTCGTTGACTGCGGGCGCCTGTGTGCCCCGGCTTACGAGTTCGCCGTAGATCCGTGTGACTCCCCCGGAAACATACTCTTCATACTGTCGTTGTTTGGGGCCACGATGAGCAGGTCCAGGAGTTCGCCCTGTGACAGTCCGGAAGCGTCGCTGACCTCCGCCACCGACCGGGAGCCGCCGGTGAGAAGGGCCGAGGCCGATGCCCGCAGCGCCGCGTACGCGGTGTCGAGGGTGGCCTCAGCGGCCCGATCACCCGTGCCAGGGACCTTAGTTGATCAAGTTCTGCATCCATGTTCATCCCTCCCCCGTCGTATCCAGTTCATTATTGGGCGTCGAGGGCCCTAGCCCGTGTGTGCTGGGCCCATGTCCCGGACTGGACCAAGCGCCTGCACCGGTGCCGGGGTTCCTTTACTGCTCCAGCACGCTGTCGACCAGGTCCTTCAAAATTTCGCAGAAATCCCGGGCGCGGAATGCGGTGACGGGGGCCTCTGCCCTGGGCTTGCCGGACGGGCGTTCGCGACCGCTACCGCCTCAGCGAAAAGTTCTGCGGTAACGGCCGGGACCCGTTCGGGTTCGAGGGCCAAGATGTGCTCCAGCATGGATCGGGAGGGTTCCCGATCTCCCCGCTCGGATCCGCTCTTAGCCGGCTTGGCCCCAGACGTGCCGTGGCTGCCTCGAAGCCCCGGGCAACATCGGGCGCGAAACCGTCGTCCATGTACTGAATCGTCATGTATTCCTGCCTCCGCTCGCCCCGGACGGGTTGGGAGCGGTCCCCGGGGTCGCGGGCAGCCGGGGACCGCCTCTTGGAAAGGTTGTTCTTTGCTTTGCCCTGATTCAGCCCGGCCTAAAGGACGCTATGACGTTCTTATGGATTGACCGGCCTCGGGCAGCCTCGGCTTCGCCTCCTTTCTGTGCCGTTTATGCGTTGATTTGCTGCTGTCCGCCAGCGGCGGAGGTGATTTGGATTTTCCGGGGCTTGGCCTTTTCGGCGACGGGAATGCGGACGGTGAGGACTCCGCTGTCGTAGCCGGCCTTCACCTGCTCTGTATCCAGCGCCTCGCCCAGGATCAGTTGCCGGCTGAACACGCCGCGCGGGCGCTCAGCAGCGATCAGTTCGGCGCCTTCTGCGAGGGTATCGTTACGTTCGGCCCGGATGGTCAGGATGTTCTTGTCGACATCGAGGTCGATGGACTCCGCCTTCACGCCGGGCAGGTCAACGGCGACCACGAATTCATTCTCTTCGCGCCAGGCGTCCAACGCCATCGCGGCAGGATGCGCTGCCGTGCCCAAAACCTGCTGCGTCAGCCGGTCCAACTGGCGGAGAGGATCACGCATCATCAACATGACATACCTTCTCGAATAATCAATCGACCGGATTTATATCCGCTGACATAGATTTTCTAGCACTAGCACTAGAAGTTTTCAAGGGCCTTGCCGTTTGAAGGAAGACCGGCTTCGAGCCGCAGATGCGCTACTCCAGACAGCCGGTTCCCGCGTACGGGTACGGGGAGGGCCGGCTGCAGCGAGCTGCTGGCAGCGGATGTTTTAGGGATTGGTTGTCAGGGGCTTTCCACCCTTTACGGTAGCTGGTTCACGGTTCCATCGGCCGCCCAGGTCCTCTGGAATGGACCTGTCAATACCGGACCCGCGACGCCGGAACCGGTAGTCGCTCCCGGTAATGGTCAGCGCTGAAGGAGGAGCCCAGTGGTGCCGGCCGGGCCCCTTTCCCTGTCTGGGGTATCGGTTAGCGGCGGGTGTCGTCGGTGCCTTCGGTGTCGATCTGTTCCTTGCGGACTTCCTCGTCGAGAGTTTCTTCACCGGTGACGGTTTCCTTGTTCAGGCGGACTCGTTCGACGGGGACAGTTTCTTTCTCCACGACAGGGCGTTCCTCGTGCAGGGTCACCTCGTGTTCGCTTTCGGTGAGGTCCGGCCCGGACAGGGCCTCGTCGCGGTTGGCGTCGGTGATCGGCTCCCGTTCGATCCTCGCTTCCTCACGTTGGACCGGAACGGTCTGGGTGACATTTTCGGTCGTGATGTATTTACGCAGCCGCGCCGCGCCCGCCTGTTGTTTCTCGGTTCCCACATTCAGGCGCTCCTCCGACCGGGTCATCGCATCATCGGTAGTGCCTCCGGCCGTGTCCCTGCCGGTGCCGGTGGTCTCGTCACGGGTGTCGGTCGTTGCGTCGGTATAGGTGCGCTGGCCGCCGCCGAGCCGGTAGTGCTGGTAGAGCCGGTCTTCCTCGGCCGGGTCCAGATGCCCGTCCGGGTCAACACCAGGGGCGTCCTTTACCTGGTCCTTGCTGTAAGCCACGACGAGATCCTCGCCCTGCATCCGGGCACCTTCAAGCGGCACGAAGGACTCCCGCGTGCCGAACAGGCCCGTCTTCACGGTGACCCATTTCGGCTGGCCCGTGTCATCGTCCGAGTAAACCTGCCCCACCGCGCCGATCTTCTCCCCGCCGGTACCCAGCACGTCTCCCCTGCCGTCGAGAAGGGCATCGATATGTTCATTGCTGATCATGGTTCGCTCCTAGAATTTTCAATACTGGATTCTGGTATGTGGCGGAAAAGCCGGCACGGCAGCCCTCCTAACGGGTCGTCCCGGCTGTCAATCCCCTCGCCGCGCTCCGGTCCAGGCCTCGAAGAGCCGCGGGTGCCGTCCGGTCCAGGACCGTCTTGATCACGGCGAACATAGCGCCCTGAACGGCGGCGCCGATAACGATCTCTTTGAACCCGCCGCCCCTCGAGAAAGCTTCGGTTTCGTCCCGGCCCCGGGGTGCGGTCTGCTTCCACAACTGTTCAAAAACCTGCCCGGCGAGGACGCCGCTGATCAGGGCCGTGGCCAGATGGATCGGCCGGTTCTGGCTTGTCGGTGGCGTGCTGATGGTTTTCTCAGCCATGACATCCCCTAGGAGGAACAACAGGAGCCGGACAGCCGGGGTACCCTCGCCCCCGGTGACTATCCAAACTACTCCGAACACCTTCACGGTGTAACCCGGTGTGGGCTTATTTCCCAAGACGCTTGATACCTGGCCTATAGCGCTCCCCGCGACCTGCCCGGCGAGGACGCCGCTGATCTGTGACACGGCCGGCTGGATCGGTCGGTCCAAGCTTTTCCCTGGTGATGCTGATCGTGGGCGCCATCGTGACTCGGTTCAGCCATTCCAGGTCACCGTGATTTCCTCGCCCGCGGGCAGCGCGGTGACATGCAGGGACAGATCCAGGCCCTCCGGGGCACGGGTGGGGTCAGAACCTGTCAGGGCCGTGACCTGATCGATCAGCAGGCTCACTGCCTGGGCCAACGCCCGGCCCCAGTCAGCCGGACGGGTACTGGAGGCCTGCACCCTCACCGCCAGCGACTCCACCTCCCCCGTACGGGGCACGATCTGCGCCGGTCCGGTCTCAGGCCCGCTTTCCATTTAGCCTCCTCCCGCCGAAAGGCATTTTCTTTAACCAGTTCCGGGTACGGGGATTGTTGAACTGCGGGTGTGATCAGGATGCGGCGGGACCGGCCCTGGGTCAGGACCGGGCAGCGGCCCGGGTTCGGGATACGGATCTGGCGGTGGAGGGGTCGGGTCCGGAGAACCAGGCCCGACCGGGCCAGGATCCGGGGGGAATGGATCCGGTTGAGGGAACGGAGGAATAGTCATGGGCTGCTCCTTGTGAGGCCACGGCAGGGCCCGGATACCCGGGGACGCCGGGATCAGGATACGTCCGGGCCTTTCCGAAGAACAGAGTGAGCAGGCGTGGATCGTCCTGATGGCGCGGCCCTACTCGGCCCGCAAACGCCGGTTCAGTGTCACCGTGCCCCGGTTGACCTTCATGGCCCCTGAGGTCGTGTCGTGAAGTGAGCGGTCTCTTCGGCATGCCTTAGCGAGAGATGGCGTCATCTTGCAGGACATCGAACCCTGTCGAG
Source organism: Arthrobacter sp. ISL-85 (assembly GCF_018613675.1). Taxonomy (GTDB): domain Bacteria; phylum Actinomycetota; class Actinomycetes; order Actinomycetales; family Micrococcaceae; genus Arthrobacter. Next base: position 6,044 of record NZ_JAGGPQ010000009.1, on the reverse strand, counting down.
CGCGAGTGCAGCGTCGGGGTCACACCGTACTCGTTGAGCGCCTGCTTAATTGCTTTGGCCGAGAAACCCCCGCCAATGATCGCCATTTCCATAGGTGCTGCCACCCCTTTGCTGTTCGTAGTTCGACACCGGATCTCAGGGCCCATGGGTTCGCTGTCTCCACAGCTTTCGACTTTAGAGGTGTATGGGTGTTGAACCGGGTGTCTTCTTCGGAGACCGCCTTACCCTTGGGACGTCAAAGTGCATGCCGCTGTGTTGGGTTCGGCTCCAGCAGACGCTGCACCACCCGCCTGGAGCTGGCTGTCAGCGTGCGGAGTTGATGTGGTCCGCCTCTGCCAATCGCTTGAGGTTCTTCAGCTGACGGCGGGCCATGGGCAAGTCACCGATGGCCAAGGGAATCGCGTACCGATGAGCCCGATCCAGGAGGATCTTCAGCAGCAGGCGGGTCGAAGAGTCCTCGGGCGTTAAAACATAGGACATCGTCGCCCCCATAATTCGGACCGTGAGGTGCTCGCCGGGGAGCACCCCCAGCACGCGCCCGACTTTAAACCGCCCGGCCACACAGGAGAATCTTTCTCCGGGCTTGTGGTCTGGAAGTGTCCGGAGTTGGCGGGGTGATCGATGCCCCAAGTTGTCCAGCCAGTCGTAGGAGTACGGCGCCAGCTGCAGCTGGCGCAGCCGGCGCCACACCACAGCAGGTGGGGCATTCACGGTGATACCCCGCCAGAGTTCGATCGTGTTGACGGGCGCATAGTGATCGCAAGGATAGTCCCGCTCGATCTCGGTCTGCGTGACCCCCCAGCTTGCGCCGATCACGGGATCACCACATCCATGTGCTCCTGGAGCGGGGACGGGGAGAAGCGCGGATTCACCAGGACAGCCATATGTGTCAACCCGCCGCGTGACCTCCCGGTCGTTCCGTTGGACCAGAATCTTGATTCAAGCACATCAAGGGTCCGGTAGGCGGCCGCGAACAGCAGCGACGGAAGCTCTTCCGGGGTGTCCCTTGGCTTCACGCCAGTACTTCCTCGAACCCCTGACGCCACGTGGGGTGGCGCAGCTCCCAGCCGAGCTCCTGTTTGGCTTTGACGTTGGAGAAGCCGCGTCCCTCCGTCATCATAATTACCGGCACATCGCCGGCCAGTGGCCGGGCCACCCATGCTGGTACATTCCTCGGCGGTTTGGCGCCGGCACAGGCCGCAAGATGTGGGAGCCACTCGCTGGCGGGCGCCGGCTCGTCGTCAACGATGTTGAAAACGCCCGTTGTCTTCTTCTCCACAGCCAGTACGGTGGCACTTGCTGCATCGTCGAGGTGCACCCACGATGTGTAACCGGCCCCTCCCCCGATGACCGGGAATCGTCGCTTGCGCACCGGATCGACCAAGGCATCGATAGCACCCGGCCCGTAGAGCCAGCCATACCGCAGGGCAGCACCGCCCGTTTCGTGGACTGCTTTCTCGACATGGCGGACGGCCGCCATCACTGGCTGTGCCGCCGTCCCCGCCATGGCATCCAGTGAGTCATCCTCGCTCTTCACCCATCCACCCTGACGCGTTCCGTTCCAGCTCCCATAACTCTGAGCAACGAAGTGGGAAACACCTGTCAGTTCGGCGGCGGCCAGGAGGTGGTCCGTTCCCTCAGTACGCAGTCGGTTGGTCGTGGCGAACCACCGGTCCATGTGCTTCATATCTGGCTTGCCTGCCAGGGCGGTCAGTTGGTGGACGATCGTGTCGGGGCGGGCTGCGGCCACTGCTTTTCGGACCGACTCTGCATCCAGCCCGTTCATCACTACCGGCCCTGCCCCGAGCTTCGCCAACAATTCCAGCTTGGCTGGCCCTGTAGTGGTCGCATACACCTGGTGCCCTCTGGCAACCAGTATCTGCACCACGCGCCGCCCAAGAAGCCCAGTGCCACCTGCTACAAAAACTCGCATCTCCATCCGCCTTCTCGAATCAAAAGTGTGTTCACGTTCTGAGACGAGACGGCCTCGTCCCTGTGTGCACATGAGGCTGCGCCGGTCCCCGGCACGAGCAGCTTTTCGCAGGACGCCTTGACCTCCCGCATGACGTGCATCACACTCTAGATGACGACTTGACGGAAAGGCGTTTTGGTCCAGTTTGAAGCATCTTCTCCGCCCGTCAAGGGAGAAGACGCCGCACCACGTGACGACAATGTGCACTGGCTGGGGGGCTTGTGGTGCGGCCTTGGACGCGGAGGGGACAGCGTGGTCCCCCGTCCCCTCCGCCCTTGCATTATTTTTCTCCAGCCAGGAATGACAAGGGGGTATCCGTGATGGGCATTGAAAAGTTGTGGGACCAGCTCGAGCCGGAAACACGGCAATGGTTCGTAAGTAATCCGGGATGCAAAACCCTTCCCCGAGCCGTCGTGGCCGCCATCGAGAAGGCCACCGGAACCCAGCTTCAACAGGACCGTCACGGCGAAAGCATTCTGGCACCCGAGGACTGCGACTTCATTCGCTCAGCAGCAGACCTGTACAACGCACGGCCGTAGCCAAAACAACGCGAAACGTACGACGGACGGAGGATGCCGCCGTCATACGCCCTGCATTCCGGACGCAGCCGGGTTGCGTGCCGTCTTTCCCTGGCTGGTCCTGACCGGATGAAACATCGCCGGAGTCATGGTCACCACAATCGGCCCCTTCGGCCAGCCAGGAGGTCGTGCACATAGAAGGCTCCCTCGACCCAGAGCCCGAGCCGGTCCGGGCCGGCGCGGGCCACGGCCGCGCCGGCCACACCACAGTCATGCTCAGGGTGGACACGGATGGTACTGGGCAAGCGGCAGCACGAAAAGGTATCGCGTGTCGGAGCCTTTGGTCATGCGGGAGCGTTTGTGGCCGGAAGCACCCGTGCTGGGGCCGACCGGCGGGAGCGGATCCCCCGGCAACGTGGACCGAGCACAACCGCTGCTTCTAGGGAACGTAGGGCGGCCCGACCATAGAATTAAAGTGGTGACGCAGTCCCCCAAGACGTGGTGAAGGAACCACTGCCTGACCGCCCAACAACTCAACAAAAGGACGTGGAAGCATGACCCTGATCCCGTCCAAGGGCGCCGGTCCTGGCGCGAGAGTCTCAGCCTCTTTCATAGCGGTCATCATGCTGGCGCTGCTTCTTACCGGCTGCGCGCCGGCAGAGACGGGCTTACAGCGGAACGCCGCCAGCCAGCTTCAGAGTCGCGTCCTGAGCGTGAGCCAGGCAGCCGCCGCCAATGATCCCGCTGCTGCACTGAAATCTCTTGACGTACTGGAAGCAGACTTGGCAACGAGTGCCCGCGAGGGCGAGGTTTCAGAGCAGCGCAAACGGAGCATCTCCACCATCATCGCCGATGTCAGGAGTGACCTCACCGAGGCACAGACGGCTGCGGCGAAAGCGGCTGAAGCTGCGGCAGCAGAAGCCGAAGCAGAAACAGAAGCTGCAGCCACACCGCAAGAAGCCGCCCCCGTAGTACCGGCTCCGGCGCCCATCGTTCCTGTCCCTGCCCCCGCGGCCCCGGTACCCGCTGACCACAGCAAAGGCAACGAGGGCAAGGGTAAGGGCAAAAATGACTGACAGAGCCAGGTGCGCAGCCGCCTAAAGGCTGCTCTCTGGCATCCTGCTGCTTACTCTGTACCGTCGTCCTGTGCTTCAAGGTGTTTGGCCATGGTCTCAACGGCCTGGTTCCACCGGGCTGTCAGGGCCTGTCGACTCAGTGGTTCGAACATGCCGGCAAGCACCCTTTCCAGCGCGTCGTATGCGGCGTCTTGGCCCGCTCCTGCGCCGCCGGGCTGTAGTAGTTCATGCCCCTTATTGGAAACAGCCGCGCCAAAAGATGACAAACCTGGCCGCTTCACGGCGGCGGGTCCAGAGACACTTCCTCACCTCAAAGCAGGACGGCGGCCGGCGGGCTGCCAATTGCAGCGCGTCCGCTTTCCCGGGTCAGCAAGTATTGATTTCGCTCTGGACACTGATAATGCGCGTCCCTACCTTTAATTTGTGACCGCAATGCGCCTGGCGTGACAGGACACCGGCACGCCCGGATGCGACTTAAATACCGGAACTACCAACATCAGGAGAGCGCCATGCCTACAGTCCGTGACATCATGACCGGCGGCGTTGAGTGCATTGGTGAACATGACACCCTCGAAGCGGCTGCCCGGAAAATGAAGGAGCTTGACGTCGGTGCATTGCCCATCTGCGGGGAGGACAACCGGCTCAAAGGCATGATTACTGACCGTGACATCGTCATCAAATGCTTCGCCGAAGGAGGAGACCCCCGGGCAGCCGTGGCCGGTGATTTCGGGCAAGGTAAGCCGGTGACGATCGGCGCAGATGATTCGATCGACGAAGCGATCAGGACGATGAAGGATCACCAGGTTCGCAGGTTGCCGGTCATCGACGGCCATGACCTGGTCGGTATCCTCACCCAGGCCGACGTCGCCCGGAACTACCCGGAAGAGCGGGTAGGAGAGCTCGTGGCTTTCATTTCCTACTAGCCCTGCATCTTTCGAATTGCCAGTGTACCGGTCTGGCCGTCCAAGACAACGCCCCGGCGGCGGCATCGACGTCAGGGGGCGGGGTTTCGGTCCTCGCCGTTGATGAAAACCTGCACCGCCACAACGTGGGCTTCGGTCAGGCCGTCTTCCGGCTCCGGCTTCTCCAGCAGGACGGGGTGGTGGTACTGGTGGGCCCAGTCGTGCACGTCCTGCCCTAAGGCATCGTCTATCCACACAATGCCGTCCCAGTCCGTGTCCCCTTCGGCTTCCATCTTGGCCAACCACCTGACGACGGACCCCAGCTTCGGCGTCTGCTGGTCCTCATCGTCCGGCTCGGGCGTTATGGGCACCCGAAGCGGTTTCGGCTCGAGCTCAAGTTGCTGTTCGAGGCTGTCGACGAAATCATCAGCCGATGTCGAAACCCAGGCAATCCTGCCTTTGGTGGCGAGCCGAAGCACCAGGGCGGCCTTCAGGTCGGAAAGATGGGGATTGGGAGCATCGGAGCTGTCCTCTGGCTGGACCTTCGGGTTGAGTACGCCATTGATATCGAGGAGGATGAGCGGCTTCATGACGAGACCATAGCCCCTCTCCAGCGCGGGCGGTAGTTGTAGGGCGTCGATTCCGCTCGCCCACATCGAGGTCCACACCCCGTCCGCGGCCGTGGACGTCTGGAAGGACGACGAGGGCGAGCTGAGCATCCACATATCAACGGCCTGCCCGAAAGTGGCACGGCTCATCGACCTGGGCCGGGAACCATCCATCACCCCAGGGCCCGAGCACGCCTGGATCCGCGCCCTGGTTTGCGAGGCGCTCTACAGCGCGATGGGCCGGTACGGGCTCGATGCCTACACAAAGATCATCATCAGCAAGTCACGCGGCCGGTTCGACGTCTGCGAGATGGCCCACACGGAACTCGGCGCGGGGCGGGTCCTGGAGTAGGCAGCCGACGGACATGCTGGCAGATGGTCGTGAGTTAGGGTGCCGGGATCGGGCAGCGGTCCTCCGCTGCTTGCGTTCCGGCCGTGAACGGTAGACGTGGCCCGGCACCAAAGGTGTCCCGTCGAAGATCTGCGGAACTGTGACAAGGCGGTACGCCGCGCACTGGCCCTCCGACGTCATCCTGGGCTCCGCCCTGGGCGCCAGAGCAGCACCTATTACGAAAAGAGTGCGCCCCGCCCTTCGCAGCTGACCAGCTGATGAAAACTCTTGCGACCCTGCCCAGGTACCACATGTGCCGCCGGCAGACAGGGTGAACTCAAAGTGATGGGATCGTTTCGCCGAGGGAGGCTCACCATCTTCCAATCAGGACAGGCCGTAAGCCGCCGCTGGGCGAGCACCAAGCTCGTTTTGCCCAACCCAAGACAAAGGGGCTGGCGGGGCCATGCGATTGACGCCGCCCCTGATTAGCCGGTGGGCCTAGACGATATGAGGTGGGGGGCGCGGGGCTTTGGCCGCGTCCGGGATCGGTCCATTATCGCCGGGCGGTCCCGCAGCGCCGGCTTTGGTGTAGTCCGTGGCTGTTTGGATTGTGGGCGGCGCGGCGGGATCTGATCCC